>JAITLO010000046.1 GCA_031277855.1 Acidovorax sp. | reverse complement strand
AACCCTTCGGGCCAGTGGCTTTGCGGGCGGTCTGCGTCGTTGCAAATCCTCGCAATAGCGTGGCTATTGCTGCGGTATTGCGCCTAGCATCCCATCCCGCAAAGACACTGGCGCGCCGCTAGGAGACTTTGACCACGTTCTAAACCCAGAAGCGGCCCCAAGCATTGATAATCTGGCCGCATGAAGACTGCCCCGCTGCCCCGCCTTGCGCTCTACGAAGAAGTGGCCGAACTGCTGCGCCAACGCATTTTCAGCCACTTGCTCGAACCTGGCAGCTGGATTGACGAGCTCAAGATCGCAGAGGAGATCGGCATCAGCCGCACACCTTTGCGCGAAGCCCTCAAGGTGCTGGCCGCAGAAGGCCTGGTGACCATGAAGCCACGCCGCGGCGCCTATGTAGCCGAGGCCTCGGAGGCTGACCTCAAAGAGGTCTACCACCTGCTGTCCCTGCTGGAAAGCGATGCAGCAGGCGTGGTGGCCGCCCAGGCCACGGATGCCCAGTTGGCCGAGTTGCGTACCCTGCACGAAGCGCTGGAGGCGGCCGTTGACAATGCCGAGCGTTTTTTTGCCCTCAACGAAGACTTTCACACCGCGCTGCTGCGCATGGCCCACAACCGCTGGCGCAACCAGGTGGTGGGCGATCTGCGCAAGGTGATGAAGCTCAACCGCCACCAGTCGCTGTCCAAGAGCGGGCGCATTCATGACAGCCTGAGCGAGCACCGCGCCATTGTGCAGGCGCTGATGCAACGCAACCCCGAGGCTGCGCGTCTGGCCATGCAAGCCCATTTTTCCAATGGTTTGCAGGCGGCCAGCTGAGCTGCTTCGCCATACCAATCAGGCTGTAGCACTGCGTTCATGGGCATCTATAGCTCCTAAAATAAAAGCATGCGCCACCCGCACCAGTCCCCCTCTTTGCCCTCCTCGACTGGGCTGCTGCCGGCTCCACCGCTGGGCATGGAGCTGTTCTCGCACTGGCTTCAGGCCTGTGGACAGCACCGCTGGATGCCTTTGTCAGAAACTGCAGCCAGCCCTTATCGCTTCATCTGGGGGGCCTGGTTGAAATTCCTGGCAGGCCAGGCAGATCCTGCTTGCGCCGAAGGGGAAGCATCCCCTGCCAGCATGTACAGCGATGCACTGGAGCAGCAGCCCTGGCTGCACGCCACGCCCGAGCAGGTTCTGCAGTTTCTCACCCAGGTCACCCGCAGCCAGAAACAGCTGGACCTGCCCAGTGCCATCACCCAGCGCCGCTACTGGCGGGTACTGGACCGTGTTTACCAACATGCCCAGCTCCACGGCTGGGTGGAACACAACCCCGTGCAAGGCCTGGCCTCCCAGGATCGCCCACCCAGTGAAGACCCCCGGGGCGCCATCCTCACACCCCGCATGTGGCGGGCGCTACAGCAGCAAGTCCCCGTTGCCACCGATTTGATCAGCGCCCGCGACCGCGCCGTGCTGCTGGTGTTGATGCAACTGGGTCTGTCGTCGGAAGAAGTGCGCAATCTGGTGCTGGAAGATGTGCTGTGGGAGCAAGCCGAGACAGAAAACTCTCAAGCCGCCCAGCCTACAGCCAAACCCTTGCGGCAGCCCCGCATCACTGCCCTGCGCATCACCGGCTCACGCACCATGCAGCCTCGCACGCTGGCGGTACAGACGCTGCTGGCGGATGCATTGCAGGACTGGTTGGCCTACCGCGCAGGCTATGCCCCCATGGCCCAGCAACCCGCCTTGTTTTGCACCCGCAAAGCCCCCGCGCTGTCCACCCACACGGTGCTGCACCTGGTTAGCAAAACACTGCAAGCCGCCAGCGCCCAACACCCACAGGAGCTGCCGCCCCGCATGGGGCCTCAGGTGGTGCGCAACACCGTGATCGTGCAATGGCTGCAATCCGGCCTGAGCGAGGCCGAAGTGCTGCAACGCGCCGGGCTGAAGACCCCGCATGCGCTGGGCCACTTGCAGCACTTTGTGGACTGATAGCGCAACAGATGCTGAGATCGCTGAACATTTCTTCTTTCATGTAAGCTGGATTCAAGCAGAAAGTGCTGCATATGAAAATGCATGACGAGAGGCCGGCGCTAGGTAATGTGTCTGGAAAATAAGACCGACATGCGCCAGGCCGATACGGCACTCCGGCGCAAGCATTCAGGCCGACTCAGAATTCTGAGCCGCCTATGCTTCAAGCACACGGTCAGGGAGTGCTGTAGTCGCCCAGGCGAGCGATCTCAGCGTTGCGCCAAGGCCTTTTGCGCCGGCGCATAGCCCTGGTCTGCTGCGCGTTGCAGCCAGCGCTGGGCTTCTTTGGCATTCTTTTTCACGCCTTGCCCATCCCTGTACAGGGTTCCCATGGCGTATTGGGCCGGTGCATTGCCCTGCTCGGCTGCCAGGCGGTACCACTTCACAGCCTGGGCCATGTCCTGGACCACGCCCTCGCCGCTTTCATACAACGTGCCCAGGTTGTACTGGGCCTTGGCATAGCCTTGCTCTGCCGCTTTGGCAAACCATTTGGCCGCTTCGGCATGGTTGGGCTGTTCAAAGCCCTTGCCCAGGTACTGAAAAACGCCCACGTTGTACTGTGCCAGCATATTGCCCCGCAAGGCGGAGTTCAGATTCTCCAGATATTCCATGGACTGCACGCTTTGCGCGGCGCCAGCTGACGATGCAGAGAGTTCCGCCAGGCGCTGCATAGCGCCTGCATGCTGGTATTTGCTGGCCTGGGTGTAATAGGCAATCGCTTCTTTCTCGTTGCGGTAGGCGCCCTCACCTTGCTCAAACAAGCGGCCCAGTTCGAAATACGCAGGGCCCGAGCCACGGATGGCCACATCGTGCAGCAGCAACACGGCCCGTTGGTAATCCGGCGCTACGCCTTGCCCCTCAAAATAAATCTTGCCCAGCACCAGCTTGGCGTTTGGCATGTCTTTTTCCGCCAGCGGTGCCAGCCACTTCACAGCCTCGGCATGGCTTTGCTCTACACCCTCACCCAGGTAGTACATCTCACCCACCAGAAACTGGGCCTGCATATCGGCTTGCTGGGCCGCAGCCATATTCCAGTACAAGGCCTTTTTCAAATCCTGGGCAACCAGCTCTCCCTTGCGATAGACAAACGCCAGGTTTCTTTGCGCCGTGACAGATCCCTGCTGCGCAGCACGCTCCAACCAGCCCATGCCCTGAGCCACATCACGCGGCACATCCTTGGCGCGCAGATACAGGCCAGCCAGCATGTTCTGGGCATCGATATTGTCATTGGCGGCCGATTTCTGCAGCCACTCCATGCCTTGCTGCAGGTTTTTGTCCACCCCTTGCACGCCCAGAAGATGAAACAGCCCCAGCATGTACTGGGCCTGGGCATGATTTTGTGCGGCCGCCAGGCTAAACCAGTGCAAGGCCTGCTGGGTGTTTTTGTCTGCACCCTTGCCGTTGAAATAGGCAGAGCCCAATTCATACTGGGCAGCGGGCTGGCCTGCCTCTGCGGCTTCCAGCCATTCGCTGGGCTGAGCCTGCGCTCCTACCGCAACCATCCAGGCAGACAACATCCAGGCACGAAGCCATTGCACACGCATTTTTCTTCCTCGCTCTCTCAAAGCAGGAATTATAAATAGCCCTACCCCTTATCCAGAAAGCATGAGAAGCTATCAAATTTGATGGTCAGCATCACCATGGCTGATGAGCACGCAGCGCTGCACAAGGCCTTGGCTGTGAAAGCCGCTGCCACAGTGGGCACAATACCGCCCTGCTTTCGGAACTGGCGCCATTCGCTGCCGGTGCGCAGCCTCAGGGCCACTTCCGCATGGACCCCAACCTATGGCGCGCAAATCCCATGTTTTCAGGCTCCATGAACCGCCCAGACAATTCCCCCACCACTGCCGCACACTCACCCTGGCGCATGAGCGTTGCGCCCATGCTGGACTGGACCGACCGGCATTGCCGCCATCTGCACCGTCTGCTCAGCCGCCACGCCCTGCTCTATACCGAGATGGTCACCACCGGCGCCTTGCTGCACGGTGATGTGCCGCGCCATCTGCGCTTTCACGCGCAAGAGCATCCGCTGGCCCTGCAGCTCGGCGGCAGCGAGCCTGCCGACCTGACCAAGGCAGCTCAACTGGGTGCGCAATGGGGCTATGACGAAATCAATCTGAACTGCGGCTGCCCCAGCGAGCGCGTGCAGCGCGGTGCTTTCGGCGCCTGCCTGATGCACGAGCCCAGCCTGGTGCGCGACTGCGTCAAGGCCATGGTGGATGCGGTGGATGTGCCGGTCACCGTCAAACACCGCATCGGCATCGACAAGGAAGAGAGCTACGGCTTTGTGCGCGACTTCATAGGCACGGTGGCCGAGGGTGGCTGCAATGTGTTCATCGTCCACGCCCGCAATGCCTGGCTCAAAGGCCTGTCACCCAAGGAAAACCGCGAAATCCCGCCGCTGCGCTATGACGTGGTGGCCCAGCTCAAGCGCGACTTTCCTCAGCTGACGATTGCCATCAATGGCGGTATTGCCACCGATGCCGTGGTGCAAGACCTGCTAGACCAGGTCGACGGCGTGATGGTGGGCCGCGAGGCCTATCACAACCCCTGGTGGCTGGCCCGCTGGGACGCGCTGTACTTTGGCGCTGCGCCCAACGCACTCACCCACATCGAGGTGGAAGAGGCCATGGTGCGCTATATGGAGCAAGAAGCTGCAGAGCACGGCACGGGCTGGTACGCCATTGCCCGCCACATGTTGGGTTTGCGCCACGGCCTGCCGGGGGCCCGACGCTGGCGCCAGGTCTGGAGTGACCATCGCTTGAAACATTTGCCGCCCAGCGAAGTCTTCACTATCGCCAACACCAAGAGCTGAAAAGGACTCAACCCCAAATAATGCGCCCCAAACAGGCGCATCTTTTGTCTCTTTTGTGATGTAAAGCAGGGACATTTCCTTGCACTGTCGTTAGCAAGTGCTGTTATATTGCATTGCAACATATATATCGCAGCGGTCGCCCCATGCTCTACCAGCTCTATGAAACCCAGCGGGCTCTTGTCGAGCCCTTTGCCGACTTTGCGCGTGCCACAGCCAAGCTCTACAGCAACCCCATGCTGCCGCTGAGCAAGCTCCCCTACTCCCAGCGCATGGTCGCAGGCTTTAACCTGTTCTACCGCCTGGGCAAGGACTACGAAAAGCCGGAATTCGATATCCGCTCCGTCAAGGTCAATGGCGTGGACGTCACCATCCGCGAGCGGGTGGAGGTGGACAAGCCTTTTTGCGAGCTGCGCCGCTTCAAGCGCTTCTCCGACGATCCCGCCACGCTGGACACCTTGCTGGACCAGCCTGCAGTGCTGATCGTGGCCCCGCTGTCCGGCCACTACGCCACCTTGCTGCGCGACACTGTCAACAGCATGCTGGGCGACCACAAGGTGTTCATCACCGACTGGAAGAATGCCCGCCTGGTGCCGCTGTCCGAGGGTGAATTCCACCTGGACGACTACATCAACTACGTGCAGGAGTTCATCCGCCACCTGCAGGCCAAATATGGCCACTGCCATGTGGTCAGCGTCTGCCAGCCCACGGTGCCCGTGCTGGCCGCCGTCTCGCTGATGGCCAGCCGCGGCGAAGCCACACCGCTGACCATGACCATGATGGGTGGTCCCATCGATGCACGCCGCTCGCCCACCTCGGTGAACAACCTGGCCACGCAGCGCAGCTTTGAATGGTTTGAGAACAACGTCATCTACCGCGTGCCCGACAACTACCCGGGCGCCGGGCGCCGTGTCTATCCCGGCTTTTTGCAGTACGCCGGCTTTGTGGCCATGAACCCCGACCGCCACGCAACCAGCCACTACGACTACTTCAAGGACTTGATCAAGGGCGACGGCGCCAGCGCCGAACACCACCGCAAGTTCTACGACGAGTACAACGCCGTGCTCGACATGGACGCCGACTACTACCTGGAGACCATCGCCACCGTGTTCCAGGACTTCAAGCTGGTCAACGGCACCTGGGATGTGATCAACACCGCTGGCGAAACCGAGCGTGTGCGCCCGCAGGACATTCGCCGCAGTGCGCTGCTGACGGTGGAAGGTGAGTTGGACGATATCTCCGGCTCCGGCCAGACCCGCGCCGCCCACGATCTGTGCACGCAAATCCCAGAGCAGATGCGCCAACACCTGGATGTGCCCGGCGCCGGCCACTACGGCATCTTCAGCGGCCGCCGCTGGCGCGAATTCGTCTACCCGCGCCTGCGTGAATTCATCTTGCAACGCCACAGCAGCAGCCCGTCCGAAAGCGCCAGCCGCCGCGCAGCCGGCCCGGCCGCCGCAGCCGAGGTGCAGGAAAGCCCTGCAGCACTGAGCGTGACCGCCGCCCCCGCACACAGCAAACGACGCACGCGCCGATAATACGGGCCCATGGCCCAGCCCCTACCGCCACAGGCACCCCAGCCAGCCCTGCAAGGACTGGCTTTTTTGCCCTCCTTGCACGGACTGGCTTTTTTCATTGACCAGGCCCTGCCCCAGACCCAGTGCACACGCTGCGGTTACCCTGACTGCGCCCATTACGCCCAGGCCATTGCCGAGCAGGCTGCGCCCATCAACCAATGCGCCCCCGGTGGCATGGAAGGCATCCAGCGCCTGGCTGCGCTGACAGGCCAGGCCGTGCAGCCGCTGAACCGCAGCTTTGGCGTGGAAGGGCCACTGACCGTGGCCCGCATCGACGAGGCCTGGTGCATAGGTTGCACCCTGTGTATCAAGGCCTGCCCCACCGACGCCATTCTGGGTGCCAACAAACAAATGCACACCGTGCAGGCCGCGCACTGCACCGGCTGCGAACTGTGCCTGCCCGTGTGCCCGGTGGACTGCATCCAGCTTGATGTGGTCAGCGGAGATGCCACTGGCTGGCAAGCCTGGTCCAGCAACCAGGCCGAACATGCGCGCGCCCGTTATACCCAGCACCAACAGCGCCTGGCCGCACCGCGCCGCGTGCTGCGCAGCGCAGAAGCCCCGCAAGCTGCGCCAGCAGGCACCGACAGCCAACCAGCCAAGCCACTGCAGCAGCCCGCTGCCACCGCCGCCATCGACCCCAAAAAAGCCGCCATTGCCGCCGCCCTGGCCAAGGCCCGCGCCCTGCGCAACAAGGCCTAGACGACGCTGCAATCATCAGAGCAGAGATGCCTCTCTCTTGGAATGCTGATGCCCTGCCCACAGGGAGACCGCATCAAACTGGCACAGCCCATGTCAGGGCACCGCGCAAGGGCCGCCCCGCCGCGCTGGTGTCGGCCCCCTGCCCGCGAGCGCAGCGAGCGAGAGCGGGGGAAGGCGCAAAGCGCCTCAGGGGGGAGCTACTCACACTCACCCTCCCGCAAACTCCTTGTAAATGCCGCAGCCCAGGTACACCCCGTCCTGCTTGCAGACAAAGGACATCTTGGTCAGCACCTTGCCTGAGTCGGGGTGGAGGTAGGCATATTCCACCCAGCCTGGGCCTTTCTCGGCCTGGCCGATGATGTCGTTCAACAGCTGCTGGCCATCCACGCCCTTGGCATCTTGCACGCGGCTGCCCACCCGGGCAGGGTTGCCGCCAAAAGCCAGGTAGCGGCCGTCCGCATCCAGCACAAAGACATACATATCCCGGTCATGAAACGGCTGACCCGGGTCAGTCAGCGCTGCCCAGTAGCGCTCCAGTGGCATGCCCATGCGACGCAGCGCCAGCGCGCGTTCCACCAAGGCCTGGGCCTCTTCGGCCGTGCCCTGCTGCAGGCGAAAGCGCGCGACGGCACGCGTCAGCGTCACCGCGCGCTCTTCCAGCGTCTGGGCATGGCGTACGGCCTGGTGCACCATCTGGGCGTTGTCCTGGGTCACCTGGTCGATCTGGTGCACCGCCAGGCTGATCTGCTCCAGGCCCAAACCCTGGCTGGCTCCGGCCTCGGTGATGGCCGTCACATGCCGGGCCACGCTGTGCATGCCCTGGGAAATCTGTGCCATCTCGGCACCCGCCTTGCGGATCATCTGCGTGCTGTCCCCCACCTGGCGCACCGAGTTGCCGATCAGCTGGCTGATTTCCTTGGCCGCTTCCGAAGAGCGCTGCGCCAGAGAACGCACCTCCGAGGCCACCACGGCGAAGCCCCGGCCCTGCTCGCCGGCACGGGCGGCTTCCACGGCCGCGTTCAGCGCCAGGATATTGGTCTGGAAGGCAATGCCATCGATGACGCCGATGATCTCGTTCATGCGCCCTGCGCTTTGCTCAATGGCCTCCACCGAGTGCACGGCCCGCTCCATGGCCTGGGCACCCTGCTCCACGGCCTGGCGCACCTGCAAGGTCTGTGCATCGGCGGCCTTGGCCATGCCGGAGTTGTTCTGCACCGTGGCACTCACCTGCTCCACGCTGACCACGGTCTGCGCCACGCTGGCCGCCTGCTGCTCGGTACGTACCGACAGCGCATGCTGGTCCTCTGTGAGGTGGTGACCAGCCTGGGCCACCAGGGCGGCATTGCTGCGCACATCGGCCACCATGGCGGACAGCGACAGCACCATAGCATCGAGCTGCGTGCCCAGCGCAGACAGCTCATCGCGTCCGGAAAAAACAGCGCGGCTGGTCAAATCACCTTGCGTGGCCTGGCGGGTTACCCGCAGCAGCTGGTGCAGGCCCTGGGCCAGGTCCATATACAGACCGCCCACGCCATAAAGAAACAAAAAAATCACTCCCGCCGGCGCCGCCAGCTGCAGCCAATAGGTCTCCAGCCATGCGCCGCTCCAGTGCATCACGGCCAGTGCCGCCGCACCGCACAGGGCCAAGACGATGAACTTGGCACGCATGCCCATGCGCCGCAGCAACCACAAGGCCGGCCCAAAAAAAAGCTGGCTAAACATCTTGTCTCCCCATCTCTTGCTGTCTTTGTTTTCATTCGTTGCCACTCGTTGTACGCGAGCGGGCGCCCTCACGCAAACCCCATCACACAGGGGTTTTCATCAATAGCTACGTGCTACCACGACAAAAAGACGAAAACCCCCGTCAGATTGGGAAAAGTTCATGCCCCGCACCGGCGCGACCCCGATAATGCGTGCACCATGAACCCCCTGCTCTCCCAACTGCAGCCCTATCCTTTTGAGCGGCTGCGCCAATTGTTTGCGGGCGTCACCCCGCCTGCCCAGCTCCCTCACATCAGCCTGGGCATGGGTGAGCCCCGCCACCCTACGCCAGCATTCCTACAGCAAGCTGTCACGGACAATCTGGCGGGCCTGGCCAGTTACCCTGCTACGGCGGGTGATATCCGCCTGCGCCAAGCCTGTGCCGACTGGATGGGCCGGCGCTATGGCGTACAGCTGGACGCGGCCACCCAGGTGCTGCCGGTCAATGGCTCGCGCGAGGCATTGTTCGCCTTTGCGCAAACCGTGATCGACCCCACGCGCTCCGGCGCCACCGTGATCTGCCCCAACCCCTTCTACCAAATCTACGAAGGCGCCACCTTGCTGGCCGGGGCCACGCCCTACTACGCTGCCAGCGAGGCCGAGCGCAACTTCGCCGTAAACTGGGATGCCGTGCCCGCCGAGGTCTGGCAGCGCACCCAGCTGATTTTCGTCTGCTCTCCCGGCAACCCCACGGGCGCCGTGATGCCGCTGGCCGAGTGGAAAAAGCTGTTCGAGTTGTCCGACCGCTACGGCTTTGTGATCGCCTCCGATGAGTGCTATAGCGAGATCTATTTCCGCGATGAAGCTCCTCTTGGTGGCCTAGAAGCCGCCAAGCAGCTGGGCCGCAGCGACTTCCGCAATCTCGTGGCCTTCACCAGCCTGTCCAAGCGCAGCAATGTGCCCGGCCTGCGCAGCGGCTTTGTGGCGGGCGACGCCCAGCTGCTCAAGTCCTTTTTGCTCTACCGCACCTACCACGGCGGCGCCATGAGCCCCACAGTGCAGCTGGCCAGCATTGCCGCCTGGGCCGACGAAGCCCATGTGGAGGACAACCGCCGCATGTACCGCGAAAAGTTCGCCGCCGTCACGCCGCTGTTGGCCCAAGTGATGGACGTGCGCCTGCCCGATGCCAGCTTTTACCTTTGGGCCGGCGTGCCTGCCCACCTGGGCATGAGCGACGCCGAATTTGCCCGCGCCCTGTACGCCGAGCAGCATGTCACCGTGCTGCCGGGCAGCTATCTAGCGCGCGAGGCCCAGGGCCACAACCCCGGTGCCGGCCGTGTACGCATGGCCCTGGTGGCCGAAACCGCCGAATGCGAGCAGGCCGCGCGCCGCATCGTTGACTTCATTCACACCCATACCAACTGAGCTACCGAGCCATTGCCATGACGCAACAACTCCAACACACCATCGACACCGCCTGGGAAAACCGCGCCTCCATCTCCGCTTCCTCCGCCCCCAAGGAAGTCGTGGACGCCGTGGAACATGTGATTGCCGAGCTGAACAACGGCCGCCTGCGCGTGGCCACCCGCGAGGCCGTGGGCCAGTGGACCGTGCACCAGTGGATCAAGAAGGCCGTGCTGCTGTCCTTCCGCCTCAAGGACAACGCCTTGATGCAGGCCGGCGCCCTGAACTTCTATGACAAGGTGCCCACCAAGTACGAGGGCATGAGCGAAGCCGAAATCGCCGCCACCGGCGTGCGCGTGGTGCCGCCCGCCGTGGCCCGCCGCGGCAGCTTTATCGCCAAGGGCGCCATCCTGATGCCGTCTTACGTGAACATCGGCGCCTATGTGGACGAAGGCACCATGGTCGACACCTGGGCCACCGTGGGTTCCTGCGCCCAGGTGGGCAAGAACGTGCACCTGTCCGGCGGCGTGGGCCTGGGCGGCGTGCTGGAGCCGCTGCAAGCCAACCCCACCATCATCGAGGACAACTGCTTCATCGGTGCCCGCTCCGAAGTGGTGGAAGGCGTGATCGTCGAAGAAAACTCGGTGATTTCCATGGGCGTGTACATCGGCCAGTCCACCCCCATCTTCAACCGCGAAACCGGTGAAATCACCTACGGCCGCGTGCCCGCAGGCTCGGTGGTGGTGTCGGGCAATCTGCCCAAGCAAACCAAGGGCGGCAAGGACTACAGCATGTATGCCGCCATCATCGTCAAGACCGTGGACGCCAAGACCCGCTCCACCACCAGCCTCAACGATTTGCTGCGCGACTGAGCGCCGCCGCAACGCCTGGCCCCGGTTGGCACAGCCTAACCGGGGCTTTGTCTTTAGACCCGCTCACACCCAGCACGGAGGAGGAAGGGGTTTACGATTGCCCCATCCCCCCAACTGCGTTACAGAACCACGTTTTTCGACATGTCGCCCACCTTGCAGCTGGCTGAAGCCCTGATCAGCCGTCCCTCCGTCACCCCCGAAGACCTTGGTTGCCTGGAACTGCTGGCCGAACGCCTGGCCCCGCTGGGCTTTGCCTGCGAGCGCCTGGACAGCGGGCCCGAGAGCTTTCGCGTCCACAACCTCTGGGCCAAGCGCACGGCAAAACGCACTGAAACGCAGACTGCACAAGCGCAAGCAGCTATCAAAACCCTGGTGTTTGCCGGCCACACCGATGTGGTGCCCACCGGCCCGGTGGAGCGCTGGAGCAGCCAGCCCTTCATCCCCACCTACCGCGACGGCAAGCTCTTTGGCCGGGGCGCCAGCGATATGAAGACCTCCATCGCCGCCTTTGTGGTGGCGGTGGAAGACTTTCTGGCCGCCACCCCCGAGCCGCTGCTGGACATTGCCTTTTTGCTCACCAGCGACGAGGAAGGCCCCTCCCTCGACGGCACCCGCGCCGTGGTTGAAGTCTTCAAGCAGCGCGGTGAACGCCTGGACTACTGCATCGTGGGCGAGCCCACGGCCGTGCAGCAAACCGGCGACATGATCAAAAACGGCCGCCGCGGCACCTTGAGTGGGCGCCTGTCCGTGCACGGCATACAAGGCCACATTGCCTACCCCCAGCTGGCGCGCAACCCCATTCACCAGGCCCTGCCGGCCCTGACCGAGCTAGCCGCCACCCGCTGGGACGAGGGCAATGCCTTCTTCCCCGCCACCAGCTGGCAGATCAGCAACATCCACGCCGGCACCGGTGCCACCAATGTCATCCCCGGTGATGTGGTGATCGACTTCAACTTCCGCTTTTGCACCGAGAGCACGGCCGAAGGCCTGAAGCAGCGCGTGCAAGCCTTGCTGGACCGCCATGGCCTGGAGTACGAGCTGTCCTGGACCCTGGGCGGCGAGCCTTTTCTGACCACGCCGGGCGAGCTGGTGGTGGCCGTGCAGGCCGCCATCCAGGCCGAAACCGGGCTCACGACCGAACTCTCCACCACTGGAGGCACCAGCGACGGCCGCTTTATTGCCCAGATCTGCCCCCAGGTCATCGAGCTGGGCCCGCCCAATGCCAGCATCCACAAGATCGACGAGCACATCGCCATTGCCGATGTGGAACCGCTGAAGAACATCTACCGCCGCACCCTGGACAACCTGCACCAGCAGGCCCAGGCCGTGCTGGCCGCGCAAGAAAGCCAAGCATGAGCACCCCCTACACCCTGCCCCAGGGCACCACCGTGCAGGCCTTGATCGCCAGCGGCGCCCAATGCCTGCAAGACGCCGGCGTGGGCTTTGGCCATGGCACGACCAATGCCGAAGAAGAAGCCACCTGGCTGGTGCTGTGGCAGCTCCAGCTGCCGCTGGACAGCGAACTCGAAGCCGGCGCCCCGGAGTCTGTGGCCGACACCCCGGTAACGGCCGAGCAGCAAGCACAAGTTGCTACGCTTTTTGAAGAACGCATCCGCAGCCGCAAGCCCGCCGCCTATTTGACGCGCGAGGCCTGGCTGGTGGGCGTGCCCTTTTATGTGGACGAGCGCGCCATCGTGCCGCGCAGCTTTATTGCCGAGCTGCTGGCCGATGGCAGCATAGACGGCTGGCTCAGCGACAAGACCATCCAGGTGCTGGACCTGTGCACAGGCAACGGCTCCCTGGCCTGCCTGGCCGCCATGGCCTGGCCCGAGGTGCAGGTGACGGGCGCCGACATCTCGAGCGACGCCCTGGCCGTGGCCCGCATCAATGTGGACCGCCATGGGCTGCAAGAACGCGTGCGCCTGCTGGAATCCGATGGCATGACCAGCGTGCCCGGCCCCTGGGATTTGGTGCTGTGCAACCCGCCCTATGTGAATGCGGACAGCATGGCCAAGCTGCCGGCCGAATACCTGGCCGAGCCCGAACTGGCCCTGGCCGGTGGCGCGGACGGCATGGACTTTATCCGCCAGCTCTTCGCCGACCTGCCCGCCCGCCTGAACAAGGAGGCCGTGGTGGTGCTGGAAATCGGCAACGAAAAACCGTTTTTTGAAGCCGCCTTCCCCGATCTGCCGGTGTTCTGGCTGGACACCAGCTCCGGCGACGAGCAGGTGCTGCTGGTCACGCAAGAGGCACTGCAGCATTGGAGCGAGGCGCAGGCCAGCTAAGGTCGGCGACACCTCCTGCGCTGCAGAGCTTATGGAGCGATGAGAGAAAAAAGAGCGACCAGGAAGTCGCTCTTTTTCATAGCTGTAAACGCATGTGCAGCAAGCATCTCACATCACTTTCCATTCAAAAGTGTTGCAGCTACGGCATCAGATGCTCACAAAAAATGCTCACAAAATTACGGTGATGCGTGCGCGCATCGCGCTGTGATCAGTGCCTCGTGATCAGCTGTGGCCGGTAACCGGCCGCAAGGCCAGCCAGGTTGCCAGCCTGGCAATGGGCGGGCGCAGCAGCGCCTCCAGCCGTATGGGCAAGAGCAGCGGCTTGAGCAGCATGCGCACCGCCATATCGGTGGGCAGCTGCCGGCGCACGCGCCCGTACAGGCGCTGGGCCATAGCGGCAAAGTCTTGGCCATCGTCGGCAAAACAGGTGCTGCGGTGCGCCCACACATGGCGCAGGGCCACATCGCTATCGCTGTCGCGCAACTCCTTGAGCCGCGCGTACAAGGCCCCGGCAATGCGTGTGCGGCCCACGGGCTGCTCGGCCTGCAGCTGCTTGAAGTACTGCAAAAAATGCTTGTAGTGGCCGACCTCGTCGCTGCGGATATGGTCTAGCAGCTGCCGCAGCACCGGCTCGCGGCTCAATTCGCGCAGCGTGTGGTAGTAGGCCGCCGTGCCGGTTTCCACCACGCAGCGCGCCACCATTTCCAGGCGCTGGTCGTCGTTCAGCTCCTCCACCGTGCACAGCGGGGCGTATTCGGCAAAAAAACGGTCATAGGCCTGCTGCCAGGGGAACTGCGGCCACACCGCCTCCACATAGCGCCGCAATGCGCGGCCATGCTGCAGCTCCTCCGGCTCCCAGCGCTGGCCCAGCCAGGCACGGATGCTGGGGTGGTCTGCATAGTGGGCCACCAGATTGGCCGCGTAGGTGTCCGAGCCGGTTTCCACAAAAGAGGCGCTCACCAGCAGATAGAACAGGTCCTGGTCGCCGGCGATCAGGGCCGGGTCGATGGCATCCAGCGCCAGCGATTCCACCTGCCAGTGGGCACGCTGCGCAGCGTGCAGCGGGGACGGAGAAGACAGATGCATGGTCAGTGCTCCGCACCGGTTGCCCGGCACGGTCTCGAGCGAAACAACATGACATCGTGATGATGGTCTCTCCCGTATTTTGTAGGTCCAGGCCGCCGAGCACGCTGCCAGACATGGTTGCTAACAACTCTTGCATCTGTAGCCAGCTTGGCTAACGATGGCCTCAGCTCGATGTGGTCGCACCAACAGCCCTGTCCAAGCAACGCTGCCGGCCCGCTGTAGAGGCAAAAATCCGCCAGCTCAGCAGCCCCAGCAGCAGCACACTGGCTGCGCCATAGGCCATCACCCAGGCAAAACCGCTGGCCAGCGCGGCCAGTGCCTCCTCTGCCGACAGGCCCAAAGGCGTCAAGGCGTTGAGGTCTCCCGCCGCCAACTGCTCGGCCAGCAGGCGCAAGCTCCCAGTGCCTTGCCGTGCAGGCACGGCTGGAACTGGTGGCAAAGCGGCCATCACACCCTGTACCAACACCAGGCCCATCACGGCGATATTGAAGGCCAGCGAGATCATGCGTGCGCTGCAATCCATGCCCGAGGCCATGCCGGCCTTGCTCACCGGCAGCGCAGCGGTAATGGCATTGGTGGTGGTGGTATTGGTCAGCCCCAGACCTATGCCCGCCACCACACAGCCCGGCAGCAGCAGCCACAGCGGCGCGGTCAGCAGACTGCCCAGGGCCATCAGCACAAAGCCCAGGCCGATGGTGGCCATGCCCAGCGGCACCACGCGGCCGGACTGCCAGCGCAGCGCCAGGCGCTCAGCCAGCGGCGGCACAAACAGCGTGGGCAAGGTATAGGCCAGCAGCGCCAGCCCGGTCTGCACCCGGCTCAGGCCCAGGCCGGTGTGAAAGTAAATCGGCAGATAGATGATGAAGGGCCAGAAGCTGAAATTCATGCCCATGGAGCCCAGCAGCGCGCCCGAGAAATTGCGCACGCGGAACACCGAAAAATCCACCATGGGCTGGCAGCTGACGCGCTCGGCCCAGACAAAGCCGGCAAAGCCCAGCAGCGACAGCGCGGCAATGCCCAGGGCCTCCGTACTGCCAAAACCCAGTACCGGTGCCTGGGTGACGAACAGCACCAGACAGAACACCGCCAGCGACAGCGTAGCAATGCCGGCCACATCCAGCCGGCCGGCACGCTGGGCCGGCGACTCCTGCACGCCCCTGTGTGCCAGCACCAGTGTGAGCACGGCCAGGGCCGCATGCACCAAAAACACCCAGGGCCAGCCACCTATGGCCATGATGGCCGTGCCCACTACCGGGCCCAGCCCCAGACCCGAGCCAAACACCATGCCCCACCAGGCAAAGGCCCGGCCGCGCTCGGCCCCGCCCGGAAACTGATGGGACAGCACCGAAATCTGGCAAATCAGCATGGCCGCCCCGGCCAGCCCTTGCAGAAAACGCGCAGCAATCAGCAGCTCGGCACTGCCAGCCAGGCCGCAGACCAGCGAGGTAATACCGAAGGCCGTGATGGCCGTGGCAAACACGCGCTTGTGGCCATAGCGATCAGCCAGCGTGCCCACAGCCATCAAGATGGTGGTGCTGGCAATGGTGTAGGCCGCCATCACCCATTGCAGCTGGCGAAAGCTGGCACCCAGGGCCTGCTCTATGGCCGACAGCGCCGGCGGCACGCTGGAGATTTCCAAGCCCAGCATCAGGGCGGAGAGACAAACAGCAGCCAGCGCCTGGTGGCGCTGGGCTGGAGTGGAGAGCGACATGCGAAACATTCCTCAAACTTGCAAAGGTGAAGGGAATGTAGGCAGCGGCCATCTATTTAACAACGCTATGCTTGGGCATATCAATCACAACATTTCTGGATAGATCATGGGCAACCCGGTGCTGGATGTGGAGTCGGTGCAGGCCTTTGTCAGCATTGCCGAGTTCCAAAGCTTTACCCGCGCGGCCGATGCCCTGGGCAGCACCCAGGGGGCCATCAGCGTCAAGCTCAAGCGCCTGGAAGAGCGCCTAGGCCACAAGCTGCTGGAGCGCACGCCGCGCCAGGTGCGGCTCTCGGCCCAGGGCGCGCTGTTCTTGCAGCCGGCGCGCGACTTTCTGGCCGCGCATGATCGCGCCGTGGCTGCCCTGTCCTACACCTGCCGGCGCTTTCGCCTGGGCGTGGCCGAACATGTGGCCGGCCCCGAGGTGCCCACGCTACTGGCCCGGCTCAACGCCCGCGACCCGGCGCTGATCATCGAGGTACGGCTGGAACATTCCCGCGCCCTGCTGGACGCCTTTGACCAGGGCCAGCTGGACGCCGTCATCGTGCGCCAGGAAGACGACCGCCGCGACGGCGAAGACCTGGGGCCCGAGCATTTCGGCTGGTTTGCCGCCCCGCATTTCCAGCAGCCGCCCGAACACCCGCTGCGCTTGGCCGCACTCGCCCCCTGCTGCGGCGTGCGCGACATTGCCATGCGCGCCCTGGGCAGCGCGGGTCTGGACTGGAACGAGGTGTTTGTCGGCGGCGGCCACTCTGCCGTGATGGCCGCTGTCTCGGCCGGCCTGGCCGTGGCCGCTTGCTCGCGCCGCCTGGCTCCGGCCGATACCATCGACGTGGGCCAACGCCTGGGCCTTCCCGCCCTGCCCTCGTCACGGCTGATGCTGCACTCCACGCTGCGCGACCCACGCTCACGCGAGGCGCTGCGCACGCTGGCTGCGGCCTATAGAGAGCATGAAAGCCCGCAGCCCCACGGCAGAAATTGAACGGCCCTCGGCCACCCTTGGGTTCTGATTACCAGCCCCAAGCCGGCTTTGTTGGCTTGCATCTACATGCAGCGCACATACATGTGCAAGAGGAAACAGAATGCGAAAGTACCGCCCTGGGCTGAGCGCCAGCCCTATGATGCTTTGGTTCCCCATTCCCACGCCCACTTCCACATAAGGCAGAGCATGCAATCCGCTGTACTTGTCATCGATGTCCAGCAAGGCCTCTGTGAAGGCGAGGCTGCAGCATTCGATTGCGAGGGCACCACCGCAAGGCGCGCGCTTGCGGTGAGGTTTCCGGTCACACTGGTGTCAGATGCCCACACCTCTGCAGGCAATAGCGCCATTTCCGCGCAAGACGTGATTGCGCACCACAACGCAACACTTGGCAATATTTCCAGCTTTGGCCCACGCGTCCAAACGGTTCCCAGCCACAGCATCGCATTTCCATAGCCGCGCGGCTAGCTTTTAGAACGTGTTCAAAGTCTCCTCGCGGCGCGCCAGTGTCTTTGCGGGATGGAATACAAGGCGCGATACCGCAGCAATAGCCGTGCTATTGCGAGGATTCGCAACGACGTAGACCGCCCGCAAAGGCACTGGCCCGAAGGGTTGGAGCGAAATCGGGCGATTTCTTCGCGCTGGCTCTTGCTTGCACACGAGTGCAAGCTGCGCTCCATCGCTTCGAACTCATCCCGATTGCGCTCCAACGCGCCTGCGTAGAGACTTTGAACACGTTCTTTGAACCAGAGCACCTTACGCAGCCACAGCCATCCTTTCCCCATCAAAAGAATGCAAAAACCAGGCTGATTCAACGCAGCCCGCTCTTTTGCTGGGAGCAGCCCCCGCCCCATCCTGGCGCGCTGCGCAACGCCGGCGCCGCTTGCGCCCCATGGCCCGATTGCCCCGCAGCGCCATCGGAACCCCAGCCCGGCGATAATCCCCACCCAATGATTACCCTGAAGAATGTCACCCTGCGTCGCGGCACCAAAGTAGTGCTGGACAATATTTCCGCCACCATCAACCCCGGAGAAAACGTGGGCCTGGTGGGCCGCAACGGCGCGGGCAAGTCGTCCTTGTTCGCCCTGCTCAGCGGCAAGCTGCATGAAGATGGCGGCGACTTCCACATCCCGTCGAGCTGGCGCATGGCTGAAGTGGCCCAGCACATGCCCGAGACCGACCAGAGCGCCACCGACTTTGTGCTCGAGGGCGACACGCGCCTGAGCGAAGTCCAGCGCCAGCTGGCCGAGGCAGAGGCCAACGACGACGGCATGGCCATTGCCCAGGCCTATTCCGACCTGCACGATGCAGGCGCCCACGACGCCGTGGCCCGCGCCCAGGCGCTGATTCTGGGCCTGGGCTTTCGCGCCAGCGAGCTCGATCACCCCGTGGACAGCTTCTCCGGCGGCTGGCGCATGCGCCTGCAGCTGGCGCGCGCGCTGATGTGCCCATCTGATTTGCTGCTGCTGGACGAACCCACCAACCACTTGGACCTGGACGCCCTGGTCTGGCTGGAAGCCTGGCTCAAGCGCTATGCCGGCACCATGATCGTCATCAGCCACGACCGCGAGTTTCTGGACGCCATCACCAACGTCACGCTGCAAATCCAAAGCGGCCAGCTCAACCGCTACGGCGGCAACTACAGCAAGTTTGAAGAACTGCGCGCCCAGCAGCTGGAACTGCAGGCCGCCAGCTTTGCCAAGCAGCAGGAGAAGATGGCCCACCTGCAGAAGTTCATCGACCGCTTCAAGGCCAAGGCCAGCAAGGCCAAGCAGGCGCAAAGCCGGGTCAAGCAACTTGAGCGCATGGAGAAAATCGGCCCCGTGCTGGCCGAGGCCGACTTCACCTTCGAGTTCAAGGAACCCGCCAACCTGCCCAACCCCATGCTGGCCATCAGCGATGCGGCCTTTGGCTATGTGGACGACGAGGGCACAGCCACCCAGATTCTCAGCGGTGTGAACCGCTCGGTGCTGGCAGGCCAGCGCATCGGCATTCTGGGCGCCAACGGCCAGGGCAAGTCCACCCTGGTCAAAACCATTGCCCGCACCATGAAGGCCCTGGCCGGCACGGTGACCGAGGGCAAGGGCCTGAACATCGGCTACTTTGCCCAGCAGGAGCTGGACGTGCTGCGCCCCAGCGAAAGCCCGCTGGAGCACATGATCCGCCTGGCCAAGGAGCTGGGGCCGGACGCCAAGCAACCCAGCCGCGAGCAGGACCTGCGCAGCTATCTGGGCAGCTTCAACTTCACCGGCGATATGGTCAAGCAGGCCGTGGGCACCATGAGCGGCGGCGAAAAAGCCCGCCTGGTGCTGGCCATGATTGTCTGGCAACGCCCCAATCTGCTGCTGCTGGACGAGCCTACCAACCACCTGGACCTGGCCACCCGCGAGGCCCTGGCCATGGCGCTCAACGACTTCGACGGCACCGTCATGCTGGTCTCCCACGATCGCCACCTGCTGCGCGCCGTGTGCGAGGACTTCTGGATGGTGGGCCGCGGCGTGGTCGGCCCCTTCGATGGCGACCTGGACGACTACCAGCGCTATCTGCTGGAAGAGTCCAAGCGCCTGCGCGAGGAAGCCAAGAACGCCGAGACCCAGGCCCTCCAGGCCGCAGCAGCCACCAGCAAGGCAGCAGCCGCCTCTGTCGCAGCCGTGCCCGTGGCTGTGGCACCTGTAGCCGCCCCCGCCAGCCCGCCCGAGCCCCAGGGCGACCAGCGCGAGCAACGCAAACAGGCCGCCGCCGCGCGCCAGCAACTGTCGGAAAAAACCAAGCCGCTGAAGAAAGAGCTGGAGCAGATCGACAAGAAGATGGCCGCCTTGTCCAGCGAAAAAACCGCGCTGGAAGCCAAGCTGGCCACCCCGCTACCACCGGCCGAAATCGCCGAAGCCGGCAAACGCCTCAAGACCGTGGGCGACGAAATCGACACGCTGGAAGAGCGCTGGCTGGAGCTGAGCGATGACATCGAAAGCCTGACCCAGGCTGCCGGCATGGCTTGAAGCACAAAGCGCCTGGTGCGGCTTGCAGCCCCTCATGCAACCACTGCAGGAGGGGCACGCCTGAAACCACTCTTTCGCCATCACTGGTGTAAGCGCATGGCCATTGCGTCTAGAGCCAAAACGCCTAGCATCAAGCCCCATGTCCCATATTCCTGCTCCCTTGTCCCCCCTCCCCGGCCGTGACCCGCAGGCCATGCTGGAGCGCACCATGGCGCAATGGGGTGGCGAGCAGGATTTGTGGGTGTTTGGTTATGGCAGCCTGATCTGGCGGCCCGACTTTGACTTTGCCGAGCGCCGCGATGCCCGGGTGTTTGGCTGGCACCGGGCGTTGAAGATGTGGAGCCGCATCAATCGCGGCACGCCCGAGCGGCCTGGTCTGGTGTTTGCCATGCTGGCCGGTGGCAGCTGCCAGGGCGCGGCCTACCGCATACCTGCGGCCCAGGGTGCTGACACCTTGCGGCTGCTATGGCAGCGTGAAATGCCGCTGGCCACCTACGACCCGCGTTGGCTTGCCTGCAGCACACCAGAGGGGCCTGTGCGCGCCCTGGCTTTTACGCTGTCGCGGCGCAGCCCCAGCTATTGCGGTCTGCTCGCCCCTGAGCAGTACCAGCGCATCTTTGCCGAATCTGCCGGCATTTACGGCAGCACCCGCGACTACGCCGTTGCCACCTATGAGGGTTTGCAGGCCATGGGCATACGCGACCGCGCGCTGGAGCAGTTGCTGCACTGGGGCCAGGCCTGGGAGCACAAAAATTGAGGCTTTCAAGCCTCTAGCGCTGATACACTCTGCGCAGACAGCTATCAAAAAAGAAGCTGCTCAAACAACGCAACATTGCACAGCCCAGCTTGATGCGCATCAACACCGCGCCGCAAGCCTGCCCGTGGCTACAGACAGGCGCCGATAATTCCGCTCATGTCTGAAGAAAAATCCAATCCCTCCGCCACCGCCGACATTCCCACGCCCAAGCCCCGCCTGGTGCGCTGGCTCATCGGCCTGCCCGTGCTGTTTTTTGCCGTACTGATGGCAATGGGCTATTTCCTCAACACCCCCGACTCCGAAGCCCGCTGGGTGGCGCGCGAAACCATACGCCTGTGCTGGAAGGAAGTGGAAAAGCCGCCCAAGGAAGGCAAGCCCGTGCACTTCACCCAGGCGGATGAATGCCAAAAGCTGGAGTTCGACTTCAAAGCCCAGTTCAACGAGAACCCCTGATTCGCTTGCTTTCAGAGGGGAAAACGCCTCAAACACGGTGACTTTTGCAGCGCAACATAAAACACCGTTCCATAGTATGGAAGCTGATGCTAAACTCAAGTCTTATACAAGAGTTGAGCTTGCGGCCAGCTTGCCACCCACTTTGGCATCAGGATCGACTCTTGGGTGCGCTACACAGATAGCGCATCGGGCATGCCAATGCCCGGTGCAGACACACGCCACGCGCGCAGGCGCGGTTTTTGAACCCTAGACAACACATCACCACATGTCTTCATCTTCCAAGATCATCTACACCCTGACCGATGAAGCACCGATGCTGGCAACGTACTCGTTACTGCCCATCGTGCAGGCGTTCACGCGCTCCGCTGGCATCGATGTCGAAACCCGCGACATCTCGCTGTCCGGCCGCATCCTGGCGCAATTCCCCGAGCTGCTGAGCGATGCCCAGCGCATTGGCGACGAACTGGCCTACCTGGGCGAGCTGGCCAAGCAGCCCGAAGCCAACATCATCAAGCTGCCCAATATCTCGGCCTCCATCCCCCAGCTCAAGGCTGCCATCAAAGAACTGCAAGGCCAGGGCTACCCCCTGCCCGACTACCCTGACGTGCCCGCCAACGACGGCGAAAAAGACGCCAAGGCCCGTTACGACAAGGTCAAGGGCTCGGCCGTGAACCCCGTGCTGCGTGAAGGCAACTCCGACCGCCGCGCGCCGCTGTCGGTCAAGAACTATGCCCGCAAGCACCCCCACAAAATGGGTGCCTGGACGGCGGACAACAAGTCCCATGTGTCCCATATGGACGCTGGCGACTTCTACGGCAGCGAAAAATCCACCGTGGTGCAAAACGCCGGTAGCGTGCGCATCGAACTGGCCACCGCCAAGGGCGAAACCAAGGTGCTCAAGGCCGCCACCAAGGTTCTGGCCTCCGAGGTGATCGACGCCTCCGTCATCAGCAAGAAGGCACTGCGCAGCTTCCTGGCCGCCCAAGTGCAAGACGCCAAGGACCAGGGCGTGCTGTTCTCCGCCCACCTGAAGGCCACCATGATGAAGGTCTCCGACCCCATCATCTTCGGCCATGTGGTCTACGCCTACTACGGCCCCGTGCTGGACAAGCATGCCGCTGCATTGGCCGAAATCGGCTTCAACCCCAACAACGGCATCGGTGATCTGTACGCCCGCCTGGAGCAGCTGCCCGGAGCCAAGCGCGCCGAGATCGAGGCCGATCTGAAGGCCCTGGCCGCCGAGCGCCCTGCCCTGGCCATGGTCAACAGCGACAAGGGCATCACCTGCCTGCACGTGCCTTCCGACGTGATCGTCGACGCCTCCATGCCCGCCATGATCCGCGACTCCGGCGGCATGTGGAATGCAGAAGGCAAGCTGCAAGCCGCCAAGGCCGTGATTCCTGATCGTTGCTACGCCGGCGTCTACCAGACCGTGATTGACGACTGCAAGAAAAACGGCGCACTGGACCCCGTCACCATGGGCACCGTGCCCAACGTGGGCCTGATGGCACAAGCCGCCGAGGAATACGGCAGCCACGACAAGACCTTTGAAATCGCCGAAACCGGCACTGTGCGCGTGGTGGACGAAGCCGGCACCGTGCTGCTGGAGCAGGCCGTCGAAGCTGGCGACATCTTCCGCATGTGCCAGGCCAAGGACGCGCCCATCCGCGACTGGGTCAAGCTGGCCGTGACCCGCGCCCGCGCCTCCGGCATGCCCGCCGTGTTCTGGCTGGACGAAAACCGCGCCCACGACGCTCAGCTGATCAAAAAGGTCAACACCTATCTGAAGGACCACGACCTGAGCGGC
This sequence comes from Acidovorax sp., assembly GCA_031277855.1. Taxonomy (GTDB): domain Bacteria; phylum Pseudomonadota; class Gammaproteobacteria; order Burkholderiales; family Burkholderiaceae_C; genus Comamonas. The sequence continues at coordinate 106,580 of JAITLO010000046.1, read as the reverse complement.
CTGGACATCCAGATCATGTCGCCCGTCAAGGCCACCCAGTTCTCGCTGGACCGTATCCGCAAGGGCCAGGACACCATCTCCGTCACCGGCAACGTGCTGCGCGACTACCTGACCGACCTGTTCCCCATTCTGGAACTGGGCACCTCGGCCAAGATGCTGTCCATCGTGCCTTTGATGAATGGCGGCGGCCTGTTCGAGACCGGCGCCGGCGGCTCCGCTCCCAAGCACGTGCAGCAGTTTGTGGAAGAAGGTTTCCTGCGCTGGGATTCGCTGGGCGAATTCATGGCCCTGGCTGCCTCGCTGGAACACCTGGCCGGTTTTGCCCAAAACCCCAAGGCACAAGTGCTGGCCGACGCCCTGGACGCTGCCACCGGCCGCTTCCTGGACGAGAACAAGAGCCCCTCGCGCAAGCCCGGTGCCGGCATCGACAACCGCGGCAGCCACTTCTACCTGGCCTCGTTCTGGGCCCAGGAGCTGGCCAAGCAAACCAAGGATGCCGCCCTGCAAGCCGTGTTCAAGCCCGTGGCGGACGCCATGGTGGCCGGTGAAGCCACCATCGTAGCCGAGCTGAACGCCGTGCAAGGCAAGCCCAGCGACATCGCGGGCTACTACCGCCCCAGCGTGGAGAAAACCGGTGCCGCCATGCGCCCGAGCAGCACGCTGAACGCCATCATCGGCAAGCTGGCCTAAAGCCCTGTCTGCGCCCTGCCCTGTAAAGGGGCGCAGGCGACAGCTACAAAAAACCGGCCGTCCCTTTGCGGGGCGGCCGGTTTTTTTATGGCCGAACCATCGCACCGGTCTGGCCTGTGCACCATGTGCCCATGACCTGGACTGGTGGGGAGCGGATGCTGCTTTGCGCCAGCGTGCCTGCTATGGCCAGGCAGGCTTACAACAATGCCTGCGCCTGGGTACGTGCCGTATCCTGGTCGTCCACCACCACCATGGCAAAACCATACATCTTGCGCACCTGGTTCAGCCGATCTTCCAGCAAGGCACGCAAGGCCGGGTCCTGGGTGATGTAGAGATAACCCCGGCAGTGGGCGCGCAGATCCGCTTTGCGCTGCTTGATCCACACCACGGAGCGTTTTTCGTCTTCGTGCGGTTCATCGTCATGGTCGTGGCTGGGGGGAATCCAGGCCATCACAAACGGCTGTTGCAGCGCAAGGATGGCGTCCAGCGACGACAGGATGCGGCCTACGCGATCGGGCTCACCCAGCTCGGGAAAGCGGCCCACCACCAGCGGCCATTCGCTGGCATCAAAAAGCACGGTGTCCATACCGGGGATGGAGATGACAGGAGAAGTCATAGATTAGCGTCCTGAAAACAATGGGCGCAAAAAAGGGGCCTCAGCCTCTTTTTTGCATAGAGAAACGTTCTGAGAGCCGCTCACACGGCCCAGCAAATCAAAGATTTGCGTTGGAGACGAGGCGCGAAGTCGCAGGCAGTACAGAGGTACGACAAGACGAAGCAACGACGTATCAAGGGTTGTGTGAGCGGGTCTTAGGCAGGCAACGGTGATCTGCGCAGATGCAGCAGCAACCAGGCCGTGGATGCCAGCAGCGCCAGCAGGCCCAGGCTGTAGAACCAGGGCCAGGACAGCAGCGCCACCAGCTTGCCGGCCAGCATGGAAGCCACGATGCCCGACAGGCGTGTGCCGCAGAACAGCACGGCATAGCTGGTGGCAGCTTGCGGTCCTTCGGACCATCGCAGAATCAGCGCGGAATACACCACCATCAGCCCGCCCACCACGGTGGACATGCCCACCGTGCCCGCGATGGCCAGCGCCTGCATGCGCTGCTGGTGCCCCAGCAGCAACAGGCCCAGACATAGTGCTCCGGCCGCAGCCATCAGCAGCAGGGCACCGCGGTGGCCCAGTTGCCGGATCAACGGTGTGGTCACCAGCGCCACCACCAGCAAGCCCACCGGTTGCAGCGTGCCCACCAGCCAGGCGATGTGCTCCATGGGGACGCCCAGGTCCACCAGCATCACACGGTTCAGTGCGCTGAGCGGAAAGATCACCGCTGCGGCTACTACCAGCATTGCCAGATAGTGGCGCATCGGAGCCTGGCGCAGGCAGGCAAACCACTGCGGCGGCGACTTGGGCTGGCGGGCGCTGTGCGCCCGTTCCCGTTGCACCAGACCCAGCACGGGCCCCAGCGAGAGCAGCAGAAAAGCCGCCACCAGCAGAAAAGTGCTCTGCCATCCCAGCCGGTCCAGCGCAGCCACCAGCACGCCACCGCCAAGCAGCGCGCCCAATGCCAGTGCTGCCAGCTTCAGTGACGCCGCCAGCGGCTTGCCATCGGCATGTGTCAGCTCCACGGCCAGGGCATCGAGTGCCAGATCCATGGTGGCGGCAGCCATGGCCACCAGCAGCCCCAGCCCGAACAGCAGGCCCAGGGGAGCGGTCTCCAGGTAGGCCACCGCGCACAGCCCGGCCACGGCCACCAACTGCGCCGCCACAATCCAGCCAATCCGGGGCGACAGCCAGGGAATTGGCATGCGGTCTACCAGCGGTGCCCACAGAAACGACAGCCCGATGGGCAGGTACAGGGCAAACGTCCAGCCGATCTGCTCCAGCGACAGGCCGCGCGCGCGCAAGATGGGAGGCAAGCCTCCCTGGAGCAGCGCCACCATCACCCCGAACCCGATATAGAGCATGCCAATGGCCAGCAGCACCTGGCGCTCGCCTTGCCGTCGGCCCTGGCTTGGTGTTTGTGTTTGCGTTGGCGTTTGCGTTTGCATCGCAGCAGGTGTTGTCATCGGATTACCAGCCATATTTGAGCGTGGCCAGCAGGGTTCGGCCCTGGCCGTAGTTGCAGAAATTCGCACCATTGCAGGTGAAGAAGGTCTTGTCGGTGAGATTGCTCAGATTCAGCGACAGCGTGGTGCCACGCAGCGAAGCATCCAGGTAACGCAGGTCGTAGCGCAGCATGGCGTCCAGCACCGTGTAGGCCGGGATCTTCTGGGTGTTGGCCGGATCCGCGTAGGCGTGGCCCACATGGCGCACGCCAGCGCCGACCGTCAGCCCTGCAAACGCACCTTCGGTGAGCTTGTAGTCGCTCCACAGCGAAGCGGTGGTCTTGGCCACCGTGATGGGGCGCTTGCCCAAGTCGGTGCCGTTGCTGCGGGTGACTTCGGGGTCGATCCAGCTCAGGCCGCTGATGATCTGGAGATGCTTGATCGGGCTGAAGCGCGCCTCCAGCTCGATACCGCGGGAGTTGACTTCCCCAGTCTGCACCCGCATCAAAGGGTTGGAGGAGTTCGGGTCCTGGGTCAGCACGTTCTGCTGGGTCAGGTCAAACACCGAGGCGGTGAACAACGCATTCTTGCCCGCTGGCTGGTACTTCACCCCCACTTCCAGTTGCTTGCCGGTCGTGGGCTTGAAGGGGTCGCCGTAGGGATTGGCCGTGACCGAAGGATCGAACGATGTGGCATAGCTGACATAGGGCGCCACGCCGTTGTCAAAATGGTGCATCAAGGCTGCCCGCCAGGTGGAGCGGCTCAGCTTCTGGTCGCTGTAGGTCTTGGCCAGCAGGTTGTTATTGGTGATGTGCACGCGGTCATAGCGGCCGCCCAAGGTCAGGCCCCAACGGCCCCAGCGGATCTGGTCCTGCAGGTACACACCGGTCAGTTGCTGCTTGCGATCCGGGCTGGTATAGGCCGCCGGCATGGTGATGGGCTGCTGGTAATTGGGAGCCAGCCAGTCCAGCGTGGGCGCCGCGCCATAGCCCTGGGTCTGCTCCCAGCGATCGCGCTGCACATCCACGCCGAGCAGCACCTGGTGCGCCACATCGCCCGCCTGCAGCTTGCCCACCAGTTGAGTATCGATATTCCAGGCCGTGAGCTTTTCCTTGGACCACAGCGCATAGCGGTTGATCGTGCGGTCGTCGGCCTGCAAGCTGCTCAGCCCCACCTGGCTCTGGTCTAGATCCATATGCCAGTAGCGCAGGTTCTGCCTTACGCTCCATTGCTCACTAAACCGGTGGCTGAACTCATAGCCGATGCTGGACTGGGTTCGGTCAAAGTCGTTGTGGTCTGGCGATCCGTCAAAGAAATCGCGTGGAATCGCGCCGTAGCGGTTCGGCAGGATGGAGCCACGCGAAGGCAGCACCCCGTAGAAGCCACCCTTGGGATCATGCTGGTACAGGCCCAGCACGGTCAGTTGCGTATCGGCATTGGGTTTCCAGGTCACCGACGGCGCGATGTAGCTGCGCTCTTCCTCGGCAAACTGCACCGAGGTGTCGGACTTGCGTGCCAGCGCCGTCAGCCGGTATTGCAGGGTGCCGTCTTCGTTGAGGGCGCCGGTGCTGTCCCAGGTGAGCTGCTTGCGGTTGTGGCTGCCTGCCGACAGCGAGATTTCATGTGCGGTCTCGGCGCTGGGGCGCTTGCTGACCATGCTGACAATGCCTCCTAGCGGGGCCTGCCCGTACATCACCGAAGCCGGCCCCTTGAGGACTTCCACCCGCTCCAGGCTGTGGGTGTCCACCTGCGGCACCAGATACGAGGCACCACGCGGCAGCCGCAGGCCATCCAGGTACAAAAAAGTGTCCGATACGCCGCCAATGCCCCGCAGGGCCATCATGTCGAAACGCGAGGTATCGCCACGAATGTCGGCCGACAGGCCTGGCGTGTAACGCAGCGTCTGTGTCAGCTGCTGCGTGCCCTGGCTCTCGATCTGCTCCTTGCTCACCACATGGATGGACATGGGCGTTTCCATCAATGCAGTGTCGGTCTTGGTGGCACTCAGGCTGCGCTGGGCCACATAGCCCAGCACCGGACCATTGGCAACTTCGCGCTCCGGGCTGGCCAAGACCTGCACCATCGGCAGTGCAGCCTCTCCCCCGGTGGCGACACGCCGCCCTATCGTGACCACATTGCCATCAAAGCTGGCCTGCAAGCCGCTGCCGGCCAGTAATTGCGCCAAGGCATCCCGTGGGCTGAGGTGGCCTGTGACCGCAGGCGATGTCTTGCCGGCCACCTGGGCCTGCTGCACCAGCAACTGCATGCCGCTTTGGCGGGCCCACTGGTTCAGCGCCTGCGCCAGAGGCTGGGGCGCCAGTTGGAAGGCCACACTGGGCGCGACGGTTACGGGCTGCTGTGCCTGCACGGTCGCCGCACTCCAGGCCAGGCTCAATGCCAGCGACAGGGGCAGCAAGGGGAAATGACGACGGGTCATGGTGTCTCTTTCGCAATAGAAAAATCAAACTCCTATTGCTGTAGACGCAGCCCCGCGCCCCGACCCTGTACTGCAAACGAAAAAAATTCCTACTTATTTTCGCGGCAGTACTTCCACCGCCGCACCGCGCGCCTGCAGCTGCACCGGCAAAGCCCGTGGCAGTGCCCGGTGCAAGGCGGCAACCGCCATGGGATCGAAAGTCCCCGACAGTCGCAACGCCGCCACTTCCGGGTCGCGCACCACCAGGCCGGTGTCACGGTAACGCCCCAGTTCGGCCAGGGCCTGCGACAGCGGCACATCCAGAAAGCTCACGCGCTGCTGGCGCCACAGGGCAACACCCTGTTCGGCCACGGTACGGATGGCGCCGGGCATGCCACCCGCATCGGCCGTGGTTTCCTGGCCCGCCGTCAACAAGCTGCCGGCCTGCAGGTCATAAACCCCGCTGTCCCGTTCGCCATCCCGCAGCGGGGCTACCCGCACCCGCCCCTCTTCCACCGCCACCTGCACCCCGGCATTGCCAGGAATACCGGGGGTGTAGCGCACCGAAAACCGCGTACCCACCACGGTGACCCGCGTGCTACCCGCCAGCACATGGAAGGGCCTGCCATCGGGCTGGACCTCCAGCATCAGTTGCCCCTCGCGCAGCAGCACTTCCCGGCGCTGGCGGTAGTAGCGCACGTCCAGCGCCGTCGCCGTGTCCATGCGCAACCTCGAGCCGTCACCCAGCGTGACGCTTTGCTGCTGCCCGCGCTCGGTACGGAATGCCTGCACCGACAGCGGCTGGGCCTGCAGATGCTGCCAGGCCATATAACCCACGCCTCCCATGGCCGCCGTGGCCAAGGCCGACGCCGCAGGCCACAGCAGCAGACGCCGCCGCGTACGGTCGGAGGGTTGCTGGCGCGCACGGTGGCCCGCCTCCGCTGCCTGGTCTGCGGCCAGGCGCTGGCGCATACCCGCCAGCAGGTCGGCTGGCATGGCATCCAGCTGCGCCGACTGCCGGGCACAGCGCGCATACATCTGTGCGTGTGTGGCATCCCGCTGCCACCAGGCCAGAAATTCCACCTCGTCCTGCGCGCTCCAGCCTGCATCCTGGCGGCGCACCCACCAGCCCAGCGCTTCGTCGCGCAGGCGCTGGGGGTCGGGGTCCATAGGGTGGAACTGGCTCATACGGGGAATCTGGTTATAGAAGTAGACGCACCAGTGCCACGCAACCCTGTAGCGGACAGGGAACGGGTACGTGCGCAGGCATGCATGCTACTGCGTCCCGGGGCCGCGCTTGCGCACGGCACGTGCGGGAGATGCTGCCTCTGCCCTGGGCGCGATTCCCTCCAGGCTGTCCATGCAGTCCCAGCAGGCGCGCAGTGCAATCTGTATCTGCATTTCCACCGTTTTGACGGAAATGCCCATGCGCTGCGCAGTCTCGGCATGGCTCAGCCCATCGAACTTGACCAAGATGAAAGCCTCCCGGCAGCGCGGCGGCAGACCATCCACGACCTGGACAATGCGCTCGAAGTGCTGGCGTGTAGCCAGTGCCACCTCGGGTTCGTGCACAGCAGGGCCCTGCTGGGTATCGGGCTCGACCTCCGCACTGTCCGCTCCCAGGAACTGCGCCGCCGTCGCGTCGCGCCGGTAGCGGTCCGTCAGCAGATTGCGCGCGGTGCGGTAGAGCAAGGCCCTGGGATCGCGCACACGGGTACCCGCGCGTTCTGCGGCATACACCCGTGCATAGCTTTCCTGGGCCAGGTCGGAGGCGACATCGCGGTCGCGCACCTTGTGGGCCAGAAAATTCAGCAGTTCGCGGTAGTAACGCTCGAACACAGGGCGGAATACGGGATGAGAGCAAGCCCCGCCCATGCGCGCCCACAGCAATGGCGCAGGCGCAGCCTACAAATTTGAGAATAGTTCTCATTATCCACGAAATACCGCCTATGGCAGCCACGGCACCGCCACGCTTGCTGGCCGCGACCTTTGGTAGCACCGCTGCCAGACCACACGCCAGCCCTGGTCTGCCGGCCAGAACTGCGGCTTAGCGACACCACACGATATTGAGCCACGCAGCCAACATCTATGCTGTCAACCACCTTCGGGAGGTCTTTTTCTGAGCACATCTTTTCGCTTGCCCAAGCTCTACCACAAGCCAATTTGCTGTCGATTAGATAGCATCAGCAGATACAGCATCAAGGCTCTGCCCGCGCCCCACGCCGCACCGCCTGGGGCGGCATGCCAAAGCCGCGCACAAAGGCCTCGCGCAGGTGGCGACGGTCACGAAAGCCCGTCTCCCGCGCCACCACTTCCAGCGGGTGGCGGCTGCTCTCGATCATCAGCCGTGCTGCTTCCAGCCTCAGCCCCTCTATGGCCTTGGCCGGCGATTGACCGGTCTCGGCCGTGAACACGCGGCTGAACTGGCGCGGGCTGAGATTGGCCGCCTGGGCCAGGGCTTCCACGCTCAAGGGCTGGGCCAGGTGGCGCCTGGCATGCTCCAGCGCCTGCTGTATGCGGTCCGACTTGGGCGCCAGCCTGAGCATTTCCGAATGCTGGGACTGCCCACCCGCGCGGCGCTGGTGCATGACCAGGCGGTGGGCCACGGCACGCGCCAGCTCGGCGCCCAGGTCTTGTTCCACCAGGGCCAGCGCCAGATCAATCTCGGCCGTCATGCCGGCCGAGGTCCACACCGGGCCATCGGCCACATAGATGCGGTCGGCTTCCACCTGCACCTGGGGGCGGCGGCGCTGCAAGGCCTCGGCCCAATACCAGTGCGTGGTGGCGCGGCGGCCATCCAGCAGGCCGGCATCGGCCAGCACAAAGGCCCCGGTGCACAAGCCAGCCACACGCCGTGCGCGCCGGGCTATGGAGGCCAGCATGGCTGGCAGTGCCGCATCCTCAGCCGTGGGCGAAAGCGCTGGCGCGATCAGCCCGGCCACCAGCCAGGTGTCGGCGTTGCTGTGCGCGCTCAAGGTCCGGGCCTGCAACACCAGCCCTGTGGAGGAGCGCACTTCTCCACCCAGGGCATAGGTCTCTACCGCATAGAACGGTTGAACCGCTACCAGATTGGCCAGCTCAAACACGGCCTGGGTGGCCAGGGCCATGGCCTGAAAACCCTGGGGCAAAACATAGGCAATGCGGTGCATGTGCTGCTTTCTGGCAAGCCTAGTGCTTGCGGTGAATGTCTCGATTTATGACTATATACGTCATTTACGCCATACGCTACCGGGCACATCATTCAGGCCATCCACTCTTTTATGCAAGCAGGAGCTTGAACATGACATCCCAACACACTGGCACTGCCCTCATCACCGGCGCCTCCACCGGCATCGGCGCACTGTATGCAGATCGCCTGGCCCAGCGCGGCTACGACCTGATTCTGGTGGCCCGCAACCGCGAGCGCCTGCATGCACTGGCCAAGGACATCAGCGACCGCAGCGGCCGCGCCGTCGAAGTACTCATCGCTGATTTGAACGACCGCGCCGCGCTGGCCCAGGTTGAGCAGCGACTGCGCACCGACGCCGGCATCAGCCTGCTGGTGAACAATGCCGGCATAGGCACGCACACGCCGCTGCTGCAAAGCGATGTGGAGCAGATGACGCGGATGGTGGAGCTGAATGTGACCGCCCCCATGCGCCTGGCCTATGCGGCCGTGCCCGGTTTTGTAGCCCGCGGCCGGGGCGCCATCATTAATATCGCCTCCATCGTCGCCATCACGCCTGAGACCCTGAATGGCGTCTACGGCGCCAGCAAGGCCTTTGTGCTGGCCCTGAGCCAGTCGCTGCAGCATGAACTGGGCGACAAGGGCGTGCAGGTGCAGGCCGTACTGCCCGGTGCCACGGCCACCGATTTCTGGGCCACGGGCGGCCTGCCGGTAGAAAACCTCCCCAAGACCATGGTCATGCGCGCCGAAGACCTGGTCGATGCCGCACTGCAGGGCTTTGAGCGCGGCGAAAAAATCACCATTCCCTCGCTGCACGCCTTCGAGCAATGGGAGGCCTACGAGGCTGCCCGCCAGGCCATGGCGGGCCAGCTCTCCAAGGCAGAGCCCGCACCCCGTTATCGCAACATCACAGCCACCGCCGCCATGGCCGGCGCCGCACACTGATCCAGGAGCACTGCCATGAAAGCCGTCATCAGCGCTTATGCACGCTCTCCCTTTCACTTTGCCCGCAAGGGCCGCCTGGCCACGCTGCGCCCCGACACCCTGGCCGCCCAGGTGGTGCAAGGCCTGCTGCGCCGCACCGACCTGGACCCGGCGCTGCTGGAGGATGTGATCCTGGGCTGCGCCTATCCCGAGGCCGCCCAGGGCAACAATCTGGCGCGCATTGTCGGCCTGCTGGCAGGCCTGCCCGAGACCGTGGGCGGCATGACGGTGAACCGCTTTTGCGGCTCCTCCATGCAGGCGGTGCACATCGCCGCTGCGCAGATAGAGGCCGGCATGGGCGATGCCTTTGTCTGCGTGGGCGTGGAGTCCATGAGTATGGTGCCGCAGGGAGGCTTTAACTTCTCGCCCAACCCCGAGCTGCTGGCCCACAGCGCGGCCTATATCTCCATGGGCGAAACCGCCGAGAACGTGGCGCGGCGCTGGAATGTGGGCCGCGCCGACCAGGAAATGCTGGCCCTGCATTCCCACCAGAAAGCGGCTGCCGCCCGCGAACAGGGTCGGCTGGCCGAAGAAATCGTGCCCATACGGCTGGACAACGGTGAAGTCGTGGATGCCGACGGCTGCATACGCCCGGCCACCACGCTGGAGGCCCTGGCCGCGCTCAAGCCCGCCTTCCACCCGGAAGGCATGGTGACGGCGGGCACTTCGTCTCCGCTCACCGATGGCGCAGCCGCCGTGCTGGTCACCAGCGATGACTTTGCCGAGCGCCATGGCCTGCAGGCTTTGGCACGGCTGCGCAGCTTTGCCACCGTGGGGGTGGACCCGGCCGTGATGGGCATAGGCCCGGTTCCAGCCACCCGCAAGGCGCTGGCGCGCGCCGGGCTTTCCGTGGCCGATCTGGATGTAGTGGAGATCAACGAGGCTTTTTCCTCCCAGGCCCTGGCCTGCATACGCGAGCTGGAGCTGGACATGCAGCGCATCAACCTCGACGGCGGCGGCCTGGCCATAGGCCACCCCTTGGGCGCCACCGGTGCACGCATCACAGGCAAGGCCGCTGCGCTGCTGACCCGCCAGCAGGGACGCTACGCTCTGGCCACACAGTGCATAGGCGGCGGCCAAGGCATTGCCACGGTGCTGGAGCGCCCCTGAAACACACAGGCAGGCGGGGTGGTTGCGATTGGATACAGGGCCTGGCGGCACAAGGCATGAAATTTGCAGCTTGTTCCCCAATGCCTTGTGCCCCTGCCTTCGATGCGCGCTTCCCTGCACTATCTGATCGCTGCCCGCCGCTGTGAAATCACCGAGCTTCAGCAGTTGCTGCACAGCAGCGCCTTGGTGCGCCAGTTGGCGGTGCTTGTCCATGTGCTGCAAAAAGAGCGCGGCCTGTCGAACATCGTGCTGGCCAGCGGCGGCGCACAGGGCCTGGCCGCACTGCACCAACAGCACCAGGCCTGCGACAGCGCCATATCGCGGCTGCAAGCGCTGTTGGAGCGGCTGGACATGGCGGCCCTGCACGGCGGCCATGGTGCTCGGCTGTTCAACCACCTGGCATATGCGCTGCAAGGGCTGGACGCCCTGTATGGACTGCGCCGCTGCGTGAGCCAGCTGAGTCTAGATGCCGATGCCTGCACTGCCGCCTATATGCGCCTGGTGGCCGGGCTGCTTGCCGTGGTGTTTGAGACAGCGGACAGCGCCAGCCAGCCCGGCATATCGCGCCTGCTGGTGGCTATGTTCCACTGCATGCAGGGCAAGGAGCTGGCGGGCCAGGAACGTGCCACAGGCGCTGCCGCATTCGCCGCTGGCCAGTGTTCTACCGCACGCCAGCAGCATTGGCTGCAGCTGATCGACGCCCAAGAACGCTGCCTGCAGGTCTTTGCCGACTGCGCCCCTGAAGCCGTGTGCGCGGCCTGGCAGGCCACCGAAAGCCAATGCCCAGCGCAAGCCACGCTGGAGCGTTTGCGCCGCATTGCCTGCACGGCCGCTGCCGGCAGCCCACTGGACACCGAGCAAGGCCCTGCCTGGTTTGATGCCTGCAGCACCCGCCTGGATGGTTTGCACACCATCGAAATGCAGCTGGCCGATGCCCTGGAGCAGCGCTGCCACAGCCTGCTGCACAGCGCCGAGCGCGCTCTGGCCCAGCCCGAAAGCTTGCTGCAAGCCCCTGTACCAGAGCCTGCAGACCCTGCGGGCGCTGCACTGCCGGCTTTTTTTCGCTGCCCCGAGCCCGTACATCCGCGCGCCCAAGGTAGTCCCTTAGTACAGACTGGCATGGGCACCGGTCTGGCCCCACAGCTGGAGCAGTCTATGCTGGACCTGGTGCAAGAGCAGGCCCAGCGGCTGCAAGCCATGCACACTGAGCTGCGCCGCGCACGCAATGCACTCACCGAGCGCAAGACGCTGGAGCGCGCCAAGAGCCTGCTGATGACGCACCGCCATCTCAGCGAAAGCGAGGCCCACAAGCTGCTGCGCCAAACCGCCATGAACCAGAACCGGCGCCTGCTGGAAGTGGCCGAAGCGGTGCTGTCCATGGCCGAGCTGCTGCCGGCTCCTGCCTGCAGCGCAGGCCTCAATCCATCGAAGGCGTGAGCGCCTTCAGCGCCGCCAGCATATAGACCATGGGCGCATTCCAGTTGATGGCCACTTCGTTGCTGGCATAGCTGCACACATCGTCCACATAGGCCAGTGCAACAGGGTCTGCCCGGTAAGGCGGGCATTCGGCCTTGTCTTCCTGCTTGGGATTGGCTCCGCCCACCACAAAGCCGGGCACGGGGGCATCCACCCCATCTGCCTGGGATGGTCTGTGGTGCGGATGCCTGGGGCTGCGCGCGCCAAAACCCGTCACCATGGTCACCCCCAGAGGGTTGCGCCCCAGCACATAGTCCACAGCGCTCTGTGCCGCATCCAGCGCCGGGCGTTCCCCACCCACACGGTGCGCGGCCGCCAGCAGCATGGCTTGGCCCAGAAGCACACTGTTGCCACCCCAACCGAATGCGCCTTCAGGCAAAGCCAGCCGATAGGCCGATGCCTGCCAATCCGCCACAAAGTGTTGCGTACACGAGCGCAGAGTCTGGCGCACATGCGCGGCATCGGCAGCGGGCAGCACTGCCAGATGCTGGGCCAGCGACATCCACACCATGCCGCTGACGTCCTGCCAGGCCGGCGGGTTGCAGGGCAGACTGGCCAGATCCAGGCGGCTGCGGTAGCGCGCCTCCTGGGTGCTCAGCCACAGCTCGGTGGCGGCCCAGGCCCATTCATCGCTCAGATTCTGGTCATCGTATTGGCCCGTCACCACATCAGCAGGCTGCACATACAAGACCTGGGGGTGTTGCTCCGCCCAGTCAAAAGCCTTGCGCGCTGCCGCCAGCAGTTGCCCGGCATAGCCAGGGCGCTGGGTCTCGTACCTGGCATAGACACGGCTGGCCATGGCCATGGTGGCGGCAAAGTCCAACGCCGCCGCCGTGGTTTTCTGCACCACATACCGGGGCTTGGTGGCCACATGGGGCATGACAAAGCCATCGAAGCGCAAATTGGTCAGCTTGTGGTAGACGCCGCCATCGGCCGGGTCTTGCATGGACAGCATCCAGTCGATATTCCAGGCGGCCTCGTTCAACACCGCAGGCAGGCCATTGCCCTGCTCCGGGATATCCACCTGCCATGCGCCTGCAACCTTCGGAAAATGCTCGTAAGCCGCCAGCAGCAGGCTCACGGAAATCCCCGAGTTGACGATGTATTTGTTGTAGTCGCCCGCGTCATACCAGCCCTTGGGGCTGGAGATCACGCTGCCGGCCGGGCGCTTGGCATCTGCCGCCGAGGCATGGACCAGCACCTCGGTGTCCGGATGGCCTGCTTCGCGCGCATACACCCCGGCATAGCGTTGCTCCAGCGCCATACCGGCGCGGGAAAAATAATAGGCTTTCAGCACCCCCTGGGACAACGTCGCATACACGCTGCCGCCGACTTCAAAGGGCGCGGAGTCTGGCTGCCCAGCTACCCGTATCCGGTAGTTCCCCGTTTTTTGCAGGGCAGATAAATCGGCCAGCCGTATCTGCTGGCCTGCCGGCGCCCAGTGGGCCACAGGCTGCAAAGTAGCTTGCAGCACAGTCGCACCGGTTGCAACGTCGACCACGGCAAAGTCATCGCCTGGTAGCGCTTTGTCCACATGGACCACCGCCCACTTGGCAGCCTGCGGCAAAAAACCAGTCTGGTTGACCTGGGGCGATGGCCCGGTTGGGTTGGCGGCTGCGATAAAGCAAGCAGCGGCCGCAACCGCAGTCACAGAGCGTTTCGCCAGGGATAAAAGTCCTCTACGCATACATGCTCCACAATCTATGCAACACCATGGAAACTTTCTACGGCCTGCCAAGACCCGGAAGGCCTCCCCCGGACAGGGTGGGCAGGGCTTATTGCGACGATGCGGTGAGCGTCTTCAGTGCTGTCAGCAGATAGACCATGGGTGCGTTCCCATGGATGGCCACCTGGTTGGTGGAATAGCTGCACCCGTTGTCCAGGTAGGCCAGAGCGGCAGGAGATTGGGGGTATGCAGGACAGGCATTCTTGTCTTGCTGCCCGATATTGGGGCCGCCCACCACAAATCCGGGCACGGGGGCTTCCACCCCATCCGCCAGCGAAGGACGGTGGTGTGGATGCAAAGGCGAATGTGTGCCAAAGCCCGTCACCATGCTCATGCCCAGAGGGTTGCGCCCCAGGGCATAGTCCATCGCGCTTTGCGCCACATCCAGGGCAGTTCGTTCCTGCGGCAGCAGGCGATATGCAGCCACCATCAGCATGGCTTCGCTCAACACCATGCCGGTCCCGCCTCCTTTGAAGACACCTTCCGGCAGAACCAACCGGTAGGCCGATGCCTTCCACGCGCCCATGTCCTGCTGCGCCCTGCTCTGCAAGGTCTGGCGTACCAGCGCTGCATCTTCCGCAGACAGCTGATCGATATGCTGGGCCAGCGACATCCACACCATGCCGCTGACATCGCGCCAAGACGGCTGATTGATGTTCACCTGCTCCAGTTGCAGCTTGCTGCGGTATGACGGATTCTTGGTGCTCAAGAACAACTCGGTGGCTGCCCAGGCGAACTCATCGGACATTTTGTCATCGACATAGGCCCCGGTTTTCACATCATCACGCCGGAGGTAAATCGCCTGGGGGTGGCTCTCAGCCCAGGCAAATGCACGCTGTGCCGCATCCAATAATTGCTTGGAATAGCCCGGGCGCTGCTCCTCATACTTGGCATAAACACGGCTGGCCATGGCCAGGGAGGCGGCCAGACCCAGTGTGGCGGCCGTGGTTTTTTGCAGCACATAGCGGGGCTCGGTGGAAGCGTCGGGCATCTCGTCACCGCCATACTCCAGATTGGAAAGCTGGTGGTAGACGCCGCCGTCTTCCGGGTCTTGCATGGACAGCATCCAGTCAAGGCTCCATGCCAGCTCGCTGAGCAGGTCCGGCAGGCCGCTGCCCTGCTCAGGAATCTGGAGTTGCAGCGCCTGTGACACGCCCGGGAAATGCTCGTAAGCCGCCAGCAGCATCCCTGCAGCGATGCTGGAGCTCACCATGGACTTGTTGTAGTTTCCGGAGTCATACCATCCCTTGGGGCTGGAAATGCGTGTGCCGGACGGGCGTTTGCTATCGGCTGCCGAGGCATGAACCAGCACCTTGTCATCAGGGTGGCCCGCTTTGCGCGCGTACGCTCCGGCATATTTCGCTTCCAGCGCCATACCTGCCCGTGCAAAGTAATAGGCCTTCATCACCCCTTGCGACACGGCGTCATAAGCGCCCTCTCCAATCGCAAACACAGCGGATTCCGGCAGCCCAGCCACACGAATGCGGTAACTACCCGGCGTTTTCAGAGATGAAAACTCCGCCAGCTGTATACGCTGCCCCCCGGGCGACCAGTCCTGTGCAGGCAGCAGCTTGCCCTGCAATGCGGTCTCGCCTGTAGCGGTGTTGACCACCTCAAAAGCATCTGTCTTCAACGTCTCATCGACCGCGATGCTCGCCCACTTGGCCGCCTGCGGCAAAAAGCCGACTTGGTTGACCTGGGGTGGCTTCCCACTTTGGCCTGCGGCCGACATAGCGCAGCCCAGCAGCGCGGCTGCCAGCGGGAACTGGTTTACGAGAAAAAGAGACTTTGCACGCATTTTTTCCCCTCGTTCATACAGCATCTGCACCATGCAGACACCGATCGTTCACAGCAGCATGGCTTGCACTATCTTTTTAAAATGACAGCGCTGTCAATTTCGGGTTTCCGCTAGCCGCACACAAAGCCATAGCAAGGCGCACCACAAACATGCGGCATCGCACCGCAAACGGGCAGCCTGGGGGCCGGCATCCACTCCACAAAGACAGATGCGCCGCGCACAGCCGTCTTTGCAGTTGGCACGCTTTGTGCAGGTACTTCCGCCATCCAGGCCAACGGCGGTCCGGATCCCTTTACGGTCCTTTTTTCGACAACGGCGTCTCTTTTCCCTTGGCTGGTGCCTGGGGAAATGGGACGCCGTTGTGCTTGAGGGGCCGGCAACTCCACACAGCCCACGCAGCAAGGAGCAGGCATATGGCACAGCACCCCCTCCCCCCGCCTTCGGCAGCCCCCCAAACCAGCGCTGCACCCCAGCGCCGCCGCTTTTTGCGTCAGGCGGGGAGCACCGTTCTGGGTGCCGCGCTTTACAGCCAGTTAGGCCACAGCGGCGCGTGGGCCGCAGGTTCAGACGCCCCGGAAAAGAAAGAGGTCAAGATCGGCTTTATCCCGCTGACCGACTGCGCCAGCGTGGTCATGGCCTCGGTGCTGGGCCTGGACCAGAAGTACGGCGTCAAAATCATTCCCAGCAAAGAGGCCAGCTGGGCCGGTGTGCGCGACAAGCTGGCCACGGGCGAGCTGGATCTGGCCCATGCACTCTACGGCCTGGTCTACGGCATGCACCTGGGGATTGGCAGCGCCAGGCAAGACATGGCCGTGCTGATGAACCTCAACCACAACGGCCAGGCCATCACCCTGAGCAAAAAGCTGGCCGAGCAAGGCGCGGTCAACGGCGCAGGCCTGGCCCAGCTCATGGCCCGCGAAAAGCGCGAATACACCTTTGCCCAGACCTTTCCCACCGGCACCCATGCCATGTGGCTGTACTACTGGCTGGCCGCACATGGCATACACCCCATGCGCAATGCCAAGGTCATCACCGTGCCACCACCGCAGATGGTGGCCAATATGCGTGTGGGCAATATGGACGGGTTTTGCGTGGGCGAGCCCTGGAACCAGCGCGCCATTGCCGACGGCATTGGTGTGACGGCCACCACCACCCAGGCCATCTGGAAAGACCACCCCGAAAAAGTGCTGGCCACCACGGGGGAGTGGGTGCAAAAACACCCCCACACCGCCCGCGCCGTGACGGCGGCCATTCTGGAGGCCAGCCGCTGGATTGATGACAGCCTGGCCAACAAGACCAAGATGGCCGAGACCGTGGCGCAAAAGTCCTATATCAACACCAGCGTGGACGCCATCAGCCAGCGCATTCTGGGCCGTTACCAGGACGGCATGGGCAAGACCTGGGACGACCCCGACCACATGAAGTTCTACAACGGCGGTGCGGTCAACTTCCCCTATCTGTCCGACGGCATGTGGTTTCTCACCCAGCACAA
This sequence comes from Acidovorax sp., assembly GCA_031277855.1. GTDB lineage: Bacteria > Pseudomonadota > Gammaproteobacteria > Burkholderiales > Burkholderiaceae_C > Comamonas. Next base: position 89,673 of record JAITLO010000046.1, on the reverse strand, counting down.
GCGCTGGGGCCTGCTCAAAGACCACCCCGACTACCTGGCCGTGGCCAAGGCCGTCAACCGCATGGACATCTACAAGCAGGCGGCTGCCGCCACCAGGACCGCCCTGCCCAGCAACGATATGCGCAGCCACAAGCTGGTGGATGGCCTGGTGTGGGACGGAAAGAACCCACAGAAGTACGCCGACAGCTTTCAGCTGCGGGCCTGAGCTGCTCACGTCCTGTCACTTATTCCACGAGGTATCCCATGGTCAGCGCCATTTTTCACAGCCCGCGCAGCGAGCCTCTGGCTGTGCTCGCTACACCTGCTTCGGCCATCCCGGCCACTTCAGCGACTCAAGCGACGTCATCCACACCCAAAACCATAGCAGCCAGCGCAGACACAGCAAGCGTCATAGTGCTGAAACACTCCCATACTGCTACCCAGCGGCCGGCGCCCACGCAGGGCCGGCTCTGGCAGCTGGTGCAGGCCTGGCTGCCCAAGCTGCTGGCCCCACTGTGCGGTCTGGGGCTGCTGCTGGGCATCTGGTCGCTGGCGGCATCGCCGCAAAGCATTCCCGGCCCGCTGGAAACCTGGCAGCAGGCCGTGCAGGTGTTCAGCGACCCGTTCTACCGCAACGGTCCCAATGACCAGGGTCTGGGCTGGAATCTGCTGGCCAGCCTGCAGCGCGTGGCCATGGGCTTTGGCCTGGCGGCGCTGGTCGGCATTCCGCTGGGGTTTGCGATTGGGCGCTTTGCTTTTCTGTCGCGCATGCTGAACCCCATCATCAGCCTGCTGCGCCCGGTATCGCCCCTGGCCTGGCTGCCCATAGGGCTGCTGGTGTTCAAGGGCGCCAACCCGGCGGCCATCTGGACGATTTTCATCTGCTCCATCTGGCCCATGGTCATCAACACCGCCGTGGGCGTGCAGCGTGTGCCCCAGGACTATCTGAACGTGGCCCGCGTGCTGCAGCTGTCCGAGTGGAAGACCACCACCACCATCCTCTTGCCCGCCGTGCTGCCCTATTTGCTCACCGGCGTGCGCCTGGCCGTGGGCACGGCCTGGCTGGTGATCGTGGCCGCCGAGATGCTGACCGGGGGCGTGGGCATAGGCTTTTGGCTGTGGGACGAGTGGAACAACCTGAATGTGAAGAACATTCTGATCGCCATCGCCGTCATCGGCATCGTCGGCCTGCTGCTGGAATGGGCCCTGGTGAAGCTGGCTTCGGCCTTCAGCTATGAGGAGGTCAAGGCATGAACACCACCCTCTGCACGCTGCGCGAGCAGTACATCGCCATCCAGGGCGTAAGCCAAAGCTTTGCCACGGCCCAGGGCCTGTTCCCGGCGCTGCGCGACATCGATCTGCACATTGCCCAGGGTGAGTTCGTCAGCTTGATAGGCCACTCGGGCTGCGGCAAGTCCACGCTGCTGAACCTGATTGCCGGCCTCACCACGCCCAGCCAGGGCGTGCTGCTGTGCGCCAACAAGGAGATCAAGGGCCCGGGGCCCGAGCGCGCCATGGTGTTCCAAAACCACTCGCTGCTGCCCTGGCTCAGCTGCCATGCCAATGTCTATCTGGCAGTGGAGCGGGTGTTTGGCGCCAGGGAAAGCAGGGCCGAGCTGAAAGCCCGCACCGATGCCGCGCTGGCGCTGGTGGGCCTGGGCCATGCGGCCAGCAAGCGCCCGGGGGAGATCTCGGGCGGCATGAAGCAGCGCGTGGGCATTGCCCGGGCCCTGTCCATGGAGCCCCAGGTGCTGCTGATGGACGAGCCCTTTGGCGCCCTCGACGCCCTGACCCGCGCCAAGCTGCAGGATGAGCTGATGGACATCGTGGCCCGCACGCGCAGCACCGTGGTCATGGTCACCCACGATGTGGACGAGGCCGTGCTGCTGTCCGACCGCATTGTGATGCTCACCAACGGGCCGGCCGCCACCATTGGCGAGGTGCTCAGCGTGCCCCTGCCCCGCCCGCGCGACCGCCTGGCCCTGGCCGGCGACCCGCTCTACCAGCATTGCCGCAAAACGGTGCTGGACTTTCTCTACACCCGCCAAGGCCATGTGGAGCAGGCCGCCTGAAGCCGCCGTGCTCCGTGTTCACAAGGAGTTCCCCATGCAAAGATCCAAACTGGTGCTGGTCGGCAATGGCATGGCCGGCATACGCACCCTGGAAGAGTTGCTCAAGCTGGCGCCCGAGCGCTATGACATCACCGTCTTTGGCGCCGAGCCCCACCCCAACTACAACCGCATTCTGCTGTCACCGGTGCTGGCGGGTGAGCAAACGCTGGAAGACATCGTGCTCAACGACTGGGCCTGGTACCAGGACCACGGCATACAGCTGCATGCCGGCTGCACCGTGACCGAGGTGGACCGCCAGCGCCGCGTGGTGCGCGGCATCAATGTGGCGGGCCAGCGCATCAGCGTGCCCTATGACCGCCTGGTGCTGGCCACAGGCTCCACGCCGTTCATGCTGCCCATTCCCGGCAAGGACCTGCAAGGCGTGCTGGGCTATCGCGACATTGCCGACACCCAGGCCATGCTGGCCGCTGCCAGCCAATACCAAGATGCGGTGGTGATTGGCGGCGGCCTGCTGGGGCTGGAGGCCGCCAACGGCCTGATGAAGCGCGGCATGCGCGTGACCGTGGTCCACGCCTGCGAATGGCTGATGGAGCGCCAGCTCGACCCCGTGGCCGGCCGCATGCTGCAGCAGTCGTTGGCCGCGCGCGGCATGCAGTTTGTGATGCAGGCCCAGACCCAGGAGCTGCTGGGCGATGACAACCATGGCCCCAGTCGCAGGGTGCGCGCAGTGCGCTTCAAAGACGGCAGCGAAGTGCCCGCCCAACTGGTGGTGATGGCCGTGGGCATACGCCCCAACACCCAGCTGGCCCGGTCCATGCGCTTGCATGTGGACCGGGGCATTGTGGTCAGCGACACGCTGCAAACCGTGACCGACCCGCGCATCTACGCCGTGGGCGAATGCGCGGCCCACCGCGGCGTGGCCTATGGCCTGGTGGCCCCGCTGTTTGAGCAGGGACGGGTCGCGGCCAACCACCTGGCCGAATGGGGGATTGGGCGCTATGCGGGCTCACAGACCTCGACCAAGCTCAAGGTCACGGGCATCGATTTGTTCTCGGCGGGCAACTTCCAAGGCGGCGAAGACACAGAAGAGATTGTGCTGCGCGACCCCTATGCCGCTGGCGGCGGCGTGTACAAAAAGCTGGTGATCCAGAACGACAAGCTGGTGGGCGCCTGCCTGTATGGAGACACCACCGACGGCAGCTGGTACTTCAAGCTGCTGCGCGAGGGCCGCTCGGTGGCCGATATCCGCGACCGGCTGATGCTGGGCGAAACCCTGGCCCTAGGCAGCGCCACGGCAGGCGGCGAGGTAGCCCCCTGCAAGGCCGCTGCCATGCAGGACAGCGACGAGGTCTGCGGCTGCAACGGCGTCAGCAAGGGGCGCATCTGCCAGGCCATCCGTGACAAAGGCCTGCTCACGCTGGACGCGGTGCGCAAGCACACCAAGGCCAGCGCCAGCTGCGGCGCCTGCACCGGCGTGGTGGAGCAGCTGATCGCGCTCACGGCTGGCAGCCAGGCTGCAGCGGCAGTCCAAGGCCCCAAGCCCCTGTGCGCCTGCACCGCCCATGGCCACCAGACCGTGCGCGACGCCATTGCCCAGCAGCGGCTGCTGAGCATGGACAGCGTGTTCCGTACCATGGAATGGCGCACGCCTCACGGCTGCGCCAGCTGCCGCCCGGCCGTGAACTACTACCTCACCAGCACCTGGCCCAAAGATGCCAGGGACGATCCGCAAAGCCGCTTTATCAACGAGCGCAGCCACGCCAACATCCAAAAAGACGGGACTTACAGCGTCATCCCCCGCATGTGGGGCGGCGAGACCACGGCGGCCGAGCTGCGCCGCATTGCCGACGTGGTGGAAAAATACCAAATCCCCACGGTCAAGGTCACCGGCGGCCAGCGCATCGACCTGCTGGGGGTGAAAAAAGAAGACCTGCAGGCCGTGTGGCAGGACATAGGCATGCCCTGCGGCCACGCCTATGCCAAGGCGCTACGCACGGTCAAAACCTGTGTGGGTAGCGAATGGTGCCGCATGGGCACGCAAGACAGCACCCAGTTGGGCAAGGACCTGGAGCGCGCCTTCTTCGGCATGTATGCCCCGCACAAGGTGAAGTTCGCCGTCAGCGGCTGCCCACGCAATTGCGCGGAATCGGGCATCAAGGATGTGGGCATTGTCGGCGTTGAAAGCGGCTGGGAGATGTACATCGCCGGCAACGGCGGCATCAAGACCGAGGTGGCGCATTTTTTCACCAAGCTGAAAACCGCCGAAGAGGTGATGGAACACACCGGCGCCTTTATGCAGCTCTACCGCCTGGAGGGCTGGTACCTGGAGCGCACCGTGCACTACGTGGCCCGCGTGGGCCTGGAATACGTGAAGCAGCGCATCTTGCAAGACGCCCCGGGCCGCCAGGCCTTGTGGGCCCAGTTGCAGGCCGTGCTGGCCGACGCGCCAGACCCCTGGTTTGAGCAGGACAAGGCCGGTGTGGATGGGCGCCAATTCCGCGCCATTCCCCTGGCATCGCAGCCCGCTGTGCCGGCGTGATTCAGTACCCAAACTGCCTCTTATAAATACACCATCTGCATAGTTAGCTCACAAAGGAATAGCAATGCCCGACTGGCAAGCCATTTGCATGCTCGACGACATCCCCATGCTGGGCGCGCGCCGCGTGGCCCGCGCACAGGGGCTGGATGTGGCCATCTTCCGCAACCGCGAGGATGAGGTCTTTGCCCTGCTCGACCGCTGCCCGCACAAGGGCGGCCCGCTGTCGCAAGGTCTGGTGCTGGGCCGCAGCGTGGCCTGCCCGCTGCACAACTGGACCATAGGCCTGGGCGACGGCCAGGCCACAGCCCCCGATGAAGGCTGCACGCCCCGCTTTGCCGTGAAGCTGGAGGACGGCGCCGTCTACCTGGATGCCCACGAGCTGGCCCACCACGCGCTGGAGCTGCAAGCCCCCATGGCCGGCCCTGCACGCCGCTGCGGAGCCAGATGACTTGGAATGCTGGAGTGGGCCGGCACACAGCAGCGGGCCTCGAAGCACAAGCCCAACGGCCAGACAGCGCTTCAGGCGCGGCGTGCGCCCGCAGACAGTGCATGTGCACGGCAAGGGCGCACAACAAAGCCTCAAGCGCTGTATGGCCGCCTCGAAACAAGGCGCAGTCCAAGCTCAGGAAAAGAGAGCTGCCTCAGCCCATACAGCCTGCGTTAGCGGGCTAAAACACTCTGAATCGGAGCATCCAGGCCATGCAAGAGACCCGTTCCACCTGTCCTTACTGCGGCGTGGGCTGCGGCGTGATCATTGAATCCGATGGCACGCACATCACCGGCGTGCGTGGCGACCAGGATCACCCCGCCAACTTCGGCCGGCTGTGCAGCAAGGGCAGCACGCTGCACCTGACGGCCGCACCATCGCTGGCGCGGCAAACCCGGCTGCTGCAGCCTCTGCAGCGCGCCGAACGCGGGGCCCCGCCCCAGCCCCTGGCCTGGGATGCAGCCCTGGACCTGGCCGCCACCCGCATTGCCAGCGCCGTGCAGCAGCATGGGCCCGACGCCATCGGCATTTACGCCAGCGGCCAGTTGCTGACCGAGGACTACTACGTCTTCAACAAACTGGCCAAGGGCCTGCTGGGCACCAACAACCTGGACACCAACTCCCGCCTGTGCATGAGCAGCGCCGTGGCCGGCTACAAGGCCACGCTGGGCGCCGATGCCCCGCCCTGCTGCTATGAGGATGTGGACCATGCGGGCTGCATCTTCCTGGCCGGCAGCAATGCGGCCTGGGCCCATCCCGTGCTGTTCAGGCGCATAGAAGCGGCCAAGGCCGCCAACCCGCAGCTGAAAATCATCGTGGCCGACCCGCGCCGCACCGAAACGGCCGAGCTGGCCGATTTGTTTTTGCCCCTGCAACCCGGCAGCGATGTGGCCTTGTTCCACGGCATGCTGCACCTGATGTTGTGGGAAGGCTGGGTGGACCCGGCCTTTATCCAGCAACACACCAGCGGCTTTGCCGCGCTGAAAGCGCTGGTGCGCAGCTATACGCCGGACTTTGTGGCCCACGCCTGCGGCCTGGCGCAGCAGGATGTGCGTCGCGCCGCGCGCTGGTTTGCCCTGGGCGGGTGCGATGTGCCCCCCAGCCAGCGCCGCCCCACCCTCAGCCTGTATTGCCAGGGGCTGAACCAAAGCAGCAGCGGCACGGCCAAGAATGCGGCACTCATCAACCTCCACCTGGCCACCGGCCAGATAGGCCGCGCCGGAGCCGGCCCCTTCAGCCTCACCGGCCAGCCCAATGCCATGGGCGGGCGCGAGGTGGGCGGCATGGCCAATCTGCTGTCTGCCCACCGCGATCTGGGCAATGCCGCACACCGCGCCGAAGTCGCTGCGCTATGGGGCGTGGACAGCGTTCCTGCCACGCCGGGTAAAACAGCGGTGGAGTTGTTCGAGGCCGCGGCCGATGGCGCCATCAAGGTGCTGTGGATTGCCTGCACCAACCCGGCCCACAGCCTGCCCGACCAGGCCACCGTGCGCCGCGCCCTGCAGCGCTGCGACTTCGTCATGGTGCAAGACGCTTTTGCCACCACGGCCACCGCCGCCTATGCCGACCTGCTGCTACCTGCCACCACCTGGGGCGAAAAACTGGGCACGGTGACCAATAGCGAACGCCGCATCTCCCGCGTGCGTGCCGCCCTGCCACCCTTGGCGGAGGCGCGCCACGACTGGGTGATTGCCGCCCAGATCGCCCAGCGCCTGGAGCGGCATCTGCGCCCCGGCCTGCCCACACTCTTCCCATACGACCAGGCCATGCCCGAGGCGGGTGCACAGGCCATCTGGGAAGAGCACAGAGAAAGCACCCGGGGCCGGGACCTGGACATCACCGGCCTGTCCTGGGCCCTACTGGAGACCCAGGGCCCGCAGCAATGGCCCTACCCCACAGGCCAGGCCAGCGGCACGCAACGCCTGTATGCCGACGGCATTTTTCCCACGGCCGATGGCCGCGCCCGCCTTGCAGCGCAAGCCTGGCAGCCCCCGGCCCAGACCTGCGATGCGCGCTACCCCTTCAGCCTGAATACCGGCCGGCTGCGAGACCAATGGCATGGCATGAGCCGCACCGGCCAGTTGGGCCGCTTGTTTTCCCATAACCCAGAGCCCGCGCTGCACATGCACCCACAGGACATGGAACGCCTGGGCCTTCAAGCCGGCCACACCGTGGCCGTGCGCAGCCGCCAGGGCCAGTTGCTGGTTCCGCTGCAGGCCGATGCGGGCCTGGGCCTGGGCCAGGTCTATCTGCCCATGCACTGGGGCAGCGAATTCCTGGGAGGCAGCGATGGCGTGAATGCACTGGCAACTGCTGCGTTCTGCCCCCAGTCCAAGCAACCCGAACTCAAACACGCGGCCGTCAGCGTGCAGGCCGTAGACCTGCCCTGGAGCCTGCTGGCCATGGCCTGGCTGCCGGCCGAGCAGTTGCTCACCGTGCGCCAGCAACTGGCGGCATTGTTTCCGCAGTTTGCATTCGCCAGCTGCATGCCTTTTGCAACAGTCGCGCCATTGGAGGCCGCCACTTCAGCGCGAAGCGGCTTGCTTCTGCGCGCAGCCCATCCCCACACTCCGCCCCCTGGCGTGCTGCAGCAGATTCGCCAGCTATTGGATTTGGCCGGCGATAAGGTACTGCATTACGCCGACCCCCAGCGCCAGCGCAGCCGCACACTGCGTCTGCGCACAGATGAAACCGGCACCTGGCTGGAGGCCTTGCTGCTGTGCGGTGACACCCGCGCCGGTCACTGGCTGGGCGCACTGCTGCAAGGCGAGCAGCCCTTGCAGCTGGACAGCCGCGCGCTGCTCAGCCCCGGGGCCAACGCCCCCAAGGGATCCGCAGGCATATGCACGGCCACCATCTGCAGCTGCCTCGGCGTAAAGGAAACGGCCATCACCACCACCTTGCAAGCCTGTCGCGGGAATGAAGCGGAACGCCTGGCCCAGCTGCAGACCCAGTTGCATTGCGGCACACAATGCGGCTCCTGCCTGCCACGGCTGCGCCAGCTGGTGCGCAGCGTAGAGGCTGCACCATGGCCGGATATGGCCCGCTAAGAGCCGCACTCAGTCTTTGTAGTCCACAGGGTCGCGCATGCCAGGCTCATCATGCAACGCCCAATACGCTGCATGCAGCCGCTGCGTGACAGGGCCCGGAAAATGCGGCAGTGTCTGGCCGTCCAGGCGTGAGACCGGCATCACCCCTCCGGCCGTGGAAGTGATAAACACCTCATCAGCGGCGCGCAGCGCTGCCATCGGTAGCGGTTCGAGACTGGTAGAAAGCCCTTGCCGCGCACACAGCTCCAGCACGGTCTGGCGGGAAATGCCCTGCAAGACTCCGCTGTCCGGCGTGTACACCACGCCCTGCTTCACCATGAAGAGATTAAAGCCCGGGCCCTCTGCGATATGGCCATTGGCGTCCAGCACGCAGCTGGTGTCGTGCCCCCCGTCATAGGCCTCAAACAGCGACTGCACCAGATCCAGCCAGTGGTAGTTCTTGATACGAGGGTCTACCGAGCTGGCCGGTATGCGGGTGCGCTGGCTGATGTACAGGTCCAGCCCCTGTTTTTGTTTTTCGGGATTGGCAATCCAGACATAGGGAATGGCGTAGGCATAAAAGCGGTTTTGCGCCAGCCGAGGATCGCGCACACCGGGGGCAGGCACACCGCGCGTGCACACCAGCGCCACATAGGCGCTTTGCAGACCCGAGGCGCGCACGCAACCATGGACGATGCTGCGCAAGGCTGCCTTGTCATAGGGAATCTGCATGCGCAGCGCCGCCATGCTGGCCATGAAACGCTCAAGGTGGGCATCCAGCCGGAAAAACGCACCTTGCCAGACGCTGACCACGTCATAGGTGGCATCCGAGCGGGTAAAGCCCCAGTCGAACAAGGAGATCTTGGCCTCCGACAGAGGCACGAAGCCGCCGTCTGCAAAGGCGCAGCCACCTTCCATGCTGGCTGCTGCGGGTGGTTCAGGGAGTTGCATAGCGCTAGTGCTTTCAACGAGAAAACAGGACGTCCGCGGGCCATCCTGGACGATCACCAGCGGACAAGGCGCTTACTTGGCTGCCAGCATGTAGTCCACCGTCAGATGGGCCAGCGCGCGCACGCCAAAGATCAGGCCGGACTCGTCCACATAGAAATTGGGCGAGTGGTTGGGCGCGGCCTTGGCAGGGTCCTGGCCCTTGGGGGTGACGCCCAGGTTAATGAACAGACCCGGAGCCTCTTGCTGGTAGAAGGAGAAATCCTCCGAGCCCGTGGCCTTGGGCATGACGCCGTAATTGCCCTTGCCCGCCACGCGCTGCAGCGTGGGTGCCATCTGCGCGGTCAGGTCGGGTGGATTGACCACGGCGTTGTACAGCTCCACCACCTTCACCTTGGCCGTGGTGCCCGCGCTTTCGGCAATATGGGTGGCCGTGGTGTGGATGCGGCGGTGTATGTCTTTCTTCATGCCCTCGTCATAGGTGCGCACAGTGCCCGTCATGGAGGCGGCATCGGGCACGATGTTCATGCGGTTGCCAGCATGGAAAGTGCCCACGGTGACCACGGCAGGCTCCAGTCCGATATTGGCCTGGCGGCTGATGATGGTCTGCAGGCCCAGCACGATTTGCGAGCCGGTAACGATGGGGTCAATCCCCTGCCAGGGGCGCGCACCATGGGTTTGCTTGCCTTGGACATCGATCCAGAACTGATCGGCCGCGGCCATGGCCGGACCCGCACGCCAGGCAATCCAGCCGGCCGGATAGGCGCTGGAGGCGTGCAGACCAAACACTGCATCCACCTTGGGGTTTTGCATCACCCCTTCCTTGATCATTTGCTTGGCACCCCAGATCTTCTCACCATCGGGCTCGAAGGTGGCCGGCGTCTCTTCCGCAGGCTGGAAGATGAACTTCACACTGCCGGGCAGTTGCTGCTGCATGCCGGCCAGCACCTCGGCCGTGGCCATCAGAATCGCCACATGGGTGTCATGCCCGCAGGCATGCATCACGTCCACCTCCTTGCCCAGGTAAATGCCCTTGGCTTTGGAGGCAAAGGGAATATCCACGTTTTCCTTGACCGGCAGCGCATCCATATCGGCACGCAAGGCCACGACCGGCCCGGGCTGGCCGCCCTTGAGCAGGCCCACCACACCGGTGACGGCCACGCCGGTTTTCACCTCCATGCCCAGCTTGCGCAAATGCTCGGCCACCAGGGCCGCAGTGCGGGTTTCCAGATTGCCCATTTCAGGGTGTTGGTGGATGTCGCGGCGCCAGGCAATCAATTTGCTCTCAATCGCCTTGGCGCGCTCATCGATCTGCGATTGCAGCGCCAGCGCGGCCGGGCTGCTGGTGGCAGCAGGGGATGCGGCTGCCTGGGCCTGGGCCTGGGATGGCGCAACGCCCCACAAGCTTGCAGCCAGCAAGGCGGTGGCGGCCACTGCCACGGCAGAGCGGCGCAGCGCCAGACTGGGCCCATGGGAACGCACCAGGGCGTGCGAGAAAGGAAATGCGTGCATGAATGTCTCCGGTTTTTTTGCTTTCGCCCCCACAGGTGCAGCACAACGGCCGTGAGGGCATGCCACCATAACCCGCCACCTCCGCCACGCAAACCTGCTTGTGCTGCCGTCAGCAGACCGGGGGCGTATCGATTGGGCATGGTCTCCGACCACGGTCCAACAAAAAAAGCCGGGGCCTTGAGCCCCGGCTTTTTGCACACCAGCAGATTTTTTCTTTTGCATCACCACTGGTAGCGGGCACCCAGCTGCACGATTTTTTGCTTATAGCTTTGGCTGCCCTGCTGGTAATTGAATTGCCCGGAAACATCCCAGTTCGGCTTCACCCGCATCTTCACACCCAGGACTGCCTCGGTGATCGTGGAAGGCGTTTTATCGCTGATGGCCTTGCTGTCAAAGCGAATGTCTTTGGCCTGTGGCTGATGCCAGAAGTTGAGCTCGGCAAATGGCGAAAGCACCGAGCCGTTGGCTTGCTTGCTATCTCCTTGAAAGCGCACACCCATGCGGTAGGACGCCTGGCCGCCATTGTCGTGGCGGACCTGGGTCTTGGTTTTTTCACGCACATTGTCAGAGTGCAGATGGCTGAGAATGACCTGCGCCTGCGGCTGCAGTGTGTAGCGATGGTCGTCGTCACCCCAAGGCAGCCGGAAGCCATAACCGGCTTCCAGCGACAGCGACAGCGCCCTGGACTTGTACTTTTCCTCCCCCAGCCCATCACCCTGGGTGCTGTTGTTGAACCAGCCATGCATCAGCCAACTGTCCACATAGGCGCCGGTGTTGCCATCCCGGTTCTGGAACCAGCTGGCATAGGCGCCCAGGTTGTAGCCATCGGTCTTGCCCCTGGCATTGCCAATGTCGTTGCGCAGCTTGCTTTTGCTCTGGCCTATCAAGCCCATGACACCAGCCTGCAACACGCCCTGCGTACCCAGATCTTTGCGCAGCATGTCCAGACCAAAGTGCACCAGGTTCATATCGCTTTTGCGCTGGTTATCAAGCTGGTTGTTGAACCGCTCTTGCTTGTGGTCCATACGCACCCAGGCCACAGGCGACTGCCAGCCATCCATCACGCGTTGCTTCAAGTGGTGCTGCTGCATATTCAGCATGCTGGCCCGGTTGGCAAAATAAATGTCCACCTCCGGACGGGGCAAAGGCTCAGGATCTGGCCCTGGACCTGGTCCTGGTCCTGGTCCTGGACCTGGATCGTTGATCTTCACCGACTGCAAATACCAGCTCTCATCTGCATTGCCGCCGCCTTTTTTCAGGGAGTACTCATACGCACCAGCCGCAATCGTTCCCTTGCCCTGGCGGTAGCCATCCGAAGAGGCGTCTATGAAAAACGCATCGGCGGCGGTGACAGCGACAGGGCCACCAAACGGGCTCGCATCCACGGCATCCACCACCTTGATGCCCTTGCTGGTTTGCTCGCCCGTGCCCCCAGATTTTTTGAAACTCAAACCCGTCTTTCCGCTGGCTTCCACACCGATGCGGATGATGTCACTCACCGAGGCATCTCCGCTGAATTCTGTCCAGAGTTGGATGGTTGCATTTTGGCCATGCAGCTTATCCACCTCCAGGATATTGTATTTTCCTGCATCGGGCTTATTCATTTTAACAACCGAGTTGTCAATGCTGAAATTTCTAAAGCTGGATATACCGGAATACGACCATTCCGAATTATTATTCAGATTTACATCTGTAGTAAACCCACCATTTATACGACCTGCCAGCAATGAATTATCTGCAGTAAGAAAAGCATCAAAATCTGCGGTGTCACTGCGCAGCAATACATCAGATGACAAAAAAGCAGAGTTATTCTTCAAATTGATATAACTATCATCGCCGCTAGATTTATATATTCTGATCAAAGTACCTTTGCTTGTAAAAGCCGAGTGATCTGCATTGAAAGTTCCTCCACCAGAAAAAACACCAACAGACCCAACCCCAGTCAGTTCAAAAACCGAGTCTTTCAAACTCACTTTTCCCTTATCGGCTATTTGCACCCCGAGCGCACCACCCGATGCAGAGGTATATTTAACCTTGCTCCCATCTACTTCGCCGTTCATATCCGCATAAATACCCTTCATCATGGTGAGATTGGAGATTTTGTCTTCAATCATCACATTGGAAAGCGTTATTTTTGAATCTTTTTCACGTACAGCAACACCAGCAGAACTGAAACCATCATTTCCCGATTGAGTTCCCCCGGTTAAAGTCAGCGTGCTGTTGGACAGAGATATTTTTCCTCCATAGCGTGCAACCACACCAAAACCATATCCAGTCCGTTCTATCAAGACATTGTCTATATCAACTTCAGCAGCACTGGCTTGCACGCCTGAGCTTCGGGAGGTGATCTCTGAGTTTTTTAAAGACACATAGGAATTCTGCCCCGTGACACTGATAACAGAAGATCCCGGGTATTTTGTGGAATTCATTTTTACTCGATCGATATATGCCTGCGCCGCATCAAAAACAGAAACAGCGTGTTCAGCAACATCAATTTCGCCATCGGTCAAATAGGCAACGGTTTCACCTTTGATGCCCGTCCCGCCAATGCTGACGCCTATTTCTGTCTTTTGTGAAGCAGTAAAGCCAGGGGATGACCCTGTTTGATCTTCCACAAGATTATTGAAGCGTTTGGCGTCAAATTTGATGCTGAAATTCTCCAGCTCCAAACGACTTCCAGCCCCTTTGCTGCCGTTGTAATCTATATCTGAAAGCTCAATTCCTGTACCCAATGCTGAAATTGCCACATTGCTTAATTTGACAATCCCACTATTGATCTGCAAACCTGTTTTATCGGCAAAAAAATCGGTATTATTGGCCGTTAAGGCTGGCCTTTCTGCAAGAGAGAAGCTATTGCTTCCTATCTCCACCGCTATCCCGTATTTTCTTGTACCTGCCGTGTAGGATGAGATGATGGAGTTTCTGAATCCATCGCTGTCCATTCCGGGAACATTATGCAGATAGGTCAAGGATGAGTTTTTATCCAGTAAAAACAATGCCGTATCGTGGTCATAGCCAGTGAGATCTGCATTTCTAATCCATAGAAAATCATTAGATACCAGATGAAAACCATCAGGGACATAAGCGGCTGACGGTAAAGAAACACCGGCAGTAGTACTCCCAAGCCAAAAACCCAGGTCCATTGCATCTGTATGGGAAAGTGCATGGGAAAGGCTGGAGAACATTCCACTCGCCAGAATTGCCATCAACAATTTCTTTTTTTTGAACTTCTGCATACCAAACCTTTTTCCTTTATGTTTACGCTTCCGGGGCCAACCACCCACGCACTTTATGCACCCCATGGCATAAATTGCTTTTAGGTTCTTTGTAGATAGGAATCCACGCCCGTGCCACACAATAAAAACCGCATGAGGGCAGGCAGAAAAATTCAAGAATGAATTGATTTGAAAAAATACTAACTTAAAGTTACAAAAAAAAATTGCAGCCGTTCATCCGATTGTTAAGTAGTCCATTACTGACGGATAAGCTATATACGCCTACAAAAACGTAAGCTTTAACCTACTCTTTCATGGAGTTAACTCTTGAGACAGCGGATTTATCTTTCTCAATCCATGCAGTTTTTGGGCTTTTGAATTTTTATTGCCCATAAGGCTTCAGCTTCCCCACCAGAATGCAGCCCCCACTCACTCCATATGCAGTGCGGCAGAAGATGAAGTGATTTGGCATAGGCACTGCCACCATGTATGCGTGCGGCCAGGTTGCCGTTGCCTGTGACGCAGGTGGCCGGTGTTTTTTAGCTTTTTGTCACAGGAAATCCCGCGCGCAGCGAAAACAATCCGTTACCATCTCTGCCGGCTAGCGACCACTGCGTGCGCCGGCTGCACTCAGCTTGCAGGCTGCTCTGTGCCTGCTCTCTTTTGCCTATTTTTTCCACTCCCCTCTCCACAGCATGACAAGCTACCAACAGCTGCTTTCCCAAAAAGAAGAACTGGACCGCCTGATCGCCCAGGCCCGCAAAACCGAATCCGCAGCGGCTCTGACCTCTGTACGCCAGCTGATCAAAGAGTTCGGTTTCACCGCCCAACAGGTTTTCCCTTGGGAAGGTGAGAAAAAAGCCAAGGCCCCTGTCAAATACTATGACCCCAATACCGGTGCCAAATGGACTGGCCGCGGCAAGCCGCCGAAGTGGATTGCGGGCAAGGACTATGCGCAGTTCCTGCTGGCAGAACCCATGGCTGCATAAGGCGCCCCATAAAAAAAGGAACACCGCAGTGTTCCTTTTTTGTGGACAAGGCCTGGCCTGAATTACACGTTACGCATCTGCTCGATCATCTCCTCACCAAAGCGTGAGCAGCTGACTTGCTGGGCACCCGCCATCAAGCGGGCAAAGTCATAAGTCACCTTTTTGCTGAGGATGGTGCGCTCCATGCCTTCGACGATGAGGTCTGCCGCCTCACCCCAGCCCATGTGGCGCAGCATCATCTCGGCGCACAAAATCATGGAGCCAGGGTTCACATAATCCTTGCCGGCATAGCGCGGTGCGGTGCCATGGGTGGCCTCGAACATGGCAATGGAGTCCGACATATTGGCGCCGGGTGCAATGCCGATACCGCCCACCTGCGCGGCCAGGGCGTCGGAGATGTAGTCCCCATTGAGGTTCATGGTGGCAATCACGGAATACTCCACCGGGCGCAGCAACACCTGCTGCAAGAAGGCATCGGTGATCACATCCTTGATGACGATATCGCCGCCGGTACGCGGGTTTTTGACACGCATCCAGGGGCCGCCATCAATGGACTCGGCACCGAACTCCTTGCACGCCAGCGCATAGCCCCAGTCACGAAAGCTGCCTTCGGTGAACTTCATGATGTTGCCCTTGTGCACCAGGGTGACCGAGGGCTTGTCTTGGTCAATCGCGTACTGGATGGCCTTGCGTACCAGGCGCTCCGTGCCTTCGCGCGAGATGGGCTTGATGCCGATGCCCGAGGTCTCGGGAAAGCGGATCTTCTGCACACCCAGCTCCTTGTTCAGGAACTCGATCAAGCGCTTGGCACGGTCGGAGCCAGCCTCGAATTCGATGCCGGCGTAGATGTCTTCCGAGTTCTCGCGGAAGATCACCATATTGGTTTTCTCGGGCTCGCGCACCGGAGACGGCACACCGCGGAAATGCCGCACCGGACGCAGGCAGACATACAGGTCCAGCTCCTGGCGCAGCGTGACGTTCAGCGAGCGGATGCCGCCACCCACCGGCGTGGTCAGCGGGCCCTTGATGGACACCGGGTGGGTGCGCACCACATCCACCGTCTCGGCCGGCAACCACATATCCGGGCCGTACAGGCCCACGGCTTTTTCGCCGGCGTAGATTTCCATCCAATGGATTTGGCGGCTGCCGCCATAGATTTGCGCCACGGCAGCATCCACCACCTTGCGCATCACCGGGCTCACGTCCACGCCCACGCCATCGCCCTGGATAAAGGGGATGATGGGCTGATCGGGCACGTTCAGGCTTTGATCGGCGTTGACGGTGATGTTTTTGCCAGCGGGGGGCACCACGATGTGCTGGTAGGCGGTCATGTCGTTATGGTCTCCAGATATACGGGTATTGCATGCACTGCAGCCGATTCTATCGACTGCACCCGCAGCTCCATGTCAACCGCAGCACGCTGTGTGACAGTTTGCTGACCCAGGCCAGTGGATGCCGCACAATGTGCCGTTGACTGACAGCACATTGCTGCGACCGTTTCCCCATTGCTTGAGAGCTCCAATGCGCCACCCTACTTTTCGCCTTGGCTTCACCCTGCCCCTGTCTGTGCGCCGCCTGAGCGGCCTGTATCTGCTGGCCTGCGCCCTGCCCCTGGCGGGCACGGCCCTGGCCCGCACCGGTGCACCTGCAGCGCCAGCCCCTGCGGCCGCAGTTCAGGGCCAGCCCCAGATGGACCTGCCCCGCACCGAGATGCGCATTGGCATGTACCGCATCGATGCCCAGGTAGCCCACACCTACGAATCGCGCCAGACCGGGCTGATGTTCCGCCGGCAAATGCCGGCGCACGAGGGCATGTTGTTTGCCTTTGCCCAGCCGGGTGTGCAGTGCTTTTGGATGCGCAACACCGTGCTGCCGCTGACGGCCGCCTTTGTGGCCGATGACGGCACCATCGTCAACCTGGCCGATATGAAGCCGCTGGACGAAACCTCACACTGCTCGGCCAAGCCTGTGCGCTTTGTGCTGGAGATGAATCAGGGGTGGTTTGCCCAGCGCGGCATACAGGCCGGCGCCAAGCTCAGCGGCGAAGCGTTTAAACCTTAACGTCTCTTTCCAGGAAATTCCCATCATCGTTTGGAGGCGCCCATATGGCGCTCCATGCTTTGTTGCTGGCCCTTGCCGTACCAAAGTACTGTCCGCGGGCCAGCGTCGCGCCTGAAGCGCCATCTGTGCGTTGTGGAGGAGGCCCGGCTTCTGCCAACGCTTCTCCAGCCCGCTCCGGCCGATATTTATTACCCCATCGCACACCCAAATAAAAAAACCTCCCGAAGGAGGTTTTTTATGGGCCAATCTGCCCCGCACGCAAACGTGGCGGGCAGATGCTGCTCTCAATTAAGCAGCGAAATTGGCTTCGGCAAACTTCCAGTTCACCAGCTTGCCCAGGAAGGCTTCCAGGAACTTGGGACGGGCATTGCGGTAGTCGATGTAGTAGGCGTGCTCCCACACGTCCACGGTCAGCACGGGGGTCTTGCCGTCGACCAGGGGGTTGCCTGCAGCGCCGGTGTTGACGATGTCCACCGAACCGTCGGCGTTCTTCACCAGCCAGGTCCAGCCGGAGCCGAAGTTGCCAGCTGCCGACTTGGCGAACTCTTCCTTGAACTTGTCGAAGCTGCCCCACTTGGCGTTGATGGCTTCGGCCAGCTTGCCGGTGGGAGCGCCGCCGCCGTTGGGGGCCAGGCAGTTCCAGAAGAAGCTGTGGTTCCAGTGCTGGGCAGCGTTGTTGTAGATGCCGCCGCTGGACTTCTTGACGATCTCTTCCAGCGACTTGCCTTCAAACTCGGTGCCCTTCACCAGGTTGTTCAGGTTCACCACATAGGTGTTGTGGTGCTTGCCATGGTGGTATTCCAGCGTTTCCTGGCTGTATGCGGGGGCCAGAGCGTCAATGGCGTAAGGCAGCTGGGGCAAGGTGAATTCCATGGTGGGTCCTTATGTGGTTGGATGTTGTGGGAATCGGGCCAATTGCAAACCGCGCAGCCTTTGCACAGCGCTTGCCAGTGGCAGCGGCCCTGCCAGCTTGGCTTTGATGCAGCGCAAACTTCAGGCTAGGCACAGCAGACATTGTAGAAACAAGCGCAGCCCTGTCGCGGTATTCGCGCATCGATGGTGCGCGTTTTTGTCGCCCTGGCGCGCTGTTCTTGCATTTTG
Source organism: Acidovorax sp. (assembly GCA_031277855.1). GTDB lineage: Bacteria > Pseudomonadota > Gammaproteobacteria > Burkholderiales > Burkholderiaceae_C > Comamonas. Next base: position 71,741 of record JAITLO010000046.1, on the reverse strand, counting down.
GCCTAGAGTATGTGCCGTCGATTTGCCATCTTGCGGGGTGCAGCGATGCACTCACAGCAGCTTGGGCTGGGTCACGCTCACGTCCACGCTGCCGTCCGCCAGATGCACCTTGAGCGCAGCGCCCACGGGCGCATCGGCCACCCGGGTCACGGCCTGGCCCGCGCTGTTGGTCAGCAGGCTGTAGCCACGCTGCAGCACGCGGCGCGGGTCCAACAGCTCCAGCCTGTGGGCCAGTTGCTCCATGCCCTGGCGGCACTGCTGCAGTGCACGCTGCATACCTGGCATCAAACCGGCCTCCAAGGCTTGCACCTTCTGCGTCTCCAGCTTCAGTTGCAATAGCGCCGCATGCTGCACCTGCTGGGCCAGGCGGGCGCAGCGCAGGCGCTGCTGGGCCAGGTTGCCCGAGGGCCGACCCAGGCGCTGGGCCGCCAGATCCAGGCGCTGGCCTTGTTTATCCAGCCAGCGCTCCAGGCTGCCCTGGGTGCGCACTTCCAACTGGTCCAGCGCATTCAGCCAGGCATCGCGCGGCTGGGCCACCAGCTCGGCCGCAGCCGTGGGGGTGGGTGCGCGCAGATCGGCACAGAAATCGGCGATGGTGAAATCGGTCTCATGGCCCACGCCGCTGACCAGGGGCACCGGGCTCTGGACGATGGTGCGGGCCAATTGCTCATCGTTAAAGCCCCACAGGTCTTCCATGGAGCCGCCTCCGCGCACCAGCAAAATCACATCGATGGGGGGCTCACCTGCGCGCGGCTGCGCGGCCCGGGCATAGAGCTGCTGCAGCGCCGCCACCAGCGAGGCCGGCGCCTGCGCGCCCTGCACCAAGGCCGGTGCCAACACCACGGGAATATGGGGCACGCGCCGCTGCAAGGCCGTGGCCACATCGTGCAGCGCAGCCGCGCCCGGCGAGGTGACCAGGCCTATGCCGCGCGGCATCACCGGCAGCGGGCGTTTGCGGGCCGTATCAAACAGTCCCTCGGCCTCCAACTGGGCCTTGAGGCGCAAGAACTGCTCAAACAAGGCGCCCTGGCCTGCGCGCTCCAGGGTTTCGACGATGAGCTGCAAATCACCGCGCTGCTCGTACACGCCCAGGCGGCCACGCAGCTCCACCAGCTCGCCGTCACGTGGCGTAAAGCTCAGACCGCTGGCGGCACGGCGGAACATGGCGCAGCGGATCTGGCCCACCGTATCTTTGATGGAGAAATAGCAGTGTCCGCTGGCCGCGCGCGAAAAGCCGGTGATTTCACCGCGCACGGCCACGGGGTTGAAGCGCGCCTCCAGGCTGTCGGCCACGGCACGGCACAGCGCGCCCACCGACCAGACGGCAGGTGTTGCAGCAGACTGATAGGGATCAAACATAGCGGGGTTTCAAGAATGGGAATGGCGGCTTGCGGGCTGGACTATCCACAGCAAACATGCTTGCACCAATGCAGGGCAGCGCATGCAAACGCTCCAAAAAGACTCCCATACAATTTCACAAGCCATTGATTTCAATGGAATTTCAGCACCATTCAGCGCTGACTTTCATTCAGATGTGATTCATTCTTTCGCATTCATCCGCACCGCGATTGTGCTTGCGCACAAAGTTATCCACAGGATTTTTTGTGTTATATGCGCGTACGCTGCGAAAGCCAGCCCACGGCCAGGCTGCTGTACACGGCCTAGAACCCGGGCTTGCTGCGCCATAATGCGCAGCTGCAGCTTTATTGCGGAGAACAAGAACTTTGCTGTCGATCATACAAGCCGCAGGCTGGCCCATCTGGCCCCTGATTGCCTGCTCCATCCTGGCCCTCGCCCTGATCATCGAACGCTTTTTGGCCCTGCGCACCGCCCGCGTGGCACCGCCGCAGCTGCTGCAAGAAGCCATCTCCGTCAGCCACAAAGGTCTGCCCGGTGAGCAAACCGTGGCTCAGCTGGCACAAAGCAGCGCCCTGGGCGAGGTGCTGGCCAGCGGCCTGCAGGTGCTGCGCCACAACCCGCATGCCAGCAACGAAGACGTGCAGGCCCAGATGGAAAACACCGGCCGTGCCGTGGCCCACCGCCTGGAACAATACCTGGGCGCACTGGCCACCATCGCCTCGGCTGCGCCCCTGCTGGGCTTGCTGGGCACGGTGATTGGCATGATCGAGATTTTCGGCTCCCAATCCGGCAGCGGCGCGGTGGGTGGCGGCAATCCCACACAGCTGGCCCATGGCATCTCCATCGCCCTGTACAACACCGCTTTCGGCCTGATCGTAGCCATTCCCACGCTGATCTTCTGGCGCTACTTTCGCGCCCGGGTGGACAGCTATCTGCTGGGTCTGGAACTGGCGGCCGAGCAATTCGCCCGTCATCTGGCACAGCTGCGCGGCTAAAGCTTCCAGCGAAGACCGCCCATGGCCATGAACTTTCGCTCCCGCCGCACCGAAGCGCCGGAGATCAATCTGATCCCCTTCATCGATGTGCTGCTGGTGATCCTCATCTTTTTGATGCTCTCCACCACCTACAGCCGCTTTACCGAGCTGCAGCTGACCCTGCCCACGGCCGATGTGCAGCAGCAGCGCGATCGCCCGCGCGAGGTGCTGATTGCCGTCACCGCCGAAGGCGGCTATGTGATTGGTAAGCAAGCCCTGGACGATCGCAGCGTGGCCGCCGTGGCCGCCGGCCTGCGCGATGCCGCCAAGGCCGGCAGCGACAGCGTGGTCATCATCAACGCCGATGCCGCCGCGCCCCACCAGGCCGTGGTGACAGTGATGGAGGCTGCCCGCCACGCCGGCCTGTCGCAAATCACTTTTGCCACCCAATCCTCGGCGGGCAAGGCCAAATAAACACGACTTACGCAAATTCGGTTAAGGCGAGTGCTTCGCCTTGGGGCACAAGCCATGCTCCATCCTGGTTTGCGTAAGTCCTACTAAAAACAACACGCGGGATGCCTGGGCCAGCCCTTTACTCGTGGGCGCTTGCGCTCGCATCCCGATAGCAGCCGTATGATCGGCAAGCCCATGCCTTCCCCCCATACCAGCCCTGCCCCCCGCCCCACCGGCCTGCGCGCACTCTGGCGCCGGCGCGGCCCGGGTGCCTGGCTGCTGTGGCCGCTGTCCCAGCTCTATGGTGCGCTGCAGCGCTGGAATGCACAGCGCATGCTGCGCAGCCAGCAAGGCGCAGGCATTCCCGTCATCGTGGTCGGCAATGTCATTGCCGGCGGTGCCGGCAAGACGCCGGTAACCCAGGCCGTGGTGGCCCACCTCCAGTCCCAGGGCTGGCGGCCGGGCATTGTCTCGCGCGGCTACGGCCGCCAGAGCCGGGACTGCCGCGAGGCCTTGCCAGACAGCCCTGCCCACGAAGTGGGTGACGAGCCCGCCCTGCTGGCACGCAACACCGGCGCGCCGGTGTTTGTGGCGGCCCGGCGCATCGAAGCCGTGCAGGCTCTGCGCCAGCGCTACCCGGGGGTCAACATCATCGTCAGCGACGACGGCTTGCAGCACCTGGCACTGCCCCGCGATGTGGAGCTGTGCGTGTTCAACGACGAAGGCGTGGGCAACGGATTCTTGCTACCCGCCGGGCCGCTGCGCGAGCCCTGGCCACGTCCGGTCACGGCCACGCTGTATGCCGGAGCCCCGCCCGAGCCCCTGGGCAGCGCACCCGCTTTTGCGCTGCAGCGCCAATTGGCGCCCGTGGCCCGCAATGGACTGGGGGCCACCTGCCCGCTGGCAGCCCTCGCCCACCAGCCGGTGGAAGCCGTGGCTGCCGTGGCCCGGCCCGAGTCGTTTTTTGCCATGCTGCAGGCCTGTGGCATCACCACTGCTGCCACCCAGGCCCTGCCCGATCACTATGATTTCGGAAGCTTCTCGCGCAAGCTGGAAAAGCCCCATCCGCTGATTTGCACCGAAAAAGACGCCAGCAAACTCTGGCAAAGCCACCCCGAGGCCTGGGCCGTGCCGCTGCAGCTTTCGCTGCCCCAGGCCTTCTGGGATCTGCTGGACAGCGAATTGCACCGCCTGCAAGCCCACGCAACCCGCCCGGGCCAGCCGGGCTGACTATCATTGACCCCATTGATTGCGACCGCCCGTGCGGCCGCCCACACTTTGCAGAAAGAACACCATGGATCCCAAATTGCTTGAACTGCTGGTCTGCCCCGTCACCAAGGGCCCGCTGCGCTACGACGCAGAGCGCACGGAGCTGGTTTCGCGCAGCGCGCGCCTGGCCTACCCGGTGCGCGACGGCATCCCCGTGCTGCTGGAAAACGAGGCCCGCACCCTGAGCGACGAAGAACTCGAAGCCTGACCTTCTCCGCCACGCCCTGCCCCATGCCTGCTGCTACCACCGTGACCGCTTCCTTCACCGTTCTGATTCCCGCACGCCTGGCCTCCAGCCGCCTGCCCGGCAAGCCCTTGGCCGACATTGCCGGCCTGCCCATGGTGGTGCGCGTGGCGCGCCAGGCCGCGCTGAGTGGCGCCGCCCGCGTGGTGGTGGCCGCAGACAGCCCCGCCATCATCGACGCCTGCGCCCAGCATGGCGTGCAGGCCGTGCTGACCCGCGAAGACCATCCCAGCGGCAGCGACCGGCTGGCCGAAGCCTGCGAGCAGCTTGGATTGCAGGGCGACGACATCGTGGTCAACGTACAAGGCGATGAGCCTCTTATTGATCCGGCATTGATCACCGCCGTGGCCGATCTACTGCAGACCCGCCCCCAGGCCAGCATGTCCACCGCCGCCCACCCCATCGCCAGCCTGGCCGACTACCAAAACCCCAATGTGGTCAAAGTGGTGTGCAACGCCCTGGGCCTGGCGCATTACTTCAGCCGCGCCCCTATTCCCCACCACCGCGACCATGACGGCAGCGCCTGGTGGAGCGACAGCGCGGCCCAGCCCAGCGGCTTTGGCCCACTGCGCCACATCGGAATTTACGCATACCGCGCGGGGTTTCTGCGCCAGTTTCCACACCTCACGCCCGCGCCCACCGAGCAAACAGAGATGCTGGAGCAGCTGCGCGCCCTGTGGCATGGCCACCAGATTGCCGTGCATGTGACACAAAACGCGCCCGGCGCTGGCGTGGACACCCCTGAAGACCTGGAGCGTGTACGCGCGCTGCTGGCAGGCCGCTGAATTGTCACAACCTGAAAAATAAGAGCAGTTTGTACCGATGTTGGCTGCATTTGACATCAAAAGCACAGGCAAAGCCTGAGTACATCAGCAGCCGCAGCTCACTTTTTTGTCAAAGCACAGCGCCGCTCTTGTAGAAGACAGCGCCACACTCTTGCACAAGACCGGCCCTGACCATGGGCCGACCCCCTCGCCGCCATTAGACAGGGCGCCCCATGCACCGGCATGGCGCATGAGCGGGCTGCGCACACCATGCAAGACCTGCATGTAAGCAGCCGTCAGGTGCATGCGTGCTATCCTTGCCCGCGAAAAAACTCTGCCAGTCTGCCACCTGCCCCAACGTAGGGCTTGAACGAGCGGACTGCGGCCCTGATTCACCATCCCAAGGAATTCCATGAAACTGATTTTGTTGGGCGCACCTGGCGCCGGCAAAGGCACGCAAGCTGCTTTCATCTGCCAGAAGTACGGCATTCCGCAGATCTCCACCGGAGACATGCTGCGCGCTGCCGTCAAGGCTGGCACGCCCCTGGGCCTGCAGGCCAAGGCCGTGATGGACGCCGGCCAGCTGGTCAGCGACGAGCTGATCATCAATCTGGTCAAGGACCGCATTGCCCAAAGCGATTGCGCCAACGGCTTTTTGTTCGACGGCTTCCCCCGCACCATCCCCCAGGCCGAGGCCATGAAGGCCGCCGGCGTGAAGCTGGACTATGTGCTGGAAATCGACGTGCCGTTTGATGCCATCATCGAGCGCATGAGCGGCCGCCGCAGCCACCCCGCCTCGGGCCGCACCTACCACGTCAAGTTCAACCCACCCAAGGTGGCAGGCAAGGACGATGTGACCGGCGAAGAGCTGGTGCAGCGCGAAGACGACAAGGAAGACACCGTCAAAAAGCGTCTGGACGTCTACAGCAACCAGACCCGCCCTCTGGTGGACTACTACAGCAACTGGGCCAAGGCCGATGCCGCCGCTGCACCCAAGTACCGCGCCATCAGCGGCACCGGCAGCGTGGAAGAAATCACCCAGCGCGCACTGAACGCTCTGGCGTCCTGATCGCCCCGCTCCCACAAGCAAAAGGCCGGTGTCACCACCGGCCTTTTTTCATGGGAAATCTCGCTGAAAACGCTTATCCCGCAAGCATTGCCCGCTCTTTTTCGCGCAGCAGCTGGAGCAGCTCAGGCCAAATAAGACGCGGCCATGTCCTTGCCGCCATGCCCGGCCGCCAAGGCCCGTTCAAAGCGCTGCAAGCCCGCTTGCGCCGCATCCAGTTGCACACCGCTTTGTGCGGCAGCATCCATGACCAGCCGCGCATCTTTGGCCGCATTGGCAATGGAAAAACTGGTAGCGTAGTTATCCGCCAGAATCGCTGCGGCCTTGGCTTGAAAGTAACCGCTGTCCATGGGGCCACCCGTGACCACATCAACGACCAGGGCCGGATCAACACCCAGCCCCTTGGCGAGCAACAGGCTTTCGGCCAGCCCATGGGTCAATGCAAAGGCCCAGCTGTTGAGTGCCAGTTTCAGGCGGCTGCTGGCGCCTGGCTGCTCCGATACCCACAAGCTGCGTTTGCCAATGGCATCAAAGACTGGTTGCACCCTCTCGCGCTGCGCCACGGGGCCGGATGCCAGGATGATCAACTGCGCCATCTCCGCAGGCTGGCGCGTGCCCTGCACCGGGGCATCGTAGAACACCGCCCCCTGCTGGTCCGCCCAGGCTGCCAGCGAGTTCGTGGCGTCAATACCGACGGTGCTCAATTGCAGCCAGATTGCGCCCTGGCGCAGCGCAGGCGCTGCGGCTTGCATGGCTTGCTGAGCACTGACGCCGTCATTGAGAACCGTCATGACGATGTGCGCATGCCTCACCGCATCCGCGGGACTCGTGCATGCCTCCACACCATCCGCCTTCAATGCCTGCGCCTTGGCCGGCGTGCGGTTCCAGGCGCGCACCACGAAGCCGCGTTGACGCAGATTGCGCGCCACTGGCGCGCCTATCAGTCCGGTGCCCAGAACGGCAATCGTTGGGGATGTGGTGGTGTTCATAAAGACTTCTTTCAAAAACAGGAACGATCGTTCCAATTCAAGACAAATCAAAACCCGAAGCCTGCGCCCATGCGCAACAGCTACGGGTTGGTGCTAGAGCGTGCTCAGCGCGACCTCGATCACGTCCGACAAAGACTGGCGGCGCAGCTCCGAGGGGGTGGCTTTGCCCAGCACGCGCATACCCTGCATGGTGTTGACGAAAAATCGCGCCAGCGCGCGGGGATTTTTCTCCGGCAGAATCTCTCCAGCTTGCTGGCCGCGCTGGATCAGCGCCTCCAAAGCGTTTTGCAGCCGCTGCAGGTTGTGCGCCACCAGCTCGGCCACGGTCGCGTCATGCCCCGCCAGCTCCAGCGTGGCATTGGCAACCAGACAGCCGCGTCGCTGTGGGTCATTCAGCTCATCGTCTGCAACGGAGACCAACAACTGCCGGATCAGCACTTGCGGCGATCCGGGGCCGGACAGCAGTTCCACATTGGCTGTCGTCACGGCCGCATAGCGGCGCAGCGCCTGCTGGTACAGGCCCTCTTTGCTCTCGAAAGTGCTGTAGAGGCTGCTGCGTGACAGACCTGTGCCTTCAACCAGGTTTTGCACCGAGGTCGCGCCATAGCCGCGTTGCCAGAACACCTGCATGGCGGCGTCGGCAATATCGTCTGACTCAAATGCTTTGCTGCGCATGACAGGACAGTTCACTTTCTGGAATGATCATTCCAAAATATATTGCCACACACATGCCTTGTCAATCTTCAGCAACTGTCAGTTGCACATGGCACTTGTGGGAACGAGATGGAGGTTGCCCTCTGAGGCTTGAGGATTAGCTACCTATCCGTTCTGGGCCAGCCCATTAACTCCAGCATCAGGCTGATGCGCGCCTTCACCGCCGGCAGTGCGCTAACGCGGCTGTCATCGGCGCCCTGGGCTTGCACCACGCGCCCACGCGCGCAACGTGTGGTACGGCGCACGGCCAGGCCTTGGGCCTGGGCATGGTCCAGCGCCACGTCCAGCGCTTTGTGGGTGGTGCCATTGCCAGTGCCTGCCACCACCAAGCCGCGCACGCCGGCGGCGCACAAAGCCTGCACCTGGGCCAGGGCCACGGCGGTACTGCAGCCGGCATGGCTGCTCAGCAGTTCCACCTGCGGCCAGTGTTCGGCTTCGGGCAAGGCCGTGGCGGGCGGCAAGGACTGCGCGGCCTGCTGGGCAGCCGCAGCGGCCCAGCGCACCCGCCCTTCTTCGATCCAGCCCAGAGGGCCGGCCTCGCCACCATCAAAAGCGTCCACCCGGTAGGGATGGGTTTTGCTGACCTGGCGGGCAGCAAACACCTGGCCTTGCATCACGGCCAGCACGCCGCGGCCCGCAGCCCGGTCATGGGCCGCGCAGGCCACGGCATCGCGCAGATTGCCTGGGCCATCGGCCGAAACAGCACTCGCAGGTCGCATGGCGCAGGTCAGCACCACGGGCTTGGCAGGAGCCAGCACACATTGCAAAAACCAGGCGGTTTCTTCCAGCGTGTCCGTGCCATGGGTGATGACGATGGCGCCCACATTCTCACGCGCCAGCAATTCGGCACAGCGTTGGGCCAGCAGGCGCCAGGTGGCGTGGTCCATGTCTTTGCTGTCCAGTTGTGCCAGCTGCTCTGCCTGCAAGGCAGCGCCAGCCAGCCGCTGCAAATCTGGCACTGCCTGCAGCAACTGGGCTATGCCTAGCTGGGCCGGTTTGTAGCCCACGCTGGCGCCTGCATCCTCGGCCACCCCGGCAATCGTGCCTCCTGTACCCAGGATGACGATGTTTTTGCCACATTCCACTTGCAGTCCTTTCGAAACTGGTCAAAAATACAGGTACTGGATGAACACACAGTATTCATCGCGATCGATCAAGGAATGCCCATGGACCACCCCAAGCTCACCCCCCGGCAACAGCAGATTCTGGACCTGATCCAGTCTGCCATTGCCCGCACCGGCGCCCCGCCCACCCGGGCCGAGATTGCCCACACCCTGGGCTTCAAATCCGCCAACGCCTCGGAAGAGCACCTCAAGGCCCTGGCACGCAAGGGCGTGATCGAGCTGGTCAGCGGCACCTCGCGCGGCATACGCCTGTGTACCGACACCGTGCGCAGCATCAATGCCGCGCGCGGCAACAACTATGTGCTGCCGCTGGCCGCTATGCAGCCGCTGCAACTGCCCCTGGTGGGCCGGGTGGCAGCGGGCTCGCCCATTCTGGCGCAAGAACATATAGACCAGACCTATTCCGTTGAAGCCAGCATGTTTGCCCACAAGCCCGACTACCTGCTCAAGGTGCGTGGCATGTCCATGCGGGACGCGGGCATCCTGGACGGCGACCTGCTGGCCGTGCAGTCCACACACGAGGCACGCAACGGCCAGATCGTGGTGGCCCGCCTGGGTGATGACGTCACCGTCAAACGTCTGCGCCGCGCGGGCCAGCGCATCGAGCTGCTGCCCGAAAACCCCGACTACCCCATCATCCATGTGCACCCGGAAGAGCCGTTTGCCATTGAAGGTCTGGCCGTGGGCCTGATCCGCAACACGCTGATGTAAGCCCGGGCCGTCGCCCCCCCGACCTCCCCACCAGCGCTGCGGCGCTGTCTGCCACCGCACCGGACATGGGCTGCCATGCATCGGTCGGGCTTTGTTCACCTTTTTTCCGCTCCGCATCGGGTTTTCATGGCCTGAGGGAGTCCCTACGCCCGCGACAGAAAGCGAGTCCCACATGCGCCTGTTCACCACCTCCCGCACCCTGGCTGGCCTGACCTCCACGGCCATGTTGTCGACCGCATCCTCTCTGCGCCAGCCACGCTCGCGCCGTATCACGGCCCGGCGCAAGAGCGGCAGCACGCCCCCGGCCAGCGTACAGCCCCATGCGGGCCGCACATCCCACACCTCCCATATGGCCGGCCACATGGGCAGCACCTCAGCTACAGCAGCCAACGACAGCTGCTATTTCGCCGTAGCGCTGGATGACAAGGTGCGCATTCTGCGCAGCGACGCCAGCGACCACGCCCGCATGGTGCTCAGCGGCCGTATGGCCGATGTGTGCGCGGCGCTGGAAAGGATGTGTTGACCCCCTGGGGCGCTACGCGCCTTCCCCCCCGGGAGGACGACACCAGCGCGGCGGGGCGGCGCGGCCGGCATAGGCCCTTGCGCGGCGTCTCTGACCAGGGACGCGCCAGTCTTCTACGGATTGGATCAAACCCGCTCTTTGCAGCCCCACTAAGACATCATGGGCACCGCTCTTGCCGCACAGTTGCTGATCTGTATGACCTAGATGCCTGGCACGCAGGAGCACAATGGCGGCATGAGCCAGATCTCCGACCACATTGCCGACCTGCGCAAAAGCTACGAGCGCGCAGAACTTCATGAAGAAGCCTCTCAGGCCGACCCGCTGGCCCAGTTTGACCAGTGGATGCAGGAGGCTGTGAATGCCCAGGTGCTGGAGCCCAATGCCATGACCGTGGCCACCGTGGGCGGCGATCTGCGCCCCAGCACCCGCATTGTGCTCATCAAGGGCTACGACGCACGCGGCATCGTCTGGTTTACCAATTACGACAGCCGCAAGGGCCGGGAGCTGGCTGGCAATCCGTTTGCAGCCCTGCAGTTCCACTGGGTGGAGCTGGAGCGTGTGGTGCGCATCGAAGGCCGGGTGGAGCGGGTGAGCGACGAGGAAAGCGACGCTTACTACCGCAGCCGTCCGCTGGATTCGCGCATAGGCGCCTGGGCCAGCCCGCAAAGCCAGGTAATTTCCGGGCGCGGCCTGCTGGTGGCCAATGCCGCCAAATATGGCGCCCAGTTTCTGCTCAACCCGCCACGCCCGCCGCACTGGGGTGGCTTTCGCCTGGTGCCCGATCGCTGGGAATTCTGGCAGGGCCGCAAAAGCCGGCTGCATGACCGACTGCGCTACCGCGCCGAAGCCGGTCCGGATGCCACGCCGTCCTGGGTACGCGAACGCCTGGCGCCTTGAATCAGGGCCTGTTGACACGCTCAGGCAAGACCGCCCCGATTCGATATGCATCAAGCCTTGGTGTGGACCCATGGCCGATGATGGTGCATCGCATACGGCGCTGGCGGGCTTCGCTGCACGGCAAGGGAATGGGCAAAGCGTCACCTAGGTGTCAGCAAAATGCCCACAAGCCGTCATATTTCCGGCCTGGCTCCGCGTCCGTGCCGCGCAAGTGATTGGGAGATGGCTTTTGCCCGCATAGAATCAGCCGCAATTTGCGGCGTTGCAGCAGCGGCTACAGCCCGACCGGATTTTCACTATTCATAAGCGAGACACCCCGATGACAAACGAAGAAATCTTGGCCCAGTACGGTCCGCGCGAAGCCATGGAGTACGACGTGGTGGTGGTCGGCGGCGGCCCTGCCGGCCTGTCCACCGCCATCCGCCTCAAGCAGCTGGCAGCCGAAAAAGGCCAGGACATCTCGGTGGTGGTGCTGGAAAAAGGCTCCGAGCCCGGCGCGCACACCCTGTCGGGCGCCATCATGGACCCCAAGGCTCTGAGCGAGCTGATTCCTGACTGGAAGGAAAAAGGCGCGCCGCTGAACCAGCCCGTCACGGCCGATGCCATGGTGTTCCTCAGCGAAAAAGGCTCGCTGCGCACCCCCAACTTCCTGCTGCCCAAGTGCTTCCACAACGAAGGCAACTATGTGGTGCGCCTGGGCTTTGTCAGCAAGTGGCTGGCCGACCAGGCCGAGGCCCTGGGCGTGGAAATCTTCCCTGGCTTTACCGCTGCCGAAGTGCTGTTCAATGACGACGGCTCCATCAAGGGCGTGGCCACCGGCAATATGGGTGTGGGCAAGAACGGCGAGCCCACGGGCGACTTCCAGCTGGGCATGGAGCTGCATGGCAAGTACACCGTGTTTGCCGAAGGCGCACGCGGCCACCTGGGCAAGCAGCTGATCGCCAAGTTCAAGCTGGACGCCGAGAAAGACCCGCAAACCTATGGCATCGGCATCAAGGAGCTGTGGGAAATCGACCCCGCACGCCACCAGCCCGGCGCCGTGCTGCACACCGGCGGCTGGCCCATGGACGCCAACACCTATGGTGGCGGCTTCCTCTACCACCTGGAAGACAACCTGGTCACCCTGGGCTATGTGGTGGGCCTGGATTATTCCAACCCCTACCTCTCCCCGTTCGAGGAGATGCAGCGCTGGAAGACCCACCCCAATATCCGCTACTACCTGGAAGGCGACGAGGCCAAGGGCATCAAGCCGGCCAAGCGCATCTCCTATGGTGCCCGCGCCATCACGGCCGGCGGCATTCTGAGCCTGCCCAAGTTCGTCTTCCCCGGCGGTGCGCTGGTGGGCTGCGAGGCCGGCTTCCTGAACGTCAGCCGCATCAAGGGCAGCCACGCCGCCATCAAGACCGGCATGATGGCCGCCAACGCCATCTATGACGCAGTGACCGCAGGCCGCCAGGGCGATGTGCTCAGCGCCTACGAAACCGCGTTTGAAAACAGCTGGCTGTATGACGAACTGTGGAAGGCGCGCAACTTCAAGACCTGGTTCAAGAAGGGCCTGTCCACCGCCACCATCATGAATGGACTGGAACAGTTTGTGCTCAAGGGCAACATTCCGTGGACACTGCACCGCGACAAGCCCGACCATGTCTATCTGAAGCCCGCGGCCGAATGCCAGCCCATCAACTACCCCAAGCCCGATGGCAAGCTGACCTTTGACCGCCTCTCCAGCGTCTTCATCAGCAACACCAACCACGGCGAAGACCAGCCCGCCCACCTGACGCTCAAGGACGCCTCCGTGCCCGTGAACGTCAACCTGGCCAAGTACGCCGGCCCCGAGGCCCGCTACTGCCCTGCTGGCGTCTACGAGTTTGTGGCCGACGAGGACAAGGGCGGCGATGCCAAACGCTTACAGATCAATGCCCAGAACTGCGTACATTGCAAGACCTGCGACATCAAGGATCCGACGCAAAACATTGTCTGGGTGACGCCGGAAGGCGGCGGTGGCCCGAACTACTCGGGCATGTAAAACCCATAGCGATAGCACTCTGTGCGCACCAGGCCTGCTCTGCAGGCCTTTTTTATAGAACAAATAAGACACCCCCTGTGCCGCTTCGCGTCTTCCCCCTCTCTATCGCTGCGCGATGGAGGGGGACGGCACCGGCGCGGCGGGGCGGCCCTTGCGCGGTGCCCTGCCGTGGAGTCCGCCAGTTTCATACGCCCGAGAGCTTGCACCAAATATTTGCAAGACCACAGAAGTCCCCGTGGGCACGGCATGCACATGTCCCGAGGTCGGCACCAGGAATAGCAGGGCGGCGCGGCCGGCGTAGGCCCTTGCGCGGTGCCCTGGCATGGATCGTGTCGGTTTTGAGCGATGTGGACGCTGCGTAGTACAGCCCCAATGTCAATCACGAGGAGAACGCATGCAGGACTACTACGCGGCCCGCGCGGGTGAATACGACCAGATCTACCAAAAGCCCGAGCGCCAGGCCGATCTGCGCCAGATGGAAGCCTGGCTGCCTACGGTGCTGGCCCGGCGCTCGGTGCTGGAAATCGCCTGCGGCACCGGCTACTGGACGCAGTTTTATGCCGCCAACGCCTCACAGGTGCTGGGCATAGACAGCGCACGCGAGACGCTGGAGATTGCCCGCACACGCCTGCCCGCCGAACGCTTTCCCCAGGTACGGTTGCAAACCGGTGATGCCTACCAACCGCCCGCACAGGATGCCGGCGGCCTGCCTTTCGGGGCGGCCTTCGCCGGCTTCTGGTGGTCGCATATTCCGCTGCAGCGCATTCCCGCTTTTCTGCAGGCGCTGCATGCCGTGCTGCAGCCTGGGGCGCATGTGGTCTTTATGGACAATCTCTACGTGCCCGGCAGCAGCACGCCCATTGCCGAGCGCGATGCGGCCGGCAATAGCTACCAGCTGCGCCCCCTGGCCAACGGGTCGACCCACAAGGTGCTGAAGAACTTTCCCAGCCGCGAGCAGCTGCTGGCCGCCGTGGCACCCTGGGCCCAGCACAGCCAGCACCATGTCTGGACCCATTTCTGGGCGCTGGAGTACACGCTACACCCTTGACGGGAAGAGTCCCGTCCGCAGACGTGCACTGCGTAACCCGACACCGGCCTCAAAAACCATAGCTTTCTACACAATATTGCTCGGTGTTTGGCATCTTTTTTGCTGTGTTTTCACTGCCAAGTCCGAAGCCTAGGTGCAAACCCGCAAAGAGGCTTGCAGGAATCTTGCAAGCTGTCAGAAAAGCGTCACAACCCCGTGTTTCGCCGCAGTCCCGCCCCCCTGCACGTGCTTTAGACTTGCCCGCCGAGGAGCCGTCGCCCCTTCTTGCCACAGAGCAGGCATACCAACCAAAACAAGCTGGAGATTCCTTCATGAAGCAACTGAGCTGGGCACCGCTGGGTGCAATGGCACTGGCCATCGCCGCCATCGCTCCCGCCTACGCGGCAGACAAGTCCGTGGCCGTGACCGCCATCGTCGAACACCCTGCCCTGGATGCCGTGCGCGACGGCGTGCAAGATGCACTGAAAAAAGCAGGCTATGAATCCGGCAAGAACCTGAAGTGGCAGTACCAAAGCGCCCAGGGCAATACCGGCACCGCCGCCCAGATCGCCCGCAAGTTCGTGGGCGACAAGCCCGACGCCATTGTGGCCATTGCCACGCCCTCGGCCCAGGCCCTGGTGGCCTCCACCAAGAGCGTACCCGTGGTGTTCTCCGCCGTGACCGATCCCGTGGCCGCCAAGCTGGTGCCCAGCTGGGAACCCTCCAAGAACAATGTGACCGGTGTGTCCGACCTGCTGGCGCTCGACAAGCAGATGGACCTGGTCAAGCAGGTCGTGCCCGGCGCCAAGCGCATCGGCATGGTCTACAACCCCGGTGAAGCGAACTCGGTGGTCGTGGTCAAGGAGCTGCAAAAGCTGCTGCCCACCCTGGGCATGACCCTGGTGGAAGCCGCAGCCCCCCGCTCCGTGGACGTGGGCAGCGCTGCCCGCTCGCTGATCGGCAAGGTGGATGTGATCTACACCAACACCGACAACAACGTGGTCTCGGCCTACGAGTCCCTGGTCAAGGTGGGCCAGGACGCCAAGATCCCGCTGGTGGCGTCCGACACCGACTCCGTCAAGCGCGGCGCCGTGGCTGCCTATGGCATCAACTACCGCGACCTGGGCGAGCAGACCGGCCGCATGGTGGTGCGCATTCTGAAGGGCGAAAAGCCCGGCGACATCAAGCCCGAAGTCAGCACCAAGATGGAGCTGTTCGTGAACCCCGGCGCTGCCGAAAAGCAAGGCGTGAAGCTGAGCGACGCACTGGTCAAGTCTGCCGCCCAAGTGGTGAAGTAAAGCCCCTTCGCTTTTTCCTGAGCGTGTCTGCCCACAAGGCAGACCCAAGGCAGGTGCCGCGCACAGCCGGCCCTGCCTTTGTTCATTCCCCCCACGTGGCGCTTGCCGCCAGCCCTCTTCCATGTCCCTGTTTTCCATTTTCGGCGCCATAGAAATCGGCCTGATCTTTGCCCTGGTGGCCCTGGGCGTCTTTATTTCGTTCCGCCTGCTGCGCTTTCCCGACCTCACGGTGGATGGCAGCTTCCCCCTGGGGGGCGCAGTCTGCGCCGTGCTGATTGCCGCCGGCATCAACCCCTGGCTGGCCACGCTGGCCGCCACTGCGGCCGGTGCCGTGGCCGGCCTGATCACGGGCTGGCTGAACGTGCGCCTGAAGATCATGGACCTGCTGGCCTCCATCCTGATGATGATTGCGCTGTACTCGGTGAACCTGCGCATCATGGGCGGCCCCAATATCCCGCTGATCAACGACCCCACCATCTTCAATATGCTGCAGCCAGACAGCATGGATGACTACATCTTCCGCCCCCTGCTGCTGCTGGTGATCGTGGTCATTGCCAAGCTGGGCCTGGACTGGTTTTTTGCCACCGAACGCGGTCTGGCCATTCGCGCCACCGGCTCCAACGCCCGCATGGCCCGCGCCCAGGGCGTGAACACCGGTGGCATGATTTTGCTGGGCATGGCCATTTCCAATGCCCTGGTCGGCCTGGCTGGCGCCATGTTTGTGCAGACCCAGGGCGGCTCGGATATTTCCATGGGCATTGGCACCATCGTCATCGGCCTGGCCGCCGTGATCGTGGGCGAATCCATACTGCCCTCGCGCAAGATCATCTGGTGCACGCTGGCCGTGGTGATTGGCGCCATCGTCTACCGCTTCTTTATCGCCGCGGCCCTCAATAGCGACTTCATCGGCCTCAAGGCCCAGGACCTGAACCTGGTGACCGCCGTGCTGGTGACCGTGGCCCTGGTGATCCCCCAGCTCAAGCGTAAATTGAGTCGCAAGTCCTGATGCGCCCACCATTGAAGAAAGTTGTGCACCCATGCTGAGCGCTAAAAACCTCGAACTCACCTTCAACCCCGGCACGCCAATTGAAACGCGTGCCCTGCGTGGCCTGTCGCTGGACATTCCGGACGGCCAGTTCGTCACCGTCATCGGCTCCAACGGGGCCGGCAAGTCCACTTTCTTGAACGCTGTCTCTGGCGATCAAAGTGTGGACAAGGGCAGCATCCACATTGCCGGCGAAGACATGACCCGCCGCCCCGTCTGGGACCGTGCCCACCGCGTGGCCCGTGTTTTTCAAGACCCCATGGCCGGCACCTGCGAAGACCTGACCATTGAAGAAAACATGGCACTGGCCCAGCGCCGCGGCAGCTCACGCGGCCTGTCCACCGCCGTCAAACCTGCGCAGCGTGAGCTCTACCGCGAGCGCCTGGCCACGCTGGGCCTGGGCCTGGAAAACCGCCTCAGCGACCGCATAGGTCTGCTCTCCGGCGGCCAGCGCCAGGCCGTCAGCCTGCTGATGGCGGCGCTGCAGCCTTCGCGCATTTTGCTGCTGGACGAGCACACTGCCGCCCTGGACCCACGCACCGCCGACTTTGTGCTGCAGCTCACCGCCCGCATCGTGCATGAGAGCAAGCTCACCACCATGATGGTGACCCACAGCATGCGCCAGGCCCTGGACGTGGGCGAGCGCACCGTGATGCTGCACCAGGGCAATGTGGTGCTGGACGTGAGCGGCGAGGAGCGCGCCAATATGGACGTGCCCGACCTGCTGCATATGTTTGAAAAAGTGCGCGGCGAAAAGCTGGCCGACGACGCACTGCTGCTGGGCTGAGCACCCGTTGCATCCAGCGCCAAGGCAGCCTGCGGGCTGCTTTTTTTCGCTTAAAAATCCACAAAAAAGCCGAAAACGCTTTATATGTCAGCATATGAAGCTATGTTTTCAGGAGCTTGATGCGCGAGAGATATATGCGGGAGACAGCAGGCCTTTTACCTCCACCTACCCTTTCTCTCGGAGGCGGCGCAGGCGAAGCAGGCGAGTGTCACTGCGGCTTGATCACCATCACATCTCCCGCCATGCGCACATCGAACTGTTTGAGAAAGTTCTGCCCCAGCAAGGCGGACTGCGGCGTGGCGCCGGTGTAGCCCGTACCCACGGTGAGCTGGTACACCGTCAACGGCCCCAGCTTCACCGACTCGGCCCGCACCAGCCGGCCTTCGCGCTCACCATTGGCGGTGGAGAAAGTCGCCACCCTGCCACCTTGCAGGCCGGCGGCCTCGGCCAGGGCATCGGTCACAGCAATGGCGGTGGCGCCGGTGTCCACCATGAACTGCACCGGCTGGCCGTTGATGCTGCCCTCAGCGTAGAAATGCCCGTCGCGGTGGCGCGTGAGCTCCACGCTACCATCGGCCTGCACGCTCACCGCAGCAGGTTTGAGCCAGCGGTCCATGGCCAGGTACAGCGTGCCCAGCGCTGCCAGCCAAAACAGCGCCATGCCCAACTGGGTGCGCCACAGGGCGCGGCGCTGGCTCACGGCAGCGCAGGCGCGGGAATGCGCCGATCTTCCCCGCCGGGCACGCTGCCAAAGCGGGGGCTTGCCGCTTCCCAGTCGGCACGGTAGCCACGAATGGCAGCCAGGTCGGGGCCGACAAAATTCCACCACATGTTCACTGGCTCATGCAGCGGCTGGCCTCCCAGCAGCAGCACGCGCGCGCCCGGCGCCAGCTGCAGGGTCAGCTGCGCCGGCCCGGGGGCGATATAGGCCAGCTCGTCCATGGCGAACGCCTCGCCCACCAGCGAGAAGCCGCCCTCCAAGGCCATCAGCCCATGTTCAAAACCGGCATCCAGCGCCAGACGCGCTACTGCGGCCTCCGCCCCAGTGTGGTGCAGCTCCAGCCCCAGCAGCGGCGTGTGCACCGCCGTGGGAGCTTCGTGCCCCTCATAGCGCCCCGCCATCAGGCTGCAGCACACCTCAGCGGCCTGGGCATGCTGCCAGCGTGGCAACACCGGGTAATGGGCAAAGGCTGGCGGGCAGTCGGCCACGGCATCCGGCAGCGCAATCCATAACTGGGCCGCATGCATGCGCTGGCCGGGCTGCACAGAGTCTTCGGTGTGGGAAATGCCATGGCCTGCCGTCATCAGATTCACCTGGCCGGGGCGTATCACCTGCTCGCTGCCCAGACTGTCTCGGTGCAGCAGCTCGCCCTCGATCATCCAGGTAAAGGTCTGCAGCCGGGTGTGCGGATGGGCGCCTACATGCAGGCCCTGGCCGGCGGCAAATTGCACCGGGCCGATATGGTCCAAAAAGCACCAGGCGCCAATCAGCCGCCGCCCACGGCTGGGCAAGGTGCGCGCCACCATCAGGCCTTCGCCCAGGCTGCTGCTGCGCGGGGCAATGCGCTGGATTTGAATTTCGGTGTGCTCGCTCATACAAACTCCTGGTCACTCACGCTGGGTCGCAGTCTCTTTGAACATGTTCTCGTCTGGCGACTATCGACTATTCGATATTAGAGCGTGTTTGCGCCCCTCTTCGTCCCGCCTACCTCATGTGGCGGACCCACATTAGAGACGCTTAACTGGCTGTAGGGTCATTAACGCCATCGTCGTCAACGACAGACCCCATCGCAGACAATCCACGCCAGAATGCTTCCGCCCGTTTGCCAAGGCCGCTCCTGCGGCCTTTGTCTTTGGTGCGGACCAGGCGTGCCAGGCCCAAGCCTGGCACATTGTTTTTTTGGACGACACGTCTGCACCACCATGGCAGCTGATTCTTCTCTTTCCGGCCAAGGCCCTTCGCTGCAGCGCAGCCTGAAGGCCCGCCACATGTCCATGATCGCCATTGGCGGCTCCATCGGCACCGGCCTCTTCGTGGCCTCGGGCGCCACCATTTCGCAAGCCGGCCCTGGTGGTGCGCTGCTGGCCTATATGGTGGTGGGCCTGATGGTCTATTTCCTGATGACCAGCCTGGGCGAGATGGCCTCGCACATGCCGGTCTCCGGCTCTTTTGCCACCTATGGTGCCAAATATGTGGATGAAGGCTTTGGCTTCGCCCTGGGCTGGAACTATTGGTACAACTGGGCAGTGACGATTGCCGTGGACCTGGTGGCCGCGCAGCTGGTGATGGCCTATTGGTTCCCCGACAGCAATGGCGTGCTGTGGAGCGCAGGCTTTCTGGCCCTGATGTTCTGCCTCAACGCCCTGTCCGCACGCGGCTTTGGCGAGTCGGAATTCTGGTTCGCGGCCATCAAGGTGGTCACGGTGCTGGTTTTCATCGCCGTGGGCCTGCTGATGATTCTGGGCATTTTGCAAGGCGGCGCACCCGAGGGGCTGTGGGGCAATGTGGCCAATTTCACTGCGGGCGATGCACCCTTTGCCGGCGGTTTTGCGGCACTGATAGGCGTGGCCATGGTGGTGGGTTTTTCCTTCCAGGGCACGGAGCTGATCGGCATTGCTGCAGGTGAATCCGAAGACCCAGCCAAGAACGTGCCGCGCGCCATTCGCAAGGTGTTCTGGCGCATTTTGCTGTTCTATGTCTTCGCCATTTTGATCATCGGCCTGCTGATCCCCTATACCGATCCCAAGCTGCTGAAGAACGAGCTGGGCGACATCAGCGTCAGCCCCTTCACCCTGGTGTTTGAGCGCGCGGGCCTGCTGGGCGCAGCGGCAGTGATGAATGCCGTGGTGCTGACTTCGGTGCTGTCGGCCGGCAACTCCGGCATGTATGCCTCCACCCGCATGATGTATGCGCTGGCCAAGCAGGGCATGGCGCCCAAGGTGTTTGCCCGCGTGAATGCACGTGGCGTACCCATGATGGCACTGCTGGCCACCACGGCCATCGCCGCACTGTGCTTTCTGACCAATATCTTCAGCCCCCAGGCCGTGTACATCTGGCTGTTGAATCTGTCGGGTATGTGCGGCTTTGTCGCCTGGCTGGGCATTGCCGTGAGCCACTACCGCTTCCGAAAGGGCTGCGAGGCACAGAACTTTGACCTGAACCAGCTGCCCTACCGCGCTGCGGCCTTCCCCTTCGGCCCGGTGTTCGCCTTTGTGCTGTGCCTGATCATCACCCTGGGCCAAAACTATGAGAACTTCCTGGCCGACAAGATCGACTGGGTGGGCGTGATCGCCACCTATATCGGCCTGCCCCTGTTCCTGCTGATCTGGTTTGGCTACAAGTGGACCAAGGGCACGCGCATCGTGCGCTACGAAGAGATGGATGTGTCGGGCAGTCGTTAAGCCGCCACACAGATCACCAAAAAGCCGGGCAATGCCCGGCTTTTTATTTGGCGGGATACGTGAGGCTCAGCCGAACGCCTTGGTCAATGCCTGGGCCAGATCGGCACGCAGGTCTTGCACCTGCTCCAAGCCAATGGAAAAGCGCACCACCGTGCCGGCTTTCAGCTGGCCATGCGGCTGGCTGCGCATGCGCTCAATCTCATAAGGCACCACCAGGCTGATGGGGCCGCCCCAGCTGTAACCCAGCTTGAACAGCTGCAGGCTGTCGCAGAAACAGTCCACCGCCTCCTGGCCATATCGGGGGTCAATCACCACGCTGAACAGCCCGGCCGCAGCGCCATCGCCCTCGTTGGCTGCGCCGCACAAGGCCTTCCAATGGGCATGGCCGGGTGCGCCCTCCAGGGCAGGGTGCAGCACCTGTACCACGGCCGTCTGCTGGACCAACCACTGTGCCAGCGCACGTGCCGCCACATCATGGGCCCGGTAACGCAGGCCCACGCTGGGCAGGGAGCGCAGCAGCATTTCAGCATCGTTGGCGCCAATGCCAATGCCCAGCCGCATATGGGTGAGTTTGATGCGCATGTGCAGGCCGGGGTCGCGGGTGATGATGCTGCCCATCAGCACATCGCCCCCGCCGCTGGGGTATTTGGTCAGGGCATGGGTGGTCACATCCACACCCAGGCTGCCGCCATCGGCCAGCAGGTCAAAGGGCTTGAAGGCCAGGCCCGCGCCCCAGGTGTTGTCCAGCACCATGGTCACACCGCGCGCACGGCACAGCTGCACCATGGCGACCAGATCGGGGAATTCCATGCTCACCGAGCCCGGCGCCTCCAGCCACACCAGCTTGGTGGCGGGGGTGATCTTGGCCTGCAGATCGGCCAGATCCATGGGGTTGTACAAGGCCTGCGCAATACCCAGGCGCTTGAGCTCGATTTCGCTGAAATCCTTGTTGGGACCGTAGGCGTTGTCGGGCAACAGCACCTGGTCGCCGCTGTTGAGCAGCGCCAGCGATACCGTGGTCAGTGCCGACAGGCCGCTGGGGGTCAACAGGCATTGCAGCCCGCCTTCCAGCGTGCACAGCCGCTCTTCCAGCTGGTAGGTGGTGGGCGTGCCATGCAGGCCATAGGTGTAGCTGCTTTTGTCCAGCCAGCGGCGCTGGCGCATGGCCGCCACATTGGGAAACAGCACGGTCGAGCCCTTGTGCACCGGCGGCTGGGGGGCTGCAAAATCGTCCGGAGGCGTATAGGGGTGGTGAACCAGCTGGGTGATCAGATCACGCGCAGAGTGGGAGGCGTGGGAGGATGGGGAAACGGAAGGGGATGAAGTCATAGCGCCCTATCCTAGCCGCATCCTCTGCGGCGGCAGCCCATGCATGCCGTGCTGGCTGCCATCGTGGCCCTGCAGCGCCCGCAGCCCAGAAACACCACAGGCTGCGATAACGCAGCCTGTGTCTCGAACCATGCGGCAAGCCGGCAAGCGGGCCTACCAACCGATCTTAGCCAGCCTTGAGGGCCAAATCATTCTGGACCGAATGCACCCCTGGCACCGCCTTGGCAATCTCGCCAGCGCGGTCCTTGGCACCCTGGTTGGGAACTTCGCCGCTCAGGCTCACCACGCCATCCTTGGCGGCCACGTGGATCTGCAGCCCTCTCAACTCCTCGTCCTTGATCAGGCCGGCATGTACGCCGGCGGTGATGGCTGCGCCATCCACCATGGCAGCTACTGCGCTGCCGGTTTCCTTGGCCGCGTCCTTGAGGTCGGCCGCTGCCACCTTGGCCGCTTCCGTGGCGTTGGATGCAGCATCCAGCGCGGCGGCCGAAGCATCTGCAGCCACCGCCTTGGCATCCGAAGCGGCCTGGTCTGCGGCCTTTTCGGTGCTAGCAATGGCCTTGTCCAGTTTTTGGCCTGCAGTCGGATTCTCAGCTGCCTTGTCGCAAGCCGCCAAGCCAAAGGCCAGGGCGGACACTGCGATGATTTTTGCCATACGTTGGATCAGCGTGTTCATATCGGTCTCCTCTCTTCAATGCCTGGGATAAAGCGCCCTACACAGTGGTAGGCGTCGATGTAAGTATTTTCCACCGGCGACTATGCCCAGGCTGCAGCGAGCACCTCGTAGGACAAGCCCGAATATTCTGCCCAGCGCATTCCTAGAAAAACCATAGCACCTCATGCCCATGTAATACGCGCATGACAATGATTGGGCAACGAATCACTGACAATGCGCCCATGCCTCGTTCGCTTGCCTCCATCTTCCCTTTTCTGGATTGGCCCCGCCCTACAGCCCAGCTGCTGCGCGGTGAGTTATGGGCTGGCATCACGGTCGGCCTGATGCTGCTGCCACAGGGTGTGGCCTATGCAGCGTTGGCAGGCATGCCGCTGATCACGGGGATTTACGCCTCCATCATTCCGGCATTGGTGGCCGTGCTGTTCAGCGGCTCGCCCCGTCTGGGCGTGGGCCCTACCGCGCTGAGTGCCTTGCTGATTGGCGCTTCGCTGTCGGGCATGGCCGAGCCTGGCTCTGTGCAGTGGGTGCAACTGGCGGCCTGGATGGCGATTCTGGCCGGGCTGCTGCAATGGGTGCTGGGCCTGGTGCGCGCCGGCTGGTTACTGAATCTGGTGACATCGCCCGTGCTCACGGGCTTTACCCAGGCCGCTGCGCTGCTGATTCTGGCCTCGCAGCTGCCTACGCTGCTAGGGATGCGCTCCAGTTGGGAGGCCGTGTGGCATACCCCTTCGCTGCAGCATTTCGACTGGCACTCCATTGCCTACGGCGTGGCCAGCATTGCTTTGCTGGTGTTGGCCAAGCGTTGGCGTCCAGCCTTCCCCTCGGCCGTCGTCATCATTGGGCTGACCGGCCTCATCAGTTGGGCCACGGGCTTTGCTGACCAGGGCGGCCAGGTGGTGGGCCATTTGCCCAGCGGCCTGCCCCATTTCCAATGGCCGGGCTGGCTGGAGTTGGACGCCTTGAGCGCGCTGATCATGCCTGTGCTGGTGATTGCGCTGGTGAGTTTTCTGGAAACTGCTTCCAGCGCCCAGGTCGAGCACCAACAGGCCGGCACCCGCTGGAATGAAAACCAGGACTTGATCGCCCAAGGGGTGTCCAAAATCAGTGCCGGACTGTTTGGCAGCTTTGCCACCAGCGCCTCTTTCTCGCGCTCGGCCGTCAATCTGCTGGCCGGCGCCAAGACAGGTTATGCCAATTTGTTTGCCATTGCCCTGGTCATTGTGGTGGTGCTGTGGTTTATTCCGGCTCTGTACCATGTGCCCCAATCGGCGCTGGCAGCCATTGTGATCACCGCCGTGGTCAATCTGATCAAGCCCCGCGCCATCCTTTATCTGTTCAAGCTCTCTCGCATCGAGGGCAGCATTGCCGTGGCCACGCTGCTGCTGACCTTGCTGACCGCGCCCCGCATGTACTGGGGCGTGCTGGCCGGCATTGTGCTGAGCCTGGGCTATTTCCTCTACCAGCGTCTGCACCCGCGCATCATCGAGGTTGCCCCCCACCCTGACGGCAGCTTGCGCGACCGGCATTTGTGGCAGCTGCCGCCCATTGCCCCCGGCGTGCTGGCCCTGCGCATGGATGCGGCGCTGGACTTTGCCTCCGCCAGCGCGCTGGAGCACCGCATCAGCGAGGCCCTGGCCACGCACAGCGACACCCGCGTGCTGTATCTGGCGGCCCAGCCCGTCAATCGCATCGATGTGACCGGCGTGGAAATGTTTGTCCGTCTGCGGCTATCGCTGCAAAAGCGGGGAATTTCCCTGCATATCGGGGGAATGAAGCTCCCCGTGGAACGGATACTGTCACGCGCTGGCGCATTGGTGCCCAGCACCGATTTAGTGCTCTATCGAACCGATGCTCAAGCGCTCTCTACCCTGCAGCACATACCACCGTCGCCAAACACGTCGGTGTCGCCGGGGTACGTGCGGGACTGATACACTGCAGTCACACTTCTGTACATTTGTCGTGACTGGTTTCGAGGCTTCCCCAATATCGCTGCAGGACTTGCACCTGGAAACGGCCCGCGCCCTGGTAGGTCGAGACCAGTTGCCGCAGCCGCAAGCTGGTGAGGCAGCGCAATATCTGCAGACATTGATTGATGGTCTGTGCGAGCTCTCCCTCAAAGATCCGCTCACAGGCCTTGGCAACCGCCGCCAGCTGTTCAGCCTGATTGATGGCGAGCTGGACCGCGTGGCCCGCTCTGGTGAAGCTGCGCTGCTGTTGATGCTCGACATCGACCACTTCAAACACATCAACGACACCTACGGCCATGGCGCAGGCGATCTGGTGCTGCAAGCCATTGCCAAGGTGCTGTCCAACAGCGTGCGCCCCATGGACTCGCTGGTGCGCTTTGGCGGCGAAGAGTTCGCCATCATCTTGCCCGCCTGCCACGCCGCCTTTGGCAAATCCGTGGCCGAGCGTGTGCGCCAGGCCGTAGAAAACGTGCGCGTTCGCATCAGCCCTGTGCAAGAGTTGCAAGTAACTGTAAGCATTGGCGGTGCCTTTGCACTGCAATGGATCCGCAGCACACGCCAGCTGTGGCTGGAGCGTGCCGACCAACAACTCTACCGCTCCAAGAGCAGCGGCCGCAATTGCGTACATATCGAGGAGCAACCCGACAGCACTGTGAGCGCAGAGGAGAAAAGCCTGCTTTTTGCCCCCCTCGATACCGTGCCATCCACCTGGGCGGATGCTCCAGAGGGTGCCACAATGCACAGCGCTGCGGATTTACCTACCGCCGGCAACGTCAATTGAAAGCAACAAGATGAGCGACGTGCTGTCCCCCCCTACCCCACCCCGTGCTGGCAGCCAATCTGCCTCCGCACCGGCTGCGCGCAACCCGCGCGCGCACATCATGGCCGTCACCAGTGGAAAAGGTGGCGTGGGCAAGACTTTTGTTTCCGCCAACCTGGCTGCAGCGCTGACCCGCCACGGCCTGCGCGTGCTGGTGCTGGACGCCGACCTGGGCCTGGCCAATCTGGACGTGGTGCTCAACCTCTACCCCAAGGTCACGCTGCACGATGTGTTCACCGGCAAGGCCACGCTGGAAGAAGCCGTCATCACCGCACCGGGCGGGTTTTCGGTGCTGCTGGCTGGCTCCGGCATGGTCGAGTACTCACGCCTGACCCCAGAAATCCGCAACCAGCTGATGCATGTCATCGACACCATGGCGCCCCGTTACGACGTGGTGCTGCTGGACACCGGTGCCGGCATCTCCGACGTGGTGCTGTTCTCCGTCTCGCTGGCCGCCGAAGTGCTGGTCGTTGCCACGCCCGAGCCCACCTCACTGACCGACGCCTACGCCGCCATCAAGGTGCTGACCACCCAGCAAAAGCGCAACAGCATGCGCCTGGTCATCAACCAGGCCGCACGCCCCGGTGACGGCCGTGCCATCACCGGTCAGCTGCAGCAGGTGCTCAACCGCTTTGTGAGCACCGAGTCCGGCCAGCCCATGCGGCTGATCCACATGGGCGACATCCCCGCCGACAAGGCCGTGCGCGAGTCCGTCATGCGCCGCCAGCTGCTGCTGCAAAGCATGCCCGGCTGCCCTGCAGCACTGGCCGTGGCCCAGCTGGCCAACAAGATCAAGACCATGCTGACTCCGGTGGAGTACGCCTGAGGGCCTTGGAACAAGCCTGGGCCAGAGCCGCAGGGTGTGAGAGGCGGACGGGTGAGAGAATGGCATGGTTTGTGCCTTGCTCTTGCCACCACCTTCCCCGCACACCATGTCCTTTGCCCGTTTTGTCTCCCGCTTTTTGTCCCGCACTGCTGCTCGCGGCCTGCGTATCGGCGCCCTGAGCGTCGCAACCATGGCCGCCTCCACAGCCATGGCCCAAACATCCACCAGCGCCTCTGCAAACAAGGCCTCCAGCCCCATCCCGGTGAAGGTCTTCATCGGCGCCATGTTTGAGATTGGCAAAAACACCGGTGACCGCGCCGGCGAGTTCCAGATGTGGTTTGAGCGTTACTGGAAAGATGCCCAGCCCATCACCGTCCCTGGCGCACTCGGGCCCGTGTTCTGCAACACCGATGGTGTGTGCGGCAGCGTGCTGGGCATGGGCAAGGTCAACTCCTCGGCCTCGGTCCAGGCCATTGTGCTGAACCCGCAGTTCGATTTTTCCAAGGCCTATTACGTGATCTCGGGCGTGGCCGGCACACCGCCATCGCGCGGCACCATTGGAGATGTGACCTGGGGCAGCTGGCTGGTGGACTACGACCTGGGCCACCGCTGGGCACCCGAAGAAGGCAAGCCTGGCGAGCCGGTGTTCATGCCGCGCAAAGGCTATGAAAACTACCGCCGCTTCCAGCTCAACCCTACGCTGGTGCAATGGGCCATGCAGCTGACGCAAAGCAGCAAGCTGCAGGACTCCGAATCAGCCCAGCGCTATCGCCTGCGCTACCCAGCCCCCCAAGCACGCCGCGCACCCCATGTGGGCGTGGGTACGCATATGACGGGAGACACCTTCTTTCACGGCCCAGGTCTCTCGAAAGAGGCGCAATACATCGCCAAAAGCTACGGTGCAGACGACTACGTGGCCACCGAAATGGAGGCCGCCGCCATCGCCCTGGTGCTAGCCCGCAGCCATGGTACCGACCGCATCATGAGCCTGCGCGGCGCCGTCAACTTCGACCAGGGCAACCCCAGCGAGAGCACGCTGGCCCACCTGGACCCCGCCCCCGGCGAGACTGCAGGCGGCTTTGCCGAAACCGTGGCCAATATCACCCAGGTCGGCTCCATCATGGTCGACACCATCGTGCGCGACTGGGCCCATTGGCAAAACGGTGTGCCGGCACTAAGGCCGTAAATCACCTCCCGAGCCATACCTTGTTTATGGCCGCGCTTCCGGCAAGGTAAAGGCCGACACCATATGGGCGAGCTGCTCTGCCTCCTGCAGCAAGACCTGCGTGCGCGCGACGGCATCGTCAATCAGGGCGGCATTTTGCTGCACCGTGCCGTCCATTTCCGATACCGCCATCGTCACCTCGGCCAGCCCCTTGCTTTGCTCCTCGCTGGAGATGCGAATATCGCCCATCAACTGCCTGGCCTGCCGCACGTCTTGGACCAGGGCTGCCAGCGCTTGGCCAGCCGCATGCACCTGGTGGCTGCCCTGGCCCACATTCAGGGCAGAGGCGTCGATCAAGGCCTTGATTTCCTGGGCGGCCTGCGCACTGCGCTGTGCCAAAACCCGTACCTCGGATGCCACCACCGCAAAGCCCCGGCCGGAGTCGCCGGCGCGCGCGGCCTCCACCGCTGCATTCAAGGCCAGGATATTCGTCTGAAATGCAATACCGTCAATGGCGGCAATGATTTCCACCATCCGCCCCGCAGAAAGACTGGCCTGCTGCATAGAGTCCATGGCTTTTTGCATCATGTCGCCACAGCGGCTGGCGGCCTGGGCCGTGCGCTCCACCAGGGCATCGGCCTGGTGGGTGTTTTCGGTGTTGTGCTGCACCGTCGCGCTCAGCTCCTCCATAGCCGAGGCGCTTTGCTCCAGCGCTGCCGCCTGTTGCGTGACCCGCGCAGCCAGCTCGGTGTTGTTGTCCGCCAGCGTGGCCGTGTTGCCGGCCACCACCTGGCTGCTCTGGCGCACCACCAGCAACATGGACGCGATTTTGTCGGCAAACACATTGAAGGCCAGGGCAATGGCCGATATCTCGTCCCCGCCCCGCACCTGCAGTCTGCGTGTCAGGTCACCCTCGCCCTGCGCAATCGCATGCAGGGCCTGTTGGGTGTCATCCAGCCTGGCAATCAAGCGCCGCGCCACCAGCCAGGCGCCCAGCAGCAGCAAGGCCAACACGGGCAGCAGCACGGCCAGCACGTCCTGGGTCATGGCCTGGGCCAGGGCGGTGATGCGCCGCTCCGGGGTGACCAGGCCAATCACCCAGCCGGTCTCTTCCATGGGAAACAGCATCAGCCGGGATGCGCCCTGCACCAAGCCATCATTGGCAAGCCGCATGCTGGCAATGCGGTCCGCAGTCGGGGCTTGCTGCTTCAGGCTTTGCACCACCGGGGCAAGCCATGGGCTGTGTGCAGACAGCGCCTCCAAGGTGGCAAATTGCTGCCCCGCTTCGCCGGGAAAGTAAATCAGCCGCCCTACCCGGTCCAGCAAGAATGCATAGCCCCCGGTGCTGCGGCCATGCTGCGCCATGAGTGCGGCCATGCTGTCCAGGCGAATATCCGTGGTGGCAATGCCGGAAAGCTGGCCCGCGTTCCGATAGGGCACGCTGCAAGTCACCATGTTCACCTTGGAGACCGGGTCTTGGTAGACATCTGACCATGCACAGCTGTCTGCCCCATGCCCACGCGCGCCCTGGTACCAGCTCTCTGCGTGGTAATCGGCCGTAGCCTGGTCGTTGTACTCCTCCGAGAACACCAGTTCGCCCGCCGCATTGCGTGCCCAGAAAAAGCTGCGCTTTTCCACGCCAGGGGTAAAGCCACCAGGCTCGGGCCAGATGCCGCCCCCGGTGATCAACGCGTTGCCGCCAATGAGCCTGGGCGGGATCTGGCGGTACAGCGCCTCGTCCTTGGGCAGTACCTCGGCCAGGCGCGCCAGGCTGACGGTTTCACCATCGATGTGCGAGAGCACCGTACCCAGCCTGGCCGCCAGGTCGCGCCCTGTCTCTTCGATCAAGGCAATATTGAGCTCCACCACCCGTGGCTGCCCGCGCCACAGCATGGCCAGTGCAATCACCGCCGCGGTGATGGCCAGCAGCGAAATGCCCCCTATCGTCAGGCGGGAAGCAATGCGAGACGGGTACCAGAACATAGCAAGTTCCTGGAAAAAAGAAGGGAGCTGCAAGCCGCGGCCATGCACAAGGCTTGTGCGCCACCCCGCATTTCCGCACAAGCCAGCCATGGGTGGTTGACAATCCACGGCGCCAACATCTGTATTAGCTCTTGAATTCCCCATGCCGATGACCACCCGCCTCGCCCAAGCCGCCGACCTGCCAGCGGTTGCAGCCCTGTTTGACCTCTACCGCCAGTTCTACCAACAGCCCGCCGATGCGGCCCTGGCGCTGGACTTCATCAGCCAGCGCTTTCACAAGGCCGAGTCCGTGTTGCTGGTGGCAGAGTCCGAAGGGCAGTTGCAGGGTTTTTGCCAGCTCTACCCCAGCTTTTGCTCGGTGGAGGCCCAACCCATTTATGTGCTCTACGACCTGTTTGTACAGCCCGATGCCCGCCAGATGGGCGCCGGCCGCGCACTGCTGCTGGCCGCCGAGGCCCAGGCCCGCAGCCAGGGCAAGGCGCGCATGGACCTGACCACGGCCAAGACCAACCTCCATGCCCAGGCCCTGTACGAGTCTTTGGGCTGGGTACGGGACGAAGTGTTTTTTGCCTATAACCGCAGCATGAAGGCTGCTATCTGATGGGATTGGCAGCCGGCCCACCAGCAGCATGAACCGCCAACGCAGCCCCTCTGCGGCCAGACCGGCCCGCCGCCCCGCTCACCGTCCTTATCCACGCGCCCGTATCGCACAGGCCGCGCGCAGCGGCCTGCTGTTTTCGGCGGACGCCATGGCCCACAGCCTGAGCTTTGCGGCGGCAGCCTTGGGCCTGCAAGCCGCAGCACATGGCACCCTGCGCTGCACCAGCCGCATGCTGGGAGTGAACGCGCCTGTGCTGTGGCAGTTGCACCAGGCCCATGGCCTGCATGGCCAGCTGTGCACCGCAGACTGCAACGGTCTGGTAGTGGGCTACCGCGACGGCCCGCAGTTTGCTGCAGATGTACACAACGCCAACCTGACCACAACACCGCAGCGCTTGCCAAACGAGGAGCAGGCGCTGGAGAGCCTGGTGGACAGCGGCGATATGCCAGTGCTGCATTGGGCCTACTCCGATTTTGCCGAGCAGGTCAGCGACATGGACCAGTACCTGTTCCTGGTCTATCAACAGGCACCGCCAGAACCGCCCCCATCAGCCCTGCCCTGTGCCATCAGCATCCTGCCCATTACGCTGGACTGGATGAACCCGTATGAAAACATCGACTGCAGCCGCCCCTGGTTCAACGGCAGAACGCTGATCGTGCAGCGCCAGGGCTTACAGCTGCTGCAAGACATAGGCCACGGGCGCGATTGAGTTGGATTGCTTCTCCCAATCAATTCACTGCCAACGCAGATACAGCAAGCATAGGCCGCTATCAAAACCTACTCCTGGCCACACGCCCTACTCTCACCATGCAACGCCTTCCCTGCACCCGCTGTGGAGATTCCATCCACCCCGACACCGCCCAGCAAAACGCCGGCCTGTGCATGCCCTGCGTGCGCGGCAATCAGCTGAGCATCGAACAACGCAATGCGCAGCGCCAGCAACAGCGCGAGGAGGAGCGCGCCTACCGCGAATCCCCCGCCTACCGCTACTGGACTGCGCTGGTGCGCCGCGTCTACGGCACTCCCGATGGATTCGATGCACTCTCGCATGGGGACAGGCTTTACTACCTCATCAACATCTTCCAGGGCGAGGTACACAACGGCGGCTTCGACCAGTTCTTCTCCAACTCCAGCGGCGACCGTTATGCGCAGACCGTGGCAGCGCTCACCGAGGTGGAAGACCACGCCAGTCTGCGGCTGCTGCAGGCCGCCAAGCTCGCTCTCTTCGCCGACCATGAAGTCCCCACGGACCAGGCCGCGCGTTTTGATCTCATGCCCACGGCCGCCGAAGACCACCCGACCCACGAGGCCACATGGCAGACCCTGGAAGCGCTGGACGCCCAGTTCTACGCAGACAACAGCAGCCTGGATGCGGCACTGGACAAGCTCGTCACCCAGTACAAGCTCTACGCGCCGGCCTGAAGCATGGGCTGGTCGCCAGGCTGAGAATTTCAAAGAAAACTGGACTTTGACGCTGATGGATACAGCACGGGCAGCTATCGATACGGAAGCAAAAACCATAATCGCCCCTACGGGCCTGGGTTGGTGACCATGGCTGCATCGCAGCAACACCTGTATTTTTTACCAGTATCATCTAGGCATCACAGCCAGCCCCGCTGACAGACGCTGACGCAGTGTCTTTCAGCCTTGTCCACCCTCGCTCTGCCTTCTCTTCCGTGCCCACCCCTCAACGCCAAGGCTTTATCTTGACCCGCAACTGGCGCGACACGCCGGCGGGTACCGAGATCGAGTACTGGCTGGCGACGGACTCCGGCCCGCTCAAGGTCT
The DNA here is from genome assembly GCA_031277855.1 of Acidovorax sp. Taxonomy (GTDB): domain Bacteria; phylum Pseudomonadota; class Gammaproteobacteria; order Burkholderiales; family Burkholderiaceae_C; genus Comamonas. The sequence goes on along the minus strand of JAITLO010000046.1, from coordinate 39,914 downwards.
TGCTCACGGCCCAGACCTCGGTGGCCTTTGTCGAGGCCAGGCACCAGGAAACCGTGCAAGCCCAGCTGCGCACCATGCCCGGCGTGGAATTGCGGCCGCTGGAACTCAAAAGCTTTCACCAACAGCCTGTGCTGGGCGTCTACGCCAGGCAGTTTCGCCAGCTGGGGCGGCTGGCGCGCGCCCTGCAGCAGCAAGGCGTTTCCCTGCTCGAGGCCGATGTGCGCCCGCACGAGCGCTATCTGATGGAACGCTTCATCACCGCAGGCGTGGTGCTGGAGGGTGGCCGCATGGAAAACGCCGCGCTGCTGGACTGCAAGCTGCTGCCCGCACCTGCGTTCAGGCCAGCCTTAAAAATGGTGTCGCTGGACATCGAAACCAGCCAGCACCAGGATCTGTACTCCATCGCCCTCGACGGCATGGACCAACGCGTGGTGTTCATGCTGGGCGATCCGCCGGAAGTGTTTGCTGAGCCCTGTGGTGCCGCAGAGCCACCGGGCTTTGCCCTGGTCTATTGCCCAAGTCGCAAGGCCATGATCGAGCAGCTCAACGACTGGTTTGTGCGCCATGACCCCGACGTCATCATCGGCTGGAGCGTCATCCAGTTCGACCTGCGCGTGCTGCAAAAAACCGCCGACGACTGCGCCACCCCGCTGCTGCTGGGCCGGGGGCGCACGCCCATTGCCTGGCGCACCCACCCCGGCAAGCAGGGCTATCTGTTCGCGCCCATGCCCGGCCGGGCCGTGATCGATGGCATCGAGGCCCTCAGGGCCACCATGCGCAACTTCGCCTCCTTCAGCCTGGAAAACGTCTCGCAGGAGCTGCTGGGCGAGGGCAAGGAGATTGGCGACGAGTACGACAAGATGGCGGAGATCGAACGCCGCTACCAGCACGACAAACCGGCGCTGGCCAGCTACAACATCCAAGACTGCGCACTGGTGCTGCGCATTTTTGACAAGCTCAAGCTGCTGCAGTTCGCCATGGAGCGCGCCCACACCACGGGCCTGCAGCTGGACCATTTTGGCGGCTCCATCGCCGCCTTCAGCCACCACTATCTGCCGCGCATGCACCGCCAGGGCTATGTGGCGCCCAATGTGGGCGATGTGCAGGGCAAGTCCTCTCCCGGCGGCTATGTGATGGACTCCAGGCCCGGCTTTTATGACTCCGTGCTGGTGCTGGACTACAAAAGCCTCTACCCCTCCATCATCCGCACCTTTTTGGTGGACCCCGTGGGCCTGGCCGAGGGCACGCATGCCCCGCATCCAGAGCAGCAAATCCGTGGGCCTGGCGGCACCCTGTTCTCGCGCGAGAAACACTGCCTGCCCGAGATCGTGACCACACTGTGGCACGCCCGTGACGAGGCCAAGCGCGCGCGCAACGAGCCGCTGTCCCAGGCCCTCAAGCTGGTGATGAACTCCTTTGCTGGCGTGCTGGGCGCCACGGAGTGCCGCTTCTTCAACCCGGCATTGATCTCCGCCATCACCCTTCGCGGCCATGAGATGGTCAAGCGCACGCGCGATCTGGTGCAGCAGCGCGGCTACGAGGCCATTTACGGCGACACCGACTCCATCTTCATCTGGCTCAAGCGCACCCACACAAACGAAGAGGCCCATGCCGTGGCGGCCGAGCTGGTCAAGGACATCAATACCTGGTGGGCACAAGGCCTGCGCCAGGAACAAGGCCTGGAGAGCTTTCTCGAAATCGAGTTCGACACCCACTACAAAAAATTCTTCATGCCCACCATCCGCGGCTCGGACGTGGGCAGCAAAAAGCGCTACGCCGGGCTGAGCATAGACACGGATGGCAAGGAAGCCATGGTCTACCGCGGCCTGGAAATGGCGCGCAGCGACTGGACGCCGCTAGCCCGTCAGTTTCAGCAAGGCCTGCTCTCACGTGTCTTTCAAGGCGTTCCTTACCGGGAATTTGTGATCGACTACGCCCAGTCCACGCTGGCCGGCCACAAGGACGATCTGCTCATCTACCGCAAGCGCCTGCGCCACCGCTTGAATGAATACGTGGCCAACCTGCCGCCCCAGGTGCGCGCGGCCCGCATGGCCGACGCCCACAACGAGCGCCTGGGCCGCCCGCTGCAATACCAAAGCGGCGGCTGGATTCGCTATGTCATGACACTGAACGGGCCAGAGCCGCTGGAAGCACGCCGCTCTGCGATGGACTACCAGCACTATGTGGCCAAGCAACTTCAGCCGATTGCGGACTCGATCCTCCAGCCCCTGGGAGAGAGCTTTGCGGCGCTGGTATCGCCGCAGGGGGTGTTGTTTTAGCTGCCCCGCAGCTGCAGTCGGCACGGGCGTGGACTCACATTCGCCAACGCATCCTCAGCGGCGGCGAGAACGGCCGCGCTGGCCTTGCCGCAGCAGCGCCACGTTCTCGTCGATGCGGCCTTGTATGGTGCGTAGGGTGTTTTGGGTAATCGCCTGCGGGTACATGCTGTGGGCGATGGCGGCGAACTGGCTGGCCACCTCGCAAATGCGGTCAATCATCGTGCCCGCCACGTCCTGGGGTACCTCGGCTTCCTCGGCAAGCCTCAGCATGTGCATGCGGGAGATCACCAGCGCCTCGCCCATTACATCCATCTGGTGGTAGCCACCGGGGCCTTCGCAAAAAGTCACGTCGTATGCCGGCGCCAGCCTCCACCGGCCATTCTTTGCCATCAAGTAGGCAAAGTTCTTGGGATGATCGTCCCGGTTATTGAACGCCACATTGAAGACGATGCGCTCAAAGGCCAACCCCATCTCTCGCACATCGTTGGTACATATCTGCGTCGCCCGCAAAAAGCCCACGCTCTCTAATGTCCCCGGCGTGCGGTAATCGGCGCCCGTAAAGGCCGCAAGGCTTTGCATGGGCACGCGCAGGCCATCGTGGCGGTCAAAGCGCTTGCTGGCGAATGCGGCCTGCCCACCAGGCAGGCTGAAATACTGCGTGTCCGGGGTTGCTATGCCGCAGCGGCGCAAGCACTCCGCATAGACCATCTCGATGGCGCACACCTCCGGGTGTTCGCCCTGGGCCGGGAACTTGACCAGCCAGGCTTCCAAGCCTGGCGTAACGGCCGTGGTGAAGCAGCCGGACTGCGGGTCGCGATAGAGCAGCACCTTGGGCCTTGCACCTTGGGGCGATCCTCCCACCAGCAGCAAGGTCTGCAGAAACTCACCGCCTTCTCCGTGGAGCACCTGCTGCACTTCGGCCGCCAGCTGCTCCAGCGGGATGTGAACGTCCGGCGCCTGGCCTTCGGGTGCCACCGGCTCAAACGTCATGGCTCCCATGGCGTTGCCGCCGATATAGGCTAGCCGCTCCAGTGCGCCTATGCGCGCCGTGGTGAGCCCGCGGCGCCTGAACATGCGGTCCATCAGCAGCATGCCCCAGCCGTCCGGCAAGGCGTCATACACAGGCCCCGGCAGCTGCAGCTGGTGCTCGGGGAATGTTCGCCGCAACGTGGCGCCCTCCAGCGGCAGCGTGTAGGCGGACAACTCCAGTCCTTTTTGCCTGGCCTCCTGGCTGTACTGGAACGCAATCAACGGGCGCCCCGTCAGGGCCGTCGTAGAAACCAGCGTGCCCCACAGCCACCGTTCGCCCCAGCCTTCATAGAAGACCCGCACTTCTTCAAGCATGGTCCGCCCTCTTCTTGGTGGTACGCAGGCGCTTGGCGCTGCTCTCGTAGCGGCGTATGTCTTCGATGCTGTCCAGCTTGGGAAGGAACAGCGCTTCGAGCTCCTTGATGCGGCCCAGCACCATCGCCACCCGGACCACGGCCTCAAAGCCCACATTGCGCCCGGCCTCTAGGTTGGACACGGTGTTGACCCCAATGCCCGCACGCCCGGCCAGGTCGGCCTGTGTCATGTCCTGCGCCAAACGCTCCGTACGCAAGCGCGCGCAAAGGCGCTTGACGACCTCACTCGGCTTGTGAAAGCTTAAATCCAACATAGTGTGTGTCTACCCTCTTCTATGCCAGTTAGTACCCAAAATTATAGAGTTAAGTTTTCTTTTACTCAGAGCACTAATTCCTGAATTTTGTGTCCTATTGGAAAAAATCGATGTATACCCACAATATATTGGAGTTATGAGGTTCACATCCAGGGTGGAGGACTCTCAGGCCAGTCCTGGCTGAGATGGGCTCTTCGGGGCAGGTCAGTTTCTACGCCCACAGCGAGCGCCTGGGCTGCCCGCTGCAGGACCAGAACGGTGGCTGGAGTCGCTATGTCATGGTCCAGGACGGGCCGGGGCCGCTGGAAGCCCGCCGCTCTGCGATGGATTACCAGCACTATGTGGCCAAGCAACTTCAGCCGATTGCGGACTCGATTCTGCAGCCCCTGGGGGAGAGCTTTGCGGCGCTGGTATCGCCGCAAGGGGAGCTTTTCTAGCGAACCAGCGAGGTTCAGACCAGCAATGTAGGCAGCTGCCGCACAGAAGACTTTGTGACCCCTGGCGGCTTTGACCTTGAGCAGCCCCCTGTCTACCAAACCGGCGGTAGCCCATCAACTTGCCTACTTGCCATTGAGCGAGCATTCTGCATAGAATGAACGAACGTTCGCTCACAACTTCGTATGAATCAGAAAGATCACCAAGCTGATCGCCGCACCGTGATCATGCAAGCAGCCATCAACTGCTTCATAGAAAAAGGGTTTCACACCACCAGCATGCGAGACATCGCTTCGACCGCGGCTGTCAGCCTGGGGAATCTGTACAACTACTTTCCAAGCAAACAGGCACTCATCGCCGAAGTCGCGAACCAAGAGCAAGTCGAATTGGCACCGCTGTTGTGCTCCTTGGAGCAAGCTTCGGCTCCAGCAATGGAGCAAATACAGCAATTCCTTGCAGCTTATTGGACTCTTTGTCGCCAGCCTGAATGGGCGATATTGGGTGCCGAATGTTTGGCTGAGATTGCTCGCAGCCCTGCGTTGATGCCCAAATTCGAGAACAATCGCAGGCAATTACTCGATGCCTTGGCTGGTGCTATCGAACGCGCTGCGCAACAAGGCATATTCAAGCCCAGCGCACCGATACGGCTGGTAGCGCAGGCACTGCTGGATATTGTTGAGAGCGATGCATTTCGCCGGGGCTTGGAGGCACAAGCCAAGTCTGCGAAGGGAAAAATCGACTCCTCTGTCGAAGCCATGGACATATTCCATCCAGGCCTTTTACGTGGGTTACTTGGAGCATGACGGTCGCTATGGCTCCGAAACAACGCCTCCATGGTCTGGATTTGTCCCGCTACTTTGCATTGGCGGGCATGGTGTTGGTCAATTTTCGCTTGGCGATGCAGCCTGCCACACCAGGGAATACATGGCTGGAAGGCTTATTCCACTTTCTTGAAGGCAAGGCCTCCGCCACTTTTGTCGTGCTGGCAGGCTTGGGGCTCGTACTCGCAACACGCACGCAGGAAGCAACCGCTGCCCGTTGGTGGACCCTGCGCCGCGCTCTATTTCTGCTAGCCATAGGCATACCTAATCTGCTGATCTTTCCCGCCGACATCATTCACTACTATGCAATGTATTTTTTGCTGGCAGTGCCACTGTTGCGATCTGGTCCTGCAGCCTTGCTCACAGCCATGCTGGCTGTCACCGCCACTTCATTGTGGGCTTTGTTACATGCAAATTACAGCCAAGGCTGGGACTGGTCAACCTTGCATTACACAGACCTATGGTCACTATCGGGTTTCATTCGCAACCTTTTATTTAATGGATTCCATCCAATATTGCCATGGTTGGCACTATTCCTATATGGCATGTTCCTGGCACATTTGCCGCTGCAGCGTAGCAGCACACAATGGAAGTTAATAGGTTTTGGTTTTCTTGCAGCCATCATGGCCAGCGCAATTGCACATTGGGGCCAGGGCAGCACCTTGGCCTGGTTGCTTGGCTCAACGCCAATACCACCGGGGCCGGTCTATCTGGTTATAGGGATTGCGTTTGCCAGCATCGCTATTGGCATTTGCCTGCGGATTAGCAGCCTATGGCCTCATGGTGCATGGAATTTTCTCCTCCCTGCTGGACGTATGACCCTCAGTCTTTATATAGCACATATCCTCATCGGAATGGGGGTTTTGGAAGCATTGGGAGCATTCGACGGCAGTCACTCTCTGGCCGAGGTTGCAATGGCTTCATCCATTTTTCTGGTTCTTGCCACGATTTCAGCCTGGGCCTGGAGCCTCAAAATCAAGCAAGGCCCCATCGAGATGGGGATGCGATGGCTGACAAAAGTACGCTAATCATCCTCGATGGCATAAGCTAGTCCGTATCGATATTTCACAAAACATATTCACTTCAACAAGGAGGCAAGGCAATGAAGTTAGATATAGTCAATACAGGTTTGCACAGCAACCAAAAGTACCAACCTACCCCTCAAAATTCGGCACCGGCTTCGTTCTCTGCAGCCTTGTCAGCAGCACAAAGCGGCAGTAATGCACAACAAGCCTCACCACATATAAGTGGAGAATGGATCTGGACCGAAAGTTCTGACGGAATTTCTCACGCTACCGGGCCTGACGGTCGCGAATGGAGAAGGATTGATTTTGACAAGGTATTGACCCCTGAAGATAAGCTGCTGACAGGATGGCCATCTCCCAACAACTCTAAAGCGCAAGAAATCGCCATGTTTATCGCCATGGACAGAGCCGATGGGTACCTGAAAGGCCCTGTTACCAAGGATTATCTATTCGGCAACAGCGCGAAAGGTCTTGTCGGGCTGGCTGAGCGCAGCCCTAACTTGTCACTATCAGACCTCAACAATGTGCTGAAGAATCTGGCCTAGAATTCAGGCTTTAGATTATCGCTTTTGACTCTGCCAACACAGCTCAAAATGCGACACCATCCGCATCATATTTTCCTGGGCAGTTCGATCTCAACATCGGTAGATCTTTTTCATAAAATTCATTCACAGGCATGATCAAACTATCTCCAGGATTATCCCAAAATATCATCATACGTCCACGCTGGCCATCTTCAGCCGTCTTTGTTGATCCGGACGTTTTCATCCGGCTGCAACAAATCCAGGCCAAACTCCCCGCAGAAGTTCAACTCATACTCACAAGAGGGTATGAACAACCCCATTCCAGTCTCGGCATGCTTAGAAGAATTTTCAGACAACTGGGAATTCGGATTTTTACAGCATTATACCCTGCAAGAAAATCCGAGGTTTATGATATCTTCGGACCAAACGGCCATGATGTTGACGGAACACATATTGACGTTTCAATGGCAATAAAAGGTCGAAGAATACGATTTCTTCGGCTGGGTGTTTTTACCCCATTGTCTTGGCAGAAGCAGGCCATTAAAAATAATTTTCCATATATGGAAATGGTAAAAAATGCTTTACGCGCTGCTGATTTCGAGATTCATAAAAATGAAACAGAAAGCAATCAAATACACTGCGATCTTATACGAAACAATGCTTTCGTTGGGAAATGAATTCCCCATGAAATTTCATGCTTGATACCTGGGACATCTATGACAAATGAAATCTGGGCAGCCTTAGTTCCTGAATTGATTTGCTCCGACATTCATTCCAGTAAAAAGTTTTACTGTAATATCATTGGTTTCTCTCTAAAATTTGAACGCTCAGAGGAAAAATTTTTATATCTAGAAATGGGTGGCGCCCAGATCATGTTAGAGGAAAAACACCAAGATAGCTGGATAACCGGAAGACTTGTCCCTCCATTTGGTCGTGGAATTAATCTTCAAATTGAAGTACAGGAACTTGAGAATATTTTTTCTCGACTGCAGGCTGCTGCAATAGCTATTTATCAAAATCCCAAAGAGTCTTGGTATCGAGAAAACAAGGTCGAGCACGGCCAGGTCGAGATGCTGGTTCAGGACCCAGATGGATATCTTCTGCGATTTGTACAGATATTGGGGACTCGCCAAGCCATTGAACCTTGTAGTGGATAAGCCGGTTTCAATTCCCCTGTGACTCATATTTTTCTAGTACGGCATGTGAATAGATATATCAAGCCAATATTTCGAGCACAGCAACCGATATACAAAGCTCCTGACTGCGCAGTTCGACGCAAAACCCGCACCAGCCACCAGGCCCATGCGGGTTTTCTCATTCAACAACGACCCAAGCCTTCCACACCAGCCAGCTCAAAGGCCAGAAACAAGACAGGGCGCAATACGCGCCCTGTCTCAGCCTCGGTCAGGCAGAAGAATCACAACACTTCAAAAATGCCTGCCGCCCCCATGCCCCCGCCAATGCACATGGTCACGCAGACGCGCTTGGCGCCGCGGCGTTTGCCTTCGATGAGGGCGTGGCCGGTGAGGCGCTGGCCGCTGAGGCCATAGGGGTGGCCCAGGGCGATGGCACCGCCGTTGACGTTGAGGCGGTCAGCGGGGATGCCCAGCTTGTCGCGGCAGTAGAGCACCTGCACGGCAAAGGCTTCGTTCAACTCCCAGAGGTCGATGTCGCTGACCTTCAGGCCCAGCTTTTTCAGCACCTTGGGCACGGCAAACACCGGGCCAATGCCCATTTCATCGGGCTCACAGCCAGCCACGGCAAAGCCCAGAAAACGGCCCAGGGGTTTCAGGCCTTTTTTGGAGGCGTAGTCTTCGCTGGTGATGACACAGGCGCCGGCACCGTCAGAGAACTGGCTGGCATTGCCGGCGGTGATCAGGCCGCCGGGCAGCGCGCTGCGCAGGCCTGCGATGCCGTCCTTGGTCGTGCCTTCGCGCGTGCCTTCGTCGCGGCTGACGGTGACCTGCTTGGTGATCAGCCCCAGGGCCTTGTCGGCCACGCCCATCACGGTGGTGATGGGGGCGATTTCGGCATCAAACAAGCCGGCAGCCTGGGCGGCGCAGGCTTTTTGCTGACTGGCAGCGCCGTATTCGTCCATGGCGTCGCGGCCAATGCCGTAGCGCTGGGCCACTTGCTCGGCCGTTTGCAGCATGGACCAGTAGATCTCGGGCTTCATCTTCATCAGCGCCGGATCTTGGGCCATGTGGCGGTTGGCCTCTTGCTGCACGCAGGAGATGGACTCCAGGCCGCCGGCCACTTGCACATCGCTCTCGCCGGCGATGATGCGCTGGGCCGCCAGGGCAATGGATTGCAGGCCCGAGGAGCAAAAGCGGTTGATGGTAAAGCCCGAGGTGGTCACGGGCAGGCCGGCGCGCACGGCAATCAGGCGGGCCACGTTGCCGCCGGTGGTGCCTTCGGGCAGGGCCGAGCCCATGATGACGTCGTCCACATCGGCGGCGTCGATGCCGGCGCGTTGCACGGCGTGCTGCACGGCGTGGGCGCCCAGCGTGGCGCCATAGGTCATATTGAAGGAACCCTTCCAGCTCTTGGCCAGCGGGGTGCGTGCGGTGGAAACAATCACGGCGGAAGTCATGGATTCATCCTTTGCTTGGGGAGCCGCTGCCGCGCAGGCTGCACAGTGGGTGCAGCGGCATGCGGGGCAGTGGCCCGGTCATGGGGTGGTATGGCGTGAGAACGGGTAGATGCTCTCAAGCAAAGGACTTGCCTTCTGCAGCCAGGCGCGCCAGCAGCGGTGCGGGCTGCCAGAACTTGGCGTCGTCATGCGGGTTCTGGGCAAAGCGCTCCATGGCGCGCACCACATTGCCCAGGCCGGCTTCGCTGGCGTAATGCATGGGGCCACCGCGGTAGATGGGGAAGCCATAGCCCGTCAGATACACCATGTCGATGTCGCCGGACTTGCCGGCAATGCCGTCTTCCAGAATATGGGCACCCTCGTTGACCAGGGCGTAGACCAGGCGCTGCACGATTTCTTCGTCTGAGATCTTGCGCGGCGTGATGCCCAGCTCCTTGCGGTGGTCCTCGATCATCTTCACCACCAGCGCCGAGGGGATGGCGTCGCGCTTGCCTGCCTGGTAGTCATACCAGCCGGCGCCGGTCTTCTGGCCAAAACGGCCCAGCTCGCAGAGCTTGTCTGCCGTGCGGCTGTACTTCATGTCGGCGCGCTCCACGGCGCGGCGCTTGCGAATGGCCCAGCCAATGTCGTTGCCGGCCAGGTCGCCCATGCGGAACGGGCCCATGGCAAAGCCAAACTTCTCGGCCGCCTTGTCCACCTGCTGGGGCGTGGCGCCTTCGTCCAGCAGGAAACCGGCCTGGCGCGAGTACTGCTCGATCATGCGGTTGCCGATAAAGCCGTCGCACACGCCGGAGACCACGGCGGTCTTTTTGATCTTCTTGGCGATCTGCATCACCGTGGCCAGCACGTCCTTGGCGGTTTGCTTGCCGCGCACCACTTCCAGCAGCTTCATCACGTTGGCGGGGCTGAAGAAATGCATGCCCACCACGTCCTGCGGGCGCTTGGTGAAGGCAGCGATCTTGTCCACGTCCAGCGTGGAGGTGTTGGAGGCCAGAATGGCGCCGGGCTTGGCGATGGCATCCAGCTGCTTGAACACGGTTTCCTTGACGCCCAGCTCCTCGAACACAGCCTCGATGATGAGATCGCAGTCCTTCAGATCGTCATAGCTCAGCGTGGTGGACAGCAGCGCCATGCGCTGGGCGTATTTGTCTTCTTTCAGCTTGCCTTTTTTGACCTGGGCCTCGTAGTTTTTCTTGATCGTGGCCACACCACGGTCCAGCGCTTCCTGCTTGGTTTCCAGCATGGTCACCGGAATGCCGGCGTTCAAAAAGTTCATGCTGATGCCACCGCCCATGGTGCCGGCACCAATCACCCCTACTTTTTGGATAGCACGCACCGCAGTATCGGCGGGCACGTCAGCGATTTTGGATGCTGCACGCTCGGCCATGAACAAATGGCGCAGCGCGCGGGACTCGGGGGTCCACATCAGATTCACAAACAGCTCGCGCTCATACTGCAGGCCGTCCGCAATCTTGCGCTTGGTGGCGGCTTCCACCGCGTCCACGCATTTCAGCGGTGCGGGGTAGTTCTTGGCCATGCCGCCCACCATGTTGCGGGCAAAGCCAAAGTAGGCATCGCCCAGCGGGTGCTTGCAGGGCAGGTTGCGCACCAGGGGCAGCGGCTCGTTGCCGGCGGCATGGCGCTCGCCCACCTCCTGGGCCAGGGCCAGGGCTTCGCCGGCCAGGCTCTCGGCCGATGCGGCCAGCTTGTCGAACAGCTTTTGGCCGGGGGCCTGGGCCAGCAGCTCGCTTTTCACTGCCTCGCCGCTGACGATCATGTTCAGCGCGGCCTCGGGGCCCAGCACGCGTGGCAGGCGCTGTGTGCCGCCAGCGCCGGGCAGCAGGCCCAGCTTCACCTCGGGCAGGGCCACGCTGGTGCCCGGGGCCACAATGCGGTAGTGGCAACCCAGGGCCAACTCCAGGCCGCCGCCCATGCACACGCTGTGAATGGCGGCCACCACGGGCTTGCTGCACTGCTCAACCGCCGCAATCACGCTGTGCAGATTGGGCTCTTGAATCGATTGCTCGGTGCCGAACTCCTTGATGTCGGCGCCGCCCGAAAAGGCCTTGCCCGCGCCGGTGATGACGATGGCCTGCACGCTGGCATCGGCCTGGGCCTGCTTGAGGCCTTGCACCACAGCGCGGCGGGTGCTCAGCCCCAGCCCGTTGACGGGGGGATTGTTGAGCGTGATCACGGCCACTGCACCGTGGACCTTGTATTCAGCCGTCATGCCTGTGTCTCCTGTTTTGGAATGGAATAAAACGGTCGTTCGTTTTCCATTCTAGGAAGATGGTTGCTGCAAGGCCATGGTGGCAGCCTCCCAATCTGACACGCATGGGACAGGCTGAGAGCGTGTTCGCGATCTCTACGCAGGCGCGTTGAAGCGCAATCGGGATGAGTTCGAGTCGATGGGCCACAGCTTGCACCGGGGTGCAAGCAAGGGCCAGCGCGAAGAAATCGTCCGATTTCGCTCCAACCCTTCGGGCCAGTGTCTTTGCGGGCGGTCTACGGCGTTGCGAATCCTCGCAATAGCATGGCTATTGCTGCGGTATCGCGCCTTGTATCCCATCCCGCAAAGACGCTGGCGCGCCGCGAGGAGATCGTGAACACGCTCTGAGAGCTGCCGCGCCTTCAGCGCAGCTGTTTTTGCAACCGCACCATCAGCTCCCAGGGGGCTGCATGCTGGGCCAGGGGCACGGAAAGCCGCAGCATGCAGCCCGGTGCCTGGCGCGGCGAGAACAGCACGCCCGGCGCCAGCAGCAGGCCCTGCTCGGCCGCGCGCCGGGCCAGCAGCTCGGAATCCATGCCGCAATCCGCCCAGACAAACATGCCGGCCTGGGGCTCTTGCGGCACCTGCCAGCCCAGGGCCTCCACCCGGCGCAGGCATTGGGCGCGCGCCTTGTCCACGCGCTCGCGCAGGCGCTCCACATGGCGGCGGTACAGGCCTTCGCTCAGGATGCGGTGCACCACCATCTCCCCCAGCTGGGCCGATGTCAGCCCTGCCAGCAGTTTCAAGTCCAGCAGTTGCTCGATGCGCTCGGCCTGGGCCGCGATATAGCCTACACGCAGGCCGCCGGCCAGGGTCTTGGAATAGCCCCCCACCAGCAGCACGCGTTGCAGCCTGTCCAACGCGGCCAGGCGTGTGGGCCGACCGGGGTGAAAGTCGGCATAGGTGTCGTCTTCCACCAGCAAAAAATCATATTGCTCGGCCACTTTCAGCATGGCATGGGCCACGCCGGCCGACAGCGTCTGCCCCGTGGGGTTATGCACCGCCGTATTCACAATGAACAAGCGTGGCCTATGCTGGGCCGCCAGGGCCGCCAGGGCGGTAATGTCCGGCCCGTCCGGCCCGCGGGGCACGCCCACCAGTTGGGCACCTGCGGCCTGCAGGCTGCCAAACATATGGAACCAGGCCGGGTCTTCCACCAACACCACATCACCGGGGCGCACCAGCAGGCGCAGGATCAGGCCCAGGCCGTGGGTGACACCGGCCACCGTCAGCAGGTTGTGCTCCGGGTGCACGGGCACATCCTGGGCCTGCAAATGCGCCGCTATCTGCTGGCGCAGCGGCGCATAGCCCTGGGGCAGACCATAGCCCGACAGACTGAGCCCGGCCGAGCGCCCCACGCTGCGTATGGCGCTGGTGAGCATCTCCGGCGCCAGCCATTGCGGCGGCAGCAGGCCTGCGCTGCCGGAGGATTCTGGCGCTGCGCCCTGCTGGAACATGGTACGCACCAGATAAGGTGTGTCTATCGCTCTGTCGGCAGGCCGGCTCAGCGGTGCCGATCCCTGGGCCGGAAATGGCGCCTCCAGCGCATCCACCTTGCGCAGCGCGCTCACAAAAAAGCCAGCACCACGGCGGGAATGGATCAGCGACTGCGCGGCCAGCCTGTCATAGGCCTGGACCACGGTGTCGCGGCTCACGCCGCTGTCTTCAGCCAACTGCCGCACCGAAGGCAGGCGCATACCGGCGCGCAGGCCATGGCTGCGCACCAGGCCTTCCACATGCAGCGCCAGCTGCTCCACCAGGGGCACACCGCTGCCGCGCAAGGGCTGCCAATACCAGGGCGCACTGCGATGTGCTCGCTGCGCGGCATGGTCTGCGGCGTCTGCCTGGGGTTCAGACTCTGGGAGTGGAGAAAGTGTCATGGAAAAACCAGCAGGCCAGTGGATGAAGTGACCTGCAAAAGTGTACTGCTACTGTACTGATTACGAAACACACAATAGCACCACCCTCCTCGTTTTTTGCATACCACCATGGACACCCTGGTCCCCACCCTCACCGCTGCCACCCTTGTGCCCCTGGCCATGTTCTCCTTTGTCAGCTCCATCACACCGGGGCCCAACAATGTGATGCTCACTGCCTCGGGCGCCACCTTTGGTTTTCGCCGCACTCTGCCGCACTTGCTGGGCATCAGCTCCGGTTGCTCCTTGATGATGCTGCTGGTGGGCGCCGGCCTGGGTTCGGCCTTCAGCACCTGGCCCTGGCTCTACACCCTGCTGCAAGTAGTGGGCGGCAGCTATTTGCTGTGGCTGACCTGGAAGATTGCCAACGCCGCCGGCGTGCAGCGGGGCGAAAGCGGTGCGCGGCCGTTTTCGTTCTGGCAGGCAGCGGCTTTTCAATGGGTGAATCCCAAGGCCTGGCTGATGACGGTGGGCATCATCGCCGCCTACACACCCCAGGATGGGTTTGTGGCCAATTTGCTGCTATCCACCACTGTGCTGGCCTTGGTGGGCTTCCCTTGTATCTGTTTCTGGGCCTTGTTCGGCAGCGCCGTGGGCCGGGTGCTACGCACACCGCAGGCGCTGCGCTGGTTCAACTACGACATGGCGTTTTTGCTGCTGCTGTCGCTCTATCCCATGGCCAAGGAATTACTCGGCCACTGAAAGTGGCCGCGCTGGGGCTTCAATCCCAGCGTGTGCGCCACACGGCCCAGGCTGTTCCCAGGCCATACACCAGCATGCCGGCCGTGACCACCCAAAACAGCGACTGCGCCGTGGCACCGGCCTGCTGGGTCAGCCAGGCGCCCAGGCCCACCACCACGACCAGGCGGGCCGTACCAGCGACGATGGGCCCCAGAATGCGCCCCGAGCCCAGGGCCGCAAAATACAGTGCCAAGCCCATGCCAAAGAAGGCAAAGCCCGGCCCCGCAATGCGCAGATAGAGATCGGCATGCGCCAGCACCTGGGCGTCGGTGGTGAAAATGCCCGACCACAGCCGCGGCCACAGCACCACCACGGCGCCAATCCCTGCCAGCGTGATGGCGGCCACCCCGCCCGCAGCCCAGGCCACCTTCCGGGCACGCGGCACCTGGCCTGCGCCCATGGCCATGCCCACCATGGGCACCGAGGCCACGCCCACGCCAAAGGCGATGGGGATCAGCAAAAACTCCAGACGCTGGCCTATGCCATAGCCTGCCAGTGCCTGCGGCCCCAGCCGGGCCACCAGGCCGGTCATGACCAGGGCCGTCAGCACAGACTGCAGCGGTGACAAACAGGCCAGCGCCCCCACGCGCAGAATGTCGCGGAACATGGGCCAGGACAGCTGCACACCGCGCCAAGGCAGACGCAGCCGCTGTTGACCCCATTGCAGATAGGCCAGCAACACCAGCACGCCCGCCCCCATGGCCAACAGATTGCCAATGGCCACACCCGTCATGCCCCAGCGCGGAAACGGCCCCAGACCCAGGCCCAGAGCACCACCCACCATGATTTGCAGCGCAGCCGTCACAAACACCACGGCAGAAGGCACGCGCATATTGCCCGTGCCGCGCACCACCGATGCCAGGGTGTTGCACAGCCACACCAGCATGGCGCCGCTGAACAGCACATGGCCGTAATGGCTGGCCACCGCCAGCACCTCGCCACGGCCGCCCAGCCAGGCAAAGAACAGCGGCCCCAGCCACACCAGCAATGCGGAGTAAAGCAGACCTGCGCCAAGCCCTATGACCATGGCATGCAGGGCCAGCGTGCCGGCCCTGGCCTGGTCACCAGCACCCAGCGCCCGGCTGATGGCCGAAGACACTCCGCCCCCCATGGCGCCGTTGCTCATCATCTGCGTGAGCATGGCAAACGGGAACACCAGGGCCATGGACGCCAGCGGCACCAGGCCCAGCTGGCCCACGTAATAGGTCTCGGCCACGCCCACCAGCATGGCCATGACCATGGCCAGCACATTGGGCACCGAGAGTTTGAGCAGCGTGGGCAGAATACGGCCCTGCAACAGCGGCGAAGCGACAACTGGGGCAGCCCTGCCTCCGGAGGCCTCTGCAGCCTGTACCACCGCGCTCATGCAGCGCTCTCTTCCGATGCGGCCTGGAGGCGCTCCAGCATCAGGTCCACCACCTGCTCCAGCTGGGCCACCACCTCCTCGCCACAGACTGCGCGCACCTGCTGCTGGGCCTTGCGCCAGTACTGCAGCCCCAGGCGAAAAGCCTGCTCGCCCGCCTCGGTCACCACCACGCAGCGGCTGCGGCCATCACTGCCTGCCACCACCTCCACCAGCCCCTGGCCTTGCAGCGTCTGCAGATTGCGTGTGAGCGTGGTGCGATCGGTGTGCAGCAGCTCTGCCAGGCGCGTGACCGTCAGCGGCTTTTGGCCGGCCCTATGGGCCCGGCGGGCCTGGACCAGCACATTGAACTGCGTACCGCGCAGGCCGCTGGGGGCCAGCATATCGTCATAGAACTGCGATATCTTGCGCGACAGGCTGCGCGCCGTGAAGCTGGTGCAGCGTGCATCAGGGGAACGTGGGGGCATGCAAGGTCTCCAAGAGCTACCTCGGTGCACACAGTGCAACATCGGGCGGCTTGTTCTGCAAATACGTGTAGCTACACGTTATGCCTTCAGTGTAGATACACGCATCTAGCCCTGCTGTCCTGCATGCGACGCCAAGCACGCACCTGGCTCTAGGCAGCCATTTCCGCGCTGCTGGATGTGAAAGGTCGCTACGCTAGCCTGATTTCAGACCTCCAACCACTCCCGCCGCACGCGCTCGTTGCGCAGCAGCTCGGCAGGTGTGCCGTCATAGACGATGGCACCATGGCCCATGACCAGGGCCCGGTCCGAGATGCGCAGCGCAATGGTGAGCTTTTGCTCGATCAGCAGCACCGAGATGCCGCGCTCGCGCAGCCGGGCCAGATAGTCGCCCACCAGCTCGACGATCTGGGGCGCCAGGCCTTCGGTGGGCTCGTCGATGAGCACCAGATCCGGATCCCCCATCAGCGTGCGGCACAGCGTCAGCATTTGCTGCTCGCCACCGGACATCACGCCCGCCTCGGTGTGCTGGCGCTCCTTGAGGCGCGGGAACATGGCGTACATATCGTCAAAGCTCCAGCGGCTGCCACTGCCCTTGCCCTTTTGACCCAACAGCAGATTCTGGTGGACCGTGAGATTGGGAAACACATCGCGGCTTTCCGGCACATAGCCCAGGCCCAGTTGGGCAATCTCATAGGTCTTGCGCCCCGCCAGCGGCTGGCCTTTCCAGGTGATGGCTCCCTCCCAGTCCACCAGGCCCATGATGGCCTTGGCCGTGGTGCTGCGCCCCGAGCCATTGCGCCCCAGCAGGGCCACGATCTCGCCCGGAGCGACTTCAAAGTTCACGCCATGCAGCACATGGCTCTTGCCGTAATACGCGTGCAACTGCTCAATCTTCAGCATTCCAAATTCCTATCTTTTCTGTTCGCTTTGGTTTGTGCTTCGTTTCGAGGCGCCCATACAGCGCTTCATGCTTTGTTGCTCGCCCTTGCCGTACAGGCGTACTGTCTGCGGACGAGACGCCGCGCCTGAAGCGCTGTCTGGGCGTTGTGGCTGTGCCCCTGTGCCCGCTGCGCCTCCAGCGCCCGCTCCAGCGATCCCAGACAGTGGATGTCTTGATCTTTCACCGTCGTATGCAAAGACCCCATTCGCCAAGGACACCGCGCAAGGGCCGCCCCGCCGCGCTGGTGTCGTCCCCCTCCCTCGCGTAGCGAGAGAGAGGGGGAAGGCGCGCAGCGCCTCAGGGGGTGCTCCCAAGATACGCCGCTTGTACCCGCGGATCCGCCCGCACCCGCTCCGGCGTATCAAAGGCAATCACCTCGCCATACACCACCACGGCAATGCGATCCGCCAGGCCAAACACCACGCCCATGTCGTGCTCCACTGTCAGCAGCGTACGGCCTTCGGAGACGGAGCGGATCAGCTCGATAAAGCGCCCGGTCTCGCTGTGGCTCATGCCGGCCGTGGGTTCATCCAGCAAGATCACACTGGCGCCGCCGCCAATGGTGATGCCGATTTCCAGCGCTCTTTGCTCGGCATAGGTCAGGTTGGCGGCCAGGGTGTCGCGCCGGCGCTCCAGCCGCAGCTGGGTCAACAACTCCTCGGTGCGCGCATTCACCTCCCGCATGCCCGACAGAAAGTGCAGAAAGTTATAGCGCCAGCCCATGCTCCACAACACGCTGCAACGCAGGTTCTCAAACACGCTGAGCTTGGGGAAGATATTGGTGATCTGAAAGCTGCGCGACAGCCCGGCGCGGTTGATCTCAAAGGGCTGCTTGCCATCGATGCGCTGGCCGTGCAGATAAATCTCGCCGCTGCTGGGTGCAAAGCGCCCGCTGATGAGGTGGAACAAGGTGCTTTTGCCCGCGCCGTTGGGGCCGATCACGGCCACGCGTTCACCGTTGCGCACGGCCAGGTCGGCGCCGCAGATGATCTCTGCCTTGCCAAAGCGCTTGCGCACCTGGCGCAGCTCCAGTGCGTAGTTTTGCGCTGTCATGCGCCCTCTCCCCGGCGAATGATCTCTTCGATCTCTTCCTGCGCCTGCCCCCAGTCGCGCACAAACTGGCGCCGTACCAGCTCAAACAAGCACAGGCCTGTCAGCAGCAGCCCTCCCGCGCCCAGCCAGGTGGACGGCTGGCGCACTTCCAGCACCGTGCCGGCAAAGCGCAGGCTGTCGCCCAAGGCGGCATTGAGCTGCAGGTGGTAGACCATTTCAATCATGGCGGCCGCGCCCAGCAAGGCCGTGCACGCCGTGCCTGCCAGCGCCAGATAGGCCGGCGCTATTCGCCCCAGCTTGCCGTATTGGGCCAGGCGCAGATTCATCATGATCAGGCTGGCAATGCCGCCCGGGGCATACATCACCATGAACAAAAACACCAGGCCCAGGTACAGCATCCAGGCCTTGGTCAGCTCGGACATGAGCACCGTGGCCAGCACCATCAGCACGGCGCCGATGATGGGGCCAAAAAAGAAAGTGGCACCGCCCAGAAAGGTGAACAGCAGATAGGAGCCCGAGCGCAGCATGCTGACGCTGTCGGCGGCAGTGACGATCTCGAAGTTGATGGCCCCCAGCCCCCCGCCCACACCGGCAAAAAAGCCGGCAATCACAAAACCCATATAGCGCACGCGCTGGGGGTTGTAGCCCACAAAGGCCACGCGCTCGGGGTTGTCGCGCACGGCATTCAGCATGCGGCCCAGCGGCGTGCAGGTGAAGGCAAACATGGCTGCCGTGCAGACAAAGCAATAGGCAGCAATGAGGTAGTAGACCTCGATGGCCGGGCCGAACGTGATGCCCAGCAGCGGGGTGCCGTAGACGCGGTCGGTGGTTATGCCGCCCTCGCCCCCGAAAAAGCCCGGAAACATCAGTGCCATGGCGGCCACCAGCTCGCCCATGCCCAAGGTGATCATGGCAAAGGTGGTGCCGCTTTTGCGCGTGGTGACCCAGCCCAGCAGCGCGGCAAAAAACATGCCGGCCAGGCCACCCACCACGGGAATCAAGGGCAACGGAAGCTGGAGCGAAAAAGGCCAGCCGTTCTGGCTCGCCTGGTTCATGGCGTGTATGGCCACAAAAGCGCCCAGGCCGGTGTAGACTGCATGGCCAAAGCTGAGCATGCCACCCTGGCCCAGCAGGATGTTGTAGGACAGGCAGATGATGATGGCATACCCCATCTGGCTGAGCAGGGTCAGCGCCAGGCTGCTGCTGAACACCCAGGGCGCGGCCACCAGCACCAGGGCAAACAGGCCCCAGACCAGGATGCGGCCTATGTTCAACGGGCGAAAGCGATAGGCTGCGTGCTTCCCGTGCGCTGCGAAAACCATAGCTGCAACTGCAGGAATGGCGGTATTTAACGTGGTGTTTGATGTGGAATGCTGCATGGCTTCAACCCTCCCGCGTGCCCAGCAAGCCCTTGGGGCGGAAGATCAGCATCAGCACCAAAAACAGATAAGGCAGTATGGGCGCCACCTGGGCCACGGTGAGGCTGAGCACCGGCCAGCCAAAGGTCTCTGGCGTGGCGGGCAGCCCCACGGCGGCCAGCAAATCAGCGCCTGACCAGTCCATGGCCACGGCAAAGGTCTGCACCACACCGATCAACAGCGAGGCCATAAAAGCCCCGGCCAGCGAGCCCAGGCCGCCCACGACCACCACCACAAAAATAATGGAGCCCACCGACATGGCCATGGCCGGCTCGGTGATGTAGGTGTTGCCGCCAATCACGCCTGCCAGCCCGGCCAGGGCGCAGCCGCCGCCAAACACCAGCATGAATACGCGGGGCACGTTGTGCCCCAGGGCCTCCACCATCTGCGGCTGCTTGAGTGCGGCCTGTATCACCAGGCCGATGCGGGTGCGGGTGAGCAGCAGCCACACAGCCAGCAGCATGCACAGCGCCACCAGCATCACAAAGGAGCGAGATTTGGGAAACTGCGTGCCATACAGCGTGAACAGAGGGCCTTGCAGTTGCTCCGGCAGGCCATAGGGCACGGTGCCCCGCCCCCAGACCAGTTGCACCACCTCCAGCACCAGATAGGACAGGCCGAAGGTGACCAGCAGCTCCGGTACATGGCCGAACTGGTGTACGCGGCGCAGGCACAGGCGCTCGAACAGCGCGCCCAAGGCACCCACCAGCAGCGGCGCCAGCAGCAGCGCCGGCCAGAAGCCGATGACGCCGGACAGCGTGTAGCCGAAGTAGGCCCCCAGCATATAAAAGCTGGTGTGCGCGAAGTTCAACACCCCCATCATGCTGAAGATCAGCGTCAGGCCCGAGCTGAGCATGAACAGCAGCAGGCCGTAGCTCACGCCGTTCAACAAAGAGATGGTGAAAAATTCCAGACTCATGACATCCCGTGGCCCGTGCCCGCTTGTGATTCACCAACCCTTAGCGGCCGGTGTTGCCATGGACACGGCAGCCGCTACAGGCTGCCGCGCCCCCGAGAAACCGCGCCCCATGGCGAGGGCGGTGGTCAGCTCGGCCGCTTCATCTGGCAGGAGGTGGGTGTGCTGGCCACATAGGGCTCGAAATACTTCACCGGCACAAAGGTGTAGCCGGTGTTTTCCGAGTCTATAGCGTATTTGCCCCCGGCTTTGTCCCAGCGCGTGATGAACAGGCCCTGCTGCAGCTGGTGGTCGGTTTTGCGCATCTCGACCTCGCCGTTGAAGCTGTTGAATTTCATGCCCTCCATCACGGCTGCCACCTTCAGCGGCTCGGTGCTCTTGGCGCGGGCCATGGCCTCGCTGAGCATGGCAAAGCCGTGGTAGACCGAGGCGGTGTACATGTCTTCGTTGAACTTGGCCTTGAAGTCCTTGACGATTTTGTAGATGGGCCCCTCCTGGTTCAAATGGCCATAGCCCACCATATACACCTTGCCCGCAGCAGCCGCCCCCATGGCCGTGGGGGCGCCGGTGGCAATGCCGTAGTAGGTGTAGAACTTGACGTTGTTCAGCCCGGCGTCGTTGGCAGCCTTGATGAGCAAGGCCAGGTCCGAACCCCAGTTGCCGGTAATGACGCTGTCAGCCCCCGACTGCTTGATCTTGGCGATATAGGGTGAGAAATCGCGCACCTGGGCCAGCGGCGCCATGTCGTCGCCCACGATTTCCACATCCGGGCGCTTGCGCTTGAGCATCTCCTTGGCATATTTGCTCACCTGGTGGCCATGGGCGTAGTTCTGGTTGATGAGGTAGACCTTTTTCACCTCGGCCTGGTCCTTGAGGTAGGTGGTCAGCGCCTCCATCTTCATCGAGGTGTCTGCATCCAGGCGGAAATGCCAGTAGCTGCATTTGCTGTTGGTAAGGTCGGGGTCCACGGCCGCATAGTTCAGATACAGCACCTCCTTGCCCTTGTTGCGGGCATTGTGCTTTTCCAGCGCATCGATGATGGCTAGCGCCGGGCCCGAGCCATTGCCCTGCACCACGTAGCGCACGCCCTGGTCCATGGCCGAGCGCAGCGCGCTGGTGGTTTCTTGCGGGCTGAGCTTGTTGTCTATGGCAATGACTTCAAACTTCACGCCAGCCGCGTTCTTTTTGCTGAATTCCTCGGCCAGAAACTGCCAGCTCTTCATCTGGTTGCTGCCCAGGGCGGCCATCAGGCCGGACAGCGGGTCCAGCCAGGCGATCTTCACGGTCTCGCCCTGCTGGGCTGCCGCACTGGCGGCAGCGGCCAGGGTCAGAGTGGCAAACGTGGTCTTCAGCACAAACTGCATAGAGGGTCTCCTGGGTGGGCTACGCGGAATGGACAAAATGGCTTCGGCCTAAAGTAGGTCCAAGCCTAGCCCGTTCAACGCCAGCACCATCCTGGGACTTGTACGGCAGGGATTGCCCCTTGTGCACAGACCCGCTCACAGTGCCCCATCAGCCCTGATGCGCTTGGACACGCCCATGCACAAGGACTGGATTTGCCTGCAGCAACGCGGATGACCCATGGCTTGTGACCATCCCGCTAAAACGTGCCAAAGCCGTGAGGTCCGGCACCATGATGAACTTGTAGCCTCGAACGATCAGCCCGCTTCCTTCGAGCAGCTTGAACTCCTTGCCCACGGTCTTTCGGGACACACCAAGCAAAGCCGCACAGTCTTCTTGGGAGACCTGAAAGCAGCCACTGTTGTCAAAGGTTTCCTGCACCATCCCCAAAGCGCATTGCTGCGAAATCGCCGCAGCGACTCTCTGGGTCATAGTCCCTGTGGTTCGCCCAATGAGATCCGCCAGCATCGCGCTCTCCTGAGAGAGCAAGACCTGCACCAAATCACTCCACATTTGAGGCTGGCATTCCAGGTGCTTGAGCAAGAGACTGGAATTCACATGAATGGCAACGGTCGTATCCAGCACCAATGCCTCAACTTGCAAATCAAATTCAGGCATACCCGCCAACACGATGCCGGAACCGAGCAAACCCAGCGCTTCCTCAAACGAACCTGAAGGCCTAACCAGCAAAACCCGACCACCCACAATCACGCAACTCTCACCACGCGATGTACCCGCAGCCGATATACGAGCGCCACGGAAGTAGCGGCAAATTCTGGAATAAGCCGCCAACTCAGCCAGCCGAGAAGCAGACCATCGCTGGAAAGCCTTGTTTTTTTTCAAAAAATCTTGAATTTTATGATGATCGCTTACTTTTCCATGTAAAGAAGCCATGTTCCTAAAACCCCTCCTCAAATATTATTTTTCATTTATTACCACGAATATCATGAGATGATTTATCTCTCCAATTCAAATCTCCATGAAATTATCAAGAAATTTTCCAAAAATCAATTCGAGATTTAAACTCAAATATTCAAATTGATAGAGTGCATGAAGTACATATATGTACTTCATCTGTTTTATTAAAAATAAAAGGAGAAATTTTTTCTATTCTTATTCACCACATGTGGTTCACGATATCTTTTTTCTGGCTCGCAAACTCACAACAACTTTATTGAATGCATCCATCAAGGCCATGCTAACAACCTTGCCCTGGGACGTTTCGGAATACCCGCTCACCCCGAAACCCCAACCAGAACGCAATTTATCCACATCGGTTCTGGATGCGTGACTGTCCGACACGACAACCGGTACTCGCGTGCGGATATCCATCAAGCTCATTTGTGCGACAACTTCGCGGGTCTGCACACCGTCACCCAAAGCACCTACTGCCGATGAATAACGGTTTCCTCCGAGGAGCCCGCTGACAACACGGCCTATTCCGCTTGAACGTGGAGATTCGCTTTTGAACTGATATTCCGGTTGCAGCTCATAGTCGGCAGCTGAGGAGATGGGACTGCTTTCCATAGCAGCACTCTGTGCTTTTCGGCCTCTGCTGTACTCTGTTGTTACTCGTGCGCTGTTGCTACCTTCAGTGCCGACCGCCTCCACAAAGACAAAACAGTTGGACTCCTGCACCATGGCCCGCAAAAGTACCGATATAGGCGGCAAACGTGCCCCATCCGGGTCTGTATTGGGCGCCCGACCTTCCGATATCCGTATACGGCCCAGCGGAGCCGTGCAATGCTCAAGCCCCTCTCCCTGGGCCTTGGTGTTGCTTGCATTCTCTCCCATACTGAATCCTGTTGTATTTGTTTGACACGATGCAAGAGAAAAAAACAGGCCAAGCATCAAGTACCTCAAGCATTTAGGCTTCTTCATATATAACTTTCTATTGACAATCATTCATTCAAACCAAAAAATCAATTTTTGGCCAAGCAGCGTAGAACCTCATGCTTTGGAAAGCATTTCTTCCCCAGATTCAGCTGAAATTAGCTCATATCGATTTTATTTTCTCTAATTTTTATAAGATACCTCGACGGCTTATCCTGAAAATATCAAATTAATGTAAAAACTTATTACCAGTTACTATGCTCAAGTGCGTATGATCGATGCCCAAATGGCGATCACGGCTATAGCTGACCGTGAGCCCCCCCAGGTCATAGTCCCCCATTGACTCCAAAGCCGTTTGCAGTTTTTCACGAGAAGGATTGGGCGACGCCCTTGCCAAGGCCTCCACCAGCACCTTGGCTCCCGCATAACCCTCCAGCATCGCTGGGGTCAACACGGTGCGCCCGCTCCTTTGTGCAAGCCGCTTCGCCTGCTGAATAAATAGAAACTCTGTGGAATCCTCACTAGGGAATACCTGGGTCACAATGACGCCTCCTGCCGCAGGCCCCAGCAAATCCAGGAATCCCTGAGACGCATTGTTGGACAGCGTGATCAGCTGAATCGGTAAACCGCGCTCCCGCACAATTTGAGCCCCTTTGGCCACGACAGCCGAAGCCCCTGCCCAAAGCACGGCCTGAGGCGCGGCCTTTTCCAAACGCCTCAGCATGCTCTCGTAGTCAGGCTTAGCCCTGTCTATAGCAATGCTTTCCACAGGTTTGACGCCATTTTTTGTGAAGCTTTTTCTCGCCCCTTCCAGCACATCGTCCCCAAAGGCGTCATCCGCATGGATCACCGCAACCCGGCCCACACTTATCGCGTGCAAATGGTCCAGTACCGCAATGACCTCACTCTGATAGCTGGTGCGGACATTGAACACATGTTTTTGCACAGGGCTCTGCAAGATGTGAGCCCCCGTGGAAGGGGCTATCAGCGGTGCACGAGCCGCATTGATTGCCGGAATAGCAGCCAGTGTGTTGGGCGTACCGCGGGTCATAAAAAGGCCTAGAACGCTCGGATCCTGCAAAAGCAAACGGGCATTTTCTGCAGTCTTTTTTGCATCGAAGCCATCATCCAATTGCACGAGCTCCAGCTTCTGTCCGTTGATACCCCCCTTGGCATTGATATCGTCAAACACCCATTGAGCACCAACGAGTAACTCCCTCACACTAGGGGCGGTAGGGCCACTCAAATCGATGGTCTGGCCTATGCGTATCTGCGCGTTGGCATGGGAATGAGGCCCAAGTGCAGCACCAAGCAGTGCCAGCCTTATTGCCATCCACATCAGGACACACACCCGGCGGCATATCTGTAATAGAGCCGCATCTCCATCCAGAGCCGAATGTCTTATCAAGCTTTGCATATATGTCATGGCATTGGCTGCATGCAGAGCAAATCGGGGCTGTCCGAAGGTAAGGCCATACTTTGGCAAGAACGCGGCATATCCGCCGTCAGCCGGCCGCGAGAATGCTCCAACAGTGCAGCAGGGTCGAGAACAGCGATGGATCTGTATCCAATGGAAATCCACCCTTCACCACTAAACCATCTCAGCACTTCGTTCACGGTTTGCCTGGAGAGCTGCAAAAAATCTGCAAGCTGCGCTTGAGACAGAGGGACCTTCTGCGGCACCTGCCCACCACATGGCAGAGATACATCAGGCGACCGGGAGTAGCGATACAGCAGGCTCGCTATGCGCTGTGCTGCCCCACCACGGGTTTGCTCAACCAGTGCCTCCAACAACTCTCTTTGCTGGCTAAGTAGCGCCACTCCTAGCAATCGCCACAGTTCAGGCTCTGCATCCAGCAACCTTGCAAGACATTGTTTGCGTACATGTATGACCAAGGCATCGCTGTGCGCCCAGCAGCCTATGGGTAACCCGCAGCTCGATGCAAGGTCATATGCCAAACAGACAATGCGCTCCGAGCCCACAAGGCATATCGCTTGCAAACGCTGATCCGTTGTGTACCGGCAGATCTGCAAATAGCCGGAAACCATGATCAGTATCTCCGGCTGCTCCTGAGCGTTGTCGTGAATCCAAGCACCTTGGGGATAGCTTTTGAGATGGGAAATAGAAAGCAAGCGCTGCAGCACGCCTGCAGGCCAGTGCGCAAACAATGCATGACGCCGCAGGGCATCCTCAGGATGCACGCTCTCAGATAAGCAGCCCATGGCCGAGTGCACGGGAATTGAAGTGGAAAGCCATGCAGTGTTCATGTTTTCATTCGCTTCCAGCGCCGCTGCGCCAACGCATCCAGATTGCTCAATGACGCCTTGTGCAGGCTCAAAGCATGCAGGCTTCCATTGCGATGAAGCTCGGCAAGCTGCATCTTGGAAAGCTCTGCGAGCCGCTTTTCATCCAGCGTGTAAAAACCATCCGCAGCAAAGCTGCTGCCATCCGGAAGCGTTGTGGTGAGAACACGCGGCTGCAGCAGATCGAAATACCGAAGCCTCTCGCCTATGACCCGTGTTTGTTCAATCTCTCGCTCCAGGTTTTGAAGTGCAGCGTGCATTTCCCGCACCAAAGCCGAGGGCTGGCCTTGCTCATCAAAAAGTGGCTGCCCCGTCGTCTTGGACCAGGCCTCCGAGTCTTCATCGATACATACTGCCCAGCGCGATGCATCGACCTGACCTAGGGTGAATGGGTAATAGCGAAGAAAGCTTGGGATATAGCGGGCCTGCCAGCCGACCCTCCCCGACTTGCTTGTGCGAAAGTACAGGTTCTCCCCCTGCTCCAGCCCCATAACAGCTACAGGAGCCATCTGTTTGCGCCCGAGCTTGTCTTCTCCTGCCGGGACAAAAACGATCGGATATTCCTTACACACATGCTCGAACTCGTTGGCGGCTATGAAAACGACGTTCACGCCCTGAGCGCAGCAAACGGCCTTGAAGCCCTGCTTCAGGCGCAGTGACTGGTGACGCTGTGCGTCAAGCAGTGCCGGTGAGTTGTAAAGAGTGGGATTGAGCATCGCTTTCAGGTGTGAGCCATCAAAATATGCAGAAAAATCAGACTGTCCTGGTTTGTGTGAGCGGGCCCCAGATCGGGTTGTCGATCGTCCTCCAGGCACGATAGTGGCCAGTGTCTCGGCATGCTTGGGGTGCAAGGAGGCATCCCGCACGTGATACCGCAGACTGACAAGGCTCCGACCTCAAGGGGTAGCTCACACACTTTCAGGGCTCAGCGACCAAAGAACGGCTTGAAAAACTCGTCAGCCAACTCCTTGGGCCAGCCTTGCGCATCCGTAGGGCGTAAGTCATCCATGGAAGGCTTGAAGTCATAGGACTTTTCTCGACGCTGACGATCCTGTATGGCCGCCAGCTGATTCAGGACCGAGTCCTTAATCCCCCCCATCTGCCCCATCATTTGTTGGCATGCTTGGTTCACACCATCCGTGATCTGGCTGGCGTTTTCTCCCGAATAAATATCCCGCGTCACCACGCGTTCCATAAAGGGCTTGGACATGGTGTTGGTCGCATCAGCACCCAGGCTGTGGGCATGCTGCACGGCTTCGAAGATCTTGGAAGGATCAATCATGAGAATTTCCTTTCATTGAAGGAGTGAGAAAACGAAAAGAACGACGACTTACCCAGGACAGGAAAACGACTGCATCAGGTTGGACCACAGTGGTGCAGGCATAGTCAGCGCCTGCCATTCAATACGCACGGACCCCAGCTGGGTTTGGTGCACGGTTTCACGCCTATCAGCTTCTGCACCTTCGCGCCGCCCCGCATCAAAGAACCTAAAGAGCGCCCAAGGCCCTTCAAACTGCTCAACGTCGCTACGGCCATCTACCGTCCTCACGCTCATGCGTACCGCAAGCTGCCCGTTCGAACCGGGCTTTGCAGTCCAATCGACACGTTTGTTGACCACACTTCCATGTGCATAGCGGATGCTTGTATCTCCGATATCGAGCTGTACCTCGCCGATCTGCGGATCCATATCCACCACCCGCACCATGGTGCTGATGCGCAAGCTTCCTTGCCCGTCCAGGGTGGCTGCGCCTATGCGACTGGCAGACTCATATGAGCGCAACACATCGGGCGTTACCAGAGTTTGCTCACCTTCGGCACGCTTGGACCGCCAGGGCGATGTCGATGTATCGACGTAGTTGGACAGATGTTCTTTGAAGTGCTGGGCCAGCCTGCCTTGCGGCCCGAACAGGCTTTCGAAGTCTTGAACTCCGACATCGGCTTTGGCATTGCGCTTCAAGGGGTAACGAGCACTCAGCCCTTGATTGCAAAACGCAAGCGCGGCACCAGCTGCACTTTTGCTGATGATGCTGCGCGCATCTCCAACGCTTGCACTACTGCCACTGTTGACCAAATCCAGCACGATGCCCCGCATAGGCTCTGGCTGGCGCCCAGCCTCGGCACGCAAGCGTGCAAAGGCGTCGTACTCGGGCATGATCTGGCCTGCCATCATCGCGCCATTGACCAAAAGCAGCTGGCGATACAAGGGCTCGAACAAACGCGTCAGTGGACTGTTTCCCTGACCGTTGGCTGCTGTCTGAGTCATCTGTGTGGCAAGTCTGCGGATGACATCAAAGTGGTCTTCCACCACATGCTCCGGCTGGCGCCTCAGGCGGGCTCTTTCGCCGCTCAGCTCACCCACAATGGCACGGCGACCACGTTCGATGTTGAATTTTTGCTTGTCAATCCAGCTATCGACATCGCCTTCATAGTTACCCGTCAAAGAGGTCTCACGCCCTGCAAACCGGATCAGTTGCGCCAATGGGGATTGGGGATCAATCAGTGCAGACGCAATCTGGGCTGCATCGTCCATTCCTGAGTAATGGCGCACAGTGACATCATTGAGAAATGTTTGCCACCGCTTGATGTATTCCTGCAGAAACTGAGCGCGTGTGGCCTCCGACAGTTTTTCCGCAGCTTTCTCTACTTCGAAGCTATTGCCTGAAAGCTTTTCGTCCCGCAACACCCAGCTTTCTTCTTCAAGTACGGCCATCGCAGCATCGCGCAGACGCGGCTTGACAACATCAAGATATCCAGCCCGCGTATACCAGGCAGGAATGGCTGTATCGGTCGGTGCAAGATCACCACGCATGCGCAACATAGTTGCTGCCATGAAACCACCGGCACGTGCCAATGACACGCCTTCTATATTGGCTGGCAAACCCTGGGTCTTTACACGGTCTATGACACGTACCACGCTTGGCAGCTGGGCAGCCTTACTCCTGGCCTCCCGCACCAAAGGCGCATCCTCCGGGGTATTAGGTAGCCCCTGAGAAGCGAACAGCGCACGCAGATGCCCCTCATACTCCAGCCGGTCTTCCTCGCTATAGCCCTCGGATGCCAGCTTTGGCCACTGGGTCCGCATCCAGCGCACGAGATCATCGGCATTTCGCCGTTCGGGGCGAGCCAGCATCAAATACACCTTGAGCGTCTCATAGGTATCCCCTGGTGCCCCCTGCAGCTGCGAAACCAGCGCACTGCTGACATAGTTGTAGAGCTCTGGCATCAGCGTCTTGCGCAGATGCTTACGGTAGGTCTCCCTGGCTACGTCTGCCACACGGACATGCTCCCAAAATGGAGTCACCATCAGTTCGCTGGCATTTTTTCTGTTGTCATCGACATAGCGCATCTGGGTCATGACATCGAGTAAAGCCGCAGCAGGCCGGGAGTCGATCGACTGACGCTCTGCCAGGCGCTTACCTTCTGTGAAACGGGCCCAGACTTGCTCAAGGTTGTCTCGCTCCAGCAGATACCCCACCAGCAGTCCACCCACTGCCAACAGCAATACGCCCGTGGAAAAAGTCCATCGCAACGCACTCCATATCCGACCACGCCCAGTCGCTGCAGTGGCGCTCGCAGCCAAACCGCGCTCCTGCTCCATCTGCCCCAATACGGCCCCCCACAACGTGGGCAGACGACGTATGCCGTACTCTGCAAGATGCAGCTCATCGACGTCGAGCATGGATGGCTCGGCCCCATCGATCAGGTCTACGGAGGAGCCCATCCAGACCCCACGCAACTGGCAGGCTTGAGTCAATGAAGAGTCCGCCACACTACGCTGCAAAAACTCCGTGAGATGCCGCCTTAGCACAGACAAGTTTTCTACAAACTGCAGCCGTTCCACATTGTGTCGACTCTCCTCTACGCCAGGCGCCATGTTGAGCACATGCTCTTGCACCCGACGCTCCAACTTTTGCATCAGCTCCTCAAACACGGGGCCGAACATAGATTCCTGTTGGCCCCCACTCCTGACCGGCAAGCCAAAGCCAAAACCTTGCTCTAACAGCTTTTCATCAATGCCTCTCAGGAAAGAAATGGAACCAGGCAGCTTGTCCAAGCCTGTTACAGCGATGTACACCGGCAGTTTGATTCCCAAGATATCTGCCATCTCTGCCAGGCGCGCCCGCATAGCTTCGGCGGCTCGTTTGCGCCCTTCTGCCGAAGACTTAAGCAGCCAATCGCAATCTATGCACCACAGTGCCCCATCCAGTGCTGGCGATCGCTTGATTCTTTTGAGGCCCCAGAGAAAAGCTTCCCATTCGGAACGTTCGCCTGCAGCATCTCCGCCCCCTCCAGGCTCGACCCAGTGGCCGTTGATATCAAACCAGATGGATCCTCCCGCATGCCAGAAATTGCAATCCAGCGTGTGGCTGTCATCTATGGTCTGCTTTCCCAATAGATCTGCGTTGTGCTTGAGCGTCAAGCCTCCACGCCGAATCATGCTGGTCTTGCCGCTACCAGATGCACCAATCACGGCAAACCAAGGGTGCATATTGCGATGAGGGGCATGGCGTCTCAGCTGCAGCTTCACTCGCCAGCCGCTGCGGTTTTTGAGCCAATGCTGTCGCAAATAGGCATCCAGGTCCCTCAGCCGCCGCGACAACGAATCCAGTGGCTGCTCCTTGGGCTTCGGAGTCACGGGGCGGACATGCCGCACACTCATGGCCAACCGCACCCAAACCCGCACCAGCACGGGCCAAAAAGCCCAAATCAGGCATAGACCGACCAGCACTTGGCGCAGCAACAGCCACCCTAAAGGACGGTATACGCCAATGGTGAGAAGCGGGCCAATCCACCAGAACACGGCTGCCAGCAGGCAACCGATCACGATACGCATGGTCAGCCTGATCATCTTTCCACCGCCCTTGGACTTTGTGGCCCGAGATTGGCCACCTTCCACAGAATTTCCACGCGCCGATTGCGCTCATAGGCTTCTGCATTTTTAGCGGGGTCCAGAGGTTGGGTATCACCCCTACCTGCAAATGTGATCTTTCTGTCCATGGCAGAAGCCGGTGCACGCTGCCCCCCAGCCACAGCCGTCTGCATCAGCTCCTGCGCAACAACACGTGCCCGCTCTACAGACAAGCTCATGTTGTCTGGAAACTGCTTGGTCTTGATTGGTTGCACATCCGAGTGGCCAAGTATTTCCATATCGCCAGGCCAGGGCGCAAAGGCTGCGCCTAAGCGATCCAACTGCTGTCTAAACTCCGGGCGAAAGTTGGCCTGCCCCACATCGAAAGCCTTATCGGATTTAAAAGCCAGCAACCAACCTTCAGGCCCTTTTCGGGCATTCACCCACCCCTCTGACAACAGCCTAGGCAATGGAGGCGGAAGGGTTTCAGCAAGATTGATGGTCCGTATTGGCGGGTCCCAAGCGGCGAGCGCTTGTCGGATAGGCCGGCCCTTCATATCCAGATCGAAAATCCAGGCCGCATAAAGTGCAAGCACAACACACATGCCTATGCCTAAAGCCCGCATCGCGGTTAACCAAGGCTTTCGCACCAACACCACGGGAGCAATCAGCGGCTCAGACAGAGACTTGAGGGAGCGCTCTGCCCAAATCAAGGCATGCAACTGAGAACGGAGATCCGCCAGCAGTACTCCACCACGCTCCATGATGCGATAGCGCCCTTGGCAGCCAAAAGAAAGAATGAGTTCGTAGAACTCTAAAATCTCCAGCTCAACGGGGGTACGTGCCATCCAGCGTTCAAGATCGGCAAACGTGTCTTCGCCACCCCAAGCATCACCGTGAAACTCAACCAGCAAGGAAGGCTCCCCGTTGTAAGGCTCGCTTCCTGCCTGGCGAGAGGCATCATTCACGACCTCATCTACATAGGTACACATCAAATACGAGGCATCGGCAACTACATCAGGTGGAAAACCACTCTTGGACATCTTGTCCCGAAACAAGCGCAGTTCCAGTGCCAACTTCCCACGAGTTCCTTGATCGAACAGTTGTGAAGAATCTCGCAATTGATTCAGCCGCAGTAGCAAAGGCATAGCCGCATCCACAATCGGGTTCTCCCAACGTGCCTCACTACGCCCTGGCCGCATCATGGGTTGATGTGCAACCCTGTCTGTCGCCACTGTTTGCCGACGCACCGCCGCTCGGACCTGGTCAGAGGCATGTGGCATCTGCCCTACTTCTGGTGCATTCTGTAACTCAGCTGGCATCATCGAGCTGGTTGAGCCCTGCATACCGATAGATCCCAGAACCGTATCCATATTGTTCATTGCAGTGGAAATACCAGGCACCTGGTGTATCACTGCATGTGGAGAGGTGCTGACACCAACCACGCGCCGCAATGCATCCGCGACATCATTGAGTATGTTCATGCGACTTTGCCCTCTCTCAGCCCCCAGGCCTCAAATTTCAGATTGGGAAAGTCCCCCACCACACGCAAGGCCATGGCAGCGCTATGGATGGTTGAATTCCAGTAGGGGTCTGTCGACTCAACTTCAAAATAAACACTTTGTGCGTAATAAGGCACATGTCTTGGCGTGACAGGCACAGAGTGCAAGCGTGCTCCTGGCAGTTGCAGATCGACCAGGCTTTGTATTTTTTCTACAGGCCCCAACTTAAGCTGTTGAGGCAGCTTCACCCTGAGGGCTTCAGAAGGCACGTCTGCCGAGAATGCAAAAACCATTTTCTGCAGCTTCCACTGCGGATCGACGACGCAGCGATAAAAGCCGTCGCCCTGGTTCTCGAAAGGCAGCACAACCACAGGCGTCTCAATCACCAAGGCCAGCGCTCTTCTCAAGGCTCTGGAAAGCCCCTCAAAGCTTCCCTGCAAGTCATCATGTTCGTAATGCCAGCTTGCATCCTCTATTTCCTGCTCTACGCTGGGCACCACTGACAAGCGTCCCAAGAGTCCGATCATTTCGACAAACAAAAGCGAAGGCGGCAGTGGAGAAAACGCATTGAGATGGCGCAATCGGAGCCTGTATTCAGACAGGCTTTGCACCATGAGAATCTCCAGCAACTCGGCAACACCTGAGCCTGCAGACAAAAACCTAGGGCCTGCGCGCGTCCCCAAGCGCAGCTGCAGCACGCTCTGGAGCTCATGGCAAAGCGCCTGTAATGCAGGATGTGCCCTGGCATCTAGCAACGGTGGGATATACCGGGTATCCAGCTCAAGTGACCGGCTCCCGTTGCGGCCTTGCAGCCGTGCGATACGCAAAAAAGTCTCGTCCGAACGCAGCTGCTTCTCCATACACAAGCGCATATTCAAAGTACACGCTGTGATGCTCACGCGCTTGTTGCCGCCGAGATCATCCAGCCCGATGTTGACATCGGACACCTCAATCGTCTGGGTTGCATAACGTGTTCCTCGTGCATGGTTGCCAAAGCCCACTTCGTTATGCCCCATATAAGCACGCGGCACAGCCAGGCAAAAAATATCGCCAGGCTGGGCCTCCTCTATATCGAGGTATTCCAGAAAGGCCTCGGAGTCGGGAATGGAAAAAGCCGTTCCATCCGGGAAAATGCCTTTGGCAAAACGAAGACCCAAGCGCCCTAGCCCCAAGGACTCTTCATCAATTTCTACTCTGGAAAATCCCCAGAGGTGATTGCTGGCCATGGCTGAGCGCATGCTCATTTGGTGCTCTAGCGAGCGTTCCATCTGCTGAAAATGTTGGACCTCAATCAACATGCCTTCAGTCCAAGCCACACGGTTACAACTGACCTGGCTCATAGCGCACCTTGTTCACGTTGCACAGCCTTGCTATATGGCCTGCCTTGCCTGTCTACCTTCTTCATCATCTTTTCCTTTCTTTGGGATCAAGGTCGGTGCACTCAATCAAGGTCTAGCGACGTTTTGACAGCGGCGCGGGGGGGGCAGGTGTTGTCGGCTTTCTGAGGACCATGCCATCGACAATCCTTGTGCCGTTGAGCACCACCACATGAAAGCTAAATTCGCCCGAGTTAGTCTTGAGCCGAAGGGACTCATAGCCTTGAGGAGCTGGTGAGCCAAAATCTGCATCCACCAGCACCCAGCCATCCTTATCAGACGGCATCTTGAGGGTGACTTGCTGGGCTTGCTCCGAGGACAAAAGTCGGCGTTCAGCCGCAAACAAATGTGAGTCCAAGCTGGAGCTGCTGCACTTTTTTTCCTCTAGCCAAGACCCCGGATTCCAGTTTTCATTGGCAACGAGATACACACACACTTGGACTGGCCTCGTAGCGGCGCCACGTCCAGGGTTAAGCGCAGTTCCGCCCATCAGCGTCACATTCACCACGCGATCACGCCTGATAGCACGCATGCCATCTGCGGGAATATCCACAGGGTTTCGAAACACGCCACAGCCTTGAAGCAGCAATAGCGTCGTCGCCAGCAGCAGCGAACGGGTGAAATAAACGCTAGTCATTGCGCATCCACCATGCTCAACCCAACACCAAGATCTTGGTCTGGCTAGGACTGATTCGACTGCCGTTGGTGTTCTGGTTGTTGGGCAGGTTGACACATGTCATGCGCGTCAACGGAGAGCCATTGATGAGGATGTAGTTCACCCCCGTCACATGCTTGGAACGCGAAGCCACGGTTCCAGATGCCACGCCTCCCATGGAGCCACCTTCATCGTTATGGGTCACTGGAATTTCCGTGTTCATGTTGTGAACCGGCCCTCCGACCCAGATGATCATGGGATTGTTCGGAATCGCTTCATTTCCGTTGGCAGTGTTCGAATACGGGATAGGAATCGCCAAAGGTGGCGTTTTGCAAACATCTGCAGGTGCGAGGTCCTGACCTCCTGCTTGGCAATTGGCAAACATTTTTTCCCTCCTTTTTTCAGCCCATATGGATTTGCGCGCCATCGAGCTTCAGCAATGCATCTGCCATCACCGTTGCCAGACTGGAGTGAATCCTCAAATGCTGATCCACATCGACATGCATGGAACCGGCTTGGACAATGCAAGCCTGTTTCACATAGGCGCAATGTTCCTGGGTCACCTCTCTAACCGCCATGGAGACACTGCTCAACTCATGAGCCTTGTGTGTAATGCGCTGCTCAGCCACAAAGTCCAGCTGCTTCGCGCTCATACGTACTGCGGCGTCGCCAAAATCAAGTGCCACTTGCTTTTGGGGCTGCCCTTGCTCCAGGACTGCCAATATCCAGGCGGAGTCACCCTGCGTCAGAATCTGGACCAAATCTCCGCTGCCAGGCAGTAGCAGACAGCTGGCGGCCCTTTGAACCAAGCGCTCTTCTCTTCCAAGCAGCACACGCCAAGCCGGCCCTGGCAACTCAAGCCCCAGCCTGGCCACCACCATGCAGACCGCAGAGTCCGACTGCCGCGCTTCGGTGGATATGTTCATCAACCTCAAAAGCTCCCCCTTGGACTCGGTCGTTGCATCACGCTGTCCGCATCGCGCCTGCTCAGCAGTGTCGATATCGGAAAGAAGCTGCTCATGCCGCATTGCCTTGCTCCTTTTTCTGTGGCCCGGGAGCGAACCTGGCCCACCACTGCACATCATTCAGTTCTGCGTCTTCATGGAAACGGGCCCCTGCCAACCGGGCCCCCAACCACTGCTTTTCTGCCTGTCCTGTCAGATCGGCACGGCTGAAATCGCCCCCCCCCATATGCACTCTGTTCAGCTGAGCTCCCCTCGCATCAAGCCCGGGGGCATAAAGCTCCCCCAAGTCCACATCGTTCAGTTGCGCCCTGCGCAAAGACATGCCAGGCATTTGTGTGCCATGCAGGCTGCACCCCTGCAACACAGCTTCATCAAAAAGTGGGGCTGTACAGTGCGTATTGCCCTGCCAATGGACTTCCTTCAGCTGTGAACCGTCATAAGTGACATGCGGTAATACGCATTCAACAAATGCGCCCGTGCTCCACTGACTTTGCGACCATGCACACTGCGCAAACTGCAAGCGCACAAAATAAGCCTGCTCCAGCGTGCATGCGACCCAGCGATTACCTTTGCCTTTGCAGTCTTCCACCAAGAGCTGCGCACATTCGCTTTGCGCACAGGTCACTCGCACCATCTCCATGTCTTGCATGCTGATGCCATGCAGCTGGCAATCGGCCCAGGTCACGTCGTGAAGCGCTCCACCCTGAAATTTGACGCCCCTCAAGCTCCCGCTGGAAGCGACCCATTGCACCAGCCGGCTATGCAAAAACACCGTGTCACGCCATGCCGTATGTGAGAGCGTGGCGAAGTCCAGATCGCAGCCCTCCAGCGCACAGTTCCCTATCTCGCACCGGCTGAACAAGGGCCGAAGGACTTTGTAATTCAGCCATTTCGTATGGGTGATTTGGCAGTCTTCCCAACTCACATCACATTGACTGGAGTCTGTCCAGAGCAGATTCTCAAAGCGACAACGCACAAAGCGCACCTTGTTCAAGCTAGCGTTCCAGGTGCAGTTACGGAAAGTACAGTCGCGAAATTCCGCATAAACCAGCGCGTCCTGGAACACCTGCCCCTCAAAGCACTGCTTTTCCGTGAGTTGAGGCCCTGCCGGCAGCTCGGCCAACAACTTGCGCGCATCGGGCAGGCCTTGCAAATGCAGATTCATGCCTGCCTCCTTGGCAGCAGCTGCATCGCAGCGCATAAATTGCCGTATCCATGCACCGCTTGTGCACCATAAGCCATGCCCAGTTGCAGGCTGATGAGATTGCTGTGTGTGATCTTGCTCTGGCGCAAATCTGCCCCATAGAGATTGGCATTCTTCAATGCACAGGCCTCTATCACCGAGCCACTCAAATCGGCATGCATGAGGTTCGATTCACTCAGAATGCAGCGCTGCCATTTACTGCCTCGAGCCTGGAGTCTTTGGGCAAACAACGGTTGCAAACTGCTGTGCTCGACCTGTATCCCCTCAGCCCTGATATCAACCCAGCTGGTATTGTCCAAACAGCATTCGCTGAGTCGTGCCTCGCCCATATCCGAGCCCTCTGCCAAGTTGACCGAAACACCTGCACAGGCCAGCCAGTGGCTGCTGCGAAGGTCACAACTCACCGCACTAAAACGTTGTAGCTTGCATTCCTGCAGCGACAGATGAGCGAGCTTGCAGCGGACCGCACCTGAGTTGTTGATATGCATGTCTTGCCAACGCATATATGACATCTCGCAATCCAGCCAATTAACGCCATCCCATTGCATGGTGTGCTGCCGACCTCTATTGCCACGCATGTTTTGCAAACTGAGCTGCTCCCACTTTCCCGAGGTAAAGCCAGTGCTCTCCATCAGACATGCATCGAAGGTGCTGCTTTTGAAACTGCAACCGGAAAAATAGGCACCCGCCATATCGATCTGCACGAATCTGCAGCGCACAAAGCTGCAGTTTTTCCACTCGCTGTTTTGGAAGTCGCAGTGCGCGAATTCAACACCTTCAAAACAGCAATCACTCCACACGGATTGACTCAGACTTGCCCCTCTGCAGCGCGAATGCAGCAAATGCACGCCATGAAAAGCCATGTCCGCTAACTTGGCGCTATCGATATACAAATTCTTTTGCGTGCTGCCGTTCCCCTGCAGCAGGAGGGAGGGCCAGTCCTCCAAGACTCTGCCTTGGTCCAAAGCCTCGGCCTGCTTCCATGGCTGCTCCGCCATTCGCGCATGCATCTCTTGTGCCTTCTGCGCATTGCCATGGGTTTGCTGCAGCACCGCCTCGAACGCATCGACTCTGGCCTGCAAAGCCTCATAGGAAAGTGGTTGTGAGCGCAGCCCTGGGTGGTCCTCTGCGCTCAGAACCAAATCCCAAATCCACCCTCGTGAACGCTCCGGCAGCAAATCTGCATCCCTCAGCCCAGCCACATCCCCCAAATCACGGCCAGAGCGTGCCGACATGACCTGTAAAAGTTGCTCCCTCGGCAACAGATGCTCTGGCTCACGCAATGCCAGCACACCCAGCTCTATTTCATCCGACAACACACAGTCCAAGTCCACCATGCCATGCCACCAAAGCACGCCCATATCGTGGTCTGGAAGAAACCAGACTGTCTGCTGCTTCAGCGTCAGCTCTTCTAACTCGGACTGATGACGCCTGCGCAGCAAACACTGCGGCTGCAGACGTGGAAGCCGCCCCTTGTATCCTTGAGCGTGTGACCCGAAGCCCCAGAGCTCAAAGTCTGCCCCCAAAGACCATTGCTCGGCATGGAGACGCTGGTCTGCAGGTGCCAACTGGAAATAACGCAAGTCCATAGGCATGGGCCAGCCCATATGGGAGCCATCACGCCCAAAGGGGTCACGCAATGCAGATCGCCTTGGCGCGAGATCGGCGCGCGCAGCCCATTGCGCCTCCATAGGCCCCATTGCGGCCAATGGATCGGCTACAGGGCCAAACTTGCCCATGAGTTGCAAGTTGCCTGGCGCCTCCATGCCCACGGGATTGCGTTTGCCGCGGAAATCCTTCATTGCATGGCAATAGTCCATGGCCAAACTCGCGCGGTATTGCGTCAATGCATCGGCATTTTCCTGCCAAGCCATCGCCTCCGCGCAGCAACTGACCGCCTTGGTAACGCCCTGTAGTTTGACCTTGGCTTCCCAGTCAACGCGGGCCATAGCCTCATGCGGCTTGGCCATATATGTCGCATGCCCGGCAAGCAGCCACTCCGCCTGCTGCTTAGGCAAACACGCGTCCATGATGGGAGTGCTCATAGGCGCACCAGTGAAAGCCTGCCAGATACCAGCCTCATGGAGCAACACACGGGGATCACTCAACCTGAAGCCGCACCCTACAGACACCCCCAGCACGGCCTGGACACCAAACTGCGTGGGCGCTGTATGAATCAGCGCCTGCTGAGGTTTGATGGCTCTCATGCAACGCTCCTCATTGCTTGATCTCCATCCCTACCTTGGATTGCTTGACCCCCGTGTAGGAAACCTTGGTTCCAACGTTCGCATTCTCACTTCCCGTACTACTGACAGACGACCCCTTGCTCGTGGTAGAGCTTCCTGTGATGGAGGTCTCGCTGCCAACGGTGCTGGTAGAGGTCCCGACGGTTTGGGATGCAGTGCCGGTGATGCGCGTTGAAGTTCCCGTGGTGCTCGTCGAGGTTCCCGTCATGGAAACCGAGGTTCCTGTGGTGCTGGTCGAGACACCCGTCATGCTGACTGAAACACCTGTTTGGCTGGTAGAGCTCCCTGTGGAGCTGATCGACATGCCCGTCTCGCTGGTTCTTTGTCCTGTGCTTGAAAAAGAGACCCCTGTCATAGAACGGGACATGCCAGTCATTGACACGCTTACCCCAGTCATGGAGCTAGAAATCCCTGTCGTGGACATACTGCTCCCCGTCACGCTCGAGGAAACCCCTGTCAAAGAGCTCGAGATTCCCGTGAAGCTGGTGGATGTCCCCGTTATCGAGGACTTCACCCCCGTATAGGACGAACTCACCCCAGTAAATGCCGTTCGTAAACCGCGAAACTTGCTCTTCGCTCCAGCAAACGAAGTGTCCGAGCCCACAAACACTGTCTCCAAGCCGATAAAAGAGGTGCTAACTCCCGTAAAGCTGGCTGACAAACCTGTGAACGAGAAACGTACCCCAGTCAGGCTAACCACCATCCCTGTCAGCGACGTACTTTGTCCAGTGACCGAGCTTTTGACACCGTCAACAGAGCTACTCACCGAGGTAGAAGAGGCAGGCGCAGGCGAACTTGAAATAGGCAGGCCCGTGGTCAAGGTAAGCACACTGCCGACATGAATATTTTGGTGGTTCCCCACTGCAGCCGAGCTGCTGCGCTCTACGGTGTCTTGCTTATCTCTTTCCGCATGGAACATCAGACGTTCAGCTCCGCGCTGGTCATCAAACGTTATCTGACTTGCATGCGGTACCTGCCCATGCTTGAGTGAGCGCGAAACCATCCCCGAATACCGAATATCCTTTGGCAAGTCATAAGGAACTGGGTTTTCTCCGTTATAGACAATTCCTACCGCCAAAGGCCGGTCCAGATTGCCGTCTATATAGGTCACCAGCACTTCCTGCCCCACACGTGGCATGGCCAGAAAACCCCAGCCTTTTCC
>JAITLO010000011.1 GCA_031277855.1 Acidovorax sp. | reverse complement strand
CCAGTGTGCTGCCCGACAGACCCAGATTGCGCTGGGCGTTGATCGAGGCGACGTTGGTGTTGATGGTCATGGCCATGATGAATTCCTTGAAGCAGATGAACGTGGATAAGGTTTGCTTGGGTGTCGGAATCGCGAAAGTCTCTATGGACCTTGTCAGCCTGGTGGGGCTGCATGCTTGCTCCGTACAAGACTGTTATCGGGCTGCGCTTTTTTTTCTTTAGCCTTTTTATTAACAAGTGCATACACGGCTTCTACAAACCTGCATTCCCCAATGCGAACACTCTCCTGACGACGCAGATGGTTCTGTGGGCCACAAAAAAAGCAGCCCTGTCGAAACAGGGCTGCCATCTCATAAAAAACGGCCTCTATTAGCACTATGGCCATCCAGCCAAGAGGCCTGCAGCCTCGTGACCAGGCAAGGTTCAGCGCAACAGGCTCAACACACTCTGGTGCAGCTGGTTGGCCTGGGCCACCATGGCCGTGCCGGCCTGCTGCAGGATTTGCGCGCGGCTCAGGTTGGCGGTTTCGCTGGCGAAATCCGCATCCACGATACGGCCCCGAGCGGCGGTGACGTTCTCGCTCATGATGTCGA
This sequence comes from Acidovorax sp., assembly GCA_031277855.1. Classification (GTDB taxonomy): domain Bacteria; phylum Pseudomonadota; class Gammaproteobacteria; order Burkholderiales; family Burkholderiaceae_C; genus Comamonas. Next base: position 110,631 of record JAITLO010000011.1, on the reverse strand, counting down.
TGTTTTCCACCGTCTTTTCAAAGCGGGTCTGCAGAGCGCCCAACTGGCCGCGCACCGAATTCACCTGGTCCAGCGCGTCGTCCACCTTCTTGAGCGCCACCCATGCATTGGCTTGGGTCGTGATGTCTATGGTGTCAATGCCTTTGCCTGCAGCCCCTACAGAGCCCGCCGTGATGTCCAAAGCACCATCTGCCAGCAGGGCCGTAGCAGTGGCCGTGGAGTCGACCGCCGTGCCGGTGGTTGCCGCAGACAGTCCGCCGATGGCGACGGCTTCGGTGCTGCCGTTGGCATCCAGCTTGTCCGACTTCACATTGATCTGATAGGCACCCGTGCTGTCTTTTTCCAGGAAAGCCGTCACACCGGTGTCGGCCGTCTTGGCATTGATCGCAGCCACAATCTGCCCCAGGCGCTCTTCGTTGGAGGTGGCTACGTCCAACCCACCCAAGTCGATCGCCGTGCCCGACCCCACGGTAATGGTGAAAGTACCCCCTGCAGCCACGGCCGCATACGTTGCGGCGGTGGCCGTGGCAACCGTTCCTATTTTCTCGGCGTAGGTCACATCGGCCAGGCCTGCAGCCGTGGTGTTGCCCAGGCCGCCCACAGAGATGTTGTCGCCAGCATTCGCCCCCACCTGAAACACGGCGCCAGCAAACGAGCCATCCAGCAACTTGCGGCCGTTGAAGGTGGTGGTCTTGGCCACGCGGTCGATTTCTGCGCTCAGCTGGCTGGCTTCGGCCTGCAGGGCCTTGCGGTCGCTGTCGCTGTTGGTGGCATTGCCCGCCTGGGCCGCTAGCTCACGCATGCGCTGCAACATATCACCCACCTTGCCCAGGGCGCCTTCGGCGGTCTGGGCCAGCGAGATGCCGTCGTTGGCATTGCGGGCCGCAACACCCAGCCCCTTGGCAGCCGCGTTCATACGCTCGGCAATGGCCAGACCGGCCGCATCGTCCTTGGCGCTGTTGACACGCAGTCCCGAGGACAGGCGCTGCATGGAGGTGGCCAGCGAGTTGCCGGTCAGCCCCAGATTGCGCTGCGCATTGAGAGACACCACATTGGTGTTAATGGACATAGCCATGATGATTTCCCCTAGGTTACGCTCACTTGTGTGGCACCTGGCAATGGCAGGCCGCTGCCGGTGCCGTGCTTACAGGTGGTTGGCCCACCTGTTTTTGTCGGGGTCTGGGAAAGCCTGGTGCCACCTCCAAACCCCTATGGAGTGCGCAGCCTCACGGGGAGCACGCCGTGCTCTCACACCGGGGCCACGCCAGAGCCTTACTTCAGCAGGCTCAGCACGCTTTGGGGCAGTTGGTTGGCCTGGGAGACCATGGCCGTGCCGGCCTGCTGCAGGATTTGCGTGCGACTCAGATTGGCGGTTTCGCGGGCAAAGTCGGCATCCACAATGCGGCCACGGGCGGCGGTGATGTTCTCGCCCATGATGTCGCTGTTCTCTATGGACTTCTCAAAGCGGGTCTGCAAGGCCCCCAGCTGGCCGCGCACCGCATTCACCTGGTCCAGCGCGTCGTCGATTTTTTTCAGCGCCACCCAGGCAGAGGACTGGGTCGAAATGTCCACACTGTCTATACCTCTGACGTTTTGCTGAATGTCCGCTGCAGTGGCCGGATCGATATCGAGGTCGGTGGCGGCCAGCAGTTGTGCGGGCGTGGCGGACTGGCCCTTGGTCACCGTGTCCAGCCCCGTGAAGTCGACCTTGAGCGGCACGCCGCTGGTATCCAGCTTTTCCGACTTCACATTCAGCGTATAGCTGCCAGCGCTGTCTTTTTCCAGAAAGGCCGTCACGCCGGTGTCGGCCGTCTTGGCATTGATGGCCACCACCACCTGGCCCAGGCGCTCTTCATTGGAGCTGGCCTGCTCCAGCGGCCCCAAGTCGATAGGGTTGCCGCCATTCACACCTGCCACCGTGATGGAGAACACCGCTGCGGCCGGAGACACCGTGGCTGCCAGCGCGGCATAGCTGTCTTGCGTGCCCATGGCGGGCGTGGCCGTCTTGTCGCCATAGCTCACGTTGGACAGGCCCGCAGCTGTGGTATTGCCCAGGCCACCCACGGTGATGTTGTCACCGGCATTGGCTCCCACCTGGAACACGCCACCGGCAAACGAGCCGTCGAGCAATTTGCGGCCATTGAAGGCGCTGGTCTTGGCCACGCGGTCGATTTCCGCACTCAGCTGGCTGGCTTCGGCCTGCAAGGCCTTGCGGTCGCTGTCACTGTTGGTGGCATTCGATGCCTGCACGGCCAGCTCGCGCATGCGCTGCAGCATGTCACCCACCTTGCCCAGGGCGCCTTCGGCGGGCTGGGCCAGCGAGATACCGTCGTTGGCATTGCGGGAAGCAACGACCAGCCCCCTCGCAGCCGCATTCATGCGCTCGGCAATGGCCAGGCCAGCGGCGTCGTCCTTGGCGCTGTTGACACGCAGGCCGGAAGACAAGCGCTGCATGGAGGTACCCAGTGTGCTGGCCGACAGGCCCAGGTTGCGCTGGGCATTGGTTGAGACGACGTTGGTGTTGATGGTCATTGCCATGGTGGATTCCTTGAAGCAAATGAGCGTGAAAAACGTGGATCGAGTTGACTGGGGCTGCCAAGGCTTGCAAGCAGCTCTTTGCGCCCTGCCCGCCATTCCGGCGGCAGCTCCCTACCAACCATTTATCGGGACCCTTGTTTTTCTCTTGATCGCTTTTACGCATTGAAAACAAGTGCTCACTCTTCAAAAAATACTTATACATAAATGACAAAAACCAAAAAACACAAAGAAATCGCACTCACAACGTCTGCGCACCGAGCACTTCGAAAGCCCAAGAAAGCGGGCCATCGCGCTGCTTATCTCCGCAACACACACAGGGCAGCCATAGAAGAATTCCCCCATCGCTAGCGTTGCCTGTCGCTTATTTGTGCCCACGGTTTCAGTAGCGATGCGATGCAACCCGCCCTTTCACTAGAGGAACAGCAATGGCCGCCACTATCAACACCAATATTGCTTCGATCAACGCCCAGCGAAACCTGACCCTCTCGGGCAGCTCGCTGAACACCACCATGCAGCGCCTGTCTTCCGGCCTGCGTGTCAACAGCGCCAAGGACGACGCCGCTGGCCTGGCCATTGCCGAACGCATGAACACCCAGGTACGCGGTTTGACCGTGGCCTCCCGCAATGCCAACGATGGCATCTCGCTGGCCCAGACGGCCGAAGGCGCCCTGGGCAAGGTCGGCGACATGCTGCAACGCATGCGTGAGCTGGCTGTGCAGGCATCGAATGCCACCAACAGCGACAGCGACCGCAAGGCGCTGCAGTCCGAAGTGGCGCAGTTGGGCGCGGAAATCGACCGCGTGGCCAAGCAGACCAATTTCAACGGTCAAAAAATTCTGGATGGCTCGTTTGCTGGCGCCGTGTTCCAGGTGGGCGCCAACTCGGGTGATAACGTCACCCTGGGCGCATTGGCCGATACCCGCTCTTCGCAGCTGTCGACTGTCTCGTACGCCACTTCGACGTTGGCTGCTGTCGACACTTCCAACAAGGCTGCAAACACCACGTTGAGCGAATACGCCACCCCCATCCCCGCCAACGACCCCAATGCCACCCCCCCAGTCACCACGGGGCTGTCCATCACGCTCACATCGAATAATCCCGCTGTCACCACTGATGTAGACCTCAGCGGCATCGAAAAAGCCTCCAGCCGCCAAGAGCGCCTGGGTCAGATCGTGACGGCCATCAATGACAAGACGGCCGACACCGGTGTTACCGCGTATCTGACCAAGATCGATGGCACCGAAAACTACAAGATCGAAATCATGTCCTCGAAAACGGATGTGGACGGCAACCCTGTGTCCGTGGCCTTCAACAACTTCACGGACGAAAACAGCGGCATGCTCCCTGCAGGCGCTGCTGCGGCCAACAATCCCAACATCGAGATTGCCTACGCTGGCACGCCTCCCGTGGGCACCGCCACCACCGGCGCTCTGGTGGACGCCGCCCGCGGCATTGAAGATATCAATGTCTCCACCCAATCCGGCGCCTGGATTGCACTGAAGAAAATCGACAGCGCCGTCGACCAGGTCAATGGTGCACGCGCCACCTTGGGCGCCATGCAGACCCGCTTTGAAAATGCGGTGAACAATATCGACATTCAGGTGGAAAACCTGTCTGCCGCTCGCGGCCGCATCATGGATGCCGACTTTGCCAAGGAAACCGCCAACCTGAGCCGCACGCAGATCCTGCAGCAGGCCGGCACGGCCATGGTGTCCCAGGCCAACCAGCTGCCGCAAAACGTGCTGAAGCTGCTGCAAGGCTAAGAGCCGCTCACACAAGCCTCGATACGTCGTTGCTCAGCCTTGTCGTACGAGGTGTACTGCCTGCGGCCTCGCGCCTCGTCTCGATCGCAAACCTCCGGTTTGCTGGCGCGTGTGAGTGGCTTTCAGCATCCATCCCCCACGAAAACCGCTCTACCGCTCACCAGCTGCGGTAGAGCGGTTTTTTATTGACGCGCCATACCAAGGTGAGACGCCAATCCCTGGAAAACCATCGCCACCTGGTCCTGGATGAAAGAAAATGAAAAATCAGTTGACCCCCATACACTTCTGGATCAGCTGAACATCCATCGATAAGATTGCCCCCTAGCGCTGAAGATATGCTTTCTTTCTCCGCTTCTTCCTCCCATCGCCCGGTCTGCTGACTGACACAATTTCCCCATGCTTGTCCTCATCGGTTACCTTGTGGCCTTCGGCTGCATCTTCGGCGTCTACGCACTGCACGGCGGCAATATGTCGGTGCTGGCCAAGGCGCTCCCTTTTGAAATGGCCACCATCGGTGGTGGTGCCATTGGCGCCTTCATCGTCAGCAATCAGCCCAAGGTGCTGAAGGCGACGGCCGCGGCCATTCCGCTGGCCATCAAAGGCTCCAAACACACCAAGGCTCGCTTTATGAGCCTGCTGGCCCTGCTGTATGACCTGCTGCAAAAAGCCCGCAAGGAAGGGTTGATGGCCATCGAATCCGATGTCGAAGAGCCCGATCAATCCCCCATGTTCCAGAAGTACCCGGAGCTGCTGGCCGACCACCATCTGGTCGAGTTCATCACCGACTATCTGCGCATGATGGTCTCCGGCAACCTCAACTCCCACGAGATTGAGACGCTGATGGAAAACGAAATCGAAGCCCACCACCAGGAAAACCACCGTCCGGTGGCGGCCCTGCAACGCCTAGCCGGCGCCCTGCCCGCCTTCGGTATCGTGGCCGCCGTGCTGGGTGTGGTGAACACCATGGGCTCGGTGGGTCAGCCGCCGTCCGTGCTGGGCGGCATGATTGCCTCCGCTTTGGTGGGTACCTTCCTCGGTATTTTGCTGGCCTATGCGTTGGTGGAGCCGTTGGCCGGTGTGATCGAACAGATTTTCCAGGACGGCACCAAGGAACTGGAATGCGTGAAATGCACGCTGATTGCCAGCATGCAGGGCTACAACCCCCCGACGGCGATTGAGTTCGGCCGCAAAGTGCTGTTCTCGACCGAGCGTCCCGGCTTCCTGGAGCTGGAAGAGCACGTCAAGAACACCAAGTAAGCGCCAACCGACCGCCACCACCACGCCATGGCTACCGAGAAAAAACTACAGCCCATCATCATTAAGCGCGTCAAAAAAGCCGCGCATGGTGCACATGGTGGCGCCTGGAAGATCGCCTACGCCGACTTCATGACGGCCATGATGGCCTTCTTTCTGCTGATGTGGCTGCTGGGCTCCACGGCCAAGGGCGATCTGCAGGGCATTGCTGCCTACTTCAACTCCCCGCTGAAAGTGTCCATGGCGGGGGGCGACGGTTCCGGCAACAGCTCCAGCATCATCCCCGGCGGCGGCAACGATCTGGCCAAGGTGCACGGCCAGGTGCGCCGCTCCGATGCCGACCAGGACAATGACCGCCGCAAGGCCGAAAACTCGGCGCGCGCCATTCGCGCACAGCAAGATGCCCAACGCATCAAATCACTGCGCGCCAAGATTGACGCCATGATCAGCAGCAATGCCACGCTGAACGAGTACAAGTCGCAGATCCGCATCGACGTCACGCCCGATGGCCTGCAAATCCAGATCGTGGACGAGCAAAACCGCCCCATGTTCGACATTGGCAGCGCCATCCTCAAGCCCTATATGCGCGACATCCTGCGTGAAGTGGGTGCGGCCATGGGCGGCGTGGAAAACCGCATCAGCCTGGCCGGCCACACCGACGCTGCCCCCTACGGCAACGGCGAGCGCGGCTACAGCAACTGGGAGCTTTCTTCCGACCGCGCCAACGCCTCGCGCCGCGAGCTGGTGGCTGCCGGCATGCCCGACGACAAACTGGCGCGCGTGGTGGGTCTGGCAGCCAGCGACCTGCTCTACCCCGACAAGCCCCGCGCCCCGCAAAACCGCCGCATCACCATTACCGTGCTGACCCATGAGGCCGAAGAACGCCTGCTGGGGAAAAACACGGTCAAGGAAACCATTGAACCTGCCGATAAGCAGGACAATCCTGTACCTGCCACACCATCCTCGTGACAATTTGTCGCGTAGGATGTGCGCAGGCACACCGCTGAAAACTGAGCTATTTCGACCGAAAGGGTCCTCCCGTGGCCAATGCCCTTCGCTTTTTGATTGTTGACGACTTTTCCACCATGCGCCGCATCGTGCGCAACCTGCTCAAGGAGAGCGGCTTCACCGAGGCCGATGAAGCCGAAGATGGCGTGGTGGCACTGCACAAGCTGCGCAACAGCAAGTTCGACTTCGTGGTGACGGACATCAACATGCCCAATATGAACGGCTTTCAGTTGCTGACCGAAATCAAGGCTGACGAGAAACTCAAGCACCTGCCCGTGCTGATGGTGACGGCTGAAGCCCGCAAGGAAGACATCGTGGCAGCCGCACAAGGCGGCGCTGCCGGCTACATCGTCAAGCCTTTCACCAAGGCCACGCTGGAAGAAAAGGTCAACCTGGTATTGAAAAAGATGGGGATGTAATCCCATGTCTGAAGCGCCGACTCCACCTCTCCCCGGCAGCTATGACCAGGGTGACGTCCACAACAAACTGGGACTGCTCACCCGCCAATTGCATGACTCGCTGCGCGAGCTGGGCTATGCCGAACGCCTGCGCGATTCGGTCGATGCCCTGCCCGACGCGCAAAGCCGGTTGTCCTACATCGCCCGCCTGACCGGCGAAGCCGCCGAAAAAGTGCTGGGCATTGTGGATACGGCCAAGGACGAGCACACCGGCGTCATGCAGCAGACCCAGCTGATGCGCGAAGCCCTGGTGGCCGATCCGGTGGCCGCCGTGGCCAAGGGCACGGTGATGAACCACCTGGAAGCCATGGACGCCGCCAACGCGCGCCTGGACAGCCATTTGACCGAAATCATGATGGCCCAGGACTTCCATGACCTGACCGGCCAGGTGATCGCCAAGGTGGTCAAGCTGACCTCCAGCCTGGAGCAGCAGCTGGTGGACCTGCTGCTGCAGACCGCCCCCACCCACAGCGCACCGGCATCGGCCGCCGTGCTCGCCGCGATTGCCGAGCCTCCTGCGCCAGCCGCCGCACCCGAAGTCACGGCCGACGGCCATCCGGTGCTGCAAGGCCCCGTGGTCGACCCCGAGCAACCCAATGTGGTGACCTCGCAGTCGGAAGTGGACGACTTGCTGGCCAGTTTGGGCTTTTAAGGCGGCTTAGGCCTGGCCGATGAGGCCGGCCTTCTGCCGGCTTGCACCTTGCATCACAAAAAAGCCTCTGAGGCTTACCCATACTGCGCATGCAGCTCATATTTCGAGAGCATGCGTGCATGCGCTGCACGCATCTCCTAGCAGACTCCGGCTGCCGCCTACGCCCCCGGGCGCCGGAATAGCGCAAGGTCTGCCCCGCTTTTCATGGCATCTCGCCGCAGCCCGCTGCGGACAATGGCACGGACATTCCCACGTGCTGCCATGGAATCGAGCCAAGACAAAAACCTACCCGCTACCGAGCGCAAACTGCAGAAGACCCGCAAAGACGGTCAGGCTGCACGCTCGCGCGACCTCTCGCACCTGAGCGTGCTGGGCATGGGCGCGCTGGTGGTGTTGTTTGGTGGCCCCACCATGGTGCGCCACATGCATGAAGCCATGCTGCGCCAGTTTTCCTTCAACGCCAGCATCGTGCGCGCACCCCAGCAAATGGTGGAGCGGCTGGTGGACATGGCCAGCCTGGGCCTGGTGGCCGTGCTGATTCTGGCCACGCTGATTTCCGCCGTCTCCATCATCACCGCCGTCATGGCTGGCGGCTGGGTGTGGAGCTTCAAACCCATTACCCCCCAGTTCAACCGCGTCAACCCGCTGTCTGGCATCAAGAATCTGCTGTCCATGCAGCAACTGGTCACCGCCGCCAAGAACGTGCTGCTGACCACGGTTCTGGCCTGGGTCAGCTGGCTGTACCTGCGCTCCGGCATTCCCGAGCTGGCCATGCTGCCGCTGCAGCCCAGCAGCTCGGCCCTGGCCAAAGTGGGCGACTGGATCGCCGGCGGCGTGACGCTGATGCTGCTGGTGGTGTTTCTGGTGGTGCTGGTGGACATTCCTTTGCAGAAATTCCTGTTCCTGCGCCGTCTGAAGATGAGCCACCAGGAAGTCAAGCAAGAGCACAAAGAGTCCGAAGGCAGTCCCGAAGTCAAAGGCAAGATCCGCCAAAAGCAACGTGAGGTGGCGCACCGCGCCTCCGTGGGCCGCGTGCCCAAGGCCGACTTTGTGGTCACCAACCCCACCCACTACGCCGTGGCCCTGCGCTATGACGAAACCAGCATGGCCGCCCCCCAGGTGGTGGCCATGGGCGCCGACCTGGTGGCACTGAAGATTCGCGAAGTGGCCAAGGCCCACGAGATTCCGGTGCTGGAGTCCCCCATGCTGGCGCGTGCGCTCTATGCCAACGCCGAGCTGGACCAAGCCATTCCCGCCACCCTGTACACCGCAGTCGCACAGGTGCTGGCCTATGTTTACCGCCTGAAGGCGGCACTGCACGGCGACGGTCCGCCGCCGGGTGAACTGGTTCAACCCCATGTTCCACCCGAGCTAGACCCCCATAACAAGCCGTCACCGCCCTCTCAATCCACCATGGAAAGCCCTGCAGCATGAACGCCGCCGCACTCAAAACTCAGATGCAGCAATGGACAGGCCAGCACGGCAACGCCATCCAGGGCCTGGCCGCCCCGGTGCTGGTGATCGCCATCCTGGCGCTGATGGTGCTGCCCATCCCGGCCTGGCTGCTGGACACCTTTTTCACGCTGAACATCGCCATCGCGCTGATGGTGATGATGGTGGCGGCCTACATGATCAAGCCGCTGGACTTCGCGGCCTTTCCCTCGGTGCTGCTGCTCACCACGCTGATGCGCCTGTCGCTGAACGTGGCCTCCACCCGCGTGGTGCTGATGGAAGGCCACACCGGCCCCGGCGCTGCCGGCGCGGTGATCGAGGCCTTCGGCCACTTCCTGATTGGTGGCAACTTTGCTGTGGGTCTGATCGTGTTCGCCATCCTGGTGGTGATCAACTTTGTGGTGATTACCAAGGGTGCTGAACGTATTGCCGAGGTCTCGGCCCGCTTCACCCTGGACGCCATGCCCGGCAAGCAGATGGCCGTGGACGCCGACCTGAACGCCGGCCTGATCGATGAAGCCGAAGCCAAGCGCCGCCGCCTGGAAGTGCAGGAAGAAGCCAACTTCTTCGGCTCCATGGACGGCGCCTCCAAATTCGTGCGTGGTGACGCCATCGCCGGCATCTTGATCCTGGTGATCAACATCTTCGGCGGCTTCATCATCGGCATGGCCCAGCACGGCCTGTCGGCCGGCGACGCAGCCAACAGCTACATTCTGCTGGCCGTGGGTGATGCCCTGGTAGCCCAGATTCCCGGCCTGCTGATCTCGGTGGCCTCCGCCATGGTGATTTCGCGCGTGGGCAAGGATGCCGATACCGGCAAGCAAATCGCCTCCCAGATGTTCATGTCGCCGCGCGCACTGGGCATCACGGCCGCTATTTTGATTTTGCTGGGCCTGATTCCCAACATGCCCCACCTGGTGTTCCTGTCCATGGGCTCGGCCTTTGGCTACGCCGCCTGGATGATCCACCGCAAGAAGCAGCAGGCAGCCACCCAATCCAGCGGCGAAAGCCAAAAACAAGCCGCCGTGGCCCAGGCACAGCAAGACAGCGAAGCCACCTGGGACGATTTGCAGCCCGTGGACCTGCTGGGTCTGGAGCTGGGCTACCGCCTGATCGCACTGGTGGACAAGAGCCGCCAGGGCGACCTGCTGACCCGCATCAAGGGCGTGCGCCGCAAATTTGCCCAGGAAGTCGGTTTTCTGCCCCCGGCCGTGCATGTGCGCGACAACCTGGAACTCAAACCCAGCGCCTACCGCATCACCCTGCGCGGCGTGATGGTGGGCGAGGGCGAGGCCTTCCCCGGCATGTACCTGGCCATCAACCCGGGCGGCATCAGCACGCCGCTGATTGGCACGCCCACCACCGACCCCGCTTTCGGCCTGCCGGCCCACTGGATCGACGAGCGCCAAAAAGAAGCCGCGCAAATGGCTGGTTTTACCGTCGTTGATTCGGAAACCGTGATGGCGACGCATTTGTCACACTTGATGCAAGTCCAGGCCTCCAAGCTGCTCAGCCGTACCGAAGTACAGCAGCTGGTGGAGCATGTTGCCAAGCTGGCTCCCAAGCTCATCGAAGAAGTCATTCCCAAAATGGTGTCCATCACGACGTTCCAGAAAGTACTCCAGCTGCTGCTGGAGGACTCGGTGCACATCCGTGATATCCGCACCATCATCGAGACGCTGGCCGAGCATGCAGGCAGCACCCAGGACCCCGCCGAACTGGCCCGCCGCGTGCGCATTGCGCTGTCGCCGGCCATCGTGCAACAGATTTACGGCCCGACGCGCGAGCTCAACGTCATTGCCATCGAACCCGGTCTGGAGCGTCTGCTGGTGCAGGCCCTGGCCAACCCCAGCGCACCCTCGCTGGACCCGGGCGTGGCCGATGTGCTGACCCAGCGCGCCGCCGAAGTGGCCAACCGCCAGGAAGAGATGGGCCTGCCCGCCTGCCTGCTGGTTCCCGATTCCATTCGCAACACCATTTCCAAGCTGGTACGTCGTGTCGCGCCCCGTCTGCAGGTGCTCGCCCACAGCGAAATCCCCGAGACGCACACCATCCGCATTGGTCCCATTCTTAAAGGTGCATCCGCATGAACATCCAACGCTTTACCGCCCCCACCTCCCGCGAGGCCCTGGCCAAAGCACGGGCTGTCTTCGGAGAAGGCACATTGATCCTGTCCAACCGCAGCACCGCTACGGGCGTGGAAGTCATGGCCACGTCGGAAGACGGCCTGGGCAAGCTGGACCAAAACAGCCGCCCCAGCTCGCGCCTGCAAGCTGCCATCCAGGCCCGTGAGGCCGACGAAACCCGTGCGCCCAAGGCCATGAAGGCATCGCCCCAGCAAAGCGTGGCCGAGGACACCGAGCAACTGGCCATGAGCACCCTGTCCTTCCAGGACTATGTGCGCGAACGCATGCTGCGCCGCCGTGGTGCCAATCCCGGCATGGAAGACGAGGCGCCCGAGGCCCTGCCCACTTTTGCCCGCAAGAACCGCCTGGACGCCGTGCGCGACAGCGCTCCCCTGCCCACCACGCCCACCGTGGTCAAGCACAACCCGCTGCGCGGCCTGGCCGTGGAGCTGCCGGTGGAAGCCCGCAAGAGCGCTGCTGCCGCTCCCGCCATTGCCGGCACCCAGGTGATGAGCGAGCTGCAGTCCATGAAGGACTTGATCGAAGAGCGCTTCAACACCCTGTCCTGGCTGAACCAGACCCAGCGCAGCCCGCTGCACTCCAATCTGATGGTCAAGCTCATCCGCGCCGGCTACTCGCCCGCACTGGGCCGCGCCCTGCTGGAACGCATGCCCCAGAATGCCGGCCCTGCCGAAGCCCTGCGCTGGCTGATGGGCGTGCTGGAACGCAATCTGCACACCGATGCCAAGCAAGCCCCCATCTACGAAACCGGCGGCGTATTCGCCCTGGTGGGTGCCACCGGCGTGGGCAAGACCACCACAGCCGCCAAGCTGGCCGCCCTGTGCGCCCAGGTGCACGGCGCCAACAATGTGGGCCTGATCACGCTGGACACCTACCGCGTGGGTGGCCATGAACAGCTGCGTTCTTATGGCCGCATGCTGGGCGTGGTGGCCCACCTGGCCCATGACAAGGCCGCGCTGCAAGATCTGCTGGGCCTGCTGTCCGGCAAGAAGATGGTGCTTATCGACACCACTGGCGTGGCCCCGCGCGACCCGCGCAAGGACGACATTCTGGACGTGCTGGACCTGCCCCGCGTACAGCGCCTGCTGGTGCTCAACGCCGGCAGCCAGGGTGACACCCTGGACGAAGCCTTGGGCGCCTTCAAGAGCGAGGGCTGCAAGCAGACCATCCTCTCCAAGGTGGACGAGGCCGTAAAGCTGGGCCCCGCACTGGACGCCCTGGTGCGCCACCAGATGCAGCTGCGCGGCATCACCAATGGCCAGCGCGTGCCCGAAGACTTCGAGCGCGCCAACGCCTCGGAGCTGGTCGCCACCTCCATGCGCACCCACAGCCGCTCGGCTTTCGATCCGTCGGCGCTGGACCTGGACTTCTTCTTCGCCGAATCGCCCCGCAGCGCTGGAGCTTTGCATGCTTGAGAGCCGTGTCCACCAAGGCGACGGCCTGCAGTGGCAGGGCCAGCCCTCGCAGCTGCGCGTGCTCAGCGTGCTGCCTGGCGGTGACATGGCCGGCACCCAGGCGCTGTGGGCCGCCTGCGCCCAGTTGCAGCACCAGGGCTACCCGGTCGTGGTGCTGGATGGCACCCAGAAAGAATCCGCCGAATCCCCCGGCCTGCAGGATTTGCTGCAGCCCCACAGCGGCACCGGTTATGTAGCCCTGCCCGTGGGCCATGAGGCCAGCCACAGCGTGGCCACCCTGCCCGCCGCACGCGGCCTGGTGCAACTGGCACACCGCGCACGCCAGCAAGGCGTGCGTGCCCTGGATTTGCTGCACCGCCACCTGCGCAACCATGCGCTGGTGGTGATCGTGGCCCCCGAGCTGCTGCTCAGCCCCGTGCTGCAGGGCGCCAGCCGCCCGCCGCTGCTGATGGTGCCTGCGCAAGGCCGCAATGTGCTGAGCAGCTACCGCGCGCTCAAGCACCTGCTGATGCACACCGGCCTGACCGCCAAGCTGGTCACCATGAGCCCGGACGCCGGCATCGCCCACAATCTGCAAATGGCAGTCAAATGCGCCATGCACCACTTGCACGTGGAGCCGCTGGTCATGCAGCTCAACCCCCAGCATCCCCGGCAACTGCAGCGCTGGTCGCTACAATGCTTAGAGCAAGCCGAGCCTGTGGCGCCGCCACAAACGGCTGCTCATACCGAGTGGAGCCACTGATCTGATGTACACCGCCCATGGCCAGCTTGATCGAGACGCGCTGATTCGCCAGCACGCCCCGCTGGTGCGCCGTATCGCCCACTACATGATTGCCAAGCTGCCACCGAATGTGGAGCTGGACGATCTGATCCAGGTGGGCATGATCGGCTTGGCCGAAGCGCTGTCGCGCTATGAAAGCACCCAGGGCGTGCAGTTCGAGACCTTTGCCAGCCAGCGCATACGCGGCGCCATGATTGACGAGCTGCGTGAAAACGACTGGATGAGCCGCAGCTCACGCAAGGGTCAGAAGGACATTGAAGTCACCATCCGCCGCCTGGAGCAGACCCTGGGCCGCGCGCCGCGCGAGTCCGAGATCGCCCAGGCCATGGAGCTGTCGCTGGACGACTACCAAAGCCTGCTGAGCAAAGTGCGCGGCACCCAGCTGTTCTATCTGGAAGACCTGTCGCCCGGCCAGGACGACGAAGAGAGCTTTCTGGACCGCTACGTGGCCGACAGCAGCGCCGACCCCATGGCCATGCTGCGCGACCACCGCCTGCGCGCCGCGCTGGTAGAAGCCATCGACAGCCTGCCCGAGCGCGAGAAATACGTGATGGGCATGTACTACGAGCACGATATGAATCTCAAGGAGATTGCCGCCGTGCTGGAAGTCACCGAGTCCCGCGTCTGCCAGCTGCACAGCCAGGCGATTGCCAGGCTGCGCACCAAGATGAGGTCGCATTAACCCCCCCTGAGTCGCCTACGGCGCCTTCCCCCGGGGGGACGACAGCCTCGCTGCGGGGCGGCCCTTGCTCGCTGTCCCTGACCTGGGGCCGCGCCGGTTTCGAGCAATATGGGTGATGCGCAGCACCATGGATCATCATGGCTACCAAAAAACCATAGCACTTATCGCATTTGCTGCTTGTGTTTCTGCTGTAGAAGCAATGCAGACCTATAGCCCATAAGCTATCAACGCTCACAAAAAAGCCAGCGCATGCGCTGGCTTTGGTGTTTCTGGGCGGTCGCGCCGCTGCGCGGCGCTCAGCCGCTGATGTGGTAGAGCTTGGACACCGAGGCGCGGCTGCCTTGCAAACCGCCTGAACCCACAGCGCCATAGGTGTGGACATCACGCTGCTGTGGCACCAGGGCCTGGGCTTGCTGGGTGGTGATGGCCCCCAGGCGCACCAGGTGCTCGCGCTGCAGGGCCACGGTTTGGGAGATGGCCTGCATGCGCTGTATGGCCTCGGGGGTGAATTGCTCGGGGGCGTACTGCTGGGCCAGGCCGGAAAAAGCCACCATGCAGGAGCGCAGGCCTTCCACTGCTTCATCCACCGGGGGCGCCCCCTCCCGGCGTTCCAGCGCGGCCGTGACCAGCTGGAGCAGGCCTTCTACATGACCAAGTGCTTCGTCGAGTTGCATGAGAGGGGCTCCCGTAGTCCAAAAAACAATGCTGCAATTGTAGAGGGCACTGAAAAAACCAAAACCCGCATGGCGCAGGCTCTGCCGAAGGTCGGAAGGCAGAGCTGGCGATGCGGGTCAGGGCGTGGAGCAGGCCCCTGGAAAGCGGGAGCTACTCAGCGTGCAGGCGACTGCAGAAAACTGCTGGTCTCGGACAGCAGCTTGTCAGCCACTGCACCGGCGTCCACCGTGAAGCTGCCGTTGGCAATGGCCTCACGCATGGCACGGACCTTGGCAGCATCGATATCGCCCTGCGCCTTGTTGCTCACACCCAGCGAGCGCGCCGAGTCCGACACCGTGACCGGCACGCCGGCAGCGGCGGCCTGGGTGCTGCGCTGCAGGGTTTCACCGGCCGTGCCGGCCTTCTTCTCTGCAGCGGCGAGATTCTGATTTTGTTGCAGCTGCGTCAGCAGCTCTGTGTTTTGTCCGACCTTCATATCTGTACTCCAGCGCCCTGTCAGGGGCTTGTTATCCAGTCTATCGGCGAGCCGCCAAAGAACTTAAGCATTTATTTCTGAGGTGATACGCAAAGCCTATTGCCCCACGACCACATCCCCCTGCGCATTGACCGTGCCGGAAACGATCCGGCCATTATCCATGCGAACCCTGACCGTCTGCCCCTGGCCACCAGAAGCCATGGCCTGGCCTGTGGATGTCACCACAAAGCCGTTGCCGACCGCCAGCACCTTGACCTGGGCCCCCGCCTTGAATTGCAGCGGCGGCCGCACCATGCCCTGGCGCAGCGTCTGGCCAGCCATCATGGGCCGGGCCGCGGTCTGCCCCACCCAGTCCTCGGGCTGGGCGATCACGGCCGCTGTTTCTGCGGCCCAGTCCACCTCGCCCTGCACAGCATCCTGCATCTCCAGGGTCTCGCCCATGCCCACATTGTTAGCAAGCACCCACGCCGGACCCCATGCTTTGACGGTGACCGGCATGAACACATTCCACAAGCGGCTGCCTTCCAGGCAGCGGATGGCAATGCGTGTACGCCCCCACAGCTTGGAGCCACTGGGCAGATAAGGCTCCATGCGTGCGCAGGGCGCCAGGTTCAGCCTGGGGTCCAGGCGCCCTATCTCCACTTCCATGCGCAAGGGCATTTCCTGCCCCTGCGTTCCTTGCCCGCCTTGGGGGACGGCATTTTGCAGCCAGTCACGGCCCACCTGTTCCAGGCTTTGCTGCGGCTGGGCCGCTGCCGCCAGCGCCACCGCTCCCATGACCGCGACCACCCCACGCCGCCACCAGGCAACGGAGAGGGACATGGACGGGATCTGAAAACCAGGCATTGCGACAACGCTTTCCATAAAGAGTGGGCAGATGGCGGTCAGAGAACATGCTCCAGACCTTTTCCAAGCCATGCCCTGCAATGTAGTGGCAAGCCCATGTCTACAAACCCCGGAACTGCAGGCCCCTACCCCGCTTCTTCGCGCTTTAGAAAAAACACCTGGTTTCCATAATCAGCCCACTTCCCGCGTCCTTTCGATGCGTGGATGCCATCTATTGCACAGCGAGGGACACATGCTCGACAAAATGACCGGCGGATTGGGTTTCCACAGCGACGCTTTGGTGCTGCGCGCCGAGCGTCAGCGCGTGATCTCCAGCAATATCGCCAATGCAGACACCCCGGGCTATGTCGCCCGGGATTTCGACTTTGCCCAGACCCTGCGCTCTGCCACCGGGCAGACCTCGCAGTTGGTACAGCAGCAGCGCGCCGGCAGCGTCAGCCACGCCGGCCATATCCCGCTGCCTGCCGCCAAGACCGGGCACAACCAGGACGCCCGCCTGGGCTACTCCATTGCCTCGCAGCCCGCCCTGGACAACAACACCGTGGACCTGGACCGCGAGCGCGCCAACTTCGTGGACAACGCCGTGCGCTATGAAGCCACGCTGCGTTTTCTGAACGGCCAGTCCAAGACCATGCTCAGCGCCATTACGGGCCAGTAAGCCGGCCAGTAATCCCACGCCAACGAGGAACACACCATGTCCATGTTCTCCATCTTCAGCGTCTCCGGCAGTGCCATCAGCGCACAGTCGCAACGCCTCAACGTCGTGGCCTCCAATCTGGCCAACGTGGATGCCGTCGCCGGCCCCAATGGCGATGTCTACAAGGCCCGCGAAGTAGTCTTCCAGACTGCCCCCATGGGCAAGGAAGGCGCCGCCGGCGTCAAGGTGGTGGGTATCGAGGAAGACCAGACCCCTGGCCGCCGTATCCACAACCCCCAACACCCCCTGGCCGACGAGCAGGGCTATGTAACCCACTCCAACGTGAATGCCGTGGACGAGATGGTCAACATGATTTCCGCATCACGCTCCTACCAGAACAACGTGGAAGTGATGAACACCGCCAAGACGCTGCTGCTCAAGACGCTGCAGCTCGGCCAGTAATCCTTCGCAAGAAAGCAGGACTCCATGATCAACGGCGTCAATAACAACACCAGCAGCGGCAACGGCACGTCCAGCACCAAGAACGGCACCTCGGCCGCCGAGATGCAGGACAAATTCCTGACCCTGCTGGTCGCCCAGCTGAAAAACCAGGACCCCACCAACCCCATGGACAACGCCCAGCTGACCTCGCAAATGGCGCAGATCAGCACGGTGAGCGGCATTGAAAAGCTCAACGACACCGTCAGCAGCGTGACCAGCCAGTTCAGCCAGATGCAGATGCTGCAAGGCAGCAGCCTGATCGGCCACACCGTGCTGACCGAGGGCAACGGCTTGGCGCTGACCGACAAGGGTGAAGGCACCGCCGCCTTCGAGCTGGCAGGCAAGGCCGCCAATGTGACCGTGACCATCACCAATGGTGCTGGTGAGCTGGTGGACACCGTCGAACTCAGCAATCTGAATGCCGGCCGCAACTACTTCACCTGGGACGGCAGCAAGTACGAAGGCGACAAATCCAATCTGCACTACAACGTCAAGGCCACCAATGCCAGCAGCGTCGTCAAGGTCACACCGCTGACCGCCAGCAATGTGGTCGCCGCCACCGTCAGCAGCGGCAAGCTGGTGCTGGAGTTGGGCAACGGCACCACCGTTGACTACAACAAGGTTCAGTCCGTTTTCTAAGGCCCAAGGCCTGCCCCAACCCTATTCACCAGGAGCACACACCATGAGCTTTTATCACGGTCTCTCCGGCCTGAATGCCTCCAGCAAAAGCCTGGACGTCATCGGCCACAACATTGCCAACGGCAACACCACGGGCTTCAAGGGCTCGCGCGCCGAGTTCAACGAAATGGTGGCCAGCGCCATGGGCGCTGCCGGTGGCAACAACACCGGCATCGGCGTCAGCGTGGCGGCCGTGACCCAGCAATTCAGCCAGGGCGTCATCACCCCCACCAGCAATGGTCTGGACATGGCCATCGACGGCGACGGCTTCTTCGTGGTCAACACCACCAGCGGCACGGCCTACACCCGCTCCGGCAACTTCCAGCTGAACAAGAATGGTGATCTGGAAACCGTCAACGGCGACAAGGTCATGGGCTACACCGTGGACCCCATCACCGGCCTGCGCAACAGCGTGACCCTGGGCCCCATCACCTTCCCCACAGGCGCCCCCATTCCCGCCAAGCAAACCACCAGCGTCAGCTACATCCTGAACCTGGATGCCCGCGCCAACCTGGCCGCCGGTGACGCCAATGCCACCCCACCCATCGAGCCCACCCCACGTGCCACCTACGGCACCTCGCTGCAGGTGTTTGACAGCCTGGGCGTGGCCCATCCTGCCTCGGTGTATTTCGAAAAGACGGGTCCCAATACCTGGAATGTGTTTGACAGCCTGACGGCGACCGACCCCATTGGTGCGTTGAAGTTCAACTCGGACGGCACACTGCAAAGCGCCACGCCCGCCCCCCCGGCGGCCGCCACCGACCCCTTTGAGCTGACCATCAACCCAACCACGGGTGCTGCCAGCCCCTTCGCGGTGAAGCTGGACCTGGGCAAGACCACGCAGTTCGGCAGCGCCTGGTCGGTGGCCAAGGCCACCCAGGACGGCTATGCCTCGGGCGAGCTGACCGACGTCAACGTGTCCAAGGACGGCACCTTGATGGCCTCGTATTCCAACGGCATCACCCGTCCGGAAGCCCAGATTGCCCTGGCCAAGTTCACCAATGTGCAGGGACTGATTTCCGACGGCAACAACAACTGGCTGGCCTCCAACGACTCCGGCCCTGCTGTCTACGGCAGCGCCGCCAGCGGCAGCTTCGGCAATATCCAGGGCAAGGCCCTGGAGCAGTCCAACGTCGACATGACGGCCGAGCTGGTGAACATGATGACAGCCCAGCGCGCCTACCAGGCCAATGCCCAAACCATCAAGACCCAGGACCAGATCTTCTCGACCCTGGTCAACCTGCGCTAAGCGCTGATACCTCACAGGAGCCCAGACCATGGACCGCATCATCTACACCACCATGACCGGCGCCAACGCTGCCAGCCAGCGCATGGCGGTGCTGTCCAACAACCTGGCGAATGCCTCGACCACAGGTTTCCGCGCGGAGATGACCACCTTCCGCTCGGTGCCTGTGCAAGGACAGGGCTCCACCACCCGCGTGTTTGCGCTGGACGCCACCTCCGGCCGCCTGGACACCCCAGGCCCGGCGCTGACCACGGGCAAGAGCACCGACCTGATGGCCCGGGACAACGCCTGGTTCACCGTGCAAGGGCTGGACGGCCTGGAGGCCTACACCCGCAACGGCGCACTGGAAGTCTCCGACCAGGGCCAGTTGGTCACGGCCACCGGCCTGCCCATTCTTTCCGACGGTGGTGCCCCCATCGTCGTGCCGCAAAACGCCAAGGTCAGCTTTGGCGGTGACGGAACCGTGGTGGCCACCACCCCTGGCCAGCAGCCGCTGAATATTGCGCGCCTGAAGATGGTCACGCCCACCGCAGACCAACCCATTCAGCGCAGCGATGACGGCCTGTTCCGCGGCGTCGACGGCGATCTGCCTTTCGATGCCAATGCCCGCGTGCTGCCCGGCGCGCTGGAGGGCTCGAACGTGAACGCCGTCGAAGAGATGGTGGGCATGATCGCCGCCTCGCGCCAATTCGAGCAGCAAATCAAGATGCTGCAGACCTCCGAAGCCAACGACAAGACGGCCAGCCAGCTGCTGAGCATGAACGGCTAAGCCCGCCGGATGCACCACTGATTAAGGACACTTTGCCATGATGAATTCTCTGTGGATTGCCAAGACCGGCATGCAGGCTCAGCAGACCAATATGGATGTGGTCTCGCACAACCTCTCCAACGTCTCGACCACGGGCTACAAGCGCCAAAGCGCCGTGTTCGAAGACCTGATCTACCAAAACCTGCGCCAGGTCGGCTCCCAGGCCACCGAGCAAAACGTGCTGCCCACCGGCATGCACCTGGGCCTGGGTGTGCGCACCGTGGCCACCACGCGCAACTTCACCCAGGGCACGCCGCTGGAGTCGGGCAAAGACCTGGATGTGGCCATCAACGGCGACGGTTTCTTCCAGATCCAGATGCCCGATGGCACCACGGCCTATACCCGTGACGGCACCTTCACCAAAAACGGTACGGGCCAGTTGGTCACGGCCGGGGGCTACCCCTTGCTCGACGGCATCACCGTGCCCCAGAACGCCACCAAGATTGCCATCAGCAAAACCGGTGGCGTGGAGTTCTTCCAGGGCAGCACCAGCATCGGGACGGCCCAGATCACCACAGCCTCCTTCATCAACCCTCCCGGCCTGGAACCCATAGGCGAGAACCTGTTCCGCGAAACCCCGGCCTCGGGCACACCCCAGACCGGCACGCCCGGAACCAACACCCTGGGCACCATCATGCAGGGCTTTCTGGAGTCGTCCAACGTGAACGTGGTGGAAGAGCTGGTTGCCATGATCCAGACCCAGCGTGCCTACGAAATGAACTCCAAGGCCATTTCCACCAGCGACCAGATGCTGGCCAAGCTCTCGCAGCTTTAATGCCTGACACCTCTTTTTGTGAGCTGTGATAGCTGATGCAGCAAGGTTTTCAGGTGGATTTCACCCTGAAAACCTTTTGCCTTTTGTACACCAAGCTCCTGTTTTTGCAATGGAATATTTGCCATGACCATGTCCCAGCGCCCCCTCTCTCTTTCGCCCACGGCCCTCAAGGTCTGGCACGCCAGCTTCTGGATGACGGCGGCACTGGTGCTGACCGGCTGTGCACCCCTGAACCAGCCGCCCCCTGTGGACCTGGGCCTGCCGACCCTGCCGCTGACGGCAGCCGCCATTGCCTCCCCCACAGCACCCACTGTGACTGGCGGCCTGTTCCAGAACAACCGCTACCGCCCGCCTTTTGAAAACCGCAAGGCCCGCATGGTGGGAGATATCGTGACCATTGCCATTGTGGAAAAGGTCACGGCCAGCCAGAAGCAGTCGTCCAGCGTCAACCGCAAGAACAATATGGACATGGGCGTCACTGCCCTGCCCTTCATGAAGAAAGGCTCCAGCATCTTCGACAAGCTGGGCGCGGAGCTGGATAACAAAAACGAGTTCTCCGGCGCGGGCGGCACGGAAAGCGCCAATGCGTTTACCGGCTCCATCACCACCACCGTCATCGACGTGCTGCCCAACGGCCATCTGATCGTGGCCGGGGAAAAGCAAATCGGCGTCAACCACAACGTCGATGTGCTGCGTTTTACCGGCACCGTCGACCCCTATATGCTGCAGCCCAACAGCGTGATTTCGTCCACCCAGGTGGCGAATGTGCGCGTGGAATCGCGTAGCCGCGGACAACAGGGTTCGGCCCAGTCAATTGGCTGGTTGTCCTCGTTCTTTTTGGACTTTATGCCGTTCTGATCCTCTCCAGAATTGGGCAGTATGAAAGTACTGTCCATGCTCCCAAAGTTCCGCACAGCACCAGGCGCTCTGCTGCTGATTGCCTTGTGCGGCACCCTGCTGGCGCCCCCTGCACAAGCCCTTCGCATCAAGGAAGTGGCCGCTGTCCAAGGCGTGCGTAGCAACCAGTTGACCGGCTATGGCCTGGTCGTGGGCCTGGACGGCACCGGCGACCAGACCACACAGATGCCCTACACCACCCAGACGCTGTCGAACTATCTGCAGCAAATGGGCATCACCCTCCCTGCCACGGCGAATATGAGCAATCTGCAGCTCAAAAACGTGGCGGCCGTCATCGTCACCGCAGAACTTCCCCCCTTCGCCAGCCCCGGCCAGCAAATTGATGTGGTCGTGTCCTCCATGGGCAATGCCAAGTCACTGCGTGGCGGCACGCTGATCGTCACGCCGCTGCGCGGCGCCGACGGCGAGATCTACGCCCTGGCCCAGGGCAATATGGTGGTGGGTGGTGCCGGCGCCTCGCAAGCCGGCTCCAAGGTCCAGATCAACCACCTGAGCGCCGGCCGCATTCCCCTGGGCGGCCAAGTGGAGCGCTCCGTGCCCTCGCCGCTGAACGACAGCGACACCATACGCCTAGGCCTGAACGCCACCGATTTCCAGACTGCCAACAAGGTGGTGCTGGCCATCAACAACCGCCACGGCCAGGGCACGGCCCAGGCCCTGGATGGCCGCACCGTGGAAGTGCGCGCCCCGCAGGCGCCCAGCGCCCGCGTCAGCTTTATTGCCGACATCGAGGAGCTGACGCTGCAAAACAGCAAGCCCGCTGCCAAGGTGGTCATCAACGCCCGCACCGGCTCCATCGTGATGAACCAGGCCGTGACGTTGGGCCCCTGCGCCATTGCCCACGGCAATCTGGCCATCACCATCAATTCCACTCCCGTCATCAGCCAGCCTGCACCGTTCTCCCAGACCGGGCAAACCGTGGTGGCGGAAAAGGCCAACATCCAGCTGCGCCAGGAGCCGGGCGCCATTGTCAACATGCCCGCATCCTCGCAATTAGCGGATGTGGTGCGCTCGCTGAACGCCCTGGGCGCCACACCCCAGGATCTGCTGGCCATTTTGCAAGCCATCAAGGCTGCTGGTGCCCTGAACGCCGAACTGGAGGTGATATGAGCTCCCTCTCTTTTAACGCCAACAATGCGCTGGTCAGCGATGTGCAATCGCTGCACTCGCTCAAGACCCAGGCCAATGACCCCAAGGCCGCACGCGAGGCTGCCAAACAGCTGGAATCGCTGTTCATGCGCGAGATGATCAAGAGCATGCGCGACGCGACCATGAAGTCAGGCATGCTGGAGAACTCCGCCACCAGCCTGGCCAACGATATGTACGACCAGCAGCTGTCGGTGGCCATGTCGGGCATGCCGCGCGGCCTGAGCGACTCCATCACGGCGCAGATCTCCCGCTCCATAGGCAAGGACAGCCTGGCCGCTGCCGATGTCACCGGCGAGATGAGCAGCCTGCTGGGCGACGACGATGCCCTGGCCCAACGCCTGTCCTCCACCGTGAGCCTGGCCAGCCGCTCGGCCATGGCCCAGTTGCCAGGCAGCAACTGGGCGCCGCGCAGCGCGGCCTTGGACGCTTATGCGCCCGCGCCCAAGGGGCGCGACAACTTTGTGCTGTCCCATCTGCCAGCCGCGCAGCGCGTGGCCCAGGAATCCGGTATTCCGGCCACTTTCATGATGGGCCAGGCCGGCCACGAAACCGGCTGGGGCAAGGGCGAAATCCGCCATGCCGATGGCAGCAACTCTTTCAACCTGTTCGGCATCAAGGCCGGCAAGGGCTGGAACGGCAAGGTGGCCGAAATCACCACCACCGAATACATCGACGGCGTGCCGCACAAGGTCAAGGCCAAGTTCCGCGCCTACGACTCCTATGAGGACTCGTTCCGCGACTACGCCCGCCTGATCACCGAAAACCCGCGCTATGCCAAGGCCGAAGCCGTGGCCGGCAGCGGCTCCGCCGCCGCCTACGCCCAGGCCCTGCAAAAAGCCGGCTACGCCACCGATCCCCAATACGCCAACAAGCTGAGTCGCGCCATTGAAAGCGCCGCCGCAGCGCAGCGCAGCAACCAAGCCTAAGGAAGCGACAGCATCATGAGCTTAATGAACGTCGGAGTCTCCGCCCTGACCGCCAACCAGGCTGCATTGCAGACCATTGGCCACAACATTGCCAACGTCAACACCAAGGGCTACTCGCGCCAGACCGTGGCGCTGGAGACCGTAGCCGGTCAAAACCGGGGCAGCGGCTACATCGGCAACGGTGTGTCGGTGGCCACGGTAATGCGCAATTACAGCGATCTGCTGAACAAGCAATCCAACGCGGCCAACGCGGCCAGCGCGGCTGATGCGGCGCGCTCACAGTCGCTGACGCAGATGCAGGATGTGTTCTCGGGCGGCGACTCCAGCCTGGGCTCGGCCGTCAGCAACAT
Organism: Acidovorax sp.; assembly: GCA_031277855.1. Lineage (GTDB taxonomy): Bacteria > Pseudomonadota > Gammaproteobacteria > Burkholderiales > Burkholderiaceae_C > Comamonas. Next base: position 86,497 of record JAITLO010000011.1, on the reverse strand, counting down.
GATGAATGCCTTTGCCGACCTGCAGACCTCGCCCTCCGACGCCTCGGCGCGCAATGTGGTGCTGGCACGCATGTCCGAGCTGGCTTCACGCTTTCGCTCCTCCTCTGCCGCTTTGGAAGAGCAGGACTACACCACCAAGCTGCAGATCACCAACGATGTGACCCAGGTGAACAGCCTGGCCGTGCAGGTGGCCACCTTCAACACCCAGATCAGCCGGGCCATTGCCAGCGGCCATTCGCCCAACGATCTGCTGGACCAGCGCGACCAGGTGATCCGCGAGATCAACCAGTATGTGAAGACCACCCAGGTGGAGGCCGACGACGGTTCTCTGAACCTGTTTGTGGGCGGCAGCCAGCCGCTGGTGCTGGGCTCCACCAGCGGCCAGCTCAGCGTCAGCGAGGCCACAGACTACCCCGGCAGCGGCAAGCTGGCCCTGTACTTCAGCCAGCCCGGTGGCGAGAAGGTAGAGCTCAGCGCCAGCATGGTGGCCGGCGGCGAAGTGGCAGGCCTGCTCAAGTTCAACAACGAAGACCTGGCCGAGGCCCGCAATCTGATGGGTCGCATGGCACTGGCCATCGGCACCGAGCTGAACAAGCAAAACAAGCTGGGCCTGACGCTCAGCGGCGAACATGGCAGCGATCTGTTCTATCTGCCCACCAGCATGCCGGGCTACAGCAATATTCCGGGCTACGACCTGGGTGCGCCCTCGGCCTCGGTGTCTTTTTCCGACACCCGCGCCCTGGTGGCCTCGGACTACAAAATCATCTTTGGTGCCAACCACCCTGCCGACACCAAGATCGTGCGCCTGTCCGACGGCAAGACCCGTACGTTGGGCGATCCCACGCTGAACTACAACCTGGACGCCACCACCGGCGCCTCCACCTTCACCGTGGATGGACTGACCTTCTCGCTCAATGCCACCGCCAACAGCGGCGCCGAAGGCCAGAGCATTCTGTTCAAGCCCTTCAGCTCTGCGGCCAGCGACATCAAGGCCCTGGTCTACACCCCGGCCGATCTGGCCGTGGCCAACCCGGTGTCGGCCGCCATCAACCAGGACAACAAGGGCACGCTGCAGCTGTCCCAGCTCAAGGCTGTGGGGGCTGGTGTGCCCGCTCTAGGCACCCCGGTCACCCTGACCTTCAGTGTGGACGCGGCCGGCAACATTACCTACGACTACAACGGCAATACCAACGGTCCATTGCCATTCCAGTCGGGCAAACCCATCACCATTGATGGCTGGCAAATCACCCTGTCCGGCACACCCAAGACGGGTGACAAGGTGGAAGTCAGCAACTCTCTGGAGCCCGCTCTGGGCGACAGCTACAAGCGCAATGCAGGCAATGCCACGGCCTTTCTGGACCTGCGCGATGCCAAGATTTTTGATGGTGGCACCGCACTCACCGATGGTTTCTCTTCGGCCATGGCCCTGGTGGGCACGCGTACGCAAAGCGCCCAGTACGCGGCCGAGCTGTCGGCCAGCGTGGCGGCCAGCCTGGAAGGCGACCGCACCACTGTCTCCGGCGTCAATCTGGACGAAGAGGCAGCCCGCCTGATGCAGTTCCAGCAGGCCTACCAGGCTTCGGCCAAGGTCATCCAAACCGCCCAAAGCCTGTTTGACAGCGTGCTCAACGCCGTCAACCGCTGATACCTCTAGGAGTTACCCATGGCCAACGTCAACCGCTACAGCACGGCAACCCTGTACACCAACACCATCAACCAGCTCAGCAAGCAGCAAAAAGACCTGTCGGACCAGATCGAACATGTCTCCGCCAAGCGCAAGGTGCTGCGTGCCAGCGATGACCCCGTGGCAGCCGCCCAGGCCGAACGCGCCCGCACCCGCATGTCGCGCCTGGAGACCGACCAGCGCGCCCTGGATGCCCAGACCGCCAGCGTCACCTATGGCGAATCCAGCCTGGGTGAGGTGGTCGATGCGCTGCAGAAATTCCGCTCTCTGACCATCGATGCCGGCAACGGCACCTTCACCCAGACCGAGCGTGATGCCCTGGTCCAGCAGATGGAAAGCCTGCGCAGCCAGATCCTGAATTACGCCAACCGCACGGACAGCAACGGCCTGCCCCTGTTCCGCGGTCTGGACAGCAAGGAAGAGATCATCTCGGGCAAGTACAACTACGACGGCCAGCCCGGCCAGCAGGGCAGCAACGCCTATGGCATTGCCAGCAGCCTGGATGGTGCGCTGGCCTTTATGAATGGCTCCACAGGCAACGGCGTGCTCGCCGTGGAGCTGGGCGTGGAAGTCTCGCCCGCCACCACCCCGCCTACCTATACCCCCAACCAGGGCAAGGCCTGGAGCACGGTGGGCACCATCAAAGACCCATCCGCCGCAGCTGCCTTTATCGGCCCCCAGACCATCAAGTTCAGCGTCGACGCCAGCGGTGCCACCACCTACAGCGTGGTGGACAGCACAGGAGCCCCGGTCAATGACCCTGCTGGCAACCCCATGACTGGCCTGACCTATAAATCGGGTGATGCCATCCGCGTGGGCGGCATGGACATGGTTATCACCGGCGTGCCTGCCAATGGCGATGGTTTTACGGTCAAGCAAAGCGAACGCACCGACCTGTTCTCGGTGATGGACAGCGCCATTGCCACGGCCCGCAACAGCGGCCAAATGGATGGCAAGACCGCTTTTGGCGAGCTGGCCCATGGCCTGGCCAAGGCCCAGGCAGAAATCGATACCGCGCTCAACCGCGTATCCACCGTTCGCAGCTATGCTGGTGACCTGATGGCCCAGTCGGATCGCATAAGCGAAACCCTGCTGGCCCGCAACGAACAGATGGCAGCCCAGCGCGCTGCGGCCGAAGACATGAACGATTCGGAATACATTGCAGCCATTTCCCGGTTGCAAAATCAGCAGGTCACCGTGTCCGCTGCCATGCAGTCCTACGCCTCCATCCAGAAGCTGTCGCTGTTCAACTTCATCAACTGATAAACACCGCCACCGCAACACTCCATGGTTCAGTCCGCCCTCACCTCCTTGGCCCTGGGCTATCGCCCTTTGTGGAATGCCGCCCGCAAGCTGGTGGGCGTGCAACTGTTTATGCACGAGGATGGTGGAGAGCAACCCGACGTACCGCACTTTCTGCGCATGCTGCAAGAGATGTGGTCGCCCTCGGCGCCGCAGCTGATTCTGTCGCCCGAGCAGCGCCACCTTTTGGTGCTGCTGCTGGAGCACATGCCCCAAAGTCCCTGCCTGCTGCTTGAGGTGCGTGGCGAATGGCTTGCGGATTCTGCCCTCTACACCCTGGTGCAGCGGGCCCAGTCCCGCGGCGTGCGCCTGGTGTGGCGCGGTGCACTGGACCAACTGCCCGATGCCGACAGCGCCCGCTGGTTCAGCACCAGCATGCTGCACCTGGGGCCACAGGACGCGGTCGAGCTGATGCAGCTGTCGCCCCAGGCACCCGTGCCTGCCCACCTGGCCTTGCTAGATGGGCAGATGTATGAGGGCCTGCACAGCCGCGCCATCATGCACCGCTGCCTGGACCAGCACCGTGCGGCAGCCATCGTGGGCTGGCCCTCGGAGGACGTGCAGCACAAGCTGCGTGGCGAGCGCGCGCTGGCACCCAGCCACGATCATGTGATGCGTTTGCTCAAGGCCGTGGATGCCGACGAATCGCTGGACACTTTTGAGCAAATCCTCAGCGAAGACCCCATGCTGGCCTATCGCTTTCTGGTGTTCACCAACTCGGCCTCGCTGGCCTTGCGCTCGGGCGTGGACTCGCTGCGCATGGGCTTTGTGATGCTGGGCTATGGCAATCTCAAGCAATGGCTGGCGGGCCAGCTGACCCAGGCCAGCGCTGACAAGGATTTGCAGCCCATACGCGCCGCCACCGTGATGCGCGCCGAGCTGACCGAGCGCCTGCTGGACCCCGGCGTCAGCCAGGAGCTGCGCAGCGAGGTCTATCTGTGCGGCCTGTTCTCGCGCCTGGACGAGCTGCTGGACGAGCCGCTGTCGCAGACACTGCAGCGCCTGCCACTGTCCGAGCGCATCCTCGAGGCCGCCGTGAATGAAGATGGCCCCTACGCCCCCAGCCTGCTGCTGGCCAAGGCCCTGGAGCGCGACGAAGGCGCCGTGGTGCGCGAGCTGTGCGAACGCTTTGGCATCGACATGGAGCATGTCAATCGCACCTTGCTGCGCAGCATTGTGGATTGGCCATCCGAAAAACTGAAGTTGTAACCCCCTGAGGCGCTGCGCGCCTTCCCCCTGAAAGGGGGACGGCAACCTCGCTGCGGGGCGGCCCTTGCTCGTTGCCTCTGGCGAAAGAGGTGCTGCATGCGACAGCGGTGACTTATGTTGCGTCACTGGCTTTCTCCCTCGCCCCTCCGGGGAGAGGGTGGGGGTGAGGGGCAGTTCCGCCACCGCGTATGCCAGCCCGGCATGACCCCTTCCTCCGCCGGGGGAAGGTGGGGATGGGAGCTCGCCCAGGCTGCAGCAGCAAAACCATAGCTGCATCAGCGCACACTGGCTTGTTCTCAAGGTCTTATCTGTCGAATAGATAGGACCTACAAGCGCTAACCGCTCTCTTTTTGGAAAAACGCAAGCACGGCCCTCCTAGGGATAGTGCGCTGGGCAAGCGGGGAACAACGCCCTAAAGTGGTGCGGTTTTGCTCCGCGTCCCATGCCTTTGCACGAATTCACTGCCCTGCTGATGCTGGCCTCGGCCATGAGCTTCAGCCCCGGGCCCAATACCACCTTGTCCACCGCGCTGGCCGCCAACCATGGGCTGCTGCGCAGCCTGCGCTTTGTGCTGGCCGTGCCCTGTGGCTGGGGCTTGCTGCTGCTGTTGTGCGCAGCCGGTATAGGCGCCATGGTGGCGGCGGCACCGGCGCTGCGCTGGCTGATTCAGGGCCTGGGCATTGCCTATCTGCTGTGGCTGGCCTTCAAGCTCTGGGGCAGCGGCCAGCTGAGCCAGGCGCACAGCGCGCCGCTGCAGGTCGGTTTCTGGCAGGGCGTGGCCCTGCAATTCGTCAACATCAAGGCCTGGCTGCTGGCCCTGACCATTGTGGCGGGCTGGGTGGCCGGCAAGCCCGATGGCCTGCAGCGCCTGGCCGTGGTGCTGCCGGTGATGCTGTGTTATGCCCTGGCCAGCAATCTGCTCTATGCCTGCCTGGGCGCGCTGCTACGCGGCTGGCTGGCCCAGGGCCGCAGGCTGCTGTGGTTCAACCGCGGCATGGCGGCCCTGCTGGTGGCCACGGCCATCTGGATGCTGCGCGCATGAGCAGGGTAGGCATCGCCATCTGCGCAGCCTTCACCCCCTGGCTGCACACTGTTTTTTGTCCAACTTCACGAGAGAGGCGTCACACCACCCCACAATAAGCCGCATCTAGGCACATTCCCGTACCCCGGTGACTGCCACCGTTTTCTGCCAACGGCCCTGCCCCCGCCGGCCCACGCCGGTGCCTGCATGGTGCCGCTGACACATGCCGCACAACGGCATGCTCTTCCACCGTGATGCGCGCTATGCGGGCGCGCGTTGATTTTTGAGAGTGCGTTATGACGAACTGGACCCTGGCTGCACGTGCTGCCAAGATGAATTCCTCCGCGATCCGTGAAATCCTGAAGCTGACCGACCGCCCCGGCATCATCAGCATGGCCGGCGGCCTGCCCTCCCCCCATGCCTTCCCGCTGGACGCCTTTACCGAGGCCTGCCAGACCGTGATGCAGCGTGACGGCGCCGCCGCCCTGCAGTACTCCACCACCGAAGGCCTGCCCGCGCTGCGCCAGGCCGTGGCCGATTTTCTGCCCTGGGACGTCAACCCCGACCAGGTGCTGATCACCACCGGCAGCCAGCAGGCGCTGGACCTGATTGGCAAAGTGTTTCTGGACCCCGGCAGCCGCATCCTGGTGGAAAAGCCCACCTACCTGGGCGCGCTGCAGGCCTTCACGCCTATGGAGCCCGTGGCCGTGGGCGTGGACAGCGATGACGAGGGCATGCTGGTCGAAGACTTTGCCGCCAAGGTGGGCACGGGTACCGACAAGGCCCGCATGGCCTATGTGCTGCCCAACTTCCAGAACCCCACCGGCCGCACCATGAGCGAGGCCCGCCGCCAGGCACTGGTGGAAAAGGCCAAGGAACTGGGCGTTCCCCTGATCGAAGACAACCCCTATGGCGACCTCCGCTACGAAGGTGAATCGCCGCTGCCCCTGGCCGCACGCAACCCCGAGGGCGTGATCTACATGGGCTCGTTCTCCAAGGTGTTGGCCCCAGGCCTGCGCATTGGTTTTGTCGTGGCACCCCAATCCGTCTACGGCAAGCTGACCCAGGCCAAGCAGGCGGCCGATCTGCACACCCCCAGCTTCAACCAGCGTGTGGTGGCCGAGGTCATCAAGGACGGTTTCCTGGACCGCCATGTGCCCACCATCCGCGCCATGTACAAGGCCCAGCGCGACGTGATGCTGATGGCCCTGGAGCATGAGATGGCTGGCCTGGACGTGAGCTGGACCCGCCCCGTGGGCGGCATGTTCCTGTGGGTCACCCTGCCCAAGGGCATGGACGCCCAGGCCCTGCTGGCCAAGGCCGTGGAACGCGGCATGGCCTTTGTGCCCGGCGCGCCCTTCTACGCCCAGGAGCCTGAGACCAATACACTGCGCCTGTCCTATGTGACCGTGCCGGCCGAGCAGATCACCAAGGGGATTGCGGCTTTGGCCGACGCGATCAAGAACTACACCCCCTGAGACGAGAACTAACGACACCCCCTGAGGCGCTGCGCGCCTTCACCCCTCTCTTCGCGCTACGCGCGGGAGGGGGACGGCAACCTCGCTGCGGGGGGCCCTTGCTCGTTGCCCCTGCGAAAGGGGCGATGCCAAGCCTCCACGCTCTAGCTCTGTGCCCTGTGGTCTTACTCCCTCGCCCCTCCGGGGAGAGGGTGGGGGTGAGGGGACAGCCCCCGCACTGCAACCACCGATGAAATTGCCATGACCGTCCTGCGACAACGCCCTTTGATGACTGTGGACGTGTTCACCTCCGTGCCTTACCGCGGCAATCCGCTGGCGGTGGTGCTGGATGGCACGGACCTGGACGACGCCCAGATGCAGGCCTTTGCGGCCTGGACCAATCTGTCCGAAACCACGTTTGTGCTGCCGCCCACAGCGGCCGGCCGCGCCGCGGGGGCGGATTACCGCGTGCGCATTTTTACCCCCGGGGGGGAGCTACCCTTTGCCGGTCACCCCACGCTGGGTAGCTGCCATGCCTGGCTGGCCCAGGGCGGCGTGCCGCAGCGCGCAGACCGGATCGTGCAGGAATGCGCCAAGGGCCTGGTGGCCATCACCCGCCATACCAATGGAGCAGGCGAGCGCCTGGCCTTTGCCGTACCGGCCACCGCCATCAGCGCGGTGGAGCCTGCGCTGCTGGCACAGGTGGCCCAGGCCCTGGGCGTCTCAGAGCACCAAGTGCTGCGCGCGGCCTGGCTGGACAACGGCCCGCGCTGGATGGGTGTGCTGCTGGACGAACCGGACACCGTGTTGGCGCTGACGCCCGACCACGCCAAGCTCAAGGCCTTGAACGTCAAGGCCGGCGTGTGTGCGCTGTACCCCGTCGAAGAGGCTCCCGCACTGATAGGCCGCAGCAGCCGCGAGGCCCGCGCCTTTGCCACCGGCCTGCGCGCCAGCAGCGAGCCGACATGCCCCCAGCTGGAAGTGCGCGGCTTTGCCGCCCCCACGGGCGTGCACGAAGACCCTGTCACCGGCAGCCTGAACGCCAGCCTGGCCCTGTGGCTGCGCGAAAACAGCCTGCTGCGCGCGCCCTATCTGGCCAACCAAGGCTGCTGCGTGGGGCGAGATGGGCAGGTGTACATCAGCGAAGATGAGCAGAAACAGCTCTGGGTAGGTGGCCACACCGTCACCTGCATCCAAGGCCAAGTGCTGCTGTAACTTTTCCGCTTTGGGTGGGGGCATCGTGCGGTGGCGCCCAGACAGCGCTTCATGCTTTGTTGCTCGCCCTTGCCGTACAAAAGTACTGTCAGCGGGCGAGACGCCGCGCCTGAAGCGCTGTCTGGGCGTTGTGGCTCTCAACCGGAGCCCCGCTGTGCTGCGCACGCTCGCTCCGGCTGACATAAAAACAGCAAAAGACAGCAGTTCCCTGGTACAGCATGCTGCATGCAGCGCCCCATTCGCCAGAGACAGCAAGCAAGGGCCGCCCCGCAGCGAGGCTGTCGTCCCCCTGCCCGCGAGCGCAGCGATGCGAGAGCGGGGGGAAGGCGCGCAGCGCCTCAGGGGGGTGTCATATGGCAGATTTCATCTGCCATGGTCTCTGCTTCGCGCGCATGGTGGGTCACCAGCACGGCGGTCTGGCCGGCGGCGCGCAGAATGTCGCGCACTTCTTGCGTCAGGCGATCGCGGGTGGCGGCGTCCAGGTTGGAGAAGGGCTCGTCCAGCAGCAGCAGGGCGGGCGACGGTGCCAGGGCCCGCGCCAGGGCGATGCGTTGCTGCTGGCCACCGGAGAGCTCATGCGGGTAGCGCGCACCGGCCTGGGCCAGGCCCACCACGGCCAGCAACTCCTGCACCCGCTGGGCACGCGCGGCGGCATCCATACGGCGCAGGCCAAATCCCACGTTGTCTGCCGCCGTCAGATGGGGAAACAGGCCGTATTCCTGGAACACCATGCCCACCTGGCGCTGCTCGGGCGGCAGCTGCACGCCGGGGCCGGAGAGCAGGCGTTCGCCCAGCCAGATGGCGCCGCTTTGCACCGGCTCAAAGCCGGCAATGGCGCGCAACACCGAGGTTTTGCCGCAGCCCGAGGGGCCGAGCAGGCTGGCGATTTGGCCGGCAGGCACGTGCAGATCAAAGTCCTGCACCACGCTGTGCAGGCCCTGGGGAGTGGCATAGGTCAGATGCAGGCGCGAAAGGCGCAGGGCGGCGGTCATGGCAGCTTCACAGTCATAGCAAAAAACAGAGCATTCAGCGCGCTATGTGGCTGGCATTGCGCATTATTTTGGCCTGAAGCCAAGGATGTAGCAGCGTAAACAGCTATCAATTTATTGAGCCTCCGGTTGCTGTGCACGCGCCAGCCACAGCACCGGCAGCAGGCCGGCCAGCACAATGCACAGGGCGGCGATGGCGCCTTCCTCATAGGTGCCGCGCGCGGCCTCGGCATACAGCCAGGTGGCCAGGGTGTCAAAGTCGGCCGGTCGCAGCAGCAAGGTGGCGGGCAGCTCCTTCATGGCGTCGACAAACACCAGCATGGCGCTGGTGGCCAGGGCCGGGCGCAACAACGGCAAATGCACGCGGCGCAGCGTGCCCCAGGGCGTTTCGCCCAGCAGGCGCGCAGCCTGCTCCAAGGTGGGCGGAATGCGAGCCAGGCCAGCGTCCAACCCGCCCACGGGCATGGCCAGAAAGCGGATCACACAGGCCACGACCAGCACCACGCCCAAGCCCAGCAGCGGCAGACCCTGGGCGCCAAACAACTGGGCCAGGCCGGCGTCCAGCGCCAGCGCTGGCGTCAGCAGGCCAATGGCCAGCACCGTGCCGGGCACGGCATAGCCCAGCGTGGCCAGTTGCAGCGGCCAGCGCGCAGGCGCCCGGGTGCTCACGCCCTGGCGGGTGCTCCAGGCCACGACCAGGCCGGCCAGCACGGCCAGCACCGTCACACCCAGGGCAAGGCCCAGGGTGTTGAGCAAGCTGGCCCACAGGCCGGCGGAAATACCGCTGCCCTGCAGCAAGCGCTTGGCGCTTTCCCACAGCAAATAGGCTGCCGGCGCCACAAAGCCAATCAGCACCGGCAGCGACACCAGGGCTGTCAGTGCCCAACCCAGCGGGCCGGGCAGGTGCTTGGGCTGTATGGCACGCATGCGCTGGGCCGCGCCAAAGCGCTGGCGGCTGCGGCCTTGGCGCTCCAGCCAGACCAGGGCCACCACGGCCAGTAGCATGGCGCAGGCGATCTGGGCCGCACCGGCCAAATCGGAGCGCGTGACCCAGGTGGTGTAGATGGAAACGGTGAGCGTGTGCACGCCCAGGAATTCCGAGGCGCCGATGTCGTTCAACGCCTCCAGCAGCGCCAGGCTCAGGCCCACGGCCAGGGCCGGCCGCGCCATGGGCAGGGCCACGCGCCAGAAGGCGCCCCAGCGCGTCTCGCCCAGCGAGCGTGCCGCTTCCAGCAAATGGGCGGGCTGGGTCATGAACATGGCCCGCGCCGTCATATACACATAGGGGTAGAGCGTGAAGCCCAGCACAAAGATGGCGCCGCCCATGGAGCGCAAATCGGGCAGCCGCCACTGGCGCGGGCTGTCATAGCCCAGCAGCCAACGTAAAGCGCCCTGCACCGGGCCAATCGGGTGTAGCAGGTCCAGATAGGCAAAGGCCACGATATAGGCCGGCATGGCCAGTGGCAGCAGCAGCGCCCACAGCAGCCAGCGCCGCCCAGGAAAATCGCAGGCCGTCACCAGCCAGGCACAGCCCGTGCCCACCACCAGCACCATGGCGCCCACGCCGGCCAGCAGCAGGGCCGTATTTGCCGCCGCATCGGGCAGCACATGGCACAGCAGATTCTGCCAATGCGCCCAGTCCGCCCCCAGCGCCAGCCAGGCCAGGGACAGCACGGGCGCCAGCACTCCCAAAGCAATCAGCCAGGCGCCCCCCTGCCACACCAACCCCACAGGCCGCAACCCGGAACGAAACACAGAAAACATCCCGAAAAAATTCTTTCTTACGGCTTGAGTGGTTGCCTTTTTTCAAGGCGTCCATACAGCGCTGCATGCTTTGTTGCTCGCCCTTGCCGTACAAAAGTACTGTCTGCGGGCAAGACGCCGCGCCTGCCGCGCTGTCTGGCCGTTGTGGCGGGCCGTTGTGGCGGGCGCCCCAAGGCCCACTGGGCCTTTGCGGCACGCTCCAGCAGTCCGAACCCCGCAAGTGCCGTGGCCCCGAAAGGGCGGCATCTTAACGCGGGCCTATTCCGCCCCGCCAGCACAGGAGCCTTGTTCCTCCTCAGTCGCCTGCTCAGACCCCTTTCGCCAGAGACAGCGAGCAAGGGCCGCCCCGCAGCGAGGCTGTCGTCCCCCTGCCCGCGAGCGCAGCGAAGCGAGAGCGGGGGGAAGGCGCGTCAGCGCCTCAGGGGGGTGTCACTTATCAAACCCGACTTTATCCACCAAAGCACTGGCCTGCTTGCGGTACTTGGCAATCTCGGCCAGCGGCAGCGGGTCGATCTGGATGGCGCCAATGCTTTGCTGCACCACCGGGTCCAAAGCCACGCCCTTGCGCACCGGGTGTTCGTAGTTGGCCTGGGCATAGAGGTTTTGCGCCGGCTCGGACACCAGGAACTCCAGCAGTTGCACGGCCTGCGCACGGTGGGGCGCATGCTTGGCCACCGAGGCGCCGCTGATGTTGATGTGGGTGCCGCTCTTGGCCGCCGCAAACGTGGGCTTGATCACCTGGATGGCGTCACCCCATTTGCGCGCGTCCGTGCCTTCCTTGGCGGCCTTCATATGGCCCACGTAGTAGGTGTTGGCCAGGCCCACATCGCAGATGCCGCCCAGGATGTCACGCGCCACATCACGGTCGCCGCCGGTGGCCTTGCGTGCCAGATTGGCCTTGACGCCCTTGAGCCACTGCTCGGTCTTGGCCTCGCCGTCGTGGGCAATCATGGCGGCGATCAGCGCGGTGTTGTAGGGGTGCTGGCCGGCGCGGCTGCAGACCTTGCCCTTCCACTTGGGGCTGGCCAGGTCTTCGTAGCGGAAGGTGCCAATCTTCAAATCCTTTTCGGCATACAGCACGCGGGCGCGCATGGACAGGGCAAACCACTGGTTGCCGACGTCACGCAGCTGGGCGGGAATGGCGGCTTCCAGCGCGGCTGACTTCACCGGCTGGGTGATGCCACCGTCCACCAGGTCCAGCAAATTGCCGATGTCCACCGTCATCAGCACATCGGCCGGGGAACGCTCACCCTCGGCCTTGACGCGCTCCAGCAGGCCGTCCTTGACGAACACCGTCTTCACCTCGATCTGCGTCTTGGCCGTGAACGCCGCCAGCAGCGGCTGGATCAGCGCCGGCTCGCGCGTGGTGTAGAGCGTCAGCGCCTCGGGCGCCGCAGCCGCAGACAGGCTGGGAGCGCACAGGCTGGCCACGGCGGCCAGGGCAAACAAGGGGCGTTGCAACATAAAGGTCTCCAGAAGGTGAGTAGAGGAAGCGCAGAAAAAAACACGCTCCGCCTCCAGGCCGGCGATGGCTTTTGACTGACGGGCAGAAAAAGGCCATTCCAAGGGCTGGAGGCGGAGCGTGCTGTTATGTGTTGTGAGAATAGCTCTCAATTATCTTAACCGGCCTGCGCCCCGGTCTGCCTGGCAATCCAGACAAGCCATGCGGGATAGTCCCCTGTCGCCCAAGCGCCAACTGGTCGCGGGGTTGACAGCGCGGCGTAAATCGACGGCAACACAATCCGCGCCATGGGAACCCTCTACCTTGTACGCCACGGCCAGGCATCTTTCGGGGCCGAAAACTATGACCAGCTCAGCCCGCGCGGCACGGCCCAGGCCGAACGCCTGGGCCAGTACTGGCAGGAACGCGGTCAGTCCTTTGACGCCGTATTCACCGGCACGCTACGCCGCCATGTGCAGACGCTGGAGGGCATTGCCCGCCAACTGCCCGGCCTGCCTGCCGCCACCGCGCTGCCCGCACTCAACGAGTACGACAGCCATGCGCTGATACGCAGCATCCACCCCGAGCCGCTGGACAAGCCCGACACGCCCGAGCGCTACCGCCAGCACTTTCGCCTGCTGTGCGATGCCTTGGCCCAGTGGATGAGCGGGGTGATCACGCCCGAAGGCATGCCCAGCTGGGAGGATTTTTCCGGTGGCGTGCACCAGGCGCTGGAGCGCATACGCCAGCAATATGCTGGCGGCAATGTGCTGCTGGTCAGCAGCGGTGGCCCGATTTCCACCGCCGTGTCACAGGTGCTGGGCACCACGCCCGAGGCCAGCATTGCGCTGAACATGCGCCTGCGCAACAGCGCGGTGACGGAGTTCAGCATCAGCCCCAAGCGTTTGATGCTGCAGACCTTTAACACCCTGAACCATCTGGATACGGACGAGACGCGGGAGTGGGTAACCTTCGCGTGACACCCCCCTGAGCGGCTACGCCGCTTCCCCCCGCTCTCGCTCGCTGCGCTCGCGGGCAGGGGGACGGCAACCTCGCTGCGGGGCGGCCCTTGCTCGTTGCCTTTGGCGAAAGGGGCTCTTCATGCGACAGGGGACAGTTTGCCCCGTGTCTTGGCTGTTGCTCCTTCCCCCGCCGGGGGAAGGTGGGGATGGGGGCCTGCCTCCGGCATGACTCCCTCGCCCGCTTGCGGGAGAGGGTGGGGGTGAGGGGGAAGTTAGGGCCCTAACCCAAGGGCAATGGCGCAGCGCCCACGGTGTCTGCAGGCAGTTGGTGGATTTCCTGCAGCAGGGCCGCCAGGCTGGCAGCTGCGGCGTCCACCAGGGCCTTGCCCCGCACCGCATCGGCGGCGGCGGCATTGCCTGCCGCGCCCTGGGGGTTGTAGTCCTGCATGGCCCAGCCCAGTTTGGCGCTTTTACCGTTGCCCAGAATCGGGTAATGCTGGGCACGCTGTTCGGAGCTGGAGGCAAAGTTGCGCGCATGCTGCATGCGCACCGCCTCGGGCGCCAGGTGCAGCATCATGGCGGTTTCCACCTCGCCACCATGCACGCCAAAGCGGTGTTCGTGGGCACTGAAGGCGGTATCTGCCCCATGCAGCGGCAGATTGAACCAGCTGCTGTGGTAGACCAGCAGGCCGCACTGCATGCGCAGCTGCCGGGCCACGATGTCCATGCTGCTGACATTGCCGCCATGGGCGTTGAACAGCAGCAGCTTTTTCACCCCGGCACGGGCCACGCAGGCGCCAATTTCCGTCCACAGCGCCAGCAGCGTGGCGGGCGACAGGCCCAGCGTGCCGGCATAGCTTTCGTGCTCCAGGCTCAGGCCTATGCTTTGCGTGGGCAGCACCAGCACCGGCGTCGACTCTGGCAACTGCGGCAAGGCTGCAGCGACGATGCCGTCAACCAATGTGGTGTCCACGGCCAGCGGCAGATGCGGGCCATGCTGCTCCACCGCACCCACGGGCAGCACGGCCACGGTGGCGGCGGCCAGGCCGTTGCCCTGCGCCAGCGCAAAGTCGCGGGCCGAGACCTGGGCCCAGTGGCGCGCGGGCCAGCGCGGCGGGGAGGAGGAGGCGGGTAGAGGGTCCATGCCCGCATTATTGCGCCTCGCCGGAGCGCCCGGGGTGGTGCTGCGGCCCTCCAAAATCCATAGCTGGTACTGCCCCATCCTGGTGGGTCTTCAACAGGTTTCGCATGTAACGTAGCCCTGCACACGCGCTGGCAGCTATGGTTTTTTCTGCAGCCCGGCCACAATGTGCCATGCCCTCTGCTGCCAAACCCGCTCTGCGCGACCTGACCCAAGGCCCCATCGCCTCCACGCTGGTGGTGTTTGCCCTGCCCATTCTGGCGGGCAATGTGCTGCAGTCGCTCAATGGCTCGGTGAATGCGATCTGGGTAGGCGGCCATCTGGGCGAGGCGGCGCTGACGGCCACGGCCAATGCCAACAATGTGCTGTTTGCCCTGGTGGGGGCCATGTTTGGCATCAGCATGGCCACCAACATCCTGGTGGCCCAGGCCATGGGCGCGCACAACATCGCCCAGGCCAAGCGGGTGCTGGGTACCAGCGCCACGTTTTTTGGGCTGATTTCCCTGGTACTGGCCCTGGTGGGCTGGCCGCTGTCGCACACCTTGATGCGCTGGATGGACACACCCGAGGCCTCGCTGCCGCTGGCAGAGGCCTATCTGCAGGTGATTTTTCTGGCCATTCCGCTGCTGTTCATGTTCAGCTTCGTCACCGCCGTGCTGCGCGGTGCGGGCGACACCAAGACGCCTTTCTGGTTTTTGCTGCTGGTGGTGATGCTGGACATTGCACTCAACCCCTTGCTGATTTTTGGCTGGGGCCCGGTGCCGGCCTGGGGTGTGCAGGGCTCGGCCATGGCCACGCTGATTGCCAATGGGCTGAGCTTTTCCGCCTTGCTGGCCTGGCTGCGGCTGCGCCACCACCCGCTGTGGATTGGCAGGCGTCAGCTGGGCTTGTTCGAGCCCGACCTGGCCATTGTGCGCACCCTGGTGGTCAAAGGCCTGCCCATGGGCGTGCAGCTGGTGATGATTTCCATGGCCATGATTGCCATGATCTCCATGGTCAATGCCTACGGCGTGTTGACCGCCTCGGCCTATAGCGCCGCACTGCAGCTGTGGACCTATGTGCAAATGCCGGCCATGGCCATAGGCGCGGCCTGCTCGTCCATGGCGGCGCAGAACGTGGGCGCCGGCCTGTGGAAGCGTGTGGATGCCACGGCCCGTGCCGGCATGCTGGCCAACATCGTGATGACGGGCAGCCTGATTGCCTTGATCGTGTTGCTGGACCGCTGGGTGCTGGGCTGGTTTTTGCCCACTGGCAGCGCCTCGCTTTCCGTAGCCCGCCACCTCAACCACATTGCCATAGGCTCGTTTCTGTTTTTTGGCGTGACCTTTGTGCTCTCGGGTGTGGTGCGTGCCACCGGCGCCGTGCTGGTGCCCATGGTGATTCTGGGCATTGCCATGTGGGGCATACGCGTGCCGGCGGCCAAGTGGCTGCAGCCTTGGCTGGGCGTGGATGCCATCTGGTGGAGCTTTCCCATCAGCTCGGCGGCCTCGGTGCTGATGATTCTGGCCTATTACCGCTGGGGTGGCTGGCGCTCGGCCCGCATGCTGCCCAATGCCCCGCACGACCCCGTGGCCACGCCGGCCGAAGTTGCCGGCCAGCCGCCCACGCCGGTGTGCTGCGTCGGCGCCCAAGCAGACCCCGCCAGTGCGGATGCCGACCCTGCCTCCAGCGCCCACATCCCCTCGCAGAAAACTGGCACATAAGACTGGCTTCACGCTCTGGAACCAAAATGGCGCACCTGTCTCCAATTGCTGCCATGTTTCAGCCAGCCCTCCTCTTCCCCGCTTTTCTCGCCCGCCTGCTGTTGTCCGCCCTTCTGCTGTGGCTGCCCAACGCCCATGCCCAGTTTCAGCTGAAGCTGGGCAACCCGGCCGCAGCCGGGAGCAGCGCCGCCGTGGAAACCCCACGCGTGCACGCCGAGCTGGTGGCCCTGGCCCCCAACGGCATTGCCCCCGGCCAGCCGCTGACACTGGGCCTGCGCATACGCCACCAGCCCGGCTGGCACACCTACTGGAAGAACGCGGGCGACTCCGGCCTGCCCACACAGCTGGACTGGGAGCTGCCGCCCGGCATGGTGGCGGGCGACATCCAGTGGCCGGTACCCCAGCAGATCCGCGTGGGTTCCATGCTGAACTATGGCTATGAAGGCCAGGTGCTGCTGCCCGTGCCCATCACCGTCACCCCGGACTTCAGCCCCGATGCTAAGGGCATGGCCCAGATCCAGCTGCAGGCCAGCTGGCTGGTGTGCCGGGTGGAATGCATACCGGAAGACGGGCGCTTCACGCTGGAGCTGCCCGTGCAGGGCAGCATGGCCATGGCCGCTGCCGACTTTGCCCAGGCCGCCCACCGGGCTCCCCAGGTGCTCAATGGCGAGGCCCGTTTTACCGTGCTGCCTGGTGGCGAACGCGTGCGCCTGCAGGTCGACGGCCTGCCCGCTGCCGCCCTGGGCAAGCAGCTCGCCTTCTACCCTGAGTCGGCCGAAACCTTTGTGCATGCGGCCGAGTTGGGCAAGGACTGGACCCAGGCCTGGCGCGGCGGCAGCTGGACGGCCGAGCTGCCGCTGTCCGAGATGCGTGGCGACACGCCGACCAGTCTGCCCATTGTGCTGGGCCTGCCCGCTGCAGGCAGCGATGTGGCCCACGCCCCGCCCGCCCAAGCCTGGCGTGTGGTGGCACCGGTGGAAGGCCAGTGGCAGGCGGCCGATGTGGCCACGGTCTCCCCCGCGCTGGCTGCGGCACTGGAAGCCAACCGCGTGGCAGCAACGGCAGCGCAGCCTGCCGACAGCCCCAGCACCGATCCTGGCGCCAGCTCCAGCCTGTGGCTGGCCGTGCTCGGTGGCCTGCTGGGCGGCTTGATTCTGAACCTGATGCCCTGCGTGTTCCCCGTGCTGGCCATCAAGCTGCTGGCCTTTACCCAGCCCGGTACCACGGCGGCCGCGCGCCGCACCGGCGGCCTGGCCTATGGCGCCGGCGTGATCGTGAGCTTTCTGGCCCTGGGCGGCTTGCTGCTGGGCCTGCGCGCAGCGGGCGAGCAGCTGGGCTGGGGCTTTCAGCTGCAGTCCCCCGGCGTGGTGGCCGCGCTGGCCGCGCTGTTCACCCTCATTGGCCTGAATCTGGCCGGACTGTTCGAGCTGCGCATGCTGCTGCCCAGCCGCTGGGCCAGCGCCCAGGCCCGCCACCCGGTGGCCGATGCCTTCCTCTCCGGCGTGCTGGCCGTGGCCATTGCCTCGCCCTGCACCGCGCCCTTTATGGGTGCCTCGCTGGGCTTTGCCGTGGGCATGCCCGCAGCACAGGCCTTGACGGTGTTTGCCGCCCTGGGCGTGGGCATGGCCCTGCCCTATGTGCTGGCCTGTTTGATACCCGCCGTGCTGCGCTGGCTGCCCCGCCCCGGCGCCTGGATGGACATCTTCCGTCGCGCCATGGCCTTCCCCATGTTTGCCACCGTGGTGTGGCTGGTATGGGTGCTGGGCCAGCAAAGCGGTATTGACGGCGCGGCCGCCCTGCTGGGCCTGCTGCTGCTGCTGGCCGCCCTGTCCTGGGCGCTGACCCTGTCCGGCCGCAGCCGCTGGCTGTTGGCTGGCCTGGTGCTGGCGCTGTCGGTGTGGCTGCTGCCCTCGGCCGCGCGCCTGGTGCTGCAGCCGGTAGAGCCTCAGGCGGCCGCCACGGCTGCGGACAACACCCCGCTGTGGCAGCCCTGGAGCGCCGAGCAGGTGACCACGCTGCAAACCGCAGGCCAGCCGGCGTTTGTGGACTTCACCGCAGCCTGGTGCGTGACCTGCCAGTTCAACAAGAAGACCACCTTGTCCGACCCCACCGTGCTGGCCGACTTTGCCCAGCGCAATGTGGCCCTGCTGCGTGCCGACTGGACACGGCGCGACCCCGCCATCACCGCCGAGCTGACGCGCCTGGGCCGCAGCGGCGTGCCGGTTTATGTGCTGTACGCGCCGGGCCAGCCGCCGCGCATTCTGAGCGAGCTGCTGTCCCCCAGCGAGGTCCGTGCTGCACTGGCGACGCTCTAAGAACGTGTTAGCAGCGTGAGCGCACAGCGTGCGTAGCGCCTCTAACGCCTGGCATTGCGGGCGATGGCATCCGCAATCTGCGCCTCCAGCGCCGCCGGCAGATCATGGCCCATGCCGGGCAGCAGCAGCCACTCGGCCCCGGCAATGGCATCGGCCGAATCCCGGCCACAGGCCGGTGGAATCAGCACATCTTCGGCGCCATGCACGACCAAGGTCGGTGCAGTGATCTGCGCCAGCCAGGGATGCAGATCACCGGTGGCGGCAATGGCAGCCACCTGCCGCGCCGTGCCGGCGGGGTTGTAAGCGCGCTGCAGCTCGGCACGCAGCAGCGCCCGCTGGGCCTGGGCATCAAAGTATGCGGGGCTGGCAATGCGCTGGGCAAACACCATGGCGTGGTCCAGATAAGCCTCTTCACCCTGCTCCGGACGTGGGCCGGGACGCATCATCAGCCCCATCACCTCGGGATCGGCCTGGGGCAGGCGCGGGTTGCCGCTGCTGGACATGATGGTGCACAGCGAGCGCACGCGCTGCGGCTGGCTGCCGGCCAGCAGCTGCGCCAGCATGCCGCCCATGGAGCGGCCCACCAGGTGCACACGCTCCAGCTGCAGCGCATCCAGCAGCCCCGTCACATCGGCCGCCATATCGTGCAGGGTATAGGGCACTTGCGGGCGCTGGCCCGCGGCCAGTGCGGCCGCCAGTTCGGCAAACGCCGGCACACCTGCGTCATGCAGGTGGCTGGACAGGCCCGCATCGCGCAAGTCCATGCGCAGCACGCGAAAGCCCTGCTCCACCAGCCGTTGGCAAAACGACGGCGACCAGCGCAGCAGCTGTGTGCCCAGACCGGGCAGAAGCAAGACGGCTTCGGCCTGTGGGTCGCCCACGCTGTCCCAGCAGATACGCAGGCCGTTGGCCTGGGTGAACTGTGGCGCCGTAGCCTGGGCAGTGAAAGTGGTGACTGTGGTTGGGCTCATGCGGAGGCCTCCTGACCCTGATCGGGCGCATCGTCGTGTGAACTGCTGGCCAGCGCCAGCACATAGCGGCCCACATCGGCGGGCCAATCCGTCAACAGCGCATGCAGGCGCTGGCCGTCTCCGGCAAACAGGGCGCGCGTAGCCTCTTCAAAGCCGGGCAGATCGCCGGCCAGGGCCAGCATCGGCTGATAGGCCCGCTCGCGCGCCAGGCGCTGCTGCTCGGCCGCGTGGCCGCTTTTGCGTGCGGCCTCCACCAGCTTGCGCAGCGCCACCGAGGCGCCACCGGGTTGCGACGCCAACCAGTCCCAGTGGCGGGGCAGCAATGTCACCTCACGCGCCACCACGCCCAGCTTGGGCCGGCCGCGGCCGCGCGGGCCAGCTTCGGCAACACTGCCATCGCTGTCGCGATCGGCATCGCCGACATCGCTCTGGAGCATGGCCTGGGCCTGGGCATCCATGCGGGCCTGGACCTCGGCATCGCTGCCACGCAGGTCCAGATCGATGCTGCGGCCCGTGCGGTCGTCAAACACCAGCACCGGCGCCACCGCCGTCGGCAACATCTGGCGCACGGCCAGGGCATTGACCGCGAGCGAACCACTGGCCAAACGCTGGTGACCGTGAAAGCTGGTGAAACTGGGGAGGCGCTGCATGGGAAGACTCGCTGCTTTTGGAATGGGTAAATTTTGCCCGGGTATAAATAACCAAATTTATACCCGGATTAAATTAAATATTCCGCCCCATGCGTACCCAGAACATGTTTTTTAAGAAAGAGAGCACTCTATGCTTTCAGTGCCTTGTTTTCAGATAGATATCAATCTAAAAACCAAGCCCCATCGGCAGCAGCAGCTCCTGTTTTTTCTGCATACCCCTACGGACCCGCGCCCTTGGTGACAGCGCGGATGCGCCGATCCGGTCACACTGGGGCATGCACAGCCTTGCCCTGCCCCCGGATTCCGTACTGCGCCCTCTGCTGCAGCCACCCTGCAACGTCATCGTCGTCGGTCTGTCGCCGCAGGCAGACCGTCCCAGCCACGAGGTGGCCGAATATCTGCAGCACCATGGGCTGCGCGTGATTCCGGTCAACCCCGTGGTGGCCGCCGAGGGCGGACAGATCCTGGGCGAGCGCGTTTACGCCAGCGTGACCGAGGCCGCTGCCAGCCTGACTGCCCAAGGGCTTACGGTCGACATCGTGGACTGCTTTCGCAAAAGCGAAGCCATTCCCCCCATCGCCCAGGAAGCCATCGCCGTGGGCGCGCGCTGCCTGTGGTTGCAGCAGGGGGTGGTGCATACAGAGGCCGCCGCCCTGGCCTCAGCGGCCGGAGTTCTGGTGGTGCAAGACGCCTGCATCAAGATCGAACATAGGCGGTTGGTCACGGCCTGAGCGCCCTCACCCCCACCCTCTCCCGCAAGCAGGCGAGGGAGTAAGACCGGGGAGACATGCATGTGTCTCAGATGGAAAAAACTGGCGCTGGCCTAGGTCAGGGCTGCCGCGCAAGGGCCGCCCCGCCGCGCTGGCAGCGTCCCCCTGCCCGCGAGCGCAGCGAGCGAAGAGCGGGGGGAAGGCGCCGAAGGCGACTCAGGGGGGTGCTCCTCAGCACCCTAGCATGCGTCGATAGCGCGCTGGCAAATCAGCGATTTGCAACATGATGGGCAGGTCTGCCGTCTGAAAATCCGGGTCCCAGGCCGGTGCGCCCAACACCTTGGCGCCCATGCGCAGATAGCCATGTACCAGCGGCGGCAGCTCCACTGCGGGGCCGTCAGGCTGGGCCGCCAGCTCCTGCTCGCGCAGCGGCAGGGCCAGCAGCGGGCGCACACGCCACTGCGGGTCGCAATGGCTTTTCTCGGGCAGTTGTGCCCAGATGCGGGCCGCACCTTCGCCATAGGTCAAACCGGGGTGGTGCAGGGGCAGGCTGGCGCAGCCCACCATGGATTGCAGGCGGTTGCGCTGCATAAAGTCGGCCAGTGCGCCCCACAGCGCCAGGATGGCGGCGCCGCTGCGGTAGTCGCGGTGCACGCAGCTGCGGCCCAGCTCCACCATGTCTTCACGCAGCGGTGCCAGCGCGCTGCAGTCGAACTCGCCTTCCGAGTACAGGCCGCCGGCACGGCGGGCCTGGCTGGGGGTCAGCAGGCGGTAGGTGCCCACCACTTTCTGGGTGGCCTGGTCACGCACCAGCAGGTGTTCGCAAAAATCGTCGAAATGGTCGGCATCGTGGCCGGCCAGGCTGTGGGGCTGGTCCTGGGGCAGCTTGGCGCCCATTTCCTCCGCAAACACCTGGTAACGCAGCCGCTGCGCTGCGCGCACCTCGTCCAGGTGTCTGGCCCAGCCTACGGCCAATTCAGGGGCCGCCGGGCGGCCGGTGGGAAGAGGCTGGCACAAGCGGCTTGCAGAGCCCGCCGCGCCAGCTGCCGGGATAGTGAGGATGTCCATACTGCCTCCGAGCACCTGCGCGTTGAAATTCGCGTGAGTCCGAAGCCGGGTCTTGTACGGCGGTGGTTGTTCCCATCGCCGTCCCTGTTGGCTCACTTCGTCTCACGGCATGCAGTGTGCGCGGCGCATATGACATCGCCATGGCGGATACATGACAGTTGCATGTCACCCACCTTCCCGTGGCCTGGCGCTCTAGCGCGCCATGAACTGGATCACCAAGGCGTTGACAATGTCGACAAAGAAACCGCAGACCAGGGGCACCACGATAAAGGCCCGGTGCGCCGCGCCGTGGCTGCGGGCCACGGCCGTCATATTGGCCACGGCGGTGGCGGTGGAGCCCAGGGTGATGCCGCCAAAGCCGGCGCAGACCACGGCGGCCTCGTAATCGCTGCCCATGGCGCGGAACACGATCAGCCCGGTAAAGGCCGCGGCCAGCAGCACCTGTAGCACCAGCACCGTCAGCACAAAGCCCAAAACGCCCTCCAGCACCCACAGCTGCAGGCCCATCAGCGCCATGGTCAGGAACAGGCCTAGGCAGATGTCCGAAATCATGGCCAGGCCTTCGCGCATGCTGTGCCAATGGAATTGGCCCAGACGCCGTTGGTGGCGGCCCAGCATCCACCGGCCGGCCGTGTTGCGCAGCAAGATACCGCCAATCAAACAGCCCACAAACATGGGCAGTTGCAGCCCGGCCTGCTGGAACAGCGGGGTCAGCACGCCGCCAATCATCAAGGCCATGTTCAGCCACAGCAGGGCCCGCAGCACGCCGTAGTAGTCCAGCTTGACCGTGGCTTGCTGCAGGGACACGCCCACATCCAGCGCCGTGGTGCCACTGCCCTGGATGGCATGGCGGCGCATCAGCCAGCCGGCAATGGGGCCGCCAATGGTGCAGGCCGCAATCAAGCCCACCATATTGCTGGCCATGCCCAGCTCCATGGCATTGGCAATGCCCAGCTGGTCCACAAAATGCGGCCCCCAGGACAGGGTGGTGGCCACACCGCCGGTGAGCGAAATCGAGCCCGTCATCAACCCGGCACGCCGGTCCAGGCCGAACAGCTCGGCCACGCCCATGCCCAGCAGGTTTTGCAGCACGATAAAGCCCGAGGCCAGCACCAGCAAAATGAGCAGGGGCTTGCCACCCTCCTTCAGCGTTTTCAGATCCGACTTCAGGCCGATGCCGGCAAAAAAGTACAGCAGCAGCGTGTCGCGCACCTGCAGGTCGAACTCGATGCGCAGGCCCAGCACGGCATAGGCCAGGCCCACCACGGTGGCACACAGAAAGCCGCCGACCACGGGCTCGGGGATGTTGTAGCGGCGCAGTGGCTCCCAGGCAGCAGCCACTTTCTGACCGACAAAGAACAGCAAAATTGCCAGCGTCAGGCTCTGGAAGGCGGGAAGGTGCAGGGTCTCGGGCAGGGACACGGTAGGGAGTGGGAAGTCAGCGGAGGTCCGGCATAGTAAACGCCTTGTAACAACTTGAGGCCTAAACCCATGGTTTGCGCTGCATCAGCAGCCGGTGCAGGAACCCCGTCGCAGCACTGCGACATGGCGGCCTGCCATGGGGCCATCCGCTACACTCCCCGCTCCCCCATCCCCCCGCCGGACAAGGCAGCGTCCTGCCCCTCAGCCGCAGCATGCGCTGACGTCCACCGCCGGGTCATTTCGTGTGAGCCTTTCCATGTCTTTTGCCCCCCTTCAGAACGACACCTTTTTGCGCGCCTGCCGCCGCCAGGCCACCGACTACACCCCGCTGTGGCTGATGCGCCAGGCAGGTCGTTATCTGCCCGAGTACCGCGCCACCCGCGCCCAGGCCGGCAGCTTTATGGGCCTGGCCACCAATGTGGACTACGCCACCGAGGTCACACTGCAACCGCTGGAGCGTTTCCCGCTGGATGCTGCCATTTTGTTCAGCGACATCCTCACCGTGCCCGACGCCATGGGCCTGGGTCTGTCCTTTGCCCAGGGCGAGGGCCCCAAGTTCGCCAAGGTGGTGCGCGACGAGGCCGCCGTGGCCCAGCTGCAAGTGCCCGATATGGACAAGCTGCGCTATGTGTTTGACGCCGTCACCAGCATCCGCAAGGCTTTGAACGGCCGCGTGCCGCTGATTGGCTTCTCGGGCAGCCCCTGGACGCTGGCCTGCTACATGGTCGAAGGCGGCGGCAGCGACGACTACCGCCTGGTCAAGAGCCTGATGTACTCGCGCCCCGACCTGATGCACCGCATCCTGGAGGTGAATGCCGACAGCGTGGCCGTTTACCTGAATGCCCAGATCGATGCCGGCGCCCAGGCCGTGATGATTTTTGACAGCTGGGGCGGCGTGCTGGCCGACGGCATGTTCCAGCAGTTCAGCCTGGCCTACACCAAGCGCGTGCTGGCCCAGCTCAAGCGCACTGGTGTGGACGGCCAGGACGTGCCGCGCCTGGTCTTCACCAAGGGCGGAGGCATCTGGCTGGATGAAATGAACAGCCTGGACTGCGAAGTCCTGGGCCTGGACTGGACGGCCAATCTGGCCAAGGCCCGCGCCATTGTGGGCGGTGAAGTCGGCGGCCCCGGCAAGGCGCTGCAGGGCAATATCGACCCCAATGTGCTGTTTGCTCCGCCCGAGCAAGTGGCCGCCCAGGCCCGCGCCGTGCTGGACAGCTTTGGCAAGCCCCATACCGACCGCAACACCACCGGCCCCACCCACATCTTCAATCTGGGCCATGGCATCAGCCAGTTCACACCGCCCGAGCATGTGGCGGCCCTGGTGGAAACCGTGCACCAGCATTCGCGCGCCCTGCGCGCGGCCTGACCCCGCGCGTCGGCATGGGCGCAGTTGTCGTGCCCATGCCTGAATGACAAGGCGGCGCTGTTCCAAATTGTTTCAAGATGTCAAAATTTTGGATAACAGCCGCCTTCTCGCAAGTACCCACTCGCATCGGCTGCCAATATCGGCCGAATCCCGCTGGTTCTTGGTTTTTGTGTCGTTTTTTGCCTCCACTGACAAGCCCTTGACGGATGTGCACATCCAACTTATGCACAGAAACCTGCTTGCAGCCATGGCCTGTAGTGCTCTTTTTTTGATTAGCAACAAATCACGAAAACACGTCTTAAGTTGTTGATTCAATTAAATAAACACCTGCAACGCCGTTCGTCAAAGAGGCAACAAGCACCAGTTGACCGCGTGGGCTACAAGCCATAGGCCGGATAATTCCCACAAAGTTATCCACAGAAACACCTCGTCTGGCATGCCACCCCTGTGGAAAGCCTTGCCACATGCCGCTTTCACCTGATTCCCCGCTGTTTTCCCCGCCTCCTGAAGGCTCCACGCCTTGCCTGGTACAAGTGGCGGTGCACACGCCCGTGCACAGCGGGGTCGGGGGATTGCTGAGTTACACCTGCGCAACACCTTTGCTCCCAGGCACTCTGGTGCGTGTACCCCTGGGCACACGTGAACTGCTGGGTGTGGTCTGGGAGCAAGCTGAGCAGGCCGAGGCACTGGCCCCGGAACAACTCAAGCCGGTGCGCAGCGTGCTCCAGGGCCTGCCACCGCTGTCCGCCAGCTGGCGCCGCCTGGTGGGCTTTGCTGCCCAGTACTACCAGCGCAGCCTGGGCGAGATTGCGCTCACGGCCCTGCCCCCCGCCCTGAAGGACATGACGGCCGAGCAACTGGCCAAACGCCTGGCGCCGCCCAAGCCCAAGAAGCTGAGCAAAAAAGCCCAGGCGGCCCTGGCCGCCGAGCAGGCCACGCCCACAGCGCATGCCGAGGCCTCCGGGGCGGTCACAACGGAATGCATAGCACTCAGTGCAGAGCAGCAAAGCGTTTGCGTGCAAATGGACCAGCACCCCGGCCCTTTTTTGCTGTATGGCGCCACGGGCAGCGGCAAGACCGAGGTCTATCTGCAGCGCGTGCAGCAGGCGCTGGAGGCTGACCCGCAAGCCCAGGCCCTGGTGATGGTGCCGGAGATCAACCTCACGCCCCAGTTGCTTTCACGCTTCACGGCCCGCTTTGCGCCACTGTTCGGTCCCCAGGCCGTGGTCAGCATGCACAGTGGCATGACCAACCCGCAGCGCCTCAAAAACTGGCTGGCCGGCCACAGCGGCCAGGCCCGGGTGCTGCTGGGCACGCGCATGGCAGTGTTTGCCAGCCTGCCGGGGCTCAAGGTCATCGTGGTCGACGAGGAGCACGACCCCAGCTACAAGCAGCAAGAAGGCGCCCGCTACTCCGCCCGCGACCTGGCCCTGTGGCGCGGCCGCGCCGAGGGCGCCCAGGTGATTCTGGGCAGCGCCACGCCCTCGCTAGAGAGCTGGCATGCCAGCGAGCCCGAAAGCAGCGGTGGCCCCGGCCGCTATCTGCGGCTGCACATGCCCAGCCGCATAGGCGCGGCCGAACTGCCCCGTGTGCGCCTGGTAGACATGCGCCAGCAGCCCAAACGCACGGTGTTCTCGCCCCCGCTGCTGGCCGCCATCACCGAGCGCGTGCAGCGCGGCGAGCAGGCCCTGGTACTGCTCAACCGCCGCGGTTTCGCCCCCGTGCTGTTTTGCGCCGACTGCAACTGGAAAAGCGACTGCCCGCATTGCAGCGCCCACCAGGTCTTCCACAAGGGCGACCGCACGCTGCGCTGCCACCACTGCGGCTTTACCCAGCGTGTGCCCCATGCCTGCCCGGAATGCGGCAACCCCGACATCCTGCCCCTGGGCAAGGGCACGGAGCAGTTGGAAGAGGAGCTGGCGCGCCTGCTGCGCAATGTGCAGCGCCCCGACGGCGAGCCCGCACGCGTGGGCCGTATCGATGCTGACACCACCCGCCTCAAGGGAGCGCTGGAGCAGCAGCTGGAGCAGGTGCACAGCGGCGAGATCGATGTGCTGGTGGGCACGCAAATGGTGGCCAAGGGCCATGACTTTCGCCGCATCACCCTGGTGGCTGCGGTGCAACCCGACGGTGCCCTTTTTTCCAGCGATTTCCGTGCGCCCGAGCGCCTTTTCTGCCTGCTGATGCAGGCGGCAGGCCGCGCCGGGCGCGACGGCAGCTATGTGGCAGCCCAGGGCAGCCGGCCGGAAATGTGGGTGCAGACCCATGAGCCTGAGCACGCCGTGTTCCAGGCCCTGCGATCCCACGACTACCCGCGCTTTGCCGGCCAGCAGTTGCGCGAGCGCCAGGATGCCGGAATGCCGCCCTTTGCCTTCCAGGCCCTGGTGCGGGCCGATGCCAAGACCCAGGAAACCGCCCAGGCGTTTTTGCGCGCCGCCAGCGAGGCCGCGCAGCAAGGCCAGCTGCCACACCTCGATGCCGTGTTTCTCTTTCCCCCCATTCCCATGGCCATGCAGCGTGTGGCCGATGTGGAGCGCGCCCAGATGCTGATCGAGGCGACCGACCGCCGCGCCCTGCTGCGTTTTTTGCACGCCTGGCAGCCCTGGCTGCACTGGCTGCGCAGCCAGCCCGCGCACAAAGGCCTGGTGCGCTGGCTGGTGGATGTGGATCCGCAAAGTCTGTAAGAACGTATCGACGATCTCCTCCAGCACTCTGGTTTTCGCAGCGCGCCATGCCTGGTGGGGTTGAAGCTGGCATGTATTTCGTTTGATTGGCATGCACCCGCCTGCGACAGCCGCTCTGCTTTTGGAAGCAACCAAGCAAGCCCCAGCCATTCGGATTAGCCCGCATTGCAAGTGAGCGGCCGCACGCGCAAGGTGCGCAGTCTGTCATTGTTTTGTACCAAGGAAGATCCATGCGCTTTGCTTCCCCGGCTGTTTTTCCCCTGACCCGCTTGGCCTCTGCGGCCCTTGTTTGTGCCAGCTTGCTGGCCGGCACCATGGGCACCGCCAACGCGGCCTCCACCGCAGCCATCTCCACCGCTGCAGCTGCGGCACCGGCCGCTGCCAAGCCGAATGTGGTGGTGCTGGCCACCGGCGGCACCATTGCCGGCGCCGGCGCTTCCACCATCAACAGCGCCACCTACACCGCCGCCAAAGTGCCTGTGGACAAGCTGCTGGCCGGCCTGCCCGAGCTGGCCCAGGTGGCCCAAGTGCGCGGCGAGCAGGTGTTCCAGATCGCCTCCGAAAGCTTTACCAATGACAACCTGCTGGCCCTGGCCCGGCGCGTTTCAGCCCTGTCCAAACAGGCCGATGTGGATGGCATCGTCGTCACCCACGGCACGGACACCCTGGCCGAAACCGCCTACTTTCTGAGCCTGACGGTACACACCGACAAGCCCATTGCCGTGGTGGGCAGCATGCGCCCCGGCACCGCCTTGTCGGCCGATGGTGCGCTCAACCTGGTCAATGCCGTCAGCGTGGCGGCATCCACCGATGCGCGCGGCAAGGGCGTGTTCGTGACCATGAACGATGAGATCAACACCGCCCGCGATGTGAACAAGGACATCAACATCCAGACCGGCGCCTTCAAGAGCCAGTGGGGCCCGCTGGGCATGGTGGTGGAGGGCAAAAACTACTGGTTCCGCGCCCTGGCCAAGCGCCACACCAACCAGTCCGAATTCAATATCGACAACATCACCCAGCTGCCCCAGGTGGACATCGTCTATGCCTACGGCAGCGTGCAGCCCACGGCCGTGAATGCGCTGGTGGCCAGCGGCGCCAAGGCCATCATCCACGCCGGCACCGGCAATGGCTCGGTGGCCGACCGCATGGTCAAGCCGCTGCAAGACGCCCGCGGCCAGGGCGTGCAAGTGGTGCGTGCCTCCCGCGTGCCCTACGGCTTTGTGCTGCGCAATGCCGAGCAGCCCGACGACAAATACGACTGGGTCGTGGCCCACGATATGCGCCCGGAAAAGGCCCGCATTCTGACCATGCTGGCGCTGAGCAAGGGAGCGAACTCCAAGGAGCTGCAGCGGATGTTTATGGAGTACTGATCGCCCCCCTGAGTCGCCTTCGGCGCCTTCCCCCCAGGGGGACGACAGCCTCGCTGCGGGGCGGCCCTTGCTCGCTGTCTCTGACCTGGGCCGGCGCCAGTTTTACGCGGCGGGGGGGCACATCAACCTTGAGGGCATGCCCGGGATCCCCCTGGGCAAGCTATTTCTGAAAAGGGACGACACCGGCGCGACGGGGCGGCCCTTGCGCGGTGTCTCTGGCGGATGGGGTCTAGGTGAAGCCCCCACACCGGTCGGTGCGGGGCAGAGCCGCTTTATGCAAGAAGCGCGGCGTGCACCATGGATGGCTGGGCCGGTCTTGAGGAGCGCACGGTGTCGGTCAGCTGGAAGTGGTCGACCAGTACCGAGAGCTGGTAGGCCTGCTCTTTGAGGCTGGCGGCGGCGGCGGCCGATTCCTCGACCACGGCGGAGTTGGCCTGGGTCATGCGGTCGAGCTGGGAGACGGCGGTGTTGATTTGCTCAATGCCCTGGGTTTGGTCCACCGCGCCTTCGCTGATTTCGCTGATGATGCCGGCCACTTTTTTGACGCTCTCGACGATTTGTTCCATGGTCTCGCCGGCCTGGTTCACCAGCACCGTTCCGGCCCCTACGGTTTCGGCCGATGTGCTGATCAGGTTTTTGATCTCCTTGGCCGCCACTGCGCTGCGCTGGGCCAGGTTGCGCACTTCCGTGGCAACCACCGCAAACCCCCGACCCTGGTCGCCCGCTCTGGCGGCTTCCACGGCGGCATTCAGCGCCAGGATATTGGTCTGAAATGCAATGCTGTCTATGGTGCCGATGATGTCGGAGATCTTTTGCGAGCTGGCATCGATGGCACGCATGGTGCCCACCACCTGGCTCACCACCTCACCGCCGCGCACCGCAATATCGGAGGCTTCCAGCGCCAGTTTGTTGGCCTGCCTCGCGGCGTCGGCCGAGTTTTTGACGGCCCCGGTGATCTGTCCCATGGAGGCCGCGGTCTCTTGCAGGCTGCTGGCGGTTTCTTCGGTGCGACTGGAGAGGTCGGCATTGCCCGACGCGATCTGCGCACTGGCCGTGGCCACGGATTCGCTGCTGTCGCGCATGCCGGACAGCGTGCGCACCAGGTTGTCACGCATGGCTGCCAAGGCACGCAGCAAGTCGCTGACCTCATCGCGCCCTCTGGCGTCCAGTCTTTGGGTGAGATCGCCCGCCGCTATGGCGTGGGAGAGCTTCACCGCGTGGTTGAGCGGCTCCACGATTTGGCGTGAAAGAAACCAAGCCAAAAAAATGGCTGCTCCTGCTGCGGCAACCACTTCCGCAATGATGAACCAGACCCCGTTGGTGTAAGTAGCCTGGCTGTCCTGCGCCTCTGCTGCCGCCCGGTCTTCGTTGTGTTTGACGAGATTGGAAATGGGCTCTTTCAACGCTATAAACAGATTGCGGCTTTCTCCATTGAGCAGCTCCACCGCCTGCGGCGCTGCACCTTGCTCCACCAGACCAATCACGCGCTGGTGCATGGCCGCCCATGCAGGCTGGCGGGCCTTTACCTGGTCATAGATGGACTGCTCCGTGGGGTCGCCAATGGATTCCGGGTAGCGCTTGTCTACCTGGTTGTAGGTGTCCAAGGCCTCCGCCATGCTTTTGCGAATCTCCGGCCATTCCTGCTGGGGTGAAGTGGCCAGCTTGAATTCCAGCAAGCGCAGCGTGTTGGCCGCCTCGCTCATCTGGCCCGCATCCCGCACGCTTGCCATTCGCGCCGTGACCATGAAATTCGTCTGGTCATTGAGGCGGTCCAGGCGGCTGATGGAAAACGCCCCCAGGGAGATCATCATCAAAACAATGATGCAGAACGCCACTGCGAGCTTGCCGGACACTTTTAATTGATTGAAAAGATTCATGGCATCACGTGGTATGGGGTTGAGAAAAGCGGTGCTGCATGCCTGGGGCTTTTTCGCCTTCTGCAACAGGCCAGATAAAAGGTAAACACCGCTGCTGACAGGTTTCTTCACCGAGGCCCATCCAGCACATCCATCGTAATTGCGATACTTTCACAATAGATACACGTTGGTACATTGATAAACGGTCGCTCTTACCTCGCTGTTGGCAAGCATCTGCCACGCTCCGAACGGCAAGGCTTCAATCCATCAGTTTTTTGCTATCACCTTTTTATATTTTTGCGTCTAAAAACATGGACAGGCGGGCGCACACTCCCATTGAAATCTATACATACAGCAATTTTTCATAGAAATTTTTCTTGAAAAATAAAAAAAACAAAACACAAACCAGATAACCTATATAGCGCCGGTGTTTTTATTATTTTGACGAACCATCGCAAGCCATGAAAAATATTTCACCTATCCTTTTGCTTGATATTGGAATAGCTGAAAATGAATGCTTGGATTATTTTGTCGATTTCCATTGCAGCCGAGGTCAGTGGAAATATTTTATTAAAAACTTCGCAAGGCCTCTCCAAACTCATGCCTACCGTGGGCATGGCTCTGTGCTATATCGCGGCCATCTGGTTGATGGGCATTGTCACCAAACAGCTTGAAATAGGCATTACCTACGCAATTTGGGCAGGAGCCGGCACCGCGCTGACGGCCGTGCTTGGCATATTGCTTTTTAGCGAGAATGTTTCGCCCATCAAAATACTGGGGGTGGGCTGTATTGTTGTAGGGGTTGGGCTGCTCAACCTCAGCCAACCCGCTGCATAAAGACACCTGCTGTGCAGGCCTTGTGCTCCCGAGTGCTCAAGCTTGAAACAAGGGCTGCAGCGTGCCTTGGGCCACCTCGCAGCCGGCCGCCTGCAGTGCCGCGCCAAAAGCATCGGAGCGCAAATAGGCGTATTCCACGGCACGCTGGGCGCCTATGGCATCCCCTTCCACGGGCGCAATGGCAGGGTGGCACATCATCAGGCTGCCTGTTTGCAACTGGTCCAGCCATTGCACCATGTGGCGGCCATAGCCCTCGGGCGTGGGCGCATCAAAACCGTAGACACCGCCAAAGCCGTGGTTGTGCGGTACGGCCTGCTGCTGCAGGCGGCGGGTGTTGCTCCAGCCACCCAGCAAGGCGATGATGCTGGCCTTGGGGTCGCGCCACAGCTTGCCTGCCGGCACGGTGGAGCGCACCCAGGGCAGATCCAAGCCCCAGTCGCCATAGCGCGCCTGCAGCTCGGCCTGCAATGCTGCACGCACACCAGGCAGCTGGTGCACATGCTGGTGGCCATCGATAAAGTCGGGCGCCGTGCCCAGGGCATCTTCAAAAGCATCCAGCTGGCGCTGCCACTCGGAGCGCATGGCCGACGGCTTCAAGCGACCGGTGTAGGCCTGGGCAATCACCTGGCCTATGCCGGGCGCGGGCTGCACGCCATGGCCTTCGGTCAAATTGAAGTGCAGGCCCACGGACAGACGTGGACGCAGCGCCGGCAGGCGGCGGGCGGCTTCGGGCCAGCGTGGCGCCGTGCTCATGCAGCTGGTGGCCGACAAGCGCCCTTGCAGCACCAACTGCTCCACGGCCTCATCCACCAGCGGGTGCAAGGCATAGTCGTCGGCACACAAGGCAATGGAGGTGAGGATGGTGCGCATTTATTTCTCCTGCGCCGCGCCGGCATCGGGGGCGCGAAAAGCCCAGAACTTGCTCAGCACAAACGTGCCCACGGCCACCAGCAACAGCACGCCCAACAGGCTCCAGAAGTAATGCCAGTGCAGCCAGTGCAGCGCCACCCAGTACAGCAGCTCGTTCACCACAAACGACAGGCAGGCCACGGCAAAGTATTTGGCCACCACGGCCCAGTCACGCGGTGCATCGCTGGCGAAGGTGAACCAGGCATGGCCGTTGTAGCTCACCACAAAGGCCACCAGAAAGGCCAGCACATTGGCCACCAGCGGGGCCATGGCCAGGCCTTGAACCAGCAGGAAAACCACGGCCAGGTGGGTGGCCGCCGCAGCGCCACCCACACCCACGAATTGCAGCGCCTGGGGCAGTTGCCGCAGACGCTGCAGGCAATGTGCCCAGCTCATGGCTGCTTGCTGCCTCGCTTGTCGCTCAGCGGACTGTGATCCTCGTCACGGGCCACCAGATAGGTAGGCCGTTGTTTGACCTCCTCGTAGATGCGCCCTATGTACTCGCCCAAAATGCCAATCGACATCAGCTGCACGCCGGAGAACAGCATGATGCCGGCCGCCAGCGTGGGCCAGCCGGCCAGGTCTGCGCCATTGATGGCGGTATCCACGGTGATGACCACGCCATAGAGCAAGGCCACCAGGGCGATGAGTCCACCTACCACGCTCCACACACGCAGCGGCAAGGTGGAAAACGAGGTCAGGCCCTGCATGGCCAGGCTGAACAAGCGCCAGAGGTTGAAGCTGGACTCGCCACCCGCCCTGTCCAGCGGCACAAAAGGCAGGGCCACGGTTTTGAAACCCACCCAGGCGTACAAGCCCTTCATGAAGCGGTTGCGCTCCGGCAAGGCCTTGAGGGCATCCACCACCTGGCGGTCCATCCAGCGGAAGTCGCCTGCATTCGGTGGAATCTTCACGCGGTTGCCGGCATTCATCAGCCGGTAGAACACATTCGTGCCCACGCGCTTGGTGCCGCTTTCTGCACCGCGGTCGGCAATCACGCCATAGACCATGTCGTAGCCCGACTGCCACAGGCTGTGCATCTGGGGCAGCATCTCCAGCGGGTGCTGAAAGTCGGCATCGATGAGCAGCACGGCATTGCCACGTGCATGGTCCACACCGGCAGACAGGGCGGCCTCCTTGCCAAAGTTGCGCGACAGCGCGATGTAGCGCAGCGGCAGCTCCTGGGCCAGGCGCACAGCGACATCATGTGTGCCGTCACGGCTGCCGTCGTTCACCACCACGATTTCAAAGTCGGGGGTCAGCGCCTGCACCGCCTGCACCAGGGCCCGCAAAAAACCTTCCAGATTGGCTTCTTCATTGTGTGCGGGCACCACACAGCTGAGCCGCAAGGGCGCGCGTGGCAGCACGCCCAGGGGAGCAGCGGGGGCAAATTTGGCGAGATGGTCAGTCATAGGCTGCATTGTCTTCACTGAGCGGCAGGCTGCGATGCAGGTACATCAAAAACCGCGTAGCTGAACGCCATGGGTTTGGGGAAACGCCAGCCGCTGCGCGCTATCGTCAGCACATGGGCGCTGTCGCTCCAGCCATGGGCCTGCAACCAAGTGCGGGCCTGCTGTGTGCAGGCGTTGTCGTGCACCTGCTCGGCCTGTGGGCCCAAGGGGCACAGCAGCAGGCCGTTGCGGGTCTGCCAGGCCCCTATGCCCGCCAGCGTGGCGGGATAGCTGTCCGGCATGTCGGGCACGGTACGCAAATGCGGCTGTGCATAAAAAGACAGCATGGCGTTGTGTGCCCAGTCGCCCCCCACCCAGTCCAGGTGCTCACCGGGGTGGCGCTGCTGCCATGCCTGCAGCAAGGCCTTGGCAGCCTGCTCGGTGGGGCGGTAATAGCCTTCTCCCGCTTTTTGGGCATTGCTCACCGTCCACACGGCGCCCAGTACCACCACGCCGGCAATGGTGGCAGGCCACGCCCTGCGCAGCCGCGCCACCACGCGCGAAGAGACGTCGGGGTACAAGGCATGCAGATTGCGCAGCCACAGCAACGCAAAGGCATACCCTATGGGGATGGACCAGGGCGTGGACAGCTCCACCACGCCGGTGATGCCAAAGCCCAAGGTCAGCAGCCAAGGCATGCACGCCAGCCAGAACAGCACATCGTCCCTGCCCTGCGGCAGCCAGCTGCGGCCCAGCAGCCGCCACCAGGTACGCCACAGGCCTTGCTGGGCGCGGTCGGTGCTGAGTGCGGCATAGCAGCCGCACACTGCGAGCCAGGCCGGCAGCCAGTAAAACACCGGCGCAAACGCAAAGCGCAGCACATAGCCCCACTCCGTGCTGCCGCCACCTTGGTCCATGGCATAACCCAGTGTGGCCCAGTCATGGTGGGCCACCCAGAGCAGATGGGGGGCCAGCGCCAGGCCAAACACCAGCAGGGCCAGATAGGGCTTGAAGCTCAACAGCCAGCGGCGGCCTTCGGCATTCAGAAAAATGGGGAGCAAGAAGCCCGCCAAAAACACACCGCTGTAGTATTTGCTGAGCATGCAGGCTGCGGCCACCAGGCCCAGCCAGATGCTGAACCACCAGCCCCGCAGGCCTTTTTCCTGCCAGCTGGCCAGCAACAGGGCCGCAGCCCAGGGCCACAGCGACAGCAACTGGCTGTTGGCGTTGAACTTGGCCGCCAGCGTGGTGTAGGGAAAACTCCAAAGCAACAGCATGGCGCCCCAGGCAGACAGCTGTTGCAAACCCAGGCGGCGGCCCAGGGACCACACACCCCACAGACCTACGGCCACATTAGCATAGGACAGCAGGCGATAAGCCCAGTCGGTCTGTGGGAAGACCTCAAACCACAGGCCCACCACCCAGGCAAAAAACGGGGGGTGCTTGTGGGTTCCCATCAACAAGGGCTGCGACCAGGCGTAGTTCTCCAGCATGTCGTGGTAACCGTCCAGGTTGCCGCTGGAAAGAAAGGTGACAAACGCCCACACCACGCAGGTCACGGCCAGCCACACCGCCACCCCGGAGGATGGCCGTGGTGCGGCAGAAAGTGGAGAAGAAGAAGTTGGCATAGAGAGCAGCCCCGTGAAAACCCTAGACCGAAATTGTAGATACCCCTGGCATATCGGCCCAGGCGCCGTCAATTACCACCTGGCAATATCTTTACGTGGTGGTGGTGGCATACCCTGTCATGCCTGCGCCCCCGCCAGCATCCAGGTCACTGCCCCGGAAAACGTCACAAACGCCAGCGCGGTACTCACCAAGATAATGCGCGCCACCCGCCCGCCATGGGCACCAAAGCGCTCGCTGAGCAAAGACACATTGCTGGCGCTGGGCAGGGCAGCCACCAGCACCAGGGCCACCAGGGCCTCATCCGCCAAGGCCAGCCCCATGGCCTGTGCCACAAGCCCTGCGCCCCACACCAGCATGGGGTGCAGCAACAGCTTGGCCAGCGCCAGGGGGACATAGTCGCGCGGGGCCACATATTCCTGTTGGTTCAGCTGGGAGCGTGCCAGCACCGCGCCAATGGTGAACAGGGCCACGGGCGAAGCTGCTGCGGCCAGCATGGCTACGGTTTTGTCCAGCGGACCCGGCAGCTCCAGCGCCCAGGCCGATGCCATGCCCCCCAGCGCAATAGACCAGGGCATGGGATTGGCCAGCATGCCCTTGAGCGCCTTGCGCAAGGCCTGCGCCGCTCCACGCTCTCCCTGCCCCAGGCGCGACAGCGCAATGCACAGCGAGGTGGTGATCACCATGTCCAGCGCCATAGTCAAGATGACCGTGCCGGCGCTGTGCGCCCCCAGCAGGGCCAGCAGCAAGGGCACGCCCATGAAACCTGAATTGGGAAAGGCCGTCACCAAGGCCCCAAAGGCCGCATCGTTCCAGCCCCAGCGCGGCAGTGTCAGCGCCATGGTCCCAACCACCATCACCAAGGCGCACAGCAGGTAAACACCGGCTACCAGTGGATCCAGTAATTGGGCAATAGGGGTTTGCGCAGCAAAACGAAACAGCATGCAAGGCAGAGCGAAGAACAGCACAAAGCTGTTAAGCCCTGAGATGGCCGACAAAGGCAACACCCCCTTACGGGTGGCCACAAACCCACAGGCCACCAGGGCGAAGAATGGGAAAGTGACGGCGAACACAGCAAGCATGGAGCGTATTTTTACATTTAGGAATTTGCTTGCCGTTTTTAACGAAAGTATGCGCTAACATCGCGCGCCAATCCGAACCGCGATTCGTGACAAAAAGCAATTAAAAACGACAAAGGAGTATCTCTTATGCTGACCGCCCTCGCCTATCTCATGATCTTCGTCTTCATGGCGTTGATCATGACCAAACGGCTCTCTGCGATGGTGGCCCTGATTCTGATCCCCGTCCTCTTTGGACTGCTCGCAGGCTTTGGCATGGAGCTGGGGCCGATGATGTTCGATGGCGTCAAAAAGCTCGCCCCCACCGGCGTGCTGCTGATGTTTGCCATTTTGTACTTCGGCGTGATGATCGACGCCGGGCTGTTTGACCCCATCGTCAAACTGGTGCTGCGTGTGGTGGGCGGCAGCCCCACCAAAATCGTGGTCGGCACGTTTTTGCTGGCCGCCAGCGTCTCACTGGATGGTGACGGCTCCACGACCTACATGATCACCTGCGCTGCCCTGCTGCCGCTGTACCAGCGCTTGGGGCTAAGCCGCCTGGTGTTTGCCTGCGTGGTGATGATGGCCGGCCAGTTGATGAACATCCTGCCCTGGGGCGGCCCCACAGCCCGCGCCGTGAGCGCCCTGGGCGTGGAAATGAGCGATGTGTTCGTGCCCATGATCGGCCCCATGGTCATCACCGGCATCTGGTGCACCTTTGTGGCGTTCATCCTCGGCCAGCGCGAAAGCCGGCGCCTGGGCAATATCAACCAGCATCTTTTCGAAAGCCACGGCAGCAATGGCAACCCATCGATTGCCGAAGTCACCGGCGGCAACCCCGAGCTCGCCCGCCCCAAACTGCTGTGGATCAACGCCTTGCTGACCCTGGGCCTGATGGTGCTGCTGGTGCTGGACATCTTCCCGCTGCAAGTGCTGTTCATGGTGGCCTCGGCCATTGCCCTGATGCTCAACTACCCCAAGCTGGAGCAGCAAAAGGAACGCATAGAGGCCCATGCTGCCAACATCGTGCCCGTGGTGTCGCTGATTTTTGCGGCCGGCGTCTTTGTCGGCATCTTGTCGGGCACCAAGATGGTGGACGCCATTGCCAACAGCGTGATCGCCATGGTGCCGGAGTGGATGGGCCCTTATATGGCGGTGGTGACGGCGGTGCTGAGCATTCCCTTTACCTTTTTGATCTCCAACGACGCTTTTTACTTCGGCATCTTGCCCATCCTTGCTAAGACCGCCGCCGTCTACGGCATAGGCCATGTGGAAATTGCCCGCGCCTCGCTGGTGGGCCAGCAGGTACACCTGCTCAGCCCGCTGGTGGCATCGACCTATTTGCTGGTGGGCCTGGCCAAGGTGGAGTTTGGCGACCACCAACGCTTCACCCTGCTGTGGGCCTTCTCCGCCGCCGTGGTCATGCTGATCAGCATGCTGGTGCTGGGGGTGATTCCGTTGATGGGGAGTGCGGCATGAGCATGGACCACTCCACCTCCCGCCGCCGCGCACTGACCCAGCTGACTGCCCTGGGTGCTGCGCCCTGGATAGGCAATACCGCGCAGGCCCAAGGTCGGGGCGAACTGCTGGGCTATGCCCCGCGCGCCACAGCACCTGCCAGCTACCCTGCAGCCTATGCCACCACGGTACGGGCGGCCGAGGACGAAGGCAAGCTCACCATCCACTCCACCACGGATGCGCGCGTGGCCGCGCCGCTGCTAGCGGATTTCCGGCGTCTTTATCCTCGCATCAGCGTCTGCTACGAAGACCTCGGCAGCACCGAGCTCTACCACCGCTTCATCGCCGAAAACCAGCTTGGCCACGAAGCCGCCGATGTGCTGTGGAGCAGCGCCATGGACCAGATGGTGGCCCTGGCCCAGGCCGGCCAGGCCCTGGCTTATGAGTCGCCCGAACAAACCCATCTGCCCGCCTGGGCACAGTGGCAGGGCCAGCTCTGGGCCACCACCTATGAACCCGTGGTGTTTGCCCACCACAAGCAGCGGCTGCCCGCACACCAGGTGCCGCGCAGCCATACGGCCCTGGCCCCGTGGCTGGCCCGATTCCAGGGTGGCGTGACCAGCTATGACATCCAGAAATCCGGTGTAGGCTATTTTCTGGCCGCGCAGGATATGGCTGCCAACGCCAACGCGTTCTGGGCCAATGCCCAGGCCTTGGGCCCACACCGGCCCCAGTTGCTGCTGAGCGTCGATGCCATGGTGCAACGCATTGTCAGCGGCCGCGCACTGTTCGGCTTCAATCTGCTCGGGGCCTATGCCCTGGCTGCGGCCCAGCGCCAGCCCCAGCTGGGCGTGATTTTTCCCGAGGATTACACCCTGGTCAGCTCGCGCGTGCTGCTCATCAACCGCCGCGCAGCCCATCCCAATGCCGCCCGCCTGTGGCTGGACTATCTGCTGTCACAGCGCGGCCAGACCGTGATGGCCACGGCCTCTCGCCTGTATGCGCTGCGCGAGGATGTGCAAGGCGAAACCACAGGTGCTGCGCTGCGCCGGCAGCTGGGCCGCACTGCCCGGCCGATTGCGCTAGGGCCCGGACTCGCAGCGCCACTGGCCAATGCTGCCTTGCGCGACAACATCACACGCTGGCGTGCGGCACTCGGATTGGATACCAGGGTACAGCTGCCGCCGCAATCACTATGAAAAAAGAAGCTGTCTATGCAGGCCACCGCTGCACAGACGGCCTTTTTCATTACATTGGCAGAGATCACCGGCCATAAGGCCATGGACCGGTCGCCGGGCCTGGGGCCGCGTCGGCCAGTATCATCAGCGGCCTGTTTTCCCACCTGCTTCCGCCCTGCTCTGCCCATGTCTGCTGGTCTCAACCTGGCCCAACTCCAAGCCGTCCATTACACCGAAGGGCCCTGCCTTGTGCTGGCCGGTGCCGGTTCGGGCAAGACACGGGTCATCACGCACAAGATTGGCAAGTTGATCGAAAACGGCCTGGCGCCGCGGCGCATTGCCGCCATCACCTTTACCAACAAGGCCGCCGCCGAAATGCGCGAGCGCGCCACCGGCCTGATTGGCCGCCAGGCCAAGGATGTGCTGGTCTGCACCTTCCACGCCCTGGGCGTGCGCATGGTGCGCGAGGATGGCCATGTGCTGGGCCTCAAGCCCCAGTTCAGCATCCTGGACCAAGATGACGTCACCGGCATCTTGAAAGACTGCGCCGGCGGCACCACCGATGTGGCCACGGCCCGCCAGTGGCAATGGACCATCAGCAACTGGAAGAACGCCGGCTGGGACAGCCGCAAGGCCCTGGCCATGGCCCAGGACGACCACGAGCGCAGCATTGCCCTCATCATGCAGCGCTATGAGGAGCGTCTCACCGCCTACCAGAGCGTGGACTTTGACGACCTGATCGGCATGCCCATGCGCCTGCTGCGCGGCTACCCCGAAGTGCGCGAGAAATGGCAACGCCTGCTGGGCCATGTGCTGGTGGACGAATACCAGGACACCAATGCCACGCAGTACGAGCTGCTGAAGTTTCTGGTCGGTGAGCGCGCCCATTTCACCGCCGTGGGGGACGACGACCAGAGCATCTACGGCTGGCGCGGGGCCACGCTGGACAATCTGAAAAAGCTGCCGGTGGATTTTCCGCAGCTCAACATCATCAAGCTGGAGCAGAACTACCGCTCCACCTCGGCCATCTTGCGCGCCGCCAACAATGTGATTGGCCCCAACCCCAAGCTGTTTCCCAAGACCTTGTTCTCGGAGCTGGGTGAGGGCGAGCCGGTGCGCGTGGTGGACTGCGATACCGAGGAGCACGAGGCCGAGCGCGCCGTGGCCCGCATCCAAAGCCTGCGCGCCGCCGCCAACCCGCAACCGGCGTGGAAGGACTTTGCCATCCTCTACCGCGCCAACCACCAGGCCAAACCGTTTGAAAAAGCGCTGCGCAAGGCCAATATTCCCTACAAGGTCTCGGGCGGCACCTCGTTTTTCGACCGCGCCGAAATCAAGGACCTGTGCGCCTGGTTCCGGCTGTGGATCAACAACGACGACGACCCCGCATTCCTGCGCTCCATCACCACGCCGCGCCGTGGCATAGGCCACACGACTTTGGGCAAGCTGGGCGAATTCGCCACCCAGCACAAGCTGTCCATGTTTGGTGCGCTGTTCTCCCACATGCTCGAAGCTCTGCTGCCCAAGAAGGCGCATGAAAGCGTGCTGGAGTTCGGCCGCTACATCAACGACCTGGAATACCGCGCCCGCCACACGCTGGGCGCCGAGGCCAGCCGCAGCTTCATGCTCGACTGGCTGAAAGACATAGGCTACGAACAGTATCTGTACGACAGCGAGGACAGCGAGTCCGTGGCCGCCGCCCGCTGGAGCAATGTGCTGGAGTTCTGCGACTGGATGAGCCAGCGCGCCGGCGGCGAGATTGCCGATGCGGCCGGCACCACCACGCAGACCGAAGTCAAAAGCCTGCTGGAAGTGGCCAAGAACATTGCCCTGCTGTCCACCATCAGCGACAGAGAGCAGGAGCAAGACATGGTCATCCTCTCCACGCTGCACGCCTCCAAGGGCCTGGAATGGCCGCATGTGATGCTGGTGGGTGTGACCGAGGGCATGCTGCCCTTCAAGCTGGACGACGACGATGGCAAGCAGCAGATCGTCAGCGACGACATCGCAGCCCGCCTGCAGGAAGAGCGCCGCCTGATGTATGTGGGCATCACCCGCGCCCAGCGCAGCCTGGCCGTGAGCTGGACCAAGCGCCGCAAAAAAGGGCGCGACATGGTGCAGTGCCAGCCCAGCCGCTTCATCAAGGAGATGAACCTGGACGCAGCCACCGCCAAGGAAGACCCGCGCGAAAAGCTGCGCAAGCTGCGCGAAGAATTTGCGGCCCGCAAGGCCGCACCGCCCGCGGCCTGAGCCGCCCTGGAATATGTCGACTCTTTCTTTTAGCCACCTGGTCCGCGCTTCGCTTTACATAGCTGCCTGTGCAGTCTGGGCCAGCGTTTACGCACAAAACAGCGATACATCTGCTGCAACCTGCCCCGAGGCCTGGGAGACGGACAGCAGCATGCTGCAAGGCGAATGGGTGGCCCGCATTGCAGAGCAGGACAACGCCGCCGTGGTGCATCTCGGCCCCCACCCGGAGTGGCAGGGCACGGTCAAGGGCGAGGTCCGGCGTGGTGATAAAAACCACGCCATGGTGGGCGATGTCAACGATGGCGTGGTCACGCTGGAAGAATCTGACAACGGCATCAACATCAGCGCCACCTGGTTGGGCGAGGTGACCGAGGGCAGTTGCGCCCGAGAAGTTCGCGGCCACTACCAGACGGAAGGCAATGACGATGCGCAGCCCCTGCCTTTTGTGCTGCGCAAGCGCACCCCATAGCCTGCAGCCTATTCTTGCATCAAGCATGCGCTAGCACAGGAGGCATGTCAGACGAATTCCATTGCAGGGGATTTGTAACCACAGGTACAGCGCTGCGATAAGGTGATTTGGCCACCACAGCCAGAAGGATTGCCTCGCATGCCAGTCACTGCCCGCGCTCGTCTCTTCCACGCTCGCCCTTTATGGCGACAGCACTGCATTTCGTCCTACATTCCCTTGATGCTGGCTACTGGCAGCGGCCTGGGCTGGCAAAGCACTGCCCAGGCTGTTCAGCCGCTACCGGGTGGTGCCTGGCAGCAATGTGCAGCCACCACCGACAACCATGCCCGCCTGGCCTGTTTTGACAGCTGGGCCCACCAACAGCAACCGCTGACTCCACCGCCTTCCACTACCTGGAGTGCCCCTGCGGCAAGTGCCAACGAGCACCCCGACCAGGCCTTGCAAAGGGCTGCCGATGCACCAATCGCCGTCGCCGATGTGGCCAATGAATGGCTGCACTCCACCAATGGCGGTTGCCGCGACCCGCGCTACAGCGAGGTCTCCCGCTTTTACGAGCTGGAGCCCGGCAGCGATTGCGGCACTTTCAGCCTGCGCGGCTACCGCCCCATGAGCCTGTCGGTGACATCTGCCGATCAGACCAACCGGCAACCCACACCCTCTGGCAGAGGGGCCAATCCCTCTCTGCCCTACAAGGACCAGGAGGTGCGCCTCCAGCTGTCGACACGCACAAAAATAGCCTCTGGCCTGTTGACCGAAGACAGCTCGGGGCTCAAAGACTCTTTGTGGCTTGGCTATACCCAGCAATCGTATTGGCAGATGTTTAACGGCGGCCTGTCTCGCCCATTCCGTGCAACAGACCACG
Organism: Acidovorax sp.; assembly: GCA_031277855.1. Lineage (GTDB taxonomy): Bacteria > Pseudomonadota > Gammaproteobacteria > Burkholderiales > Burkholderiaceae_C > Comamonas. The sequence goes on along the minus strand of JAITLO010000011.1, from coordinate 44,156 downwards.
AGCCGGAAATCTTCTACATCTACCCCACCACTGCCCAACTGCCCTTTGGCTGGCGCTGGCGCTACAGCGGCGTGGGCCTGGTGCACCAGTCCAATGGCCAGAGCGATCCGCTGTCGCGCAGCTGGAACCGCGCCTATGTGCTCACCGGCGCCGAGCTGGACAACCGCTGGCATGTCCACGCCAAGATGTGGCAACGCATCTCGGAAAGCTCCCACAAAGACCAGAACCCTGGCATCAAGGACTACATAGGCCGGGGCGAAATCAGACTGGGCTGGAATCTGAACGAACACAACTACCTCGGGCTGACAGCCCGCGGCAGTCTGGGTCAGGGGCGCGGCTCTGGGCGCCTCGAATGGCTGCGCACCGTGGGAGATGGCTGGAATGGCGACAAAAGCAATCTGCGCCTGCATGTGCAGCTGTTCAGCGGCTATGGCGACAGTCTGATCGACTACAACTACAAGCGCACGGTGTTCAGTGTGGGCTTTAGCCTGCTGGATTTCTGAAACGCGTCTCGCAGAGAGTCTCCAACGAATCTCGCAACACCTGCGAAGAGGTCGGGCCACGGCGATGGTTCGACCTCTTCGTCTTTTGGACTGCTGCAAGCCCAACACGGCTGCTGGCGCGCCAGATCATGGAAATGACAGAGTGTTGACACATACGATGACAAAACCGATAGGGTATTCATATGCTTTTGGCGGACCACTGCGATAAGGTCCGCGACTCTACTGAGCACCCTCCAGATCCCATCGTATGCCTGCCGCAGCCTCTTCCCAGATTCGCCATCACCGCCCGCTGTGGCTGTCCCGCATCCCGTGTCCTCTCGCCCTGGTGTGGGCCAGCGGTGCCGCTTTGCTTGGTCCGAGCGCGGCATACGCGGCATCTTCTTTGCCCAGCAACGCCTGGCAGCAATGCGCCGCCACCACCGACAACCAAGCCCGCCTGGCCTGTTTTGACAGCTGGGCCCAACAACAGCAGCCGCTGACACCTCCTCCTGCTACGGCCTGGAGTGCCCCCCCGGCCAGCGCCAGCGAGCATCCAGCACAAGTGCTTCAACACACGGCTGATGCATCCGAAGCCGAGGTAAGCAGCCAGGGCCTGCGCCCCACCAATGGCGGCTGCCGTGACCCGCGCTATAGCGAAATCTCGCGCTTTTTTGAGCTGGAGCCCGGCACCGATTGCGGTACGTTCAGCCTGCGTGGTTACCGCCCCATGACCGTGTCGCTGACCGCAGCCGACCACGTCAACGAACAGCCCAGCACCCCGGGCAAGGCCGCCAGCACGAGGGAGCCCTACCAAACGCAGGAAATGCGCATCCAGCTGTCAGCGCGCACAAAATTAGCCTCCGGCCTGCTGACCGACAGCAGCACAGGCCTCCAGGACTCGCTGTGGATGGGCTACACCCAGCAGTCGTACTGGCAGGTGTTCAACGGCGATATTTCACGGCCTTTTCGCTCCACCGACCACGAGCCGGAAATCTTCTACATCTACCCGACCACGGCCCAACTGCCCTTTGGCTGGCGCTGGCGCTACAGCGGCGTGGGCCTGGTGCACCAGTCCAACGGCCAGAGCGATCCGCTGTCGCGCAGCTGGAACCGCTGGTATGTGCTCACCGGTGCCGAGCTGGGCAAGCGCTGGCAAATTCACGCCAAGCTGTGGCAGCGCATCAAGGAAAGCGCGGACAGCGACGACAACCCTGGCATACAGGACTACATAGGCCGGGGGGAGGTCAAACTAGGCTGGAATGTGAACCAGCAAAACTACCTTGGCTTGACCGCCAGGGGTAGCCTGGGCAGGGGCCGGGGGTCGGGCCGTATCGAATGGCTGCGCACCCTGGGCGAAGGCTGGAACGGAGGCAAGAGCAATCTGCGCCTGCATGTGCAGCTGTTCAGCGGCTATGGTGACAGCCTGATCGACTACAACTACAAGCGCACCGTGTTCAGCGTGGGATTGAGTTTGCTGGATTTTTGAGGCTTCTCTGCTCGGCGCCAAGCAATCCGCACGCATGGCAGGGGAAGCCGGGCCTCATTCACAGTTTGCAATACGAAGCCGACGAGATAATGCCCCTCTTGGGCCATTTGGGAGAAAATGCCCCGCACGCAGTTCTACGCACCGCCCGTTTTCAGGGACACGCTTTAAAGGGCATGATTCATGGATTTACAGCATCTGCGATATCAGCTCAAATCCGGGCACTACTACCTCTACGACATGCGCGAGACGCCCAACGCGGTGACGGGGACACGTCGCTTCAAGCTGAGGACCGACCATGTCGCCATTGCCTTTGACATGCACACCGGCGAGGTGCACCAGCATGGCAACCCGCTGCGCATCCATTCCTGGGCCATGACCATGTGCCGCCGCCTGCGCCTGGCGGGGCTGTGGGACAAGGCGGATGACCTCATCGTCATCTCCGGGCCACTGCCCGTCGACGAAATCAACAAATGCCTGTGGATACGCGGCTACTGCCGCCGCATGTTCCAGCGCCTGGCCACGCTACCCCACGGCAAGCTGCAAGCCGCCAGCGAACGCGCTTCAGACCGCAGCTACGACCGTTACGACCGCTACCGCCAAAAAGCCGCTGCCTGAAACCAGCCACCCAGAGACGCCAAAGCGGAGCACAGCTCCGCTTTTTGATAGCAGCCCCTGCTTATGGGGCTTGCTTCACAGTGCTTTTCAGCGTTTACAGACTGGCCTTGGTCGACAGAGGTGTCAGCCCATCGGCCATGACCTGGGCACCATCTTCACCCAAGACCTCCATGGCCGCGTCCTCGCGCTCGCGCACCACGGTCACTGGCACCAGGCTGTGGTTGAGCACCGACTGCGATACCGAACCAATAAAGGCCCGGCGCAGCGCCCCCATGCCACGTGCGCCCACCACGATGCAGTCGCACTGCAGGCGCTCGGCCATGTCCACCAGTGTGGTGCCAGGCTCACCCAAAGCCACCTCACGCTCAAAGGGCACGCCTGCGGCCTGCAGCTCCACCACGGCCGGCGCCATCAAATGCATGCCTGCGCCCAGGGCCGCCTTGGCAATGCGATCGGAGTCCTGGGTGGCCAGCTCGAGAAACGATGCCTCCTCCTGCACCTGGGCCAACACCACCGTGGCGCGCAAGCCGCTACGCACCAGCCCCACGGCATGGCGCACGGCCTCCAGCGAAGAAGGGGACCCATCCACTGCAACCAAGATTCTTGTCATTTCATGTTCTCCTGAATGGCCTGATGGCCGCAGCCACCACTATAGACATCCCCGCAGTCCCCCCTCCGCATTGCCCGCAACACGCCATGACCAGGGTCAAGAACACCAACAGGCGCTGCGCAGCATGCGGCGCACCGCAGCGAGGTGTTGCCCTTGAACAAGCAGGCCATGGCTACGGGGTTTCGCTGGCGTTGCAAAACCCTGGTTTTGTCCAGGCGCTATAAAACTGGCGCGCTCCATACCAGAGCACCGCGCAAGGGCCGCCCTGCAGCGCTGGTGCCGTCCCCCTCCGGCGCGTAGCGCCAGAGAGAGGGGGAAGCCGCGCAGCGGCACAGGGGGTGCCTCATTCTGGGACAATCGCCCCATCATGCTGCAGTTCGAACTTCTCAAGACCGACCCCGAAAGCCACGCGCGCCGTGGCCAGCTCACGCTCAACCATGGCGTGGTGCAGACCCCGATTTTCATGCCCGTGGGCACCTATGGCACCGTCAAAGGTGTGATGCCGCGCAGCCTGGAGGAAATGGGCGCGCAAATCATTCTGGGCAACACCTTCCACCTGTGGATGCGCCCCGGTCTGGACATCATGAAGACCTTTGGCGGCCTGCATGCTTTTGAGAAGTGGAACAAGCCCATTCTGACCGACTCGGGCGGCTTTCAGGTCTGGAGCCTGGGCGCCATGCGCAAGATCACCGAAGAAGGCGTGCATTTCCAAAGCCCCGTGAACGGCGACAAACTGTTCATGTCGCCCGAAGTCAGCATGCAGATCCAGACCGTACTGAACTCCGACATCGTGATGCAGCTCGACGAGTGCACGCCGTATGAAACCAACGGCAAAAAGACCACCGAGGCCGAGGCACGCAAGTCCATGGAAATGAGCCGCCGCTGGGCCAAGCGTTCCAAGGACGAGTTCGAGCGCCTGGAAAACCCGAACGCGCTGTTCGGCATCGTGCAGGGCGGCATGTACACCAATCTGCGCCAGGAATCCCTGGAGGCCCTGGTAGAGATGGATTTCCCCGGCTATGCCGTGGGCGGCGTGTCCGTGGGTGAGCCCAAGGACGAGATGCTGGAGATCATGGCCCACACGCCCCATCTGCTGCCAGCCAACAAGCCTCGCTATCTGATGGGCGTTGGCACGCCAGAGGATTTGGTCCAAGGCGTGGCCGAAGGCGTGGACATGTTCGACTGCGTGATGCCCACGCGCAATGCACGCAACGGTACCGTCTTCACCCGCTACGGCGACTTGAAGATCCGCAATGCACGCCACAAGACCGATCACCAGCCGCTCGACACCACCTGCACCTGCCACGCCTGCGCCGGCACCAGCGGCGTGAGCTGGGACGATGGTGGCCGCGACGGCTTCTCCCGCGCCTATCTGCACCACCTGGACCGCTGTGGCGAGATGCTGGGCCCCATGCTGACCACCATCCACAATCTGCACTACTACCTGAACCTGATGCAGGAAGTGCGTACTGCGCTGGAGGCCGGTACGTTCGGCGCTTTCCGACAGAAGTTCGCGCAGGATCGCAGCCGCGGGGTATAACGACCACGGCACCTGCCGTATTGCATGGTGCGTAGCCCGCGCCATGCCCACACCACACCTCCCGCCTTCCCACACCGCTGCGCAGGACTGTGACACGCCAGAGCCGGCGTGGAGCGGGTGGCGGGGGCCCGCACTGGTGGCACTGATCGTCTTCAGCTTTGCCCTGCTCGGCATTCTGAGCCGCCCCCTCAACTTCACCTCGGCCCTGTGGCCCGCCAACCCGGTGCTGGCCGGTTTGATGTTGCGTCACCCCCACCTGGCATCGTCCCCCCTGGCCTGGGTGGGGGCGGGCATAGGCTTTGTGACGGCCGATATGTTCACCGGCTCGCAGTGGCTGAGCACCCTGTGGTTCACCGCTGCCAACCTGGTCAGCAGCGCTGTGTGCTGCATGATTCTGCTGCACACCGATGCCGCCACGCGGCGCATGCAAAGCCAGCATTCGGTGTTGATTCTGTTTGTCGCAGTGCTAGCCGCAGCCTGCGCCAGTGCCTTGGTCGCCGGCGGAACCGGGCCGGTGCTGTTCCAGGCCGATCTCTGGGTCAGTCTGTCGATGTGGTTCAGCGGCGAGCTGCAAAGCAATATGCTGATCCTGCCTGTGCTGCTGGCCCTGCCGCGCTGCCGCGCATTCGATCTGTCCGTCTGCATCCCTGCGCGCGCCCTGCGCCGGCTGGGGGTGCAGGCTGCACCGCTGGCTGCCGTCATTGCATCCACCGCTGCGGCGCTGGAAGTCGGCGGTGCAGACAGCTTGCCGGTGGTGATACCGGCCTTGCTGTGGTGCGCCATCAGCTATCGTTTTCTGAGCACGGCCATCTTGTGCCTGGTGGTTTGCCTGATTTTGACGGCAGAGATCGCCATGGGCAGCTTCCAGTTCACGCCCCAATTCTGGAGCAGCGCGCTGTCACTGCGGGTGGGTATTACGCTGCTCGCGCTGGGGCCGCTGGCCATGGCCTGTAACCGCCAGGCCCACCAGCGCGCCATGGCGCAGTTGGACCACACCATCCGCCATGACTTTCTCACCGGGCTGCTATCGCGCAATGCTTTTTTCCAGCAGGCACAGCAGCACATGGAGGGGCTCTCAGCCCGCCAGGCTCCGGTGGCCATGCTGGTGCTGGATCTGGACCATTTCAAGCACATCAACGACAGCCTGGGCCATGCGGCCGGCGATGCCGTGCTGCGCCAGTTCGCCCGCATCACCCAAGCCTGTTTAGGCCCTAACGAGCCCATGGGCCGTCTGGGAGGGGAAGAGTTCTTGGTGCTGCTGCCCCATGTCTCCCAAATCCAGGCACAGGCCGCAGCACAGCGGCTGTGCCATGTGGTGCGTACCCACCGCTTCGCGCTGCAGTCACAGCAGCCCCTGCGTGTCACCGTGAGCATAGGTCTGGCGTATTGCCACCGCAGCCCCGCTGCCAACGCCATTGACGCACTGATTCACAGCGCCGATCTGCAGCTCTACCAGGCCAAGCAGTCCGGTCGCGATCGCGTGGTTGCCGGGCTCCACGGTGAGGCCGACGCCATGCCCTCTCATCTGGAGCATCGTCGCCATGCCACAAGCCCCCGCTAAGCCCCACGGAACAGCGCGCACCGAGGCATGGACACCGCTGCCATGGTGCATTGCCCTGCTGGTCTATCCGCTGACAGCGCAATGGCAGCTCTGGGATGGTTTCTCTAGCTTTGGCATCGCCAATGCCTTGATGCTGGGACTGCTGGCCCGCAAGCCACTGTGGCGCCGCTGGCACTGCTTTGCAGCCATTGCCCTGGCCAGTCTGGTCGCCCAGTTACTCAATCAGCAGCCACTGCTGTCCGCTTTGTTCTGCGCCCTGTCCGACGTCCTGGGCGTCCTGGTGGGCGTCACGCTGCTGGCGCGGCTGGCACCCGCCACTTTGCAGCTGCGGCGCGAGCATTCACCGCTTTATGTGCTGCCTTCCTGCCTGGCAGCCAGTACCGCCACGGCCTTGGTGCAGTGGCTGGAACCCGGCACGGGTCAGCATTGGTACACGCTAACCAGCATGTTGGCCACCGAAGGTATGAACCACTTGCTCATCGTGCCCATGGTGCTCAGCTATGCGCCGCCAGGGCGCCAGCACGATACCAACCACCTCGACCCATTGCCGCTGCTGGCACTGCTGCTGTCCGAGCTGGTGGCCTTTGTCTTGGGCGGGCCTGGCGCCATGGCCTTCACGCTGCCGGCCTTTATCTGGTGCGCCCTGCGCTATTCGCTGTTTGGCACAGCGGCCTTGTTTGCCCTGTTCACGCTCTGGAAATGCCTGCTCTTTGCCCAGGGCTACGACCTGGAGACCAGCACCGTCATCGGCGGCATGGCAGCGCTGCGCCTGGAGCTCAGCCTGCTGTGGCTGGGGCCGCTCACCGTGGCCTGCTCCCATGCCGCGCGCAACGAGGTGCTGCAGCGCCTGCACTATGCATCGGAGCACGACTTTCTCACCCGCACCCTGGAGCGCGGCACCTTTATGCAGCGCTGTGAAGAGGCTCTGGCCGGGCTGCAGCAGCCCCCCGCTCCCATGGCCATGCTGCTGCTGGACATCGACCATTTCAAACAGGTCAACGACCAGCATGGCCACGCCATGGGCGACCAGGTGCTGCAAGGCTTTGCCGACTGCCTGCTACACCAGTTGCAGCCCCCCGCTCTGGTGGGCCGTTATGGAGGTGAGGAGTTTTGTGTCTGCCTGCCCGCAGCCTCGCTGGAGGAGGCCTTGAGCACGGCAGAGCGCCTGCGCGCCGCAGTTCAGGCCCTGTGCTTCCCACTCCCGCAGGGAGGCAGGCTGCAGATCACCGTCAGCACCGGTCTGGCCCACTATGCTGCCCTGGCCTTGCCCGCCACGGCAGAGCTGGCCCTGGCGCTGGCAGACGCCCAGCTCTACCACGCCAAGGAAAGCGGCCGTAACCGTGTGGAGCATCTGGCCATCACCGACGGCAAGATCCAGCCTCCGCAGACACAGGCCAGCACCTCACCGGCCTTGGCACCTCCCGCCGCGCCCGACCTGTCCTTCAGGGATTGAGCGCAGGCGCCGACACTGGCACAGACGCTGCCTTGGCCGGGGTGCCGCAGGCATGGCAAAAGCGGGCAAATGCGCTCTTGCGGGTTTTGCACGCGCCGCAGTGGTCAAACAAGCCTATGCCGCAATGGGGGCAGAAATCGATTTCGGTGTTCTTCAAATCCACGGGGCGCTCGCAGCCAGGGCACACGCTTTTGGCCAGACGCTCCAGCGCCACGTCGTAGCTCAACTCCTCGCGGCGCTGCACCTCGGGCAGGGCTTCCTGCAGCTTTTGCCGCTCCAGATAACGGTTCAGCGCCAGGATGGCGTAACGCCCCAGCAACACCGTCAGCACAATGCCGACGATGTAACGCACATAGCCGCCGTAGTCGGGCAGATAGGGCACCAGCTCCACAAAAAAGGCAAACAGGGCGAAGAAGATAAAGCCCCAGACAAAGGGCCACCAGGTGCTTTTGCGCTGCTTGACGAACAACCAGCCTGCCAGAACCAGCAGCGGCAGCGTGATGGCCAGGCGGTACAAAAACACCCGCAGCTCCGCAGCCTGCATGGCGGCATGCCACTGTGGATAGGCCGCATCGCGCAACGCCGACCATTCCGCTTCCGCCTGGGATACGGCCTGTGAGGCCGCCAGGTTTTCCAGGTCCTGCTGCTCCAGCAGCTGGCGCGCCTGGTCTTCGGATTGCTTGAGCACATCCAGCGCACGGGTGCGGCGCAGCAGCTCGGCGTCTTGCTCGGGGCGTTCGGTGGCGCGGCGCGTGGCCACCCAGTTGTCAAACGTCTCGCGGGCCGCGCTGTAGCGTGCTTTTTCCGCGTCGTACTTCAGGCGCGCCGTATCCCGCGCCCGATCGGCTGCGCGCTCGGTCTTGCGGGCCGCTTGCAGTGCGGCCTTCACCGGCTCGGCCTGCGCAGCGGGGATGAAGTCCTCCACCTCCTGCTGCCGCTCTACCTGGGGCAGATTGCCCACCACCAGACCACCCAGGCCAATCAAGAAGGAGGCAAAAACCACCGCCACCAGCCACAGGCCACGGCGAAACCATTTCTCCGGCAACCGCAAAGACTTGCTCATTCAAACTCCTGATTCAATAGCTACTTGTGCTTTACCTGCCTGCATTTCAGGCTTTTTATACATTGCTCTGCTCCACCCCTAGTCAGCGCGCCGGCGGCAATGCCTGCTCGCCCTCGCGCAGCAGGGCAGCCACCCGCGCGTGCAGCACTTCGGGGCTGGCCTGCGCGGCCTCCACGGGAGGCCCCACATCCAGGCCCACACGGTTCAGCCAGCCACGGCGCAACGGCCGCACCATGGCCACGGGCTTGCCGCCGCGCAGCTCGATGCGGCTGAAAAATGAACCCCAGAGATTGCTCAGCGCCATGGGCACCACCGGGGGTTGCAGGCCATGGTCTTTAGCCTGCTGCAAAATCTTCACCACCCCGGGCCTGAAGGGCTGCAGCTGACCATCAAGGGTGATGGCTCCTTCAGGAAAAATGGCCAGCAAATCACCTTCGCGCAGCACCTGGGCCGCGCGGGCAAATGCGGCCTCATAGGTGGCGGCATCTTCTTTTTGCGGTGCGATGGGAATGGCCTTGGCCAGGCGGAACAAGCGGCCCAGCACCGGCGTCTGAAAAATACGGTGGTCCATCACAAAGTGGATGGGGCGCGGGCTGGCCGCCATCAGCAGCACCGCGTCGACAAAGCTGACATGGTTGCAGACCAGCACCGCCGCGCCCTCGGAGGGAATATGCGCCGCACCGCGCACCCGGAAGCGGTAGATGAAATGGGTGATGACCCAGGCCACAAAACGCAGCAGGTATTCAGGCACCAGCAGGAACACATAAAACGCCACCAGGGCGTTGGCCAGACCGGTGAACAAGAACACCTGGGGAATGGTGAAACCCGCCGCCAGCAAGCCCCCTGCCAGCACGCTGGAGGCAATCATGAACAGTGCATTGAGGATGTTGTTGGCCGCAATAATGCGTGCCCGGTGTGTGGGCGGGCTGCGCATCTGGATCAAGGCATACATGGGCACGCTGTAGATGCCGGCCGACAGCGCCAGCATGGCCAAGTCCCACAGCACACGCCAGTGCCTGCCATGGGACAAAAAGCTGCCCACGCCCAGCAACTCCGTTGGTGGCAAGGCGCGCACGGCAAAGTACAGGTCCACGGCAAACACCGTCATACCCAAGGCACCCAGCGGCACCAGACCGATTTCCACCTGGCGGCGGCCCAGCAATTCACACAGCAGCGCGCCAATGCCAATGCCTATGGAGAAAACCACCAGCAGCAGCGAGGCCACATGCTCGTCGCCATGCAGCACCTCCTTGGCAAAGCTGGGAAACTGCGCCAGAAACACCGCGCCGAAAAACCACATCCAGCTGATGCCCAGCAAGGAACGAAACACCACCGGCTGCTGCCGAGCCAGCTGCAGATTGCGCCAGGTCTCGGTGAAGGGGTTCCAGTTGATGTGCAGATGCGGGTCGGTGGCCGGTGCATGCGGTATGAACTGGGCGCACAAACGCCCCAGCAGCGCCAGAGCCAGGCAGGCCAGCGCCACCTGGGTGTGGCCCACCTCGGGCACGGCCACCAGCAGGCCGCCGGCCATATTGCCCAGCAAGATGGCCACAAAGGTGCCCATTTCCACCATGCCGTTGCCGCCGGTGAGCTCTCTGTCGCTCAGCACCTGGGGTAGATAGGCGAATTTGACCGGGCCAAACAACGTGGAGTGCAGGCCCATCAGAAACACACAGGCCAGCAGCAGCGGCACATGGCCCCTGGCAAAACCCCAGGCTGCCAGCGCCATGATGGCGATCTCCAGGTTCTTCACCAGGCGGAACATGCGGGTCTTGTCCCATTTGTCCGTCAGCTGGCCCGAGGTGGCCGAGAACAACAGAAACGGCAGGATGAACAAGGCCGCAATCACCAGCCCGGCCACAGACGATGGCAGCCAGCCCAGCTGCAGCTGGTAGGTCACCATCACCGTCAGAGCGAACTTGAACAGATTGTCATTGGCCGCCCCGCAAAACTGTGTCCAGAAAAATGGGGCAAAGCGCCGCTGGCCCAGCAGGGCGAACTGGTTGGAGGGGTGCGATGCTGGCTCGGAAGGCGACGAAGAAGAAGGCGGGGTGCGCATGCCGGGTCCTGTGAAAGAGCTTCTGGGCGTTGCGCATGGTAGCAAGGTCGACCGCTGAAGCCACCCGCGCGGCGGTGGCTGCAACCCATCCCGACATATGGTGCCCGTACGCCGCCAAGGCAAACCCCTGCTGCATGGCCAGCTATGAAGCCAGGAGCAACAAACTGTGATGTGGCACGCCCGCTGCCCCACAGCGGCGCACAGCACACAACAGCTCACCTGCGGCAACCCTTGCACACCGGGCTTCACATTGCTTTGCACAGCCCCTATACCGGGTTCACGCGGTTTGCAGATGCTCAAGGCTTACACCACTTTCGTGAGGACCTTGCCATGAAACCCCGTACCACCGCGCTTCTCTCCCATTTGCTGCTGGGCTGCAGCCTGGCGCTGGCCGCTGTGGCGGCATCGGCCCAGCCGCTGTACCACGGCGGCGCACCGGCGCTGGTGCCCGTCCAGCACGCCTCCTCTTCGGTTCGCCCACCCCCGCCCCCGCTGCGCCATGAGGCAAGGCCCAAGGCCCGCCGCGGCCAGGTCTGGGTGACAGGGCAATGGAGCTGGAAAGGACCGCGCGCAGGCTATGTCTGGGTGCCTGGTCACTGGGTCAGAGCGCCGCGGCGTTGATCCAGACGCCTGCGCAGCACACAGGCGTGCAGCGCCGATCAGGATGCGTGAATCTCCAAGGGCTGGGTGAACACCGTCAACTGGCCGCTCATGCCATGCACCTCTCGGCCTGAGATTTCCCCCGCCGTCACAAAGCCCACCAGCGGTATGGGGCCCAGGGCATGGCGTATCAGCTGCAGCTCGGCATCCACCTCGTTGGCGGCAGAGGTGGCGCCCCGCAAATGGCTGCGCACATAAATGGCCCCGCACACCATGCGTGCCGGCGCCTGTGCGCCGGCCGCAGGCCAGGGAATATCGGGCGTGAGCTGCTCCTGAATTTCCGCGCAGGCGCGGCGCAGCTCGGACCAGGCGGCGCTGCTGCTGCGCTCGCAAAACGCCAAGTGCATGCCGGGGTCCACGGTCTCGTCCAGCACCAGGCCGCGCCGCAGCGGGTCCAGGCCGACGATGGGGCGCACGCGGGCGCGCACATCAATGCTGCTGCTGTGCGGCGTGTAAGGGCCAGCGGCCAGGGCCACCAAGGTCTGGCGCACACGGCCTATGGCGGCCTGGGCGTCCACCTCCAGCTCCACATCCAGGGTCTGCATCAGCACATCGAGTGCGGGGCGGCCATTCAGTCCCAGGATCACATGGTCGCGGGCATCGGTGATTTCCATGGGCAGGGCCAGGGGCTTGCAGCCCTGGACCACGCGCGAGAGGGTGTGTATCTGGTCGGAAAAAGCCACGCCCGACAAGCCGCCGGACAGCAAGCCCGTGTCCTGGGGATGGCGGTGCTGGCGGCTCCAGGCCAGTTGCATGCCACTGTGGCGCTCGGAGCCAAAGCCCCCCATCATCTCGCCGCTGGCCGTGTGCGTGGCCAGCTCCAGCAGCAGCTCTTCCAGCTCGGGCATGCGGCCATCGCCGTGCACCAGCACGCTGTGGATGGCGAAACCGTCGGCCGCCACCTTGGCAATGGGCCGCAGCCCGGAGAAAAGGCGGAAATCTGCCTCTGCCAGCATGGGCAGCATGACGACCAGGGCGCCCTGCCCACCGGCATAGCGCATATCGCCACCCAACACGGCCGAGGCGGACATGCCGCTCCAGTGCTGCACATCGGGCAGCTCCTGGGTCAGTGCCGCCAGGATGTCTGCCGCATGCTCGGCATAGGGCGTACTCAGGTAAACCAGACCCAGGGTCGGCCAGCCCTGGCCGCTTTGCATGGCCATTTGGGCCCGCAGCTGGGCCACGACCTGGGACAGTGCCTGCCGCCACTGGAGGTGACTGGCATGGGCACATGGGAAAAAAGCCATCTTCGCTCCTGCGTCCAAGCCTGCGCTCATCGGCGTCCCGCCACTGGCTTGGCCGCGCGCGTGCCGGTGGTGCGAGCAGCGGCTTTCTTGGCCGGCGCCGGTTTTTTGGCCGCAGGTTTGGCTGCCGCTTGCGGCTTGGCTACCGGCTGGGGTTGGGGCTGGGGCTGGGCTGCCGGTTTGGCGGCGGTTTTGCGGGCCGCTGCGCTGGCCTGGGCGGCCTGAGGGGCCTGACGACGGGCCGCGCTGGCTGCATCCGTGGCGGCCTTCACGCCTTCCGTGGCCTGGCGCGCCATGGCGCTGGCGGCCTGCATGGCAGCCTTGGTGAAATCGGTGGCCATATGGGTGGCCTTGGCCATGGCCTGTTGCTGGGCAGGATCTTGCAGCGCCTGGCCCGCAATCTGCTGGAACTGTTGGCTCAGAGCACCCCACCACAACATGGGGTCGGCCATGCCGGCCGCAGCCCCTGCAGCCGTATCCGCTTTGTCAGCCTTGTCGGCAGCGCTGCGTTCATGCGCTGCTTCGCCGGCGGCCGGTTTGGCCGGCTTTTCCGGGGCGGCAGCGGCGGGTTTCTCGGCTGCAGGCTTGGCTGCTGCGGTTTTCTTGCCGGACTTTGCGCCTTCCGAGGACATGGGCCAGTCCGCATGCGCGCCTGCAGCCGCAGGGGCTGCGCCGGGCATGGTCTGGCCCGATGCGGCAAAGCTCTTGGCCAGATCGGCCATGCTGACATTCATGCCCTGCAAGGTGTGCAGCGTCATCTTCTGCACTTCCAGCGCCTGCACCGTGGCCGCCAACGCGCGGCTGTTTTGCTCCAGCCAGAACTGCACGGCCTTGAGCTCTTCGATGCGCTTGCTGATTTCCTCCACGCTCACCGTGGGCGCCACCCAGTGCGACAGAGGCGGCACACCGCTGGCACTGCCGGCCTTGCCCAGCTGCTGCAGAAAATCAAAACCTGGAATGAATTTACCGAAACCGAAGGCGGCGGAATCGCTCATGGCTGTCCCCAAGAAATAGCGTCAATAGAGAGCAATGAGCTTAACCCAGTGGCCGGGCATTGCTGCAGCCAGACGCCCACCGTTGCGCTCAAGCGACCGCTGGGGTCACCTAAGCGCCCCACAGTGGGCGTCACCGGCGTCAGTGCTGGTGGCCTTGCATGCCATGGCCGGCCGGCATGGCGCCCCCCTTGGGTGCCATGGCCTGCACCGGCAACTGCAGGCTCAGGCGCGAGAGTGTGCCCTTGGCGTCCTTGAACACCAGGGTGATGGGCACCTGCGTGTCCTTGAGCAGCGGGCTCTTCAGCTGCTGCAGCATCAGGTGGTAGCCACCGGGCTTGAGTTCCACGGCCACACCCTTGGGCAGATCCAGGCTGGCAATGGCGCGCATGCGCATCACATCACCCTCCATCTTCATCTCATGCACCTCGGCCACGGCAGCCACCGGGGTTTCCACGCCCACCAGCTGCAGCGGCTCCTGGGCCGTCAGCCGCATAAAGGCGCCCGTGGCCTGCTGGCCGGGCACGCTGGCCCGGGCCCAGGCCTGTTCCACCGTCACCGGGGCGGCGGTGTTCTGTGCCCAGGCAGCAGACGACAGCGTGGTCACAGCGGCCATGCCCAGGGTCAGGGCCATACGACGAGTCAGGGTTTTGGCAAACATTGTTTTGCTCCAGAAAAATCGGAAGCACGGGGCATTCCATGCACCCACGGCTTCTCCACATACACATTCACATCTGCAGCGAATCCTGCGCCAAACGCAGGCTGCACGCGCTGCAGCAGCTCATCAATCAGGAGTGTGCAGACATCGGAGGCCCGCGCGCGGGCAAGGCCGCAGCAGCGCGGTAAGACCAGGGATGGGGCGCTGGCAGCACCACCAGCTGCGCCATGGGAGCGGCCTCCCGAAGTGGCAGCTGCCAGGCCAGCGGCGGCGCCAGCAAGGGCAGGCACAGCGGGCAGTCCAGGGCATGCACCGCCGGCGGTGCGCCCAGCAACTGCTCGGCCGGGCTGGGCACTTGCAGCACGGGGCCGGAGGCGCTGCACAACACCTCGTCCATGCCGGCCTGGGCACGCACCCAGGGCGATGCCACCGAGCCCAGCACCACACACAGCCAGGCCGCCAGCACCCAGGAGGTGCAGCCATGCCAGACGGAGAAGGGGCGGGTGCGCATCACGCAGACATTGTAGGCATGGGCGGTGCTAGGCTCGCATCCATGATGCAAAGCCTTTTTCACCTTGCCTACCATGTCACCGACCTCGACGCCGCACGCCGCTTCTACGGCGGTGTGCTGGGCTGCCACGAAGGCCGCAGCACCGAGACCTGGGTCGACTTCGACTTCTTCGGCCACCAGATCTCGCTGCACCTGGGCCAGCCCTTTGCTGTCTCCAACACCGGCAAGGTCGGCAATCACATGGTGCCCATGCCCCACCTGGGTGTGATCTTGCTCAAGCCCGACTGGCTGGCCCTGGCCGAGCGCCTGAAAGCCGCCAAGACCCAGTTTGTGCTGGAGCCCCAGGTGCGCTTTGAAGGCGAGCCCGGCGAGCAATGGACCATGTTCTTCCACGACCCCAGCGGCAATCCCATTGAGGTCAAGGGCTTCACCAGCTGGGAAGCGGTGTACGCGCACTGAAGCGAACAGGGTGTGGTGTGCGTGGCCCTGCGCCACACGCGCAAACACGGGCAGGCTGTGGGTGCTTGCGACGCAACATGAGATAGCCTGAAGCAGGCACTGTTATTATTGATAACAATTCTTATTCATGTTCGCTTCTGCAGCAGCCGCCTCATGCCGGCCCGTTCCGCCTCTTCCACACCACCGGCATCCGATCCGCCTCAGCCCGCGCATGACACGCTGGGCCAGGCCCTGGTCGTGCATTACGAGGAACTGGTGGGCTATGTGCGGCGGCGCTTCAGCCTGGGCGAGATGGCGCGCGATGTGGTGCATGACGCCTTTGTGCGCCTGACCGGGCGGCGCCCGCGCGCCATGGCACACAACCCCCTGGGCCTGCTGCACCGCATGCTGCACAACCTGGCGGTAGACGATCTGCGCCGCCGCGATGCCCGTGCCCGCCACGAGACGGCCTGCGATCTGCAGGCCATGCCCGAGGCCGTGTGCCCACAACCCCGGCCCGAGCATATCGTCCAGGGTCGCCAGGAGCTGCACTGCCTGATCCAGGCCATAGAGGCCCTGCCGCCGCGCTGCCGCGAGGTCTTCATACTGCACAAAATCCACGGCCTGCCCCAGGCCGAGGTGGCGCAGCTGCTGCACATCTCGCTGAAGTCGGTGGAAAAACACCTGCGCCGTGGTGTGCAGCAATGCCTGCAGCGCCTGCAATCCGAGGGCGCACGCTGATACATGCACATGCTCCCCATGCAGCCACCCGATTCCGCCGCCAGCGCCGACCCGCACACCGCCCCACCCACGGCCCATGCGCTGGAACAGGCGCTGCAAGCCCACCATGACGCGCTGCGCAGCCACTTTCCGCAGCCCGATCTGGAGCGGCTGCAGCGCGAAGCCAGCGAACGCGCCCGCCGTCGCCGCCTGCGCCTGGGCGGGAGCACGGCCGCAGCCCTGCTCGCCGGCCTGCTGTGGTGGGCCGACCCGGCCTACCAGCAACAGCACTACGCCACGCAGCAGCAGCCCCCCACCGAGGTGGAGCTGGCCGACGGCAGCCGGCTGACGCTGGACGCCAACACCCAGCTCACCGTCTCCTGGCATCTGCGTACCCGCCAGGTCGAACTCCGCCAGGGCCGTGTGCTGCTGCAGGTGGCCCATGCCCGCTACCGGCCTTTCACCGTACAGGCCGACCGTGCCCAGGTGCGGGTGCTCGGCACGCGCTTTGAAGTCCAGCGCCAGCAAGATGCCGTCCATGTGGCGCTGGAGCAAGGCCTGGTGGATGTGGCCCTGGACCGCCAACTGCCCGGCGAGGCCACCCACTACCACTTGCAGCCCGGCATGACGCTGGCCCTGGACGCCCAGCATGCGGCCCAGCTGCAAACGCGCCTGCCGCCCCAGGACTGGAGCCGGGGCGAGCTGGTGTTCGAGCGCCAGCGGCTGGACCAGGTGCTGGCCGCCCTGCAACCCTATCTGCCCCACCCCTTGCGCCTGGCCGACCCGGCGCTGGCCGCGCTGCCGGTGTCCGGCGCGTTTCGCATCGACCAGATCGACACCGCCCTGGAGCTGCTGCCGCTGATTGCACCGGTGCAGCTGCGGCGTGCGGCCGATGGCAGCACCGTCGTGGCGCGGCGCTGAGCCGACATTTCAAAAAATATTTTCAACCGCAGGGTGGGTTGCGGCCTGCGGATTTCGGCAATGAAGAAAGCAAGCCGCGCACCAGCGCTCTTTCCGACTCCCTCCCTGCCGTACCGAGACCGACATGCACCCATTCTCCCGTTCACCCCAGCAAGCCCTGCGCCTGGCCCAGATTGCCGTGGCCTGCACCAGCCTGATGGCCAGCGCCTGGGCTGCCGAGCCTGCCACCGCTGCCCCGGCCACTGCGGCCACCGCCCAGGCCGCGCAAGCGCTGCAACTGCCGGTCCAGCCTCTGGCGGCAGCACTGCGCCAGCTGGCACGCGAGGCCGGTGTGCCCATTCTGTTTGCGGACGATGCCGTGGCCGGTCGCCAGGCCTCCGCCCTGCAAGGCCGCTACACCCCAAGCCAGGCCCTGGAGCAATTGCTGGCCGGCTCCGGCCTGAACATTGAGCAGCGCGGTGGTGGCTTTGCCGTCGTGCCCGCTGCGCGTGCCCCGGCCTCCACCGCCGCCCTGGCATCCCAGCAAAACGATAGCGCCCCCAGCGCCGGCGCACTGGGCGCGGTGACCGTGGTGTCCTCGCGCGCGCCGCGCGCCATTGATGAGACACCCAACACCGTTTGGGTGATTGGCAACGAAGAGATCGAACAACAGGCCCGCGCCGGCGTGCCACTCAAGGAAATGCTGGGCCAACTGGTGCCCAGCCTGGACCTGGGCGGACAGATGCGCACCAACTTTGGCCAGAACCTGCGCGGCCGCCCGGCCCAGGTGATGATCGATGGCATCTCGCTCAATGGCTCGCGCACGCTGAGCCGGCAGTTCGACTCCATAGACCCGTTCAACATCGAGCGCATCGAAGTGCTGTCCGGCGCCACCGCCATCTACGGCGGCAATGCCACCGGCGGCATCATCAACATCATCACCAAGCGGGCCGACCCCGATCAGCCGCGCTTCACCAGCGAGGTGGGCCTGCGCAGCGGCTTCCACAGCAGCGACGACCGCGACTGGCATGCGGCCCAGTCGATCCAGGGCGGCAACGAGACGCTGCAGGGCCGCCTGGCCCTGGCCTATGCCCGCACCGGTGGCGCCTATGACGGCAACGGCCAGCGCGTGCTGCCCGACATCACCCAGACCGACCTGCAGTGGAACCGCTCGCTGGACCTGCTGGGCACGCTGGACGCCCAACTCGGCGGCGGCGCCACGCTCAAAACCCTGGCCCAGTACTACGACTCGGGCTACCAGCCCGGCAAGGCGCTGTGGATGCAGCCCGGCCCTGGCGGCGACATCCTCAGGCCCTCGGCGCTGGATGTGCGCAGCGGCTTCTCCTCGGATGTGGAGCCGCAGACCCGCCGCCATCTGCTGTCTACCGACTACCACCAGCCCGATGTATTCGGCGGTCAGGACTTCTACCTCAAGGCCTACCACCGTGCCGAGTCGCTGCAGTTCTATCCCTTCCCCGGCGTGGACAACGTCAACGTCGGCAACGGCAACCAGCGCGTGCCCTACTGGAGCACCTCCACGCAGGAGACCACCACCTACGGCCTCAAGGCCATGCTGCTCAAGGACTGGGATCGCCTGCGCCTGAGCTATGGCCTGGACTATGACCACGAGCGCTTCACCGCAGACCAGACCATGTTCGATGTGCAGCAAGCCATGTCCAGCGGCGGCCTGCAGTTCCGCCGTGTCGCCCAGTTGGGCCGCTACCCCTCGTTCAGCACCGGCATCTGGGGCGCCTACGCCCAGGCCGACTGGCGTGCCACCGACCGCCTCAGCGCCAGCGCCGGCCTGCGCCACCAGCGCGTCAGCATCCGCGTGGACGACTTTGCCCAGGTGGCCCAGCAGCGCCTGGTGGCCGCCGGCTACGGCAAGGGCGTGCAGGCCATTCCCGGCGGCAGCAACGATTACTCCGCGACCCTGCTCAACGCCGGCCTGGTCTACAAGCTGAACGCCAGCCAGCAGCTGTGGGGCAATTACTCCGAAGGCTTTGAGCTGGCCGACCCGGCCAAGTACTACGGCACCGGCGCCAGCTACAGCCTGGGCGCCGATGGCATCTGGAAGCTGGGCCGACACCTGTCGGTGGCCAACACCACCATGGCGGCCATCAAGACGCGCTCGGTCGAGCTGGGCTGGCGCGTGCGCCAGGGCGGCTGGACCGCCCAGGCCGCACTGTTCCATGCCCAGTCCAACAATGCCATTGCCGTGGACCGCAGCACCATGAACATCACGCTGGCCGACAGCAAGGTGCGCAACTACGGCCTCGAAGGCCAGGTAGACTACCGCTTTGGCAAAGGCTGGAACACCGGCGGCAATCTGCTGCTGTTGCGCACCGAAGAACGCAGCACCGACGGCTGGAAAAAGCGCGGCATTTACTACGCCAGCCCCTCCAAGGCCACGGCCTATGTGGGCCGCAGCCAAGGCCCCTGGGCTGCGCGCCTGCAGGCCGTGCACAGCCTGAAACTCCACAGCGACATGGCCAGCTTTGGCAACGGCGCCAGCGAAACCCTGCCTGCTCTGACCCTGGTCGACCTGATGGGAAGCTACCGCTTCAACCACGGCGGCGGCGCCCAGGGCACGCTGACCGTGGGCATACAAAACCTGTTCAACCGCCAGTACGCCACGCGCTGGAGCGAGCAGGCCAAGCTGGCCTATGCCTCGTCCATCGCGCCCAATGTGCTGGACTTCAAGGGCCGGGGACGGACGCTGGGTGTCAGCTATACGTTGACATATTGAGAACGCTCTACCGGTATTGCGCCTTCCCCCGCAGGGGGAAGGTTGGGATGGGGGCTCGCAGCCATGTGACGCAAGCGGCTTCGTCACGCGGCTTGCGCTCCGAATCGACCGAAACACCACTGCACAGCAGCGCCAAAAAACACAGCCAAGCAGCCACTAACGCTTACTCCACCTACACAGATCGCTCCCAAAACCGCAGCAACCCACTGCTGCGCTGTGTGGGACTGCCAATGGCCGAGGCCAGCAGCCCCGGCACCTCGGTCCACAACGTGAAGGCCTCACGCGCGCGGGTGATGCCGGTATAGACCAGCTCGCGACCCAGCACATTGCCGCCCTGGGCGGCCAGCACCAGGGCGGTGTGGGCAAATTCCGAGCCCTGGCTTTTGTGCACCGTCATGGCGAATGCCGTCTCCACCTGGGCCAGGCGCGCCGTGCTCACATGGTGCAGGCCGTCGCCGCGCAGAAAGTACACGCGCAGCCGCGCCGCATCGGCAAAGCTGGGCAAGGCCATGCCGATGTCGCCGTTGAACACACCCAGCTGGGCATCGTTGCGCGTGACCATCACCGGCCGGCCTGCATACCACTCGCCCTCGGCCGCCACCAGACCGGCCTCGCGCAGCACTTTGGCCACGGCGGTGTTCAGCCCGGCCACGCCCCAATCGCCCTCGCGCACGGCGCACAGCAGGCGGAAGCGGTCAAAGGCCTGCAGCACCTGCTGCACCCAGGCTGCATGCGCCTCGGCCGTGGCCGGGCGCTGCTGCAAGCCACGCTGCAGCAGCTCGGCATAGAGGCGATAGCCCGGCCTTGCGCCACGGCCCTGCACCGCCATCTGCGCCACCAGCTGCGCACCACCACCCTGGCGGGACCACAGCTCGGCGTCATTGCCGGATTGCGCCGTCAGCAACGCCTTGGCGGCCACGGCATCGCCGGCATTCACGGCCAGCGCCAGTTGGCCGATAGGGCCGCTAAAACGCCGACTCTCACGCAACATCACTGTATGTTGGGCCATGGGTAGGGCCGCCTGCTGCGCCATGAACTCCGCAGGAATGCGCTGCCCAGTCACACGCTCGGCATAGGCCGCCGTGTCGGCCTGGTAGTTGCCGGCCTGGGCATTGCTGCACAGATCGCCCAGCACGGCGCCGGCTTCCACCGAGGCCAGCTGGTCCTTGTCGCCCAGCAGAATCAGGCGCGCCGTGGATGGCAAGGCCTGTAGCAGCGCGGCCATCATTTCCAGGTGGACCATGGAGGCCTCATCGACGATGAGCACATCCACATCCAGGGGCTGCCCCGCATGGTGCTGGAAATGTCGGGTGTCCGGCCGCGCACCCAGCAGGGCGTGCAGCGTGCGCGCCGCGCCCATGCGTTGGACCAGCGCCTCCAGATCCAGCTCGGGCTGCACCACCTGCTTGAGCTCCAGCAACGAGCCATCGATGGATTGCTTGAGCCGCGCCGCCGCCTTGCCCGTGGGCGCGGCCAGGGCGATGCGCAGCTGCGTGGCGTCGGGGGCCGTGGCAAACAGCAGGGCCAGCAAGCGGGCCGCGGTATAGGTTTTGCCCGTGCCCGGGCCGCCGGTGATAACCGACATGCGCCCGCGCAGCGCCAGTGCACAGGCCAGTTTTTGCCAGTCCATGGCCGCACCCGCAGCGACATCGCTAGAGCCAAACAAACGCTGCAGCCAGTGACTGACCTGGGCCTCATCCAGCACCGTGTCTGCCGTGGTGCGGGCCGCTATCTGCGCGGCCACGCTGCGCTCGTAATCCCAGTAGCGGCGCAAGTACAGCAGCGGCGCACCATCGCCGCGCAGCACCAGGGGCTGGCCCAGATCGGCGTCGCGCCCCAGCACCCGCACCACGGGGCTGCGCCGCAGCGCCTCTTGCCAATCCGCCCAGCTGGCGGGCAGCTGGGCCCACAGCGCCTGCTGCGCCGACAGGGCCTCGCTGGGCCAAGCCAGCACCTGGTTGGGCTGGCTCACCAGCTGCTGCAGCGGCAGACAGCTGTGGCCACGGCCCTCCATCTGCGCCAGCACGGCCGTGGCCACCAGCAGGGCCGGTGTGGCGCCCGCATCCTGCTCGGCCACCATGGCAGCCAGGGCGCTGTCCAGGCGGCGCAGCAGGCCGGCATCGGCCAGGCGCTGCAAGGCGGTCAAGGTGTCGGCCACGGACAGGGAAGGTTCGGCAAACAGGTCCAGGGTTTGCACATCCAGCTTGCGGCGGCGACTCATGCCAGCTCCTTCATGCTCTGACCATCGGCCAGCAGGGTATCCAGTGCATCCAGCAAGGCCATCATGTGGTCGGACTGGGGCAGCACCTCCATGCCCTGGGTGGAACCATCCAGGCCACGCACAAAAAAGTACAGTGCCCCGCCCAGGTGCTCGGTGGGTTGATAGGCCGCGCCCAAACGGCTGCGCAGCAGGCGGTGCAAGGCCAGCAGGTACAAGGCGGCCTGGACGTCATAGCGGTGCTCCAGCATGGCGGCCTGCAAGGCCTGCGCCGTATAGGCCAAGCCATCGGCGCCCAGGTGGTTGGTCTTGTAATCCAGCACCCAATAGCGCCCTTGGTGGCAGAACACCAGATCGGCAAAACCCATCAACATGCCATGCAGCACGCGCTGCGGCAGCACGGGCCGCTCCATGCCGGGCAACAGGTAGTGGCGGCACAGTGCATCGATGCGCGGGGCCGACAGCAGCCGGGCCGGCAGCCAGAACTCCATCTCGGCCAAGAGCGCATCCTGCGCGGCCAGCTGCACCAGGCTGGTGGAGAGCGGCGGCAGCGGCTGGTGGACCACGGCACGCAGCCAGCGCAATGTGTCCAGCGCCTGATCGGCCCGACCCGCGCGCTCGCAGCGGCGCAGCAAGCGGGTTTCGAGCGGCGTCAAACTGGCTTCCGCATCCTCGCTGTCGTGGCTACCCGGCTCCGGCAGGGCAAAGGCCGCATCCGCCAGCCATTGCAGCTGGTCGTGCAGAAAATTGCCCACCACCGGGCCACGCATAAAGCGGTGCCACACGGCAGCGACCGATGCTGGCTGCATGGGCAGCGAAAGCGATGCCAGGGGGGTCATAGCGGCCTGCGGATCTTCGGTACCCACGGGCTCCACCTCGTCGTCGGCCGGGAACTGCGCGGCCACGGGCAGCACCGGCACGCTGGGCGCGGCCATGGCCCGGGTCAGGGCCGAAAAGCTGCCAATGCCCCAGCGCTTGTCAAACACCGCGTCGTAGCCCGGCGCGGGCCGCAGTGCGGGCTGGTCCTGGGCCGGCTGCCAGCGCGGCAGTGGCGGCAACTCGGCGGCCAGAGGCTGCACCGCCATATGCTCGCAACCATCGGCCAGGGCCTGCAGGCTGGCCTGCCATTGCGGCGCGCTTTGCACCGTGGGGCCGGCCAGCAGATAGCCTGCAGCGCCCTGCTCGTTGAGGCAGGCCTTGCCGGCGCCGCGCTTCATGGGCGCCAGGCCCAGCCACAGCGCATGGCGCGGACGTGTTAATGCCACGTAGAACAGGCGCAGGTCTTCACGCAGGCGCTCGCGGTCGGCCTGTGCCAGCTGGTCATCGTCATAGTCCAGCACCAGCGCGCGCGCAGGCCCGTCTTCGCCCTGCACCGGCAGCGACAGATAGGCCGTGCTGCGCTTGTCCATGGGCCGGAAGCTGCCCGCAAACGGCAGGCAGACCACGGGGTATTCCAGGCCCTTGCTCTTGTGCACGGTGACCACCTTGAC
The DNA here is from genome assembly GCA_031277855.1 of Acidovorax sp. Classification (GTDB taxonomy): domain Bacteria; phylum Pseudomonadota; class Gammaproteobacteria; order Burkholderiales; family Burkholderiaceae_C; genus Comamonas. Next base: position 20,707 of record JAITLO010000011.1, on the reverse strand, counting down.
CAGGTCGGCGTCCGACTCCAGGCGCACGATCTGCGCCTCGCCGCCGCTGCCCGGGTTGTCGATCTGCGTGGCCAGCCAGCGGATCAAGGCCTGCTCGCCCTCGAGCTGGGCGCTGGCGCTTTGCAGCAGCTCGGCCAGATGGAGGTAATTGGTCAGCCTGCGCTCGCCCTGGGCCGGCAGGGCCAGCCAGCGCGCGGGCAGGTCAAAGCGGTACAGGGTCTGGCGCAGCATGGCCAGCACGCCCTGGCGCAGCCACAGGCTGTGCAGCTCACGCAGCTGCTCGCTGCGGGCATCAAAGGCTTCTTCGTCGCTGGCCAGCCAAGCCAGGGTCTCGAAGGACAGGCCCATCAGCTCGGTGGCCAGACCGGCACGCACGGCCAGGGTGTCGCGGTGCTGGGCCACGGCGCGCAGCCAGTACAGCAGATCGCGCGCCTCGCTGCTGGCAAATACCGAATCCTGGTCGGACAGATAGACCGAGGCCACCTGGCATTGGGCCAGGGCGCGGCGCACGGCGCGGGCCTCTTTGCCGGTGCGCACCAGCACGGCGATATCGGCCGGGCGCAGGCGTTGAAAGTCTTTGTTCGGCTGGGCAAAGCCCACCGTCGCATCCGACAGCCATTCCACAATCTGCCGGGCGCAGTGGTGGGCAAAACGCTGGCGAATCACATCGTTGCTCAGGGGCTCGTCGCCCCCGGCGCTGTCCCAGGCCACGGTGAGCGCGGCCATGGGCACATCGCCCGCCATCAGGCACTCCTTGCGGCCCTGGGCCTGCACGGGCTCAAAAGGCAGCGGATTGTCCACGCTGCTGCTGCGGAACATGAAAGCGCCCTCGCCGGCCCGGTTTTCGGCCTGCACAAACCAGTGGTTCACCGCCGCCACCAGGGCTTGCGTGGAGCGGTAATTGGTGCCCAGCACATAGTGGCGGCCGGCTGTGGCCTCACGGGCCTGCAGATAGCTGTAGATGTCGGCACCGCGGAAACCGTAAATCGATTGTTTGGGGTCGCCAATCAACAGCAGCGTGCTCTCCGCGCTATTGCTTTGGGTGCAGTAGATCTGGTCGAACAGCCGGTATTGCAGCGGCGAGGTGTCCTGGAACTCGTCGATCAGCGCCACCGGGTACTGGGCCAGCATGGCGGTGCGCAGCGAGGCGCCGTTGTCGCCGGCCAGGGCCGCATCCAGGCGCTGCAGCATGTCGGCAAAGCCAAAGGTGCCGGCCTGGCGCTTGAGCCACAACAATCGCTGCTGCACCTGGGCCGCGGCATGCAGGCGCAGGGCCACGCTCAAGGGAGAGATCTGGTCCAGCGCCTGCAGCAGCTGCTGCAGCTGGTCAAATTCCAGCGGCAGCAGCAAGTCCATGGTCGAGCCCTTGAAGGCCTCGGCCATGCCCTCGGGGCTGAGGCGCTTGCGCGCCGCGTCGCTGAGCGTCAGCGGGGTCTGCAGCGGGTCCTGGGCCCAGGCCGTGACCGCCGCCAGCCAGCCGGTGTAGCGCGCCGGCTGCAGCTTGCGTTTGTCCCACAGCGCACCCTGGCCATCGAGCTGGCCATCCAGCCAGGTCTGCAGGCGCTGCACCTTGTCGCTCCAGCCCGCGGCCAGGGCCTGCAACTGCTGCGCATGCGCTTGCTGTGCCTTGTGCAGGCATTCGCTCAAGCTGCCATCGCCGGCAGCCGCAGGCACGGACTCGCGCAGCAGGGCCTGCATATCGTCCACCAGGGCGTTGACATGCGGCCACACGGCCAGCACCTGTTCCAGCGCCTCGCCGGACAGCGGATAGCACTGCTGGCGCCAGTAGTCCTGCGCGGCCTCGGTCTGGCGCTGGCCCTCGTCGGGTTCCAGGGTTTCGTCAAACAGATTGCCGCTGTCAAACGCATGCTCGCGCAGCATGCGCTGGCACCAGGCGTCTATGGTGTGGATGGCGGCGTCATCCATGCACTGGGCGGCCATGTCCAGGCGCCAGGCTGCGGCCTCGCGCTCCTGGCCCTCGGCATAGGCGTCACGCAACTCACGCAAAAAGCCATCATGCGCTGCGGGCTCGGCCTCGCCGCGAAAGCATTGCACGGCCTCGATCAAGCGCGCGCGGATGCGGTCCGACAGCTCGCGCGTGGCGGCGCGGGTGAAGGTCATCACCAAAATATCGGGCGGCATCAGTGGCCGGTTAAAGCCCTGTCCGCCGCCATGACCCAACACCAGGCGCAGGTACAGGGCGGCAATGGTCCAGGTTTTGCCGGTGCCGGCGCTGGCCTCAATCAGGCGCGAGCCCCAGAGCGGAAACTGCAGCGCATCCAGCCGCTGGCTGGGTGCTGCTTCAGAGATAGGGCTGGCGCTCATGCGGCGTCCTCCTGCATGGCGGCCGCGTCAAGAACGGCAAAAACTTCGGTGCGCAGCGACTGGGCCACCCAGTCCAGCATGGGGCCGTACAAGGCGGCGGACAGGCTTTGCACATCGGCCGTGCCATAGGGGGCAGTCAGCAGATCGGCAAACTCCGGGTAACAGCGCGCCCAGCTGGGGTCGTCCAGCTCACCGCTGATGGCAAAGCCGCCCTCATAGGCCTGGGCTGCGGCGGCCATATCGCCCTCGGCACCGGCCACGCCGGTGCGCAGCGGCAGGGGCAGTGGCGCCTGCTGGCCCGCACGCCACCAGCCCATCCATTGCAGCAGGCGCTGCTGTGCCTCCATCTGCGGCAGGGGCAGGCTCCAGACCACCACATCGCGTGCCACCACACAGCCCAGGGCCTGGGCGCCGGTGGCGGCCAGGGCCAGGCTGCGCAGGTACAGGCCCAGGAGCTTGTCGGCCTGCAGGGCATCACCTTTTTTGCGCAGCAGGGTACGCGGCTCCAGCGCAAACCAGCAGTGGTTGAACTCGGGGCCGTCTGCATCGGGCGACCAGGGCTGGCTGCGTGCGCGCAGGCCGTCTAGCCAGTCGTCCAGGATCAGCTCATTGTTTGTGAGCAACAAACGCTCACGCGGCGCGCTGTGCGGCCATTCCTGCATCAAGCGCTGCCAGGCTTGTAGCGAGGGCGTGGTCTGGGCCTGCAGCGCCTCGGCCGCGCGCTGGCCCAGGCCGGCCAGGGGCAGGCCGCCGGAACGTGCCAGGCGCTGAACCTGGGCCTGCACCTGGGCGGCCACATCGGCCTGGGGTGCCGCCGTCAGCTGGGCTGCGCCGCTTTGCTGCAGCTGCTGCACCAGGCCATAGGCGGTGAGGCCGTCGAGCTGGAAGAGCTCGTCATCCATGACCACCTCTTCCTCGGGCACAAAGCGCACCAGCAGGCGGTGGCGCAGATAGGCCCGCGCCGGGTTGCGGTAGAAGTCCACCAGCCGTGCCAGCGTCAGCGGGGCCTCTGGGTCGGGGGCGAAATCCGGCATGCTGGGGGCGCTGTCCAGCGCCGCATCGGCATGGGCTGCATGCCATTCGCGGGCATAGGTGGAGAGCGGGGAATCCGCCTCGAAATAGCGTCGGCTAAAGGGCTGCAGCGGATGCAGCGCGCTGCGCTGCGCCAACAGCAGCCGGCCTTGCTCGCGCGGTGGCAGACCGTCACTGCCCTCGCCCTGCCAACCTTGTTGCAGGTAGTCGCGCAACTGGGAGACCAGCACCGAGGGCGGCTGCTCGCTGTTGTCGCGCACATGGCGGCCTGCCCAGCTGAGGTAGAGCATGCGGCGCGCGGACAGCAGCGCGTCCAGCATCAGCTGGCGGTCATCATCGCGGCGGGCGCGGTCGCCGGGGCGGTGCTGGCCGGCCTGAGCCATCAAATCGAAATCGGCGCGGCTGGCGCGGCGCGGGTAGTCGCCATCGTTCATGCCCAGCAGACACACCACCTCAAAGGGAATGGCGCGCATGGGCATCAGCGTGCAAAACGTCACGCCGCCGGCGCGAAAACGCTGGTTCAGCGCCGGCTCTTCCAGCGCCTGCAGCCAGGCCTCTTGCGCCACGGGCAGGGCCAGTGCATCGACAAAACCGGCCTGGGCGCAGGCGGACTGCCAGCGCACCAGGGCCTGGTCCAATGCGGCCAGCAAGGCCTGGTCTTCATCGGTCTGGGCGATGAAAAAATCATCCAGCAGCGTGCGAAAGCGCTGAGCCCAGACCTCGGGCGTGGCGCTGTCATTGCCGGTCTGCCACCACTGCAGCATGCGCGCCAGCAGGCTGGCCAGGCTGCCGGCCAGCTCGGCGCTCAGGCCGCCGACCTCGTCATAGGGCTCGATGCCGGCAAAGGCCGCGCTCTGGCCTTCGGCAGCTGCGGCGCCGCTGGCATAGCCCAGCAGCATGCGCTGCAGGCCAAACCAGGCGCTGTTGGGCTCGCCGCAGGCCGCCAGGCCCAGTTGGGCGCGCTGGGCTGCATTCAGCCCCCAGCGCATGCCGGCGCCCGCCATCCACTGCGTGAGCTGGGGCAGGTCATCGGCCGTCAGGCCCACACGTGCGGCCACGGCGGGCACATCCAACAGATCGCAGAGCTCACTCAAGCGGCAGCGCTGCTGGGGCAGCTTGAGCAGCCATTGCAGCGCCGTCACCAGCGGGCTGCTGGCGCGTGCGCCCACGTCGGCAATGTCGAAGGGGATAAAGCGCGCGTCCTGGCGGCCGTACTGGCCGAACACGGCGCGAATGGCCGGCGCGGCCTCTTCAATCGCCGGCAGCATGACCACCACGTCGCGCGGAGCAAGTGGCGGCGCATCGGCCTGTGCAGGCTGGGCCAGCAGTTGCAGCAACTGGTCATGCAGCACCTCCAGCTCGCGCACCAGACCATGGGCTTCGTGGAAGACGATGGAGCGGTCGCTGGCCGGAATCTCCAGCCTGGGGTGCTCGGTCAGTGGCACCAGGTCGCGTATGCGCTGCTGCACCTGCTGCAGCAAGGGCGCTCCCGCCAGGTCTTGGGCATCGTCCTCGGCATAGACATCCACGCGCGGCCAGTTCCATTGCGCAGCGGTGTCGCTGGTGGTGTCGAAGGCATCGAGCTGGCGCACATAGTCGCGGCTTTGCCGGCCCCAGGAGGCCAGCAGCGGATGGGCATGGGCGTGCATGGCCGCAAGCGGCAGCTGGGCCAGGTCTTTGCCGGCCTTGTGCGGGTGGCGGCGGCGCTGCTGGCGCAGCAGCTCGCGGCCATCGATGGCATCGGCCCAGTGAAAACGGCAGGGGTTGGGCACGGCAATCAGCACCTGGCTGTGGCGGGCGATGCCGCTCAAGAACTGCATCAGCGACAGCGGCATCTGGCTCATGCCAAACACCACCACGCGGCGCGCCAGCGGGCTGTGCGGGGCCTGGCCGGAATGCAGGGCCTCCAGCACCCGCGCCAGCAGCGCGGGGCGGGTGGCTGCGCGCTCGTCTTCGTCCAGCTCGGCCAGCAGCGCACGCCACAAAACGGGCTGCCATTGCTGGGCTTCGGGCACGGGTTTGTCAGGCTGACCCGGGTTGCACAGCACATCCCGGCCCTGGGCCCAGGCCTCCAGCCAATCCGCGCGGTAGATCTGGTATTGGTCGAACAAATCGGCCAGACGCTGGGCCAGCTGCAGCAGGCGCTGGGGCTCACCGGGGCGCAGAAAATGGGCAATGGGGGCAAACATCGGCGCCATGGCGGCATCGGCCAGGCAGTGCGGCAGCAGGCGCATCAAGCGCCAGATCATGGGAGTCTTGTCCAGCGGCGATTCGCGCGGCACGGCGTCCGGCCCCAGCATCTGCCGGTAGCTGCGCCAGACAAAGCGCGCCGGCAGCTCCACGCGGGCTGCGGCGCACACGCCCAGGGTGTCGGCCATGCGCATCTTGAACCACTCGGCCATGCCATTGCTTTGCACCAGCACGGTCTCGGGCTCCAGTGCAGCCAGCGGATGGGCCGCCAACCAGGCCAGCACCGTATCGGCCAGGGCCTCGGTCTGGTTGCCGTGCAGGGCGATCAAGCCCGGTTGCCATTGCGATTCCACCCTCTTCCCCCTGCTGTGCTGTGTCAGCTGCGAGCTTAACTTGCCCGCGTTGCTTTGCGCGCGCCAAGCCCTGCAGTTGGAGGTTTTGATAGCTGCTGATGTTGGCCATCACTGGTTTGCAACAGCATTCATGTCCCAGACCGGCCCTATGTCTGCACACCCTGCTATCCATAGAGGAGTCACCAGCTGACGTAAAACATCGCCTTGGCCAACACCACAATGGCCAGCACATGGCAAAAAATGCTGAGGTGCAAGCGCCGCGAACGCCGGGCATGGAGCTGGCCGCGCCGGCGCCAGAGCATGGCCCTCGCAAAGTGGCCGAACACGCTGAATGCCAGCAGCATCTTGATGGACAGCAGCAGGCCAAAACTGCTGGCCAGCGGCTGGGCCAATAGCGCGCGGTGCTGCCAGGCCATGGCCAGCCCTACGGCATAGAGCAGCAGCAACACCCAGGGCATGACGGCCACGGCACGCGTGCCCAGGGCCTGCTCGACCGGGAGCATGGTCCTGGCAGGCAGCTTGTGCGCAATACCGCCGAGGATCACCACCTCAAAAAACACGGTGCCGGCAAAGGCGATGGCGGCCAGCAAATGCAGTGTCACCAACAAGCCGTAGGGCATGGCTTACCGCCTTTCCCTCAAGGGTTTCGCAGAGCGGTTGCGCAGTACGGCCACCGGTTTCGGCGCGGCAGGCGCCGCGGCAGGCAGCACATCGGCCAGAGAAAATCCATCCAGATGCGCCATAAAGCTTTGCAAAGCCCCGTCCAACACGCCCGCCAGCGCGCAATGGCCGGTCAGGCCGCACTGGCTGGCGCCGCCCTGGCATTCGACCAAGGCAAAATCGCTTTCCATGCCGCGCACCACGGCGCCCAGATTGATGGCTGCAGGGCTGTGCGCCAGGCGCATGCCCCCGCCCTTGCCACGCACCGTCGCTATCCAATTCTGCTGGGCCAGCAGATGGGTGACCTTCATCAAATGGGCCTCGGAGATGCCGTGTGCCTGGGCCACTTCGGCAATCGTGCACAGGCGCTCGGGCCGCTGCGCCACATACATCAGCAGGCGCAGCGCGTAATCGGTCATGGCGGTCAAACGCATCAGCGCCTCCGAATCGGTATGGCGCCCTGCCCCGCCTGGTAGGCACGGGGACGCACCAGCCAGGGAGTAAAACGCCACAGATACAGGCCAAAGCCCAGCACCCAGGCCAGGGCCGATGCATGCAGTGCGGCCAGCGACAGCGCCGTGGGCCACAAGGCCAGCAGGCGCAGCACGGCCGCCGCGATGACCAGGCCATAGGCCGCGACCATGCTGGCATCGCTGCGCAGCGGCCGGCCCAGATGGCCCAGGGCCGTGCGCGTCACCATGCCCATGATGAGCACGGCAAAGCCCAGCACACCCATCACATGCACCGGCCATGCCAGGCGCAGCACCCAGCCCGCAGCCTGTGCGGCTGCCACCAACAGGCCCAAAGCCAGGCCTGCATGGCCCACGTACAGCACCCACAGCAGCGGCACTTTGCGCACGGCCCAGGGCTTCCAGGCCAGCAGCTGCCACAACGTGAGCAGGCCAGCCACGGCCAGGCCCAACGCCAGCCCGGACTGCCACCCCAGCAGCAGGCAGACCAGGGCCAGGCCGCTGGCGCCCAACTGCCAGGGGCCGCTGCCGCCCAGCATGGGAATGTCCAGCCCGGCCACGGCACGCATGGCAAAAAACGGAACCACGCGCCGCGCGATCAGCAGGGCGATGATGGCCATGCACAGCAGGCCGGCGTAAAAGCGCTGCATCAGCAGCCCATAGTCGCCCTGCCAGGCCGCCCACAGGTACAGGCCATCGGCCACCGTCAGGCCCAGCAGCAGCAGGGGCAGCCCGTAGTTGCGCCGGCTGCGCGTGGCATAAATCACCCGACCCAGGGCAGCAGCTGCGCCCGCAAAAAACAGCAGCTCGGCCGCCGCGCCCAGCACCAGGGCAGGCATGCCCGGCAACAAGAAAGCGATGCGCGCCAGACACCACAGCGCGCACAAGGCAGCCAGGGGCTTGCCCGCCAGGGGGTTGCGCCCCGTCCAGTTGCCGGCGGCCGTGAGCAAAAATCCCACGGCAATCGTGGCCACAAAGGCCCACAGCATTTCATGCGCATGCCACACCACACCGCCCAATTGCCCCCTCAGCCACTGCGGGGCATAGACCCACAGCGCCACCGACAGCGCGGCCCACAGGCAGCCGGCCAGGTACAAGGGCCTGAAACCCATGGCCATAAAGGCCTTCCACTCAGGCGCGGGCTGCGGGGCGGCTTGCGGCTCTTCGATCTGCAATAGCGGCGTCATGGGGCAACATCCGGCAATAAGATGTATTGAATATATATCTTTAAGACCAGCAGTGCATGACCAGAAATGGAAGGGCTGATGTAGCGCAAAGAGGAAGCGAATGGCTACGGCAGCGACGCTGTCAGTGCGAGGGAGCGCTATGAGAACAGGAGCGTGTGCAAATCTCAGGCAGCAGGGTTTTCAAGCCGCTGCCAGCGCATCCAGGGCCTGCATGACCTGTCTATCGATCTGCACCGCCCAGGGCGTTTGCCCATCACCTTGCACCCGGTAGCTGGCGCCATTGGGCATGGGCCAGCCTGTTTGAAAGCGCTTAAAGGTCTGCATGCCCTGGCGGCCCTCCCAGGCAAAGCCCGAGAGTTGCCAGCACAGCATGGCCATCCACAGCCCATGGCCGAACACCACGCTGCGATCGGGCAGCAGGGGCAGTTGCTCGGAGCGAAACTGCTGCACGCGCTGGCCGAACTCGGCATAGGTTTCCACCTCGGAGCCGGTGCGCAAATCGGGGTCTGCCGCTTCCCAGTACCGGGCCGCCACGGCCATGCGCTGCTCGCCATCCATGCCGGCAATGCCTTCGTAGGCAATGGCGTCCATCTCATGCAGCAGCGGCTCGATCCGGGGCTCCATCCCCCATTGCTGGCAATAGGGCTGTGCCGTGTCCCGTGCACGCAGATAGGGCGATGTCAGCACCAGTGCAGGCTGGGTCGGCAGGCTGCTGGCCAGCAACTGCGCCTGTGCCTGGCCCAGCAAGGTCAAAGGAATGTCGGGATGGGGCACACGGCGCCCAGATTGGCCGTGCTTTGCCCGTGGCGTACAAAGGTGATGGTGGGCATGGAGTCCTCGTTGCAATCCTCCTACCTTGCCAGCGCGGGTACAGGGCTGCAGGCCGGCATCCAAAAGCCCTCTGACCACGGGGATGCAAGCAAAGACAGTGCTCACGGTGCTGGGGGCGGCGGGCCGAGCCTCCACTCCCAGGCCAGCGCATCCCCATCCATCACTTCCACACCCTGCTCGCCCAGTGCCTGGCGCACTCTGTCGGCCGCAGCAAAATCCTTGTCGGCCCGTGCCTGGCCGCGCCGAAGCAGCATGGCCTCTATGTCCTGTTCGCCAATGCTGGCGGCTCTGGGGCGGATACGCAGAGCCGCACGGTCGAGGCCGCACACATCGAGGCCCAGCACGGCATCCATGGCGGCAATGGCCGCGAGTTTTTCGCCTGGGTCTGCAGCCTTCAGCGCCACCATGTCTTCGAGGACGGTGAGTGCGATAGCGGTGTTCAAGTCTTCGGAGATGGCGGCATCGAAACGGTCCATCCAAGGCGCCAGTTCGACACCCCAGTGTGGGGCGGGTGGGGCCAGGGCTTGGAGTCTCTCCACGCCCATGCGCAGCCGCTTCAATCGCACCAGAGCAGCACCCAAGCCATCCCAGCTGAATTCCAGCTCGGAGCGGTAATGCGCCTGGAGACACATCATCCGGTAGGCCTGCGGGTGATAGCCCTGGTCGATCAATCGCTGCAGGCGCAGGAATTCCCCGGCACTCTTGCTCATCTTCCCCGCCCGATCGATCAGGAAATTGTTATGCATCCAGATGCGCGCTCCGGAGTTGGCGGCTTGCGCCAGGCCTGCACTGCAGCAAAACGCCTGGTTCTGCGCGATTTCGTTGGGGTGGTGGATTTCGCGGTGGTCTATGCCGCCGGTGTGGATGTCAAAAGGAAAGCCCAGCACATGGCCTCCCATCACCGAGCATTCCAGATGCCAGCCCGGTGCACCCCGCCCCCAGGGCGAGTCCCATTCCATCTGGCGCTTCTCGCCGGGACGCGTTCTGCGCCAGATGGCGAAGTCGGCCGCATTGCGCTTGCCTTGCACCGGTTCGATGCGCCCCTCGCCCTGGGTGCTCTGCTGGCGGGCAAGGCGACCGTAATCAGCTACGGTCGAGACATCAAAATACAGGCCGGAGGGCAGCGCGTAGCAATGTTTTTCGGCGATCGACTGGGCGAAATCTATCATCTGGGGGATGAACTCGGAGGCGATCGTCCACCGCGTGGGCTGACGGATATTGAGCGCCCGGATGTCATCCCAAAAGGCCTCTGTGTAGTGTTTGGCGATGTGCCAGATGGACTGCACGCATTCAGCGGCCATTCTTTCCATCTTGTCCTCGCCCGCATCGGCGTCATCGCTCAAATGCCCCACATCGGTGATGTTGATCACATGGCGAAGCCTATAGCCCTTGAAGCTTAGCGCGCGCCCCAGAATGTCGGCAAAGACATAGGCCCGCATATTGCCGATATGGGGATAGTTGTAGACCGTGGGTCCGCAGGAATACACCCTTGCCTCGCCTGCGTGGATGGGCTGGAAAGTCTCCAATTTCCGCGTCAGGCTGTTGAAAAGCTGGAGTGGAATCTGGTTCACGGTGTGGAGGTGCAGCAGGTTGAGCAAGCCTATGTCGTGCTTGCTGCAGCCAACACTAGCGTGACTTGGCTAGCAACTTTGTCACGCAAGGTAGACCGCGATTGAAAGCTCCAGCCCCACAAGACCTTTGTACTGCTGGCCTGCGCCGGGCCGTCAGGCCCCCTGGCGGCAGATACAAGCTATTTCACAAAACTGCACAGGACTTGGGCGCTGCGGCACCGAGCGCCATAGTGCTCGTCTGCGGGTGCCAGAGTCATGCCGCATACCACAACAAAAAACCCCAGCACCACAAGGTGCTGGGGTTTGAGATGTGGTGGCCTGGGACGGAATCGAACCGCCGACACAAGGATTTTCAATCCTCTGCTCTACCGACTGAGCTACCGGGCCATAACAATGGAGGACGTGGGCTTTGCCACATGCAGCAAACCTGCTGCGTATGAAAAAAGCGGAAGGTTTGCACCATCCGCTCATTTCCATTTTTTGGTGGCCTGGGACGGAATCGAACCGCCGACACAAGGATTTTCAATCCTCTGCTCTACCGACTGAGCTACCGGGCCTAGAGCTCTCAATTATATACAAAGAAATCGAGCACTCGGAGAAAACAGCAGATTTTTTAGCTGCTGCGCTTGTTGCGCCCCAGATCCACGCCGAGCTGACGCAGCTTGCGGTAGAGGTGGGTACGCTCCAGACCGGTCTTTTCAGCCACGCGCGTCATGGAGCCGCCTTCGCGTGCCAGGTGGAACTCGAAGTAGGCTTTTTCGAAGCCATCGCGTGCCTCGCGCAGCGGACGATCCAGATCAAAGCCCTGGTGGGCGCTGAGCACGGTGTCGTGCAGGCTGCTGCTGCGGCTGCTCACCGGCTGCAAGGTGCTGGTCTGCAGATCGTCGATGCGCTCGCTGTACAGGGCCGTGGGCGCTGCCGGCGCCGCTGCCGGGGCGTTGCTGGCCTTGGACAGGCCTTGCTCCACCGCCTTGAGCAGCTTTTGCAGGGTGATGGGTTTTTCCAGAAAGGACTGGGCGCCGATGCGCGTGGCCTCGACTGCCGTGTCGATGGTGGCATGCCCGCTCATCATGATGACGGGCATGGTCAGCTGCCCGGCCATGGACCATTCCTTGAGCAAGGTGACGCCATCGGTGTCGGGCATCCAGATGTCCAGCAGGACCAGGTCGTAGAAATGCGCGTTGCGGGCCTCGCGGGCCTGGGTCGCGTTTTCCGCCAGGTCCACACTGTGCCCTTCGTCGTTGAGGATTTCCGACAACAGATCTCGAATCCCCAGTTCGTCGTCGACCACCAGTATGTTTGCCATGTGTCTTGAAGCCTATGTACTGCGGTGCGCGGTCGCCATCCCTTCCGACGCCGCGGCGTTGTTATTAGGGACGAATGATAGCGACACTTGCGCGCCTTGGATTACGCCCTCTTCGATGCGGTTGGCCAAATCGATGCGAGCACCATGCTCATCTGCGATTTTCTTGACCACCGCCAAGCCTAGCCCCGTGCCCCGTACCTTGGTTGTCACATAGGGTTCAAACGCCCGTTGCAGGATATGGGGGGCAAAGCCGCTGCCACTGTCGCTGATGCTCAGGCGCACGCGGCGCGCGGCCTCCAGCCACTGGGTGCTGATGCGCACCGGTGCGGGGGGCTGCCCTTGTGCATCGGCATGCTGCTCGGTGGCATCTTGCGCATTTTGCAAAAGATTATGAATGACCTGGCGCAACTGCTGGGCATCACCCGCAATCGGCGGGCATTGCGGGTCCAGATCGACCTGCACGGCCACGCGGGCATTTTCCTCGCCGTAGAGGTGCATCACATCCTGCACCAGTGCATTCAGGTCCAGCACCTGCAGCTCGGCAGCCGGCAGGCGTGCGTAGTCGCGGAACTCGTTGACCAGGCGCTTCATCGCGTCGACCTGCTCCACGATGGTACGCACCGAACGGTGCAGCAAGGCCTGCTCGACCTCGGGCAACTTGCCTGCCAGCTTCATGTCCAGGCGCTCGGCCGACAGCTGAATCGGGGTCAGCGGATTCTTGATCTCATGGGCGACACGGCGGGCCACCTCGCCCCAGGCCTTGGAGCGCTGGGCAGAGACGATTTCCGAGATGTCGTCAAACACCAGCAACCGGCGTTCGCCGGGCAGCTCGGCCCCACGCACCACCAGGCTGGTCTTGTCATGCTGCACCTCTCCGGCGCGCGGCGCATCACCATGGGCGCCCAGCTCGAAGACCTGCTGCCAGCGGTCCCGGCCCAGCGCTGCGCCCTGCTCGCCCAGGAATACATCAAACTGCTCCTGCACCATGGCACCAAAGCCCTCCAGGCCAGGCACGGCGGACAGCGCATGGCCCACATGGGCTGCCATGGGCAGCCGCAGAATGCGCGTGGCACCAGGGTTGGTGGAGACCACATGGCCCTGGGCATCCAGCACCAGCACGCCCGAGGTGAGGTTGTCCAGAATCGTCTGCACATTGGTGCGCGCGGTCTGGACCTCGTCCATGCTTTTGTCCACCGCCGCACGCGCATCGGCCAGCTGCTGGGTCATCAGTGCAAAGGAGCGGGTCAGCCCGCCCAATTCGTCATGGGTTTGCACCACGGCTTTGGGCCGCAAATCGCCCTCGGTCACATCTCGCACCCCCTGGGCCAGCAGCAGCAAGGGCCGTGCCAGTTGATTGCCCAGCAGCACGGCCATCAGCACCGTGCCAAACACGGCCAGAAACAGGCTCAGCGTCAGCGTGCCTATGTACATGCTGCGCAGGCCGCTGCGGCCCAAGGCTCGCTCCTGGTACTCCCGGTTGGCTTCCTGCACCGCCAGCGCATTGCTCACCAGCGCCTGGGGCAGCGGCATCACCACCTGCAGATAGCGCGGCTCTTCCAGCAAGCCCACATTGGGATTGTTGACCACCGCCAGTGCACGCACGCGCACCTGGCGATAGGCATTCGGATCTTTGGGATCGATGTCATCCAGCCCTTCGATCGTGGCCAGCGGCCGCTGGCTGCGCACACTGCGCAGCTGCTGGCTGCTGGGACGCTCGGGCTGCAGGGCGAACAGCGATTGGCCGGCCGTGGCCAGGGCCTTGCCGCCGCTGCTCCACAAGATGACATCGCTGGCACCCAGTTGCTCGCGAATGCGCTCCAGCACCAGACCTGCAGCCGCATCCGGCACCTGGGCCAGTTGGCTGCTGGCGGTACGGGTGTTGTTGGCCATGTCCTGGGCCACGGTGCTCAGCGTGACGCTGGCCAGGCTCACGCCGGCGGACAACGCACCTTCCACCTTGACGTCAAACCAGCTTTCGATGGAGCGCGAAACAAACTGGTAGGACACCACATAAATCAGCAGGCCCGGCACCACGCCTGCAATGGCAAACACGGCGGCCAGCTTGAGCAGCAAGCGGCTGCCGAATTTGCGCTGCCGCCAGCGCAGCAGCAGGCGCACCGTCATCCACAGCAGCACACACAGCAGCACCACGGCCACCACCACGTTCATGCCGAACAGCCACAGATAGTGGCGCTCGTACAGCAGGCGGTTGTTGGTGGCCAGGGTCAGCAAAAACAGCAGCACCAGGCCGATGGCGCAGATGACGGCGGCCGAAATGCCTACGGCCCAGCGCACTGCCTTGGGGTTGAGTGAGGCACCGGAGGAGGAGAAGACGGTCCTCATCGCAGCGCTTGCACATCCACGCGCTGCTCACGCGACTCCAGCACACTCCAGCTCTTGCGGCCCAGGGTGCCAATCTGCAGGGGCCGGGGCAGTTGTGCCACGTCGATACGCATCTGCAGGGCCACCAGCAGCTCGCCGCTGCCGGGCAGCTGAGACAGCTCGGCCACGGTCCAGCGGGTGATGCGCTGCATGGCCTGCAAGGCATCGTCCAGGCTGTCAAAACCCACGCCCAGCGCCACGCCGCCACCTTGGCCACGTTCATTCAGCGGTGTGCTGCTGCTGTACAGCCGCCAGCGCCGCGTGAGGGGCTGGTAGCTCAGGCGCATATGGCGCTCTACCTGGGCAACGAGCTTGTCGCTCCAGTACCAGCGCTCGCTGACCATGCTGGCGCTTTGCACGAAATGCACCGGAATGCCTTTGTACAAGGCGTCTTCGACCAGGGTGGGCAGCTCGAAATGCAGGGCTGCGCTGAGTTGCACCACCTCGCCGGTGCTGCGCAGCACCAGACCGCTGTCCGCCTCGGCAGACAGCTCTGCTACGGCGGGGACGGCCTCTGGGACCGCAACGGTCTGGGCCCATACAGGCGCTGCAGCACCCAGCCACAGGGCAGATGCCAACAGAACAGCCCCGCACCGCGTTGCGGCACGCCCGGGGTCAATGCGCTTTGGCAAAGAGCGCGTAAAAGAAACCGTCGTGATCACCTGCACCATTGTCCGGGAGTGCGCCATCCACCGACCAAGTTCCGGGAATTAAATGCCCTGGCGATGGCAGAAGACGGGCCTCGGTGTTGCGTGCAAGAAACGCTTTGACCTGCTCGGCCCCCTCGGCCTGGAAGATGGAGCAGGTGCAATACAGCAGACGGCCACCGGGTTGGAGCAGCGGCCACAGGGTGTCCAGCAGCTCAGACTGGATGGCGGCCAGCTGGGCCACATCGCTTTCGCGCCGCAGCCAGCGCACATCGGGATGGCGGCGCACAATGCCCGAGGCCGTGCAAGGCGCATCCAGCAAAATGGCATCAAAGCGCTGGCCGCCATTGGCCTGCTGCCACCACTGCGCGGGCTGGCCGGCATCGGCCACCAGCACCTTGGCCTTGGCACCCACACGCGCCAAGGTGCCATGGATGCGCTGGGCACGTTCAGGATCGACTTCCAGCGCCGTCACCTGCAGGCCACTGCCACCCAGCTCCAGCAAATGCGCCGTCTTGCCACCGGGGGCAGCGCAGGCATCCAGCACCTGCAAGGGCCTTCCTTCTGCGGCCTCCAAGCCCTGCAGCAGCAAGGGTGCAGCCAGTTGGGCCGCACCGTCTTGCACAGACACCACGCCCTGGGCAAAGCCTGGCAAGGCATCCACGGGCTGGGCTTTGGCCAGCTGCACGCCATGCTGACCAAAGACTTGCGCTTCCATATGGATAGCTTCAAGTGCTTGCAGGTATTGCGCTGGAGTGCTTTTTTGCGCATTCACCCGCAAGGCCATGGGTGCATGGGCGTTGTTGGCCTCCAGAATCTGCTGCCATTGCGTGGGGTATTCGCGCTGCAGCCGGGTGATCCACCACAGCGGGTGATTCCAGCGGGCCTGCAGATCGCTGTCGGTCTGGGCTACCAAGGCCTCGCGCTCACGCAAGAAACGGCGCAGGCAGGCATTGATAAAACCAGATTGACGGGCCGTGGGGCCATGCTTGGCGGCCTCCACCGTCTGGTTCACCAGGGTGAAGGGGGTATAGGGGGCAATAGCCTCATCCCAGGCCAGGGCCAGGGCCGCGCACAACAGCGCATCCACCTTGGGCGCCGGCGTTTTGGGCGCCAGCAACGCGCGCAGCGCCTGGGCACGGCCCAGATAGCGCAGCACCTGAAACAGCAAGGCCTGCACCCCGGGCCGCAACGCGGCGGGCACAGCCTGCAGCACCGCTGCCCCCGACTGGCCACCACGAATGGCCTGCAGCGCCTGGGCCACATGGGACAGCTGACGTGACAGCGCCACCGACTGGGCCGGGGCGTGAGAACGGGACGGGGTGGAGGGCTTGTTCATAAATCAATCATGGCGAAAGCAACCGCTTTCACATCAACACAGTGCCACCCCTACACGGGCCAGCAAAAATTCCATACAACAGCACGAAAGCGGGGGCATCTGGGATGTGCCGGAGCGGGCCTCAGCGGTCCCATTGGCCTCAACCCTAGCCCACAACGGCCAGACAGTGCTTGAGGCGCGACGCAGGCCCGCAGACAGTACTTGAGGTACGGCCAGGGCCTGCAACAAAGCATCAAGCGCTGTATGGCCGCCTCAAAACGGATCACCCATCCAAGCCGCAAGGCTTGAACATTCCGTGAGGAAGCAATAAAAAACGCTCCCTGCCTGCGTGGGCAGGCGGGGAGCGTAGAGCTCAGTGCAAAGAGCCGATCAACGCTTAAGCAGCGCTGTCTTCACCAGCAGGCTCGTCGGCCACACCAGCCAGCTCGGCCGCTTCGGCATCGGCAATGGCGCGGCGCTCGGCGTCGTCCATGGCGTCCTTGGCCTTGCGTGCCTGGTGGTAGGCCAGACCGGTACCGGCGGGGATCAGACGACCCACGATCACGTTTTCCTTCAGGCCACGCAGCTCGTCGCGCTTGCCCATGATGGCAGCCTCGGTCAGCACGCGCGTGGTTTCCTGGAAGGAAGCAGCGGAGATGAAGGAGTCGGTCGACAGCGAAGCCTTGGTGATACCCAGCAGCACGTTGGAGTACGTGGCGGGGATCTTGCCTTCCTTCTGGATGGCTTCGTTGGTGTTGAGCACCTCGGAACGCTCGACCTGCTCACCCTGGATGTAGCTGGTCTCACCGGGGTTCTCGATCACAACGCGACGCAGCATCTGGCGCACGATCACTTCAATGTGCTTGTCGTTGATCTTCACGCCCTGCAAGCGGTACACGTCCTGGACTTCGTCCACGATGTAGCGCGAGAGTTCTTCGATGCCCAGCAGACGCAGGATGTCCTGCGGATCGGCCGGACCGTCGACGATGGATTCGCCCTTGTTCACCACCTGGCCTTCGTGCACCAGGATGTTGCGCTCCTTGGGCACCAGCTCTTCCCAGACCTTGCCTTCCAGATCGGTGATCTGCAGGCGGATCTTGCCCTTGGTTTCCTTACCAAAGGAGATGGTGCCGGTCATTTCAGCCAGCGTGCCCTTGTCCTTGGGGGTACGGGCTTCGAACAGCTCGGCCACGCGGGGCAGACCACCGGTAATGTCGCGGGTCTTCTGACCTTCCACGGGGATACGGGCCAGCACTTCGCCGGGGCCCACGTCCTGACCGTCGCGCACCTGGATCAGCGCGCCCACCTGGAAACCGATGGTCACGGCATGGTCGGTGCCAGGGATCTTGACTTCCTGGTTGTTGGCGTCGACCAGCTTGACCTGGGGACGCACCACCTTGGCAGAACCACGGCGCTTGGGGTCGATCACCACCAGGGTGGACAGACCGGTCACTTCGTCGACCTGCTTGGCCACCGTCAGGCCCTCTTCCACGTTCTCGAACTTCACCTGACCGGCGTATTCGGTAATGATGGGTCGGGTCAGCGGATCCCAGTTGGCCAGGATCTTGCCGGCCTTGATGGCTTCATCGGGCTTGACCGTCAGGGTCGCGCCATAAGGCACCTTGTGACGCTCACGCTCGCGACCGTTGTCGGAGATGACGATTTCGCCGGAACGGGAAATCACCACCAGCTCGCCCTTGGTGTTGCTCACATAGCGCATGGTGGGGTTGAAGCTCACCACGCCGTTGGACTTGGCTTCCACGCTGGAGGCAATGGCTGCACGCGAAGCCGCACCACCGATGTGGAAGGTACGCATGGTCAGCTGGGTGCCGGGTTCACCGATGGACTGGGCAGCGATCACACCCACGGCTTCGCCGAGGTTGATCAGGCCGCCACGGCCCAAGTCGCGGCCATAGCAGGTTGCGCACAGGCCGTAGCGGGTTTCGCAGGTCAGCGCCGTGCGCACCTTGATTTCGTCCACGCCCTGGGCTTCCAGCTCTTCAATGAGGTCTTCATTGAGCAGGGTGCCGGCCGGCAGCAGCACGGTACGGGTTTCGGGGTGCAGCACGTCTTCGGCGGTGGAGCGGCCCAGCACGCGGTCGCGCAGGGACTCGATCACTTCACCGCCTTCAACGATGGCGCGCATCAGATAGCCGTTGTGCGTACCGCAGTCCTGCTCGTTCACGACCAGGTCTTGGGTCACGTCCACCAGACGACGGGTCAGGTAACCGGAGTTAGCCGTCTTCAAGGCCGTGTCGGCCAGACCCTTACGGGCACCGTGGGTGGAGATGAAGTACTGCAACACATTGAGGCCTTCGCGGAAGTTCGCGGTAATAGGCGTCTCAATAATGGAGCCGTCAGGCTTGGCCATCAGGCCACGCATGCCGGCCAGCTGGCGGATCTGGGCTGCAGAACCCCGGGCACCGGAGTCGGCCATCATGTAGATGGCGTTGAAGGACTCCTGGTCCACGGCGTTGCCGTGGCGGTCGGTGGTCTTCTGAACCTTGAGCTGGTCCATCATCACCTTGGACACGTCGTCACCGGCCTTGCCCCAGATGTCCACCACCTTGTTGTAGCGCTCACCAGCCGTCACCAGACCGGAGACGTACTGCTGTTCGATTTCCTTCACCTCGGACTCGGCCCGGGCCAGGATGTCGGCCTTTTGCGGAGGCACCAGCATGTCGTCGATGGCCACGGAGAAGCCAGCGTGCGTGGACAGGCGGAAGCCGTTTTGCAGCAGCTTGTCAGCGAAGACCACGGTGGCCTTCAGACCGCACTTGCGGAACGAGGCGTTGATGAGCTTGGAGATTTCCTTCTTCTTCAGCGCCTTGTTGATGTTGCTGAAGGCCAGGCCCTTGGGCAGGATTTCGGACAGCAGCGCACGGCCCACGGTGGTTTCCACCAGGCTGACGGTCTTCACGAACTCGCCGGTTTCCTTGTCCTTGTTCCACTCGGGCAGGCGCACGCTGATCTTGGCGTGCAGCTCGACTTCACCAGCGTCCAGAGCGCGTTGCACTTCGTTGGTGTCGACAAACACCATGCCTTCGCCCTTGCCATTGATCTTGTCGCGGGTGGCGTGGTACAGGCCCAGCACCACGTCCTGCGAAGGAACGATGGAGGGTTCGCCCGAAGCGGGGAACAGCACGTTGTTGGAGGCCAGCATCAGCGTGCGGGCTTCCATCTGCGCTTCCACGGACAGGGGCACGTGCACAGCCATCTGGTCACCGTCAAAGTCGGCGTTGAATGCCGCGCAAACCAGCGGGTGCAGTTGCAGTGCCTTGCCTTCGATCAGGATGGGCTCGAAGGCCTGGATACCCAAACGGTGCAGCGTAGGCGCACGGTTGAGCATGATGGGGTGCTCTTTGATCACCTCTTCCAGGATGTCCCACACCACGGGAGAGCCGGATTCGACTTCCTTCTTGGCGGCCTTGATGGTCGTGGCAATGCCCATCTGCTCCAGACGGGAGAAGATGAAGGGCTTGAACAGCTCCAGGGCCATCAGCTTGGGCAGACCGCACTGGTGCAGCTTGAGGTAAGGACCCACGGTAATCACGGAACGACCGGAGTAGTCCACGCGCTTGCCCAGCAAGTTCTGACGGAAACGACCGCTCTTGCCCTTGATCATGTCGGCCAGGGACTTCAGGGCACGCTTGTTGGCGCCCGTCATGGCCTTGCCGCGGCGGCCGTTGTCCAGCAAGCTGTCCACGGCTTCTTGCAACATGCGCTTTTCGTTGCGCGCGATGATTTCCGGAGCCTTCAGCTCCAGCAGGCGACGCAGACGCGAGTTGCGGTTGATGACGCGGCGGTACAGGTCGTTCAGGTCGGAGGTCGCGAAGCGGCCGCCGTCCAGAGGCACCAGGGGACGCAGATCGGGAGGCAGCACGGGCAGCACTTCCATCACCATCCACTCGGGCTTGATGCCGGACTTCTTGAACGCTTCCAGCAGCTTCAGACGCTTGGCGTTCTTCTTGACCTTGACTTCGGAGCCGGTCAGATCGCCGCGCAGGCGTTCGATCTCGACGTCGATGTCGATGCCTTCCAGCAGGTCCTTGATGCCTTCAGCGCCCATCTTGGCGGTGAATTCGTCGTAACCGTATTCGATCTGCTTGGCGTCGTAATCGTCCTCGGTCATGATGCTGAACTTCTTCAGCGGGGTCATGCCGGGGTCGGTCACCACATAGGCTTCGAAGTACAGCACGCGCTCGATGTCACGCAGCGTCATGTCCAGCACCAGACCCAGGCGCGAAGGCAGGGACTTCAGGAACCAGATGTGAGCGCAGGGCGCGGCCAGATCGATGTGACCCATGCGTTCGCGACGCACCTTGGTCTGCGTGACTTCAACGCCGCACTTCTCGCAGATCACACCGCGGTGCTTGAGGCGCTTGTACTTGCCGCACAGGCATTCGTAGTCCTTGATCGGGCCAAAGATCTTGGC
>JAITLO010000024.1 GCA_031277855.1 Acidovorax sp. | reverse complement strand
TTGTTCGGAGCGGTGAAGTCCACCGATCCGCTGGAGGCATTGATAGGGATGGTGATGGACTGGCCATTGGCCAGGCTGATAACCAGCGGTGTACCGGTCACTGGAGAAGTGACGGAGGCTGTGTAAGTGACGATGCCACCTTCTACAGCGCTGGCCGTTGCTGTCAGGGTGACCGTCGAAGTGTCTATCGAGTCAGTGATCGCGGTGATGTTAGTGGCAGCCCCCGCTGCTGCTGGGGCCGCATTGAGCAGCTCTTGAACTTCACTAGCAGGCAGATGTACATACCGTTGCGCAAGCTCGATCGATGAGGTGGTCGTGATGCTTGCAATGCGTACAAGGGATGTACTCCATCCTGCACTAAAACTTAAATTTTCAGCATCAGAGTCATGGAAATCAAGAGCGTATGGATCAGCAATGACCTGCTCAATCGGGGCGCTGGAGAGAGGGATAACTGCAGCGTCTTCAGGCAGTGGCTGTTCGGCGTGGCTCTTCGTGAGAACCCCATCTTGATTTGCGCTAATGATTAACGGAGATTGTCCATTGACGAGCAGTTCCACGCTGCTGCCGGAACCCGTAACGATCCTGGCATCAGACGGAATACGCATGCCTTCTTTAATTGCAGTCAGGCTGCCATCCGTACCACGAATCCAAGCATGGCCGACAAGTTGGCCGACGAGCATGGTTTGAGCTGCCATGATATTTTCTCTTTTAGTTGTTGATGCTTCATAAGAGTGAGCTGACTCGGCCAGTCACGGCCTGCTCCAACTCCTGCATGCTCAGTGCCTGGCCCTGCAGGTTGGCCAGCAAGGCCTGTAGCGTGGGTTCTGACAGTAGCTGGGCACCTTCAATGGCAAACCGCTGAGGGCGTCTTCCGGTCTGCTGGCAGCGGCTTGGGGGCTGTAGGACGCAGCAGGGGCATGGCGCCCGGTGCTTGCGGACTGCGCTTGGTCTCCCGCTGCAGGCTGCCCGCATTCGACAGAGAGACAGGCTGGGCCAGCAATGGAGCAAGTCAGCCCATGCACAGCAGACCTAGCAGGTCGGCGGCGTCGGCTGGCGTGAAGAGACTTGAGAGCGTGACAGGAGAGGTGGCCTGGGAAGCGATCGGAATTTGTACGAGTACATATGACAATTGGTTACTTTTGAAACAAATTCGATTGCAGCAAGCCTACGCAGGAGCGTCAATCACTGTAATTGGGTATTTTTCAGGTCAATGCCTGCAAATAGGGGTAAACCTGGGGAGGGCTACTGCGTGAGCCCAAGCAGCCAGTCCAGTGTTAATTTCCACGCAAAACTGCTCATACTTTGAATTAAACCGAGCAGCTTCCGTGAATCCCGGGGCGATTCAAATTGAAGGCCGAACTCAAGCGCGTGACCGAGGAGCGCGACATCCTAAAAAAGGCCGCCGCGTACTTTTCCAAGCAGTCCGGGTGAAGTACGCATTTATCAAGCGGCACGAAGATGAATACAGCGTTCGACGCCTATGCAAGATCATGACCGCGCACCCCAGCGGGTGCTGCGCCTGGAAGGCAGATCCGATGAGTTCCGTGCGCAGGACGATCAACGGCTACTGGGCCTGCTCAAGCACGCGTGGTTGGAGAGCGGCGGCGTGTACGGCTACCGCAAGCTCACGATGGACATGCGCGATCTGGGCGAGAACTGCGGCAAGCACCGCGTGGCCCGCTTGCTCAAACTCGAAGGACTGTGTTCGCAGAGCGGCTACCGCCATCGCCCTGGCATGCGTGGCGGCAAGCAAGCCTGCTGTCGTGGCGCCGAACCACCTGCAGCGCCAGTTCACCGTGGCTGTACCCAATCAGTCCTGGGTGACTGATATCACGTACATCCGTGCCCACGAGGGCTGGCTATACATGGCCGTTGTGGTCGACCTGTTCTTGCGTCAGGTGGTTGGGTGCTCAATGGGCAGCCGCATCGATACCGGCCTGGTGCTCGATGCGCTGGTGATGGCCTTGTGGCGTCGTCGGCCCAAGCAGCCGGTCACAGTGCATTCAGATCAGGGGAGTCAGTTCACCAGCCACGACTGGGCAAGACTTTCTGCATGATCACAACCTCGTGTCCAGCACGAGCCGCCGCGGCAACTGCCACGACAACGCCGTGGCTGAGAGCTTCTTCCAATTGCTAAAACGTGAGCGTATCCGTCGTCAGCTCTACCCAAGTCGTGATGAAGTCAAAGCAGATGTCTATCAACTACATCGAGATCTTCTACAACCTGAAGCGGTGCCACGGTACTGCAGGAGATAGTTCCCCAGTAGAGTTCGAACGAGGTCATTCCCAACAGCGCAAGAGTGTCTAGGGAAGCCGGGGCGATTCAGGGAGCCCCCTCTGGTTCAGTTCTTCAACAGTCGCCATTTCGTCTTTCCCTTGAGGAGGGGATTGAGGTAGACGATGTGGCACTTGACTGTAGTACTTAAGTGGCGGAAAGCAGCTGGAGTCGAACCAACCCAGGAGTGACTGACACCCCTCACCGGGTTTGAAGCCCGGCCGCGCCACCGGGCACGATTGCCTTCCTTTGCGGGAAAGCCGCGATTCTACCTTGATAGCGCGCGCACGGCGGCCATCATGCGCTGCGCAGCCATTGCGCATCGGGGCGCAGCACATGGGCGTCGCGCACGCGGCGGGTGTAGCCCAGGCGGTCAAAGCATTCGATGATCTGGATGGCGCGTTTGCGGCCCAGGCCGGTGGCGTCGCGAAAGGCGCGGGCCTCGACTTCGCCGTGGGCGGCGCCGCTGGCCAGCACCTTGACGATGTCGGCCAGCTCGTCCATGCGTGCGGCGCTGTAGAACAGGTCTTTCACGACCTGGAACAGTTCGCCCTGGCGGGCCAGCTTGCGCAGCAGCTGGCGTACCACTTCTTCGCTGTTGCCGGTGTCGGCTGCCAGGTCACGCACCCAGGGTGGGTCATAGCGGCCGGCGTGCAGCAGGGGCAGCAGTTTTTCTGCCAGTTGCTGCTCGGCTGCGCTCAGTTGCACGCTGTGGCCGGGCAGGTGCAGCCAGGCGCCGCTGGTCTGGATGGAGTCGTCCTGCAACAGGGCGTCGACCAGGCCGGTCCACAGTGCATCGTGCTGGGCGTGGACCAGGCCGGGCAGGGCCATGCGGCGCAGGCGGGCGGCGTTGATGCCGGGCTCGTCCGGGTTCTTGGCGTGAAAGCGCTCCAGCGTTTCCAGCACACGTGCACGCAGCAGTTGCCAGCGCTCGGTATCCAGCAGCAGGCTGTCGCCGTCGGCCATAGCCAGTTGCTGCAAGTGCTGCAAGCCTTGCAGCGTGGGCAGGGCCTGTGCGTCCAGGGCGCGGCCGGTAAGGCGCACCAGCTGCGACAGCGCCATGCCGTGCGGGGCTTGGGCAATCAGCGGCGCAGGGTTGGCCGTGGCGATGAGCTGCTCCAGCGCATCCAGATAGGCTGTGCGCTCGGCGCTGCGGCGTTTGCGCGCGGGGGCATAGGGATCGATCACCATGCCGCCGGCAATGGTGCGGCTGGCCTGGGCGTTGCGCAGAATCAAGCGGTCGCCGGGAATGGTGAACACCGGTGCATCGAGCACCAGCTGGGCGCGCACCTCAGTGCCGGGCTCTATCGCCTGGTCTTGCAGCAAGGCCACATGGGCCAGGCCTTTGTGTGTGCCCATGTGCACATGCACCGGCGTCCACTGTGCCATGGGCGCGGCCTCGGCCAGCAGGTGCAGGCGGATGTCGATGCGGTCGCTGGCCTGCAGCAATCGGACATCGAGTATCCAGTCGCCGCGCTCTATCTCTTCCTTGGCAATGCCGGCCAGGTTGAGCGCGCAGCGTTGGCCGGCCACGCCGGTTTCGCTGGCCTGGTTTTGGGCGTGGATGCTGCGCACGCGCAGCGTCTGGCCGCTGGCGGAATGCAGCAGCTGATCGCCCACGGCCACACGGCCGTTGAATACCGTGCCGGTGACCACTGTGCCCTGGCCGGGCAGGGTGAAGACGCGGTCCACAGCCAGGCGAAACAGCCCGTCCTGGGCTCGGGCCGGCATCAGCTGGGCCTGCACATGCAGGTGATCGCGCAGCGCGGCCACGCCGGCATCACCCGCCTGGGCGGCGTTGGTGGGGAAGATGGGGCTGCCGGCCAGGGCGGTGACGGAGAGAATGGCCTCGATCTCTGCGCACACGTCCTGCACGCGTTCGGGCAGCACGCGGTCTACCTTGGTCAGGGCCACGGTGCCGCGTTTGACTCCCAGCAGTTGTAGGATTTCCAGGTGCTCCAGGGTCTGGGGCATGACGCCGTCATCGGCTGCCACCACCAGCAGGGCGTGGTCTATGCCCACGGCGCCGGCGGCCATGGTATGGACGAATTTTTCGTGGCCGGGCACGTCGATGATGCCCAGGGTGTCGCCATTGGGCAGGGGGCTGTAGGCATAGCCCAGTTCGATGGAGATGCCACGCGCCTTCTCTTCTTTCAGGCGGTCGGTCTCCACGCCGGTGAGGGCGCGCACCAGCGTGGTCTTGCCGTGGTCGATATGGCCTGCGGTGCCGATGATCATGGGGTGGTCTTTCCGCAGCGTCTGTGCGCTGCTGCGTCAATCAAGAGGGAAAACGGTTTGTAGCGCAATGTGGGAGCGCTGCAGAAGCTATGGATTCAGGAGCTCGCACTGGGCGATGAAGTCGGCCTGGGTGCTGGCCTCCAGGCAGCGCAGGTCCAGCCACAGAGCGTCGTCGTGCAGGCGGCCAATCACCGGCCGGGGCAGGGCACGCAGCTGGGCTTCCAGCCGCTGCAGCTGGCGGCCGGC
Organism: Acidovorax sp.; assembly: GCA_031277855.1. Lineage (GTDB taxonomy): Bacteria > Pseudomonadota > Gammaproteobacteria > Burkholderiales > Burkholderiaceae_C > Comamonas. The sequence goes on along the minus strand of JAITLO010000024.1, from coordinate 6,553 downwards.
CTGTTTGCCTTGGGCCGGGTAGATTTGCAGGCCCCAGCTGGGCAGATTGTCCACGGGCAGGGCGCCGCTGCCGATCTGGCTGTGCATCTCGGCTGTTTCCACGCGCCAGGCAGCGCCCAGCGCTTGCTGCAGCACAGGGGCCAGTTGCTCGGCCTGGGCACACATATCGGCCTGGGGGCGGGTGAACAAGCGCAGCGTGGTGAGTTGCTGGGCCAGGGCCTCGGGGTGGAGATACAGGCGCAGCGTGGGCTCCAGCGCGGCCAGGGTGAGCTTGCCCACGCGCAGCGCGCGCTTCATGGGGTGTTTTTTGATCTTGGCGATCAACTCTTTTTTGCCGACGATGATGCCGGCCTGGGGACCACCCAGCAGCTTGTCACCGGAGAAAGTCACCACATCGGCGCCTGCTTCGACGGTTTCGCGCACCGTGACCTCGTGCGGCAGTCCCCATTGGCGCAGGTCCACCAGGGTGCCGCTGCCCAGATCCACTACCATTTGCAAGTCATTGGCATGGGCGATGGTGGTGACTTCGGCGTCGCTGACGGCCTTGGTAAAGCCCTGAATGGCGTAGTTGCTGGTGTGCACCTTCATCAACAGCGCCGTGTCATCGCCGATGGCGTTTTCGTAGTCACGGGCATGGGTGCGGTTGGTGGTGCCCACCTCCACCAGTTGGCAGCCGGCGCGGGCCATGATGTCGGGGATGCGGAAGGCTCCGCCGATTTCCACCAGCTCGCCGCGCGAGACCACCACCTGCTTGCCATGGGCCAGGGCGGTGAGCGTCAGCAGCACGGCGGCGGCGTTGTTGTTGACCACGGTGGCGGCTTCCGCGCCGGTGAGGCGGCAGATCAGTGCTTCCACCAGGTCGTCGCGGTCGCCACGGCCGCCGGTGGCCAGGTCGTATTCCAGATTGGCTGGGGTGGTCAACGCCTCCACCACAGCATCCACGGCGGCCTGGGGCAGCAGGGCGCGGCCCAGATTGGTGTGCAGCACCGTGCCCGTGAGGTTGTAGACGCTGCGCAGCCTGGGCGCAAACAGCTGGCCCAACTGGCTTGCAACGCGCTCGGCAATGGCGGGGATAGCGAGAGATTCGGGCGCAAGCACGGTGCCCGTGCGCAGCTGCTGGCGCGACTGCTCCAGCACCTCGCGCACCGCGTCGGCGGTGGCGATGCGGCCGTAGTCGGCCAGCAGCGGCTGCAGCAGCTCGGACTGCAGCAGCTTGTCCACCGAGGGCAGGTGGGTGACGGAGGCGGGTGCGTGAGAAGCGGTAGATGCGGCCACAGGCGATCTCGGGTGCGAAGGGGTGAGAAAACAGAACACGACTTACGCAAATTCGGGTAAGGCAAGTGCTTCGCCCTAGGGCACAAGCCATGCTTCATCCTGGTTTGCGTAAGTCCTACAGAAATAAAAACGGGCCGCCGTGGGGCGGCCCGGCGCGGGCTGCGGAAGAGGCGGCGCAGGGCCTGGGCCCTGTGCACGGCGGCTCAGGCCGCAGACCAGGGCTTATTGTGCCGGATCGACGAGGTTTTGCGGCCCATTGCCGTCTTCTTGCGCTTCGGCCACGGCCACATACAGCAGCGGGTTGGCGCTGGCGCGCTGGAAGCGGGTTTGCTCGCTCATCAACAGGTCCAGCATCAGGCTGGCCAGGTCGTCGGCCAGGGGCTCGGCAAACGGGTCTTTTTCCTGGTTGACCACCTTGCGGTAGGTGCCGCATTCATCGCAGGTTTCGGCCGTGACCACGTCCTTGCTGCCTTCGATGGTTTCATAGTGGATGCCCGCTGTGGATTCACAGTGCGAGCATTTGACGCGCACCATATGCCACTCGGTGCAGCAGGTGCCGCAGTGCAGATAGCGATGGCCGTTGCTCTTGCCGCCAATGCGCAGCACGCTGGCCACGGGTGTGCCGGCGCACACGGGGCAGATGGTGGCCGGGTCGGTATAGGGCACATCGGCCACGTTCAAGGCAGCAGCGCGCTTGGCGTAGGTCACTTGCAGCGCGGCCATGATGAAGGGTGCCATGCCGATATGGCGGGCAGCCACATCGTTTCGCAAGAGCGTGGTGGCGATGTCATCGCGCTCGGCGGGCGAGAGCTTGCGCAGCTCGGCAATCAGGGGCTGCAGCGGCTCGGGCAGGCCTTGGGCGCTGGCGAGCGTCTGCAGCATATTGTCCAGCACGCCTTGCCAGGCCGGGTCCACATGTTCTGCCGCGGGCAGCAGCGGCATGGAATGCTGCTGGGCGCGTTCCATGGTGGAAACGTCCAGGGCCGCCAGCTCCACATTGGCCGCTGCGGCTTGTTGGGCATCAACGATTTTTGCGGCGAACTGCAGGTAGTCGGCAATGGGATTGCCGTCGGCCAGCTGACGCAGGCGCGCCGCGCGTTCGGCAAACAAGGTGGCGACTTGCGGCAGCAGGACGCGGGGGAAGGAGGTCTTGTCCAGTGCTTCGATTTCGCCGGGTTGAAGGATTCGTTGTTGCATTTTTTGAGATCCGAAATGAAGGCCGCCGGCCACCCATGAGGGCAACCGGCGGCAATCAACAAGCGTCAAAGAGAGGGGGGAGGGAGTGCTTCCCTTAGTCGTTGTCGCCAGTCATCTTGCGGTACCAGCCGCGGTGGTGCTGCTTGGCCCATGCGCGCTCCACTGTGCCATAGAGCATGGCGCGGATGGTGCCCCGGGTCCAAATAGCCGCATACACGTGCATGACGATCAGGCCAATCATCCACACGGCAGCAATGGCGTGCACCACGGAGGCGGCGCGAACCACGTCCACGGGCAGCGTCCACCAGGCGCGCCACATCAGCGCACCGGTGATGGTGATGGCGGCCATGCCGATGACCAGGCCCCAGAACAACAGCTTTTGACCGCCGTTGTACTTGCCTTGTTCGGGCATGTCGTGGTCGTCGCCATCGATCATCTTGTTGACGTTTTTGAGCCATTCAATATCGCGGGGTTCCACGATGTTGAGCTTGGCAAAACGGCAGGCCATGATGATGAAGAACAGCGCCATCACCACCCCGATATAGGGGTGGAGAATGCGCGTCCAGGGACCACCGCCAAACAGCTGGGTCAGCGGGAAGAACGCCGGGTGGAAGAACGCCAGACCGGACAGGGCCAGCAAAATGAAGCAAATGCCGACCACCCAGTGGTTGGCGCGCTCCGATGCGTTGTAGCGCACGAGGTCGCGTGGATTGCGTTTCATTGTCCGTTCTCCTTGTTCAGCGCTTCGGCGTCCTTGCGTTCCATTTCATCCTCAAGCTCCTTGGACACGTCGTTCGGGCCCTTGGTGATGTAGTGGAACAGGCTGCCGACGGCAGCAGCGCCCAAAGCGGCCATGGCCAGCGGTTTGGCCACACCCTTCCACAGTGCAACCATGGGGCTGATCTTGGGATCATCCGGCAGGCCCTTGTAGAGGGATGGCTTGTCCGCATGGTGCAGCACGTACATGACGTGGGTGCCACCCACGCCTTGCGGGTCGTACAGACCGGCCTTGTCAAAGCCGCGCTTGTTCAGGTCGATCACGCGGTGAGCGGCCTGTTCCTTCATGGCTTCCTTGGTGCCAAACATGATGGCGCCGGTAGGGCAGGTCTTGACGCAGGCCGGTTCGCGACCCACCGCAACGCGGTCAGAACACAGGGTGCACTTGTACGCCTTGTTGTCCTTCTTCGAGATGCGGGGGATGTTGAACGGGCAGCCCGTGACGCAGTAGCCGCAGCCCACGCACTGGTCTTGCTGGAAGTCCACGATGCCGTTGCTGTACTGCACGATGGCCCCGGGGGAAGGGCAGGCCTTCAGGCAGCCCGGGTCTTCGCAGTGCATGCAGCCGTCCTTGCGGATCAGCCATTCCAGATTGCCTGTGGCTTCGTTCTCGTACTCGGTGAAGCGCATCACGGTCCACGATTGATCGGTGAGATCAAGCGGGTTGTCGTAGACGCCGGCTCCTGCCGTGCCGATTTCGTCGCGCAGATCGTTCCACTCCATGCAGGCGGTTTGGCAAGCCTTGCAGCCAATGCATTTGGAGACGTCGATCAGCTTGGCCACCTCGCCGCTGTGCGTTTCGCGCGCACTGGGGGCAGGGGTGGTGGTCGCGGAGCGGCGCTTGATATCGAGGGTCATGGTTGAAGACATCAGCTACTCCTCCTTAAGCCTTCTCAACCTTCACGAGGAAGGTCTTGGATTCAGGGGTCAAGCTGTTGCCGTCACCCACCGAAGCCGTCAAGTTGTTGGCCATATAGCCCTTGCGGCCCTGGGACGAGAAGCCCCAGTGGATGGGAATGCCCACGTGGTGGATCGTCTTGCCGTCGATCTGCATCGGCTTGATGCGCTTGGTCACCACAGCAGCTGCCTTCACGAAACCGCGCTTGGACGAAACCTTGACCTTCTGGCCGGTTTCGATACCCAGCTCCTTGGCCAGCGCTTCACCAATTTCCACGAACTGATCAGGTTGAATGATGTTGTTCAGGTGGGCGTGCTTGGTCCAGTAGTGGAAGTGCTCGGTCAGGCGGTAGGTCGTGCCCACATGCGGGTACTCGGCAGCCGTGCCGGCGGAATCCTTGACGGAGTCAAAGATGCGCATGGCAGGGTTGATGACAGCCAGCTTGTTCTTGGGGTACATGGGGTTGTAGCCCAGCGGGTTGTCAAACGCCTCGTAGTGCGTGGGGAACGGACCTTCGTTCATGCCCTTGCGTGCAAACAGACGCGCCACACCTTCGGGGTTCATGATGAAGGGGTTGGTGGTCTCGGGGGGCATGGTCGGGCCCATGTCGGGCACGTCAGCGCCGCCCCAGGTCTTGCCATTCCACTTGATCAGCACGCGGTCCGGATTGAACGGCTTGCCGTTGCGGTCGCAAGAGGCGCGGTTGTAGAGCACGCGGCGGTTGGCCGGCCAGGCCCAGGCCCAGTTCAGCGTGTTGCCAATGCCCGTGGGGTCGCTGTTGTCGCGGCGGGCCATCTGGTTGCCCGAAGACGTCCAGCAGCCAGCCCAGACCCAGCAACCACCCAGGGTGGAGCCGTCGTCGCGCATCTCGCCAAAGCCTGCCAGCTGCTCGCCCGCCTTGCGGGTGACCTTGCCTTCTGCATCGGTGAGGTCCACCAGTGCACGGCCGTTGTACTCCTTGGCGATTTCTTCCGAGGAGGGGTGGGCCGACTGGGCGTAGGGCCAGTACAGATTGGTGATGGGATCGGGGAACTTGCCGCCGTCCTTCTGGTAGAGCTTCTTCAGGCGCAGGTGCAGGGCCGACATGATGGCAATGTCGGTCTTGGCCTCGCCCGGAGCGTCGGCAGCCTTCCAGTGCCACTGCAGCACGCGCGAGGAGCTGACCACCGCACCGTCTTCTTCTGCGAAGCAGGTGGTGGGCAGGCGGAACACCTCGGTCTGGATGGAAGCGGTGTCCACGTCGTTGAATTCGCCGTGGTTCTTCCAGAACTCCGAAGTCTCGGTGGTCAGGGGGTCCATGACCACCAGGAACTTCAGCTTCTTCAGGCCTTCACGCACATTGTTGCTGTTGGCCAGAGCCGCCAGGGGGTTAAAGCCCTGTGCGATATAGCCATTGACCTTGCCCTGCACCATCAGGTCGAAGATCTGCAGCATGTCGTACTGCTTGTCCAGCTTGGGCAGGTAGTCGTAGGCCCAGTTGTTTTCCGCAGTCGCGGCAGGACCCCACCAGGCCTTCATCAGGCTGACGTGGAACTTCGAGTAGTTGGCCCAGTAGTTCATCTGGCCGGGACGCAGCAGCTTGGGCGTGCGCGTGGCCATGAACTTCTCGTACTCCTGTTCCGCTTCGTTCGGCAGCGTCAGGTAACCTGGCAGCGAAGCAGACAAGATACCCAGGTCCGTCAGGCCCTGGATGTTGGAGTGACCGCGCAGGGCGTTCATGCCGCCGCCAGCGATGCCGATATTGCCCAGCAGCAGCTGGATCATGGCGCCGGTACGCAGCATCTGTGCACCCGTGGTGTGCTGTGTCCAGCCCAGGGCGTACATGATGGTGGCCACACGGCCGGCTTCAGCGGTCGAGGCAAACTTCTCGCACACGTGCAGGAATTTTTCCTTCGGCGTGCCGCAGATGCTTTCCACCTTTTCAGGGGTGTAGCCCGCATAGTGGCGCTTAAGCCACTGGTAGACGCAGCGTGGGTGCTGCAGCGTGGGGTCGACCTTCACAAAGCCATCTTCACCCATTTCATAGTCCCAGGTGGACTTGTCATAGGTGCGCTTTTCGGGGTTGTAGCCCGAGAAGATGCCTTCGTCGAACGCAAAGTCTTCGCGCACGATGAAAGTGAAGTCCGTGTAGTTCTTCACATACTCGTGGTGAATTTTGTCGTTCGTGAGCAGGTAGTTGATGATGCCACCCAGGAACACGATGTCCGAGCCCGAACGGATAGGGGCATAGAAATCGGCCACGGATGCCGAGCGGTTGAAGCGCGGATCGACCACCATGAAGTGAGCATTGTTGTGCTCCTTCGCTTCGGTCACCCACTTGAAGCCGCAGGGGTGTGCTTCGGCGGCATTGCCGCCCATGATCAAAATAACGTCCGCGTTCTTGATGTCGACCCAATGGTTCGTCAT
>JAITLO010000020.1 GCA_031277855.1 Acidovorax sp. | reverse complement strand
AGAACGTGTTTACGATCTCTACGCAGGCGCGTTGGAGCGCAATCGGGATGAGTTCGAGCCGATGGAGTGCAGCTTGCACCCGTGTGCAAGCAAGAACCAGCGCGAAGAAATCGCCCGATTTCGCTCCAACCCTTCGGGCCAGTGGCTTTGCGGGCGGTCTACTGTGTTGCGAATCCTCGCAATAGCACGGCTATTGCTGCGGTATCGCGCCTTGTATCCCATCCCGCAAAGACACTGGCGCGCCGCGAGGAGATCGTGAGCACGCTCTAACTGGCCAGATTGGCAGCAAGAATGGACGGGGCAATCCGCAAGAGGTGGCGAGAAGTGTGGCTTGTCATATCCAGGATAGGGGTGGAGTTGGCGCGCATGGTAGCGCTGCTCCAATTTCGAATAACGAAACAACACCGCGGCACGACCCCACGCATGGGCGAAATTCGGCTATCGATATACGCAAACCGTACTTCATTCCAAATTCATCTGAAGTTAGATTTCTTAACAACTATTTCAGATGAAGGATTCTCCATGCCCCGCCTTTCCCTGACCCGCATTGCCGCCGCTGCTGTGCTAGGCCTGTCCACATTGCCCTCCTTCGCCCAGAACCTGCCCGCCGAGGTACGCCTGGCCTGGGCCGGCGGCCCGCGCGTATGGGTGCTGGGCAAGATCGATGGTTCTTTCGACAAGGCCTTTGGCACCAAGACCCGGTGGGTGCAGTTCGCCTCGGGTGCCGATGTGCTGAGCCTGTTTGCCGCCAAGGAAATCGACATTGCCCGTTTTGGCTCCAGCCCCGCCGCCGCCGGCATTGCGCGCAAGCTGCCGATTGAGGTGATTGGCACGCCGGAAATCATTGCCACGGCCGAACGTTTGATTGCCCGCGACGGCATAGCCGACCTCAAAAGCCTGGAGGGCAAGACCGTGGCCTACCCGGCCAATTCCACCGCCCAATACGCTTTCGAGCAGGCGGTGAAACTTGCCAAGGTGGACCGCAGCAAGATCAAGACGCTGACGCTCAAGCCCGCCGAAATCGTGGCCGCCTGGAAGCGCCGCGACATCGACGCCGCCTATGTCTGGGGCCCTTTCACCCAGCAGCTGGAGGCCAGTGGCGGCAAGCAGATTTACGCCACCAAGGACCTGCAAAAACACCAGGTGCTGGTCTTCAACAACTTCGTGGTGCGCAAGGAGTTTGCCGAGCAGCACCCCGAGCTGGTCGCCAAATTCCTGCGCGTGGTGCAAGACAAGGTGGACCAGTACCAAAAGGACGAAGAAGGCGCGGTGCAGGCCATTGCCAAGCACCTGGACATTCAGGCCGACAGCGTGCGCACCACCCTGGCCGGGCTGGAATATCCCTCGCTGCAGCAACAGCTGACGCCGGCCTTTATCGGTGACGACCAGACCAAGGCGAACTCGCTGATCACCCGGGCCTACAAGGACTCTGCCGAGTTCCTGGCCAGCATTGGCGAGCTGCGCAAGCAGGAGATTCCGGTCAGCTACGGCCCCTTTATCAACACCCGGTATCTGCAGCGCGCTGCGGCCGCCAAGTAAGCGGGGGCAGCATGTCCTTGTCTTCGCCAACCTCGCTGCCGCTGTACCTGCCGCCCGCCACGGCACCCGCAGCGCAGGCGCCATCTGCGCGGCCCGCCCCCAGACTGTCCGCACCCACCCGGCTGGCCCTGGTCAGCGCCACCAGCGTGCTGGGCGTGCTGCTGCTGTGGCAGGCCAGCGGCAGTCTGGGCTGGGTGGATCCGCTGATGCTGCCGGCCCCCTCCGAGCTGTGGCATACCCTGCTTGAATTGGTACAGGAGGGCTATCGCCAGACGCCGCTGTGGCAACACCTGCTGACCAGCACGCTGCGCGCCCTGCTGGCCTTTGCGGCCGCCATTTTGCTGGGCGTGCCCCTGGGGCTTTCCATGGGCCTGTCGCCCACGCTCTCCGCCGCGCTCAACCCCTTTGTGCAGTTTCTGCGCCCTCTGCCCAAGATTGCGCTGGTGCCCCTGGTCATCGTCTGGTTTGGCATTGGTGAGGGTGCCAAGTTCTTTCTGATCTTTATCGCCACCGTGCTGAGCATCGTCGTCGGCGCCGCCGCCGCCGTGGCCCATGTCAGCCAGGCCAGGCTGCGCGCGGCCCAGACCCTGGGCGCCAGCCGCCGCCAGCTGTTCAGCCATGTGGTGCTGCCCCACGCCCTGCCCGAGCTGTTCACCACCGTGCGCCTGGCCATTGGCATAGGCTGGACCTCGCTGATCGCCGCCGAAATGGTGGCCGCCAACTCCGGCCTGGGCTGGATGGTGATCAATGCCGGCAGCTATCTGCGTACCGATGTGGTGATGCTGGGCATTTTGCTGCTGGGCCTGATCGGCTATGGCTTTGACCTGCTGCTGGTGCAGCTGCAACGCCGCTACGCCCCCTGGGCAGGGAAAGACGCATGAGCCAGCCACACCACATACCAACAGGCCAGGGCCGCATCCAGATCCAAGGCGTGAGCAAAGGCTTTGCCCAGCCAGGCAGCAGCGCGCCACAGCAGGTGCTCAGCGATGTTTCGCTGTCGCTGCGCCATGGCGAACTGGTCTGCCTGCTGGGCGCCTCGGGCTGCGGCAAGTCCACGCTGCTGAATCTGGTGGCCGGCTTTGAGCAACCCGACAGCGGCCGGCTGCTGTGCGACGGTCACCCCATTACCGGCCCGGGGCCGGAGCGCGGCATGGTGTTCCAGCAACCCACGCTGTTCCCCTGGCTCAGCGTGCGCCAGAACGTGGGCTTTGGCCCGCGCATGGCAGGCCAGCGCGCGGCCGACTACGCGGCCCGTGCCGACGAATTTCTGCGTCTGGTGGGCCTGGCCGACTTTGCCGACCACCAGCCCTGGCAGCTGTCCGGCGGCATGCGCCAGCGCGCCGCCCTGGCCCGCGCCTGGTTGCCGGAGCCGGAAATCCTGTTGATGGATGAGCCCTTTGGCGCCCTGGATGCCCAGACCCGGCTGGCCATGCAGGAGCTGCTCACCCACATCTGGCAGCACAAGCGCACCACCATTTTGTTTGTGACCCACGATGTGGATGAGGCCTTGTTCCTGGCCGACCGCGTGGTGCTGCTGTCATCGCGCCCCGGCCGCGTGCGCGAGGAATTGCCCGTGCCTTTTGAGCGCCCGCGCAGCTTTGCCGATCTGGTGGCCGACCCGCGCTTTGGCGCCCTCAAGCGCGACATCTTGCATGTGCTGCGCGAAGAGGCTGCCAAGTCGCTGCAAGGGGTGGCTGCATGAGCGCACCCCGCCTGGTGGGCGTGCTCGGCGGCATGGGGCCGCTGGCCACGCTGGATTTTCTACAACGGCTGCTGGAAGCCAGCGGCGCGCGGCGCGATCAGGAGCATGTGCCCACCGTGACCTGGAATGTGCCGCAGATACCGGACCGCCAACTGGCCCTGGCCGGCGGCGGCGCCGACCCGCTGCCCGCCATGCTGCAAGGCATTGAGCGACTGAACGCTGCCGGCGCCAGCTGCATTGCCATTCCCTGCAACACCGCACACGCCTGGTATGAGGCCTTGAGCGCCCACAGCCGGGTGCCGATTTTTCACATCGTCGACGCCACGGTGCAGGCCCTGCAGGCCGCACCGCAGCCACCGCACAGCGCGCCCCGCATCGGCCTGATCGCCACGCGCGGCGCGCTGGAGCAGCGCCTCTACCAATCCAGGCTGGAGGCTGCGGGCCTGGAATACTTGGTGCCCACGGCCCAGGAGCTGGACCAGTTCTTCATGCCCGGCTGCTATGCCATCAAGGCCCATGACATTGCCAGCGGCGGCCGCCTGCTGGCCTTGAGCGCCGAAGCCCTGCTGGCGCGTGGGGCCACACAGCTGGTGCTGGCCTGTACCGAGGTGGCCATAGGCCTGCGCCACGCGGCCCCCGAGCTGCTGGCCCTGAGCGTGGACCCGGCCAGCGCCCTGGCCCAGGCCTGCCTGCGCCACTGGAAGCAAGGCTAAGGCCCGCTCACAGTACAGCGGCTCCGGGCCGGCGCCCACCACGGTATGCGGACAGAAAACCGGTGTCATCGGCCATCACAGGGTTTGCAGACCAACAACGGCCGGCATATGGCCTACATTGAGGCTTTCGCCGCGCGCATCCACTGGCTGCGCGTGCCTGCAAGCCCCATTGAAAGAGCCGCTCATGAAATCCCGCGCCGCCGTTGCCTTCAAAGCCGGAGAACCCCTGCAAATCGTCGAGATCGACGTGGCACCGCCGCAAAAAGGCGAGGTGCTGGTCAAGATCACCCACACCGGTGTTTGCCACACCGATGCCTTCACCCTCTCGGGTGACGACCCCGAAGGCATCTTCCCTGCGGTGCTGGGCCACGAGGGCGCGGGCATTGTGGTGGAAGTGGGCGAAGGCGTGACCAGCGTTGCGCCCGGCGACCATGTGATCCCGCTGTACACGGCCGAATGCGGTGAATGCCTGTTCTGCAAGAGCGGCAAGACCAATCTCTGCACCGCCGTGCGCGCCACCCAGGGCAAGGGCGTGATGCCTGATGGCACCACGCGCTTCAGCTACAACGGCGAGCCTGTTTACCACTACATGGGCTGTTCCACCTTCTCGGAATACACCGTGGTGGCCGCCGTGTCGCTGGCCAAGATCAGCCCCAATGCCAATCCCGAGCAGGTGTGCCTGCTGGGCTGCGGCGTGACCACCGGCCTGGGCGCGGTGAAGAACACCGCCAAGGTGCAAGAGGGTGACACGGTTGCCGTATTCGGCCTGGGCGGCATCGGCCTGGCGGTGATCCAGGGGGCAAAAATAGCCAAGGCAGGCCGCATCATCGCCATCGACACCAACCCCGGCAAGTTCGACCTGGCCAAGACCTTTGGTGCCACCGATTGCGTCAACCCCAAGGACTTCGACAAGCCCATCCAGCAAGTCATCGTCGAGATGACGGGCTGGGGTGTGGACCACAGCTTTGAATGCATTGGCAACACCCAGGTGATGCGCGCCGCACTGGAATGCGCCCACCGTGGCTGGGGCCAGAGCGTCATCATCGGCGTGGCAGGCGCGGGCCAGGAAATCTCCACCCGCCCCTTCCAGCTGGTCACCGGCCGCAAGTGGATGGGCACGGCCTTTGGCGGCGTCAAGGGCAGGAGCGAATTGCCCGGCATGGTGGAAGACGCCATGGCCGGCCGCATCCAGCTGGAGCCCTTTGTGACCCACACCATGGGCCTGGCCAAGATCAATGAGGCTTTTGATCTGATGCACGAGGGTAAGTCGATTCGTTCCGTGGTGAACTACGCTGCCTAAGCGGCAGCGCCCACTCTCACCCTGCCCTCTCCCGCCTGCGGGAGAGGGTGATGACGAAACTCCCTCCGCCCCTTTAAAAGAGTGTGCTGACTCCACTCCCTCGCCCCTCTGGGGAGAGGGTGGGGGTGAGGGGAAAGCCAAGATAAAACCGCTGCAAACGCTTGCCCCTCAAGCGCTGGCAGCTTTGCTTTTAGGAGTACCCCATGGAACTCAAATCTGCCCACGCCTGTTTTGGTGGCGCCCAGCGCTTCTACCAGCACGACTCGCGCGAGATCGGCCTGGCGATGAAGTTCTCGGTCTATCTGCCGCCCAAGGCCGTGATGGGAGAGAAGGTACCGGCCCTGCTGTATCTGGCCGGACTGACTTGCACCGAAGAGACCTTTATGACCAAGGCCGGCGCCCAGCGCCTGGCCGCCGCGCTGAACATGGCCTTGGTCGCCCCCGATACCAGCCCGCGTGGCGCCAACGCGCCCGGTGAGGCGGACAGCTGGGACTTTGGCGTGGGTGCAGGCTTTTACCTCGATGCCCAGCAAGCCCCGTGGGAGCGCCACTGGCGCATGGAAAGCTATCTGATGGATGAGCTGATTCCCTTGCTGGCCCGCCACCTGCCCATCGACACGCAGCGCCTGGGCATTTGTGGCCATAGCATGGGCGGCCATGGCGCGCTGACGCTGGCCCTACGCCACCCGGGCCGCTTCAAAAGCCTGTCGGCCTTTGCCCCCATTACCAATCCCATGCACTGCCCCTGGGGGCAGAAGGCCTTTGCCGGCTACCTGGGAGGGACGCTGGAAACCCACCAGGCCGTCTGGGCGCAGCACGATGCCAGCGCGCTGATGGCCGCGCAGCCCAAGCCGCCCTACCCGGCCGGCATCCTGGTGGACCAGGGCCTGGCCGATAAATTCCTGCATGAAAAACAGCTGCTGCCCGAGGCATTCGAGACCGCATGCGACAAGCTGGGCCAGCCGCTCACGCTGCGCCGCCATGCAGGCTATGACCACGGCTATTACTTCATCCAGAGCTTTATCGACGACCACCTGTGCTGGCATGCACAGCAGCTGGGCATGTAAGCAGCACCCGGGCTGGCAAGGCGAGCCAATGGCGTGAGACGGAAGACCAAACCGTATCAGTCCACGTAACGGTAGCTGCTGCTCACCTGGTGCCCACCCTGGGTCTTGGGGATGTACAAGGCCTGATCGGCACGGCGCATGATGTCTTCCATGCTCAGGTCCGAGGGCAGGAAATGGGCAATGCCCAGGCTCAGGGCCGGCGCCGGGCCCTGGGTGGCATAGGGCTGCAGCACCTGGCGCCCGGTCTGCAACAGTTGCTGGGCAAAGGCAGTGATATCGGCCAGGCTGCGATCCTGGCAGACAATGGCAAACTCATCTCCGCCCAGGCGGCATACCCAGTCCTGGGCCGCTGCCAGCTGCTGCACCGCACGGGCCAGATCGCGCAGGGCCCGGTCGCCAGCAGGGTGGCCCAGGCCGTCGTTGATGGCCTTGAAGTGGTCCACATCAAAGCTCATCAGGCAGGCGGAGCGGTTCTGGCTGCAGAAGTCGGCATAGGCCTGCTCCAGCACCTGCATCAAACGCCGCCGGTTGGGCAGGCCTGTCAGCTCATCACACATGGCCTGTTGCTGCAGCAACTGCTGCATGCGCTTGCTGGCCGTGATGTTGCTGGCCACCCAGACCACAGCTTTTTCGCCGCCATACAACTGCTCCAGCGCCGTGATGCGGCCCTCAAACCAGATGGGCTCCACCGGTCCATCGGTGGGTAGGCCCAGCACATCGTGTGCGCTGAGTTCGTACTCCACCACCAGCATTTTCTTGCTGGCCAACGCATGGTGGATTTGCTGCATAAACCACTGCGCCTTGGAAGCCGTGAGCACATCGGCAATCCACTTGCCGACCAGGCTGCTGCCGTCGTGGTAGTAGCGCTTGTCCTTGCCTCCCAGGAGGGCAGCGTAGCGGCCGGATTCGGTCAGGATAAAGGTCGGATCGGGCAGGCTGTCGCACACCGACTGGTATTGGCTGAGCGTGAGGGTGGAGGTGTCAGGCATACAGACAGGCGAGGAGTGTCCGTAAATTCTCGCAGATTCGTTCAGCCGCCCTCCAGCCCTTGCTGCACCCGAAAGATGTCCGACACCGTATACAGACCCACGCTTGGCGCCAGGTGGCGGTTGTCGGGGCCAGCCTCCACACAGGCCTTGACCAGCACCAACTGTGCTGCGGGGTCGGGCATGAACTTCATGCCTGACACGGAGTATTGGGAGATGCGCTCGCGGCCGTCGTTGTAGCGCTGGCCTCGGGCGCATGCCCCCTCCAGCTCGTGCATGGCGGGTACATGGTCGAACACCGGCGTATAGAACTCCACGACAGGACTCTCATTGGTGCGCGCGCAGCGGTGCACATAGAGCACGTGGAAAGCGGCCCCCACCTGCAGCGACACCACATCGCCCGCGCGGTAAAAGCTCAGGCTGTCGGGCATGGCCGGCGCGCGCTTGAGCGGGGTCGGAGGCATCTGCAGAAAAGTGGTCTTGATGGCCTCGGTCTTGCGAAAAAAATCATCGCTCAGGGCCACGGCCTGGTTCAGCGCATCGATACCGGCCTCGGCCCTGGCATTGATGGCCTGGTCGGCCATCCCGTATTTGTGCAGCAAGATGGCCAGGGCCACCGCCGTCTTGTGGCGGTACGGCGCTGACGCGACTTCGTCCCCGGCCTGCAGCACGCAATTCCAGCGCTGCAGCAGCGGCGGCAGCACCCGGCCAGGGTCCACAGGGTCTTTTCTGTTGCCGAGCATGGCCGCCGCCACCAGCCGGGCAATGTCTTCATCCAGGGCCTGGACCAGGGTGTCGGCCGCCAGCTTTTTCAGGGCTTGGGCATGGGTCATGGTTTGCATGGCCGTCATTGTGGCGGCGCTTTTGCCCCGGCCCATGCTTGCTCTTGTGCCACCGTCTTCAAAAAAGTGATGAAGGCCTGGGTCCGGGGGCTGCGCCCCTTGCGCGTGGGGACCAGGGCCACCACATGGGCAGCGCCAAAACTCCAGTCCGGCATCACCCGCTCCAGCCGCCCGGCCGCCACGGCCGCTGCGGCATCCCATTCGGAGCGCAGCACCAGCCCCATGCCGTCCTCAGCCCATTGCCGCGCCACGCTGCCGTCGTTGCTCACAAAAGCGGGGGTGATTCGCAAGGTCTCGCCTTTGCGGCCTCCCTCGGTGGGCCGCATATGCCACAGCGTGACGTCCTCATCGTTCTCGCGGATGCAGATACAGGCATGGCTGGCCAGGTCAGCCGGGCTGTGCGGTCTGCCATGGGCGTGCAGATAGGCCGGGCTGGCGCACATCCAGCGCTCGTTGGCCGCCAGTGGATGCGCCACCCAGGATGAGTCGCGAACGCTGCCCACATGGATGACCACGTCGGAGTCATACCGGTCCGGCCAGGGCGTTTCACGCAGGTCCAGCTGCAGCTGCAAACCGGGGTGCAGGCGTGAAAAGCGCGACAGCAGCGGCGCCACGTGAGTGCGGCCATAGCCAAAGGGTGCGGCCACCTTGAGCGTACCGGTCAGGCGCTGGTCGTCGCGCTGCAAAGATTCTTTCAGGCCGTCGAGCCGCTGCAGCAACTCATAGGCCTCGCGGCCAAAACGCTCACCTTCGGAGGTCAGCTGCAGCTTGCGTGCGGTGCGGTTGGCCAGCACCAGTCCCAGCGTGCCTTCCAGCTTGCGCAGCCGCATGGACAGGGCCGGTGGCGTCACCCCCAGCGAACGGGCCGCCGCGCTGAGAGAGCGTTCGCGCAGCAACGCGGCGGCAAGGCGCAGATCATCGATTTGCATATTCAGCTGAGCTTAATGATTGATGACGAAATAGTGAAAACCAAAAACATCTGCCCAAGCCTACAGTAGAACCATGCCAAACACCTCTTCCCCCACTCTCGCCACAGCCAGCGCCTACCCCAGCGCCGTGCTGTTTGATCTGCTCACCGCCTTGCTGGATTCCTGGACGGTCTGGAACACCGCCGCCGGCTCCGAGTCCATGGGCCGCACCTGGCGCGCCGAATACCTGCGGCTGACCTATGGCTGCGGTGCCTATGTGCCCTATGAAGCCCTGGTGCGCCAGGCCGCAGCCAACGTCGGCCTTGCAGCCACGGCCCCACAGGCCCTGGAAGAGCACTGGGACGAGCTGCCCGTGTGGAGCGGCGCCAAGGAGCTGCTCGGCGCCCTCAAGCCCCATTGCAAGCTGGCCGTGGTGACCAACTGCTCCCAGCACCTGGGCGAACGTGCCGCCGCACGCCTGGGCATTGACTGGGATGTGGTGGTCACCTCCGAAGAGGCAGGTTTCTACAAGCCAGACCCCAGGCCTTACCAGCTTGCGCTGCAGCGCCTGGGCGTGCAGGCCGGCGATGCCGCCTTTGTGGCGGGCTCCGGCTACGACATGTTCGGCACGGCCAGCGTGGGCTTACGCACCTACTGGCACAACCGGGTGGGCCTGGCACGCCCTCAAGGTGCCCCCATTGCCGAAGCCGAATCGCCCACGCTGGAAGCCGCTCTGCCCTGGTTGCAGCGCTTTCGCCAGGCCAGCACCTGAGCCCCTCACCCTCCACAAGGCTTGAACCATGCAATACCGAATCCGGCACGCAGCCGCCCTGGCTGCAGCGTGCAGCGTCTCCCTGCTTACCCTGCACAGCAGTTGGGCCCAAACGGCCTTCCCCACACGCCCTGTGACCCTCATCGTGCCATTTCCGGCCGGTGGCCCCAGCGATGCGCTGGCCAGAGCGCTGGCCCACAAAATGGGCGAGCAGCTGGGCCAGCCCCTGATCATCGAGAACCTGGGCGGCGCCAACGGTGTCATCGGTCTGACCAAGGCCCTCAAGTCCGCACCGGACGGCTACACCATCGCCTTCGGCGGCATCGGCACCCATGTGGCCAATGCGGCGCTGTACAAAAAACTGGCTTATGACCCGGTTGCGGATTTCGCACCCATAGGTCCGGCAGGTTCCGCCCCCATGGTGTTGCTGGCCCGGTCTTCGCTGCAGGCCTCCAATCTGCGCGAGTTTGTGGGCTGGGCCGCCAAGAGCCGGGCCAACGCCTCCTATGGCAGCGCGGGCGTGGGCTCTATTTCCCATTACGGCTGCGTGCTGCTGCTGTCTGCAGCCAAGCAGAACATCACCCACATCCCCTACAAGGGCGTGGCACCGGCCATGAACGACCTCATGGGCGGGCAGACCGACTTTCTGTGTGACCAGACCACGACGGCCCTGCCCCAGCTGGCGGGTGGACGCATCAAGGCCATTGCCGTGCTGTCCAACACCCGCCTGCCCCAACTCCCCCATGTGGCCACCGCCGCAGAGGCCGGCTACCTCCTGGACATTCGCTCCTGGAACGCCTTCTTCGCGCTGCGCGGCACACCGCAGCCCGTGGTGGCGCGCCTGACCACGGCGCTCCAGCATGCGGTCGCAGACCCTGCCTTGCGCAAGCAAATGGAGGGCCTGGGCGTGGACCTGCCCAAGCCCGCCGAAACCACTCCCGCGGCCGTGTCCGCCCTCATTGCCCGCGGCCTGCGTGAAGACGTGCCCGCACTCAAGGCCAAGAGCGAATACCTCGATTGACCCCCGCCCCTATGCCCAACCATCTCACCACCTTAGACACCCCTGCGGCCCTCATCTCGCTTGAGAAGATGCAGCGCAATATTGCACGCATGCAGCAGCAGGCCAATGCCCTGGGCGTGCGCTTTCGCCCCCATGTCAAGACCACCAAATGTGCCGACGTTGTGGCCGCGCAGCGCCAGGCAGGCGCCACCGGCATCACGGTGTCCACGCTGAAAGAGGCCGACCAGTTCTTTGCACAGGGCGTGACGGACATTCTGTACGCCGTGGGCATGGCGCCCCACCGGCTGGCCCATGCGCTGGACCTGCGCCAGCGCGGCTGCCAGCTGCAAATCCTCACGGACAGCGTGCAAGGCGCCCAGGCCATTGCCGACTTTGGCAAGCAGCATGGCCATGCGTTTGAGGTGCTGATCGAAATCGACACCGATGGCCACCGCTCTGGCATCCAGCCGGAAGATGCCGTGCTGCTGGAAGTGGGCCAGGTGCTGCACCAGGGCGGCATGCGCCTGGCCGGTGTGCTCACCCATGCTGGCTCCAGCTACGAGCTCCACACGCCGCAAGCGCTCATGCAACTGGCAGAGCAAGAGCGCACCGGCTGTGTGCGGGCCGCTGAGCGTCTGCGCCAGGCCGGCCTGCCTTGCGAGATTGTCTCGGTAGGCTCCACCCCCACGGCGCTGGCAGCTGCTTCGCTGCAGGGCGTGACGGAGCTGCGTGCCGGCGTCTATGTGTTTTTTGACCTGGTCATGCGCAATGTGGGCGTTTGCCGCGAGGAAGACATTGCCCTGAGCGTTCTCACCACGGTGATAGGCCACCAGGCCGACAAGGGCTGGGCCATTGTTGACGCCGGCTGGATGGCCATGAGCCGCGACCGCGGCACCTCCAAGCAGCAGCGCGACTTTGGCTATGGCCAGGTGTGCACCCTGGACGGCAACCCGCTGCCCGGCTATGTGCTGTCGGGCGCCAACCAGGAGCACGGCATTGTGTCGGCAGAAGGCGCCGCAGACACCGACATCGTCCAGCGCTTTCCCACCGGCACACGGCTGCGGATTCTGCCCAATCACGCCTGCGCCACCGGCGCCCAGTTCCCCGAATACCACGCACTGGCCGACGACGGCTCTCTGCAAACCTGGGGGCGCTTCCATGGCTGGTGAATCCACTCTGAGCACAGCAGGCTCATCGCCGGAATATGTCCAGGTCGCCGCGTTGGCACAGCCTGGCGGCCACTACAGCCATGCCTGCAGCGGTGGCGGCATGGTGTTCATCTCCGGGCAACTGCCCATCACCCCGGCCGGCGAGCGCCTGGTGCATGCCCCGTTCGAGGCCCAGGCCGCCCAAGTGCTGGCCAATGTCCAGGCCGCCTTGCTGGCTGCGGGCAGCCGGATCGACCAACTGGTGCAGGTGCGGGTCTATGTGGACGACATTGCCAACTGGCCTGCGTTTGACCAGCTGTACCGGGCATGGGCCGGAGCCTCCCGCCCCGCCCGCGCCGTGGTGCCCACCGGGCCGCTGCACTTTGGCTGCAAGGTAGAGATGGAGGCCGTAGCGCTGTTGTGAGGACCGGGCCTGTGGGGCACAAGCTACCGCGCCGCGCTGGTGTCGTCCCCCTGCCCGCGAGCTCAGCTCGCGAAGCGCGAGGGAAAGGTGACATAACGTGCCCATGGGTTGGCTTGCACCTCACCCAGCCCCATCAAGCCCCAGCGCATAAAACCGGCGCGCCCCAAGCCAGAGACAGCGAGCAAGGGCCGCCCCGCAGCGAGGCTGTCGTCCCCCTCGGGGGAAGGCGCGCAGCGCCTCAGGGGGCTTCTCACCCCTCCATAAAATGCTGCCCCAACTGGTCCGCCACCAGCAACGCGCCATAGACCTGCTCCACCGTCACGCCGCCGGGCATGTTGTGGATGGTTTCGCCAGCGGCGCAGGCCAGCTCGGCCACGGCACGCATCTTGGCGGGGATGTCTTCGGTAATGTCCAGCTGCGCCAGCGTGATGGGCAGGCCCACGGCGTGGCACAGCGACATCACTTCCTGCATTTCCGCGTTGGAGGCGTTTTCCAGCGCCAGCTGCACCAACACGCCAAATGCCACTTTTTCGCCGTGGTAGAAGTGGTGGGTTTCGGCCACGGCGGTCAGGCCGTTGTGCACCGCGTGGGCAGCGGCCAGGCCACCGCTTTCAAAGCCCACGCCGCTCAGGTAGGTGTTGGCCTCGACGATGCGCTCCAGCGCCGGCGTCACCACCTGGGCCTGCACGGCCAGCATGGCTTTTTCGCCCTCTTCCAGCAGGGTGTCATAGCAGAACCGTGCCAGGTTCAGCGCGGTCTGCGTGGCCGGGCCGCCGGCCATGGTGGTGGCGCTGCTGCGCGATGCGGCGCGCGCCTCGAACCAGGTGGCCAGGGCATCACCAATGCCGGCCGCCAGCAGCCGCGCCGGCGCACGGGCGACGATGGCGGTGTCCACCACCACCAGGGCGGGGTTGGTGGGCAGCATCAGATAGCGGTCGAACTCGCCTTCATCGGTATAGAGCACCGACAGCGCGCTGCAGGGCGCGTCGGTAGAGGCGATGGTGGGCGCCACGGCCACAGGCACTTTCTGGAAAAAGGCCACGGCCTTGGCGGTGTCCAGCGTCTTGCCGCCGCCAATGCCGACAATGGCGCTGCGCCCGTTTTGCGTGGCCAGCTGGCACAGGCGATCGACCTCGCCCTGCGAGCATTCGCCGTTGAAGGCCACGATATCCATGGCCAGTCCGGCCTTGGCTAGGCTTTGGCGGATGGTGTCTTCGGCAAAGCCCAGCACGAACTTGTCGGCAATCACCAGCCAGCTGTCCGCCAGCGGCTTGAGGTAGTCCCCCAGCCGTTGCAGGGCATCGGCCCCTTGTACATATTTGCCGGGCGATTGAATGACGCGGTCCATGGGAACTCCTTCTTGAAATTGCACATTGCCTGCGCCCTGCCCGCCTTGTGGGCAAGGGCATGACGCAAGTCAATTACAGCCCGGAGCAAAAAACCGGGGCTTGCGTCAAGTCAGGAAAAAGGCGATGCGCTCGCAATGCCGCGTTGCCCGCGCTGCGCAGCGCTGCCCGCTACAGACAAAGCGCCTCGGGCGTCAAGCCTGGAGCGTCAAACTCCACCAGCGCAGCGTGGGCTGCTCGCTGGGGTCATCCGGTTCATCCACCTCAAACCCCAGCTCCACACCGCCAGCCGTGCGCAGCACCCAGGCATAAGGCAGCAGGCCGGGGCGGTCACAGGGCTGCACTGCCAGGCTCCGCCCCCGGGCCAGGCGCACAAACTCCGCCATGGGCCGGCCAAAGCGCAGCAGGGCACTGTCTATCAAACGCAGCTGCCGCCCGCTGAAGGGCAGGCCTGCGCCTGGCGCATCGGCAAAGACGCAGTACAGGGTCTGGCTGGTGTCAAAGTGGAATTCCACACTGCCATAGCTGGCGATGACGGGAAAGCAGGCCGCGTCATCCGCTGCGTAATCCACACCGCCTTGGGTTTCCAATACATCGGGCGGGCCCAGCACGGCCGCCAGCGCCTGCAGCGACAGATCACGGCGCGGCAGCAGTGCGCCCAGTTGGCCGGTCTGCAAAAACACATGCAGCGAAACCCGCTGCTTTTTCTGCCTCATGGAGCAGTGGCCCCAGGCTTTTGCAGCTGGACAGGCCCGAAGGTCATAAAGATCAAGGTGCTGCCCGCCGTGCCGCGGTACACCCCGTTGGCCTCGGCCAGCCGATTGGCTACGGCGGCAAAACTCCAGGCATCGTCTTCGCTGCACAGCCGCTTGCGCGCGGTAAAGTCTGCAGCGCCCTGCTGCTCGCCCCACTCCCTGGCCAGTTGTGCATGGGCACGCAAGGCCTCAGGCACCGAGGGGTGATCCCAGCCCCACAGAAAGCTGCCATCCGCCTGGTTATAGGTGCCCACCACCTGGATCGCGGCCGTGGCCACGGTGCCGTCGGCAAAGTCAAAGGCAATGCTGCCGGCCTCCAGGTCTGCAGACCAGTTGGCCTCTTCCCCCAAATGCCAGGTAGCGCCATGGGCTGCGGTTTGCTGGGCCAGGCCGGCGCGGGCGGCGTGAATGAATGTTTCGATCGCGTTCATGGCGGCGAGCATAAGCCAGCACCGCAGTGGTGACAGCCTGCACGGCCATGGCTTTTCTACAATGCCCCACACCGATCACTCCCCGAAGGAAACACCCATGCAGACAGGCAAAGTCGCTGTCGTCACCGGCGCAGGCTCCGGTATTGGCAAGGCCACGGCCCTGGCCCTTGTTGCAGATGGCTGGCAGGTGGTGCTGGCCGGCCGCCGCGCCCAGCCGCTCGATGCGGTATGCCAGTTGGCCCAGGAGCGCCACCAGGCCGCAGACCGCGTGCTGCCCGTGCCCACCGATGTGACGGATGCCGCAGCCGTGCAGCAGCTGTTTGCCCGCACCGTTGCACACTTTGGCCGTGTGGACCTGCTGTTCAACAACGCTGGGCGCGGCAACCCTGCGGGCTCGTTTCTGGACTGGTCGGCCGCAGACTGGCAGGACGTGGTCAACACCAACCTCAACGGCATGTTTTATTGCCTGCAGCAGGCCTGCCGTGTGATGCGTGATCAAACGCCCCAGGGCGGGCGCATCATCAACAACGGCAGCATCTCGGCCCACACACCGCGCCCCAATTCCGCGGCCTACACCGCCACCAAGCATGCGGTGATGGGCCTGACCAAGACCGCTGCCCTGGACGGCCGCGCCTGGAATATTGCCGTGGGCCAGATCGACGTGGGCAATGCCGTCACCGAGCTGGCCGCCCGCATGGCCACCGGCGTGCCCCAGGCGAATGGAGAAATTGCCGTGGAGCCCATGATCGATGTGGCCACCGTGGCCCAGTCCGTGCTGTATATGGCCAATCTGCCGCTAGAAGCCAATGTGCTGTTCCACACCGTGATGGCGACCAAGATGCCGTTTGTGGGGCGGGGGTAAATCAAGTGCCGGACAAAATCCCAACGGCCCTGCAAGCCTCTTGACAGGTTGGCAGAGGGGGCGCGCTCAAGGCGCGGTGGTGTAAATCACCTGCTCCGCACCAAAGCGCTGCAGACGACGGAGCTCCGTCATGCCCAACCGCTGCAGCAGTCTGCATGAGGCAGTGTTGGCAGCCTGGGTTTCCGCCAGCACACGCTCCTGCTTCCGGTCTTGCAAAACGTGATCCCGCACACACTGCACGGCCTCTATGGCATAGCCCTTGCCCCAGGCGCCGGGCGCGAATTGGTAGGACAGCTCCAGACAGGGCTCGTCCCAATGCGGGGAAAGATGGACCAGCCCCAGAGGCAATTGCCCAATGCCTGTCTGCACCAGCCACGCCGTCTCCCCTTCCTCTCCGGAAAAATAGGCAGCAACCGCCGCAGACCTGCGCTGCAAATCCACCGCTCCACCCAGAAACTGTCTCACCTGCGCATCACCCAGCAAGCTGCTGATAAAGCCTTGGTCTGTCTGCCGCAGGGGTCTGAGTTGCAGGCGTGGGGTGTGAAGATGGGGCGAGGGACTCATGAGGTGGAGTCTGCCAGAGACCCCTGGCCCAGGGCTGCATCATCTGTGATTTGCCAGAGCACAAGCCCCGGCAACAAGATGGATGTGAAGCCCGTGGTCGATATAGCCGCCAGGTACAGTCCATACTGAATATGGTCAATTTGCTACCTACGGCCCATGTGCTGTTTCACACGGCGATGGCGACCAGGAGACATTTATGGAGCGGGGTAACATCAGCTTCCGCCAGTCCGCCCGCCCTCGTGGTCGCCACCTCCACCCACCATCCATTTGCTATGCAGCCTCTTCTTTCTCAAGGCCTGGTGTTGCGCGCTTTTTGCGACGGCGACGCGCAGGAGTTTGTCCATGCGGCCCGGGAGTCGGTCCACACCGTGGGCCGCTGGATGTCTTGGTGCACACCTGCATTCGCCGAGCGCGATGCACTGAACTGGTTTGAGGAATGCCGGTCAAGCCTTGCAGCACAAAATGCCCATGAATTTGGCGTGTTTTCCCAAGAAACCGGCCGGCTCTTGGGTGGCGCTGGCCTCAATACCATCAACCACCAAAATCTGCTGTGCAATCTGGGCTACTGGGTGCGCGAGAGCGCACAAGGGCAAGGCGTAGCAAGCAGAACGGTGCAGGCCCTGTTGCCCTACGCATTCGGCACGCTGAAGCTGCAACGCGTAGAGATTGTGGTGGCCCAGGGCAATCTGCCCAGCGAGGCCGTTGCACGCCGCAGTGGTGCCGAGTTTGAATGCATCGCCAAAAATCGCCTGCAGCTGCATGGCAAAGCCGTGTCTGCTTTGGTTTTTTCTATCACGCCTTAGCCGATGGGTGGTCATTGCGTTGCATTGACCAGTTGAATCCGCAGTTCGAAACAGTCACTGCCCAATTTCTAGAGCATATGCTCATCTGTCGGTTAAACCTCAAAAAATCCAGCGCTTTGATATGAACGCCCAAGCAGCAGATGCAATATATGGTATTGCTTTTATGAAAATTTTCTCAGCGGCGCTTTTGACAGTATCCCATACGCCCTTTTCTGCTTCATTTAAAGCTTTTTTTGATACGTTCTGCGTCCGAGCCTCACGGACAATTCCATATTTTTTCTCAGCAGGAAGATACCTCACAATTTTTTCTACTAATGAGGTCAATCCATAACCTTCATCTGCTGCAATCGGACATATTTTTACCAATGGAATTCGAAATTTATCTTTTATGGTTAAAATTTTTGCATCGATATTTTTTTGTTGTTTAGCTCCGGGTCTATAGTTCTCAATATCCCAATCCCTGATCGGAGCGATCTTGTCTACTTGATTAAGAACAAAAATTACTGGAATTTGTGATTTTTTAATAATTGGCAGAACGATATCATTATAAAACATTTCTTCTACGCTATAAGCCCGATCGTCTGCTTTTATAACCCAAAGAAGTATATCCAATTCAGGTATCAAGTTTTCATATAATTCTGAATATTCAACATCTCGCTCCCGACTCTCGCCAACACCCGGGACATCCAGCAATGTTAATCCACCGCCTTGGGACGATAAATTCAAAAGGACTTCTTGCGGCTTACGAGTACATGCTGCGACGTTGCTAACTTTTGCAATCTTCCTTCCAAATAATGCATTGCATAGAGAGGACTTCCCTACGCCTGTTTTTCCAAAAACTCCGACTTTTGGTTCATAGCCCATAGTGGAGCTGATTTTTTCAGAGATCTTTCGTATTTGAGCTGGTGTCGCAGCCAATCCCTGCTCAGCCATATGGGTAAAAAAATCCCCAGCAATATCTTTGACATTGATCTCTATTTTTTTATTTTTAGTAGATTTCATAAGTTCCCTCTTTAACTTTCAACCTTGATAAAGGTGATATGGGTTGTTTTTCGGTTTATAAGCGAATGGCTCTTTTAGGATCGTAAGCAGGTTTTCACCTCTAGGTTTTCCGAGCCTCCCCCACCTCATACACCTTCAAATCCCTATCCCCAATCCCCAACCCCGCCCAACTCTCCCGCCAGACCTGAATATGCTCTGACGCAAAATGCGCATCCAGCGCGGCCTGATTGGCCCAGCGTTCTTTCACATGGATAAGTCCGGGGACAAAAAGGTCCTCAGCATAGACATATTCCAGACAGCCTGTTTCGGCGCGTGAGGCCTCGACCATGGCTCGCATCACGGGTTTAGCGCGTTCTAGATTTTCCGGCGGCAGGCGCACGGCGCCTACAATTAATAGCATAAAAATTCCCAAAAAATATTAGCATGTTGGATTTTTAAAAATCGTATCTCACGCACAGCACCTAAAAAAACCAACAACTAACTTTAAAACCACTTATATTTTCAAACACACGGTAACCTGTGCCGAATCCAAAAATCTAAGCTGAAATTTTATAAAACCACTACACATAAAATATTGCAGTGAGCCTGATTGATAAAAACAGCACTTTCAGATAATTAGCCAAACACATGAATAACATGTGAATGTAGTAATAGAATTTACTGACTCTCTTTTAAATTAACCGTAGAGTCTGAAGCCTCATTTGGAACACCGAGTAGTTTATATCTTTTTTCTATCAGCCTCTTTCGACGCCATGAAATGTATAAAGGCCCAGCCTTTACCGGCTTTAGATCCCAATGAGTTCCAAGTATTCTTACGAGGGCAGACCCAACTACACAAAACATTATAAGATATACCCATAAATCATCATTAGAATTATAAAACAGAGCAACCAGAGCCATTACAGAAATTATTATCTGCACACCCCAAATAAAAATAGATCCGATCCGTGCCTCTAGCTTCGCGATGCCGTCCGCATCCCAGTAAATATTTTGTCTTATTTTGCTTATTGTATTTTTCTCTTCCAATAAATTCTGCTGAAGCTCCTGTTTTTCTTTTTCTATAGAAGTAATTAAATCCGCATCTTCTTTTCGAATCTCATCCGTAACACGCTGTACCGTTTCCTTGATTGACTCTTTGGTAAGAGATGTCTCTGACCCCAAGGTCAGCTTCATTAATTCATCTTGAACGTGCGTACTACTTCGTAATAATTGATGATCGCGGGCGGAAATTAATCCATTAGCTTGAAGCTTATCCACCTCCTCGAGAACTTTTGCCCAAAATTTAGAGGTTGGCTGAATCGCAGCATAAGCCAGAGCAAGAACTTCTTTCTGCGGCAATTGTGATGCCCCATGTGGAGCTTTCAACCAGGCAGTATTTGCCAAACTGAAATCAGTAATCACTGTTGAAACATGACTGGATTGCTCGTATCTCTTTCCATATTCAAAAGCAGCTTTAGAAAATGAAACATTGCTCGTTACAAAAACAGCCTTACTTTTTTCGATTGATTGAGGAGATATTCCTTTTCTCAGAACATATATAGATCTGACTGATTTTATATCATAATCTCTCGCCCTCGAATTATAATAATTTATCTCATCATCGAGAACAGCAGCAAATGCTTCTTCAGCAATCTCAAATTTATGATTTTTCTGATCATACGAAGGAGCCTGAATACAAGATATACCATTACTCTCCAAAAGCTCAGAGGAATTTTCAGCGATCAGAATTAGATCACTTTTTGTACGCTTTTGCTTTAGCGCTGAAGCGACAATAGTCCCTCGACCTTTGGGGCTGTCGATAAATTCAGCAGAATTTCGAATAACAGTAGTTAATTCATCTTGCGTATGAGAAAAATAAAAAATTTCACCCTTAAGCCTGTGAACTAAACTAATCAACTCCTCAATCGCTTGCTTTTCCTCGTCACCTTCAAGGCCAAGTAATTTTATCAAGATTGGTGTATCAAGATAAAAAACAACATTCTCATAAGTATTACTCACCTGCCTTAAATCAGGACAAAGCAGCGCATTTGCTAGCATATGCCCCTCAACAAACCGCATAAACGATTCAAAAAGCTGAGGCTTGTCATGCATCTGGTGCACAAATTGCCCAACCAAAACAACCTGCCAGTCTTCCTCTTTTCCAAATTTCGGCAAAGCCGTACCTCTCAAAAATGATTTAAGGCACGGAATTGAGAATTGTGATAAAAAAGCGACTATCGAGTCCGTTGCTTCAGCAATTGAAATATCTCGCCTTGCTGTTTCGTCTGCAAAATTTTTCAATTCTGCAGAGACAAAATCCAAATGGCGAGCGGATGCAGCCTTATCGGCCTCAAAGTTTCCAACGGGGAGATCATTAATCCGGTAAAGACCATTCTCTTTAATTAAATTCTTATCTTTCGCTAATCTTTGAAGAATTATATTTACTGTTCGATGTGGTATTTCAAGTCCACAGATATTTCTGAGGCCATCAGCTACAGATGTATCACTTACTACATCTGGACGTATAGTATGCAGAACATGGATAACATAAGGCCGCAAATACTCAAGATAGTCTTTTCCATCATCAATATTAACCTTCAGCATAGCCAAACTGGCCAATGTAGTTGCACTATCCATAGACAACCCCTTTGCTTCAGAAAAATCTCTTCTCATTATTTAAATACTAATTTCCAACTTTTATTAAGATTAACCAATCTCAAATCAAATATACTTGAGAATCGTCTTTATGCAAGGGTTCAGTCACGACCCATATCACGAATTTGATACGCTCCAGATTTCCCTGATCACAGACCCACGGTGCCTACGATCAACTGTACTTCTAGTCCCTCAAACAACTGCCCCCACGCCAAAGCGAGAGGACTGCGTTTGCCTTCCATGCTAATAAGCAGAACGTAACAAAACCTGACAAACGGCTGCCATCTTCAAAAGATGAGCAGCCTGTGTAGGCTACACAAGCACAAACACGCTTTTCTTTGAAACAGAGCAATCTGCCATCTGCTGTAGCGTGGTGGCAGTCATGCGAATTCCTGCTGCGGCCAGGGGCTCGCCGTTTCGTCCTTGCCTTGGCCTTGTGTTCCACTTCGCGCATGTCGATACGCAACGCCCTCCCCGCCCTTGCCGCTGCCGCGCTTTTTGGTGCCAGCACGCCTTTTGCCAAGCTGCTGGTGGGCGATGTTCCCCCGCTGCTGCTGGCGGGTTTGTTGTATCTGGGCAGCGGCATCGGCCTGTCGCTGCTCCTCGGTCTGCGCAGCCTGCAAGCCAAGACGGCGCCAGATCAAGCCTCCATGCGCATCCCTAAAGCACAGTGGCCGTGGCTGCTGGGTGCGGTCGTGTTTGGCGGCGTGCTGGGCCCTGCGTTTTTGATGCTCGGCCTCACGCAGACCGGCAGCGCCATGGCATCGCTGCTATTGAATGTCGAGGGCGTTTTTACGGCGCTGATGGCCTGGCTGGTGTTCAAAGAAAACGCTGACCTGCGCATTGTGCTGGGCATGCTGGCCATTGTGGCCGGGGGCCTGCTGCTGTCCTGGGCGCCGGGCGCTACCCGTTTTTCTGCCGGGGCGCTGCTGGTGGTCGCGGCCTGCCTGTGTTGGGCCGTTGACAACAACCTCACGCGCAAGGTCTCCAGCCATGACGCCATGTTGATTGCGGCCATCAAGGGCTTGCTGGCGGGTATCAGCAACACGGTGCTGGCATGGATAGCGGGTGCCAGCCTTCCGGCCGCCGCCACCATGGCGGCGAGCATGGCTGTCGGCTTTTTGGGCTATGGGCTGAGCCTGACCTTGTTTGTGCTGGCGCTGCGCACACTGGGCACCGCCAGAACCGGGGCTTATTTTTCGATTGCGCCCTTGTTTGGGGTCGTCATTTCTTTGCTGATTTGGCCCAGCCTGCCCGGGCCGCTGTTTTGGCTGGCAGCGGCGCTGATGGCGCTGGGTATCTGGCTGCACCTGCAAGAGCGGCATGTGCATGAACACACGCACGAGCCGCTGGAACACAGCCACCGCCATGTCCATGACGCGCACCACCAGCATAGCCACGACTTTGCCTGGGATGGCGTAGAGCCCCACAGCCATCCGCATGCGCACCATGCGCTGACCCACAGCCATGCGCATTACCCCGACATCCACCACCAGCACCGGCATTCCTAGCACCGCGCTGCGGCGAGCACGCTAAGTTCAAGCAGTCTCACGCCGGTGTTTGGCCCCGGCGCATGGCGGCCGCAATCTGCTCCAGCACCGCAGGCAGATCGGCCACGCTGCGCACTACATGGTGGGCGCCGGCGGCCCTGAGCTTGGCCTCGGCCTGGGCCACGCGGGCGTCAACTTCGGCGGCGGGGGCCTTGGCATATTCGGCCAGGCTGTAGCCCACCTCGTTGCCGGACAGGCTCAGGCCCACGGTCCACATGCCAGCGTTGCGGCCCTCGGCAATGCCGGGCACGGTGTCGTCCACCTTGACGCAGGCGCGCACATCGGTAATGCCCAGCGCCAGCACATTGGCCAGGGCCATAAACGGGCCGGGGCGGCCGCCGGCGGCCAGCTCGTCGCCGGCCACCACATGGTCGGGCGCAATGCCGGCGGCCTTGGCCTGGGGCAGCAGCTGGTCCAGCACTTCGCGCGGGTAGCCGGAGCAAGAGCCCAGTTTCAGGCCCTGGGCACGCAGCCATTGCAGCAGCTCTACCGCGCCGGCAATGGGGGCGGAGAATTCGCCCACCTTGGCAATCTGCATGGGCATAAAGCGGGCGTAGATGGCATCCACATCTTTGTCTTCGGGAGCGCGGCCGAACTGGGTTTGCCACTGGCGGGCAATGCTTGGCACCTGCAACAACTGGTGGATATGGTCCCACTTGGACAGGCCCATGGGCCCGCGTGCCTGCTCCAGGGTGATGGTGATGCCGAAGCTGGCAAAGGCCTCGACAAAGATTTGCGTGGGCGCCAGCGAGCCAAAGTCCACCAGCGTGCCGGCCCAGTCAAAGATCACGGCCTGCAGCGGCGCCAGGTTGACGGAGGAAGAAGAGAGCGCTGCTGCAGAAACGGCGGCGGGGTGGAGGTTCTGGGTCATGGCGGAGCAGTTTCAAAAAAGTGAGCTGTCTGTGCTGGTGCAGCATGCGTTTCAAGGCATTCCCATGCAGGGCCTGCATACCGGTAGCTGCGACGCAGTGCAGGCTTGCGGCATTGGCATTCATGCTAGGGCTGACATATTTCTGCCATGTGAAAGTTTCAGAATCAGCCGCCATAGCTTCCATAGACAAAAGCTGGAGATGCACTCCGGCCTCTCTCTTTTTTGATTCACCGCTTTGCCATGAGTACCGCCCGCTACCGCGCCTTTGTGGCCGTGGCCCACCATGCCAGCCTGAGCGCTGCCGCCCGCGCCCTGGGGGTGAGCCAGCCCACGGTGTCCACCCAGATTGCCGCGCTGGAGCGCAGCAGCCGCAGCGCGCTGTTTCACCGCCAGGGCTATCGCATGTGGCCCACCAGCGCCGGCGCCCGCCTGCTGCCGCTGGCGCACAGGCTGCTGGCCCTGGAGGCCGAGGCCGACTTTCTGCTGCGCGATGCCGGGCAGCTGCACCAGGGCGAGCTCAAGATTGGCGCCGTAGGCCCATTCCATGTGA
The DNA here is from genome assembly GCA_031277855.1 of Acidovorax sp. Taxonomy (GTDB): domain Bacteria; phylum Pseudomonadota; class Gammaproteobacteria; order Burkholderiales; family Burkholderiaceae_C; genus Comamonas. Next base: position 15,850 of record JAITLO010000020.1, on the reverse strand, counting down.
TGGAGATGGTGGCCGCCTACCGCGCCCGCCACCCGGGCATGCAGCTGTCGGTGCGCGTGGGCAATTCCCTGCAGGCGCTGCACGACCTGGAGCACTACACCACCGATGTGGCCGTGCTGGCCGGCCTGCACGAGCGGCCCGAGCTGCTGGCGCGGCCTTATACGCGCCACCCCATCATCGTGATGGCGCCGCTGGCCCACCCCTTTGCCCAGCGCAGCGAGATCGCGCTGCAGGAGCTGCACGGCCAGCCCCTGATCTGGCGTGAGCAGGGCTCTACCACCCGTACGGCCCTGGAGGCCGCGCTGGCCGCCCATGCCGTGCAGCCGGTGACGGCGCTGGAGATAGGCAGCCGCGAGGCCATTCGCGAGGCCGTGGCCCACGGTCTGGGCCTGGGCACGGTCTGCGCCTCGGAGTTTGTGCCCGACCCGCGCCTGCGCCCGGTGCGCATTGCAGGCGAGCCGGCCCACACCACCACCTATGTCTATGCCATGCGCGAGCGCAGCGACAGCCTGCTGGTGAAGTCGTTCTGGGCGGCGGCGTTTGGGGAGGCGCTGCCCAGCGCATGAGCAATCAAGGCTGCAAAGCCTGCCTGCTGGAGCGGGCCTGGGAAGTGGGACGAGCACTTAGGCTGCCCCCACAACGGCCAGACAGCGCTTCAGGCGCGACGCTGGCCCGCAGACAGTACTTGCGTACGGCAAGGGCCAGCAACAAAGCATGAAGCGCTGTATGGCCGCCTTAGAAAGAGACGCACATCAATAGTTAGAACAGACATAGTTAGAACAGACTCTGCTGGCCCGACAGCAAGCTGTGATGGTAGAGGCTGCGATCAAGCTGCACCCGCTCACGGTTCAAGCCCAGCTTGCGGCAAGCCAGTGCAAAGCGCTGCCCCAGCATATCGGCCCAGGCGCCCTGGCCCTTCATGCGCTGACCAAACTGGCTGCTGTAGACCTTGCCCTGCTCCCGCTGTGCCTCGCTGATGCCATGCAGGTCGCGCACCCGCTCCAGCACGCGCTGGGCGCGGTCGGGGTAATGCTGGCGCAGCCAGGCTTCAAACAAGGGCGCCACCTCCCAGGGCAGGCGCAGCACAGCATAAAAGGCCTGGCGCGCGCCGGCCGCGTGGGCGGCGGCCAGCACCTGCTCCAGGTCGTCGTTCAGAAAAGGGATTTGCGGCGCCAGGCTCACGCCCACGGGCACGCCGGCCTCGGCCAGGGTGCGCACGGTGCGCAGCCGCCGGTGCGGCGCTGCAGCCCGGGGCTCCAGCCTGCGGGCCAGCTCGGGCTGCAGCGTGGTGAGGGTGATGTACACGGCCACCAGGCGCTGCCGGGCCAGCGGCACCAGCAGATCCAGGTCACGCTCCACACCGCTGCCCTTGGTGACGATGGAAAACGGGTGCCGCGCCTGGGCCAGCACCTCGATCACGCGGCGCGTCAGCCCCAGCTCGCGCTCTATGGGCTGGTAGCAGTCGGTGACCGAGCCCAGCATCACGGGTGCGGCCCGGTGGCTGGGCTTGGACAGCTCGGCCCGCAGCACCTCGGGCATATTGCCTTTGGCAATCAGCCGGGTTTCAAAGTCCAGTCCCGGCGAATAGCCCAGGTAGCCATGGGTGGGCCGGGCATAGCAGTAAATACAGCCATGCTCACAGCCCCGATAGGGGTTGAGCCCCAGGTGAAAAGGCAGATCGGGCGAGTCGTGGCGGCTGAAGGCGGTTTTGCACTGTTCCCACTCCAGCTGGGTCTGTGGTGCAGCTTGCGCAAAGGCCTCGTCCTCTCCCTCGGCGCCTTGCCCCCAGCCGTCGTCCACCGCCTCGCGCGCATCGCGGGCAAAGCGGTGGGCAATCTGGCTGAGCGCGGCCCGCCCCTTGTGCAGGGTGATGGCTTGCAGAGCGGCCGGGGCATCTTGGTCGGAGGGCTGAGGCATGAATTAACTGTATATAAATACAGTTAATAGAGCAAGCGTTTTGCAATGGCGCCGCCGCTACAGAGACGAACCATGCAGAAACAAATAGTGCGGATGTGCAGCCGAGGAGCGCACTACTAGCTCCTTTTTTTAAAGTTGCAAGCCGCTGTCACATATCGCACTTCGGCGTGAGGGAACGCTTGGCAGAACGGTCCGGCCGGCCGACAATAGCCCCATCGCACCAAGATGGTGCTTTTTCTCGATGCCTTGGCCCGGACAACCCCGTTGCCCGGGCTTTTGTCCGTGTGGACTTGGCCATACAGCGCCACGCGCACGGTTCAACCCCTTCCACCGCAAGGAGCCCCGCCATGGAGCGCAAGCCCACCATTACTCTGTCGACTCTGGATCTGGAGCGTATCGAAGCCCTGCTGGACAAGATGTCGGGTGACTTCCCCGGCCGCGACACGCTGGAGACCGAGCTGGACCGTGCCGATGTGCTGGAGCCGGCCGAGATGCCCGCCACCGTGGTGACCATGAACTCCACCGTGCGCTTCACGCTGCTGGAAAGCGGCAAGACCAACACGCTGACCCTGGTCTACCCCAAGGAAATGGATGGCAGCGTGGACAAGGTCTCGGTGTTCGCTCCCGTGGGCATTGCCCTGCTGGGCCTGAGCGTGGGTGACGAGTTCCAGATGCCCAGCCCCACCGGCCAGAAGGTGACGGTGCGTGTGGATGGCATCGACTTCCAACCCGAAAGCGCGGGCGAGCTGCACCGCTGAGTCTGCGGCAGGCTGACAACGGTCTGCGCCCCCGTAATGTCACGCCTGCAGGATTTTTGTATCCAAAGGCACAATGCAGAACATGTCCCAGTCCCCGATCCCGACCCTTCCCCCGCTGAACCGGCAATTCGTCTCGCACTTTGGTGAAATGGGCAGCCGCTGGGGCATCAACCGCACTGTGGGCCAGATCTACGCCCTGCTCTATCTGTCGCCGCGCGCGCTGAATGCTGAAGAGATCTCGGAGACGCTGGAGTTCTCGCGCTCCAACGTGAGCATGGGGCTCAAGGAGCTGCAGTCCTGGCGACTGGTCAATCTGCGCCACCACCCGGGCGACCGGCGCGAATACTTTGAAGCGCCGCAGGACGTGTGGGAAATCTTTCGCCGCCTGGCCGAAGAGCGCCGCCGCCGCGAGATCGAGCCCACGCAGTCCATGCTGCGCTCGGCCCTGCTGGAAACCGCCCAGTCCGACGACGAGCGTCACGCCCAGCAGCGCATGCAGGAGATGTATGAGCTGATCGAAAAGCTGATGACCTGGTTTGACGACGTGCAGCGCCTGCAGCCGGAAACCGCCATGCAGCTCATGGGCATGGGCGCCGCCGTGACACGGGTGCTGGAGCTCAAGGACAAGCTCACCGGCCGCGGCAAAAAACCCGCCGAAGACTAACAACAAAGGCCTGCTGATGCAGGCCTTGTTTTTTGTTCCAGGCCCCCTTGGTATTGGGAGGCAGGAGCGGGCCTTGGAAGCACACAAGGCCCAAGATCCCCCTCCACAACGCCGAGACAGCGCTTCAGGCGCGGCGTCTCGCCCGCAGACAGTGCTTTTGCACGGCAAGGGCGAGCAACAAAGCATGAAGCGCTGTATCGGCGCCCACCAACGATTAGCCATCCACGGCCGTCAGGCGGACTTCAAGGCTTGGTGATCTGGGCGCGCAGGGCACGTAGCTGGGCCTTGATGCGCTGCGTGTGGGCTATTCCCATGCGCAGCAAAATCTTCTGCCCCGCCGATGCGTTCTGCAGCTCACCGTCCACAAACTCATAGCGCAACCAGGGCTGCTGGGGCTGTGCCCCCGGCTGGGCCTGACTGTTCACCTGCACCAGCTTCAAGGCCAAAGGGGCTGTGGGGTCGGGCGTGGCCAGCAGATGGTCAATCACCGCCACCAGCCTGTCGTTAAAGCGCTGGCCGGGGTAGCCCAGGTTTTCATAGGCCTGCTGGAGCACGGGGTAGACGCGGCGGTACAGGGCCGCGCCCTGCTGCACATTCAGACCGGTCACAAAGCCCACCACAGCGTCATAACGTGCTGCGTTTTCTGCAGCGATTGTCATGCCGCCATCGTCGGTGCGGGCCACCACCATGCGGCCACCCACCGGGTGCAAGGGCCACAGCCGCACTGCGGCCTGGCCGCGTGCCAGGTTGTCTACCGTGGCCACGGTGCGGCGGGCCAGATCATCGGTGGCCACAAAGCGCAGCGTGGCTTCGCGGCCCAGCCATTCGCTCACGGTTTCGGCCAGACCTTTGCCATCATCCGCAGCCAGCGGAGGGCGGCCCTGGGCATCGGCGGCAGGCTCTATGGGGTGGGCCGTGGCTTCGGGCGCAGGCTCGGCCGGCGTGGCAGTGACTGCGGGATCAGGCTGCGGCGGCGCAGCCGGTGCCGCAAGGGCTGGAGGTGTAGAGGCGGGAGGTGGTGGCACCTCTCTCCCCCACTGCCACCAGGCAGCAGCGGCGGCCGCCAGCAACAGCGCCAGCAGGCCCAGCTTGGCGCCACTGCCCAGGCCCTTGGCCTGGTGATGCTGGCGGGATAGGGGTGCTGCACCGGCATTGCCCGGCGGCACAGCGCCACGGGGTTCGGTGCGGTTCGTACTCTGGGGCGGGGTAGGCTCAGGCATGCGGAAATCCTCTTATCAACACCCTTGCACCCTAGCAGCAATCCCAGCTCCCGGTTGCGCGCCTTCCTTGCGCCCGGCTCGGGTATAGGTAGGCAGAAAAAAGGCCTGCTCCTTTGCAGGAACAGGCCTTGGCAGCTACGCAGCGTGAACGCTTAATCGGGCAGCTTGTTGGTGCGGTCCAGGATGCGGCGGCGCGTGGCCTCGTCATCCATCAGCTCAAACCACATGGCGTTGAGCACGGCAAAGGCCGCTGCCAGGGGCAGGCCCAGGATCCAGGAGAAATACCACATACGGTTTCCTTTGCTTTGGTATTTAGTAGGAATGGCCTTGGCCGGTGGCAATCGCCACCGCATCCACCTTGCCACGCAAAATGCTGTAGACCCAGCTGGTATAGGCCAGGATGATGGGCACAAAAATCAGTGCGCAGACCAGCATGATGAACAGCGTCACATGGCTGGAGGACGAATCCCACACCGTGAGGCTGAAGCGCGGATCGATGGAGGACGGCAGGATCATGGGGAACATGGCCGCACCCACGGTGAGGATGATGCAGGCGATGGCCAGGCCGCTGGCCAGCAGTGCCAGCCATTCACGGCGGCCACGCATGCCCAGGGCCGCAATCAAAGGCAGCAGCACTCCCAGAGCCGGCAGGGCCCACAGCAGGGGCTGACGGCTGAAGTTGGCCATCCAGGCACCCTCGCTGATCACCGCAGTCTTGGCCAGCGGATTGGAAGCGCCCACGGTGTTGATGGCGCTGGTGATGACATAGCCCTGGATATCCAGCGCAATCCACACACCGGCCAGCGCAAACAGCACGGCCGTCAGCAGCGCAAACAGGCTACCCCAGCGTGCGGCGCGCTGGGCCACTTCACCCTCGGTCTTGAACACCAGCCAGGCCGCACCGTGCATGATCAGCATGCACAGCGACACCAGGCCGCACAGCAGTGCGAACGGGGTCAGCAGGCCGAAGAAGGTACCGTCGTAGTAGATGCGCAGGTCTTCACCCAGGCGGAAAGGCACGCCCAGCAGCACATTGCCCATGGCCACGCCAAAGATCAGCGCGGGCACGATACCGGCAATGCACAGCACCCAGTCCCAGGCATTGCGCCAGCCCGGCTCCTCGCGCTTGCTGCGGAACTTGAAGGCCACGGGGCGCAGGATCAGCGCCACCAGGATGGCGAACATGGCCAGGTAAAAGCCGGAGAAGGACACGGCATAGAGCTGGGGCCAGGCGGCAAAAATGGCACCGCCGCCCAGAATCAGCCACACCTGGTTGCCTTCCCACACCGGGCCCACGCTGTTGATGACCACGCGGCGCTCCACATCGGTCTTGGCCGTGGCGCGCAGCAGGGCCATGGCGCCCAGATCAAACCCGTCGGTGACGGCGAAGCCGGTGAGCAAAATGCCCAGCAGCAGCCACCAGATGACGCGCAGCACGTCATACGAAATCAGTTCATGCAAGATCATGTTGATGGCTCCTCTTATCGCGCACGCGCCAGTTTTTCGATCATGGGCTCGTACAGGCTCAGGTGGGGCTCGCTCTCATGCTCGGGGCCCTTTTTGATGGCTCGCACCATGAGTTTCATCTCGATGATGAACAGCACGGTGTAGATCAGCACAAAGCCGGCGATCGTCAGCAGCAGCGTGGTGGCGCCCAGGTGGGACACCGCCATGGCCGTGGGCAGCACGCCTTCGATGATCCAGGGCTGGCGACCCAGCTCTGCCACCACCCAGCCGCACTCGGCGGCAATCCAGGGCAGCGGGATCGACAGCACGGCCAGCTTCAGCAGCCAGGGATAGGCCTCCAGCTTGTGGCGCACCGACAGCCAGAAGAAAGTGGCGGTGAGCACGATGAAGAACATGCCCAGACCCACCATCACGCGGAAGGTCCAGAACAGTGGGCCCACGGGGGGCACGGTGTCCTTGGCGGCCTGTGCAATCTGGGCTTCGGTCGCCTGGCGCGGATCGTCCACATAGCGCTTGAGCAGCAATGCGTAACCCAGGGCATAACCCTTGTCCTCGAACACGGCGCGGGCGTCGGGCGGCACTTCGGCATCGCTCTTGGCGGTGCGGATGATTTGCAGCGCGTCATAGGCCTGGATGCCGGCGCGGATATGGCCTTCGGCGTTCTTCACCAGCTCCTTGATGCCGGGGATTTCGGTGTTCAGCGAGCGCGTACCAATCAAACCCATGGCCCATGGAATGTGCACGGCGAAATGGGTTTCGCGCGCTTCGCTGTCGGGGAAACCAAAGGCGGTGAAGGCGGCCGGTGCGGCTTCCGTCTCCCACATGGCTTCGATGGAGGCCAGCTTCATCTTCTGGTGCTCGGACGACAGATAGCCGGACTCATCGCCCAGCACCACCACCGACAGCGAAGCTGCCAGACCGAACGAGGCCGCCACGGTCATGGAGCGCTTGGCCAGGTGCAGGTGACGGCCCTTGAGCACATACCAGGCCGAGATGCCCAGCACGAACAGCGAGGCCGTCACATAGCCGGCCGAGACGGTGTGCACAAACTTGGCCTGGGCCACGGGGTTGGTGAGCACGGCAAAGAAGTCGGTGACTTCCATGCGCATGGTCTGCGGGTTGAAGGCTGCGCCCACGGGGTTTTGCATCCAGCCGTTGGCAATCAGAATCCACAGCGCCGAGAAGTTGGAGCCAATGGCCACCAGCCAGGTGGCGATCAGGTGGCTGACCTTGCTCATGCGGTCCCAACCAAAGAAGAACAGACCCACAAAGGTCGCTTCCAGGAAGAAGGCCATCAGGCCTTCAATGGCCAGCGGGGCACCAAAGATGTCGCCCACATAGTGGCTGTAGTAGCTCCAGTTCATGCCGAACTGGAACTCCATCACCACGCCGGTGGCCACACCCATGGCGAAGTTGATACCGAACAGAACGCCCCAGAACTTGGTCATGTCGCGCCAGATGGTGCGGCCTGTCATCACATACACCGTCTCCATGATGGCAACGAGTATGGACAGGCCGAGTGTGAGCGGCACAAACAGAAAGTGGTAGAGCGCCGTTATCGCGAACTGCAGCCGCGATAAATCGACGATGTCGAGGTTCATGGGGAAGTCCTTTCTCTCTTAAAAACCCAAGGTCATGCCGGCTGTGCGGCATCCGCTGCGTCGCCCACATCCGCGCGCAGCTGCGCCAGCACGCGCGCGAACTCGACCGAGCCGCGCGGCGCATCCAGCACCTGTTGTCCCTGCTCCAGCCACAGCACACGGTCCGCCAGCGCGGCCTCCCGCCGCAAATGGGTGGCGATCACCACGGTCCGCCCATGTGTCTGTGTCTGCATCTGTTGCCGCAGGCGCTGCAGCACATCGGCTGCGGTGGCGGCATCCAATCCTTCGGTGGGCTCGTCCAGCAACCAGCATGGCGCCGGGTGCAGCAGCAAGCGCGCCAACGCCAGGCGCCTGGCCTGGCCACCCGACAGGCCCAGCCCGCCTTCGCCCAATACGGTGTCCAGCCCCTGGGGCATGGCGCGCACATCGGCCGCCAGGCCGGCGTCTTCCAGCGCCTGCCACAGCGCGCCATCGCTGGCCTGGGGCTGGGCCAGCAGCAGATTGCCGCGCACGCTGTCCTGAAACAGCTCGGTGCGCTGGGTCAGCCAGGTCACTGGCTCGGCTGCCACCTGGCCCTGCAGCGCGGGCAGCTCGCCGGCCAGTAGCAGCAGCAGCGTGCTCTTGCCCGCGCCGCTGCGGCCCACCACGGCCACACGTTCCCCCTGGCGCACCTCCAGGCTCACAGGGCCCAGCACCACGCGCTGGCTGCCATAGGGGCAGGTAGCAGCGGCTTGCAGCGACAGCGCCACGCCGGCAGCAGGTGGCTGCGCTATCACGCTGCTAGCAGCATCTGCGCTCTGCATCTGCGGTGCCAGGCGTTTGATGGCCAGCAAGGTACGGCCGGCCTCGGCAGCGCCCCGGCGCAGGGCGGCAAAAGGCTCCATGGCGGCCAGGGCCACCAGCAGTGCCAGGGCTGCGCCAGGTGCGCCAATACGCCCTTGCTCAGCCAGGGCGGCCACGGCCAGCAGCACGCCGGCCAGGGTCAATGCCCCAGCCATGCCAAAGCCCATGCTGGCCCGGGCTTCCAGCCGGTTGAGTTGTCGATCGGCCTGGGCCACGCGGCGCTCGGTCGCGGCCAGGCGCTCGCACTGGGCTGACAGTCGGCCCGCCATCAGCAAATCGGTTTGGCCGGCCACCAGGTCCACGGCCTGGGCGCGCAATGCTTCCAGCGCCACGGCGCGGCGCGTGGCCGGTCGACGGGCCGCACGTGCCAGCCAGGCCGCCAGACCCAGCCCTGCCAGCAGCAGCCATGCGCCCAGCAGCAGGCCCAGCCACCAGCGCATGCCGGCCAGCACCACGGCCGCCAACAAAGCCGCGCCACAGGCGGCAGCCAGCGGCACCAGCAGGCGCAGATACAGGCTGTCCAGCGCATCCACATCACTGGTCAGGCGCTGCAGCCAGCGCGCCGGCCGCATGCGCAGCTGCCAGGCCGCGCCTGCTGGAGCCCAGCTGCGAAACAGGCGCTCGCGCAGCGCAGCCAGCACGGCCAGCGTGGCGTCATGGGTCAGCAAGCGCTCGGCATAGCGCGAGCCGGTGCGCCCCAGGGCCAGCAAACGTATGCCAGCGCTGGGCATGAAAACATCGAAAACCAGGGCTGAGGCCGGTACCAGACCGGCAATGGCGGTGGCGACAATAAACCAGCCCGACAGGCCCAGCAAGGCCATGCCCATCAACACCGTGAGGCAGGCCATGGCCATGCCGCCCAGCCACAGGCGGCGCGGTGCCATGGCGCCCAGGGCCTTCAGCATGGTGCGTACAGCGTGGGAGTGCTTCATGGGCAGACCTCCTCGGGCGCCGAAACCGCCACCGGCTGCGATAGCGGTGCCGGTGCACCGGCACCAGGCATGACCACGGTGCGGTGCATGCGGGCCGCCAACAGCGGATCATGCGTGGCCACCACCAGGGTACGGCCCTGGGCCAGTTGCAGCAGGGCATCGCTCACCTGGGCGGCGGTGGCCTGGTCCAGATGGGCCGTGGGCTCGTCCACCAACAGCAGGCCGGCCTGGGGAGCCGCCGTGGCCAGGCGAGCCAACGCCAGACGCAGGGCCTCGCCGCCGGAAAGGCCTTGGCCACCCTCCCCCAGGCTGCTACTGGGGCGGGCCGCCAGCACCTGGCCCAAGCCTGCCCACTCCACGGCCTGCGCCACGGCGGCGGCCGAGACGCCAGGCCGCTGCAGGCCCACATTGGCGGCCACCGAAGCCGCAAACACATGGGGCTGCTGCCCCATCCAGGCAATGCGCCCGCGCAGCGCGGCGGCAGATTCCTCGCTCCAAGCCACACCGTCGATGTGCAGCTCGCCCTGGTTCAGCGGCAGCAGGCCGGCAATCTGTGCCAGCAGCAGCGACTTGCCGCTGCCGCTAGGGCCCCACAGCGCCACATGCTCGCCGGGCTGTACCTCGAGATCGATGGCGGGCAGGGCCTGGAGGGCTCCGGGCGCCCGCACGCGCACGCCCTGCAGCTGCAGGTAGCTGGCCGCCTGCTCACGGTCGGAGCTGGCGCTGTGCAACACGCCAGGCAGCGGGTGGCGCGTCTGCGTCAGCTGCTCCAGGGTCTGCACGGCGGCCTCGCCCGCAGCACGGTCATGCCAGACGGCAGACAGCTCACGCAGCGGCTCGAAAAAACTGGGGGCCAGGAGCAACACAAACAGCGCCTGCCCCAGATTGAGCTTGCCCTGCCAGGCACCAAACTCCAGATGCCCCAGCAAATGGAAGCCCACATAGACGGCCACCATGGCCACGCCCAGTGCGGAGAAAAGCTCCAACACGGCCGAAGACAGAAAGGCAATGCGCAGCACACGCATGGTGCGTTGGCGCAGGGACTCGGCATGCGCGCGCAGGCGCAGTGCTGTGGCGTCCACCGCGCCCAGGGCGCGCAGCGTGGTCATGCCGCGCAGACGGTCCAGCAAAAAACCATTCATTTGCCCCAGCTGCACCATTTGCTCCTCGCTGGCAGCCTGGGCACGCCAACCCACAATGGCCATGAACAGCGGAATCAGGGGCGCAGCCAGCAGCAAAATCAAAGCGGCCACCCAGGACTGGGTGGCCACGGCCAGGGCAATCACCGGCGACACCAGCATCACCCGCCACATGGCGGTCTGGTAGCGCGACAGCCAGGGAACGATGGCCTCGGCCTGTTCGGCTACGGCACTGGCGGCCTGGCCGGAAGCCAGCCGCTCGCGGTCTATGGGAGAAGATTGCGCCAGCGCCTGCACAACCTGGCTGCGCAGCGCCTGCAGCACATTGCGGGCGCTATCAAAGCTGCAGCGCATGCCATAGCCTTCGCACCAGGCACGCAGCAGCCCCAGTGCCAGCAGCCCCGCCGCCAGCGGTGCGACTGTGGCGGCCTGTCCATCGGCAATGCGCTGCACGGCCCATGCCAGCAGCGCTGCCTGCGGCAGCCACAGCAACGAAGCCAGGACCGACCAGCTGCTGCCACGGTCCAGCCGCCGGCGGGGCTGACGGGATTTGGGCATCGCTTGATCACGGTCAGGCACAGACAATTTTCCTCTCTTATTTCAGAGTTTACTGAAATTACTGCACATGCTAAATCCAACACCACAATGGCTTCAGGTGGACACAAGGAAACCAAGTGAAACACTGTGGCGTTGACGGCGATCAATTTTTATGTCCGACGAGCGGTTTATAGCAAGCTTTAGCGCTCCGTCAAAACCGCTTGAAGCCCGCAGAAACACCCGCCGTGCAAGGCCTTGGCAAGGGAATGGAATCCCCAGATCTGCGTGTGTGCTTATGTAAAACTTTAAGTACGTGTTTACGTCCACCACTGCCACTCGACGCAGGGGGTAGGAAGGAAAAGCGACAGCGCAGAGAAAAGGCGTGCCGTCCGACAAGGCCTTGCTATGGCCTATGGCACGGCGCTCTTCAACACCCCTCAGCAGCCCTGCGCTGGGTCATTGAGGGGTGCATGCTCCGGGTGAGCTGTGCCACCCGAGAGACAAAAAGGAAGACAGACGCTCGGCGCTCAGTACTGCAGCGGCGTGACGTCAATGCTTTCGCGCGGGAAGTTGTTCTGCCACACCAGCGGCTTTTTTTTCTTCTTCTCGGCAGCCAGCGGGAATTCGCCGTCCCAGACCTGGGTCAACGGTGCAGAGGCAAAGCCTTCGCTCAGGGTCTGCATGCCTTCACGGTACTGGGCCAGATTCCACTTGGCACCACCCGCACGCTGGAAAAAGGCCACGATTTTTTCCGGCGGGTTGGGCGCCATGCAGCGGAAGGGCACGTTCACCGCCAGCATCTCGGCGGGCACGCCTTCAGTGACCTTCTGGGGCTGGCCCATGGTGCAGGCAATGCGCTTTTGCGACTCACGCACGCTGGCAAACAACTGGACCGCAGCGGGCTCCAGTGCTTTTTTGTCAGCCGCGCTCAGTTGCACGTTTTCCAGAAAAGCCTCTGCCAGTTCCTTGGGGTAGTCGCGATCGACTTCCTGCATCTCGGTGACGTTGATGAAGTCGCCCTGACCGGGGAAGGTACGCACCGGACGCAGATAGGCGTTCAGCGCCTCCATGGCCTTGGTGTCGATATGCACGATGGACTTCAGGAACAGCTCGGTCGCGGCCTGCGGCGAGAGATCGGCCGCCTGCACGGAAGTGCTCAGTGCCAGCGATGCCAGCGCCACGGCGCCCAGGGATTTCAATTGCATAGAAGAGAAAAGCAAACAGCGCTCCATGGAGCGCACAAAAGAAAAACCCCTGCGGTGCAGACTTTTTCCGCTTGGGAAACAGCCTGGAACACAGGGGCTAGGACTGCTCTCGGAAGGCCTGAGCCTAGCGAGACAGACAAATTGTAACCATCAAATCAAATAACGCATGCGGCTCTTGGAGCCTGGATGGCTCCGCCACGCAGGTGTGAAGCGGGCTCAGGCCGCCAGCTGCAGACGCTGGCGGGCCGCTGCGTATTCACGCTTGAGGCGCGCCACCAGCTCGGCCGCAGGGACCACCTTGTCGATGGCACCAATGCCCTGGCCGCAGCCCCAGATGTCTTTCCAGGCCTTGGTGCGGCCGGAGCCAAAGTTCATGGCGCTGGCATCGGACTGGGGCAGGTTGTCGGGGTCCAGACCGGCCGCGCGAATCGATGGGGCCAGGTAGTTGCCATGCACGCCAGTGAACAGATTGCTGTAGACCACCTCGTCGGAATTGCCATCGACGATGGCCTGCTTGTAGGCGTCAGCGGCGCGCGCTTCTTCGGTGGCGATAAAGGCCGAGCCGATATAGGCAAAGTCCGCGCCCATGGCCTGGGCCGCCAGCACGGCGTCGCCGGTGGCAATGGCGCCGGACAGGGCCACAGGGCCGTCAAACCACTGGCGGATTTCCTGAATCAGCGCAAACGGGCTCTTCACGCCTGCATGGCCACCGGCGCCAGCAGCCACGGCGATCAGGCCATCAGCACCTTTTTCAATCGCCTTGTGGGCGAACTTGTTGTTGATGATGTCGTGCAACACCACACCGCCCCAGCCGTGCACGGCCTGGTTCACGTCTTCGCGCGCACCCAGGCTGGTGATGACGATGGGCACCTTGTACTTGGCGCAGACCTGCATGTCGTGCTCCAGGCGGTCGTTGCTCTTGTGCACGATCTGGTTGATGGCAAAAGGTGCCGAAGGCTGCTCGGGGTGGGCCTTGTCCCAGGCGGCCAGGGTCTCGGTGATTTCGGCCAGCCAGTCTTCCAGCTGTTCGGCAGGGCGGGCGTTGAGCGCCGGCATGGAGCCGACGATGCCAGCCTTGCATTGCTCGATCACCAGCTTGGGATTGCTGATGATGAACAGGGGCGAGCCGATAACGGGCAGCGACAGTTTTTGCAGCGCGGCTGGAATTCTGGACATGACAAGGTCTCCTCTAAAGTCTCTAATATGACAAAAAAGAGCTGGAACGCCTGCCACACAAGCGACTCCAGCTCTCTTTTTTGATAGCTACAGGCCTATGCTCAGAAAGCGTCCTGCGGCAAGGCCATCACGGCGTCCGCACCATGCAGCACCGATGCGGCCTGGCCGGGCACGCGGGTCAGGATGTGGTCGCCGTAGAAACGGGCCGTGGCCACCTTGGCCTGCATGAATTGCACATCTTCGCCCGCAGCCGCCTTGGCCTGGGCCACCAGCAGTGCGCGGCCCATTTGCCAGCCGGCCACCAGATTGCCCGTCAGCATCAGATAGGGAACGCTGCCGGCAAACACGGCATTGGGGCTGGCCTTGGTCTGGCCGGCCACAAAGTCCACCACCTGCAAGAAAGCCTCGCGCGCGGCCTGGAGGCGATCCGCCAGAGCCACTGCATCCACACTGGCGCTGGCACGCAGCGCGGCTTCGGTCTTGGCAATCTGCTCGGCAATCGCCTTGGCGGAAGCGCCGCCGTCACGCGCCGTCTTGCGGCCCACCAGGTCATTGGCCTGGATGGCGGTCGTACCTTCGTAAATGGTCAGAATCTTGGCGTCGCGGTAGTACTGGGCAGCGCCGGTTTCCTCGATAAAGCCCATGCCGCCGTGCACCTGCACGCCCAGGCTGGTGACTTCCAGGCTCATCTCGGTGCTATAGCCCTTGACCAGGGGCACCATGAATTCATAGAAGGTGGCGTTGGCCTGGCGCACTTCGGCGTCGGGATGCTGGTGGGCCGCGTCATAAGCCGCTGCGGCCGTGCTGGCCATGGCGCGGCAGCCCTCGGTGTAGGCGCGCATGGTCATCAGCATGCGGCGCACATCGGGGTGGTGGATGATGGTGGCACTGGCCTTGACCGAGCCGTCCACGGGCCGGCTTTGCACGCGCTCCTTGGCGTACTGCACAGCATGCTGGTAGGCACGTTCGGCCACGGCAATGCCCTGCACACCCACGGCGTAACGGGCGGCGTTCATCATGATGAACATGTATTCCAGGCCACGGTTTTCCTCGCCAACGAGGTAGCCCACGGCACCGCCATGGTCGCCAAACTGCAGCACGGCCGTGGGCGACGCCTTGATGCCCATTTTGTGCTCGATGCTGACGCAGTGCGCATCGTTGCGCGCGCCCAGCGAGCCATCGGCATTGACCAGGAACTTGGGCACCACAAACAGGCTGATGCCCTTCACGCCTTCGGGCGCACCTGCCACGCGGGCCAGCACCAGATGGACGATGTTCTCGGCCATATCGTGCTCACCGTAGGTGATGAAGATCTTGGTACCGAAGACCTTGTACGTGCCGTCGGGCTGGGGCTCTGCCTTGGTGCGCACCAGGGCCAGATCGGAGCCGGCCTGAGGCTCGGTCAGGTTCATGGTGCCGGTCCACTGGCCGGAGATCAGCTTCTCCAGGTAGGTGGCCTTGAGGGCATCGCTACCAGCGGTGAGCAGGGCTTCGATGGCGCCATCGGTGAGCAACGGGCACAGCGCAAAGCTCAGGTTGGCGCTGTTGAGCATTTCCACGCAGGCTGCGCCCACGGTCTTGGGCAGGCCCTGACCGCCAAATTCGGTCGGGTGTTGCAGGCCTTGCCAGCCGCCCTCGGCGTACTGCTTGAAGGCATCGGCAAAACCCGGGGTGGTGGTGACCTTGCCATCCTTCCACGAAGAAGGGTTCACATCGCCGGGCACATTCAGCGGCGCCACCACGCCTTCGCACAGCTTGGCGCACTCTTCCAGCACGGCCTGGGCGGTCTCCAGACCCGCATCTTCAAAGCCGGGAATCTGGGCCACTTGCTCAATACCGGCCAAATGCTCCATGGCAAACAGCATGTCTTTGATCGGAGCCGTATAACTCATCTTGTCACCTCTGCGTTGTGGATTTGAATAGGGGTGGACGCCTGCCTTGTGCACAGAAGACAGGATCAAGGTCCATGGGCATGCCTTGGAGCGCGGCATGCCTATGGATCCTGGGCCGACAGCAAAAGAGGGGCACAAGCCCCTCTTTTTCATCTGCAGCGAATCACAGCGCCTTGACCAGCTCCGGCACAGCCTGGAACAGATCGGCCTCCAGACCGTAGTCGGCCACCGAGAAGATCGGTGCTTCCGGATCCTTGTTGATCGCCACGATCACCTTGGAGTCCTTCATGCCGGCCAAGTGCTGGATGGCACCCGAGATGCCGGCTGCGATGTACAGCTGCGGCGCCACGATCTTGCCGGTCTGGCCCACTTGCAGGTCGTTGGGCGCATAGCCTGCGTCCACCGCCGCGCGCGAGGCGCCGATGGCCGCGCCCAGCTTGTCGGCCAGCGGGGTCATCACTTCGTTGAACTTCTCGGCGCTGCCCAGGGCACGGCCACC
>JAITLO010000017.1 GCA_031277855.1 Acidovorax sp. | reverse complement strand
GGTCACTTGGGACTCTTCAACGCCGAGTTGTTCAGCAATGATTTTTTTGACACGTGCTTCGATATCGCTCATGGTTTCCCTCAGGGGGTTGTGAATGAACCCGCGATTCTAGCCGTTTCGGGGAAGCCCCTTTCATCCGGCCTGCCGTCGCGAGGAAACGGCATAACTTTCATCAATTACATGTACATGCCGCCATTGACAGCCAATTCCTGGCCTGTCACGTAACCGGCGCCGGCAGATGCCAGGTAGGCCACGGCGTGGGCAATGTCCGAAGGCTGACCCAACTGACCCAGCGGGATCTGGGCGGCCAGCGCTTTTTGCTGCTCTTCTGGGAGCACGGCAGTCATATCTGTGGCGATAAAGCCAGGGGCCACGCAGTTCACGGTGATGCCGCGGCTGCCCAGTTCACGCGCCAGGGCGCGGCTCATGCCGGCCACGCCAGCCTTGGCAGCGGCGTAATTGGCTTGGCCAGGGTTACCCATGGAGCCCACCACGCTGGTGACGCTGATGATGCGGCCAAAGCGCTGCTTCATCATGGGGCGAATAGCCGCGCGGCTCAGTCGGAATACGGCCTTCAGATTGGTGTCGATCACGGCATCCCAATCCTCGTCCTTCATGCGCATGGCCAGGGTGTCGCGGGTGATGCCGGCATTGTTCACCAGCACATGCAGGCCGCCCTGGTTTTTTACCAGGTCGTCCACCAGCGCATCCACGCCGGCAATGTCGTTCACGTCCAGCTTCACGCCCCGGCCGCCATGCGCTGCCAGGGCGGCGCTGATGCGGGCAGCGCCGTCATCGGAGGTAGCGGTGCCGATCACCGTGTAGCCACGGGTGGCCAGCTCCTGGGCAATGGCAGCACCAATACCACGGGTGGCACCCGTCACCAGGGCCACTTGCTTGATTGTCTCTGTCATGCGAGCAATTCCTTCACTTCTGCCAGTGTGGCAGGGTCATACAGGGCAACGCCCGTCAATTCCGCATCAATGCGCTTGGTCATGCCGGCCAGCACCTTGCCGGGGCCGCACTCTACCAAAGTGGTAATGCCGCGGGCCTTCATGGCCTGCACGCACTCCACCCAGCGCACAGGGCCAAAGGCCTGGCGGTACAGGGCGTCGCGAATGGCATCGGCGTCCGTTTGCACGGCCACGTCGATGTTGTTGATCACGGGGATCTGGGGCGCCTTCAGCTCCAGCGCAGCCAAGGCGGCCTTGAGCTTCTCAGCGGCAGGCTTCATCAGGCTGGAGTGGAACGGTGCTGACACCGGCAGGGGCAGCGCGCGCTTGGCGCCTGCGGCCTTGACAGCAGCGCTGGCGGCTTCCACAGCGGCCTTGGAGCCGGCGATCACGGTCTGGCCGGGGTCGTTGAAGTTCACGGCCTCCACCACTTCGGCGCCGCCCAGCTGGGCCGTAACCTCTGCGCACACAGCCTTGACCTTGTCGGCCTCCAGGCCCAGCACGGCAGCCATGGCGCCAGTACCCACGGGCACGGCTTCTTGCATGGCGGCGGCGCGCAGGCGCACCAGCGGCGCAGCCTGGGCCAGCGTCAGCACGCCGGAAGCCACCAGAGCGGAGTATTCACCCAGAGAATGGCCGGCCACGGCGGCCGGCATAGCACCACCCTCGGCCTGCCACACGCGCCAGGCGGCCACGGCGGCCACCAGCATCACGGGCTGGGTGTTGGTGGTCAGCGCCAGGGCTTCCTTTGGGCCGTTGTGGATCAGGGCCGCCACATCTTCGCCCAGGGCGTCGGAGGCTTCTTTCAGCGTCTGGGCCACCACGGGGTGATCGCCCCAGGCGTCCAGCATGCCCACGGACTGCGAACCCTGGCCGGGAAAGACGAATGCAAATTGCGTCATGTGTTGGTCACTCAAAAGGGATCAAAACAGGCTCTACAGCACACCAGGTGTGCTGCAGGCACTACATCTTCAGGAGCACTGCGCCCCAGGTGAAGCCACCGCCCACGCCTTCGAGCAGGACATGCTGGCCTTTTTTCACCTGACCGTTGCGCACCGCATGGTCCAGTGCCAGCGGAATCGATGCCGCCGAGGTATTGCCATGCTGGTCCACGGTGACCACCACCTTGTCCATGGAGAGTTTGAGCTTGCGCGCCGTGCTCTGCATGATGCGGATGTTGGCCTGGTGGGGAATCAGCCAGTCGATGTCGGCCTCGGTCAGGCCGGCCTTGTCCAGCGTGGCACGGGCGGCCTTGTCCAGCACGCCCACGGCCAGCTTGAAGACGGCCTGGCCGTCCATGGTCAGCAGGGGCGAGCCCAGAATTTCACCGCCGGAGACATGGCCGGGCACGCACAGAATGCCCACATGGCTGCCGTCGGCATGCAGATCGCTGGCCAGAATGCCGGGCTCTTCCGAGGCTTCCAGCACCACGGCGCCAGCGCCGTCACCAAACAGCACACAGGTGGTGCGGTCGTTGAAATTCAGAATGCGGCTGAACACCTCGGCACCCACCACCAGCGCGCGGCGCGCGGTGCCAGCGCGGATCATGGCGTCAGCCACGGTCAGAGCGTAGACAAAGCCGCTGCACACGGCTTGCACGTCAAACACCGGGCAGCCGTTGGTAATGCCCAGCTTGTTTTGCAGGATGGCGGCTGTGGACGGGAACACCATGTCCGGTGTGGACGTGGCGACGATGATCAGATCAATGTCCTGGGCCGTGATGCCGGCGGCCTCTATGGCCTGGCGGCTGGCTTCCAGCGCCAGATCGCTGCTACCCACATCGGGGGCCGCAAAGTGGCGAGCCCGTATGCCGGTGCGCTCCACGATCCATTCATCCGAGGTCTCAATGCCGCGCTGGGCCAGCTCTGCCGCCAGATCGTTATTGGTAAGGCGGCGGGGAGGCAGATAACTGCCCGTGCCGGTAATGCGTGCGTAACTGGTCATGCGGTGGCTCACTCAGGGTTGCCCGTGACACTGACAGCGGGGACTGCAGCCGGGGCCAGCAAAGGGGCCGCCGTCGCAATCCGGGCCCGGACACGGTCAAGCAGGTTGTTGCGGGCCGCATCATACGCACGATTGAGGGCATGCTCAAAAGCGAGCGCATCGGCCGAGCCATGGCTTTTGAACACCAGGCCGCGCAAACCCAGCAGGGCAGCGCCGTTGTAGCGACGGTGATCCATGCGTTTCATCAACGCAGATAGCACCGGATACGCCACAATGGCAGCAAATTTGGTGAAGATATTGCGTTTGAACTCAGCTTTGAGTCCACCCACGATCATGGAGGCCACGCCCTCGCTGGCCTTGAGTGCCACGTTTCCTACGAAACCGTCACACACCACGATGTCGGCCGTGCCCTTGTAAATATCATTGCCTTCCACATTGCCGTAGAAGTTCAAGGCCTTGGCCTCGCCCGCTGCACGCAGCAATTCACCGGCACGTTTGATGGTCTCGTTGCCCTTGATGGCTTCTTCACCAATGTTGAGCAGACCCACGCTGGGCTCGCCACCATGGTTGAGCGCACTGACCAGGGCCGAGCCCATCACCGCAAACTGCAGCAAATGCTCGGGCGTGCAGTCCACATTGGCACCCAGGTCCAGCACCGTGGTGCTGCCACCCTTGTCGTTGGGCATCTGGGTGGCAATGGCCGGGCGGTCAATACCCTCCAAGGTCTTGAGCAAATAGCGTGACACCGCCATCAGCGCACCGGTATTGCCGGCCGACACCGCGGCCTGGGCCGCGCCATCCTTGACCTGGGCAATGGCCACACGCATGGAAGAGTCTTTCTTCTTGCGCAGCGCCACCTCCACCGGGTCGTCCATACCCACCACCTCGCTAGCCTCCACCAAGGTGGCACGCGGGTGCGCAAAGGACTGCAAAGCGTCCTTGCGGCCAACCAGCAGCAACTGCGCGTCGGAGTGGGAGTCCAGAAACTGGCGGCATGCGGCCAGCGTGACACGGGGGCCGTGATCGCCACCCATGCAGTCAACTGCCAAAGTGATCATGAGAGGATGTTGCGCAGGCCTGAGCGGCAGACCGTAACCGGAGCACGCAGACGGTGTTCAAAAAACAAAAGCCCGTGCTACCCAAAGTAGCGACGGGCCTTGTGGGTCCGAAGCGCTAGCTCTTAGGCTTCGGACTTGTTCTTCAGCACTTGACGGCCACGGTACACGCCGTTGGGGCTGATGTGGTGGCGCAGGTGGGTTTCACCGGTGGTGGCTTCCACAGCGATACCCGGCACATTCAGTGCGTTGTGCGAACGGTGCATGCCGCGCTTGGAAGGGGACTTTTTGTTTTGCTGAACAGCCATGATGGCTCCTGAGTCTGAAAAGGGTTGGTGACACGGCCCGCGCCAATTGCATCTACTGCATCAGCACCAAGCCTTAGAAATACGCGATCAGCCCATTAAAGACACGAGGGGGTTTCGCGCGAAGCCCCCGATTATAGCGCAAACGTTTTCAACAGACTTATCCCATGAAAACCAATGCCGTGCTTTGGACAGGCCCGCAGGGCGATACCGCCCTACTCAATCCGGGGCGCCATTCTTGCGCAAGCCTTGCAACATCGCAAATGGGTTGGTTTTTTCCGCAGCAGCTTCCTCGAAATCTGCGCTGCTGGACTGCATGGGCAGCTCGGCCGGGCAGGTTTCATGACGGGGCACCAGGGGCAGCTCCATCAGCAGCTCATCTTCTATGAGCTGGTGCAGGTCAAAGTCGCGGCTCAGGGCCAGCAGGTCTTCCTCGGCCTCATCATCCAACGCCTCGGCCGTAGCTTCATCGGCCACAAAACGGAACGAGCGCTCCACCTGCAGCGGCATGGGGTCAATCTGCAGGCAGCGCTGGCAGGTCAGGGGCAGATCGGCATCCACCTGCAGATGCAGCCAGACATGGCTGACGCCGTCCGCCTCGGTGTGCAGCTCGCCTTCGGCGCGCCAACGCACCAAAAGACCATCGACAGGGCCTTGCGCCTCTTGGGCCAGGCGGGGGTAATGTGACAGGGGATCGCTGCCCGTCAGTGTGGCGCCGGCCTGGGCAAACGCTTTGACATCGAGGTGATCCACAGAGAAATCCTTGCTCATGGCGGCAGTGTAAGAGAATCCCTGCATGCCTGAATCCACTGTTTTTTCCGCCCCTGCAGCCCGCCCGCTGATCCTGGGCTCCACCTCGCGCTACCGCCGCGAGTTGCTGGAACGCCTGCGCCACCCCTTCACCACCGCCTCGCCCGAGGTCGATGAAACCCCGCGCCCCGGCGAAGCCCCGCGCGACCTGGCACTGCGCCTGGCCCTGGCCAAGGCCCAGGCCGTGGCCGCCCTCCACCCCGAAGCCATTGTGATCGGTTCCGATCAGGTGGCCGATCTGCACGGAGAGCCTCTGGGCAAACCCGGAACCCACGAGCGTGCCGTGGTCCAGTTGCAGCGCATGCGCGGCCAGACCATGGTGTTTCACACCGCCGTGGCCGTGGTCTGCCAGGCCACGGGCTTTGCCCAGTGCGAGCTGGCCGAGGTGGGCGTGCGCTTTCGCGATCTGAGCGATGCCGAGATCGAACGCTATCTGCGCGCCGAACAGCCCTATGACTGCGCCGGCAGCGCCAAAAGCGAAGGCCTGGGCATTGCCTTGCTGGACGCCATTCACAGCGATGACCCCACAGCCCTGATCGGCCTGCCCCTGATTCGCACCTGCCGCATGGTGCGCGAAGCCGGGCTGGTGCTGCCATGAGCGCCTCGACCTCTTTGGGACGGCTGTATCTGGTGCCGGCGCCACTGGACTTTGGCTGCGACAGCCAGGCCCCGCTGACCGATGTACTGCCCGAACTCACACTGCGCACCGCCGCCGGCCTGACACATTGGGTCAGCGAAAACGCCAAAAGCTGCCGCGCCTATTTGAAACGCATAGACGCCTTGTTCCCATTGGCTGCGCCGCTGCAGGCCCAGCAGATTCAGGAGCTACCACGTGAAGCCCATAAAAAAGGCGACCATGGCGGCAAGGGCAGCGCCCAGTTCGACGCCAAGGCCTTGCTGGCCCCGGCACTGGCCGGCCATGACATGGGCCTGATCAGCGAGGCCGGCATGCCGGCCGTGGCCGACCCTGGCAGCTCCATCGTGCGCGCCGCCCATGATCTGGGCTTGAGCGTCATCCCCTTGGTGGGCCCGGTGTCGCTGCTGCTGACGCTGGCCGCCAGTGGGCTCAACGGCCAGAACTTTGCCTTTGTCGGCTATCTGCCTCAGGACGCCAGCGCCCGCGCCCAGCGCATCAAGGAGCTGGAATCCCTGGCATTGCGCCAAGGACAGTCTCAGCAGTTCATTGAGACACCCTACCGCAATGCTGCGCTGTGGCAGGCACTGCTACAAACGCTGCAACCCGGCACACGCCTGGCGGTTGCCAGCGGGCTGACACTGGCAACCGCCAGCATCCAAAGCCGCAGTGCCAAGCAATGGAAGAGCCTGCCTTGCCCCGTGGACAATCGCACGCCAGCAGTCTTTGTGCTGGGGGCATAAGACCACAACACAACCACACGCCGCGTGCATCGCGAAACGGCAGAGAGCGCCCGCAGCATCAACGCTCCGGCAAGACCGTAGAGGCCTGCAACACAGGCGCTGGCGCCTCTCTCAGCCATTCGATGATCTTCGCAACACCAGGCTTATCCAGCGACTGCATGGCATAGCACAAGCCAACGCGGCGTGACATCTTCACCTCGTCAAGAGGCCGCACTTCCACCCCGGCCTGGCTGCGAGCCAGCGATTCCGGCACCACGCAACCGCCCACACCAGCCGCAGTCAGTTCCAGCGCCAAACGCAGCGATCCCGCCTGTGCGGCCGGCGTGCTGGCTGCGGCGCCATAAAACGGCAGCAGGCGCTGGTGCGTGGGATGCTCCGGGCAGACAATCCAGGGCCATGCGGCATCACTGCCATGCACTGCAGGAACGGCCTGCACATAAGCATCCACGGCCAGCGTCAGAAACAACTCATCCTCGCAGCGCTCATCCTCGGTGGTCAGACGGAGATCACCGACACAGCCTTCCTGCAGGCTGACAAAAAGCGTCGGCACCGCGCCACGCGCTGCAGCGACAAAGGCTGCCACCACGCCCGGGGCAATATCCACCCCAATTCCGATTTCAATGCGCGCCACGCTGGAGCCATGGCGAAACTGCTGCGCCATCGAGTCGGTTTGCGACAGCACGCGCCGCGCCTGCGGATACAGAATGCGCGCGCTCTCGGTCACAGCAACTCCACGCGCCTGCCGTACGAACAGCGGCGTTCCCAGCAAGTCTTCCAGGCTTTTGATCGTGCCCGACAGCGCTGGCTGACTCAGGTGCAGGCGGTTGGCTGCCAGCGTGATGTTGCGCTCCTCAAAGACAGCGATGAAAGCTTTGAGTTGGCGGATATCCATAATTTTTCCTGATGGCTTCAAGAAGAATAAACCATTTGTTGGCGAAAAAACAGCTACCTAGAATGCTTTTCATCGCAAAACCATATGTCAAACAAATACCTGGAGTACACCATGTCTGTTTCGCACAAGCCACTCATCGTCATTACCGGCGCCAGCTCGGGCATAGGCCTGGCCACCGCGCGCCTGTTTTCCGCACATGGTCATGCCCTGCTGCTACTGGCACGCCGGCTTGAAAAAATGCAGGCACTGGACCTGCCCAACACCCTGGCGCTGCCGGTAGATGTCACCGACCGCGCCGCACTGACCGCAGCCGTGCAGCAAGCCGAGCAGCGCTTCGGCCCGGCCGACGCCATCGTCAACAACGCCGGCGTCATGCTGCTGGGCGAGATCACCCGCCAGGACCCAACGCAGTGGGACCAGATGCTGGACGTGAATGTCAAAGGCCTGCTCAACGGCGTGTACGCCACAGCCAAGGGCATGACCGAGCGCAAGCGCGGCAGCATCATCAACATCAGCTCGGTGGCCGGCCGCAAGTCCTTCCCCAACCATGTGGCTTACGTGGGCAGCAAGTTCGCCGTCCACGGGCTGTCAGAAAATCTGCGCGAAGAGCTGTCAGCCCACAATGTGCGTGTCACTACCATCGCCCCCGGTGCGGTGGAGACCGAGTTGCTCGGTCACACCACTGACGAAGACATCAAGACCGGCTACCAGGCCTGGAAGGCCGAAATGGGCGGCAAGGTGCTGTCGGCCGAGGATGTGGCCAACGCCATCCACTATGCCTACGCTCAGCCTGAAGGCGTGTGCATACGCGAGATCGTACTGGCCGCCACACGCCAGCAAGCGTGATGCATGGTTCCCAATCGGTAGACCCATAAAAAGAGAGCGCCTATGGCGCTCTCTTTTTATTTATAGATAACGATCTTTTATCAATGGATCGCGGGCGCCATGCCGCGCACGGCCTGCACGGCACCACCGCCAATGGCCGCACCAAAGCGCTTGGCCAGGCGTTCGGCGATGTTGTCGCGGCGGGTGTAGTCGATCACCTCTTCGGCCTTGACGATTTCGCGCGCCACATAGTCCAGGCTGCCCAGTTTGTCGGCCAGACCCATTTCTATGGCTTGCTGGCCGGTCCAGAACAGGCCGCTAAAGGTTTCGTCGGTTTCCTTGAGGCGATCGCCACGGCCACGCTTGACGGTGGCTATGAACTGCTGGTGAATCTGGCCCAGCATGGCTTCGGCATAGCCGCGCTGCTTTTCGCTCATGGGGCTGAATGGGTCCAAAAAGCCCTTGTTGGCGCCGGCGGTGAGCAGGCGGCGCTCCACACCGACCTTGTCCATCACACCGGTAAAGCCAAAGCCATCCATGAGCACACCAATGCTGCCCACGATGCTGGCCTTGTCGACAAAGATTTCATCGGCAGCCGAGGCAATGTAGTAAGCAGCCGAGGCGCAGCTTTCTTCCACCACCGCATAAATCGGCTTTTGGTGGATGGCCTTGAGGCGCAGGATCTCGTCATTGATCATGCCGGCCTGTACCGGGCTGCCGCCAGGGGAGTTGATCAGCAACACCAGGGCCCGAGCCCCCTGGTCTTCCAGCGCGCTGCGCATAGCGGCAATCACAAACTCGGCGCTGGCATCTGCACCATCGGCAATCTCGCCCTTGATGTCCACCACCGCCGTGTGCGGACCGGAGACCGCAGCGGTCGACACCTCTTTGGACAATACGGCCCATAGCAGTGCCAAGCCCAGCAGCAACCAGGCAAAGCGCCAGAACAGCTTCCAGCGGCGGGCGCTGCGCTGCTCATTCAGCGAGGCGAAAGCCAGCTTTTCCAGGAGCGAGCGCTCCCAGCCGGAAGAAGATTCGGACGCGGTAGCGCCTGCCGGCGCCGACTCGGCCGCAGCGGAGCGCGCCCACAGGTCTTGGCCCGGCAGGGCATCAGTGTGATCGGAACCTGGCGTGCCAGGCGTCTGCGAAGAGCTCATCTCAAAACTCGACAGGTTGCAAGTTGTAGGCAGTATGCCAGCGCACCACGCCGGCACCTTCACTCAGGGAGATTTTGACCAGGCCACCACGGCAAGGACCACCCGCGCATTGCCCGCTTTGGGGCGCATAGGCAGCGCCATGGGTGCTGCACAGCAGCCACTCACCGCTGTCGTCAAACAAGCGGCCAGGCTCGTAGTCCAGCTCCATGGCCACATGGGTGCAGCGGTTCAGATAGGCATAGGCCACGCCTTGGTAACGAATGGCAAATGCGCGCCAGGTCTGTCCCGAAAAAACCACATCGAAAGGCAGGGCCATGCCGCGCTCGACCAGATCGGCGCTGGCACACAGGTCTACAGCGGTGTCGGGAGGCAAAGCCATAGGCGCCACTATAAAAGCGCGCAGTGCGTCAGGCCTTGTCGCCCAGCCAGCGCTGCAAATCCGCCACAGTTTGCGCCACATACAAAGGCCCAAAGGGCGCAAACCCTTCGCTGCCATGGGCGCCGTAGGCCACGGCCACACTGTCACAGCCCGCGTTGCGCGCCATTTCCAAATCGTGGGTGGTGTCGCCAATCATCAAGGTGCGTTGCGGCTCCACACCGAATTCGGCCATCAGCTCCTGCAGCATCAGTGGATGGGGCTTGCCCGCAGTCTCGTCTGCTGTGCGCGAGCCGTCGAACACGCCTTGCAGCGCCACCGTAGCCAGGGCTTCGTTGAGGCCACGGAGGCTCTTGCCCGTGGCCACCACCAGCCAGTGGTGGCGGGCACGCAGGGCTTGCAACATGGGCAGCACACCGTCGAACAAGGTGACCTGCTCCTGCAGCTTCATATAGTGATAGCGGTAGCGGCTGGCCAGCTCGGCGTATTTTTCCTGCGGCACATCGGGCGCGGCATGGGCCAGGGCCGGCATCAGCGCCATGCCAATCACATAGGAAGCCTGGGCGTCGGAAGGCACGGTGCCGCCCACATCGCGCACGGCAGCCTGGATGCTGCGGGTGATGGCCACGGTGGAGTCAAACAGGGTGCCATCCCAGTCAAAGGCGATCAGGTCATAGCGGCGCGGCCGCGGTGTAGATTCTGCAAAGGACATGCGTGCTTTCAGTGGGCTCTCAAGCCACAAACAAGGCCAATTCTTCCGGCAGCTCCGCCTGCAGCGCCACCCGCTCTCCCGTGACCGGGTGGTTGAACTGCAATCGCCAGGCATGCAAAAACATGCGCTTGAGCCCCTGCTTGGGCAGGCGACGGTTCAGGTCGAAGTCGCCATATTTCTCATCGCCCACAATGCCATGACCTTGGGAGGCCAGGTGCACGCGAATCTGGTGGGTGCGCCCCGTCTTGATGGTGACCTCCAACAAACTCATGGCCGGCAGGCCCTGCAGCGGACGCGGTGCATGCTGGCTGCGCACCTTGACCAGGGTCAGCGCGCGCATGGCATCCGGGTCGTCGGCCGTGGTGGTGCGCACGCGGCGCTCCCCATCCGGCAACAGGTATTTGTGCAGCGGGGTGTCGATCACTTTCTTGTTGGCGGCCCAACTGCCAGCCACCAGTGCCAGATAGGTTTTGCCGGTTTCGCGCTCACGGAACTGGTCTTGCAGCTGCACCAGGGCCGAGCGTTTTTTGGCCACCAGCAAAATACCCGAGGTCTCGCGGTCCAAGCGGTGCACCAGCTCCAGAAACTTGGCCTGGGGTCGGGCCTGGCGCAGTTGCTCTATCACGCCAAAGCTCACGCCCGAGCCGCCATGCACGGCCACGCCGGCCGGCTTGTCGATGGCAATCAGGTGCTCGTCCTCAAAAAGAACGGGGAATTCCCGGGCCGGCGCGGGGCGTTCGGCCTTGTCCTGTATTTTCTCCGAGACGCGCACCGGCGGCACACGCACCACATCGCCCAGAGCCAGGCGCGAGTCGGCAGCGCAACGGCCCTTGTTGATGCGCACCTCGCCGCTGCGAATGATGCGATAGACATGGGTCTTGGGCACGCCCTTGAGGTGGCGCATCAAAAAATTATCCAGGCGTTGGCCAGCAGCATCTTCCTCGACCAAAAGCTGCCGCACTGCCACTGCTGTGGGCTGGGGGGCTCGGTCATTGGCCTGTTTGCCCTCTATAATGTGTTTCACCTGCGCGCTATCTTTGTAAGTGGTTGATTTTGATGGAGTTTAGTCCAGCCAGCCATTTCCTTCGCGCAGAAAGGTCGATGCCACAGGCGGTGCACCCATGTTTTTCCAGGCGATAAGGCCTGAGGTAGCGGTTCACCGGCTGGTTGGTTGACACATTGAAACACTGAACGGAATCTTCACGCGGATGGTGGGTTAGAAGCACGGAGCTTCAAACCATCCGCCGAATAAACGTATAGCGAGCATGTGGGTTTTTCTTTCTTGGCTGGTGAGCATGAGCATCACGCAACGGCATGTGCCGGTGCGGCTGTCTGCTGCCCCCAAGAAAATCCACCCACCGTCTTTTGTCGCTTCCGGCAAGGCCCGCACACAGCGGCCCGAGTTGTTCGCGCGTCTCGCTCCCTGCCCCCTGCCCTTGCCCCCTTTGCTGACCTGATTCAGCACAGCCGCAACCAGGCCTTCTGCGATTCCCTTCCTTTTCGTTTCAACGCGTCATCCAGGCATCACGGCTCCTGAAGAGCCTGTTTTTGATTGCCAAAATCAGGGGCGTGACTGCGGACAGTCCAACACTGTCGCCAGCCGCCCCTCACGAAAAGGATATGCATCATGAAACGGATGCTGATTAACGCGACGCAGTCTGAAGAACGCCGCCTGGCCATTGTGGATGGCCAAAAACTGCTCGATTACGAGATCGAAATCGAAGGCCGCGAACAGCGCAAGGGCAATATCTACAAGGCGGTGGTGACCCGCGTGGAGCCCTCGCTGGAAGCCTGCTTTGTGGACTACGGTGAAGACCGCCACGGCTTTCTGCCCTTCAAGGAAATCTCCAAGCAGTACTTTGCCGAGGGCGTCTCGCCCAGCCAGGCGCGCATCAACGATGTGATCCGCGAAGGCCAGGAACTGATCGTCCAGGTCGAAAAAGAAGAGCGTGGCAACAAGGGCGCAGCCCTGACCACCTTTATCTCGCTGGCCGGCCGCTATGTGGTGCTGATGCCCAACAACCCCCGCGGCGGTGGCGTGTCGCGCCGCATCGAGGGTGAGGACCGTGCCGAGCTCAAAGAGGCCATGGACCAGCTCGAGTACCCCAAGGGCATGTCCATCATTGCGCGCACCGCCGGCATCGGCCGCACCGCGCCCGAGCTGCAGTGGGACTTGAACTACCTGCTCAAGCTGTGGAGCGCCGTGGACGGCGCAGCCAAGTCGGGCAAGGGTGCCTTCCTGATCTACCAGGAATCCAGCCTGGTGATTCGCGCCATCCGTGATTATTTCAACAGCGACATCGGCGACATCCTGATCGACACCGATGACATCTACGAGCAGGCCCAGCAGTTCATGGCGCATGTCATGCCCGAGCATGCCGCCCGCGTGAAGCGCTACCGTGATGACGCCCCGCTGTTCAGCCGCTTCCAGATCGAGCACCAGATCGAATCCGCCTACTCGCGCACCGTGACCCTGCCCTCGGGCGGCGCCATCGTGATCGACCACACCGAAGCCCTGGTCTCGGTGGACGTGAACTCGGCCCGCGCCATCAAGGGCGGCGACATCGAGGAAACCGCCACCCGCACCAATCTGGAAGCCGCCGACGAAGTCGCGCGCCAGATGCGCCTGCGCGACCTGGGCGGCCTGATCGTCATCGACTTCATCGACATGGAGGAGAGCAAGAACCGCCGCGAAGTCGAGAATCGCCTGCGCGACGCGCTGCGCCAGGACCGTGCGCGCGTGCAGTTCGGCACCATCAGCAAGTTTGGCCTCATGGAAATGAGCCGCCAGCGCCTCAAGCCCGCCCTGTCCGAAGGCGCGCACATCAACTGCCCACGCTGCGGCGGCTCCGGCCACATCCGTGACACGGAATCCTCAGCTCTGCAAATCCTGCGCATCA
>JAITLO010000034.1 GCA_031277855.1 Acidovorax sp. | reverse complement strand
GCCGGTATCGACGGCCTGGTGCACCTGTCCGACCTGTCCTGGAACGAAACCGGCGAAGCCGCTGTTCGTAACTACAAGAAGGGCCAGGAAGTCGAAGCCATCGTGCTGGCCGTGGACGTGGAGCGCGAGCGCATCTCCCTGGGCATCAAGCAGCTGGACAGCGATCCGTTCACCACTTTCGTGACCGTGAACGACAAGGGCTCCATCGTGACCGGCAAGGTCAAGACCGTGGATGCCAAGGGCGCTGAAATCGACCTGGGTGAAGAGATCATCGGCTACCTGCGCGCTTCCGAAATCTCGCAAGACCGCGTGGAAGATGCTCGCTCCGTCCTGAAGGAAGGCGACGAAGTCTCCGTGGTGGTGGTGAACGTGGATCGCAAGAGCCGCAACATCCAGCTGTCCATCAAGGCCAAGGACCACGCTGAGCAGCAAGAAGCCATGGCTTCCCTGTCGGCCCAGTCGTCCAAGGAAAACGCCGGCACCACCAGCCTGGGTGCTCTGCTGCGCGCCAAGCTGGACGCCGACAAGTAATTCCCTGGAGTTAGCCTTGCGCTAACTCTGGCGAGAATTCCATCGCAGCGGGCGCTTTCATGGCGCCCGCTGTGTTTTTACTCCCTTGCAAGACCCTGTGCGATGACCCGATCTGACCTCGTCGAGGAACTGGCAGCCCGCTTCGACCAGTTGACCCAGCGCGATGCCGAACTGGCTGTAAAAACCATTCTGGACGCCGCAGGCGATGCCCTGGTGCGCGGCCAGCGCATTGAGATTCGCGGTTTTGGCAGTTTTTCCGTCACCCGCCGCCCTCCCCGCCTCGGCCGCAATCCCCGCAGCGGCGAAGCCGTGCAGATTCCCGCCAAGCGCGTACCCCATTTCAAGCCCGGCAAGGCCTTGCGCGAAGATGTGGACCGCGACACCGCAGCCCAGCTCGCTGCCCCTCAGGCCGCCTCGGCCACCGCAGCCTGAACGCAGGCCTGTCTTGCCCCCGCTGCCAGGTGTTGCCTCTAGAATCGGTTTGATACTTCAAGGGCGCACATGAAATACCTGCTGTGGCTGCTCAAGGCAGCCATTTTTTTCACCCTCTTCGCCTTCGCGCTGAACAACCAGCAAGAAGCCACTGTGCACTTCTTCTTCGGCACCCGTTGGCAGGCGCCGCTGGTGCTGGTGGTGCTCTCCGCTTTTGCACTGGGTCTTATCGCGGGCGTGCTGGGCATGGTGCCGCGTTGGTGGAAGCACCGCAAAGCCGCCACGCAGCGCCAGATGCAGGACAGCCAGGCCTCCGGCGCCACGCCCGAGACCACCGCCCCTGCCACCACTTCCGACACCATCACCTCGAGCATCCATGGAATTTGATCTCAGCTGGCTCTTGCTGGGCCTGCCCCTGGCCTTTATTTTGGGCTGGCTGGCTTCGCGTCTGGATCTGCGCCAGATCCGTGCCGAAAACCGCCAGGCGCCCAAGGCCTATTTCAAGGGTCTGAACTTTTTGCTCAACGAGCAGCAGGACAAGGCCATCGATGCCTTTATCGAGGCCGTGCAAAACGACCCCGACACCACCGAGCTGCACTTCGCCCTGGGCAATCTGTTTCGCCGCCGTGGCGAGTACAACCGCGCCGTGCGTGTGCATGAGCATCTGCTCTCGCGTGCCGACCTCAGCCCCAGCGACCGCGAACGCGCTCAGCACGGTATTGCGCAAGACTTTTTGAAGGCCGGCCTGCTGGACCGCGCCGAAGAAGCGCTGCGCCGCCTGGAAGGCACACCTTACGAGACCGAGTCTCGACTGGCCCTGCTGGCGATTTACGAGCGTTCGCGCGACTGGCCCCAGGCTGCCGACATCGGTCGCCGCATGCAAGCCGCAGGCCAGGGCGACTTCAGCGCCCGCCTGGCCCACTATCTGTGCGAGCAAGCTGCCGAAAAAGCCTCCCACGCCCAGCTGGAGCCAGCTCTGGACCTGCTGCACGAAGCCGTCGCCACAGCCCCCCAGTCTATACGCCCACGCATCGCCCTGGCCCAGATCCTCTACCGCCTGGATCGCGCAGAAGATGCCTACCAGACCTTGTTGCATCTGGCTGCCGAAACCCCCCAGGGCCTGCCGCTGGCGGTACCACTGTTGCTCGAGGTGGCGGCAGCCAGCCAGCACCAGGAGGACACCGTAGCCCTGCTGCGCCAGCACTACCAGCAAACCCCCTCGCTGGATCTGCTGGATGCCCTGGTCACGCTGGGAGCCAAGCCGGCAGCAGCAGACGGCACTGCGGTCGACGAGCGCAGCTGGTATGTGCAACACCTTTCCCGCGAACCCTCGCTGGTGGCCGCCACCAAGTGGCTGGCTGGCGAGCAACTGGCCCAGGAGCAATACCACCCCGCCGTGCAAAAAGCCCTGGACCACGCCAGCAAACCGCTGCTGCGCTACCGCTGCGCGGCCTGCGGCTTCGAGGCCCGCACCCATTTCTGGCATTGCCCCGGCTGCCAGAGTTGGGACAGCTATCCAGCGCGCCGGGTGGAAGAACTCTAAACCCGCCCATAGACACAAAAAAGCCAGCCCTGATGGGCTGGCTTTTTACATTGCGCGCTACAGAAATAGCCTGTTTATTTGGCCAGGCAGGCTGCTTGCTCCAGCGTGGGATAGTCGTTGTAGCCGGCGGCATCGGGGCTGTAGATGGTGGCGGCGTTCAAGGCATTCAGCTCGGAGCCCTGTACCAAGCGCGCCGGAAGATCGGGATTGGCGATAAAGGCGCGGCCAAAGGCCACGGCATCGGCAGCACCGCTGGCCAGCACGGCCTCAGCCTGCTCGGCCGAGAAGCCATCATTGGCAATAAAAGTGCCAGGGAACACCTTGCGCATATGCTGGCCAATCGGCAGCACACCATCCACCAATGCCTCACGCGAGAAGATAAAGCCCAACTTGCGCGCCGCAATCTGCTCGGCCACATAGGTGAACAAGGCCACCGGATTGCTGTCATGCATGCTGTGGGTGTTGCTCATGGGGTTGAGGTGTACGCCTATGCGCTCGGCCGGCCATTCCTGGGCCAGCGCGTCCAGGGTCTCCAGCAGAAAACGCGCACGGTTTTCCATGCTGCCGCCGTACTGGTCCGTGCGCTGGTTGCTGCCATCATGCAAGAACTGATCAAACAGATAGCCGTTGGCGGCATGCACTTCAATGAAGTCAAAGCCGGCCTCCTTGGCGTTGCGCGCGGCCTGCACAAAGGCCTGGATGATGCCCGCAATCTCTGCCGTCTCCAGTGCACGCGGCACGGCATAGGGGCGCTTGGGGCGCAGCACATTCACTTCGCCCTCGGCCGCAATGGCACTGGGCGCCACCGGTAGCTGACCATCCAGCAGCTCGGGGTCGGAGATACGCCCCACATGCCACAGCTGCAGCGCAATGCGGCCGCCCTCGGCATGCACGGCCTCGGTCACGCGCTTCCAACCCGCCACCTGCTCGGCCGACCAGATGCCCGGGGTGTTGGGATAGCCCACTCCCATGGGCATGACCGAGGTGGCCTCCGTCAGGATCAGGCCGGCGCTGGCACGCTGGCGGTAATGGGCCACCTGCAAATCACCGGGTGCGCGGCCGTGGAAAGCGCGCATGCGGGTCAGCGGAGCCATGACCACGCGGTTGGACAAGGAAAGTGCACCAATGTGAAAAGGTTTGGAGAATTGAGACATGAGGTGCAGCAGACAGTGAGCAAAGGGAAATAGCCCGGCTGCGTACAAGCAAGCCGGCAAAACACCAGATGAGACGAGCGATATCAAACGCCCTGTTGAATGCAGATAGTGGCATTGCCATAGGCTTCAAGACATGGCCCCAGATTCCGCACTCCGGCTCTGCGCCAATGTTCACGCGGTAGGCTTGCAACTTTTGGTTTTTGACAAAGGCCCTCTTGTGACCGATTCCACCCTGCCCGTTTGCCCCCAGTGCGGTATGGACCACACCTATCCCGATGGCGAACTACTGATCTGCCCCGACTGCGCCCACGAGTGGTCGGCCCATGCCCCCGCCAGCGATGAAGACAGCGGCCCCCGCATCATCAAAGACGCCCATGGCACACCGCTGGCCGATGGCGACAGCGTGCTGCTGATCAAAGACCTCAAGGTCAAAGGCAGCTCCACCGTCATCAAAAAAGGCAGCAAGGTCAAAGGTATTCGCCTGGTGTATGACAACGGCGACCACGATGTGGACTGCAAGACCGACCAGGGCCAGTTCATTCTCAAGTCGGAGTTTCTGAAGAAGGCCTGAGTCCCCAGGCCTTGCTGCACCACACCCTTCGGACTGGGTTCAGGATGGCATCGCCATTCACCCCATGCCGGGCACTGGCACGGCCCTGGCGTCAGCAGCGGCTGCTCCTGCACGCAGAGCAGCGCGATCTGGTAGCAGCGGGGGTGGAAACTCACACTTTAAATATATTTAAGTTATTAAGAAGTAAATAAACATTTATTGTGTTTATATAGAAGCTTTCTTATAGTGACCACATCCGCTCCCTGCGGTGGCCACAGCGCCAGCCTCTCCTCCGAACAAGGTGCCGGAGCAGCGGCTGGCAGTGCATGTGCAGCCAGATAAGCACACTGGCTTGCACCTGGCCACGGCACAGCTCTTTGCCGGACATGCCGCCCATGCACATCACCACCATCCACCATGTCCATTTCCACTTTCCGCCGCAGTCCCGGGAAGCGCTGCGCTTTTTCTATGCCACGGTGCTGGGTGCCCAGGAACGACACAGCACCGATCGCCAACAGCTGCTGCAGTTCGAGCTAGGCCAGCAATTGCTGTGCTTCAGCCCCCACAGCCAGGCACCGCAGCACGGAGCGGCCCAGCATGTGGCCTTCAATGTGCAAGGCATAGACGACCTCAAACAGCGCCTGCAGGCCTTTGACCAGATCTTCATCGAAAACCACTCCGCCCTGCAGACCCAGCAGGTCTATGTCAAAGATCCGGCTGGCAACCAGCTGGAGTTTCTCCAAGGCCTTGCCTGAGCCCTCTCGCCACACATGCCGTCTGCACCATGAACTTTCAGCAACTGCGCTCCGTCCGCGAGGCCGCGCGCCACAACTACAACCTGACCGAAGTTGCGACAGCCCTCTTCACCTCCCAGCCGGCCATCAGCCGGCAAATCCGTGAGCTGGAAGAAGAGCTGGGCATAGAAATCTTCACCCGCGCCGGCAAGCGCCTGACCGGTCTGACCGCACCTGGCCAGACGCTGTTGCCCATCGTGGAGCGGCTGCTGCTGGAGGCAGGCAACCTGAAGAATGCCAGCCGTGACTTCAAAGAAAAAGACAGCGGCGTTTTCTTTGTGGCAGCCACCCATTCCCAGGCCCGCTACGCCCTGCCGGCCGTGGTGCGGGACTTTCGCCAGATCTACCCCGGGGTCAGCTTGCACCTGCGCCAGGGCTCACCCCAGCAGGTTGCCGACATGCTGCTCACCGGCGCGGCCGATATCGGCGTGGCCACCGAGGCCCTGGCCGATTACGCGCAACTGGTCACCCTGCCCGGCTACCGCTGGTCGCACAGCGTGGTCGTTCCGCTAGACCACCCTTTGCGGCAACAAAGCCAACCGGTATCACTGCAAGACCTGGCGGCCTACCCCATCATCACCTACGAGCATGGCTACACAGGCCGCGCGCACATCGACGAAGCCTTTTCCCGCGAAGGCCTGGCGCCCGAAATCGTGCTCACGGCCATGGACGCCGATGTGATCAAAACTTATGTGGAGCTGGGCATGGGCATAGGCATCGTGGCCTCTATCGCCTTTGACCCCGAGCGCGACCGCTTGTTGCATGCCATCGATGCCCGCCACCTGTTCGAGGTCAATCTCACCCGCATCGCGCTACGCCGCGGCATCTGGCTACGCGACTACGTCTACCGCTTTATCGAAAGCTTTGTGCCTACGCTGACACCCGAGGTGGTGCACCAAAAGCTGCATGAAGGCCTGGAGCGCTGAACAAGAGCAACGCAAAACACAACAATGTTTGCTGCCGCGCACAATCCGCTATAATCTTAGACTTTACGGAGCGTAGCGCAGCCTGGTAGCGCATCTGCTTTGGGAGCAGAGGGTCGCGAGTTCGAATCCCGCCGCTCCGACCAAAGATCGAAGGACTTAGCCTCTTCGGGCTAAGTCCTTTTTTCGTGGTGCAAGCCATCACCTGGATGTTTTGCCGGCATACCCAAAATCCTGACCTATGCTTTCACGCATGGATATGGATATTCAAGGATAAAGCCCATGGACAAGGCGCTTGCCACCACCCTCTCCCAATTGGAAGCCCGGCTGCATCGCCCCGACGTCCGCACCGATCAAGACGCGCTGCAACAGCTGCTGCATGCGGAGTTTGAAGAGATTGGCAGGTCCGGGCAGTTGCATTCACGCGATGCCATCCTGGCAGCGCTGCGCCATGAAGCGCTACCCCACGAGATTGCAGCAGATGCTTATGTAGCCACAGAAATCCAGCCCGGGGCGGCACTCCTGACCTACCGCAGCGCTTACCGCCAGCAAAACGGCACCCTGACCGGACATACATTGCGCGCATCGCTGTGGGTGCGGTGTGCTGAACGCTGGCAGCTGCGCTACCACCAGGGAACGCCCACCAGCGATATATGGTGAGTCTGCGAAGCCAGTGCAGGTACAGGCAGAAAGCCCGCACTGTATCTGCATGTCTTGCTACGTTTAAAGCAGCAAATCCCCAAAAGACAAAAGGGGTTAGCTTTCTACAAGCTAACCCCTTGAATCATGGTCGGAGCGGCGGGATTCGAACTCGCGACCCTCTGCTCCCAAAGCAGATGCGCTACCAGGCTGCGCTACGCTCCGACAAGCTGTTGATTATAGATGCTTGTGACATGGTTTTTGGCTTCACCAGTGCTTTGCAGCTATTTTTTTCAACAGCATCGCGCTTTAACGCGAGCTGCTGGGGCCTGGGCCACGGCCCGCCAGGTGACGGAAGGTGATACGGCCCTTGGTCAGGTCATAGGGCGACATTTCCAGCGACACCTTGTCACCCGCCAGGATGCGGATGTGGTGCTTGCGC
Source organism: Acidovorax sp. (assembly GCA_031277855.1). Taxonomy (GTDB): domain Bacteria; phylum Pseudomonadota; class Gammaproteobacteria; order Burkholderiales; family Burkholderiaceae_C; genus Comamonas. The sequence goes on along the minus strand of JAITLO010000034.1, from coordinate 222,403 downwards.
ATCTTGCCGCCGGTATAGGCGATCAGTTGGTGACCGTTTTCCAAAGTCACACGGAAACGCGAATCGGGCAACACTTCGGTCACCGACCCTTGCATTTCAATCAGTTCTTCTTTAGCCATTTAAATAAATCTCTTAGTTCAATCTGTGTCTGTGGTCACCCAGCTAAGGCAAGCCACAACCGCCTGACAGGCCAGGGTATGACCTGCTCTTCCTTCAGACAGACAGCAAAGCACCACACCAGTCATGGCGCACATCACATGGACATGCCCTAGACCCCTTGGTTACCTTGACCACCCCTGTTCAAAGCCACTAACCAAGATGCGGCCAAGATGCTGGCGGTGCTATCGGACAAGGCTGAACGCTGCTTGAGGAAAATCCTGAAATTGTACCTGCAGCATCAAGCACTGTCTGTGGCCGTATCGGGCCTTTTTCTTGTCTGGCACGGGCCCCGGCGTACATCTGCGGCGCCTCTTCCTGCGCTTTCAAACTCTGTTTTTCAGGCCTCAGCGCCAATGGTTTTGCTCAAGGTCCGCACCAGATCGGTCTGGGTGATGATGCCCACCAGGCACTGCTTGGCATCCACGATGGGGATATGGTGGTGGTGCCCCGCCTCGGAAAACAAAGGGATCAGCGCCGTCACCAGACTGGTCTCTTCGGCCACCTGGACCGTCTGCGACATGATGTCAGCGACCACGCCTTGGTTGCTGGCGCGCCAGGAAACCAATTGTTTGAGCCGTTGCCCCAGGCCATCCCTGACGTCCAGCTGAGCCAGACGCATAAAGTCCGAAATCGACACAATGCCTTGCACTTTATGTTGCTCATCAACAACAGGTAAAGCCTTGACCTGCTCTTGCTTCATCAAGGCCCACGCTTCCTTCAGAGGCACACCGGGCTCTACGGCAAACACCGGGCGCGACATGATGTCGGCACAGCGCAGTTCACCCAAGGTGCGCTGAAACGCTGCCCTGCCCGCCATGTGCAGCAGCCCTTCCAGGTCGGCACGGCTGATGTCCAGCACCTGGTTGTAGTGCGACAGTGCCGCATCCAGGTCGGCCGAGGTAAAGCGGGCATGCGCGCCCTCCGCCCCCTTGTGGCTGTGCTGTGGATGCGGATAGCGCTTGCCCGTGAGCATGTTGTAGAGCACGGCGCACAACACCAGCACCACCACATTGAACATCACCGGAAAAGCCACCAACGCCACGCCGTCGGCATGCTCCAGCACCACAAAGGCGGCAAAGCTGGCCCCCGGCGGGTGCATGCAGCGCAGCGGCACCATCAGCAAAATGCTCAAGCCCACGGCCAGGGCCGCGGCCACCGCCAGGTCGGGCACCAGACGCTGGCATGCCGCGCCCACCAAGGCAGACAGCACGGTCCCACCCAAGACCGGCCAGGGCTGGGCCATGGGGCTGGCGGGCATGCCAAACAGCAGCACCGCACTGGCTCCCAGTGATGAGACCAACCACGCACTGCCGGGCGTCTCCATCCACCAGCGCGACAACACTCCTGTGATCAGCAGGCCCAGGGCCACCCCCAGGGCCATGCGCAGAAGCTCTCGGGCATCAATGCGCGCCGGTGCCGGCCAGAAATTGCGCAGCCACAAGGCCCAGCGCGTCAGCTGTGCATGCTGGGCGCCAAGCGGCGTAGGTGCCATATCGGCCGCATCCGGCTTGGCCTGCAGCCTGGCCGGCATTGCAGAGGCCGTCGTGGGCGTCGGATCGGTTTCCTTCTCAGACATCAACAAATACCCCGCTGCACACGCGTTCTTTCGCATAAGACATGATGAAAATCATAGCAACCGCAGCGTAGCCTTGTCCGCAGCCCCGATAGAATCGCGCCCATAGAGGGCGCTCGTCCTCCCCCTGTCCCACCGTTTCTTCTGGAGTCTCTCCTCAGTGTCTGACCGCCTTGCCGTACTTCCGCAATACCTGATCCCCAAGCAGGCCCTCACCATGCTCATGGGTCACCTGGCCAGCAAACAGGCAGGCTCGCTGACGACATCGGTGATCCGCTGGTTCATCCAGCGCTACCAGGTCAATATGCAGGAAGCCGCCAACCCGGACCCTGCGGCCTATGCCTCGTTCAATGAGTTCTTCACCCGCCCACTGCGCGAAGGCGCCCGGCCGCTGAGCGACAGCCGCTGGATCTGCCCGGTCGATGGCGCGGTGAGCCAAGTCGGCCCCATTGCAGGGGACCAGATCTTCCAGGCCAAGGGCCATCACTATTCCAGCCAGGCCTTGCTGGGCGGAGATGCTGCGCTGGCCCGCCAGTTCGACAACGGCCATTTCGCCACCATCTACCTCAGCCCGCGCGACTACCACCGCATCCACATGCCCCAGACGGGCAGGCTGCTGCGCATGATTTATGTGCCGGGCGATCTGTTCTCGGTCAACCCCACCACGGCCCGCGGCGTACCCGGCCTGTTCGCCCGCAACGAGCGCGTGGTCTGCATTTTTGAGGGCGAGACCGGCCAGTTCGCCCTGGTGCTGGTGGGCGCCACCATCGTGGGCAGCATGGCCACAACCTGGCATGGCGTGGTGAATCCGCCGCGCAGCGGGCAAATCCGCAGCTGGAGCTACGAAGACCAGCAGATCACGCTGCAAAAAGGCGAGGAGATGGGCCGCTTTTTGCTAGGTTCCACCGTCGTAATGCTGATGCCAAGCAATGCGCTGAAAGCCTTCAACAGCGGCTGGAATGCCGCCACACCGGTGCGCCTGGGCGAACCCATGGCGGACTAAAAACACCCCCTGAGCCGCTGCGCGTCTTCCCCCTCTCTCGCTACGCGGGAGGGGGACGGCACCAGCGCGGCGGGGCGGCCCTTGCGCGGTGCCCTGTGATGGGCCCCGCCAGTCTCATGCGACATGGGCGCGGCAGAGCTCCTAGTGACTGCAATCACACAAGCCCACCCCAAACCAACGCCCAGGCCACCATAGGTAGCCTGGGCGTTTTTTTATAAAACTGGGTTTATAGAAACCAGTTCAGCACTTCGGGGCGGCGCTCGGTGGTGAAGGTGGTGGGCGTCAAGGTCAGGCGCTCGGGCTTGACCGGGTCTTCACGGCCCACCAGGTGCACCACCATTTCGCGACGGCGCAGCACCACATGGCTGACGGTTTCGGAGCGCCCCGCATGCATGACGCGCACACCGGGTTTGAACACCGGCATCTGGAAGGTGTGACCACGCGTGGTGGCGGCCTGCTGGCCTTCGGCTTGACCTGGATTGATGACCAACATGGCATTCCTTTTTTCAGACGTGATGCCAAGCTATCGGCAGCTTTGGAGCAAAGTTTAGGAATTGTTTTCCAGAACGTACAGACCGGGCCGCGATAGGCCAGCGCGCAGAATCCACCCGAGCATGTCGCACACAGGCCTGTGCACGCAGACACTCCGGGGCGTTTTCCTCCACAATGGCCGGCTTGCCTGTTTGCTGCCCCGCCTGCCATGTCCCGCCCGCGCTTTCTTCCCGACAATTTCACCCTGATGCTGATGGCCACCGTGGCCCTGGCCAGCGTGCTGCCTGCATCGGGCACCACCGCGCAATGGCTGGAGAAAGCCACCAGCGCGGTGATTGTGCTGCTGTTTTTTCTGCACGGCGCCAAGCTCTCACGCCCCGCCATTTTGGCCGGCATAGGCCATTGGCGGCTGCATCTGGTGGTGACGGCCATTACCTTTGCCGCCTTTCCCCTACTGGGCTGGGTTTTGCGCCCGCTGCTCCAGCCCCTGGTCACACCCGAGCTGTACACCGGCATTTTGTTTTTGTGCACCGTGCCGGCCACCGTGCAATCGGCGATTGCGCTGACGGCACTGGCGCGCGGCAATATGCCAGCCTCGATCTGCAGCGCCTCGGGCTCCACCTTGCTGGGCATCTTGCTCACGCCGCTGCTGGTGGGCCTGCTGCTGCAACTCAATGCCACGGCGTCCGATCCGCTGGCTGCCATTGGCAAGATTGCCCTGCAGCTGCTGCTGCCCTTTGTCATCGGCCATCTCATGCGCCCCTGGGTGGCACCCGTGATCCAGTGGATGGGCAGCTCCATCAAGATCGTGGACCAGGGCTCCATCTTGCTGGTCGTGTACTCGGCCTTCAGCGGCGCGGTGGTGGCAGGCCTGTGGTCACAAATGCCGCTGCCGGCCATGGCAGGACTGTTTCTGGTGTGCGGCTTGCTGCTGGCCTGCTCCATGAGCCTGTGCGTTTTTGCGGCCCGGCGCCTGGGCTTCTCCACCGAGGATGAAATTGCCATTTTGTTCTGCGGCGCCCAGAAAAGCCTGGTCAGCGGCGTGCCCATGGCCAAGATTTTATTTCCGGCCAGCATGGTGGGCAGCATCGTCCTGCCTTTGATGCTGTTTCACCCCATGCAGCTGACGGTGTCTGCCGTGATTGCCGGCCGCTATGCGCGCCGCCAGGCGCGGGGCTCCAACACCACCTCCGCCCACAGCAGTTAGCAGCAATCAGACTGCGCTCAAAGGGCACGAAGCCTGCGCATCCGGGCAGTTTGGCATGTTTTAACGGGGTAATGCACGGCAAATGGCCTGCAGATGCTCAGGTTTTCATAGCACCACGGCATGGGCTTGCCCGTAGAATAAAAAAGCCCATGCCCCTGATCTCACTCATCCTCCTGCCCTTCATCGGCAGCCTGATGGCTGCGGTGCTGCCCGCCAACGCGCGCAATACCGAGTCCACGCTGGCTGGCTTGATCGCCCTGACCTGCTTTGTACAGGCCGCTTTGTTCTTCCCGGAAATCGCCGATGGCGGTGTGCTGCGCCAGGAAATCACCTGGCTACCCACGCTGGGGCTGAACTTTGTGGTGCGCATGGACGGCTTCGCCTGGATGTTCTGCATGCTGGTGCTGGGCATTGGCGCGCTGGTGGTGCTGTATGCGCGCTACTACATGTCGCCGGCCGATCCGGTGCCGCGCTTCTTCTCCTTCTTTCTGGCGTTCATGGGCGCCATGGCCGGTGTGGTGCTGTCGGGCAATGTGATCCAGCTGGCCTTCTTCTGGGAGCTGACCAGCCTGTTCTCGTTCTTGCTGATCGGCTACTGGCACCACCGCCAGGACGCGCGCCGCGGCGCGCGCATGGCACTCACGGTGACCGGCACCGGCGGCCTGTGCATGCTGGCCGGCATGATTCTGCTGGGCCATATCGTGGGTAGCTATGACCTGGACCACATTCTGGCCGCTGCCCAGCAGGTGCGCGACCATGCGCTGTACGTGCCCACGCTGCTGCTGATCTTGCTGGGGGCCTTTACCAAGAGCGCGCAATTCCCCTTCCAGTTCTGGCTGCCGCATGCCATGGCGGCCCCCACTCCGGTGTCGGCCTATCTGCACTCGGCCACCATGGTCAAGGCCGGTGTGTTTTTGCTGGCCCGACTCTGGCCTGTGCTCAGCGGCACAGATGAGTGGTTTTGGCTGGTCAGCGGTGCCGGAGCGATCACGCTGCTGCTGGGTGGTTATCTGGCCATGTTCCAGCATGACCTCAAGGGGCTGCTGGCCTACTCCACCATCTCCCATCTGGGCCTGATCACCTTGCTGCTGGGCATGAACAGCCCGCTGGCCGCCGTGGCCGCCGTGTTCCACATCATGAACCACGCCACCTTCAAGGCCTCGTTGTTCATGGCGGCAGGCATTCTCGACCACGAGTCCGGCACGCGTGACATCCGACGCCTTTCGGGCCTGCGGCGCATGATGCCGGTGACCGCCACCCTGGCCTGCGTGGCCAGCGCCGCCATGGCTGGCGTGCCGCTGCTCAACGGCTTTCTGTCCAAGGAAATGTTCTTTGCCGAAACCGTGTTCGTGGACGCGGCCCACTGGGTGCGCATTGCCCTGCCGGTCATGGCCACGCTGGCGGGCATTTTCAGCGTGGCGTATTCGCTGCGCTTCACCATCGATGTGTTCTTCGGCCCCAAGGCCACCGACCTGCCGCGCAAGCCCCATGAGCCACCGCACTGGATGCGGGTGCCGGTGGAGCTGCTGGTGCTGGCCTGCCTGGTGGTGGGCATTTTCCCGGCCTGGTCTGTCGCTCCTTTTCTGAATGCCGCGGCCATGCCGGTGGTGGGTGGCGTCTTGCCCGCATTCAGCCTGGCCATCTGGCATGGCTTCAACACCCCGTTGATCATGAGCATCGTGGCCTTGATCGGCGGCATCACGCTCTACACCGCGCTGCGCGCCCTGCGCCAGCACGGCAGCATTGACGACGGCGTGCCCGTGCTGCAAGGCGTGAGCGGCAAGCGCATCTTCGAGAACCTGCTGGCCCGCACCAGCCTGCTGGCCAAACACCTGCGCCGCGCGCTCACCACCCAGCGCCTGCAATGGCAGATGCTGTGGCTGGTATCGCTGGCCGTGCTGGCTGGCGTGATGCCGCTGTGGATGCGCGGTCTGGAACTGGGTGGACGCACACCGCTGCCGCTGTCCCCGGCCTTTGTGCTGCTGTGGACCATTGGCTGCCTGTGTGCCCTCGGCGCTGCCTGGAAGGCCAAATACCACCGGATGGCGGCCCTGATCATGCTGGGCGGCGCCGGCCTGTGCGTGGTGCTGACCTTTCTGTGGTTCTCCGCCCCCGACCTGGCCCTGACCCAGTTGGTGGTGGAGGTGGTGACCACCATCCTCATCTTGCTGGGCCTGCGCTGGCTGCCCAAGCGCGACAAGAATCTGCACATACCTGCACTGTCCACCGAGCTGCGTGCCCGCAGCCGCCGCCTGCGTGACCTGTTGCTGTCGCTGGCTGCGGGTGGTGGCATGGCCTGGCTGGCGTTTTCCATGATGAGCCGCCCCTTCTCGCAAAGCACCTCCACCTTCTTCCTGGAACGGGCCGTGCCCGAAGGCGGAGGTAGCAATGTGGTGAACGTCATGCTGGTGGACTTCCGCGGCTTTGACACCTTTGGCGAAATCGTGGTGTTGGGCGTGGTGGCCCTTACGGTGTATGCGCTGCTGCGGCGCTTCCGCCCCGCCCGCGAAACCATGGACCTGCCCGAACAGCAGCGCTTTTTGGCCGGCGACCTGCAAACCGACTTGCTCAACCCGCGCAATGCCAGTGACACGGCCGTGGGCTATCTGATGGCGCCCGCCGTGCTGGTGCGCCTGCTGCTGCCCTTTGCCACGCTGGTGTCGGTCTACATCTTCTTGCGCGGCCACAACGAGCCCGGTGGCGGCTTTGTGGCCGGTCTGGTGTTCTCCGTGGCCTTGCTGCTGCAGTACGTGGTCTCCGGCACGCAATGGGTGGAAGCGCATATGCCGCTGTTCCCGCGCCGCTGGATTGCGGCCGGCCTGCTGTTTGCCCTGGGCACCGGCATGGGCGCGGTGTACGCAGGCTACCCCTTCCTGACCAGTCACACCTTCCACTTCACCTTGCCTGTGCTGGGTGCCATCCACCTGGCCAGCGCCACCTTCTTCGATATCGGGGTGTTTGCGCTGGTAGTGGGCTCCACCTTGCTGATCCTCACGGCCATTGCCCACCAATCGGTGCGCGGCCACCGTTACCACGCTCGTTTGATGGAAGAAAAAGAACACGCAGAAACCGCGGCCACCATTGCCGCTTTGCAGGAAGGAATCCGCTGATGGAAATCGTGCTGACCATCACCATCGGCGTGCTCACCGGCTCGGGGGTGTGGCTGCTGCTGCGCCCACGAACCTTTCAGGTCATCATCGGCCTGTCACTGCTGTCTTACGCCGTGAATCTGTTCATCTTCAGCATGAGCCGCGAGGGCCTGGCCATAGACAAGGAGCCGGTGATGCAACCCGGCATGGCCGAGACCCTGGCCAACTACGCCGACCCCATGCCCCAGGCCCTGGTGCTGACGGCCATCGTGATCGGCTTTGCCATGACGGCGCTGTTCCTGGTGGTGTTGCTGGCCCTGCGCGGCATGTCCGGCACCGACCATGTGGACGGCATCAACTCCCGTGACGAGCAGGAGATGCCGTGATGCAGTGGCAGAATTCGCTGATGCCGCATTTGATGCTGGCACCTGTTTTGTTGCCCATGTTCACCGCCGCGCTGATGCTGCTGCTGCGGGAGGAATACCTGCGTACCAAGGTGGTGTTGAACATTGCCTCCACCGCCCTGGGCCTGTTGGTCTCTGCAGCCTTGCTGGGCTGGTCCGACGACCACAGCAGCACCAGCTGCATGGGGGTCTACCTGGCCGCCAATTGGCAAGCACCTTTCGGCATTGTGCTGGCGCTGGATCGCCTGACCGCCATGATGCTGGTGCTGACCTATACCGTGGCACTGGCCGCCTGCCTGTTTGCCACTGCGCGCTGGCACAAGGCCGGGGTGCACTTTCACCCGCTGTTCCAGTTTCAGCTGATGGGCCTGTCGGGCGCTTTTCTGACGGCAGATCTGTTCAATCTGTTTGTGTTCTTCGAGATCATGCTGGCCGCTTCCTACGGGTTGCTGCTGCATGGCTCGGGCCGGCTGCGTGTGCAGTCAGGCCTGCACTACATCGCCATCAATCTGGCGGCCTCCTCACTGTTCCTGGTCGGCGTGTCCATGCTCTATGGCATTACCGGCACGCTGAACATGGCGGACCTGGCCCAGGCCATTCCCCTGGTCAGCCCGGCCGACCGCGGGCTGCTGCACACCGCAGCCGCCATTTTGGCCGTGGCCTTTTTGATCAAGGCCGCAGTCTGGCCGCTGAACTTCTGGCTGGTTCCTGCCTATAGCGCAGCCTCCGCCCCGGTGGGCGCGCTGTTTGCGCTGATGACCAAGGTCGGCGTCTACACCTTGCTGCGCCTGTGGACGCTGCTGTTCTCCAGCGAGGCAGGTGACTCTGCACTCTTTGGCGGCCAATGGCTGACGCTGGCCGGCATGCTGACCATGGCCTACGGCGCCTTTGGCATGCTCAGCTCCCAACGCCTGACCTATCTGGCCGGTTACGCCGCCATTCTGTCTTCGGGCACGCTGCTGGCAGCCACCGGCTTTGGCCAGAACATGCTCACCGCAGGCCTGTTGTATTACCTGCCCAGTTCCACGCTGGCCGTGGCCATGCTCTTTATGCTGGCCGACATCATGGACCGCTGGCGCAATGCCGGCGCCAGCAAGGTGGACATCGATGATGAGGACGCCCCCTTCCTCAACCCTGAGCTGATCCCCACCGAGTCCATGAACCTGGACGAGCACGAAGAAGTGCTGATAGGCCGTGTCATTCCCGCTGCCGCTGCCTTTCTGGGCATTGCCTTCATTCTGTGCACGCTGGTGGTCACCGGTCTGCCGCCACTGTCCGGCTTCATCGGCAAATTCGCCATGCTCACCACCCTGGTCAACCCTGTGGGCCTGGGCCAGTCCGCCGGCTACCAGGCTGGCGCCCTGGGCTGGGGGCTGGTGGCCCTGCTGATTGCCACCGGCCTGTGCGCCCTGGTGGCGCTGACGCGCGCCGGCATCCGCCATTTCTGGGCCACGCATGACCGCGCCACGCCCGAGCTGCGCATTGTGGAAGGTCTGCCGATTGCCGCCCTGATGGCTTTGTGCGTGGCACTGACGCTGCAGGCTCACCAGGTGATGGAGTTCACCCAGAGCGCGGCCAACGCCCTGCATTCACCGGCCACCTATATCCGCGCCGTGATGCAGCAACGCCCTGTACCCAATCCCGCTGCTGCAACCGCCACGCCGGCCGCCGCCGCGCCCACTGCCGAGGCCGCCCCATGAAGCATATTCTTCCCGCGCCGCTGCTGTCGGTGATTTTGTTTGTGGTCTGGCTGCTGCTCAACCGCTCGCTCAGCGCTGGTCATCTGGTGCTGGCCGCCGTGCTGGGCATTGCGATTCCGCTGCTCACACGCGGGTTGCGCCCGCTGCCGGTGCGCATACGCCACCCCTGGACGGTGATCAAACTGGCCGCCACCGTGGTCAAAGACACCACGGCCTCCAATCTGGCGGTGCTGCGCCTGCTGCTGCGCCCCGGAAAGCGCCCCCATCCTCCGGGCTTTGTACATATCCCGCTGGATGTGCGCGACCCCAATGCCCTGGCTGTGCTGGCCATGATTGTCTGCATCACACCCGGCACGGCCTGGGCCGAGCTTTCACGCGACCGCTCCATGCTGATGCTGCATGTGCTGGAGGTGGATGACGCCGCCAAAATAGCCGAGCATGTCAAGCGCTGCTACGAGCGCCCTCTGATGGAGATTTTCGAATGAGCCCATGGCTGACCTCTGCGCTCACCGTGGCGCTTTTTTTGCTGGCCCTGGCCATGGTCTGCTGCCTGCTGCGCCTGCTCAAAGGTCCTTCTGCACAAGACCGCGTGCTGGCCCTGGACTGCATGTACATCGACGGCATGCTCTTGATGCTGGTGCTGGGCATTACCTATGGCTCCAGCGCCTACTTCGAGGCGGCCCTGCTGATTGCATTGTTCGGCTGCGTCAGCTCCACCGCCATGGCCAAGTTCCTGCTGCGTGGCGAGGTGATCGAATGAATGAAGTCCTGCTGCCCTTCTGGGCCGAGGTGGCGATTGCCGTGCTGGCAGTCTGCGGTGCCTTGGTCGCACTGATGGGCTCGCTGGGCCTGCTGCGGCTCAAAAGCTATTACGAGCGTGTGCATGCGCCCTCCATCGTGGCCACACTGGGCTGCTGGTTGATCATGTGGGCCTCCATCATCTTTTTCTCGCTTTCCAGCCACGGCTTTGCGGCCCATCCGCTGCTGATCGCGGTCTTCATTGCCGTGACCGTGCCCATCACCACCATCTTTTTGATGCGTGCGGCCCTGTTCCGCGACCGGCGCGCCGGCCGCAACGTACCCCCCAGCGTCAGCGGCCTGGTACGCAACGAGCCGCTGACCGAAGAAGAGGCTGCCAACGCTATCAAAGATTGAGCACATTGCGCGCGCTGCAGCTGCATCTGCGCGCTTTTTCACGCTCAATCGCGGCCGGTGCTGTGCCCATACAGACCTCGCACCACCGCTGCCCGCCCCTACACTGGCGGGCATGCAACAAGTTCTCGCCATCTGCCTGGGCGCCTGCCTGGGCGCCTTGTCCCGCTGGAAGCTGGGGCTGTGGCTCAACACCCCAGGCGCCCTGCCCTGGGGCACCCTGGCCGCCAACGCCATAGGCGGCTATTTGATCGGCCTGTGCGTGGGCTTTTTCCAGGCCCACCCTGATATCGACCCGGTGTGGCGCCTGCTTTTGGTCACCGGCTTTCTGGGCGCGCTGACCACCTTCTCCAGCTTCTCCGCTGAGGTGGTGGAGCTGCTGCAGCAAGGCCGCTGGAGCATGGCTTTCGGCTGGGCCGCCGCACATCTGGCCGCATCGCTGCTGCTGACGGTGGCGGGGATTGCGACGGTGAAATAGCCCCCCCTGAGTCGCCTACGGCGCCTTCCCCCCCAAGGGGACGACAGCCTCGCGGCGGGGCGGCCCTTGCTCGCTGTCTCTGACATAGGGACAGCGCCCGTTTTATGCGATTCGGGTGCAAGCCAATCTTCACGACAGATCACAGAAATCCCAGGGGGACGACAGCGAAGCGTAAGGGGCGGCCCTTGCTCGCTGTCCCTGACATGGGAGTAGCGCCTGTTTTGTGCAACGCGGGTTCCAGCCAATCTTTGCTGCAGCCCAGCTTGCGCGGCACCATACCGATACCCATGCCCATGCCGTCCAGTCAAAGAATCCGTTCAGTTGCTGCAGAGGCGCTTGCAGTTCTGCGAAGATGACCCTCTTGATCACGGAGTTTTCTGGAAATCTATGGACGCATCGCTCTCCCTGCACGACCGCTCGCTGGCTGAATCCCTGGCAGATCTGGAGGCCCCCACTCAGGTGGCTGACACAGTGGACCTTACCCAGCCCGACGCCCACCGCCTTGCGTTTGCCGACCCCGAATTCATGGCCCGCCGTGAAACCCGGGGCATACGCTTTCAGTTGGAAATGCTCAAGCCCGATCTGGGCCAAAGCGAGTTCGGCATAGACCACACCGTCGTGGTGTATGGCAGCGCACGTTTTCTGCCCCCCGAAGTGGCCACCCAGCGCCTGCAAGAGGCCCAGGCCAGCGGCGACAGCCAGCGCATTGCCCAGGCCCAGCAAGCCATGCGCAACGCCCAGCGCTACGACCAGGCCCGCGCCTTTGCCAAGCTGGTGGCCGAGCACAGCCTGCGCCAGCCCCAGGACCAGCGCATGTACATCTGCACCGGTGGCGGCCCCGGCATCATGGAAGCCGCCAACCGCGGCGCCTACGAAGCCGGTGCGCCCAATGTGGGGCTGAACATCCTGCTGCCCCACGAGCAGTCGGGCAACCGCTACATCACGCCGGGGCTGAGCTTCAAGTTCCACTACTTCGCGCTGCGCAAAATGCATTTCATGATGCGCGCCAAGGCCTTGGTGGCCTTTCCTGGTGGCTTTGGCACCATGGACGAGCTGTTCGAGGTACTGACCCTGGTGCAAACCACCAAGGTCAAGCCCGTGCCCATCATCTTGTTTGATTCGGCCTTCTGGAAGAAGCTCTACAACTTCGACATGCTGGTCGAAGAAGGCATGATCTCGGCCAAGGATCTGGATCTGTTCCACTATGTGGACGACCCCGCCCAGGCCTGGGACATCATCAAGAAGTTCTACAACCTGCCAGACTGAGGTTTTTTTTCATCTCTTCCCGCCCGTGGTTGCCAACAGCCCACGGGCTTTTTACTGCCTGGCTTAACACCTCACCGGGCGCCCCCCATATAGCGCTTGATGCTGCGTCTTTGCTATACCCTGGCCTGCTGGTATCCACACCGTATAAAACCGGCGCGGCCTAATGCCAGGGACACCGCGCAAGAGCCGCCCCACCGCGCCGGTGTCGTCCCCCTCCATCGCGTAGCGATAGAGAGGGGGAAAACGCGCAGCGGCTCAGGGGGTGCTTATATGCTCCGGCAGGTCTTCCCGCCCCAGCAACCAGGGCAGGCGCGCGCTGCCGCCCACCACGGCACCCACGGCCCAGAACAGCGCCGACACCCCCACCACGGTACCCAAGGTGCCGAACAGCATGGGCATGACCACGCTGGAGCCGTTGATGGCCATCATGCGCAGGCCCAGGGCCTCTCCGTGGCGGTGGGGTGGCGTGATCTGGTGGATCATGCTCATCACCATGGGCTGGACCGAGCCCAGCACCAGACCCAAGAGCACCGAGCAAGCACCCATGCTCCAGGCCCCCGGCATCAGCGGATAGAGCATGAACAAGAGTGATGCCAGCACCATGGCACTGAACACCACCTGCCACTCGCTGATGCGCTCGGACAGCAAGGGCACCAACAGGCGTATGGCGGCAGCGGCAATGGCAAACGCCCCCAGGATGGAGCCGATGACCGAGGCCGACAGCCCGCGCTCGTGGCCCAGAATGGGCACGACAAAGGTGTGCACATCCCAGCAGGACGACAGCGCCCAGTTCATCAGCAGCAGGCGGCGAAAGCCCCGGTTCTGGAACAAGTCCCAGGCCGTGGCCTGCTTGGCCGCTGCGGGGGCCGCGTCCTGCGGCGTCTCCTGCACCGTGCGCGACAGCAGCCAGGCCGCCAGCGGCAGCAGGGCCAGCAGCACAAAGGCGGCGCGAAACCCGGTGGTGCTGGCGGCTTGGCCACCGGCATAGTCGATCAGCAAGCCGGCCGCAAAAGGCCCCAGAAAGTTGGACACGGCCGGCCCGATCGCCAGCCAGCTGAAGACCTTGCGCAGCTGCGTCTTGTCATGCGCGCTGCGCCCCACATGGCGCTGCAGCGCGATGATGGCCGCCCCCGAGGCGCCCCCGGTCAGCAAGGCCGCTGCGCACAACACGGGGTAGAGGGGAAAGGCGGCGGCCGCCCCAGCGCCCAGCACGGCGGCGCCCACGCTCAAGGCCAGCGGGCGCTTGAGGCCGTGGCGGTCCGCATAGCGGCCGGCGGGCAAGGACAGAAATACCTGGGTCAACGCAAACAGCGCCAGCAAAAAACCCACGGCAGCGGCCGAATAGCCTTCACGCAGCGCCAGCAAGGGGGTGGCCATGCGCATGCCCGTCATGCAGGCGTGGATGGAAATTTGCGCCCCAATCAGGCGCAGCAAGGCAGCATTCACGCGTTCACATCCTCATCGTCCAAACCCTCGCCATTCGCCCCTGCTGCACCTGGATTCACCAAGCCTGGCGGCAATGCGCTGCTGGCCAGCAAGGCCGCATCGCCCTGCGGCACAGGCAACTCCTGCACGCCGCGCAGCCTGCGCTGTATGGCGCGGGTGCGCACATCCACCTGCTCAAAACGGCGGGCTGCTGCATCAATGGATTTGCGCGTGGCCTCCACCACCTCGCCAAACTTGGCGAACTCGGTCTTGACCTGGCCCAGCACCGCCCACACCTCAGAAGAACGCTGCTCAATGGCCAGGGTCTTGAAGCCCATTTGCAGGCTGCTGAGCATGGCCGCCAGATTGGCCGGTCCCGTCACCACCACGCGGCTGTCGTTTTGCAGTGCCTCGACCAGGCCGGGCCTGCGCAACACCTCGGCAAAAAGGCTTTCGCTGGGCAAATACATCACGGCAAAGTCCGTGGTGTGGGGTGGTGCCAGGTATTTGGCGGCGATCTTCTTGGCCTCGGCACGGATGGAGGCTTCAAAGGCATTGCCGGCTGCCACCATGGCGGCGCGCTCGCCGGCGTCCAGCGCGTCCTGCAGGCGCTGGTAATGCTCCACCGGGTATTTGGCATCAATGGGCAACCACACCGGCGCGTCATCCACCCCGCCCTGGCCCGGCAGGCGGATGGCGAACTCCACCAGCTCGTCACTGCCCGGCACGGTCTTCACATTCTTGGCGTACTGGGCCGGCGTGAGCACGTTGTCGATGATGGCGCCCAGCTGCACCTCGCCCCAGGTGCCGCGGGTTTTCACATTCGTCATCACCCGTTTCAGATCGCCCACGCTGCCGGCCAGGGTCTGCATCTCGCCCAGGCCTTTGTGCACCTGCTCCAGCCGGTCGCTGACCAGTTTGAAGGACTCGCCCAGGCGCTGCTCCAGGGTTTCATGCAGCTTCTCGTCCACCGTGCGGCGCATGGCCTCAAGCTTGTCGGCGTTGTCGCTCTGTATGGCGGCCAGTCGCTCGTTGAGCGTGGTGCGCAGCTGCTCGCCGCTGTGCAAATGGCCTTGCTGCAGCCGGTGCAGCTGCTGGGCCAGGGCCTCTTGCAGCTGCTGGAAATGCTGCTGCAGCTCCTGCCGGCTGGCCCGTGCCTCGGCCAGGCTTTGGGCCATGCGGCCATCGACCAGCTTGCGCAGGCTGTCGCTGGCGGCCTGCTGGTGCTGGTTGAGCTGATGGCTCAAGCCCAGCAACTGCTGGCCCATATGCTCCAGCGCACCGTCACTCCTGGCCAGCGCCAGCTGGGTCTGCTGCGCCGCCTGCTGCAAGGCCTGCAGCGGCTGGGCCAGGGCGGCATCCGCGCCACTGCTCCGTGGGCGCAGCACCAGCCACAGCTGCAGCAGCAACACCGCCAACAGCAGGCCCAGGGCCAACCAGATCATCCATGTCTGCAGCACAAGCACTCCTTACCTAAAAAACAATAGCTGTCTCTGCAGCATTTTCGCCAGTTGCAGATATGAATAGCATTCAAAGTGGCGCTGCATCTGCACAGAAAGCTCACTTTTTCAGCACCCCCAGGCGCTGTGCGCTACCCATATCGCCAGAAACTGGCGCGCACCACGCCAGGGCACCGCGCAAGGGCCGCCCCGCCGCGCTGGTGCCGTCCCCCTCCATCGCGCAGCGATAGAGAGGGGGAAGACGCGAAGCGGCTCAGGGGGTGTCGTTCCATTTCACAGTGCGCGCTGGGCCATCCGGCTGGTTCACCGGCGTCAGCGGCGCCTTGCCGCCCAGCACGGCCACCAGGTTATCCGCCGCCAACTGCGCCATGGCGCGGCGCGTACCCATGGTGGCGCTGGCAATATGCGGGGTCAGCACCACATTGGGCACGGTGAGCAGATCGGGGTGGACGGCGGGCTCGCCCTCAAACACGTCCAGGCCGGCAGCGGCAATGGTCTTGGCACGCAGGGCCTGGGCCAGGGCCGCGTCGTCGACAATTCCGCCGCGGGCGATGTTGATCAGCGTGGCCGTGGGCTTCATCTGCGCCAGCTCGGCCGCGCCAATGGTGTGGCGGTTTTCAGGCGTGAAGGGCAGCACCAGCACCACATGGTCGGCTGTCTGCAGCAGCTCGCTTTTGCTGACATAGCTGGCCTTGCATTCAGCCTCCAGCGCGGGCGTGAGGCGGGAGCGGTTGTGGTAGATCACCTTCATGCCAAAGCCGTGGGCACCGCGCTTGGCAATGCCCTGGCCTATGCGGCCCATGCCGATGATGCCCAGCGTGCTGCCATGCACCTCGGCGCCGGCAAACAGGTCGTAGCGCCACTCCTTCCACTGTCCGGCGCGCAGGTAATGCTCGCTCTCGGTGATGCGGCGGGCCGTGGCCATCAACAGCGCAAAGCCGAAGTCGGCCGTGGTCTCGGTCAGCACATCGGGGGCATTGGTGGCCTGCACGCCGGCCGCCGTGATGGCGGGCACATCGAAGTTGTTATAGCCCACTGCCATATTGGAGACCACCTTGAGCTGGGGGCAAGCGGCCAGCAGCGCAGCGTTGATGCTCTGCGAGCCCGTGGTCAGCACGCCGTCCTTGCCCTGCAGCTGGCGAGCCAGTTCCTCGGGGCTCCACTGCACGTCTTCCTGGTTGTCTTGCACATCGAAGTGCTGGCGCAGAAAGTCCACCACTTCGGGTGAAATGGCTCGGGCAATCAGAATACGGCGCTTAGGCATGGTGGGGGAGTCTCCATCAGGGGTTGGGGAAATTGGGGCGAGGGCCTGGCCGCCTTCAAGACGGCGGAGCAGGGTCATGGCGGGCATCCTGTCCAGTATTCGCACCGGCCTGCTCCAGCACCTTGCGGCTGCTGTGTATCCAGGTCCACAGGGCACGCTCCACTTCGGAGGGTGAGTCCGCATTGGCCGGCCAGCGGCGCAGGCAGGTGTGCATGCAGCTGCCGAGCTGCCACAGCACTTCGCGGTGGATCAGGCCCAGTTCGGCCACGCTGTCGGGCATTTGCTCCAGGATCTGCTGCCAGTCCTCCTGCGGCCGGGAATGGGCACCGGACTCGGCCAGCGACACCTCCAGCGCCCGCAGGCGGCTGTCCATCCACATCAGCGCCCGGCTGCCGGCCTGCGCCTGCCATTGCGCGGGCAGCACGCGCTTGCAAGAGGCCCAGTAACGCAGCACCGTGGCCACGGCCTGGCAGTCGCGCAACACCTCATCGGCAGACACGACCGGCGCCGTGCTGCTGGCGTGCTGCAACAGGCCCAGCACCGGTGCCACATGCTCGGCGGGATAGCGACCGGCATGTAGGCGCAGCGTCAGCGACAGGCGCTGACTGGCCGCCGCCGTGTATTTGCCGAAAAAGGCGGACACCACTTCGGCCACCATCAGCACGCGGCCCATGGGCGAGATGGCATCGCCCATCAAATGGCGTGGGTAGCCGCTGCCGTCCAGGCATTCATGGTGCTCCAGCACCGCGTCTTCGACGCTGAAGGGGTAGGCCCCCATGGCCTGCACCGCCATGGAGCCGGTGATGGAGTGCGCCGCCAGCTGGGCGCGCTCCCGGTCGGAGAGTCGGTAATTGGCATCCACCCAGGCATTGGACATATAGAGCATGCCCACGTCGTGCAGCAAGGCCGCCACCGCCAGCCTGGTGCATTGGCCCTCGTCCCAGCCCGCACGTATGGCCAGAAACAAGGCCACCATGGCCATCAGCAGGCTGTGTTCGAACAGCACGGGCAACTGGTCCTGCATCAGCGTCATCTTGAAGCGCGCCTGGGCAGGCCAGTGCATTTGCCGCAGGGCCCGGCCCAGCAAAGCGCCGTCGCCGCCCAGCTCGGCCGCCAGCATGCGGCCCAGCGGGTGCTCCTCCATCAGGCGCATCACCTCCCCATACAGGGCGGAGGTGTCGGCCGGATCGCTGACCGAGAGCTGGGCGTCCAGTGACGTCTGCAGGCGGTGCGTTCCCAGCAACTCCCGCAAGCTGCCATCCAGCACCTGACCGGGCAGCAGCAGCGGCAGGCCCTGCACCGAATACACGGGCTCCGTGACCACCACCTCACGCCGCGCCGCCATGCGTGCGATGGCATTCAGGTAATGGGCATTGCTGTGTAGCGATGCCATGGCCGTGGCCAAAGTGTCTGCGTCGTCTAGCGCACTGCCCATACCCACTTACCCACTCTCTTGCTGCGTTGCATTGCCAGGGATGCATCAGTGCATCCATGGCTTCCCCGGTTCAATACCAGATGAAAGTCATCACCACAAACAGCGGCACCAAGATGCCGAACGACCAGGCCATATAGCCAAAGAAGCTGGGCATGCGCACGCCGCGGTCTTCGGCAATGGCCTTGACCATCAGATTGGGCGCATTGCCGATATAGGTGTTGGCGCCCATGAACACGGCGCCGGCCGAAATGGCGCCCAGCGTGGCGGCCATGCTGGTCATCAACAGCTGCGGGTCTCCGCCTGCCGTGTTGAAGAACACCAGGTAGGTGGGCGCATTGTCCAGGAAAGACGACAACGCACCTGTCGCCCAGAAATACATGGCGGGATTGGGCGAGCCATCCGGATGGGTCACGGCACGGACGATGGCACCAAAGGGGCCGTCCACCCCGGCCTTGAGCATGGCGATCACGGGGATGATGGTCAGGAAAATGCCGGCAAACAGCTTGGCCACTTCCTGCATGGGGCCCCAGCCGAATTGGTTGCTGTCATGCACGGCGCGCGGCGTCAGCGCCAGCGACAGCAGAGTCACCACGATCAAGCCCCCGTCGCGCACCAGGCCAGGCAGACCCACCAGGGTGCCGGCCACATCCACAAAGGCGTCCGAGTTCCACATGCCGCTGAGCAGCACCAGGGCCACCACCACACCCAGCAGGGCAAAGTTGAGCTTGCCATCAAAGCCCAGCTGTGTGGGGCTGGCGTTGTCGGGCGTGGGGTCCACCGGGCTGCGTTCGCCATCACGGCGGCTCAGCCAGCTGTCCAGCGCACAGAAGATGGCCAGCAACACGCCCACCAGGAACAGGGTTTCGGGCCAGAGCTGGTGCAGCGTCCAGCTGAAGTCCACGCCCTTCAAAAAGCCCAGAAACAGCGGAGGGTCTCCCAGCGGCGTCAGCGAGCCACCGGCATTGGAGACGATGAAGATGAAGAACACCACCACATGGGCCACATGCTTGCGGTTGTCATTGGCGCGAATCAGCGGGCGAATCAGCAGCATGGACGCTCCCGTGGTGCCCATAAAGCTGGCCAGCACGGCACCCACCGCCAAAATCCCGGTATTCAGCAGCGGCGTGCCATGCAGATTGCCGCGTATGTAGATACCGCCGGCCACGGTGTAGAGCGCCGTCAGCAAGATCACAAAGGGCAGGTATTCCGCTACCAGGGCATGGACCAGGTTCACCATGGCCGCATGGCCGCCAAAAACGGCCGCAAACGGCAACAGGAATGCCAGCGCCCAGGCTGCGGTGACCTTGCCGAAATGGTGGTGCCAGAAAGCAGGCGCCAGCAAGGGCATCAGCGCAATCGACAGCAAGATACCGGCAAAGGGCACGCCCCAGAGCACGGACAGCGCTGCGCCATCGATTTCCGTCGCCATGGCGGCGCCGGGCAGCAAGGCCAGCGAAATCAGCACGCCCAGGGCGGTACTGCGCAAAAGCTTCATGGGGGAGTCTCCTTATTCTGTGGTGCCCTGGCCCCCCTCACGCGGGGGTGCTGATGTCAAACACCTGGCGCAGATAGGCCAGGTATTTCTGGTCTTCGCACATGCTTTTGCCAGGGGTGTCGGACAGCTTGGCCACGGGCTGGTCGTTGCAGCGGGTCATTTTGATCACGATCTGCAGCGGCTCATAGCCCAAGTCATTGGTCAGATTGGTGCCAATGCCAAAGGCCAGCAGGCAGCGGCCATGAAAACGGCGGTACAGCTCTATGGTGCGGGGAATGGTCAGGGCGTCGCTGAAGATCAGCGTCTTGGTCAGCGGATCCACCCGGTTGGCACGGTAATGCGCCAGCAGGCGTTCGCCCCAGGCAAAGGGGTCACCGCTGTCATGGCGCGCACCGTCGAATAATTTGCAGAAATACAGGTCGAAGTCGCGCAAGAACGCGTCCATGCCATACACATCGGACAGGGCGATACCCAGATCGCCTCGGTACTCGCGCGCCCAGGATTCAAAACCGTAGATCTGGCTGTCGCGCAGCCGGGGGCCCAGAGCCTGGCAGGCCTGCAGATATTCATGCGCCATGGTGCCCAGGGGCAAGATGCCCAGTTGCTTGGCAAACAGCACATTGCTGGTGCCGGCGAACTGGCCGGGCCCGTGGCCGGGCGCAGGCCGTTGCTCGCCCGCGCCCAGGTCGCGGCACAGGGTACGCAAGACCTCCTCATGCCAGTCACGTGAAAAGCGCCTGCGCGTGCCGTAGTCGGCAATCTTCAGATACTCCAGGCTGTCCCCGCGCATCTGTGCAATCTTGGCCTGCAGGCGCTGTCGACCTTCGCTCCAATCGGGCTGGGCCTGGGTGTTGCAAAAGTACACCTCGTTGACGATGGCCAGCACCGGAATCTCAAACAAAATCGTGTGCAACCAGGGGCCCTGGATGGTGATGTCGATCTCGCCGCTGGCCAGCGGCGTCACCTGGATGTATTTTTCATTGAGGCGGAACAGCCCCAGGAAATCGACAAAGTCGCTCTTGATATAGCGCAGCGAGCGCAGATAGGCCAGCTCTTCCTGCGTAAAGCCCAGGCTGCAGAGATGGCGGATTTCGGCGCGAATCTCTTCCACATAGGGGGCCAGTTGCACACCGGAGTTGCGGCACTTGAACTTGTACTCCACCGTGGCACCGGGAAACTGGTGCAGCACGACCTGCATCATCGTGAACTTGTACAGATCGGTGTCGAGCAGGCTGTGGATGATCATGAAAAAGCTGCGGCGCGGCGGTGCAATCGGGCGAAAGACCAAGTGTAGGCCAAGCAACCGTCTGCGCCGCCCAAATTCTCTCCCCACAAACCCATGGTCCTAGCGGCCTTGCAAGCAGATGTAGCGCCCTGCTGCAGCTATCAAAAAGTGCAGACTGAGGCCGCCCCGAAGCACCGGCTCAGGAGACCACCAGTGCCTCCAGCACCGCGCGCAGTGCCGGGGGCAAAGGTTTGGGCCTGCGTGTCGCCGCGTCCACATAGACATGGACAAAGTGGCCTGCCGCCGCCGTGCTGTCGCTGCCCTCGGCAAAAATGCCCACTTCATAGCGCACGCTGCTGCCGCCCAGGCGGGCGACGCGAATGCCGGCCTCCACCTTTTGCGGGTAGGCCAGCGAGGCAAAGTAGTTGCACTGCGTCTCCACCACCAGGCCAATGGTGTCGCCGCCCTGAAAGTCCAGAACGCCCTGCTCTATCAAGTGGGCATTCACAGCAGTGTCAAACCAGCTGTAGTAAATAACGTTGTTCACATGGCCGTAGACATCGTTGTCTGACCAGCGTGTGGTGATGGGATGAAAAGCGCGATAGCTGCTGCGCGGCTGGGCCTGGGGCCGCGCCCCGCCCTGAGAAGATGGCGAAGAAGTCATGGCCGGCATTGTGGCCTGGAGCCCATCTCCGTCCATCGGGGCAAACATGGTCAGGCCCTGGCCTTTCATCCTGCGCTTGTGGATAAAAACACGCCTAGTCGCAAATTATTTGATGCAGCGCAACAAAAACACTTGCACGAAAACCGGCACTGCATAGAATTACCCATGCTGCAGCGCAACATGACCTGCCGCGGATATGACGCAATTGGCCAGCGTTTTGGCCATACCAACCCGGAGAACCACTATGTCCCTGACCGCTGACCAAATCCTGAGCGCACAAAAAGCCAACATCGAGACCCTGTTCGGTCTGACCACCAAGGCCTTCGAAGGCGTGGAAAAGCTGGTCGAGCTGAACATCACCGCCGCCCGCGCCGCGCTGACCGAAGCCTCCAGCCACACCCAATCTCTGCTGAGCGCCAAAGACGCCCAGGAACTGCTGGCCCTGCAAGCCAATCTGTTCCAGCCTCTGGCCGAAAAGACCGCTGCCTACAACCGTCATCTGTACAACATCGCTTCGGCCACCAGCAGCGAATTCACCAAGGCTTTTGAAGAAAAGGCCGGCGAACTGCAAAAGAACTTCACCAACCTGGTGGACAGCACTGCCAAGAACGCACCCGCAGGTTCCGAAACCGCTGTGGCCGTGATGAAGAGCGCCGTGTCCGCCGCCACCAATGCTTTTGACAGCATGCAAAAGGCCGTCAAGCAAGCCTCCGACATGGCTGAAGCCAACATCAACGCCGTGGCCAGCACCGCTGCCAACGCCACCCAAGCCACCACCACCCGCAAGCGTTGATCCATAAAACAACAGTTTTGAAGTGGTCATTGGCAAAATCTAGGGTATTCCCTATAATCACGCCATCGTCTTGATCACTTCCGCTTCAAGACACCAGTTGTCTCCTTGGATCCTCTCGAAACCCCCGTTTCTTGGATCCTTTTAAAGCCCGGTTTCTGACCGGGCTTTTTTTTCGCCTGTACACAGCCTGCAGTGTTGCACCCGGGGGACAGCCGCCATCGTCCCCGCCCCTGCATAATTGACGTTTACGTCAACGAAACACACAGGAGACACCATGGACATTCAAGGCAAGGTTTTCATCGTCACCGGCGGGGCATCAGGCCTGGGCGAAGGCACGGCACGCATGCTGGCAGCCAAGGGCGGCAAGGTCGTCATTGCCGACATGCAGCAAGACAAGGGTGAGGCCGTGGCCCAATCCATTGGCGGTGCGTTTGTGCGCTGCGATGTCAGCAACGAGGCCGATGGCCAGGCCGTGGTCGACAAGGCAGTCTCGCTGGGCAAGCTGATGGGCCTGGTCAACTGCGCCGGCGTGGCACCTGCCGAGAAGACCGTGGGCAAGAACGGCGCCCACAATCTGGCGCTCTACCAGAAGGTGATCACCGTGAACCTGGTGGGCAGCTTCAATATGATCCGCCTGGCCGCCGCCGCCATGTCAGCCAACGCCCCCGAAAGCACCGGCGAGCGCGGCGTGCTGATCTCCACCGCCAGCGTAGCTGCCTACGACGGCCAGATGGGCCAGGCCGCCTATGCTGCCTCCAAGGGCGGCGTGGTGGGCATGACCTTGCCCATCGCCCGCGACCTGGCACGCAACGGCATCCGCAATATGACCATTGCCCCCGGCATCTTCGGCACCCCCATGCTGTTTGGCATGCCCCAGGAAGTGCAAGACGCACTGGCCGCAGGTGTGCCCTTCCCCAGCCGCCTGGGTACCCCCGAGGACTATGCCAAGCTGGCCTGCCATATTTTTGAAAACGATATGCTCAACGGCGAAGTGATTCGCCTGGATGGCGCCATCCGCCTGGCACCACGTTAAAAACAGAGTTGTGGCAGGTTAAAGCGCCCAGACGAAAACCAAAAAGCCAACCGATCGGTTGGCTTTTTTCATGTATCGCGAAACAGCACTGCGGGTGGCAATGCGAACATGGCCTGCCGGAGCGGGCCTGGACAGCGCAACAGGCCTTGTGGTGCACAAGCCCAACGGTCAGACAGCGCTTCAGGCGCGACGCGCGCCTGCAGACAGTACTTGGGTACGGCAAGGGCGCGCAACAAAGCATGAAGCGCTGTATGGCCGCCTCCAAACGGACGACTTGCCCATCCTTATGGATGCTGTTATTCCGGCTTGAGGCTGGGCTGGTCTTCTTGGGGCGTGGCCGAATGATTACGGCTCTTGAGCGCCGGAGCAAAACTCATCTCCGGATTCTGCAAGGTCTTGTTGATCTCAATGCCCTTGCGGTAGTAGTCCTCATCCACCACAGGATCGGGGTTGTGCACGGCAATCCAGAAGGTGACCAGGCCGGCCACCACCACAAGGGCCGGGCCAGCGATCACCAGCCACACATGGGGAAACTTCCACCAGGGCTTGCCGGGCTGCTGCATGGCAGCTTGGGCGGTTGCTGTAGTCATCACTTTCGCTTTCTGACGCGTCAAGCGCCTTCCATGAGAAATGGCTGGGAGGCTTGCCTCCCAGCCCCTGATTTAGCGCGGCACGATAAAGACCGATTTCTCGCTCACCTTGCCTTGGCCACTGGTGGCATCGATGTCAAACAGCAGCGTGTGCGAACCTGCAGCAGCCGAACCGTACGGAATCTGCACCCGTACTGCCACGCCACGCGTTTCAGCCGGCAGCACCTGCACCTCGGTTTCGGATACTACCTCGGCCCCCTCCAGCCCATGCGCGCGGATGCGGTATGTCTGAGGAGACTCTGTGGCATTCATCACCTGCAGGCGGTAGACATTTTCCAGCTTGCCGCCAGCCACGATACGGGCCAGCGAGGCACGGTCGCGGATCACATCCACCTTCAGCGGCTGGCGCACCGACATGCTCACCACCATGGCCACAGCCAGCAGCAGCAAGACACTGGAGTAGATCAGCACCCGCGGACGCAGCACACGGCGCAGAATTTGCGCCTGCTTCCAGCCCTTGGCCACACCGTTTTGCGTGGTCAGGCGGATCAGGCCGCGCGGGTAGTGCATATTGTCCATGATGCTGTTGCACGCATCGATACACAGGCCGCAACCTATGCACTCGTACTGCAGACCATTGCGGATGTCGATGCCCACGGGGCAGACCTGCACGCACAGCTTGCAGTCGATGCAGTCTCCCAGACCCTGTGCCTTGTAGTCCACGTCTTTTTTGCGTGGACCACGGTTCTCACCACGTGCAGGGTCGTAGCTGACGATCAGCGTGTCCTTGTCGAACATGGCGCTCTGGAAACGCGCATAGGGGCACATGTATTTGCACACCTGCTCGCGCATATAGCCGGCATTGCCATAGGTGGCAAAGCCATAGAACAGCACCCAGAAGATCTGCCAGGTGCCCTGGAAAGCCATCAGCTCCACACCCAGCTCGCGGATGGGCACGAAGTAGCCCACAAAGGTAAAGCCGGTCCACACCGACAGCACAATCCACACCAGCTGCGTGCAGCTCTTTTTCCAGAGCTTCTCAAAAGTCCATTTGCCCTGGTCCAGGCGGATACGGGCACTGCGGTCACCCTCGATCTTCTGTTCAATCCACATGAAGATTTCGGTGTACACGGTCTGCGGGCAGCTAAATCCGCACCACAACCGCCCTGCCACGGCCGTAAATAAGAACAGTGCCAAAGCACTCAGAATCAGCAGGCCTGTCAGGTAGATGAAGTCCTGCGGGTACAGCACCAGGCCAAACAGGTAGAACCTGCGTGCGCCCAGATCGAACAGCACCATCTGGCGCTGCCCCCACTCCAGCCAGGGCAGGCCATAAAACACCAGCTGCGTCAGGATGACCAGCGCCCAGCGCCAGCGCATGAAGACACCGCGAATGGAGCGGGGATAGACCCGCTTGTGGGCTTCAAAAAAGCCATGCGTCTCTGCAGGCTCCGCTTTGATGGGAATGACCTTCTTGGGGGTCTTCTCCTCGTTATCAGAAGTCATGGGGCAACTTTCTTTCTCAACTCTGCAATGAAAAAAGGCGGCACTCGCATGCCGCCTCGTTCATCGAACGGATCAGTTAGCCGATCCCTGCTTGTTGGAGAAACTCCACACATAAGCCGTCAGCACATTGATCTGTGCAGGCGTGAGCTTGCCTTCCTGGGCAGGCATCTGGTTCATCTTGCCGTTGGTGACCATGTCCACAATGGCTTGTTCACCCCAGCCGTGCAGCCAGTTGTCGTCGGTCAGGTTGGGGGCACCCAGCATCTGGTTGCCCTTGCCGTCGGCGCCGTGGCAGGCTGCGCAAATCATGAACTTGGGCTTGCCCAGCGATGCCTTCAGCGAGTCATGCGGGCTGTTCGACAGGCTCAGCACGTAATGGGCCAGGTTGCGCACGTCTTCGGGCGTACCCACGGCCTCTGCCTGAGGCGGCATCATGCCGATGCGGCCCTTGGCAATGGTTTCGTGGATTTGCTCGGGTGCGCCACCATGCAGCCAGTCGCCATCGGTCAGGTTGGGAAAGCCCTTGCTGCCGCGTGCGTCAGAGCCGTGGCACTGGGCGCAGTTGTTCATGAACAAGCGCTCGCCAATGGCCATGGCCTTGTCGTCCTTGGCAATTTCCTGCGTGGTCATGGCGGTGAAACGTGCGTACAGCGGCTCCAGTGCCTCGTTGGCCTTGGCCATTTCCTTTTCATAGGCGCCGACCTGGCTCCACTGCAGCTTGCCGTTGTACGAGCCCATACCGGGGTACATGGCCAGATACAGCAGGCTGAAGACGACGGTGATGACAAACAGCCACATCCACCAACGGGGCATGGGGTTGTTCAACTCGCGCAGGTCCTCGTCCCACACGTGTCCGGTCGTGTTGTCATTGTCGGAAACCACTTTCTTGCGGGCGGTGATCACCAGCAAGAGCAGGCAGGCCAGGATGCCTACCAAGGTGATACCAGCGACATAGACCGACCAGAAATTATTTACGAAATCGCTCATGGGATGTTCTCGTTCTGGTGGAGAAATCAGTCTTGATCAAAAGGCAGCATGGCTGCCTCGTCAAACCGGGCCTGGTTGCGGCGGGCATATGCCCACCACCCAATGCCCAGGAAGCACGCCAGCGACGCCAGCGTGGCCACGATGCGCATGGTGGTGATATCCATATTGCCCCCTTACTTCAGCGCGGTACCCAGACCTTGCAGGTAGGCCACAACAGCCTCCAGCTCGGTCTTGCCCTTGACTTGCTCCGCAGCACCGGCGATTTCCTCGTCGGTGTAGGGCACGCCCACCTTGCGCAGCGCGCTCATGCGCTGGGCAACCACGGTCTCATCCACCATGCTCTTTTCCAGCCAGGAGTAGGCTGGCATGTTGGACTCGGGCACCACATCGCGGGGGTTGTTCAAGTGCACGCGATGCCATTCATCGCTGTACTTGCCACCCACACGGTGCAGGTCGGGACCGGTACGCTTGGAGCCCCACTGGAAGGGGTGGTCGTACACGAACTCACCCGCCACCGAGTAGTGGCCATAGCGCATGGTTTCAGCGCGGAAGGGGCGGATCATCTGCGAGTGGCAGTTGTAGCAACCTTCACGCAGATAGACGTCGCGGCCCATCAGCTGCAGAGGTGGGTAGGGCTTGACGCCCTCCACGGCTTCCGTCGTGGACTTCTGGAAGAACAGCGGCACGATTTCCACCAGGCCACCAACCGCCACCACCAGCAAGATCAGAACGATCAAGAGGAAGTTGTTGGTTTCCACCTTCTCGTGGGTAAAGCCTTTGTTATTAGATGCAGACATATTGGTTCCTCAAACTCAGGCGTGGGCGGGGTTGACGGCCACCACAGGCACCTTGACGGCGCGACCAGACATGGCAGTTTTCGCAACGTTCCAGGCCATCACCAACATGCCGGCCAGGTACAGGAGACCACCCACCACACGGATCACGTAGAAGGGATAGGTCGCCTTCACGCTTTCCACAAAGGTGTAGGTCAGGGTGCCATCGGCATTGACGGCACGCCACATCAGACCCTGCATCACACCGGCAATCCACATCGCGGCGATGTAGAGCACGATGCCGATGGTGGCCATCCAGAAGTGCAGCTCAATAGCGGGCACGGAGTGCATTTTTTCGCGGCCAAACAGGCGCGGCACCAGGTAGTACAGCGAGCCCATGGTGATCAGACCCACCCAGCCCAGAGCACCGGAGTGCACGTGGCCCACGGTCCAGTCGGTGTAGTGCGACAGTGCGTTCACGGTCTTGATGGCCATCATCGGGCCTTCGAAGGTGGACATGCCGTAGAACGACAGGGACACGATCAGGAAGCGCAGGATGGGGTCGTCGCGCAGCTTGTGCCAGGCGCCCGACAAGGTCATCACACCGTTGATCATGCCGCCCCAGCTGGGAGCCAGCAGAATCAGCGAGAACAACATGCCCACGGACTGGGTCCAGTCAGGCAGTGCGGTGTAGTGCAGGTGGTGAGGACCGGCCCACATGTAGGTGAAGATCAGGGCCCAGAAGTGCACGATCGACAGGCGATACGAGTACACGGGGCGGCCAGCCTGCTTGGGCACGAAGTAATACATCATGCCCAGGAAGCCTGCGGTCAGGAAGAAGCCCACGGCATTGTGGCCATACCACCACTGCACCATGGCGTCTTGCACGCCGGCATAGGCCGAGTAGCTCTTCATCCAACCAGCGGGGATCGAGGCACTGTTCACAATGTGCAGCAGGGCCACAGCAATGATGAAGGCACCGAAGAACCAGTTGGCCACGTAGATGTGCTTGACCTTGCGGATACCGATGGTGCCGAAGAAGACGATGGCATAAGCCACCCACACCACGGCAATCAGAATGTCGATAGGCCACTCCAGCTCGGCGTATTCCTTGCCCTGGGTATAACCCAGAGGCAGCGAAATCGCAGCGGCCAGAATCACCAGTTGCCAACCCCAGAAGGTGAAGGTCGCCAGCTTAGGCAGGAACAGCGCTGTGTGGCAGGTTCGCTGCACCACGTAGTAGCTGGTCGCAAAAAGCGCCGAACCACCAAACGCAAAAATCACCGCATTGGTATGCAGTGGACGCAAACGGCCAAAACTCAGCCAGGGAATACCGAAGTTGAGTTCAGGCCAGGCCAGCTGGGACGCGACAAGCACGCCCACAGCCATACCAACCACCCCCCATACCACGGCCATGATAGAAAACTGCCGTACAACAGAATCGTTGTAGTGGGCAGTATTGGTTTTTAGAGAATCCATCGGGCACCTCTTAATTAGCACTGAAAGTGTTCATTGAATCGTTTTTTTGAGTGTTGACGATCATCAATCGTCTCGAAGAATGCGCTCGCCCTCCTGCTCCACGCTTTCGAACTGCCCTCGGTAGACTGCCCACCACAAGGCCGCCAAGATCGCCAGCACCAACACCACAGACAGCGGCACCAGCAAATACAAAATATCCATTACCGCACTCCCAGAATCGGGGCCGCGCCTGCGGCGTCGTCCCCTTGGCGGACGGCAGCACCGCCCTGCCCCTGCAACCCTGCGGCCACAGGCAAAGGCTTGGCCAGGCGTGCCGCATTGAGCACCACCAGCAGCGAGCTCAGCGCCATACCCAGACCCGCCAGCCAGGCCGGCATCCAGCCCATCACCGCCAGCGGAATGCTGACGGCGTTGTACGCCGCGGCCCAGGCCAGGTTCTGGCGCACGATGCGCATGGTCTTGCGCGCCTGCAGCACGCTTTGTGCAATCAGGCCCAGGTCATCGCCCAGAACCACAAAGTCCGAGCGCGACTGCGCCAGCGGCACGGCGCGGCCAAAGGCAAAAGACACATGGGCCCCCGCCAGCACGGGGCCATCGTTCAGGCCATCGCCCACCATGGCCACCTTGTGGCCCTGGGCCTGCAAGGCCTGCAAGGCCTGCAACTTGTCCTGGGGAGTGCATTCGCTGCGCGCATGGGCAATGCCCACGGCCTGGGCCATCTGCTGCACAGCGGCATCGCGGTCGCCGGAGAGCAGGTGCAGCGTCATGCCGGCCTGCTCCAGCGCCGCCACGGCGGCCCGTGCTTCGGGGCGCAGCCCTTCGTTCAGGCGCACGCTGGCCCAGGGCTGCAGGCCATCTGCCAGCTCCTCGGCCAGGTACACACGCTGCTGGCCATCCACCAGCTGACCCTGGCCCGCAAAGCGCCAGGAGCCCAGGCGCAGCTGGCGTGCCACGCCTTGTGCATCCAGCAGCTCGGCACGCAGGCCGGCGCCAG
Organism: Acidovorax sp.; assembly: GCA_031277855.1. Lineage (GTDB taxonomy): Bacteria > Pseudomonadota > Gammaproteobacteria > Burkholderiales > Burkholderiaceae_C > Comamonas. The sequence goes on along the minus strand of JAITLO010000034.1, from coordinate 192,757 downwards.
CAATCTCTTCCACGCTGCGCAGCTGCCATGTGGCCGCAGCGCCTGCACCCACAGCGGCCTGCGCCAAGGCCCGCGACACCGGGTGTACCGATTGCGCCCCCAGCAAGCCGGCCAGCGCCAGCGCTGCATCGGCCGATGCAGCCGGCGAATCCGGTGCCACATCCACGCCCATCACCCGCATACCGTCCTGGGTCAGCGTGCCGGTTTTGTCGAACACCAGGGTGTCTGCCTCGGCCAGCGATTCCAGGGCCTGCAGATTGCGCACCAGCACGCCCTGCCTGGCCATGGCCCCTGCAGCCGACAGCATGGCCACCGGCGTGGCCAGTGACAGTGCACAAGGGCAGGTCACAATCAAAATGGCCACTGCCACCATCATCGCGCGGCTGGGGTCGGTGGGCCACCAGTACAGGCCGGCCGCCAGCGCGGCCAGCATCACCACCAGCAAGAAAGGCTTGGCCACGCGGTCGGCCAGCTGCGCCAGGCGCGGCTTTTGCAGCGCGGCGCTTTCCATCAGGTCCACGATCTGGGCAAAACGGGTCTGTCCACCCACCACGTCCACCCTCACCTCCACCGGGCTGCCCAGGTTGTAGCTGCCCGCCGTCACGGCATCGCCCTGCTCCTTGCGCACCGGCGTGGACTCTCCCGTCAGCAGGGCTTCATCGGCATGGGTCTGGCCCTGGGCCACATGGCCATCGGCAGGAAATGCCTCGCCCGCCAGCACCCGCACCACATCACCGGTTTGCAGCCGGCGCACGGCCACCCGCTCCCAGCTGCCATCGGGCTGGCGGCGCTCCACGCTGTCAGGCAGGCGATTCATCACCGCCTCCAGCGCACCCGCCGTCTTGTCGCGCAAGCGCAACTCCAGCAAGCGCCCCGACAGCAAAAAGAACACAAACATGGTCAGGGAGTCGTAGAAGACTTCCTTGCCAAATGGCCCATCCGGGTCAAACGTGCCCATGGAGCTGACGACAAAAGTGATCAACATGCCCACGGCCACGGGCAGGTCCATGCTGATGCTGCGGGTGCGCAGGTCACGCCAGGCGCTGCGAAAAAAAGGTCCGCAGGCAAAAAGCACCACGGGAATGCTGATCACCCAGGAAGCCCAGCGCAGCAGGGTTTCCATCTCCAGCGTCAGATCGCCCGGCCGGGCTTCATAGGCCGGCCACGCATACATCATCACCTGCATCATGCAAAAGCCTGCCACCAGCCAACGCCACAGCGCGCGGCGGTTCTCGGCCTGACGCAGCTCGCGCGCATGTGCATCGCGCGCAGGCATGACGCCATAGCCCGCCTGCTGTATGGCGGCCATCCAGTGCGAGGGCCGCACCCGCTCCGGCGCCCACTGCACCTTGGCACGCTGGGTGGCGCCGCTGACATCGGCGCGCACCACGCCAGGCACGGCGCACAGCGCGGCCTCAATGGTCAGGGCGCAGGTGGCGCAATGCATGCCATCGAGCACCACATGCGACTCCCACACCGGGACTTGCAAGGGATCGACGACTTCGGCGCTGGCATTGGCAAGGGGCGCAGCTGCAGGACGCCCGAACGAGCCCCACTCCAGCGGATCATCCAGCAAAGTGATATTGCCGGAACCATCCGAGCGGTCCGAATCAAACGCGTCCCGCTCGCGCGCCCGCGATGGACTCAGGGTTTCGTGGGACATGGCTGGAGCGTAACGGGCGCGATGATAAACGTATTGATGTGCATCAAGGTCGCCGGCAGCGACCGCTCTAAGCTTTGACCCGTCCGCTTGCAATTTAGGAGATAACACATGTACGAACGCATTCTGGTGGCCACCGATGGCTCCGCTCTTTCCGACAAAGCCGTGGCCAACGCCCTGTCGCTGGCCAAGCTTTGCGGCGCCACCGTGGTGGCACTCAAAGTGGTTCCTCGCTACCCCCGCAGCTACCTGGAAGGCGGCGTCACGGTAGACAACACGGAAATCAAGCGCATCGAAGCCAAATGGTCCGAGCTGGCACAGGCCATGCTCGACAAGGTCAAGGAAGAAGGCCAGGCCATGGGCGTGAAGGTCAAGACCAGCATCGCCAAGTCGGACCTGGTGGCCGAAGCCATCATGTCGGCCGCCACCAAGCAAAAAGCGGATCTGATCGTCATGGCCTCGCACGGCCGCAAAGGTCTGAAGCGCCTGCTGCTGGGCAGCGAGACACAGCATGTTCTCACGCACTCGGAGATTCCGGTGCTGGTGCTGCGCTAAGCCGCTGCAGCCTACTCGGCTGCTAATGCTGGCTTAATCCCGGCAGGGCCTGATGACCCTGCCCACGCATGGCGGCGCTTGGGGCGCCGCTTTGCTTTTAAGAGCACCCACAGCGTACCCCATATGCGCTAGCAGCCGTTTTGATTTATTTTCCATCCGATACTTCATGCTGACGTGGCCGCGCCAAAGTGGGACTGCTACGCCCTGCTAACCCAAACCGGCGCAGCCCGTGCCAGGGCTGCCGCGCAAGGGCCGCCCCGAAGCGCTGGCAGCGTCCCCCTGCCCGCATCGCTTGCGATGCGAAGAGCGGGGGGAAGGCGCGCAGCGCCTCAGGGGGGTGTTCAAAAAACCGCCGTACGCTTTTCCAAAAATGCCGCAATGCCCTCGCGGTGCTCGCGTGAGTCGGCATAGGCATAGGGCTGGGTCACAGCCTGGGCACCACCGGCCGCAATGGCGCGCAATGCCTGCTTGTTCAGCCGCGCTGCCTGGGGCGAAAGCCTGGCCACCCGCTCGGCCGTGCGCTGCACCTCGGCTTCCAGCTGCGCGGCATCGACCACGCTGCCGATAAAGCCCTGTTGCGTCATCTCGGCCGCATTGAAAACGGCGGCCTCCAGCAGCATGCGCCGCGCCAGCATGCTGCCCAGCTCACGCCCCACCAGCTCCAGCTCGCGCGGCGCCATGGGAAAGCCCAGCTTGGCGATCGGTGCGCCAAACTTGGCATCGACCGCCGCCAGACGCAGATCGCAGCAGCTGGCCATTTCCACCCCGGCACCCATGCAGGCGCCGCGTATGGCGGCAATCAGCGGCACCGGGCAATCCAGCATGGCCTGCAGCCCACCCCAGACCTCGGCCTCATGGAAATGCGCCAGTGCATCCACCTCAAAGCGAAAGCCCGGGTACTCGGCAATATCGCCACCGGCACAGAAAGCCTCACCCTCGCCCTGCACCACCACGCAGCGCAGATCGCTGCGCCGGGACAGCTCGGTGAACACCGTTTTCAGCTGCAGCCACATGGAACGCGACATGGCATTGAGCTTGCCACCGTGTTGTACGCTGACACGGTAGATGCCATGGTGCTCGGGCTGCGCGCTCCAGGGCTGCAGCGTGATATGTCCAGTCATGGGAAAAATCCAACAAAGTTAACAGCCCAGCGGCCTGACTCCAGGGCCTAGCCGCCAGCATCAGGGCCGCAGGTTGGCGCCGATGTCGCGCACGATGCCGGCCCAGTGCTTCATCTCGTCTTGCAAAAAACGGGCGAAGTCCGCCCCATACAAACCAGGCCAGCGCGCCCCTATGGCCTGCCACTCCTGGCGCACGGCCTGCGCCTGGGCCATTGCCCTAAACGCCTCGATCAGCTGCGCCTGCACCGGCGCCGGTGTGGCCTTGGGGGCAAAAACGCCATACCAGGCCAGGGACTGAAAGCCCGTCAGCCCCAGCTCCCGCGCCGTAGGCACCTCCGGCAGCAAGGGCGAACGCTCGGCACTGGTGACAAAGATGGCCCGCACCCGCTCGGTCTGCAAATGCGGCAGTGCCGAGCTCAGCCCTGCAATCATCAAATCGGCATTGCCCTGGACCACATCCAGCATGGCCGGCCCCGCGCCCTTGTAGGGCACATGCTCCAGCGAAGCACCGATCTCGTGCTTGAACCATTCGCCTGCCACATGGTTGGAGGAACCAATACCCGCCGAGGCATAGCGAAAGCGCTGCGGCCGGCGCCGCAGCTCGGCCAGCAACTCGGGCCAGCTGCGGGTGTTCAAGCGACGCGGATTGACCAGCAGCACCTGAGGCATCTCGGCCACCAGGGCCAGGGGCGCAAAGTCCTCGTACAAATCCACGTCCAGCTGCAGCAGCAAAGCGCGGGAGATCAGCATGCTGCTGTCCCCAATCAACAAATGCAGCCCATCAGGCGGCGACTTGGCCACATAGCTGGCCCCCACCGTACCCCCTGCGCCACCGCGATACTCCAGACGCACCGGCTGGGCAATCTCCTTGGTCAGCTGGCGCGCCAGCGCCTTGGCCAACAGCGAGGAATTCCCCCCTGCGGGAAAAGGAACGGTCAACTCCAGCTCCCCCTGCGGCAGGCGGCTGGCAGCCCCCGACTTTTGCGCCCAGGCTGGCAAAGCCATGCCCAAGCCCGCAGCGCCCAGCAGCGCAGCTAACTGTCTACGCTGCATTGCCACTCCAAGATGCCCCGCCAGCACAGCGCACGGGCCGTCCCCATTGGAATGCCTTCAACACCGCAAGCGCCTGCGTGTGATCCCGCCACTGAAAACCGCCACAGCCCAGGCCAGAGACACCGTGCAAGGGCCGCCCCGCAGCACCGGTGTCGTCCCCCTGCCCGCATCGCTGTGCGATGCGAGAGCGGGGGGAAGGCGCGCAGCGCCTCAGGGGGGTGTCTACTTGCTCTTGCACAACGCCTCCATCTCGGCCGACAGCGGCAGCTTGCCATCGGCCAATAGCGCCCGGTGCTTGTCCAGGCGCTTCAAGTCGTAGAGGTAGTTGACCATCAGGCCCAGCGACTGCTTCATGCCCTTGTTGGACGGGTCTCCACCCCAGTTCAGCCGCTCCACACGGGCTCCGTTGCCCAGGTGAAAGCGTGCCACCGGGTCCAGCGGACGGCCTTCCTTGAGCTCTCGCCCCAGATACTGGGCTGCGCACCAGCTCACCGCATTGCGCAGCACGCTGCCCTCTTTCCACTGCGCACCGCCTTGTTCGGCTGCAGCCACCAGCTCGGCCATCTTCACCGGAGCCTGGGTCTTCAAGGCCTTGGCCACTTCCTGGTGACGCTTGTCGTCCCACTGTGCGAGCAGCTTGTCGCCCTGTTTCAGCAGCCAGCTGCGCAGGCCCGGAATGGGCGAGAGCGTGGCGAAATGCTTGAGCTTGGGGAATTCGGCCAGCAAGGTTTCCACCACATGCTTGATCAGCGAGTTGCCAAAGCTCACGCCGCGCAACCCGGTCTGGGTGTTGCTGATGGAGTAGAAGATGGCCGTAGTCGCCTTGGCCAGGTCTTCGGGCGCGGCATGCTCATCGAGCAGCGGCGTGATACCGGCTGCCATATGGTCCAGCAGCGCCACCTCCACAAAAATCAGCGGCTCATTGGGCAGCTTGGGGTGAAAGAATCCATAGCAGCGGCGGTCGCAATCCAGGCGGTTTTTCAGATCGGCCCAGCTGCGGATATCGTGCACGGCCTCGTACTGGATCAGCTTTTCCAGCAGCGATGCCGGCGAGTCCCAGCTCAGGCGGCGCAGCTCCAAAAACGCCATATCGAACCAGGTGGCAAACAGCGACTCCAGCTCGGCATCCAGCAGCAAAAAGCGTTTATCGGCCTTGGTCAGCGCCAGCAGCTCGGCGCGCAAATCCACCAGAAAACGCATGCCGCCTTCCGGCACGGAAAAGCGCTGCAACACCCGGGTGCGCTCCGATACCAGGGCACGGCGCAGCGCAATCTCTGCCTGCGCCTGCTCGCTTGGCGACTGGGCTTTTTCGCATTGGACCAGCGCCGCATCCAGGCGCTTGGCATCCGGGCCGAACAGCTCGCACAGCATTTGCCACAAATCCTGGCGCTGGGCCGCCGTGGCCGTGGCATACCAGGCCATCACCTCTTTGGCGTGGCGCGCGCCTTCCACCTCGCTGACACGTTCATTGGCCGTGGCCCGCAAGTCCTCCAGCAGCTTGCGCAGCACATGGGGAGGATTGGGCTCGGCACCTCGGCGCAGGGTGGATTTCAGGCGCTGCGCCAGCGGACGCGTCGCAGCGCTCGCTTCCTCTGCAGGGCTGGCCTGTTGGGGGTTACGCAGCAAGGACATGCCACGGGCAAACCATTCGGAGGCAACGTTCATGAAGATGATCCTGCAATCAGGGTCGGCCACCATGCGGGCCGAACCACCCGAAAAAAGAGGCTGCAGCAGCGCTGCGGCCACTATGGCAAAGATAGCATCTTATGCAGGCCGCAGGCCCTTCGCAGACCCGACACACTCAAAATCTGTCGCCTATCTGTCACACTGACTGCGGCAAAGGCTGGCTGCGCTGCGACCACAGCCACAGCGCCGCGCCCGCAGCCACCATGGGCACGCACAGCCACTGGCCCATGCTCATGCCCAGCGACAGCAGACCCAGAAAATCATCGGGCTCGCGGAAGTACTCGGCCACAAAACGCAGCAGTCCATAGCCCATCAAAAACACCGCAGCCACCTGCCCCTGGCGATGCTCTTTGCGCGCATACAGCCACAGCAGCACAAACAGCAGCAGGCCTTCCAGCAAGAACTGGTAGATCTGCGAGGGATGGCGCGGCTGCAGCGAGCCGCTTTGCGGAAACACCATGGCCCAGGGCAGCTCGGGGCTGGCAAAACGGCCCCACAGCTCGCCGTTGATGAAGTTGCCAACACGCCCGGCCGCCAGGCCGGTGGGCACGCAGGGCGCCACGAAATCGGCCACCTGCAACCAGTGGCGCCGGCGCGAGCGGGCAAACCACAGCATGGAGGCAATCACCCCCAGCAAGCCGCCGTGAAAGCTCATGCCGCCTTCCCAGACGTAAAAGATCTGCAGCGGGTTGGCCAGATAGAACTCGGGCTTGTAGAACAGGCAATAGCCCAGGCGCCCGCCCACAATCACCCCCAGCACGCCCAGGAACAAAATGTCTTCCACATCCTTGCGCGTCCAGGCCAGTTCACCTTGCATGCGACTGAAAGGCGGCTGGCGCAGGCGGCGTGTGCCCAGCCATAAAAACAGGCCAAAGGCGGCCAGGTAGGTCAGGCCATACCAGTGGATGGCCAGCGGCCCCAGTTGCAGGGCCACGGGATTGATCTGGGGATACATCAGCATGGCAGTGATTGTGCCGCAGCCCTGTTCGACGCCCCGGGCAGAGGCCCTCTGTTTGGCGCTCCATTCACAAAAAGTGGCAAAAAAGGTGGGAACGATGTCCTTGCTGCCACCCGCAATTGCGCCGCACACTGGCGCCATGCCAGCCACCGCATCCACCACCGCACTCCAGCCTGCCAGCCCTGACGGCGCGCAGCACCAGGTCATTCTCCTGCTCTATCCCGGCGTGATGAGCCTGGACATCACCGGCCCCATGCAGGTGTTTGCCACGGCCAATGACGAGCGCCGCCGCCATGGTTTGCCACCCCACTACCAACTGGTGTTTGCCGCCGAGGCCGCCGGCCTGGTGCGCAGCACGGCCGGCCTGCAGTTGCACGCCGATACGGCCTGGGATGACGTGGCACTGCGCCCTGCCACCACCGTGCTGGTGCCCGGAGGTGACGGTGCCGATGCGGCCGCCGCCCACCCCGGGTTGCGCCACTGGCTGCAGCAAGCCGCTCCCCAGGTGCAGCGCATGGGCTCGGTCTGCTCCGGCGCCCTGGTGCTGGCCCAGGCCAGTTTGCTCGATGGCGTGCATGCCACCACCCATTGGCTGCGCCTGCAACAGCTGCAGCGCAGCTGCCCAGACAGCCATATCGATGGCGACTGCCTGCACACCTATGACGCCTGCCACCCCGTGCAATCGCGCCGCTTTACCTCGGCCGGGGTCACGGCCGGCATCGATCTGGCCCTGGCCTTGGTGGAGGCCGACCTGGGCCGTCCCCTGGCCCTGGCCGTGGCCCGGCATCTGGTGATGTTTATGCGCCGTCCCGGTGGCCAGGCCCAGTTCAGCCCCCTGCTCTCGCCCGAGACCACACAAGCACCACGGCTGGCGCAACTGCTGGAGTGGATACCCAGCCAGTTGCACCAGGACTTGTCGGTAGAGCGCCTGGCCGCCCAGGCCTGCCTGCCACCGCGTACCCTGGCCCGGGTCTTCCAGCGCGAGCTGGGCACCACCCCGGCACGCTATGTGGAGCGCGTGCGCCTGAACGCCGCCAGCCAGTTGCTCAGCCAGCGCCAGGCCTCGGTCAGCACCGTGGCCCGCCTGTGCGGCTTTGGCCATGCCGAAACCCTGAGGCGCAGCTTTCAACGTCACCTGGCCATCAGCCCCCAGGCCTTTGCCCAGCGCTTTGGCGCTGGATAGAGACAGCCATTTTTTCTAACCACTGATTGGCAGCTGCCAGCCCGATGGCAGACAGCTGAGGCCGCTGCATTGCCAGACCTGCCGGAGCGGGCCCGAGCAGTGCAGTGGGCCCTACACCCCACCCCACAACGCCCAGACAGTGCTTCAGGCGCGACGCCTCGCCCGCAGACAGTGCTTGCGCACGGCAAGGGCGAGCAACAAAGCATGAGGCGCTGTATGGGCGTCTCCAAACGAAGCACCACGAAGCCCCAAGGCTTCGATTTTTCTACCACCAATCAAAGGCCATCATCATGCTGATACGCCAACACCCTGCGCTTGCCGTGCTCAGTCTGGGCCAGGCCCTGTACTGGAGCTGCTCCATCATCGGCATCACCCTCACCGGACTGGTCGGCCAGCAGCTCGCCCCCTGGCCCCAGCTGGCCACCGCACCGCTGGCCTTGTTGATAGTGGGCAATCTGCTGACCGTGGGCACCATGGCCCGCTGGATGGCCAGCATCGGCACGCGCCGGGCCCTGCAGCGCGGGGCCTTGCTGGGCATGGTGGGCGGGTTGACCAGCATGGCCGGCATACAGCTGGGCAGCTTTGCCCTGTTCAGCCTGGGCGTGCTGCTGGTGGGGGCCTACCAGGCCTCGGCCGGCTATTACCGCTTTGCCGCGCTGGAAGGCGTAGCCGCCAGCGACCAGGGCCGCGCCTCTGCCTGGGTGGTGGCCGGCGGCATGGCCGCCGCCTTGCTGGCACCCAGCCTGGCCTTGCACAGCCGCCACCTGCTGGGCCCGGCATTCGGCGGTGCCTATCTGGCCCTGGCCGGCCTGGCCGCGCTGGCTTGCGCCGTGCTGCAGGCCTTGCCTGCCTCTCATACAAAGCCGGCTGTAACGCAAGCGCCTGGTGCACCGAACGCTCCTCAAACAGGAGTCGCCACCAGCCGCCGCGCACTGTGGCAGCGCCCCGCCATCCGCCAGGCCTTGCTGCTGACGGCCTGCGGCCATGGGCTGATGATTCTGGTGATGAATGCCACGCCACTGGCCATGCTGGGCTGCGGCCATGGCTTGCAGGCCTCGGCCATGGTGATCCAGTGGCATGTGCTGGGCATGTTTGCTCCGTCTCTGCTGGCAGGCCCGGCAGTCGACCGTTTCGGCCCTGCACGTGTGGCCTTGTGCGGCGTGCTGCTGCTAGCCGCCAGCGCGCTGTGGGCGCTCAGCGGGGTAGAGGTCGCGCAGTTTCTGCCCAGCTCGCTGCTGCTGGGCGCGGGCTGGAATCTGGTGCTGCTGGCCGGCACCCATTTGCTCACCCGCTCCCACCACCCTGCCGAGCGCCGCCTGGCCCAGCCCATGATGGAATGGGGCAACAGCGCCATGGCGGCGCTGATGTCCATGGGCTCTGGCCTGCTGGTGCAGACCCTGGGCTGGCAGGCCATCAACTGGGCCATGTTGCCGGTGCTGGCCGCCATGCTGTGGTGGCTGCGCCCTGCCCCAAAGCTGCAGGCGCTGGCGCGCTGAGTGCACGCTGCTGGCCAAGCACTTCAATGCGAATGCGAGTGCGTTGCGCCCGCATGCAGTACGGATTTGCGCGGGAATTGCGGCCCGCGCATTTGGGCATGCGGCGCAGACACGGGATACTTGGGCCATTGTCCACTTCACAGAACTACAACATGCAAGGCCATCCCGAAGTCATTGACTGCCTGAAAGAACTGCTGCGCGGCGAGCTGGCCGCACGCGACCAGTACTTCATCCACTCGCGCCAATACGAGGACCAGGGCTTTATGCGCCTGTTCGAGCGCATAGGCCACGAGATGGAAGAAGAAACCCAGCATGCCGACGTGATCCTGCGCCGCATTCTGTTCCTGGGCGGCAAGCCCGATATGCGCCCCCATGCTTTCGAGCCCGGCGACACCGTGGAAGCCATGCTGCGCAAAGACCTGGCCGTGGAATACCAGGTGCGCGACAACCTGCGCGCCGCCATGGCACTGTGCGAGCGCCACGCCGACTACCAGAGCCGCGACCTGCTGCTGGCCCAGCTCAAGGACACCGAAGAAGACCACGCCTACTGGCTGGAAAAGCAGTTGGGCCTGATCGAGAAGATCGGCCTGCCCAACTATCTGCAAAGCCAGATGGGATCGGCCGCTTAAGCCAAACAGGCCACGAGGTAGCGATACCGCCGCAGGCGGCGTGCTATTGCCCGTCCTGCAAAGCAGTGACGCCCCTGCCTCTAAACCGCAGACACGGCCGGCGCTTGCCCCGTCTTGGGCGGCTCGAAGTAGTCCACCAGCTGATTGAGCTCGCCCGCCGTGCGCGTCAACGCCTCCGAGGCGCGCCAGGCGCGCTGTGCCTCGCTGCGGTTTTCCACAATCAAATCGGCCACCTGGCGCATGCTGCGCGCCACCTCTTCGGCCCCAAACGCGGTCAGGCGTGTGGCAGTGGCCAGGGCGCGTGCATCGTCCACCAGCTGCGGGCTGCTGCCAGGCGCCTCCTGCTCGCTGGCCTTTTGCAGCAAACGCTCGGCCCGCACGCTCAGGTCACCGGTTTCCGCCATGGCCACATCCAGCGCGGCAATGGCGGCATAGACGCGGTCGTGCTGGGACTCTGAATGCTCCGTCACCTCGTACAAGGCTGTGTTCAGCATGGCGCAGTGGCGGTGAATGCGCCGCGCTGCCAGGGCAATCTCATCAATCATCACCTTCAGGTGCAGCTGCATGACCGTGGCCGCGTGGTTGAGTTGGCCACTCTCACCGGTGCCTGACAGATCAATCTCGCCCTGCAGATCGCCCTGTGCAATACGGTTGAGCCGGCGTATGGAGGCATTGAGCGGATCCACAATGCCGCGGATGAACATATGCCCCACCAGGCCCACCACCAGCAGGCCCAGCAAAATCCCTGCAGCCGCAAAGTAGCGGATGCGGGCATTGCGCTCCAAGGTGTTGCTGTACTCGCCCTGTGCCGCATCCAGCAAGGCCTGGCGCAGGTCCACGGCGGCGGCCATGGCGTCTTGCTCCAGTGGCAGCACACGCAAGGCCACCAGGCGATCCACCTGGGCCAAGTTGTCGCGCGCGGCAGCCTGCTCCACCCAGCGCAAACCGTCTTCGGTGTAGTGCGTCAATGCCTCGGTCAGCCGCAGTTTTTGCAGCACGACCTCCTCGGTCGTGCCCTTGAGCTGCTCCAGCAGCCCATGGATTTCATCGCGGTTGGCACGCAGCCTGGCCACCTGTGCATCCAGTGCCGCAGGCTGGGTGGCCGCCACCGCCTGCTCACGGCGCGCCAGGCGAATCTCCAGCATGGTGGTGTGGCTCTCGCTCAGGCGTGCTTCGATGGCGCCAATGGCTGCCACCGGCTCCAGCTGGCCACGGTACAGGCGCGAAAAAGCTCGGTCTGCCAGTGTCAGCCCGCCCATGCCCAGTGCACCGCCGGCCAGCATCAGCACTGCCACAAACAGACTTCCGGCCCGCATACCACTGCGTATGCCCAGCCAGCGCGGCAATCGCAGGCGGCGTGGCGGCTGGCCTGCCGCCATGCGGGCGTACAAGGCCTCGGCCTTGGCAACGGCCTCGGGCGCAGCGTGCTTGCGCACCGACATATAGCCCGTCACCTCGTCATGCCGGGTAATGGGCACCACACAGGCATCCACCCAGTAATAGCCGCCGTCCTTGCAACGGTTTTTGACCAGGCCGCGCCAGGGATGGCCACCTTGCAAGGTGGCCCACATGTCAGCAAAGGCTGCAGCCGGCATATCGGGGTGGCGCACGATGTTGTGGCTGCGGCCCTGCAGCTCGTCCAGCGTGTAGCCGCTGACCTCGACAAAGGCCTCGTTGGCGTAGGTGATGCGGCCTTTGAGATCGGTCTTGGAGACCAGGTTCACGCCTGGTGGAATCTCGGTATGCCGGGTGGTCACAGGCAGGTTCTGCTTCATGGAAACGGCTTTCTCTAGGATTGCATCCACAGACGCTTGAGCACCAGGGCGGCGCTGCGGCACTCTTCGACACGCAGCGTGCCGGTGATGTCATGTGCGGGGTCGTTGGAGTCGCGGCGCTGGGGCTGCAACATGGGCATGCCGCTGCTGTCATACAGGCACCACAGGTCCAGCGAGTCCTTGTGCTTGTGGCGCGAGCGCACCACGGCAAACTCGCCATTGGCCAGGCGCGCCAGCATGCCGGGCGGGTGCATGGTCAGCGTCTTGATGGACAGCTGCAGCAGCGGATCGTCATACAAGCGGGCGCGGTCCTGGAACAAGGCCTTCAAGGCTTCGCGTGGGAATTGCCCCAGGCGGTTGGGGCGCGGCGTGACCATGGCGGCATAGGAATCGGCAATCGCCAGCAACCTGGCACCAGGCAAGATGGCATCGCCCCGCAGCGCATGGGGATAGCCCGAGCCGTCGATGCGCTCGTGGTGCTGGCGCACCAAGGCCAGCCACAACATGTCCGTCACCCCCATCTCCAGCAGCAACGAGGCGGAACGCTCGGGATGGCTGCGCACCTGCTCCTGCTGCTGCGGCGTCAGCGCTCCATCCTGCTTGTCCAACTGGGCCTGCAGCGGCAGCAGGGACAGGTCGCGCGTCAACGCCGCACAGGCCAGTGACAAGCGCGTGGGCTCATCGAGCGGCAGCTCGCGCGCGGCCATCTCCACCAGCGTGGCGCCCAGCAACTGCTGGATGACGAGATAGGGGTGCTGGCGGCTCAGGTGCAATGCCGCCAGCAACGCATCGGCATCTTCGTTGCAGGCATCGACAATGCCGTGGGCCAGGCCCAGCACCACCGGGCGCAACTCGGCCTTGAGCGAGCCGCTTTGCAAATGTGCATGCAAACGCTTGAGCGTCATGGCCAGGGCGTCGGCGCGTTCGAACACCGGGTCGCCCACCTGCGGTCTGGCATGGCACTCAGGCAGGGCCAGCGTGGGTTGCTCCGCATCATCGGCCGGCGGATCGGGTGCAAACGCCCCACGCTCCAGCAAGGCATTGATGTGGCGCGGAATGCTCAGCACATAGCCTTCGCGCAGCAGCAGGTTGCCGTTTTCATCAAACAGCGGCCAAGGCAATGGCTCATTCAGGACCAGATCGCTCTGGCGAATACGTCGCATGGTGGTGGGCAGCAGTCAGCAGACAAAACGAAAGGAATGCTTTTTAGGGCATTAATTACGTTTTGTGACAATTGAGGTGACCCACCTTTGATGCACCTCAACCCCCTGGGGCGGTTCAGGGGTTTCCTCCTATCCAGCAGCGCCATGCCTGGATGGCGCTGCCCACCCGCGCCCTATCACCCCGGGATATAGGGCGGTGTGGCGGCCACCGGTGCCGGCGCCGCACCCGCTTGCTGCCAGCGCACCAAGGCCTCGCCCAGGCGGGCCAACTGGGCATCGCGCTGCGCTGCGCTGTGGCGGCTGCCCGTGAGATAGCAGGCCACCACCAGCGGCGGCTTGCGCGGGCCGGGCCAGACAATCAAGGTGTCATTGCTGGTGCCGTGCTCGCCCGAGCCCGTCTTGCCGCCGGCCACCCAGTCCACCGGGAAATGCGCGCGCACGCGCTGGTCACCGGTACGGCTTTGCACCAGCCAGCGCGTCAGCTGCGTGCTGCTGGGCGCTTGCAGCACCGACTCGTCCACCAGCAATTTGCGCAATGTCAGCGCCATGGCTTCGGGCGTGGTGGTGTCGCGCACATCGCCAGGCTTGGCGCTGTTGAGCTCGGGCTCCCAGCGGTCCAGCCGGGTTTCGGTATCGCCCAGGCCGCGCAGCCACTCGGTCAGTGCCTGCGGGCCACCCACGCTGCGCAGCAGCAAATTGGCGGCAGTGTTGTCACTGAGCACCACGCTGGCGCGCAGCAGCGACTGCACGCTCAAGCCTTCCAGGGTATCGGCCCATTCTTCGGTCACGGGTGAATAGCTGACCAGCTCGTCACGGCGGTACAGCACGCGGCGGTGCAGCACCTCCTTGCCTTGCTCTGCACGCTGCAACACCTGGGCAGCCAGCAGCGTTTTAAAGGTGCTGCACAGCGCAAAGCGCTCGCCACCGCGCCAGCTCAGCTGGCGACCATTGCTCGTGTCCAGCACGCTCAGGCCCAGGCGGCCACCGGTCTGGGCCTCTACCTCACGGGCTGCGGCACGCAAGCCCTGGTCAGCATCTGCGGTGAAAGCAGATTCATCTTGATAGTTTTTCTTGGTGGTCGAGCAAGCGCTCAAAGCTCCCAAACCCACCACTGTTCCAGCCAAAAACATGCGCCGTTGCATACTACCTCCCCATGTCTAGCTATGACTCTTGCACAATAACCCAAGCATAGACGCTGCACTCTGCAACGAATAGCGATAAATTCTGCGGTCAAGCACAAGTAAAACTTATACCCATCATGCAACTGCCTCTGAATGCCTTGCGCATGTTTGATGCGGCGGCACGCCACCTCAACCTCACCCATGCGGCCCAGGAGCTGCATGTGACCCAGGCGGCCGTGAGCCAGCATATCCGCCGCCTGGAAGACTGGTTGGGTCACCCGCTGTTCAAGCGCCTGCCGCGCGGCTTGGCCCTGACCGATGAGGGCCAAAGCCTGTGGCCCGTGGTGCAGGACAGTCTGGGCCGGCTGGAGCGCGCCTTTACCCAGTTGCGCGACGAACACCCGCGCGAGGTGCTGACTCTGGGCGTGGTGGGCACCTTCGCCGTGGGCTGGCTGTTGCCCAGGCTGCCGGCCTTTGAAGCCCAGCACCCGCAGATCGATTTGCGGCTGCAGACCCACAACAACCGCGTGGACCTGAATGCCGAGGGCCTGGACGCCGCCATCCGCTTTGGCGACGGTGCATGGCCCGGGCTGCAGGCCGATTTGCTGGTGCAAGCCCCGCTGACGCCGCTGTGCGCCCCCACCATTGCCGAGCGCCTGCGCCAGCCCGGCGACCTGCGCGGTCAGCCGCTGCTGCGCTCGTTTCGCAGCGGGGAATGGGAACAGTGGTGCCTCAGCACCGGCTTGCCACCGCTGCGCGCCACCGGCCCCATGTTTGACAGCTCCATCGCCCTGGCCGAAGCCGCCGCCCTGGGCGCGGGCGTGGCCCTGCTTCCACCGGCCATGTTTGCCCATTTGCTGCGCGCCGGCCGCCTGGTCCAGCCTTTTGCTACCACCGTGCCTGCCGGCGCCTACTGGTTCACCACGCCCAAGACCCGGCCCGCCTGGCCCGCACTGACACAGCTGCGCCAGTGGCTGCTGCAGCAGGCAGCATAGGCTGCGCTGGCATACTGCCCGCCAGCTTTCCCCCACGCACGCAAGCCATGCCGTGCACCGTGCCTTTCTTCGCCCCTCCATGCCTTCGTCCACCCTCGCCGCTGCCCCACCCCGATCCACCCTGCTCCGCCTCAATGCCCTGGATGACTGGCTGATGCACCGCCCCGTGCCCGCCCAGCTCGCGGGCGTCAAGCGCTTTGTGTGGGAGTTTTGGTTCTTTGGCCTGAAAAATGCGCGCAGCTGCCTGTTTGTGGGCCTGTTCTTTGCTGCCGTGTTTGCCATGCCCCGGGGCGGCATCTGGGGCATTCCGCGCTACGACCTGCTGCTGATCGCCGCCCTGGCCATCCAGTTCGCCATGGTGGCCACGCGGCTGGAGACCTGGGACGAGCTCAAGGCCATCACCTTGTTCCACCTGGTGGGCTTTGCGCTGGAGGTGTTCAAGACCTCCAGCGGCATCAAGTCCTGGGCCTATCCGGACTTTGCCTATACCAAGCTCTGGGGCGTGCCGCTGTTCTCGGGCTTTATGTATGCGGCCGTTGGCAGCTACATCATCCAGGCCTGGCGGCTGTTCGAGCTGCGCATACTGCACCACCCGCCCTACTGGATGGCAGCGCTGATTGCGGTGCTGATTTACGCCAACTTCTTCACCCACCACTACATAGGCGACTACCGCTGGTATCTGGCTGCCTGCGCCCTGGGCCTGTATGCCCGCACCACTGTGGTGTATCGCCCGCTGGACCGCGACCGCCACATGCCGCTGCTGCTGTCCTTTGTGCTGATCGGCTTTTTCATCTGGCTGGCCGAAAACATCTCCACCTTTGCCGGCGTCTGGAGCTACCCCAACCAGCTGGGCGCCTGGTCCACCGTGCATGTGGGCAAGTGGAGTTCCTGGTCCATGCTGGTGGTGATGACCTTCACCATCGTGGCCAACCTCAAGCACATCAAACGGCACATCCATGTGCCGGCGTGAGGCAAAGCAATGAAAGCAGCTGCAGCACAGCGCCTGGTCGTGATTTCCGGCTGCTCGGGCGGCGGCAAATCCACGCTGCTGGCCGAGCTTGAAAGGCGTGGCCATGCCGTGGTGGAAGAGCCCGGCCGACGCGTCGTTCAAGCGGCCTTGCGCAGCGGGGAAGCCACCCTTCCCTGGATAGACATGGCCGGCTTTTTGCGGCGCTGCATCGCGCTGGCATTGGACGACCATGCCCGGGCTGCACGCCACCAGGGCTCCTGGGTGTTCTTTGACCGCAGCCTGGTCGACGCGGTCGCTGCCCTCCAGGCACTACCCGGCGAGGCCCTGCCTCCTGTACCACCACTGTCCTCTCTCTACCACCCGCGCGTGTTTCTGACCCCGCCCTGGCCGGAAATCTATGTCCAGGATGCGGAGCGGCGCCATGCCATGGAGGCAGCGCAGGCCGAGTTCGAGCGCCTGCAGCTTGCCTATCCCGCCTTGGGATACGAAGCATTGCTGCTGCCCAAGCTCAGCGTGGCCGAGCGTGCCGATTGGGTGCTGCAGAGCCTGGCGCAAGCATAAGAACGTGTTCAAAGATGCCACTCCAACCGCGACACTGCCCGCAGCAAACACGCCTTCGGCGGATCACATCTAGCCCCATAGCCCCGCCCCCCACTCAGTGCGCCCAAACCGCTATCATTCCCGGCTTTCCGACTCGGGCTTGCACGGCCCAAACCACGCACTCCATGTCCACCGCCCTGCCCGTTCTGTATTCCTTCCGCCGCTGCCCCTATGCCATCCGCGCCCGTCTGGCGCTGGCGCATGCCGGGCTGGCCTGCGAGCTGCGGGAAGTGAATCTGCGTGCCAAGCCACAGGCGTTGTTGGATGCCTCGCCCAAGGGCACGGTACCGGTGCTGGTACTGCAAAACGGCACGGTGATAGACCAAAGCCTGGAAGTGATGCTGCACGCGCTGCGCGCCAACGACCCGGACGCCTGGCTGACGCCCACGGCAGGCGACCTGAACGACATGCTGGCGCTGATCGAGCGCAATGACAGCTTTTTCAAGCAAGCGCTGGACCGCTGCAAATACCCCGAGCGCTACAACGCCGAGGAAGTGAACCAGGCCCAGACCGATGCCATCACCTGGCTGGCAGAGCTGGATGCACAGCTGGCCGAGACGGGCTATCTGTTTGGCCAGAACCCCAGCCTGGCCGATATGGCGCTGCGCCCCTTTGTGCGCCAGTTCGCCCGTATTGACGAGGCGCAGTGGGCCGAGCAACCCTGGCCCCATTTGCAGGACTGGTTGCAGCGCTGGATCGACTCCGCCCTGTTTGCCGAGGTGATGGAAACCTATCCCGGCTGGGTGCCCGGCAGCACCGGCCCCACGTTCAGCACGGACAGCGTGGAATCCGACTGACATCCTGACGCCAGCATGCACAATGCGGCTGCGCGCTTTTGCGCAACCAGCAATGGGCTTGCATGCATTTTTCCGAACGTCTGCGCCATTGGGCCCGCCGCATCAAACGCGATGGGCTGACGCTGTGGTTTGCGCGCCGCCATCCGGCCACGCCTTGGTATGCCAAGGCCCTGGGGCTGTTCGTGGTGGCCTATGCGCTCAGCCCGATTGATCTGATACCAGACTTCATCCCCGTGCTGGGCTATGTGGACGATGTGTTGCTGCTGCCGGCGCTGATCTGGCTCGCCATACGCCTGCTGCCAGCCCAGGTGCTGGACGACTGCCGCGCCCAGGCCGATGCCTGGCTGCAGGCAGACCACGCCAAGCCCCGCAGCCGCTTGGGTGCCGTGCTGATCGTGCTGCTGTGGCTGGCCATGCTCGCGGCTTTGGGATGGTATGTGCTGCGGTGATGGTGATGGCTTGCCCGGCATAGCCCTGCGCGTGCCATGTATGCATTCCAATCCCAAATACCAGGAAACACATGCTACAAGCGCATAGGTAGCTCACTTTTTTGAAGGCTCCATGCCGGTGCACCCCGCACGGGGCCGCTACGAGAGCGCTTCCAGCGCAAAGCCCTCATCCACCCACCCGGTGATGCCGCCGGCCATGATCTTCACGGGTCGGCCCAGTTGTGCCAGCCGCAGTGCCCCACGTGCTGCACCGTTGCAATGTGGACCTGCGCAGTAGGTCACAAACAAGGTGTCGGCCGGCCAATCGGCAAGTTTGCTGGCCACGATTTTTCCATGCGGCAGGTGGATGGCGCCAGGCACATGGCCCTGGGCAAACAGCGCGGCCGAGCGCACATCCAGCAGCACAAAATCTGCGCCCTGTGTCAGACCATCGTGCACATCCCAGCAATCGGTTTCAAAGCCGAAGGCCGCGGCGAAATGGGCTTCTGCCTGGGCCGAAGGTGCAGCGGGAATCGCAGTCACATGAGAGGGCATATCAAGCTCCGTAACAAGGGAATTCACATGGTGCAGGCTCTGGCTATTCGCCACAATTGGCATCAATGACATTGATGGAAAAAATCCTGCCAAACACCACCGGCCCCCTGGTTGTGGCACCGGTCTACGACGGGCTGTGCACGTTTGAATTCGCCATTACCGCCGAAATCTTTGGCCTGGCGCGCCCGGAGATGGGCAGCAGTTGGTACCGCTTTGCCAGCGCTGCCATAGAGCCCGGGCCGCTGCGTGCCCAGGGTGGCCTGACCGTGACCGCAGATGGCGGCCCCGAACTGCTGGAGCAGGCGGACCTGATCGTCATGCCGGGCTGGAAAGCTGCGCACATTCCGGTGCCCGATGCACTGGCCCTGCGCCTGCGCACAGCCTGGGAGCGTGGTGCGCGCCTGGCTTCCATCTGCTCCGGCGCCTTTGTGCTTGCCGCCACGGGCCTGCTGGATGGCCGCCGCGCAGCCACGCATTGGCGCTATGCCGAGGCACTACAGCAGCGCCACCCAGCCATAGAGGTTGATGCCCAGGTGCTGTATGTGGATGCGCAGCGCATTTCCACCTCCGCCGGCAGCGCGGCCGGCATCGACTTGATGCTGCACCTGGTGCGCAGCGACTTTGGCGTGCAAGCCGCCAACAGTGTGGCGCGTCGGCTGGTGATGCCGCCGCACCGCAGCGGCGGGCAGGCCCAGTTCATCCAGCGGCCCGTACCTGCCGATAGCCAGCACCGCCTGGCTGGCGTGCTGGAGCGGGTGCGCAGCGATCTATCTACACCATGGAGCGTGGAACGCATGGCCCAAGCCGCCAACATGAGCCCCCGCACTCTGATCCGCCGCTTTACCGAGGCCACCGGCCAGACGCCTGCACAATGGCTGATTGCCGAACGGGTGGCCGAGGCGCAAAGACTGCTGGAGGGCAGCACGCTGTCGGTAGAGCACATCGCCCATGCCGTGGGCTTTGCCAGCATGCAAGCACTGCGCCACCATTTCCAGGCCCAGCTCCAGCTGGCACCCAGAGACTACCGCCGCATGTTTGCGGCGCCCAGTTCGGCGGCTTCCGTGAGCCGCTGAAGCCCCAAGCCTTTTCGGGCCTTTACCGTATATCCAGCAGGCGCCAGCAGCTCATTTTTTGGAAGCAAACCAGCTTCCGGGCTGGCGTGTGCTTGCAGCATTGCGATTGCGGCCCGGCGCGGCCTTGACGCCTCCGCCACCTCGTCTTGCGCTGCCAGAGGCACCGTCCTTGCGATAGCGCACAGCCACGCCACCGTCCGTGACGCGATCCGCTCCAGCCCCCTCTGCACCCCACTGAATGTCGTCCCGCGCAATGACCCGCCATTGGCCGGGAGCCAGATCGCCCAGCTCCAGATTGGCCATGCTGCGGCGAATCAGGCGCAGCGTGGGATGGCCTATGGCGGCAGTCATCTTGCGCACCTGGCGGTTTTTGCCTTCGACCACGGTGATGGCCAACCACCAGTCTTGCACGCTTTTGCGCACCCGCACCGGCGGGTCGCGCGGCTCGACATCGGGCTGGGGGGCAAGCAACGCGGCCTGGCAGGGTCGCGTGGTGTAGTCCTCTATGCGCAAGCCGGCGCGCAGGCGCTGCAGCGCGGCTTCGTCGGGCAGGCGCTCCACCAATGCCCAATAGGTTTTGGGCTTTTCATTGCGTGGGTTGAGCAACTGCTCAATCAAAGGGCCGTCATCGGTCAGCAGCAGCAGGCCTTCGGAGTCCTTGTCCAGCCTGCCTGCGGGGTAAACGCCTGGAGGCAGACCGAACTCGGCCAGCGAACGCGCGCCGTCCTCCGGCGTGAATTGGGACAACACGCCATAGGGCTTGTGAAAAAGAATGTACTGGGGCATGAAGTACGCATTGTCGCGCCAAGCGCCCCCGCTGCGCTGACACCTCTTCTACGGCACCTAGCACCAGAGAGCAGCGACGACTCCGAATCGTTCTTACCCAGCCCCGTACACCAAGGCTGAACAGCCCGGATGGGCATAGGCCCCTTGCGCCAGCGGCTTTCGCCTCATCGACACGGTGGTGTGCCAAAGAAATCCCTCCCAAGCTCAGGGCGTGGCCTCCAGTACCTTGTCCTGCAACACCAGTTGGCGCACCTGGGCCGTGGTGTCTTCCACCATGCGTTGCAGCTGCAGGCCCGTTCCGCCCAGGGGCTGCACGCCCAGCTGTTGTAAACGGGCGCGCACCGCCGCTTGCTTCAGGGCCTGGTTGGTGGCGGCATTCAGGCGCTGCAGCACGGCCCGGGGTGTACCCGCAGGCGCAACCAGGCCCAGCCAGGTGATAGCCAGGCGGTTGAGCGCCGGATGGCCCAGCTCGGCCAAAGTCGGCACCTGGGGCAAGGCCGGCAGGCGCTGCGCGGACGCCACGGCCAGCGGTTGCAGCAAGCCCTGGGCGATGAAGCTGGCTGAAGACGGGTACTGGTCGCTGAGCACCTGGGTCTCACCGGCCAGCACGCTTTGCACCACCGGCCCCATGCCCTTGTAGGGAATGTGGCGCAGCGAAAGGCCTAACTCACGATTGAGCGCGGCCAAAATCAGGTGGCCGGCCGAGCCCACGCCAGAAGAGCCCACGGCCCAAGCATCCCCCTGGGCCTTGGCGGCACGCACCAGACCGGCAAAGTCCGCCACGCCCAGCGCAGGCCGGACCGAGAACACCGAGGCAATCGATGCCAACGGCGCCACCATGGCCAGGTCTTGCAAAGGGTTCACACGCACTTGCGGCAAGACCACCGGGTTGACCGCCAAGGTGCTGATGCTGCCCAGGCCCAGGGTGTAGCCATCGGCCGCGGCGCGGGCCACGGCTTCGGCGCCCAGCATGCCGCCAGCGCCGGCCTTGTTCTCCACCACCACGTTCTGCCCCAGCGGCGCCTGCAAGGCATCCGCCAGCAAACGGGCGACGATGTCGGCCGAGCCACCAGGTGCAAAGGGCACGATGAGCTTGATCGGCCTTGTGGGGAAGCGCCCAGCTTCATCTGCCGACACTGCAGCCAGCGCTGGGCCGGCCATGCCGCTGGCTGCGGCCCAGCCCATGTGTTGCAGCCACTGTCTGCGCGTTCCCCTGCCTACCATGCCCTGCTCTTTTTTGTGCGTCAAAGCGGCATTATCGGCAGAGGGCAAAAGCCGCTGCGCCATAGCGGGCAGTGCAGAAAACACAAGGGGTTGAAGGCTTTTCGACCTTCAACCCCTTGGTGTGTCTACAGTGAAAGCTCCCGAATCAGGAGCAGTGCATTCAATCGAGGATTCAATCGCGATGGACTCAGTCGTCCAGCAACGACAGATCGCGCACGGCGCCGGTGTCTGCGCTGGTCACCAGCTTGGCATAGGCCTTGAGCGCGGCCGAGACCTTGCGTGGGCGCGGCTGGGCCGGCTTCCAGCCCTTGCCGTTTTGCGCTTCGCGGCGGCGGGCCAGCTCCTCGTCGCTGACCAGCATGTTGATGCTGCGATTGGGAATGTCGATGCGGATGCGGTCGCCGTTTTGCACCAGGCCGATAGCGCCACCGGCTGCCGCTTCGGGTGAGCAGTGGCCAATCGACAGGCCCGAGGTGCCGCCGGAAAAACGCCCATCGGTGAGCAACGCGCAGGCCTTGCCCAGGCCCTTGGACTTGATGTAGCTGGTGGGGTAGAGCATTTCCTGCATGCCGGGGCCGCCCTTGGGGCCTTCGTAGCGCACGATGACCACATCGCCAGCCTTGACCTTGTCGGCCAGGATGTTGGCCACAGCCTCGTCCTGCGATTCGACCACGTGGGCCGGGCCTTCGAACACCAGAATGGATTCATCCACACCGGCCGACTTCACCACGCAGCCCTTTTCGGCGATGTTGCCGAACAGCACGGCCAGGCCGCCTTCCTTGCTGAAGGCATGGTCGTAGGAGCGTATGCAGCCCTCGGCGCGGTCCAGGTCCAGGCTGGGCCAGCGCGTGTTCTGGCTGAATGCCACCTGCGTGGGAATGCCGGCCGGGCCTGCCAGGTAGAAGGTCTTGACGGCTTCATCGCTGGTGCGGGTGATGTCCCACTGCTCCAGGGCCTCGCCCAGGGTCTTGGCGTGCACCGTGGGCACATCGGTGTGCAGCTTGCCGGCACGCGCCAGCTCGCCCAGGATGGCGAAGATGCCGCCGGCGCGGTGCACGTCTTCGATGTGGTATTTCTGGGTATTGGGCGCCACCTTGCACAGCTGGGGCACAACGCGCGAGAGGCGGTCGATATCGGCCATGGTGAAAGCTATGCCGGCTTCCTGGGCAATGGCCAGCAGGTGCAAGATGGTGTTGGTGGAGCCGCCCATGGCAATGTCCAGCGTCATGGCGTTTTCAAACGCCTTGAAGCCCACGGCGCGCGGCAGCACGGAGTCGTCGTCCTGCTCGTAATGCTGGCGGGCCAGCTCCACAATGCGGCGGCCGGCGCGCAAAAACAGCTGCTCGCGGTCGGCGTGGGTGGCCACCACGGTGCCGTTACCGGGCAGGGACAGGCCCAGGGCCTCGGTCAGGCAGTTCATAGAGTTGGCGGTGAACATGCCCGAGCAGGAACCGCAGGTGGGGCAGGCAGAGCGCTCGACCTGGGCTACTTCTTCGTCGCTGTAATTGCTGTCGGCGGCAATCACCATGGCGTCCACCAGGTCCAGCTTTTTGAACTCTATGGTCTTGGTCTGGGGGTTGGCCAACTTGGTCTTGCCGGCTTCCATGGGGCCGCCGGAGACAAAGATCACCGGAATATTCAGCCGCATGGCGGCCATCAGCATGCCGGGCGTGATCTTGTCGCAGTTGGAGATGCACACCAGCGCGTCGGCGCAGTGGGCGTTGACCATGTACTCCACCGAGTCGGCAATCAGGTCGCGGCTGGGCAGCGAATACAGCATGCCGTCATGGCCCATGGCGATGCCGTCGTCCACGGCAATGGTGTTGAACTCCTTGGCCACGCCGCCGGCTTTTTCGATCTCGCGCGCTACCAGCTGGCCCATGTCCTTCAGGTGCACATGGCCGGGCACGAACTGGGTGAAGGAATTGGCAATCGCAATGATGGGCTTGTCAAAGTCGCCATCCTTCATGCCGGTGGCACGCCACAGGGCGCGCGCACCGGCCATGTTGCGGCCGCCGGTGGAAGTCTTGGAACGGTATGCGGGCATGGGGTGAGTCTTTTGATAGGGCGGAAATGGACGATTATGCCCACCGCACCGGGCTTGCGCAGCGTGGGAAACCGCATGCCCAACCCACATAGCAGCGCTTGCACGTCTCGAAATCCGCTGAGCTGCATGCTGCACACCGCACCTGAACAGCATCCTGGCCTTGTGAGCCCATATCCCAGACCGGGGTCGTCGCTGACGGCGAAGACGCCCTTGTCGCAAAGGTATTGCCGATGGTCTGGGAAACAGTGCACCGCTGCTTACCTTCTGTTTCCGGGCCTGCGCCTCTACAATGCGGCGGCCTCACAGACAAAAGGAATTCGAGATGTTCAAGCCCTTGGTTGCATGCGCGCTGGCCATCGCAGCCACAGCCACCGTGACACCGGCTCTGGCCGACCTGGCCCTGGCCAAATCCAAGAACTGCATGGCCTGCCATGCCACAGACAAAAAGCTGGTGGGCCCGTCATACAAGGACGTGGCCGCCAAATACAGCGGCCAAAAAGATGCCGTGAACCAGCTGGCCACCAAGATCATCAAAGGCGGTAGCGGCGTTTGGGGGCCTATCCCCATGCCTGCCAACACGCAGGTGAACGAGGCAGACGCCAAAAAACTGGCGACCTGGATTCTGACCGTCAAATAATGCAGCCGGCAGCGCCTGGCGCTGCCTTGACCGCATCAAGCCGCTCTGCCATTGCAGCGCGGCTTTTTTGTTGGGCGCCCCGCTCAAGCGGCTTTGTCTTCAATGAGATCACAAGACGACCCAACGGCATTAGGCGGGTGAAGACAGCGCCGTATCAGGTGCCGGTGGCACCCGACTTTGCTCCACCTTGGCTGCGCAATTGCTGCTCCAGCTGGCCCACATAGGCGGCCGTGGAGTTGTCACTTTCCTGGGCTCGGGCCTTGAACTGCTCTTCCAGTGCGTCCATGCGCTGCAGCAGTTGCTGCTGCGCCTCCTGGTGGCGCAGCTCCAACACCGTACGCAGCTCGGTAAAGCGCGAGGCCTCGGCCTTGTCGGCCAGCTCACGCTGGGCCAGCATTTCCTTGTTGTGGCGGCGCGTTTCCATCAGCACCGAGCCCTGCAGCGCCAGCACATAGGCCACAAAGAACACGGCAAGCAGGCTGGTCAGGCACAGCATGATCAGGCCCAGCGGGGCTTGCACCTCGGTAAAGCCCAGGGATATGGCGTTAGGCTGACCCAGGACCTGCCAATTCATCGTGGCCAGGAAGACGATCAGCAGCACGATCAAAGTCAACAGCGCGGTTCTTGCTTTCATAAAATTCTCCTGTTGGCAGCAGCGCGGGGGCATATGCGCACTGGCTGCATAAGGCTGCGTTTGTAACCCAAGACAGTGTTGGGTTTTGCCAGAATATGGCTTGTTCCGAATTCCGCTTGATTTTTGCTTGCATTCGCGCACAAAAAAGCCACCGCCGGTGGCAGTGGCTTCAGACAGAGACAGAGCAAGCGGCAAAGGCCTGCGTTCCGAGCGGGCCATGGAAGACGCCCCTCCCCCAATCCGTTGGTTTTACCCAACTCTTTCGGAAGAAGGGGATTGGGGAGGCACATCACATTGCTGCGCGATATGAGTGCTCCCCCGACCCCACAAGCGCTGCGCGCAGGCTGCTTGCGCAGCCTTCTGGAATCAGTTGGTCTTCGCCAACTGTTCCGGCGCAAAGGGATTCTGGTGACCACCTCACATTGCTACGCAATATGAGTGTTCCCCGAATCCAGCCAGGGCTACGCCCCCGCACCTTGCGGTGCGCCCTGGATCAATTGGTCTTCGCCAATTGATCCAAGATGGCTGGATTCTCCAAGGTGCTGGTGTCTTGGGTGATGGCTTCGCCCTTGGCAATGGAGCGCAGCAGGCGACGCATGATCTTGCCGCTGCGGGTCTTGGGCAGGTTCTCGCCAAAGCGGATGTCCTTGGGCTTGGCAATGGGGCCGATTTCCTTGGCCACCCAGTTGCGCAGTTCGTTGGCCAGGGCCTTGGCTTCTTCGCCATGGGGCACGGGGCGCTTCAAGACCACAAAGGCGCAGATGGCCTCGCCGGTCAGGTCGTCGGGGCGCCCCACCACGGCGGCCTCGGCCACCAGGTCGGTCTTGGCCACCAGGGCGGATTCGATTTCCATGGTGCCCATGCGGTGGCCGGAGACGTTCAGCACGTCGTCGATGCGGCCGGTGATGCGGAAATAGCCGCGATCTGCGCTGCGCACGGCGCCGTCGCCGGCCAGGTAGTAGCCCTTGAGCTCTTCGGGGAAGTAGCTTTTCTTGAAGCGCTCGGGGTCGCCCCAGATGTTGCGGATCATGCTGGGCCAGGGCTTTTTCACCACCAGAATACCGCCTGCGCCATTGGGCATGTCATGGCCGGATTCGTCCACGATGGCGGCCGTGATGCCAGGCAGCGGCAGCGTGCACGAGCCGGGCACCAGCGGCGTGACGCCGGGCAGCGGGGTGACCATGTGGCCACCGTTTTCGGTTTGCCAGAAGGTGTCCACAATCGGGCAGCGCTCGCCGCCGATGTTTTTGTAGTACCACATCCAGGCTTCGGGGTTGATGGGTTCGCCCACCGAACCCAGTATGCGCAGGCTGGACAGGTTCCAGTTCTTGGGGTGCACCTTCTCGTCGGAGTCAGCGGCCTTGATCAGCGAGCGGATGGCCGTGGGCGCGGTGTAGAACACCGTACAGCCGTGGCGCTCGATCATGTCCCAGAAGCGGCCTGCATGGGGATAGGTAGGCACGCCCTCGAACACGATTTGCGTGGCACCGGCAGACAGCGGGCCATAGGCCACATAGGTGTGGCCGGTGATCCAGCCGATGTCGGCCGTACACCAAAACACATCGCTGTCCTGCATGTCAAAGGTCCAGTTCACCGTCTGGCGCGCCCACAGCATGTAGCCGCCGGTGCTGTGCTGCACGCCCTTGGGCTTGCCGGTAGAGCCGCTGGTGTAGAGGATGAACAGTGGGTGCTCGGCATTCACTGCCACCGGTGCACATTCGCTGGACTGACCGGCCAGCGCCTCGGTGAAGGTGATGTCACGGCCCGCCACCATGGCACAGGCCGTGGGCGTGCGCTCATAGACCAGCACCGTCTTCACGGCCTCGCAGCCACCCAGGGCAATCGCGTCGTCGACGATGGCCTTCAGCGGCAGCTCCTTGCCGCCACGCATCTGGTAGTTGGAGGTAATGACCAGGCTGGCGCCCACGTCGACGATGCGCTCCTGCACCGCCTTGGCCGAAAAGCCGCCAAACACCACCGAGTGCGTGGCGCCGATGCGCGCGCAGGCCTGCATGGCCACCACGCCTTCGATGGTCATGGGCATGTAGATCAGCACGCGGTCGCCCTTTTGCACGCCGCGGGCCTTGAGCGCGTTGGCGAACTGGCTCACACGGGCCAGCAGCTCTTTGTAAGTGACCTTGGTGACTTCACCGCCATCGGCCTCAAAAATAATGGCCGTCTTGTTTTCGACCGGCGTGCCCATGTGCTTGTCCAGGCAGTTGGCGCTGGCGTTGAGCTCGCCGTCGGCAAACCATTTGAAGAAGGGGGCATTGCTGTCATCCAGCACCTGGGTGAAGGGCTTGCTCCACACCACGTTCTCGCGGGCCAGACGGGCCCAATAGCCCTCGTAGTCTTTTTCGGCCTCGGCGCACAGGGCTTCATAGGCAGCCATACCGCCGACACGGGCGTGTTTCTGCAGGGCTTCGGATGGGGGAAA
This sequence comes from Acidovorax sp., assembly GCA_031277855.1. Classification (GTDB taxonomy): domain Bacteria; phylum Pseudomonadota; class Gammaproteobacteria; order Burkholderiales; family Burkholderiaceae_C; genus Comamonas. The sequence goes on along the minus strand of JAITLO010000034.1, from coordinate 165,174 downwards.
GACGCGGTTTTCCACCAGCACGGATTCGATAGCGTTTGAGGGTGCGTTCATGGTCTTGTCTCCTTGCACTCGTTGCGTATGTTTGCGGCGTACTGTCATATCGGGCACTTACATACCACTGACTCGGCCGCATTGCTCAAGCAATGTAGCCTGCAAACTGCCAGGGCTTTGCCCTCGGTTTTCCACATTTTCGAGCATAGAATGCGCGCCCCCTGTGCTTTGGCCCCGTGCTTGAGCGCAACAAAATCCTTCAACCCTTTGCATGCTTTTGCACCATGGCCCACGCTGACCCGACACCCGAGTCGCCCACTGCTGCCCCTACTCCTGCAGCCCTGCGCCCCTTGCCCACTCTGATCTTTGCCAGCCGCTGGCTGCAGCTGCCGCTGTACCTGGGACTGATCGCGGCCCAGGCCGTCTATGTCTGGCATTTTCTGATCGAGCTGTGGCATTTGGTGGAAGCCGCTTTTGGCAACCAGGCCGCGCTGCAGGCCTTGATCACCAATATTGGTTACAAACCCGATGCACCCGTCACCGGTCTGAACGAAACCATCATCATGCTGGTGGTGCTGGCCTTGATCGACGTGGTGATGATTTCCAACCTCCTGATCATGGTCATCGTCGGCGGCTACGAAACCTTTGTCAGCCGCCTGGGCCTGGACAGCCACCCTGATCAACCGGAATGGCTAGACCATGTGAATGCCTCGGTGCTCAAGGTCAAGCTGGCACTGTCCATCATCGGCATCAGCTCCATCCACCTGCTCAAGAGCTTTATCAATGCCGGCAACTATGAGGTGCATGTGCTGATGTGGCAGAGCATCATCCACGCCCTGTTCCTGCTCAGCGCGCTGGCGATTGCCTATACCGATAAGCTGACCCACACGCATCATTGAGCCCCCCTGAGGCGCTGCGCGCCTTCCCCCCGCTCTCGCATCGCTTCGCTCGCGGGCAGGGGGACGCTGCCAGCGCTGCGGGGCGGCCCTTGCGCGGCAGCCTTTTTATGGGTGCACGCCGGTTTTCTACCGCTTGTGCAAAGCCATTGCGCTGAAGCACCACGGGAATACCACTGGGCACGCCTTGCCCAGTGGACGGCGCCAGACATACTGCGCTGCCAGCGCGTAAAAACCTGCCTGCAGGCTGATGCCTGCGCCCTTCTCAACCCCGGTCGCTGCAAGGTGCCGGGGTTGCTGTTTTTTCGCGGCTTTTAGGCAGCGCAGACCCCATGATGTCAACGGTTGCTGCAGGCAGGCGCGGCAGGCTGCCAAACAAGCATTGACATCAACATACACAATTATTATAATTTCGCATCCATTAACAACCTGCCATGCAGGTAATCCACCTCTTTCGCAGCAGGTGGAGTGACCCAAGGCGTGCAGCGCTGCCACGCAGCCTCTGCCGCCACAGGCCGAATTCCGGCCCTGATGCACGGACTTTCACCGAAACGCCAGGCCTTGCGCCCAGCGTCTCTTTCGCGGGAAAGCATGCAGCGGTTTTTCCGTTGTCGCCCATTCCCCTTCTCGGCCCTTGCGCACTTCTAGCGTGCCATTCGGGCCCTGTCTCTGTCCCGCTTTTTCAGCGGCGCAACGGGTTGTCACCCCACTGCGCCAGCGCATCGGGCTTCACGATTCGGCTTCGCGTGTAGGCCGCCATGGCTATGTCCATGGCGCGGCTGCACTGTGTTTCAGCTCCAACAACAACAAGGGAGAGCAACCAGTGGCCAAACAAATCCGCATCGAGCATGTATTCAAAGTCTTCGGCGACCAGCCGCAGGCGGCGCTCGACCTGGTGCAGCAAGGACTGTCCAAGCAGGACATCCTGGAGCGCACCGGCCAGTCCATCGGCGTCTTTGATGCCCATTTCACCATCGAGGCCGGCGAGGTCTTTGTCATCATGGGCCTGTCGGGCTCGGGCAAATCCACGCTGGTACGCCTGCTCAACCGACTGATCGAGCCCACTGCCGGCCAGATCGTGGTGGACGGCGAAGACATCAACAAGCTCAACGACCGCAAGCTGCGCGCATTGCGCCGCAAGGACATCTCCATGGTGTTCCAGTCGTTTGCGCTGATGCCGCACATGACCGTGCTGGACAACACGGCCTTCGGCCTGGAGCTGGCCGGCGTGGACAAGGCTACGCGCCAGAAGGCGGCCCAGGAAGCCCTGGAGCAAGTAGGCCTGGGCGCCTGGGGAGCCAGCTACCCGGACGCCCTGTCCGGCGGCATGCAGCAGCGCGTGGGTCTGGCCCGCGCCCTGGCGTCCGACCCCTCCATCTTGCTGATGGACGAGGCCTTTTCGGCCCTGGACCCCATCATCCGCACCGAGATGCAATCCGAAATCCTGCGCCTGCAGGAGATCAAGCGCCGCACCGTGGTCTTTATCTCCCACGACCTGGACGAGGCCATGCGCATTGGCGACCGCATTGCCATCATGAAGGATGGCCAGGTGGTACAGGTGGGCACGCCCGACGAGATTCTGCGCAGCCCGGCCAACGACTATGTGCGCAGCTTTGTGCGCGGTGTGGATGCGGCCTCGGTCTTCAAGGCGGCCGACATTGCCCGCCAGGCCATGACCATCGTCTCCGAGCACAACGACCGCGGTTGCCGTGCGGCGCAGCGCCTGCTCGAGGACTCCGACCGCGACTACGCCTATGTGGTCAACAGCCGCAAGCGCTATATGGGCGTGGTGTCCTCGCAATCGCTGCGCGACGCCCTGCGCGGCCACCAGGGCATGCTGGGCCTGCGCCACGCCTTCATCCCCAATGCCGTGCCCCTGGCCAGCCACACACCGGTGGCCGAGCTGTTCGGGCCGGTGGCTGCCGTGCCTTTCCCCCTGCCCGTGGTGGACGAGGCCGGCCAGTTCCTGGGCGTGGTCAGCCGCACCACCATGCTGAAGTTCCTGGACCGCGACACGCCGCCCGTGCCGCCTCCCCAGGCCGAGGTGCCCCCCATCCAGCTCAACCCTCAGTTCCCCGCCCATGCCGTGGAACCCGCCGTCGCCCAGCAAGAAGCCATCACCCCTGATGCGCCCGCTGCGCCTGCCCGCAACCAACCCTGAATACCGCATGAGTGAACTGAACACATCTACCCCTGTACTGGACGATCCCTGGGCAGCCTCCTCGGCGCCTGAAGCCCCCTCCACCACGGCGCCCGCCGAGGCGGCAGCCAATATGGACGATCCCTGGGCTGCCAGCAGCCAGGCCGGCGATGCACCGGCCGCTGCCGATGCCACCGACCCCTGGGGCGGCAGCGCCGCCTCCGCCACCGATGCCGTGGGTGGCGATACCAGCTGGCTGGACGCTGCACCCGCACCAGTTGCCACCGATGACGGCGGCCTGGCCGGCCTGTGGCACCAGATCCGCACCGAAGGCCTGCCCGTGCAGGACTCCATCAACCAGGGCCTGAACTGGGTGGTGGAACATTTCCGCCCCTTCTTCCAGGCGGTGCGCGCGCCTATCGATGCCACGCTGAGCGGCGTGACCGATGCCCTGCTGGCCATCCCCATGCTGCTGCTGGTGGCACTGATCGCTTTGCTGGCCTGGCAGTTCACCAGCCGCAAGCTGGCCATAGGCTCGGCCCTGGCGCTGCTGGTCGTGGCCGCCTTGGGCATCTGGTCTGAGGCCATGGTCACCCTGGCCCTGGTGCTGACCTCGCTGCTGTTTTGCGTGCTCATCGGCCTGCCAGTGGGTATCTTGCTGGCCAGCAGCGACTGTGCCCAGCGCTGGTCGCGTCCGCTGCTGGACGCCATGCAGACCACGCCGGCCTTTGTCTACCTGGTGCCGGTGGTGATGCTGTTCGGCATTGGCAACGTGCCCGGTGTGATCGTGACCATCGTGTTCGCGCTGCCGCCGCTGATTCGCCTCACCGACCTGGGCATACGCCAGGTACGTCCCGACCTGATCGAGGCCAGCCGGGCCTACGGCGCCTCGCCCTGGCAGCTGCTGTGGAAGGTGCAACTGCCCCTGGCCATGCCCTCCATCATGACCGGTATCAACCAGGCCCTGATGCTGTCGCTGTCCATGGTGGTGATCGCCTCCATGATTGCCGTCGGCGGTCTGGGCCAGATGGTGCTGCGCGGCATTGGCCGCCTGGACATGGGCCTGGCCACCGTGGGCGGCCTGGGCATTGTGCTGATGGCCATTGTGCTGGACCGCATCACCCAGGGCATGGGCCAGCGCGAGCGCGGCGGCCAACCCTGGTGGCACACCGGCCCGGCCGGCATCGTCACCCGCCTGCTGCGCCCCGCGCCTGCCACCGAGCAAGTGCCGCAGCCTCCCCAGTCGTCGGCCTCCTGACCGATGCTCGTCGCACGGCCATGGTGCCGTGCGCAACCTCCCCACACCGCTGACAGGAAAGGAATCTCCCAGATGACCCACTACACCGCAGCCACCACCCCCATCACCCAGCGCCGCACGCCAGCCGCCTACTGGCAGCGTGCCTGCGCTGTCGCAGCCGGCCTGGCCATGGCAGGCAGCATGGCCCTAGCCGCCGATAACGGCCCGCTGCCCGGCAAGGGCGTGAGCGTGCAACCGCTCAAGAGCTCGATTGCCGAGGAAAGCTTTCAGACCCTGCTTGTGATGAAGGCCTTGCAGCAACTGGGCTATGAGGTACAGCCCATGAAGGAAGTGGAATACCCCACGGCCCACATCGCCCTGGCCAATGGCGATGCCACCTTCATGGCCAACCACTGGAACCCGCTGCATGCCGACTACTACAAGAACGCCGGCGGCGACGCCAAGCTCTACCGCCAGGGCGTGTACTCGGCCAATGCGGCACAGGGCTATTTGATCGACAAGAAAACGGCCGATGCCCACAAGATCACCAATATCGCCCAGCTGCAAAAGCCCGAGATCGCCAAGCTGTTCGACACCGACGGTGACGGCAAGGCCGACCTGACCGGCTGCACACCCGGCTGGGGCTGCGAGGCCATGATCGAGCACCAGCTCACCGCCTACAAGCTGCGCGATACCGTCACCCACAAGCAGGGCACTTACTCGGCGCTGATGGCCGACACCATCACCCGCTTCAAGGCCGGCAAGCCGGTGCTCTACTACACCTGGACCCCGTACTGGGTGAGCAATGTGCTCAAACCCGGCCGCGACGTGGTCTGGCTGGAAGTGCCCTTCTCTGCCCTGCCCGGCGAGCAAAAGGGCACGGACACCAAGCTGGCCAACGGCAAGAACTACGGCTTCATCGCCAACAACCAGCAAATCGTGGCCAACAAGGCCTGGGCCGAGAAGAACCCTGCAGCCGCCAAGCTGTTCGCAGTGATGCAACTGCCCGTGTCTGACATCAACGCCCAGAACTACATGATGAGCCAGGGCCAGAACAAGGCCTCCGACATCGAGCGCCATGTCAACGGCTGGATCAAGGCCCACCAAAAGACCTACGACGGCTGGATTGCCCAGGCCCTGGCGGCCGCCAAGCAGCCCTGATCGACAGGCATGCACAACGGCGACTGATTTCAGTCGCCGTTTTTTATCGCCCGCATGGTCGCGGGCCCACACAAAAACAGGAGGGACAAAAATGACCAAGACTTTGCACACGCCACCAAGCCATCACGCACAGGCCCATGGCGCCCGGCGCCAGCTGCTGCTGGGTGCAGTGGCCACGACCGCCCTGGCCATGGGTGCCGGCCTGGGCCACAGCGCTGCCTGGGCTGCAGGCCAACCCGGCGATGCGCTGCCGGGCAAGGGCATCACCGTGCTGCCAGTCAAAAGCGCGCTGGCCGAAGAGAATTTTCAAACCCTGCTGGTAATGCGTGCGCTGGAGCGCCTGGGCTACACCGTCAAGCCCTGGGAAGAGCTGGACTACCCCCTGATCCACGTGGCCGTGGCCAATGGCGACGCCACCTTTATGGCCAACCACTGGAACCCGCACCACGCCGAGTTCTACAAGCAAGCCGGCGGCGACGCCAAGCTCTCGCGCAAGGGCGTCTACGCGGCCGGTGCAGCCCAGGGCTATATGATCGACAAGAAAACGGCCGATGCCCATGGCATTACCCACCTCGATCAGCTCAAAGACCCCAAGCTGGCCGCACTCTTCGACATCGATGGTGACGGCAAGGCCAATCTGATCGGCCCCAACGCGGGCTGGGGTGGCGAGGCCGTGGTGGCCCACCAGATCAAGGCCTTCGGCCTGCAGGGCACCGTCAGCTATACCCAGGGCAATTACCCGGCGCTGATTGCCGATACGCTGGCGCGCTTCAAGGCGGGCAAGCCGGTGCTGTATTACGCCTGGACGCCCTACTGGCTCAGCAATGTGCTGCGCCCGGGCCAGGAAGTCATCTGGCTGCAGGTACCGTTTTCCTCCATGCCTGGCGTGCAGGCCGGCACTGACACCAAGCTGCCCAATGGCCGCAACTACGGTTTCCCGCTGAACAACGAGTACATCGTGGCCAACAAGGCCTGGGTGGCCCACAACCCGGCCGCCGGCAAGTTGTTTGAGGTCATGGAAATCCCGCTGAACGACATCAGCCAGCAAAACCGCCTGTTGCATGACGGCCAAAGCAAGCCTGCGGACATAGAGCGCCATGTGAACAGCTGGATCAAGGCCCACCAGAAAACCTTTGACGGCTGGATTGCCCAGGCCCTGGCGGCCCGCTAAGAGCGTATTTACGGTAAAAACCGGCGCTCGTGCAGACTGCATGCGCTGGTCTAGCTATCGATAAAAAAGCGGCCCCATCTGGGGCCGCTTTGCATGACAGCTCGGGGAAAAGCCTAGGGCTTGGCCGCCTCGGCCTGCAGCTGGGCCAGCAACTTGCCCTTGGCGTCCAGCAACTCCAACCGGTCACCATGCACGCGCCAGCCCGCCGTGCGCTCCAGCACCTTCAGCAACCCCTCCTCGGTATGGGCTGCGGCCCCCAGACAGGCCATGCGGGTAGTGGCCACCTGGCCGAACTGCAGGCGCTCGCCCTTCTGGCGCCAGCTACCCATGATGCGGTTGCAGCCACCACTGCCGGCCAGCTTGCCCCGGGCCAGCAGGTTGAGCTGTGCTGTCTGTCCCTGGGCAGGCACGGCCTTGCCGTTCAGGGTCAGCAGTTTCCAGTTGGTGTTCTCCAGCGAAACAGGCACTGCTGCGGCAGGCGCTGCGCTTTTTTCGGCGACTGCGCCCGTGGCACTGGCCGCCAGCGCCACGGCGGGTGCAGCGGGGGCGCTGGGGGCTGCAATGGGTTCAGGAGCTGCCGCACCCTGCTTGCCCTGCCAGCCGCTGGCACAGGAAGAAGCACTGGACAGGGAAACAAAGCGCTCCACCCGCAGCACCAGCTGCTTGTGGCCCTGCTGTGCCATCACAGGATCGGCCGATGGCTGCTCCAGCACCTTGCCATCCACCGTGGCCAGCATGGGCACGGCCGGACCACCGTGGCGCGATGCCATATAGGCGTTCTCCAGCAAGACGTTGTCGCCCTCCATCAACACCGACACGGTCTGGCCGGTGCGGCAATCCTGAAAACGGCCCGCATCCGCCTGATAACTGAACAGGCCCTGCCAGCGCTCGGTCTGCACGCTAGGGCGCAGCACCGGGTGGTCTATCTTGGCGACAGCGGCGGGCTGGCTGTCCTTGCCGCGCCATTGGGACCATTTTTCAGAAATCGTGGAGCATCCAGCCAGGCTGGCCACCGCCAAGGCGCAGACGGCCAGACGCCCCAAGGCGCGTGGCATCCAGGCCGCTTGTGGGAGCAGGGGTTTGTTTTGCATGCGCGCACGTTAGCAGAGCCCACCGCCGGCAGGGACTTGCCCCCCCCGTCAAAGCCCTTCATGCCACTCATACATTGCCACATCAGGCCCGATGCCAAGGCCATGCCAGCGCGGCATCACGCCAAGATCAACGGCTGCGCAGACCGATGCCGGCATGGCCCAATGCAGGCGGGCACCGAGCTTGCGTCCATAATCCAGCTATTTCCCCAAGAGCACACCCATGAGCCAAGAGAATCCCACCGTCGTCCAGGGCACCGAGGAGCTGCTGCTCAGTCTGTGCAACTCCGTCACCCGCGTGCTGAATGTGGCCACCAACAGCCAGGTGCAGTACTCCGGTGTGGTGCAGCGCATCCAGAAAACCTATCTCAAGCCCGACATCGGCTGCTTTGTGCTGTTTGACGGCGGTTTTTCCGGCCTGGTCATCATCAACCTCTCGGCCGCTTCGGCCATGGAGCTCTACCGCAACTACCTGCTCAACATGGGCTTGTCGGAAAGCGATCTGGCCACCAGCTACACCTCGGACGAGGTCAGCAATGTGATGGGCGAGCTGATGAACCAGGTGGTGGGCGATTTCACCGGCAAGGTGCGCCGCGAGCTGCAGACCCACATCACCCAGAACCAACCCAAGATGCTGGTGTTGAACAAGCAGGTCCAGCTCTCCGTGGACGCCAACCTGGACAACCCCGAGGCCCGGCGCGTGACCTTCTACACCGCGGCCAACAACATCTTCTATCTGGAGCTGGCGGTGGACCGCACCGAGTTCATCAAGCTGCGCGAGTTCGAGCCTGAGGACACGGTCGATCCCGATGCCATCATGGCAGCTGCTGGGGCACCGGCAGCGCCTGCAGCCACCGCTGCAGCCAGCGATACCGACGCAGAAACTGCGGCCCTGCTCAAGTCCCTGGGCATGTAAGCCCTGCGCGGGCTCTAGGCCCTGCACTCTCCAAATCCAAGCGCCTTGTGTAGATAGACCAAGGTTTTCAGCATGAAAACATGCCGAAAGCAGCAAGGTATCTACACAAGGCGCTTTCTTTTTGCGAGCGCTGCCAGGGCAGCGCTGGGGCTTACAGATTACCCACCATGTCCTTGGCCACCACCCACTGGTCAAACTGCCCAGCCGTCACATGGCCGCTGGCAATGGCCGCCTCGCGCAGGCTTGTGCCTTCCTTGTGCGCTTTTTTGGCGATGAACTTTGGCTGCAGGCTCATTCAGCGGTGAGGGTGGCTGCGGCTTCGAGTGAAGGCGTGCGCCGCAGTCAGCCTTGGGAAGCTCACAGGGGCTTGTCAACAGGCCGGTCTTCAACGTAGGGCGGGAACTCTTCAACGGGTGGCCGTTCTTCAACAGGCGGTATATCTGGTGTTGACGGGCTTCCGGCAAGGAGGGCCTGGAACCCGGGGCTTTGCATGTGTTGGTTGAGCAGCAGTTGCTGCACATCATCTGCGTCCCAGTCGGGCAGCACTCCATTGGGCAAAGTAGGCAGGGACAGAGGGCCTGTGCCGTGACCTGCGACCAAGGCGGCCGCCAGTTGCGCCAGACTCTCGCTGCTTGGACGGTCTGGAAGCGGGGTAAAACTGGGGGCCCCTGGTGTGTTGGAGGGCACCTGTGATGTGGCTACTCCGGATTTCGCTGCGGCCATCACGCCAGCGGCTATCACTGCATCGTTCAGGGTGGAAGTGGAAGGCGTGTCGGCGAAGGTCGGAGTACCAGGTGGCGTGGACAGAGATAAGTCCATGCCTCTCTGAACCGTTGTTGCAAATTCAGCGCGCGTCAAGGATGCGTTGGGGGAGGCATCATTGCCAGCTGCGTGGCCAAGCAATTCAGCGAGTCCTGGCGCTTTTGCCAAATCCTGAAAGGTCGCTGGTGTAGCGGTGGTCGCGGGCCCTGGAGAGGCGGTGCTGCCAGCCGCTGTGGGCTGAGGAGCCGCGTTGCTTGCTGCCGCGGCCATATTGCTCGGGGGCTGTGTGGCAGTTGCTTGGGCTTTCGCTTGCTCAAGCTTTTTCTTGCGTTCCTCCGCCTTTTGCGCTGCTTCGGATTGGCTGGGTGTTGCGTTACTGCCGGGGACATTGGCAGCCGCTTGCTGTGCGGCCAGCTTGGCTGCTGCTTCTTGCACTGTTGGCGCCTGGCTGGATGCCGTTTCGGTGACCACGACACCGCTGTTGCGCAATGCGTCTACGAGCTGCGGGATGAAGGCTTGCAGCTCCAAGGTGGATCGCTTTTCTGGCGGCATGGCTTGAAGTGCTGTCAGCGCCGCCTGCATCACTTCGGGGCTTTGTTGTAGAAGTTGCTCCAGCGACAAGCTCACGGTTGCAGGGGTAGAAGAAGGTGAGGCGGCGGAGTCCAGTGTCAAGGTGTCGCTCGGATAGATGCGACTGTCAGACGGATCAATCGTTGTTGGATTGGAGTCAGCGGTGCTGGAGGGACTCTGGACTGCGCCTGAAAGGATTAAGAATTTTGACGCCCCCGTTGTCGGGTCAACGGTAACAAAAAGATTTGTGGCATGAGCGGGCATGGTGCTTGCGCCAGCAATGACCGCTAGAGCGATGGCAAGCCGTGACCATATTGGTGTGTGGGAAAACTTCATAGCACCTCCTGCTATTTAAAACGCATACGTTGCAGAGACATTGACCGAGCGGTCGTTGTAGGTGGCCATGTCATAGTTCGAGCGCACCCGCAGCCAGGACAAGCCTGCGTTGGCACTCAGGGCCTTGGTGAGCGGTATTTGCTGCGAAATACCTACGGAATATTGCTTGGTGCGCTGCACGTCATGCAGGTTGAGTTTGGCATCGGGTGCACCATGGCGTTTGTGGGCGTAGCTGGCATAGATGCTGCTGCGCCACTGGCCAGGGCTCCAGGCCGCTGGTGAGGCATAGCGGGTGCTGGCTCCCAGCGTCCACATATTGTGTTGTTGGCTGTATTGGTGGGCATGGGCGGAGCGTCGCTCATGCACCCAGCGTGCATACACCGAGCTGTTGCCATTCCATTCGTATTGCCAGCCCAGCGACCAGGCATTGCGGTGTTGGCTTTGCTTGTCGCCAAAAGCATGCACGCTGTTTTTGGCGTAGTTTTCGATGTGGTGGCCAAACGTTGCGGTCAGCAGCTGCTGGGGCGTCAGTGCCCAGTTGGCGTTCAACTCCAGGCCATGGCTATCCAGATACCGTGCCCGGGCCACATCGATTCGTTGAAGCTTGGCTTGCACTCCCAGCAAGCCTTGCATGCCCCAGCGCTTCAATGAAAAAGTGGGACCTATGTGTAAAGACAGTTGCTCACGGCGATTGTTGGACACATGGTGGGGCAATGCGGTGAGCACGCTGCCATTGGCCTGCCAGTAATCGCCCAAGTTATTCCAGTTCCACCGCCATCCCAGGGATGCACTGGCGCTGCGCAACACATCAGAGCGTGGCTGAGCACTGGCCCACAGCGGGTAGAGGTTGTCGAGGATCTCTACCTCGCGCCCAGCCGGGCCTGCATTGGCGTTGTGCTGTGCCGTGAACCCCAAGGTGGCGGAGCCGTAAATTTGGTGTGTTTTCAGCGCTTGGTTGAGCTGGGCCAGGCGCTGTTGCACCATGGTTCGGACGTCCGGAGGCAAGTCCGGAGAACGCAGCAACTGTTCATAGCCAGCACGCGCACTCTCGAGCTGTTGCATTTGCTGATCCAGCATGGCGAGCTCCATGGTGGTGGCCAGGTGCCCTGGGCGCAATCGCAAGATGTCCAGATACGCGCTGCGGGCTTCTGCCATGCGCTGTGCTTGAATCAAAGCACGTGCATAGGTGTAGAGCGCATCTACATGGTCTGGGTGCTGGGCGATATGCGCTTCCAAGGTTGCCAGCTGCTGTATCTGTTGTGGCGTGAGCTGTGCAGCCTGGGGTTGCGGTGCCTGCGCGAGTGCTGCGCTGCTGGTTATGTACCCGAGCACCAGGGTGCAGAGCCCGAGCCTTGCCCTCTTTGTGTCATGACTGATCTGTGTTTTATACATTGCACCATCCACCTCGGCGCTAATGCCCTGATGATGTGGGCCAAGCCAGCAACATGCTGACTTTTCAATCCTGCGCGAAACATGTCGAAACTAGTGGATGCAGATGGAAACAACAATCACTGAAATCAGTGATTTTTGAGGGGCGCTGTGGCTTTGTGGCCGAGATCGCGTTTTGTCAGCCGCGTGTAAGCCGAGTGATGGTTCTACAGCACAGGGCTGAGCGTGGCCAGCAAGTTGTTCCAGATGCGCAGCCACCAGGGCCACGCTTGGATGTAGGCCAAAGTGACAGGGTGCGATTGCTGGATGTAGCTGTTTTGCCGCTCGCGCACAGCCAGTGTGGTCTGTGCATCTTGCAGCAAGATGTTGTTCTCAAAATTCAAGTCGAAGCTGCGCAGATCCAAATTGGTTGAGCCGATCGGGCAGACCTGGTGGTCCACGCACAAGGTCTTGGCGTGCAGCAGCCCGGGCGTGGATTCATCAGTGTGTCCCCCTGCATTCAACAGGCGTGGGTAGTAGCTGCGGCTGGCGACCGCGACGAAAGCAGAGTCATTGCGCGCTGGGGCACCGGCGGCGCCTCCAACCACCGCTGCAGCCAGCGATACCGACGCAGAAACTGCGGCCCTACTCAAGTCCCTGGGTATGTAAGCCCTGCGCGGGCTCGAGGCCCTGCGCTCTCCAAATCAAAGCGCCTTGTGTAGATAGACCAAGGTTTTCAGCATGAAAACATGCCGAGAACAGCAAGGTATCTACACAAGGCGCTTTCTTTTTGCGAGCGCTGCCAGGGCAGCGCTGGGGCTTAGAACACGTTCTTACAGATTGCCCACCATGTCCTTGGCCACCACCCACTGGTCAAACTGCTCGGCCGTCACATGGCCGCTGGCAATGGCCGCCTCGCGCAGGCTTGTGCCTTCCTTGTGCGCTTTTTTGGCGATGAAGGCCGCCTTGTCGTAGCCGATGTGGGTGTTGAGCGCGGTAACCAGCATCAGCGAGCGGCCGACCAGCTCGGCAATGCGTTCGCGGTTGGGCTCAATGCCCACGGCGCAGTGGTCGTTAAAGCTCACCATGCCATCGGCCAGCAGGCGCACGCTCTGCAAAAAGTTGTGCGCCACCAGCGGGCGGAACACATTCAGCTCGAAGTTGCCGGAGGCTCCACCGAAGTTGATGGCCACATCGTTGCCAAACACCTGGGCGGCCAGCATGGTCACGGCCTCGCTCTGCGTGGGATTGACCTTGCCCGGCATGATGGACGAGCCCGGCTCGTTCTCGGGAATGGAGAGCTCGCCCAGGCCGCTGCGCGGGCCGCTGGCCAGCCAGCGCACATCGTTGGCAATCTTCATCATGCTGGCGGCCACGGTCTTGAGCGCGCCATGGGCATGCACCAGCGCATCACAGCTGGCCAGCGACTCGAACTTGTTGGGCGAGGTCACAAAGGGGTAGCCGGTGAGTTGGGACAGCTCGGCTGCCACGCCTTCGGCATAGCCCTTGGGCGCATTCAACCCCGTGCCCACGGCCGTGCCGCCCAGGGCCAGCTCATACAGATGCGGCAGCGCGGCGCGCACATGGCGCTCGCCATGGGCCAGCTGGGCCACCCAGCCGGAGATTTCCTGGCCCAGGGTCAGCGGTGTGGCGTCCTGCAAATGGGTGCGGCCGATCTTGACGATATCGGCAAAGGCCTCGCTCTTGGCCTGCAGCGTGGCGCGCAGCTTGGCCATGGCGGGCAGCAGCTTTTGCTCCAGTGCCGTCACGGCGGCCACATGCATGGCCGTGGGATAGACGTCGTTGCTGGACTGGCTTTTGTTCACATCGTCATTCGGGTGTACCAGGCGGCCTTCGCCGCGCTCACCACCCAAGATTTCACTGGCGCGGTTGGCCAGCACCTCGTTGACGTTCATATTCGTCTGCGTGCCCGAGCCGGTCTGCCAGACCACCAGCGGGAACTCATCCGGATGCTTGCCGGCAACCACCTCATCGGCGGCGGCGTTGATGGCTTTGGACTTTTTTTCATCCAGCAGGCCCAGGGCGTGGTTGACTCTGGCCGAGGCTTTTTTCACCTGGGCCAGCGCATGGATGATTTCACGCGGCTGCTGCTCGCCGCTGATGTCGAAGTTCTGCAGCGAGCGCTGCGTCTGTGCACCCCACAGCTTGTCTGCGGGCACGGCGATGGGGCCGAAAGTGTCTTTTTCCTGGCGGGTGGCATGGATCATGCAAAAAACTCCTGGTGCGCCTGGCACCACAAAAGGGTCACAACCACGACTTACGCAAATTCGGTTAAGGCGAGTGCTTCGCCTTAGGGCACAAGCCATGCGCCATCCTGGTTTGCATAAGTCCTAACAACATCTCGCAGCCGTGGGTGGGTGGTCTTCCGTTGCCTGCCTGAACTGCAGCGCCCATTGTCGCCAAAGTACAAGCAGTCGCTGCCAACGGCCCCAACCCCACCACCGGCAGCCAGGTCTCCTGGCACAGAAAAAGCATGCGCAAAAAAAAAGAGCACTTCACACGCATGGCTGCGCTGTGAAGTGCTTGAACACTTGGCTAAATGGGTTACTCCATCTGCGCCCCTTCCCTGACACCTAGGGCTGCTGCAATCTGTCGCGCAGCACACAGATCGGAGCTTGCTTTAGCCAGGTGCCACCCCAAAAAATCGTTGGCTGCGCTGCAACACGGCAGCGCGCTCGCTGTCCACCATCACCATGTGGTAGCTATTGGTCAGCGGTAACACCTCCACCGTGCCGGCCAGATGGCGGCGCAGATAGCGTGCCGAGCGCATGCTGGTGATCTCGTCCTCACGCGCATGCACCACCAGCGTCTGGCAGCGTATTTCCCCCAGACGTGCCACCAGGTGGCGGCGCAGGCGGTCCACCTCCCGCACACAGGCCAGGGGGATGTAGGCATAGTGAAACTTTTCTTCGCGCTCAAAGCGCTGCTGTATGGCCCGGCGAATGCGTGGGTTCTTGATGCCATAGGGCTCACACTCCGGCACCCGCATGCGCCGCGCCAGCGCCGGCAGCCAATACACCAGATGCCTCAACCAGGCTTTGTGGGGAATGCTCCAGCCATCCAGGAACAAGGGCGGTGCATACACGGCCAGCTTGCCCTCGTGCTGCTCCAGCCTGGCCACCTCCAGGGCCACCAGCGCGCCCAGGCAAACACCGGCCAGATGCACCTGGCCATGCTCGGCCTTCAGCGCCCGATACTCCGCACGCATGGCTTCCACCCAGTCCTGCCACTGGCAGCGCAGCAAATCCTGGGGACGCGTGCCATGGCCGGGCAGCAGCGGGCTGCGAGCGTGCACCTGGCCGGCCTGGAGCATCTTGCCCAAGGCGCCCAGGTCGTACTCCGTCCCTCCCAAGCCATGAATCAGCAATGCCGCCACCTGCGGCTTTTTCTCTTCGCTCACGCAATCCACCTCCTGCTGCTGTGCAGCAAAGCCGGTCCGCGCCACAGCACGGCACAACGGCACCATGGGGCGGCATGGTTGCGAGCGGGGCTGAACAGGCTCTGAACATCGGTGTGGGTTCTGCACCATCAAAGCCTTTTTGTCTGCGGCAGGCTGGCAAGTCAGTGCAAAAAAACAGCGCAAAACACTGCTACGCACCGCATTTCCAGCCAAACACCGGCTTTGCATGCGGCGCTGCGCCCATCCGCTGCAGACATTACGGTTTGGCAATACCAATGCACACGGTTTCTACCCCACAGCGCGGCATGGCGGGCATCAAGTCCTCTATAAGACTTGTAGGCTTTAACGTACAAGCACAGGCGCTTGCGCCGATAATCCGGGGGTGACCCGCGGGCAGCTGCGGCCGCATACAACAACCGAGAAGCTTCACGATGACGACATCCATCCGCCAGCAGGACCTGATCGATTCGATCGCCGGTGCCCTGCAGTACATCAGCTACTACCACACGCCCGATTTCATCCAGCACCTCGCCCGTGCCTATGAGCGCGAGCAAAGCCCTGCGGCCAAGGATGCGATGGCGCAAATCCTGACCAACTCCAAGATGAGCGCCACCGGCCAGCGCCCCATCTGCCAGGACACCGGCATCGTCAACGTGTTCCTCAAGGTGGGTATGGATGTGAAGTGGGAAGGCTTCACCATGGGCCTGGAAGACGCCATCAACGAAGGCGTGCGCCGTGGCTACAACCACCCCGACAACACGCTGCGCGCCTCCGTGGTGGCCGACCCCCAGTTCAAGCGCAAGAACACCAAGGACAACACGCCTGCCGTGATCAATGTGCAGATCGTGCCTGGCGACAAGGTGGACGTGACCGTGGCGGCCAAGGGCGGCGGCTCGGAAAACAAGTCCAAGATGATCATGATGAACCCCAGCGACAACCTGGTCGACTGGGTGCTCAAGACCGTGCCCACCATGGGCGCAGGCTGGTGCCCGCCCGGCATGCTGGGCATTGGCATTGGCGGCACGGCGGAAAAAGCCGTGCTGCTGGCCAAGGAAAGCCTGATGGAAGACCTGAACATGTACGAGCTGCAGCAAAAAGCTGCCAGCGGTGCAGAGCTGGATGACGTGGAAAGACTGCGTCTGGAGCTGTTCGAGAAGATCAACGCCCTGGGCATTGGCGCCCAAGGCCTGGGCGGCCTGACCACGGTGCTGGACGTCAAGATCAATATGTACCCCACGCACGCGGCCTCCAAGCCCGTGGCCATGATCCCCAACTGCGCGGCCACCCGCCACGCCCATTTCGTCATGGACGGCTCCGGCCCCGTGTACCTGGATGCGCCTTCGCTGGACAACTGGCCCAAGATCGACTGGCACCCCGACTACAACAAGTCCAAGAAGGTCGACCTCAACAATCTGACCAAGGAAGAAGTCGCCAGCTGGAAGCCCGGCGACACCTTGCTGCTGAACGGCAAGATGCTCACCGGCCGCGATGCCGCCCACAAGCGCATCCAGGACATGCTGGCCAAGGGCGAGAAGCTGCCCGTGGACTTCACCAACCGCGTAATCTACTACGTGGGCCCCGTGGACCCCGTGCGTGACGAGGCCGTCGGCCCCGCAGGCCCCACCACCGCCACCCGCATGGACAAGTTCACCGACATGATGCTGGCCCAGACCGGCCTGATCGCCATGATCGGCAAGTCCGAGCGCGGCCCGGTCGCCATCGAAGCCATCAAGAACCACAAGAGCGCCTATCTGATGGCCGTGGGCGGCGCCGCCTACCTGGTCTCCAAGGCCATCAAGCACGCCAAGGTCGTGGGCTTTGAAGACCTGGGCATGGAAGCGATTTATGAATTCGACGTGGTCGACATGCCCGTCACCGTGGCCGTGGATGCCGGAGGCACCAGCGCCCACATCACCGGCCCCGCAATCTGGAAGGAAAAGATTGCCACCGGTGAGTTCAAAGGCATTGGCGTGGCCGCGGCTTAAAGCCCCGGCATAGGCCCCCTCACAAGACCGCCTTCGGGCGGTTTTTTTATTTTGGATTGCGCTACAGGCGCCGAGCGCCTTTCGCCATCCAGTGCTTGCCACAATGGTGGCTGTCAACCGCACAAAGGAGTCCTGGCATGGACACATGGATGCGCAAAAGCATCGAGCAGCTCACGGCTACCCACGGCTGCGTCCCACCACCTTGGGTGGTTTACAACGCCCATCCCTACAGCATGTGCTGGCGCATGGGCGCAGGGGAGTCGCACATCATGCTGTGGTCCGCATGGTGGCCGCAGCAGGCGCTGACACAGGAGCAGAAAATTGCCTACTTTCGCCAATGGCCTCTTCCGCCTTGCTGGCTGCCTTTTCTGATCACTGCCATCTGGGACGTGGACACGGTGGATGCCGATGATGCTGCCCTCGCTCCCTACTTTGAACGCACCAGCGCCCTGGGTTTTGGTGGGCGCAAGGCGTACGAGGCCGACCTCGATGATCCCAAGTGGCTGGAAGACGCGGAAAACGCTTGAGCCCCAAACGGCAAAGAAAAGACCGCGAACTTATGCACCCCAAAGCCCTGACACTGGTCCGCCAACGAGGGCTCGCCTCCTTGATGAACCACACCCGGTGGACCGCGCTGGCCCAGGCCCTGGACTGCGTGGGAGACAACGGCCCCATGGTTTCCATCAAGTACATAGACCGCGAGGCCATGGACGGCCCCAGCCATATCCACTGGCAGGAGTTTCTCCAGCAAGGCAGCGAATGGTGTGAGTGGATGGACATTCACAGCTGCGAGCCCGTACACCGTGGCCGGCTGCTGGCGCCCGCCCTGCTGGACCACTGCCAGGCAATTCAAGCGGTTCTGAAACAGCTGGGCCAAGCCTTCAGCCAGGAAAATGATGATCAGGGCGGGCCGATTTTCAGGGTCTGGGGCTATGTGGAGGGCAGACAGCCGCCAGCGCTGCTGCGTTGAGCCCATCTTGCTCATGGCCCACTGCACCGCCAGGCATTAGCATGGCGGCTGGCGTCCGATTCCAATCATTTACCCAGGGAGAACCATATGAAGGGCCGTTGCTTGTGCGGAGCGATAGAAGTCACCACCCCAGACCAAAAAGAGGTCGGGCTGTGCCACTGCAGCATGTGCCGGCGCTGGACCGGTGGCCCCATGCATGCCGTGCACTGCGGCTCGGACGTGCAGTTTCAGGGCAAGACGCCTACGGCCTATCGCTCCTCGGACTGGGCCGAGCGCGGTTTCTGCCCCGACTGCGGCACGCATTTGTTCTACCGCCTGCTGCCCGCCAATGACTATGTGCTGCCAGCCGGGCTGTTTCAGGATCAGGCGTTCTCACTGGCCACCGAAATCTTTGTCGACGAAAAGCCCAGCTACTACGCGCTGAGCGACAGCACCCACAAGATGACGGGGCAGCAGGTGTTTGAACAGTACGCACCAGGCAACTAGGGCCAGTTTTGATGCGATGCATGGGCGCTCGGCATAGGCAGCCCTGCTTTTCATGGCTTCTTCAGGCTGCGCCGCTAAAGTGTTGCGTGTTGATCGCTGCTCTGTGTTGGCTTTTTCGCTATGCCTTTTTACCTCCTGCTCGGCCTGTTGGCGCTGCTGATCGCCATAGGTCTGATCTGGCGCCTCGCCTCCCACCGCCACACCCTGCCCTGCCCCGCATGGCTGCGTTGGATGGTGGAACTGGACAATCCGCTGGCGTCCAGCAACAAGGCGGCCTTTGTGGTGCAACAGTTGCAAATAGCCCCCGGCATGCAGGTGCTGGATGCCGGCTGTGGCCCGGGCCGCATCACGTTGCCGCTGGCCCGGGCCGTGGGTCCACAAGGCCGGGTACTGGCCGTGGATTTGCAGCCCGCCATGCTGGAGCTGGTCCGCAGCAAGGCACACAGCGAAGGGCTGGCCCAGGTACAGACCCAGGCTGCAGCACTGGGTCACGGCAAACTGCCCCAAGGCCTTTTTGACCGCGCCGTGATGGCTGCCGTACTGGGAGAAACTCCGGACCGCCAGGCCGTGCTGCACGACCTGTTTGCCAGCCTGCGCCCTGGCGGCTTGCTGGCTGTGGCAGAGCTGGTGTTTGACCCGCATTTCCAGCGCCGCTCCGTGGTCGAGCAACTGGCCCGCAATGCAGGTTTTGTGTCCCATGCTTTCTACGGCCACCGCGCGGCCTATTTGCTGGTGCTGCAGCGGCCCGGCGAAAGCCCCGAAAACCGTACTCCATAGCGCCAGCGCAGGCCACCGCAACTTTCAGACGCGATACCCCTCTGAGCCCATGCCCCAGTCTGTGGCAGCATCGGTACTCCCTCCATAGATTGGGTTCTCAACCATGTCCACTGCATCTGCTGTTCTCTGGCCCGTTTTTGCGCTGGCTTTCTGGACCTTGTGCATGCTGCTGCTTGTGGCCTTGCGCCGCCTGCGCTCCGGTATCCACCCGCGTGAATACGCGCTGGGGGATTCAGCCAAAGCATCCCCTGCCGTGACGCTGGCCAACCGCAACTACATGAATTTGCTGGAGTTGCCAGTATTGTTCTACGTGGCCTGCCTGATGGCCTACGTCTCAGGCACTGCCAGCGGCGTCCTGCTGGCGCTGGCCTGGACCTATGTGCTGCTGCGCGTGCTGCACAGCCTGGTACATGTCAGCTACAACAAGGTGGCACACCGGTTTGTGGTGTTTGTTGCCAGCAATCTGGTGCTCACCTTGCTGTGGGTGTGCTTGGGCCTGCAGCTCGCAGCCCAAGGCAAGCCGGTTTGATACCGCGCTTTGCGCTTTACCATTTCCGGCTTTTTTCCTGATCACGACTTACGCAAGTTCGGTTAAGGCAAGTGCTTCGCCTTAGGGCACAAGCCATGCTCCATCCTGGTTTGCGTAAGTCCTACTGATATTTGTTCTGCACCATGGCGGCCATTTTTGCATTCACCTGTAGCTGCTGCGACCAGGTCCACGAGGGTTCACCCAGCTTTGGCTTTGCCGAGCCCGCGCCCTATACCCGGCTCACGCAGGAGGAGCAATCCCGCATGGCCGAGCTCAGCGATGATCTCTGCGTCATCCACCACCCGGAGGGCACGCAATACTTTGTGCGCGCCATTCTGGAAGTGCCCATCCACGGGGTGGAGGAGCCCTTTCTGTGGGGGGTGTGGGTGTCGGCCAGTGCCAGCAGCTTTCAGCGCTATCTGGACAGCTACGATCAGCCGCAGCAAGACAAGGTCTTTTTTGGCTGGCTCAGCAACCACATCGGCCTGTATCCCACCACGCAATCGCGCCCGGCCGACGTCTGGATACAGGACGATGGCACCCGCCCCCGTGTGCGACTGCACCGCAGCGATGATGGTGTGGACACCGATGCCCTGGTCATCGATCAGCACGAGGGCATCAGCATCGCCCGCGCACAGGAGCTGGCCGAGCGCGCCCTGCACGGCTAGCCACTGCTGTGGGCGCTGGCACGCCACCAACCTGGCTCGACTCGGCGCTGCTACGGGCGTGGTGTGCGCACCATGCCTTGCGCGGCCATCAGCGTCAGATTGCCGCCCAACCTGATATCAAAAAACGGCCCCTGCGCATGCATGGCATCGAACGCGGTGGGCTCCGGTGTGCGCAGCCGGTAAAACTCCACCCAACCGCTGTGGGCGCCGATAGCGCCCAGTTCCTGCGGCACACCGGCCTGCTCGGTAAACCAGGATGCATCGCTCCAGCCTTGGGCCACGCGCCGCGCCAGGCGATCGATGGCATGGTGGTTTTCGCCATACCAGTCTTCACCGTGCAAGCGCGCCAGCTCGGCCATCAGCACCAAGGGCGCCAGCGCATAGCCGTGGTAGTGCAGCGCACGCCGGCCCCGTGTCATCTCAAAGCTCAGGCGTCCATCAGTCTCTATATCACCGACACCATGCTGGTAAATCTCCTGGCCTGCACGCCACAGCGCCGCATTGCCCGTAGCCAATCCCGTAGCTAACACACCCAGGCCACCCCAGTAATACAGGTTGTTGCGGCGGTGTTTGGGGTTGTCCCAGTACGCCAGATTGGCAAGCGCCAGCTGCTCCAGCCAGGGCGCAATCACCGCGGCCTGCGCGGCATCGGCCTGCTCACGCACCTTCAGATATGCCAGGGCCAACGCATCCAGCATCCATTGCCGCGTGTAATAGGACTGGTTGTTGTTGACCCGGATCATCTGGCCCAGCATGGCACCGTCGCGGGCCCAAGCCATCAGCCATTGCAGGGCACATGCAGCAGGCTGGGGATCGCCGCTGCGCAGATAGTCATCGCTCCAGTGCACGACCTGGCCTGCAAAACTGTCCAGCCCGGCAACAGCCTGCTGACTTTCACGCTTGAGCTCGGGGTCTACGATCGAGCTGGCCTTGTCGGTGTAAAAGCCGATGGCACGAATATCACGTGGGCCCGGTGGCGCTGCCTCGCAAGGCTGCGCCTGGGCTGACATGGCCCCCAGCCACCCCATGGCCAAGACCAGGAACAGACAGGGCGAACGGACTGTGCCGTTCCGATACCGATCAGAAAGCCACTGCATCCCCCGCTCCACGCAGCGCACACCGCCGCGACCGAGGCATACGATAACTATCGCTGACCGTGTGTTTGCGTAAGTGATGCATTCTTTTGCAGCCCTTTTTTGAGGGGCTTTATGCCATCTTGATAGCGCGCACCGCAATGCCTGCGCGGGCTTGATGGCCGCATTTCTACAGTGGCCACATCGCAACCACTGCGGCAGGAACACCCCGCCGCTTCAGGACCATGAAGCCTGTAGCCATCCTCCAGCACGAAGCCTCGCAAGGCCCTGGCATCTTGCTGGACCATTTGCAGCAGCAAGGCCTTGCCTACCAGTTGATCCAGCCCTGCGCCGAGGGCCGCGCCCCCATCCATGCCCGCGACTACCGCGGCATTGTGGTGCTGGGCAGCAACCACTGTGCGAATGAAAACCTGCGCTGGATGGAGCAAGAACGCTGCCTGCTGCAGGATGCTCTGGCCTGCGATGTGCCCGTGCTGGGCCACTGCTTTGGTGCGCAAATGCTGGCCCGTGCCATGGGCGCCCGCGTCTGGCGCAACCCCTGCCCCAACATCGGCTGGGCACCGGTATGGGTGACACAGCAGGCCCAGCAGCTGATGCAGCTGCCGCGCCAGGCCGTCATCTTCAACTGGCACTACGACACCTTCGAGATTCCCCGTGGCGCCCGCCGCACCATGTATGGCGCCTGGTGCCTGAACAAAGGCTTTGTGCATGGCCGCCACTGGGCGCTCCAAGGCCATCTGGAGGTCACCGAAGCCAGCGTGCGCGCCTGGTGCCAGGAAGGCCATGAAGAGCTGCGCCATGCCCATGGTCCCGCCGTACAGCATGAAAGCCAGATTCTGGAGCTGCTGCCCCAACACATCGCCCAACTGCACGCCATGGCGCTGCGCACCTACAGCGCCTGGACCCGCCTGCTGGAGCAGCCAGCGCAGATCTACCTGGACCCGCGCCAGCCACTACATGCGCCCTCCGACATCTCCGACCCCACGCTGCAATACCAGGCGCTGCTGGCCAGCCAGACCCGGGGGATTTTGGCCTGTGCAGGGCATTAACCCCATGCAGGAGGCTCGGCCGTCTGGTTGCGAAGCAGGGACATATAGCCACTCCATAACTGCACCCAAGACGATGGAAGAAATAGGGGCTCAGCCTTTCGGGCTTTTTGAAAGCGTGATGTGTGCACTTTTGCTTATCAGATATAGCATTTTTTTACTTGCCGGCCGGCAAAATCTTTCTCATGATTTTGCCTTGTCACCCCCACAATCAAGGCCAGCCATTCCCAGGAGTGCAGCACGATGACAACGGCCCACATGCCCGACACTTCTTCTTGTGCGCAACCCATACATGTCGATGTCCTCATCGTGGGCGGTGGGTTTGGCGGCATGTATGCCGTACACAAGTTCAAGCAGCTAGGCCTGTCGCTCCAGGCGTTTGAAGCCGGAAGCGATCTGGGCGGTGTCTGGTATTGGAACCGCTATCCCGGGGCTCGCGTAGATCTTCCCAGCATCGACTACAGCTACTCCTTTTCATCCGAAATCGAACAGGAGTGGAACTGGTCCGAGCAATATGCGGGCCAACCCGAGTTGCTGCGTTACATCGATTTTGTCGCCACGCGGCTGGACCTGCGTCGGCACTATCGCTTCAACACCCGCATCCGGCGGGCCGAGTGGGATGATGTGCAGCAACTCTGGTCCCTGACCAGCGAAGCCGGTGATGTCTACCAAGCTCCTTTTTGCATCATGGCCACGGGCCCGCTGTCCATACCCAAGCAGCCGGAGTTCGGCGGACTGGAGCACTTCACAGGCCGGCTACTGCACGCGGCACGCTGGCCGCACGAACCCGTGGATTTCAGCGGCCAACGCGTGGGCGTGGTGGGCACAGGCTCCACAGGCATACAAATCGTGCAGGAAGTCGGTCGCCAGGCCCGTGAGCTTTTTGTATTTCAGCGTACGCCCAGCTTCACCATGCCCATGCGCAACACACCGCTGGAGCCCGCGTACCTGGCCGAGGTCAAGCGGCATTACGCGGGAATTCGGGACGTAGCGCGCAGCAGCCCCATAGGCGGGGTACGCCCTCAATCTACACGCGCTTTTTTCTCCGTCACATTGGCCCAGCGCCAAGCCTTGCTGGAAGATGCCTGGAAGCATGGCGGCCTGGCCATGCTGGGCACTTTCGGAGACCTGATGATCAACGAGGAAGCCAACGAGCAGGTCGCCGATTTTGTGCGGAGCAAGATTGCCGAAGTCGTGACCGACCCGGCAATCGCCGACAAGCTCAAGCCCCGGGGCTACCCCATTTTCGCGCGCCGCCCCTGTCTGGACACGGACTACTATGAAACCTACAACCTGCCCCATGTGCATCTGGTGGACTGCCTGCAGACGCCCATTCTTTCCGCAACAGAAGGCGGCATACGTACTGCGGCGGGAGAGTTCCCCCTCGACGCCCTGATCCTGGCCACCGGCTATGACGGACTCACCGGTGCCCTGCTCGCTCTGGATGTGGTGGGCCGCAAAGGCTGCACATTGCGCGAGAAATGGCAGCACGGCCCTCGCTCACACTTGGGCATCATGCTGGCTGGTTTTCCCAACCTGTTCATGACTACCGGGCCCAACGGGCCTGCGGCGCTGGCCAACATCATCCGCATGAGCGAGAACGACGTCGACTGGATCGCCAATGCCATCATGCATCTGCGCGCGCATGACCTCGGCAGCATGGAGCCGACCCATCAGACCGAAAACGAATGGATGGAGCTGGTGCAAGCGCTGGCTCGGCACTCCCTCATCAACAAGGCGAAAACCTGGTGGGTAGGCTCCAACATTGCAGGCAAACCCCAGGGCTTGACGCAGTTTGTGGGCGGTTTTGCGAAATACCGAGAACACTGTGCCGCTGCAGCAGCCCATGGTTACGCGGGCCACCATCTCGAGCCGCGGCACCAGCCTGCCGCTGCGGTGGCAGCTTGAGCATCCCCGCGTGCCCCAACGCTGGGCTACGCGTGCCGATAGTTCTCAGCCCCCCAGTGATTGCAGCAGGGTGTAGATCGGATCACTGTTGCACAAGCCTCCTCGCGGTTGGCGCATCGGGCCGAAAAGCTCTGCTTCGCTCATGCTAGGTGCATCCAGATGATGCAGCCAGTCATAAACAACGGTGCGCTTCGCTATGCGCCACTCACCGCCTCGCTTTTCGAAACAGTCCACATAGCGGCCCGCCAGAAAAATTTCACGCGCCACCCCTTGTGCATCGCGATCGCGCTGCAATGCCAGGAAATAGGTTTCCACGCCGGCCTGCGCGCCCGCCAACGTAATCGACATATTGGTGATGTTGTGGATGGAGCGCTCGCCGTCCGCAGCGAGTTTTTTCAAGGCCCAGTCGATAAAGCCTGTGGCGCTGCCGCGATAGGGTCCATGACAGTCAACGGCATCGGGCCAGTAGGCACTGCGCAAGGCAGCCTCGTCCTGGCGATCTATACCTCTGCAATAGCGATGCATGCATTCACGGATCGCCTCGCGATCCATCAGTTCCTCGAGTTGCCGGCCCAGATCCTGATGCTGCATAGAGATGCCTCCTAGGATTTGCCACTATATCAACTTACCGATCGACAGGTAAGATTATTTGAACTACGGAGGACTGCTCCATGCCAGATCGTCTGAAGGGAAGAATCGCTCTCGTTACAGGTGGCGCACAAGGCATTGGACGCGCCATCTGCGAGCATTTCGCCAGCGAAGGCGCTTGTGTAGGTGTGCTGGACATCCAGGGCGATCGCGCAGAACAGGCCGCACAGGCACTGCGCGCACAAGGCATGCAAGCCCTGGCCTACGCTGGCGACGTGGCCCAACGCAGCACTTTTGAACATGCGGTGCATGACCTGGAGCAGCACTTCGGCCGCTTCGACATCCTGGTGAACAACGCCATATGGGCGCGCTACGGCAGCCTGGAAACGGTCACGGCAGAAACGCTGAACCGCATGACCGCCACCGGCTTGCACTCGGTGGTATGGGGCATACAGGTCGGCGCCGCCGCCATGGTGCGCTCGGGAGGTGGCTCCATCATCAATATTGCCTCCGCAGCGAGTTTTCTGGGCATTCCCTCGGGCATGGTGTATTGCGGCGTCAAAGCCGGAGTGCTGGGCCTGACGCGCTCGGCTGCGGTAGATCTGGGGCCGCACAACATTCGCGTCAACGCAATCTGTCCCGGCACTGTGACTACGGAAGGTGTGCGCAAGCACATCAGCCCTGAGCTGGAGACCAAACGCATGGCGCGCACCCCTCTGGGCCGGCTGGGCCACGTCAGCGACGTGGCCCGTGCTGCCTGCTTTCTGGCTTCCAGCGACAGCGACTTCATCACCGGAGAGTCGCTCCTGGTAGACGGCGGTATCACCCACGCCCTGCTTTAAGCCCCATGCACGCCCAGGCCCTGGTACACCCATGCATCCTCTGCACGCGTTTTTCACCCCCGGCTCCGTGGCATTGATCGGCGCATCGTCCGACCCCGAACGCATAGGTGGCCGGACTTTGCGCTTTCTGCGAGAGGCCGGTTTCCCCGGGCATCTGTACCCCGTAAACCACAGCGGTGCCGCCGAGATACAAGGCCTGCCCGCTTATGCCAGCGTTCTCGACATACCCAGCTCCGTGGAACACGCCATCATCGCCGTACCCGCCCCGGCGGTGGAGACCGCGCTCCGAGAATGCATACACAAAGGCGTGAGAGCTGTGCAGTTGTTCAGCGCGGGTTTTGCTGAAGTGGATGCCCCTGGCGCCGAACTACAGACCCGCCTGGCTGCCATGTGCCGTGAGGCCGGAATGCGCATGCTAGGCCCTAATACGCTGGGCCTGCTCAACCCTTCCCACAACTTCTATGCCACTTTCTCCACCGCACTCAACGGTCTGCGCCCCTCACATGGGATTGTGGGTCTGGCAACGCAAAGCGGTGCCTTGGGCTCAGCCACCTATGGCATGGCCGCGCTACGCGGCATAGGCTTCTCGCGCGTGATCGCCACGGGCAACGAGGCCGACATTGATGTCGCGGAATGCATAGACTATCTGGCCCAAGACCCTGACACCCGCGTCATCTGCGCCGCCTTTGAAGCCTGCAAAAACGGCACACGCCTGCGTGCGGCACTGCGCAAAGCCGCGATCGCAGGCAAGCCCGTAGTCATCATGAAGATCGCCAGCTCCGACGCTGGTGCGGCAGCAGCTGCCACCCACACCGGATTGCTGGCTGGCAACGATGCAGTGTATGAGGCCGTGCTCGCCGAATGCGGAGCGCATCGTGCGCGCTCGCTGGAAGAGATGCTGGACATTGCCCATCTCTGCGCGGTGCTCGGCATGCTGCCCCGCAACGAGAGCCTGGGCATTATGAGCGGCTCGGGCGGCATAGGCATTCTGATGGCTGACCATACCTCCGAGCTTGGCATGCAGCTGCCTGCACTCACCGCCGACAGCAGCCATGCACTGCAGGCCCTGCTGCCTTATGCCGTGCCGGCCAACCCCTTCGACACCACGGCGCAGATCACGGCCGTACCGGACGGCGTGGCACGCAGCATCGAGATCATGCTGCCCCCCGATGCACCCTATGGCTGCTTGCTGGCCTACCTGGCCCATATGGGCCTGTCGCCCCAGCGCTTCCAAACCACTGAGGACCGGCTGATTGCCCTGCACCGCGCACGGCCCGAGCAAGCCCTGGTCGTGGTGATGCTTGCCGATGCGGCCGTGAGGCAACGCCTGGAAGCCGCAGGCATCGCCGTATTTGCCGACCCCTCCCGTGCCATACGCGCCGTGGCAGCTGCTGCACGCATGGCCCGCCTGCGCCGTGAGATGTCCCTGGGCCATGTCCCCGTCAGCAGCACCACACAAGCCTGCCCGGCAGCGGCCGGGCTGGCGCCCAGCCTCACGGAAGTGCAGTCCAAAGTTTTGCTGCATGCCGCCGGCATCCCCACGCTACCCGAAAAAATCTGCACCAGCGCCAGCGAGGCTGTGGAGGCCGCTCAGGCTCTGGGCTACCCCGTGGTGGCCAAGATCGTCTCTGCCGATATTGCGCACAAGACCGAGGCAGGAGGTGTGGCTCTCAACCTGCACCATGCGCAAGCGGTTGCCGCCGCCTACGACCAGCTGCGCAGCAACGCCGCGGCACACGCACCCCAGGCACGCATAGAGGGCGTGCTGATCGCGCCCATGGTCAGCGGCGTGGAAACCATTTTGGGCATACACATGGATCCGGTGTTCGGCCCCATGGTGATGTTCGGCCTGGGCGGCACGGCGGTAGAGCTTTACAAGGACGTGGCCTTTGCCACCGCCCCGCTCACGCCCGCGCAA
The DNA here is from genome assembly GCA_031277855.1 of Acidovorax sp. Lineage (GTDB taxonomy): Bacteria > Pseudomonadota > Gammaproteobacteria > Burkholderiales > Burkholderiaceae_C > Comamonas. Next base: position 137,306 of record JAITLO010000034.1, on the reverse strand, counting down.
GGCCTGGCCTTGGTGAACGCCGTACGCTCTAGCGCCCTGCTCAAGGGCTGGCGCGGTGGCCCCGTATACGACCTCCATGCCCTTGCCCAGGCACTGAGCAAGTTGTCGGAGTTTGCGCTGCAGCATGCAGAGCAGCTCAAGGGCATTGATATCAATCCCTTTGTGGTTCAAACCCAAGGCGGTTTCTGTGTGGATGCACTGATTTCCTGTCACTGAAGGCCCTTGCTGCCCTCCCCATCACCACAGTCACTTTGTACTGTGTGTTCGCCCGCAGCTGGAAAGACTGCGATTTTGTGTAGATGCAATACGCCACCGTATCCCCCTCATGGCACAGCTCTTCACCCCTTACACCTTACGCGGCATGCACGCACGCAATCGCGTGGTCATACCTCCCATGCAGCAATCCTCCGGTATCGCTGGCATGGCCTCTTTGTGGCATCTGGCACATCTTGTGCGTTTTGCCATGGGGGGCGCGGGCATTGTCTTTGTTGAATCCACGGCAGTGGAAGCCCGAGGGCGCAACACCCATGGTGACATAGGCCTATGGAGTGATGCGCAGATCGAGCCCCTGGCGCGCATCGCAGAGGCACTGCGGCAGCAAGGCGCCGTGCCTGCCATTCAGCTAGGACATACAGGCCGCAAGGCTGGCATGCAGAAGTGGTGGGTAGGCCATGGTGGGCCACTGACACAGGTGGATGCCGAGCAAGGTGAGCCGCCCTGGACCTCAGTGGCCCCCAGTGCCCTTCCTGTAGGTCCGGGGTGGCCCACGCCGCAGGCGCTGGAGACCATCGAGGTCGAATCCTTGATCCATGCCTGGGGCGAATCCGCGCGCAGAGCGCGCGAGGCCGGTTTTTCCGCTTTGGAGGTACATGGCGCCCATGGCTATCTCATCCACCAGTTTCTCTCTCCCGTGACCAATCAGCGCCAGGATCGCTTTGGGCAAGACCGCATGCGCTTTGCCCTTGAAGTCGCAGAAGCCGTACGCCGTGAATGGCCCGAGGATCGCCCCCTTTTTTGGCGCGTATCTCTGGCTGATGTGGTCGATGGTGGCCTGGAATTGGAGGAGATGGTCGAGCTGCTGTGCAAGCTTAAAGCACGCGGCGTGGATGTGGTCGACTGCTCCTCGGGAGGTGGTATTTCCAGTCATCCCACGCAAGGAAAATCGGTTTCCAACAGCCTGCGCTTTCGCGCCGAAACTGCCAAATTGCTGCGAGAGGCCAGCGGACTTCAGGTCATGGCCGTAGGCCTGATCATCACTCCCCAGGCTGCGGAAAACCATCTCCAGGCGCAGCAAGCCGACCTGATCGCAGTGGGTCGCGAGGCCTTGTACAACCCCAATTGGCCTGTACATGCAGAAGTGGCTCTGGGTGTGAACCACAACTATGCCACTTGGCCACAGCAGTACCGCATGTTCCTGGTCCGCCGTGCAGCGGCGGCCGATGCACTGCGCAACCGCTGTAGCGCCGCAAACCGGACATGCACATGACAGCACTTCATTCCGAAATCCTCGGCACCCGGCGCGACCGCCTGGGCGAATGCCCGCTGTGGGATGTGCGCGAACAAGCGCTGTACTGGATAGATGCCAAGGCCCGCCTGGTACAGCGTCTACAGGGCAGCCACTATCGCGCATGGCCCACGCCCAGCGATGTGGGCGCCATCGCGCTGACCCGGCGAGGGCGGCTGGTACTCGCCCTCGAAGACGGTTTCCATCTGCTGGATCTGGCCAGCGGCGCAACCCGCCAATTGGCCGAAGTGGTGCACCCAGCCCCTGCGATGCGGATGAACGATGGCCGCACAGACCGACAGGGCCGCTTTGTCTCTGGCTCCATGGTCTTGGGTCGCCATGACACAGATGCGGCCTATTACCGGCTGGAGCATGACGGCCAGTCCAGCCGGCTTTTCGGTGGCATTGCACTCGCCAATGCCACCTGCTTCAGTCCTGACGGCCACAGCCTGTACCACGCCGACAGCTTGAGCCATGCGGTGAGCGTCGCCGACTACAACCCCCTCACGGGTGACGTGGGCCCGCGCCGCACGCTGTTTCACACCAGAGCATACGGCTCGGCGCCCGATGGCATGACAGTGGATGCCGAAGGCAGGCTCTGGGTCGCACTCGTGCAAGCGGGACAGCTGGGCTGCTTCAGCCCCGATGGCGCACTGCTGCATCTGGTCGAAGTGCCCACGCCCTACCCCAGCTGCCCCTGTTTTGGCGGGCCAGAGTTGGACGTGCTCTACATCACCAGCATCAGCAACAGCGGCCACCTGCTGCAAAGCAGCCACCCCCATGCTGGCGCCCTGATTGCCCTGCACGGCCTGGGAGTGCGCGGCCTGGCCGAAGTCCCATTCAACGACGAAGCCCTGGCCTGAGAACGTGTTTACGATCTCTATGCATGTCTGTGCATATGGCATGCGAGGTTAGAGCGCCTGGGGTTCATCGCCCCACAAACACCGGCACACGCTTTTCGACAAAGGCACGCATGGCCTCGCGCGAGTCTTCGGTCTGGCCTAACTCGGCCGTCATGTTCTGCTCAAAGCGATAGCCGTCACGCAGTGTCATGTTTTCAATGGTCGCCGCGCAGTGCTTGGCCGTGCGGCTGGCAATCGGGCTCTTGGAGGCGATGCGGGCGGCCATGGCCATGGCCGCGGGCATCAGCTCTTCCAACGGGACACAGGCCTCCACAATGCCACGGCGATACAGCTCAGGGCCTGCAATACGGTCGCCCGTCAGCATCATGCGGCGCGTCAGCGAATGGCCGCAAACACGCATGGCGTGGCGCCCCCCGCCCATCAGCCCCACATCCACCTCGGGCAGTCCCAGGGACGCATTCTCCGAGCACAGCAAAATATCGCAGCACACGGCAATTCCCAGCCCCGCACCCAACGCGGGGCCGTTGATGGCTGCAATCACCGGTTTTTTGCACTCCATGATGGAATAGCCGAGCTCACGCGCGCGACGTGAATGTGCCCAGCGCTCGCCGGGCTCAAAAACCTTGCCGGCACGATTTTTGATGTCGGCGCCCGCACAAAAAATCTTGCCGGCCCCGGTGAGCACCACCACACGCGCATCGTCGAGGTCGCTGATCTTGTCGAAGACCGCAACCATCTCCTCCATAAAGCCCGCAGACACTGCATTCACGGGCGGGGCATCCATGGTGACCACGGCGACAAAATTCTCAACGCTCAGCTTTAGATATTGCATCCATGCTCCTGATGTGAAGAAAGAAGACCCCCTCTCTCGACCACAGCGTCCTGGCCCATACAGATATGACGCGCGCTGGACCCGCACGGCCTACATTTCATATGTGCTCCAGTAGCTTTTGCGCCATGGCCCGCGCTGCACCGTAATCACCCTTGCCGCTTTCGGTGCGCGGCAACCGTTCCATCGCCCAAAAATGCTTGGGAATCTTGTAACCCGCCAGGTGGTCCGCCAGGCCCGCACGCAGTGCAGCGATGTCGACCTCGGCACCACGGATGCGCACAAGCGCGGCAACGGCACTGCCCCAGCGCAGGTCGGGCACACCGACCACCAGCGCATCCTCCACGCCCGGCAGCCGTTTCAGCGCCTCCTCCACCTCTTCCACATAGATTTTCTCGCCACCCGAGTTGACAACCAGGCTGCCACGCCCCAGCAACTGCATGGAGCCGTCCCGATAGCGCCGCACCCTGTCACCCGGCACGGCATAGCGCACGCCATCGATGTGACGAAATACTGCGGCCGTCTTCTCGGGATCGCCCCAATATCCCTCGGGCAGGGGCCCGCTGCGCGCAAGCCAGCCTTCGCCCTCCTGGCCTGCGGGTACGATATGTCCGTCATCACCGACCATGACGGTCTGCGGGCCAGGCTCAAAGTGGCCTGTGGGCAAAATTTTCTCCTTGGTCGCCAGCGCATAGCCCAGGCCTGCGGCCTCCGAGGCTCCGTAAATATCCGCCAGCACCACGGTCGGCAGATGCCGCAACAGCCCTGCCTTGACCTCTGTGCTCCACATCAGTCCCGCCGAGCTGATGACCTTAAGCGCACCAAGCGCATAGCGTCCGGGCTGCTCATCCAGTGCCGCCAGCATGGGGCGCGCGAACACATCGCCCACGATCAGCACACGACTTGCCTGTTCGCGCTGCGCCAGTTGCCAAAGCTCGTGTGGATCAAAGCTGTGTTGGCTCAGCAGCAGGACTGTTCCCCCGTTGAGCAGCTCGGCCAAGGTGCTGCTGATTCCCGCACCATGCATGAGCGGGCACGCCGGCAATACACGGCCCGGCGTGGCATTGCCTGCGACCAGCTCCAGATGCTCCTGCAGATTGGAAGCACGCTGGCGCACCAGGGGCGACTCCAACTGACAGGCACGGTAACAATGGCCGGGCCAGACAACGCCCTTGGGCCTGCCCGTGGTGCCACCGGTATAAAGCAGCAGCGGATCTTGCCCATCCCGTTCTATGTCCAAGGGACTGGCATCGCCTTCTGCGGCCCAGGACTGGAAACTGGCGCTGGCCTCGCTGCTGCCCTCTGCATCCAGGCAGATACGCGAGCGCAACATTGGCATCTGCTTGGCCAGAGCGGCGACCATGGGCGCAAACTCCTGCTGGTACAACAAGGCCGTTGCCCCTGCGTCCTGGAGAACACTGGCGACCTCGTCCACCGTGTACCGGTAGTTGAGATTGACAGGAAGCAAACGCGACTTGAGGCTGGCAACAAAGCCTTCGATGTAGCCCGGATGGTTGCGCGAGAGAAAACCGACGCGCTCTCCCACCCCATGCCCCGCTGCGAGAAAGGCACGCGCAAGTCGGTTGCTTCGAGCGTCGAGCTCACCCCAGGACAAGACCTTGTCGCCCTGGATGATGGCGGGGCGGCCCGCAGGCACGCGGGATGCGACGCCATCGAGGATATCCGCCAGATTCCAACGGACAGCAGTGGACGCGTTCATGCCAACCCCTTTAAGACCGGTTCGCTTGCCTGCGCCAACTCCTTGGGCAAGTCCGTATCGGACAAGGCAATAAAGCGCGCCCGCTGAAAATCAGCATTCCCAAAGGCTGTGTCGATCATGATCAGGCGCTTGAGATAATGGCTGACCGCCAGCTCGTCGCTGGTGCCCACACCGCCATGCAGCTGTACTGCCTGATAGCCCACATAAAGACCGCACTGTCCCACCCTGGCCTTGGCCGCTGCAATGGATTTCTGGCGCTCGGGCACTGAGGCTTCCAAGCCATGCAAGGCGAGCTGCAGCATGGAGCGCGCCTCTTCGCAGGCTATACACATATCTACCATGCGGTGTTGGAGGGCCTGAAAGCTCCCAATCGTTGTGCCAAACTGTTTGCGCAGCTTGAGATAGTTCAGTGTCATGTCACACACTGCATCCATGGCACCGCAAGCCTCTGCCAGGCGCACGGCGATCGCGTGCTCCACGCCATATTCCAGCAGCGCCAGCCCCTCATGCAAAGGCCCTAACAGCGCCGCGGCATCAAGCTCCACGTTATGCAGCTGCAGTTGGCTCAGATGCTGATGGTCCGGGCTGCGAAAGTCCGTACGCTGCAAACCGGGCGTGTCTGCTGGTAGCAAAAACAGCGAAATGCCTGAGGCATCGCCCTCACAGCCGCAGGTACGTGCCGGCACGATGAACCAGTGCGCCGTGCTGCCATCCGGCACCCAGGATTTACGTCCATCCAGGCGAAACCTCGAGCCCATGGCCGCGGCCCTTGTGCCCACGCTGTTCAGATGAAATCGCCCTCCCGCCTCGGCCAACGCCACTGCAATGCGTACACTGCCATCGGCAATGCCTCCCAGCAATTTGCACTGTGCAGGCGAGCCCGCTTTGGCGAGCAGACGGGCTGCCAGCACACAACTGCTGACAAAGGGCTCGCGCAACAGGCCACGGCCCATGCCCTCACCCACAATCATCGCCTCTGCGGCCGATGCCCCCATGCCGCCCCACTCCTCGGGAATCCCCAGCGCAAGCCAGCCCATGTCTGCCATGCGCTGCCAGTTCGCCTCGTCGAAGGCCATGCCGTCCGCTGTGAGCCGACGCCACTGCTCAAAGCGGCCATATTCGCGGACAAAGCGCTCCACGCCGTCCGCCAGCATTGTCTGTTCGGGTGTGCGTTGCTGGAGCATCTCTTACAGGCCCAGGGCGCGGCGCGCAATGATGTTGCGCTGGATTTCGTTAGATCCGCCGTAGATACTGGTGACGCGGCTGTGCAGATACGCCACCACGGGCCCCGACTGTGCCTGAGGCACCCAGCCTGGCAGCGGCCCCGCGGGCGCAAAGCATGTGCCGTCATAACCCAGGGCCTCGGTCCACAACTCACTGGCGCGCTGTAGCAACTCGGACCAGCGTAGCTTGAGCATGGAGCCGCGCGGCCCCGTGTCCACTCCGGCAACGTTGTCGGCCAGCATACGCAGCCCCATGTGTTCCAGCGCCTGCACTTCAATCTCCAACTGTGCGAACTTTGCGCGAAACAAGGCACTCTGGTACAGCGTGGTTCCGGCATCGGGCGTCTTGAGTGCCAACGCCCGCACATGCTCTAGCAATCGGGAAATCCGCAGCCCCAAGGCTGCGGTCAAAGCCCGCTCACGATCAAGCAACACCTTGCCATAGCTCCAGCCCTTCCCTTCCTCACCCACGCGCTGGCTCTCTGGCACACGCACCGCATCCAAAAAGACCTCGGTCACATGCTCCTGCTCATCCAATGTCTGAAAAGGGCGTACCGTAATGCCCGGGCTGTCCATATCGATCAACAGCAGCGAGATACCCTCTTGCTTGCGAGCTTCGTCACTCGTGCGCACCAGACAGAACATGCGGTCAGCAACATGGGCATAGCTGGTCCACAGCTTCTGGCCGCTGACCACATAGTGGTCGCCATCCCGCACAGCACGGGTGCGCAGCCCTGCCAGATCGGAGCCAGCCTGGGGCTCGGAATAGCCCTGACACCACCAGTCCTCCCCCGACAGAATACGAGGCAGATACTTCGCTTTTTGCTCCACGGTGCCGTAAGTGAAGATGATGGGGCCTATGAGCTCCAGTCCCTGATGAAACTGGGGCGGAGCATCTGCAGCAGCAGTCTCCTGCTCAAAGATATGGATCTGCACCGGTGACCAGCCGGTTCCACCATATTCGCGTGGCCATGTGGGAGCCCCCCAGCCCTGCCTAAACAAAATGTTTTGCCATTGGCGCAGGCCTTCGGGTTCGGCCCGCATTCCCGAACGCACGCGTTCGCGCAATGCAGAAGGCAGGTTCTGTGCGCAAAAGCGGCGCACCTCATGCCGGAATGCACGCTCAGCCTCGGTGTGATCAAGTCTCATGTGAATGAACCTGCCGATTGCTAAATGAAGGGGGAACCTTGGTGGTTCATGCAGCAGGTATTTGCTTTACCGATTATTTTTTACCTGCCGACCGGTTAATAATACTGATAGAGTTCCCCAACGGGCAAGCACGGAACACTGCGGATAACCCGAAGCAAGCACAGCCCCCACCAAGGCGGGTTAATCTTTATAGGACTTACGCAAACCAGGGTAGAGCATGGCTTGCGCCCTAAGGCGAAGCACTCGCCTTAACCGAATTTGCGTAAGCCGTGCTTTACAACTTCCGCCTTGCAGAAAGTCTTCGCCATGTCTCCCCGCAGCCCTCACCCCGCAACTTCCTCACCTGGCAGCAGCCGCGAAGACCAGTTGCTCAACATTGCACGACGGCTGTTCGCACACAAAGGCTTTCACGCCACTTCGCTGCGTGACATTGCCGAAGAGGCCAAGATCACCAAAGCGGCGCTGTACTACCACTTCCCGAACAAGGACGATCTCTATGAGAAGGTGGTGATCCAATCGCTCGATGCACTCATTCAGACGGTATCGGCCGATGTCGCTCGCGCGCACACACCGACCGAGCAGGTACAGGCTTTTATGTACTCATCGGCGCACTTTCTCGACCAGCACCGTGAGCATTGGCTGGCCGGCGCCAATGCCTTTCATGAGGCAGGCCAGAGCGAGCGCCGAGGCGTGGCTCTGCACCTGCGTGACACCTATGAAAAGCTGCTGCGGCGCTGCATCACAGAGGGGATTGCGTCGGGTGAATTCCGCCACCTGGACGCTGCCATGGGTACACGGTTCTTGCTATCCGGGCTGAACTATGTGACCCGCTGGCACTCTCCATCGGGCAAGCTCAGCGTCAAGGATGTGATGGGCCAGTTTGTGGACATGGCTTTGTTCGGCATGCGCGAACCCAGCCTCTTGCCTATGCCCTCGGCTGCCGCACCGCAAGCGTCTGCGCAGGAGCCCTGCGCCAAACCGGCCCGGCCCCGCCAGAAGAACGCCCCACGCGCTTGAGTCACCTCTTCTCGCCTACCGTGCTATCACTGAGCTTCTACGGCTGAGCACCTCACGCCCGCGTGCGCACCAAGGTGCTCTTGCCGAACAGGCTTTCCACCAGGTCCACCACCAGCTCTGCGGTCTGGTTGCGGATGTCGAGCGCGGGGTTGAGCTCCACGATGTCGATGGAAGCCAGGCGACCGGTGTCGGCAATCATTTCCATGCACAGCTGGGCTTCGCGGTAGTTGGGGCCGCCGCGCACGGTGGTGCCGGTGCCGGGGGCGATGTCGGGATCCAGAAAGTCCACGTCAAAGCTCAGGTGCAGGTGCACATCATCGCCCTCGGGGCCGCTGAGGCCGGCCAGGGCACGCTGCATGACTTCGCGCATGCCCAGCTCGTCCACGGCACGCATGTCGAACACCTCCAGGCCCAGCTTCTGGATCATGCGCTTTTCCACATCGTCCACACTGCGCAGGCCGATCTGGCAGATGGCACTGCCCTGCACCGCCGGCGTAACGCCGGACATGGCAGCCAGCGGCTCAGGGCCATGGCCGCACAGGCTGGCCACGGGCATGCCGTGCATATTGCCGGTGGGGCTGATCTCGGGCAGATTGCAGTCGGCATGGGCATCCAGCCACAGCACGCGCAAGCGCTTGCCCGTGGCACGGCAGTGGCGGGCCACGGCGCTGATGGAGCCCGTGGCCAGGGTGTGGTCTCCGCCCAGCATGATGGGCATGTGGCCGGCCTGTAGCTGCTCCAGTACGGCGTCGTGTGTGGCCTGGTTCCAGGCCAGGCATTCGGCATAGTTACGCAGGCCTTGGGCATCGCGCTCGCTGCGGGGATTGGGCGGGCCGGCCAGGTTGCCAATGTCCTGCACCTGCACGCCAAAGCCTGCCAAGGCCGGGCCCAGCTGGGCCACACGCAGGGCATCGGGCCCCATGGCCGCGCCCAGGCGACCCGCGCCCACATCGGTGGGCACACCAATCAGCGTGACGGATTGCTGTGTCTGCACTTCATACTCCTCTTGTTGCAGTGACTTCATTCAGGCGACTTGTTTCCAGGCACTTTCCGCTTGATCGGCTGCGGCCTGTGCTTTCAACAAAGCAAACAAATCCTTGGGATCGGCCAGTGTGGGCACCAACTCGATGCGCGACAGCAGGCCGGCCTCGCGGCCCAGGGCATGCATGGTACGCAGCGCGGAGTAATCCTCCAGCGCAAAGCCCACGGAATCGAACAGGGTGATTTGCTGGTCCGAGACCCGGCCCGCTGCCTGGCCGGCCAGCACGCGCCAGAGCTCGGTGACGGCAAAGTCGGCCGGCATTTGCTGCAGCTCGCCTTCCAGCCGGGTCTGGGGCTCGTATTCCACAAACACGCTGCTGCGCTCCAGCACCTCGGCGCTCAGCTCTGTCTTGCCAGGACAATCGCCGCCCACGGCGTTCAGGTGCATGCCCGGCGCCAGCACGCTGGCGTCCAGCACCACGGCGTTGCGTTTGTCGGCGGTGACGGTGGTGACGATGTCAGCGCCCTGCACGGCAGCCTGCACGCTGCCGGCGATGTGGACTTCCACACCCAGCTCCGTCACCCAGGGGGCCAGATTGCGCTGCAGTTTTTCGGAGGCGGCGCGGTCCACATCGAACAGCTGCAACCTGCGCACGCCCAGCAAATCGATAAAGGCCAGGGCCTGGAATTCGCTTTGCGCGCCATTGCCTATCAGCGCCATGCAACGGCTGTCCGGGCGCGCCAGTTTCAGCGCCGCCATGGCCGAGGTGGCCGCGGTGCGCAAGGCGGTGGTCAGTGTCAGCTCGCTGACAAAGCGCGGTGCGCCGGTGGCCACATCGGCCAGGGCGCCAAAAGCCATCACCGTGGGCAGACCGTACTGGGTGTTGATGGGGTGGCCGTTGACGTATTTGAAGGCGTAGTCCTGGTCGTCGGCCACGGGCATGAGCTCGATCACGCCGCTGGCGGAATGGGCGGCCGTGCGTGCGGTTTTGTCAAAGTCGTTCCAGCGCGCGTAGTCGGCTTGCAGCGCCACCACCATCTGGCGCAGGCATTCCAGCACGCCCACGCGCACCACCAGGCGGGCAGCATCGCTGGCGCTCAAAAAATCGGTCTGCACCTGGGGTTGGTGCAGGCGGGTAGGCAAGGCAGTCATAGGCTCTCCATCAGGCTGCATGCAGCGGATGCTCCAAGCGTGACACAGGTGGAGAACAATTCAAATTGCCAAATTCTTATGAAAATCGTCAAATACCTGCCATTTAGACAGCTTTGATTGCCACTATGTCCAATCTTGACCAGATTGACCAACGCCTGATTGCCCTGCTGCGCCACAACGCCCGCGAAAGCGTGGCCACGCTGGCGACCAGGCTGGGGGTGTCACGCGGCACCGTGACCAACCGCCTGCGCCGCCTCGAAGATGAGGGCGTGATCGTGGGCTACACGCTGCGCCTGCGCCCTGAGGCGGCCTCCGATGGCCTGCAGGCCTGGATGAGCATTGCCATCCAGGGCAACGATGCCCGGCGCGTGGCCGTGACGCTGCTGGGCGACCCGGCCGTGCAGGCCCTGCACGCCACCAACGGCCAATGGGATTTGCTGGCCGAGCTGCAGGTGGCCACCCTGCCCGAACTGGCCAGAGCACTGGAGCGCATACGGCTGATCAAGGGCATCAGCAATTCGGAAACCAGCATCCACCTGGAGACCTTGCGCGCCACGGCACCTCCGGCCACGCTCACGAAAAAAGATAGCTGACTGTGTAGATGCTGCTTGCATTCCCAAGCACAATGCCCCGCAGAGCCAGATAACAAAAGCACAACAAGCTCCTATTTTTATTGAATAAGTCTTCCTGGAATGGAGTCCCCCATGTACCTCGCTCTCAAACATTCCCACATGCTGCTGGCCGTGCTGTCGCTGCTGTGCTCCCTGCTGTTCGCGGCCACGGCCTGGCGCACGCAGCCCGCAGGCAAGCCCACGCTGTGGTACGTGCTCACCCGCATCAGCGGTGGCCTGGCCGCGCTGACAGGCCTGGCCATCACCTTTGTCGGCCCCTGGCAGCACATGGTCTATCCCTACATCGGCCTGGTCTTGTTTGTGGTGCACGGCCTGTGTGCCACCTTTTCCAAGCGCCTGCTCAACGACCCCGCTGCGGCCACCCGCCGCACCCTGCTGGCAGCGCAGCTGCTGTTCCTCGTGGCCACGGCCGGCATCATGAGCACCAAGCCGTTTTAAGCCCAGCAACGGCAAACCACCCCACTTCACCAGCCCGCCACGCGCGGGCTTTTTTGCGCCCTCCGGCAGCTGTTTTCACAGGTTTTGCGCCTTACCTGACGCTTTTATATATTCAATTAGATATACATGAAGCAGAAAACAATAGTTTGTTTTCATATAAGCATTCTCTACAGTGCGGCTCCATCAGCCAGGCCGGCATTCCATGCACGCACCGTAGCCATGTACCAATACACCGAATTCGACCAAGCCTTCGTCCAACAACGCGCCGCCCAGTTCCGCGACCAGCTCGAGCGCTGGCAAAGCGGCAAGCTGCCGGAGGACGACTTCCGCCCTCTGCGCCTGCAAAACGGCTGGTATGTGCAGCGCTACGCCCCCATGCTGCGCGTGGCCGTGCCCTATGGCGAGATCAATGCCGCCCAGATCCGCGTGCTGGCCCGTGTGGCCCGCGAGTACGACGCGCCAGAGGCCGAGGTCTTTCGCACCGCCATGGAAGGCCAGGGCAAGCTGGGCACCACTTTCTTGCCCACGCACTGCGCCCACTTCACCACGCGCACCAATGTGCAGTTCAACTGGATTCCGCTGTCCAAGGCGGCCGATGTGATGGACCTGCTGGCCAGCGTGAACCTGCACGGCATCCAAACCAGCGGCAATTGCATACGCAACACCACCACCGACGCCCTGGCCGGCATTGCGCCCGACGAGATCGTCGACCCCCGGCCCTATGCCGAAATCCTGCGCCAGTGGACCACGCTGCACCCCGAGTTCGCCTTTTTGCCGCGCAAGTTCAAGATCGCCATCAGCGGCGCCCAGGAAGACCGCGCCGCCACTGGCTGGCATGACGTGGGCCTGCATGTGCTCAAGAACGCGGCCGGCGAGGTGGGCTTCAAGGTGTTTGTCGGCGGCGGCATGGGCCGCACCCCGGTGATTGGCACGGTGATTCGCGAGTTCCTGCCCTGGAACCAGATCATGAATTACATCGAGGCCATTGTCCGCGTCTACAACGAGCTGGGCCGGCGCGACAACAAGTACAAGGCCCGCATCAAGATTCTGGTCAAGGCCGAAGGCCAGGCCTATATCGATGCGGTGGAAGCCGAGTACCAGCAGATCGTTGAAGTGGACGGCGGCCCCCACACCGTGCCCCAGGCCGAGTTCGACCGTGTGGCCGCCATGTTCACCACACCCGCCCTGCCCACCGTGGCCAGCCCGGCTGCCGACGAACAAGCCCTGATTGCACAGGCCGCTACAGACCCTGCATTCGCCCGCTGGCTGTCTCGCAATGTGCATGCCCACAAGACCCCCGGCCTGCGCGCCGTGACCCTATCCTTCAAGCGCGTGGGCCAGGCCCCTGGCGATGCCACCGGCGACCAGCTCGACGCCCTGGCCGAGCTGATGGACAGTTTCTCCGCCAGCGAGGCCCGCGTCACCCACGACCAGAACGTGATGCTGCCCTGGGTGCAGGTCAACCAGTTGCATGCACTGTGGCAGCGCGCCAAGGCCCTGGGCCTGGCCAGCACCAATGTGGCCCTGCTCACCGACATGATTGCCTGCCCCGGCGGCGACTTCTGCGCCCTGGCCAATGCCCGCAGCCTGCCGATTGCCGAGGCCATCACCCAGCGCTATCAGGACCTGGACGAGCTGGACGATATCGGCGAGGTCGACCTGCATATCAGCGGCTGCATCAACAGCTGCGGCCACCACCACAGCGGCCATATCGGCATTCTGGGCGTGGATAAGGACGGCAAGGAGTGGTACCAGGTCACGCTGGGTGGCTCGGACGGTGCGGAGCTCTCCGGCCCGGCCCAGGCCGGCAAGGTGATTGGCCCCTCGTTCAGTGCGGCCGAAGTGCCCGACGTGCTGGAAGCCGTGCTCACCACCTACCGCGACCTGCGCCAGCCCGGCGAGGCCTTTGTCGACGCCGTACGCCGTATTGGGTTGGACCCCTTCAAGGAAGCCGGCAAGGCCGCACGCCACCCCGCGCCCGAGCTGGAAGACGCAGCCGCCTGAACCCATACCGAACAAGGACACACCATGAAAATCCTGTCCCACTCCGACTACCAGGCCCCTGCCGAAAGCCAGGGCAGCGTGCTGGTACTGGCCAACGATGTGAACGCGCTGGAAGTGAGCCTGGACGGCATCACCCAGGTGGACCTGCACTTCCCCGCCTTCACCGATGGCCGCGCCTTCACCCAGGCCTATTGGCTGCGCCGCCGCCGCGGCTTTGCCGGCGATATCCGCGCCACCGGCGATGTGCTGATCGACCAGCTGGTGCAAATGCAGCGCACCGGTTTCAGCAGCGCCGTGCTGCGCGAGGGCGTGGATGCCTCCGCAGCCCAGCGCCAGTTCGAGCGCTTTGGCGGCTTCTACCAGGCCGACGCCGTGCACACCAAGCCCCACTTTGCCCAGGAGGTCGCATGAGCCAGAGCGCCTCTACCCTAGACCTTGGCCTGGATCTGGACCGCGTCAACGCGGAGCTCGGCCATGACGCCACAGCCCTGGCGCGCTGGGCCGTGGGCCTGGGCCAGCCCAGCATAGTCACCACCAACTTCCGCCCCTTCGAGGCCGTGATCCTGCACCTGGTCACGCAAGTCCAGCCCAATGTGCCCGTGGTGTGGATGGACAACGGCTACAACACCGAGGCCACCTACCGCTTTGCCGCTGCGGTGAGCAAGCAACTGAAGCTCAATCTGAAGATTTACCTGCCACGCCGCTCCCGCGCCCACCGCGAGGCCCTGGAGGGCCCCACGCCCGCACTGGACGACCCACGCCACGGCGACTTCACCGGCGAGGTCAAGCTCGAGCCCTTTGCCCGCGCCCTGCACGAGACAGCGCCCAAGGTCTGGTTCACCGCGCTGCGCGCCACCGACACCGCCGTGCGTGCGCAGATGCAGCCCGTGAGCATCAACCCCGACGGGTTGATCAAGGTGGCGCCGCTGCTGCACTGGTCGTCCAAAGACTTGTACGAATACTGCGAAAAGCACGGTCTGCCCAATAACTTCGACTATGTGGACCCCACCAAGGGCGAGGACAACCGCGAGTGCGGTTTGCATATATCTCACTAACCCCCTGAGCCGCGTTGCGGCCGGCGTAGGCCCTTGCGCGGTGCCCTGACGTGCGCCGCGCCCTGGCTTCACTCCCTCGCCCCTCCGGGGAGAGGGTGGGGGTGGGGGTGAGGGGCTGGCTGCCATGGAACAGTGTTGGATATCAGACAGCAAGGCTGTCACCCGATTTGAATGGATAAAGCAATGAACGCCCGTGTTGACACCGCCGTGCTGAGCCAGCTCAGCAACCGCCATCTGGATGCCCTGGAAGAGGAGACCATCTTCATCCTGCGTGAAGTGGCTGCCGCTTTTGAGCGCCCTGCCCTGCTGTTTTCCGGTGGCAAGGATTCGCTGGTCATGCTGCGCTGCGCCGAGAAGGCCTTTGGCGCGGGCCGCATCCCTTATCCGCTGTTGATGATCGATACCGGCCACAACTTCCCCGAGGTGACGGACTTCCGCGACTTCCGCGCCCTGGAGCTGGGTGCCGAGCTGATTGTGCGCAACGTCGAAGACTCCATGGCCCGCGGGACGGTGCGCCTGGCCCATGCGGGTGAAAGCCGCAATGTGCACCAGTCGGTCACCTTGCTCGAGGCGATCGAGGAATTCCGTTTTGATGCCTTGATTGGCGGCGCCCGCCGCGACGAGGAAAAAGCCCGTGCCAAGGAGCGCATCTTCAGCCACCGCGACGGCTTTGGCCAATGGCAGCCCAAGGCCCAGCGCCCCGAGCTGTGGACGCTGTTCAACACCCGCATCGCCCCGGGCGAGCATTTCCGCGTCTTTCCCATCAGCAACTGGACCGAGCTGGACGTCTGGCAGTACATAGACCGCGAAGGCATTGCCCTGCCCAGCCTCTACTACAGCCACCCGCGCGAAGTGGTGGAGCGCAAAGGCCTGCTGGTGCCCGTCACGCCACTGACGCCGCCCAAGGACGGCGAACAGGTCGTGCAACGCGAGGTGCGCTTTCGCACCGTGGGCGATATCACCTGCACCTGCCCGGTAGAAAGCCGGGCCGCCACGGCGGCCGACATCGTGGTCGAGACCCTGGCCGCCGATGTCAGCGAGCGCGGCGCCACGCGCATGGATGACAAGACCAGCGAGGCTTCGATGGAGAAGCGCAAGAAAGACGGGTATTTCTGACGACATCCCCCTGAGTCGCCTACGGCGCCTTCCCCCTTCTCTGGCAGCTTTCGCTGCCGGAAGGGGGGCACCACCGGCGCTGCGGAGCGGCCCTTGCGCGGTGGTTCTGAGCTGGGCCATGCCCGTTCAAAAGTTGGGCGTGCTTGCACACTGAAAGAATGCGATGACTGAAACTATTACTTCCATAGCTGCTCATGCAGGCACAGCAAGCGCTGCGGCCTCAAACAATCAAAATACCGACCATGTATCCGCGCTGCGCTTTATCACTTGCGGCTCGGTGGATGACGGCAAGAGCACGCTGATTGGCCGGCTGCTGGTGGACACGCGCGCCGTGCTGCAGGACCAGTTGGCCGGCGTGACCAAGTCCGGCGAGACCGATTTGGCTTTGCTCACCGATGGACTGTCGGCCGAGCGCGAGCAGGGCATCACCATCGACGTGGCCTACCGCTACTTCGCCACCGAGGCGCGCAAGTTCATCATTGGCGATGCGCCCGGCCATGAGCAATACACCCGCAATATGGTCACCGCCGCATCGAGTGCCGATGCCGCTGTGGTGCTGGTCGACGCCAACAAGCTCGAGTGGCAAAACCCCGCGCTCACGCTGCTGCCACAAACCCGGCGCCACAGCCTGCTGGTGCATTTGCTGCGCGTGCATTCCCTGGTGTTTGCCGTCAACAAGCTGGACGCCGTGGCCGACCCGGCCCTGGCCTTTGCCCACATCAGCGCTGCCCTGCAGCGCTTTGCCCAGGAGGCAGGGATTACCGTGGCCGCCACGGTGCCGGTCTCGGCCCTCAAAGGCTTTAACGTGGTAACGGCCGAACCCGGCTGGGCCGGCTACCACGGCCCCAGCCTGCTGCAGTTGCTGGAGCAGTTGCCCAACACCCCGGCCGATACCGGCCTGCCGCTGGCACTGCCCGTGCAGTGGGTGGAGAAATTCCACGACAGCGCCGTCACCACCCAGGGCCGGCGCGTGTTCTGGGGCCGCGTGGCCGCAGGCAGCGCCCAGGTCGGCGCCCAGGTTCAAATTCTGCCCAGCGGCCAGTTGGCCCATATCGCCCAGGTGATTGATCACGCCCGCACGCCCCAGGCTGTGGCTGCCGGCCTGTCCGCCGGCATCACGCTGGACCGCGAGGTCGATGTCTCGCGTGGCGACTGGATCATCGCCGCGCCGGTGCAGGCCGCAGCGGCGGAAGACGACTTTGACCCACCCGCAGCCACCAGCCCCTGGCCCAGCAGCCGCCAGCTGCGTGCCACCGTGGCCTGGATGGACAACGAGCCCCTGGTGCCCGGCCGCGTCTACAACGCCTTGCACGGCCACCGCTGGGTCAAGGCCAAGGTGCAGCGTGTGGTGCACCGGCTGAACATCCACAGCCTGGCCCAGGAAGAAGCCCAGCAGCTGGAGCCCAATGCGATCGGTGTGGTGGAACTGGCGCTGCAGGAGGCCATTCCCGCCGCCTCTTTTGCCACAGCGCGCCAGCTCGGCTCGCTGATTCTGGTGGACACCGCCAGCCATGCCACGGCCGCTGCCGTACTGGTGCAAGCCCCTCTTTAAGCTAGCCTTAGATCAACTGTCCCTGCATCTCCTAGCCCCTCTTCCGCCCCGCCTGCTGGAGGGGCATGGGAAAACACCTAAAATCATGGGGTTTCACCGAACCTCATAAGAACAACCATGACTCACGTCGTCACCGAGAACTGCATCAAGTGCAAATACACCGACTGTGTGGACGTTTGCCCCGTGGACTGCTTCCGCGAAGGCCCGAACTTCCTGGTCATCGATCCGGACGAATGCATTGATTGCGCCGTCTGCATTCCCGAATGCCCGGCCAATGCCATCTTTGCCGAAGAAGATGTGCCCGCAGACCAACTGGCCTTCATCAAGCTGAATGCCGAGTTGTCGCTGGCCAAGGGCTGGAAGAGCATCACCAAGCGCAAGGCTTCGCTGCCTGACGCCGACAGCTTCAACGGCGAACCCGGCAAGCTCAAAGACCTGGTGCGCTAAAGGCTGCTGCCCATGGCACTGGAGACTGCGGCCCTTTCGCCCGAGAACGCCATCACCACCGATGCCGTGGTGATTGGTGCCGGGCCGGTGGGCCTGTTCCAGGTCTTCCAGCTCGGGTTGCAAGGCATACAGACCCAGGTGGTCGATGCCCTGCCCCATGTGGGCGGGCAATGTGTCGAGCTCTATGCCGACAAGCCCATCTACGACATCCCCGGCATACGCGCCTGCACCGGTCTGGAGCTGGCAGAGCGCCTGCAAACCCAGGCCGCGCCGTTCAAGCCAAGCTACCACCTCGGCCAGCAGGTGCAGACCATGCAACGCCTGCCTGACGGCGAGTTGCTGCTGGGCACCACGGCCGGCACCTGGCTGCGCAGCAAGAGCGTGATCCTGGCCGCCGGCGTGGGTGCTTTTGTGCCCCGTGCCCTCAAGCTTGATGGCGCCGAGCAACTCACCGCACAGGGCCAGTTGCACTACCACCCCAGCCAGCGAAATATCGGAGCTTTGGCCCAGGGCCAGCAGGTGGTCGTTCTGGGCGGCGATGAAGCCGCCGTGGCCGCTGCCCTGGCCTGTGTGGGCCAAGCCGCCAGCGTGACCCTGGTGCACCGCCGCGATGTATTCACCGGCCCCGATGCCCTGCTGGCCCAAATGGCCGCGCTGCGCAGCGCCGGCCAATTGCAGGTGGTGGCCGGCCAGTCTGCAGCCCTGCAGCAAAGCGCCGACGGCAGCTTGCAGGCATTGGAAGTGAGCCTGCCCGATGGCGGCACCCAGGCATTGCCAGCCAATCTGCTGCTGGCCTATCTGGGCATCTCGCCCAAGTTGGGCCCTGTGGCCGACTGGGGCCTGGCGCTGGAGCGCAAACAGCTGCCCGTGGACACGGCACGCTTTGCCACCGCCGAGCCCGGCATCTATGCCGTGGGTGATATCAACCACTACCCCGGCAAGCGCAAGCTGATTCTCTGCGGCTTTCACGAGGCCACACTGGCCGCCTTTGCCGTGGCCGAGCAATTGCAGGGCCAGCCACCGATGCTGCAATACACCAGCAGCAGCAGCCATTTGCATGCTCTGCTGGGCGTGCCGCATCCGGGCGACTGAAAGAGTCCCCTAGACAGGGTGTGACACCACACCCACCCGGCGCGGAATCGGGTGCTGGATCAGCAGCAAGGCCAAAGTCGCCAGCACCATGGCCATACCCAGCAGGTTCAAATAGCCGGCTGCCCCATAGGCCGTAATGATGGCGGCCCCGGCAAACGCGCTCAAGATTGCGCCCAGCCGGCCAAACACCAGGCCGCAGGCCGTGCCCCGCGCACGCACACTGGTGGGGTAGATAAAGGCACAGACCGCAAACATCGTGGACTGCACCGCATTGGTAAACAGCCCATGTATGCCAAAGCCCCATACCAGCAGCGTGGGCGATGCCGCAGTGTTGACACCCAGCATCGCAAATGCCGAGATGGCGGCCCCTACGCCGCACACCACCATGGGCCAGCGTGAGCCCCAGCGCCCTATCACTACGGCACACACCAAAGCCCCGATGACGCCACCCAGGTTGTAGGCCGTCAACCCGGAGGTGGCCAACGCCGGCGACAAGCCCTCAGAGGTGAGCATGGTGGGCAACCAGCTGAAAGCGCTGTAGACCGCCACCAGGCACATGAAAAATGTCAGGCACACCGCCACCGTGTCGCGCAGAAAAAGGGGCTGAAACAGGGTGAGGAACCCGGCACGTGGCCCCAGCTGGGCCTCCGAGGCATTGGAGAAGCTCGCCGCCCTGTCCACCGGACTGCCCATGCGGGCCTGCAGGCGGCGCAGCTCCCCCCAACGCGCTGCATGGCGTGCCAGAAAGCGCGGCGACTCGGGCAGCACGGCCAGCAGCATCAGGCCCAGCAGCAGCGGGAAAGTGCCGCCGATATAAAACAGCCAGCGCCAGCCCAGCCGGGGCAGCACCTCGGCAGCAAACAAGCCGGCCAGCATGCCCCCCAGCGGCACGCAGACAATGGTAGCCGTCACCGCCAGGGTGCGGCGGTGCGCCGGGGTGAACTCTGCCGCCACCGTGGTGGAGACCGGCAAGGCACCGCCAATGCCCAGGCCCGCCACAAAGCGCAGCGCGGCCAGCGCCCAGACATCGGACACCCAGCCTATGCAAAACGTCGCTGTGCCAAACACCCACACGCTGGCGATCACCGCCAGGCGCCGCCCAAAGCGATCGGCCAGCAGACCCGAGCAGGCACTGCCTATGCCCATGCCCACCAGCCCTAATGCCACCGCAGGGGCCATGGCGTTTTTGCTCACACCCCACTCCTGGATCATCAGCGGAATGGCAAAGCCTATGAGCTGGCCATCAAAACCATCGATGACGATGGAAATGGCGGCCAGCAGCACCACCCACTTTTGCATGACCGAGAAGGGCGCACTGTCCAACAGCTGCCCCACATCGACATCTCCTTCTGCGGCCCGAATCTCTCGGCGGGCATCAACGCCTTGCGCGCCATGGTGCGGCTGCACATAGCCGTCCTGTGACATCTGGTGTTTCATGGTGTCTCCTGGTTGTAGAGAAACGCACAGCCGCCCACACCTCACGCGCCCCGTGAGCTCCCATCAAAACGGGTAGTGGCGCAGACCGGTTTGCACAGTGATCCAGCGCAGATCGGTAAAGGCAGCAATCCCGGCCTGGCCACCGAAGTGCCCCATGCCGCTACCCTTGACGCCGCCAAAGGGCATGGGTGCCTCGTCATGCACCGTAGGCCCGTTGATATGGCAGATGCCGGACGCAATGCGCCCAGCCACCTCCAGCGCACGCGCCACATCGCGGCCAAAAACGGCCGCAGACAGGCCATAGGCGTTGTCATTGGCACAGGCCACAGCGGCCTCCACGCCCTGCACCCGCACAATGGCCTTGACCGGGCCAAAGCTCTCTTCATGGAAGATGCGCATCTGCGCCGTGACCCCATCCAGCAAGGTGGCCGGCATCAGCGTGCCCGCGGCCTTGCCCCCGGTCAGCAGGCTGGCGCCCTGGGCCAGGGCATCGTCGATCAGCGCATTGCAGTGCTGCACCGTGTCCATATCCACCACGGCGCCCAGCACCACGGCCCCATGGCGGGGATCGCGCGGATCGCCCTGGGGCAGCGCTGCCACCCGCGCCACCAGCTTGTGCACAAACGCATCCGCCACGGCGGCATCCACCACGATGCGTTCGGTGGACATGCAGATCTGGCCCGAGTTGGCAAAAGCACCAAACGCAGCGGCGTCAACGGCGGCATCGATATCGGCATCATCGAGCACCAGCAGCGGCGCCTTGCCGCCCAACTCCAGCAGCACCGGTTTGAGGTGGGCGGCGCAGCTGAGGGCAATGTGTTTGCCCACCCGGGTCGAGCCGGTGAAGTTGATGCGGCGCACGGCCGGGTGGGCAATCAAGGCATTGACCAGGGTGGGCGCATCGGCCGGCGCATGGCTGATCAGGTTCACCACACCGGGCGGCAAGCCCGCCTCCTGCAATACCTGCACGATCAGACCATGGGTGGCCGGGCAGCGTTCATTGGCCTTGAAAACCACGGTGTTGCCGCAGGCCAAGGCCGCGGCCAGCGCCCGCACGCCCAGAATCACCGGGGCATTCCAGGGCGCCATGGCCAGCACCACGCCGGCCGGCTGGCGCACGGCCAACGCCAGGCTGCCCGGCACATCGGAGGGTATGACCGCGCCCTGTATCTGCGTGGTCAGCGCTGCGGCCTCCAGCAGCATGGCCGCCGCCAGCCGCACATTGAAGCCTGCCCACAGGGCCGAGGCCCCGGTTTCCGCCAGCATGGCGGCAGCAAAGTCCTGTGCCTTGGACTCCAGCAACTGCGCAGCCCGCAGCAGCACGGCACGGCGCTCGCCGGGGCCTGTTTGCGACCAGCCCTTGAACGCAGCCGCTGCCGCATCGGCCGCGGCCATGGCGTCCTGTAGCGTGGCCGCTGGTGCCACCGTGGCCAGACTGCCATCCAGGGGGTTGCGACGCTCGAAGGTGGCACCATTGCTGGCGGGCACCGCCACGCCATGGATGTACATCGAAATCTGCATACGCCCTCCTCCATCCAGTTGTTTGTGCGTTCAGTGGCTTGTGCAGCCCACCAGCCAAGGGCTCAGGCCACGGCAATGTCGACCAAACAAGGCCCGTCGCTGTGCAGCGCCTGCTGCAAAACCTGGGGCAGCTCAGTGGCGGTAGTAACACGCTGGCCCCTACAACCCCAGCCCGCTGCCAGCGCGGGAAAGTCCAGCCCGGGCAAGGCCGTCCCCTGGACCACCTCCTGCGGGGCAAAGCCAAAAAACGGGGCAAAGTCCTCCACGGCCGCGTAGCGTCCGTTGTTCAAAATCAAAAAGGTGATGGGCAGGCGCTGGCGTGCGGCCGTCCACATGGCCTGCATGGAGTACAGGCTGGAGCCATCACCTATCAACGCAATCACCCGCCGACCGGGCTGGGCCAGCGCCACCCCCACCGCGGCCGGCATACCCCAGCCCAGGCCACCGCTGTCCATGGTGTAGAAGCTGGCGCTGTGGGTCATGGGCAGATAGCGCTGCATCACGGGGCGGGCGCTGGGCGCCTCCTCCACCACAATGTCCTGCGGGTCGCGCAGCTGGGCCAAGGTCTGCAGCACATAGGCCACCGTCATCACAGGTGTGGCAAGGGCCTGCGGTGGTGGCTGCCTGCTGGCGGGCGGCGGGCGCGCCGGGCCTGCGGGCCGCATCAGCAAGTCTTGCAGGGCCTGGCGCAGGCTGGCCAGCACGGTGCTGCCCTGCGGCGTCCAGGCCGCCACCTGGGGGTCGTCGGTAATCTGGAACAAGCTGGCACCCGGCGGTACAAAAGGGCCTGCACCCTCGACATGGTAGGTAAAGGCCGGGGCACCAAGCACGAAAATCGCGTCATGGCCGGCCAGCATCTCCACCATGCGCTCGCGCATGGCGGGCAGAAAACCGGCAAACAGGCGGTGGTCTTCAGGAAAGCTGCAGCGCCCCGACATGGGCGCGGCAAACACACGGGCGTTGTGCCGCTCCGCCAGCGCCACGGTCTGGGCCCAGGCACCATCGCGGTCCACCGCAGCGCCCACCACCAGGGCCGGGCGTTCGCACGCATCCAGTGCCTGGCCCAGCACCTCCAGCGCAGCGGGCTGGGGGCGGAGCTCGTTGCTGACCCAGCGGCGCTCCAGTAGCTGGGCAGGCCTGTCCCAGTCATCCACCGGCACGGACACCAGCACCGGGCCGCACGGCGGCAGCATGGCCAGGTAATAGGCCCGGGCAATGGCCTGGGGCACATCTTCGGCCCGAGCCGGCTCCACGCTCCATTTCACATAAGGCTTGGGCAATTCGGTGGCCTGGGCCGAGGCCAGAAAAGGATCAAAGGGGAGGATGGAGCGCGCCTGCTGGCCGGCCGTGATCACCAAGGGGGTGTGGTTTTTAAAGGCCGTGAAGATATTGCCCATGGCATTGCCCACGCCTGCGGCCGAATGCAGATTGACAAAGGCCGCGTTGCGGCTGGCCTGGGCAAAACCATCGGCCATGCCCACCACGCTGGCCTCCTGCAGGCCCAGCACATAGCGAAAGTCCACGGGGAAATCACGGAACAAGGGCAGCTCGGTGGAGCCGGGGTTGGCAAACACCGTGGTCATGCCCCACTGGCGCAACAAGTCAATCACGGCGTCGCGCACCGTGGTGTGTGCAGACCTGCTGTGCAGTGCCATATCGTCTACGCAATGGACGCTGGTGGTGCGCATCGAGGGCCTCGTCTGGTTCTGAGATGCCATCATCAAGACCCCAGGAAAAATGGACCTGAGAGCATGAGCAATCACTATCAGTTTTGCGAACCAGACTGGGTTTGCAAATTGCTTTTTTGTGCCCAAGTCATTATCTTTTGACATGACTTTTGAGCTGCCCCATCTCAAGGCCTTTCACACCATCGTGACCACGGGCAGCCTGGGCCGGGCAGCCCAGGTGCTGCACATCACCCAGCCGGCACTGAGCCGTACCATACGCAAGCTGGAGGCCGCGGCCGGAGCTCCGCTTTTCGAGCGCCACTCCAAGGGCATGCAACTCACCGACATAGGCCGGGCACTGCTGCCCCATGCCAGTTTGCTGCTGCGCGAGGCCCAACATGCCCACGACGATATCCAGGCCCAGCTCGGCCTGGCCCAGGGCGTGGTTCGCCTGGGCGCCATAGGCAGCATTGCCTGCTCCGTGCTGCCCATTGCCATTGCCCGGACTTGCCATGCCTGGCCCCAGCTGCAAGTCCAAGTCACCGAAGCCGTGTGGGACAAGCTGGCCAGCGCACTGATGGCCCACGAAATCGACCTGGCACTGGGCGTGGCCCTGCCGGACTGCGAGCCCATCACCAGCATTGCGGATTGCCGCTGGCAAGACCGCAGCTACATCGTGGCGGGCCGGCACCATGGCTTGCACCACCACAGCGCCTGCCTGGCCGACACCTTGAAGGAGCGCTGGGCCATGTTCCCCAAAGCGACCGGCCCGTTCGAACAGCTCCAAGCCCTTTTTGCACGCCATGGCCTGCCCATGCCCCGTGCCGTTGTCGAAACCCGCTCCGTGACCGTGATCAAGAGCCTGGTGTGCCACTCCGGCTTTCTGGGCTGGATGCCGGCCCCCATGTTCAGCACCGAATTTCAGACTGGCCTGCTGGCTCCCCTGCCCCTGCCGGATGCCAGCGATGCCCGCACCCTGACGGTGTTTCGGCGCCGCCAAGGCCTGTTGCCAACCCCTGCCAGCCAGTTTCTGGCACAGCTGCGTAAGCTGACGGCCCCCTTCAGCCACCCAGGATGGGAGCCCGGTACAGCAGCCATGGGCATGGTGCTACCGCAGTAGAACTGCGCCCTCTGCATCATTTGCGCCGTCGCTCACGCCCATGCTGCGCAATGACCCAACAGGTGGCGATACCTGATATGCAAGGAGCCCGACTGGGCCAACGACTACCGTCATCTCCCAAGGTGCAATACCCTGGGGAGAGTGATGTCAAAAAACTTCTGTACGCAGGCTTTCTGCGCTACCGAAACGCGGCGTGAAGTGCCTCTGAAGTGCCTCAACAGGCATGCACTGGGCTGATATGGCCTGTTTGAAGAGGTGGATTCAAGGGCTCTACGCATGAACTCTTGCTTGAAAGAGTGCCCAGTTTCTACGCGGAATACGATCACACGAGATGGGCATTTGCACGCAATTCTCGAGTGCGAGGAGAGATATGTGGTTGCTGGCGATGCAGCCACCGCGCTCGACAAAGCTTCCCCAAACCCAGGTAAGCCCTAATACCCAGCGCTCTGAGGCTCCCTACGATTAAGGCGTCTGCACAATCGATTGTGCAAATTGTAGCATCTTTCTCATTTATGCCGCAATCCGGCTTGTTTCGTCATTTTTTGATTATGAAGCTCGGCCTACCACGTGACCCCCAGCTTTCGTTTCTGATGCTGGCCAATCTACTTGTGATCGCGGCTGCCACGGCATGGTCTGGCGGCCAGTTCGCGAGCATCGATAACGTGCAATCAATGGCCGGCCAGTTGCCAGAAATCGGTCTGCTCGCGATCGGTGTGATGCTCACAATGATCTCCGGCAACGGCGGCATTGACCTGTCAGGCGCTGCCATGGCGAACTTGGCTGGCGTCGTCGGAGCCTTGCTGGCACCACACCTGGTATCGCCCGATGAAGCACCGCTTTTGTTCACCACGACCTTTGCGACGCTTGCCATAGCCACCGGAGTGGTGGGAGGGGCACTCAATGGATGGCTCATCGCACGACTGGGCCTCACACCCATTCTGGCGACGCTGGGTACCCAACTGTTATTCACCGGCGCTGCAGTCGTACTCACAAACGGATCGGCAGTGCGGCTGGGATATGTCGAACCACTTTCAGCCATCGGCAACGACATGGTGCTCGGGCTACCAATCAGCTTCATGCTCTTTCTGCTCGCGACGCTGGTAGTTGGTCTTGTCCTCAGTCGCACCGCCTATGGGTTCCGGCTGTACCTGATGGGGACAAATTCCAAAGCGGCTCGCTACACGGGCATCTCGCCAACCCGAATGCTGCTTGCCACCTACATTCTCAGCAGCACGCTGGCCGCTAGCGCAGGAGTTCTCATCGCTTCACGCACAGCCAGCGTCAAGTGGGACTACGGCGCATCCTATTTACTCATCACGGTCTTGATCACCGTGATGGCTGGTGTCAGACCTTCAGGAGGCTACGGACGCATGAGTTGCCTCTTCTTCTCTGCCGTTGCCTTGCAGGTGCTCTCAAGTGCTTTCAACCTGATTGGTATCTCAAACTTCTTTCGGGACTGCGCATGGGGGTTGATGCTTCTGCTGTTCCTAGCTTCTTCGCACTTCGACTTCAAGCGCCTGTTCAAGCCTGGCAACTGACCGGCGTAAAGCCAATTCACCGAAAGCTCGGCTCAATTCCCTTCTTGCTTCGAGCGTGTCTGTTGAAGGGTGATTTTCAAGGAGACAGAAAGATGATGAACACAAACAAACTGTTCCAGCTCACACTTCTCGCTACTGCCGCCGCTACAGCGGCGGGAGCACTCCATGCCCAAGGCAAAGAGCAGACGATCGCTACTGTCGTGAAGATCACAGGCATCAGCTGGTTCAATCGAATGGAGGAAGGCGTTAAGGCCTTCGGCTCCGAAAACACAGGAATCAAGACATTCCAAGCCGGCCCCGGCCAGGCTGATGCCGCGCAGCAGCTGCGCGTAATTGAGGACCTTGTGGCCAAAAACGTCAGCGCCATCGCTGTCGTTCCCTTCGACCCCCCTACCCTTGAGCCTGTGCTTAAGCGCGCGATAGACAAGGGGATCAAAGTCGTGACACATGAGGCCGACAACCAAAAGAACACCCAGGTCGATATCGAGGCTTTCAATAACGCCGACTACGGCGCGCGCCTGAATGACCGCATGGCGCAATGCATGAACAAGACTGGCAAGTGGACTTCCTTTGTCGGCTCGCTTGGCAGCCAGTCCCATGTGCAGTGGGCCGATGCCGGCGCCGCCAATGCGTCGAAGAAATACCCGGGCCTGCAGCTCGTTGCCGCCAAGAACGAGTCGTTCAACGACGCCACCAAGGCCTACGAAAAGACCAAAGAACTGATGCGCAAGTACCCTGATATCAAAGGTTTCCAGGGCTCTTCCTCGCTCGACGTGCTGGGTATCGGACGCGCAGTCGAGGAAGCAGGCATGCAAGGCAAGGTATGTGTCTATGGCACGGGCCTTCCCGGCGAAGCCGCCAAGATGCTGGAGTCAGGTGCGATCACAGGCATCTCATTCTGGGATCCGAAGGACGCCGGCATCGTCATGAACAAGATGGCCAAGTTGCTGATGGATGGAAAAGCGCCCGAGACAGGTATGAATCTCGGCGTCAAGGGCTACGAAAAGGTCCAGGTGGTCAAGGGCCCCGGCCATGGCGTCATTGTTCGCGGCCAAGCCTGGATCGATGTGGACAAGAGCAACTACAAGCAATACCCGTTCTGAAACTGATTGCTCGAACGCCTTCGATCGGACACTGACAATGGCGCCCACCAAGATTGATGAAGAGGTTCGCTCCGACAAAAGCGAGCGCATTGGAGCCGAGCATGCTGGTGAGGCCGGCACCTTTTTAGAAGTGATCGGCATACACAAGCGCTTCGCCGGCGTGCATGCCCTTCGAGGAGTATCGCTGACCATCCAGCCAGGGGAGGTCTATCACCTGCTCGGGGAAAACGGCTGCGGAAAAAGCACGCTGATCAAAATCATCTCGGGCATCCAACCGCCCGATGAAGGTGAGCTTCGCATCAACGGCACGCGCTTTGACGCCATGTCCCCCCTGGACTCGCTCACTGCAGGCATCGAGACGGTGTATCAGGATCTGTCGCTGCTGCCAAACATGAGCGTTGCAGAAAACATTGGGCTCACACAGCAACTGGTTGCAACCCGGGGACGGCTTTCACGATGGCTGGACCGAAAGCAGCTAGCGCAGACGGCTGCGCGCGCCCTGGTGGCCGTAGGCCTTCCAGGTTCCGCCGTGTTCCAGTCCACATTGGTTGAGTCGATGCCAATCGCAACCCGACAGCTCATCGCAATCGCTCGCGCCATTGCGACGAAGGCTCGGATGGTGATCATGGACGAGCCAACAACCGCTCTTACGAAGCGGGAGGTGGACAACCTGATTAAGGTGGTACGGCGACTTCAAGCTGATGGCGTTGCAGTTCTCTTTGTAAGCCACAAACTCGATGAGTGCTACGCGATCGGTGGCGAGGTCATTGTCTTCCGAGATGGCCAAAAAGTGGCACAGGGGCCTATTGCAAGTTTCAGCAAGGCAGATATCGCCCGACTCATGACCGGCCGAGAAATCGGGACACAGCGGTATCGATCGTCCCCTGTTGATGCTGAGGTCTTGCTCAGAGTCCGCAACCTCGAACGGCGCGGATCTTTCAAAAACATCGACTTCGACCTGCGCCGTGGAGAGATTCTCGGAATCACCGGACTGCTGGATTCCGGCCGCAACGAGTTGGCGCACACCTTGGCAGGCATAGTACGCGCGGATGGTGGATCAATGGAGATCGATGGAGACATCATCGCTCTTCGGCAACCCCAGGACGCCATTGAACTGGGGATCGCCTACGTACCGGAGGACCGCCTTGGTGAAGGCCTATTCTTGGACAAGTCCATCCAGGACAACATTGTTTCCGTGATGATCTCGAGGATGCGAAGTCGTCTGGGGCTCGTCGATCCGAGCCGCAGTCAGTCGTTGGCAGAGGCAACCGTGCGCGACCTGCAGATCGCCACACCGGATGTCGCAAGACCTGTCCAGTCACTGTCAGGAGGCAACCAGCAACGCGTCCTGATCGGTAGGTGGCTCACGATCAACCCACGACTGTTAATCCTGCACGGGCCCACGGTCGGGGTCGACGTCGGATCGAAAGACATCATCTACCGCCTTGTTCAGCGCTTGGCCGAACAAGGCCTTTCCGTGATCGTGGTGAGTGATGACTTGCAAGAAATCCTACAGAACTGTGACCGCATCCTACTGCTGAAGAAGGGCCAGCTCGCCGGTCAGTTTGACGCAGAAAAAATCGATGAGAGCGGGCTTTATCAAGCACTACTTTCGGAGGCACTCCAAAAATGACGCCAATGATTGCCACGACTTCGACAAAGACCGTCGACATGACGCAGCTTCAGCAGCATACGCCACGAAACATCCTCATGCGCATTCGCCCGGAGGCCTTCACTGCAGCCATGATCGCCATCGTCTCAATAGTGGTTGCGGTCATCAACCCGGATTTCCTGCAGGTTGGCACCCTATTCGACATCCTGCGTTCATGCACAGTCACAGGAATCTTTGCACTCGGCGTGCTTGTCGTTCTGGCTGCGGGCGGCATAGACGTGTCCTTCACCGCCATCGCAGCGCTCACGATGTACTCGATCACCAAAGCCGTGGCACTATGGTGGCCGCACGCACCAATGCCCCTCATCCTCTTGGCCGGTGCGCTGGGGGGCGTTTCGCTCGGTGTTCTGAATGGCCGTCTTGTAGACTGGTTGAAGGCGCCTTCGCTCATTGTGACCATTGGTACGCAGTACCTCTTTCGAGGCTTCCTACTGACCTTTGTTGGCACGGTCTTTCTGATGGAAATCCCCGATCCAATGGACAACTTTGGCCGCGCCGCATTGATACGCCATGCGACCGGGCAAGGCACCCTCTCCGTCCTGCCAGCATCAATCATCGTCCTTGTCGCAGCCGCAGCGCTGACATGGTTCGTACTGAACCGCACGCTGATTGGGCGTGCTGTATATGCCATCGGCGGAAGCCTGAACATTGCAGAGCGCCTCGGCTACAAGCTCCCCGTCGTCCACATGTTTGTCTTCGGTTACGCAGGGTTGTTGGCCGGTGTAGCAGGAATCGTGCATGTATCCAGCAGCCGCCTTGCCAACCCTTTCGATCTCGTGGGGACAGAGCTTGATGTCATCGCAGCAGTCGTGCTCGGTGGGGCCCGCATTACCGGCGGCAACGGCACCGTCCTCGGCACCATACTCGGCGTGGTTCTCGTCACACTGATCAACAACGTTCTCATCCTGACAGGCGTACCAAGTACCTGGCAGAAGGTCATTGTGGGAGGCTTCATCCTTGCGGCCGGTGCACTTTTTTCGATCCGAAGCTCGCGTTGAGCGTGATCTTGCGCCGAATATTTCATACACCCCATATCGCCACAAATGAAGCAAGCACTGCTCGGCATTGACATCGGGACCTACAGCAGCAAGGCCACGCTGACAACCCTGAACGGCCGCATTCTCAGCACCGCCACTATCCCCCACGACATCAGCCTCCCACATCCAGGCCATGTGGAACAGGATGCCGACAAGGTCTGGTGGAACGATGTCTGCGCCCTCTGCCACGCGGTGATGAAGGGGACAGACCTCACCGGGGAAGATGTCGCTGCCCTTGGCGTCAGCGCGATTGGCCCTTGTGTGGTGCCGTTAGATAAGGCCATGAAACCCTTGCGGCCCGGCATTTTGTACGGGGTCGACATTCGGGCACAAGCAGAGTCCTCAGAACTCGAGGCGCAGTTTGGTGCACAGGCGATCCGTGATTTCTCTCTGATGGATTTCACAAGCCAAGCCATCGGCCCCAAGATCCGTTGGATCAGCAAACATGAGCCGGACATATGGGCGAAGACGGCACACCTCGCTACTGCCAGTTCCTACCTGACTCTCCGTCTCACCGGGCGACACCGTATCGACCGTCATACAGCCAGCCATTACATGCCGCTGTACAACCCGGCCACGGGTGAATGGGACGAGCGCTTCAACAGCGGTATCGCACCGCTCAAGTCCCTGCCAAGCCCAGCCTGGTCGGACGAGCTTGCGGGTGAAATCACCGCACAAGCAGCACAGGCCACGGGGCTTTCCGAGGGGACTCCCGTGGCAGTAGGGGCTGTGGATGCGTTGAGCGAAGCCATCAGCGTCGGCGCAGTCGAACCAGGCGACCTCATGGTGATGTACGGAAGCACAACCTTCTTTGTACTGGTCCAGGACAAGCCCACTCCGGATCCACGTGTCTGGACAGTAGCGGGCGCCTACGAAGGACAGTTCAATCTGGCCGCAGGCATGAGCACGACCGGGAGCCTGACGCGCTGGTTCAAGGACGAACTCGCACGCGACCTGGACGATTCGCACGGCTACAACAAGCTGTTCGCTGAAGCGGCCAAAGTAGAGCCTGGCTCCGCCGGCCTTCTCGTGCTGCCTTACTTCAGCGGGGAACGCACCCCCATCAACGACTCGCGCGCAAGCGGGGTGATCGCGGGATTAAGTCTGTCGCACAGCAGGGAACAGCTCTTTCGAGCCACGCTGGAGGGCGTCGGCTACGGGGTGCGCCACAACCTTGAAACTTTTGCCGACATAGGCGCTGATGTAAAGCGAATCGTGGCGGTAGGTGGCGGCGCACAAGGAAGCACCTGGCTCCAAATCGTCTCTGACATCGCACAAGTTGAGCAGGAAGTCCCAGCAGTCACCATTGGCGCGAGCTTCGGGGACGCCTTTCTTGCCGGATGTGCTGCCGGCCTCGTCAAACGCAGCGACCTTTCCCAATGGGTTGGCCCAGGGCGTCGCATTGTCCCCGACCCCAGCCGGCGCGCACTCTATGACGCCATGTACACGCAATACCGCAAGCTCTATGACAGCACGCGTGAGGTGATGCACAGTCTCAAAGCCATCACCTCAAGTGCACCAACAAACCGCTAACCGTTGCCCTGAGTTCAACGATACGCATAGGCACCACTGGCCAGAAAAGATCACTGCGCTTTTCGACGGGCTGCCGTTTTCGAGAGCGGACTAGCACACAAGGTAATAGCTAACCGAGGCCGTCGGCAAAACATCAAGCCTCCACCAGCTCCGGCCGTACCTGAATGATCTCGGAGGAATCGAATTTCCCTGAATCGATGATCTCGAATGCTTTTCCGAGCAAGCCCAGAATATCTTGCCGAACCATCAACAACGGGAAACTAAGACATGTAGCGAAGGGATCCCAGTCGTAGCTTCCGATCGCGCACTGACGCACCTCGTCAAGCGACAAGGTTTTAAGGAAACGCACGACCCCCTCTAGGGCAATTGTCGAGTTCACAAACAGACCACGTGGCAAGCCCCCCAGACGTTTGTAGATTGCCCGGATCGCTGCTTCTGCCTGATCCGCGTCGTATCCACAGGCGTCAACATCCACATGATCCATGCCGCCGAAGGCTTCAACAACCGCCTCGGAAAACCCCTCGATCCGGCCCACCGTGTTGTAGTCGCCCGGAATTCCACCGACAAAGCAAAATCGGTTGCGTTGACTTGAGCGTGGTGCGCTGGAACGCGCGATCAGCCGCGTCGTGAGCTCACGAGCACCCCAACGATTGTCAGAAATGACTGAGGGAGCGAGCTTGCCCGGAAGGTCCACATTGAGGTGGGCGATGCCATGGTGGGTGCAGATCCTGCTCACAGCGTCAGGAGCCGTTGCCCCCGTCACCAGCAAGAACTCGACCTGGTAGGAGATCAAGGTCCGCGCCGTCTCGGCCTCGAGCTTGGGATCGCGCAAGGTGCTGACAACGATAGGGTACAGGTGTCGATCACGTGCCAAACGCTCAAAGGTCTGCGACATGGCACTGAAAAATCGATTGTCGTGCATCGGGATGATCATGCCGATCAGTCCCGAGCGCTTGCGTCGCAGGCCACTGGCCTGGCGATTGGGCGTGTACTTCAGTTCCTTCGCGAGTTCAAGCACGCGGTTTGCCGTCTCCTCCCCGACCCGCCGGCTCTTCCACGTTCCGTTCAAAATCGCACTGACCGACGAAGGTGAAGTCTTGGTCAGACGCGCCAGATCGTAGATGGTTGGCTCACGGCGACTCATCGACCTTGCTCCTCACGGCTACCACAACGCCCCTCGGCTCCAATTCTGCGATTGTGTGCAAGGTTTGACGTCCTGTTCATTCGCAGAAGTTTAAGGCAACGCTGGACTGATCTTGCCTGCAAAACTGTAGTTCTTAGCGTTGTTGAAAATCGCGTCAACAGAGAAAAAGATGGCAAGGCCAACACCCATCCACGATTCAACGGCTGTACCGCCCCAATTGACCACACGCAAAAAAGCCCGCATTGCTGCGGGCTTCGCCTGATGGGGATGTATCAGCGCTGGCCTTTACAGGCCAGCGGGGAGTGCATCACTCCCACTCGATGGTTGCTGGCGGCTTGGTCGAGACATCGTAGGTGACGCGGTTGATGCCGCGCACTTCGTTGATGATGCGGCCGGAGACTTTCTTCAGCAGGCCATAGGGCAGCTCAGCCCAGTCGGCGGTCATGAAGTCGCTGGTCTGCACGGCGCGCAGGGCCACAACGTAGTCGTAGGTGCGGCCATCGCCCATCACGCCCACGCTCTTGACAGGCAGGAAGACGGTGAAGGCCTGGCTGGTCAGGTCATACCAGCTCTTGCCGGTGGCCTCGTCGATCCAGTTGTTCAGCTCTTCGATGAAGATGGCGTCGGCGCGGCGCAGCAGGTCGGCGTATTCCTTTTTCACTTCACCCAAGATACGCACACCCAGGCCTGGGCCGGGGAAGGGATGGCGATAGACCATGCCACGCGGCAGGCCCAGGGCCACACCCAGCTCGCGCACCTCGTCCTTGAACAGGTCGCGCAGCGGCTCCAGCAGCTTCAGGCCCAGTTGCTCGGGCAGGCCACCCACGTTGTGGTGGCTCTTGATGGTCACGGCCTTTTTGCTCTTGGCACCGCCGGACTCGATCACGTCGGGGTAGATCGTGCCCTGGGCCAGGAAGGTCGCGCCCTTGGAGCCAGCAGTGGCTGCCTTGAGCTTGGCGGCTTCGGCCTTGAACACGTCGACAAACAGACCGCCGATGATCTTGCGCTTGGCTTCGGGCTCGGACACGCCGGCCAGCTTGCCCAGGAACAGCTCGGAGGCATCCACACGCACCACCTTGGCGTGCAGCTTGCCCTCGAACATGTCCATGACTGCATCGCCTTCATTCAGGCGCAGCAGGCCGTGGTCCACGAACACGCAGGTCAGTTGGTCGCCGATGGCGCGGTGGATCAGGGCTGCGGCCACGGAAGAATCCACACCGCCGGACAGGCCCAGAATCACTTCTTCGTCGCCCACCTGCTCGCGGATCTTGGCCACGGCTTCTTCGATGTAGTCGCCCATGATCCAGTCGGCTTGCGTGCCGCAAATGTCCAGCACAAAGCGATTCAGGAGTGCCTGGCCCTGCACGGTGTGGGTGACTTCGGGGTGGAACTGCACGGCGTAGTAGCGGCGTGCTTCGTCGGCCATGCCGGCGATGGGGCAAGAAGGCGTGGAGGCCATGACCTTGAAGCCTGGGGGCAACTCGGTGACCTTGTCGCCGTGGCTCATCCAGACCTTGAGCATGCCGTGGCCTTCGGGCGTGACAAAGTCTTCGATGCCCTTGAGCAGGTTGGTATGGCCATGGGCACGGACTTCGGCATAGCCAAATTCGCGGCTGTTGCTGCCTTCGACCTTGCCGCCCAATTGGGTGGCCATGGTCTGCATGCCGTAGCAGATACCCAGAACGGGCAGGCCCAGCTCGAACACGGCGTCGGGCGCACGGTCGTCCACTTCATAAACGCTGGCATGGCTGCCGGACAGGATCACGCCCTTCAACTTGCCATCAGCGGCGAATTCACGCACCCAGTCGCTGCTCACATCGCAGGGATGGACTTCGCAGTAGACATGGGCTTCGCGCACGCGGCGGGCAATCAGCTGGGTGACTTGGGAGCCAAAGTCCAGAATGAGAATCTTGTCGTGTTGCATGGTGGTCAAGGGCAAGAGAGGTGAAAGAGAAAGGCGTTCAAAAATCTTCGGGCGCCAAGAGCTGCACACCGCTTTTGCGGGCGGCAGCCATCTGGGCAGCATCGAATGTGGCAAGCGGCAGGCGCAGCGACTGCGCCAGCCAGAGATAGGCCGCGTCGTAAATGGGCAGACCCGTGTCCTGCGCCACATCCAGCACGGCCTTGTGTTGTGCGGGAGCCAGCTCGTGCAGCTCCACGCGGTGGCGTATGGCCTCCAGCACGCCCCACAGTCCTTCCACGCTGGCGCGGGGAATACGGCCCTGGTTCACACCCGAGGCGATCAGATTGCCACATTCCCATTGCCAAAGGTTGGGGGCCTGCGGGTCCACCTCATCGCGGCGGATGCGGGTGTAGAGGCGCTGGGTATGGCTGCTGGCATTGTCGGGCAGCAGCCAGGCTGCGGTGACGGAGGCATCGAGCACAAAAGCGGCTGCGCTCATGCCTGGCTCCTTCCGCGGTGGCGCAGGCTTGCTACGGAATCCGTAGCTTCTGCAGCCCGTATGGTGGACTGCAGCGCCGCAATATGCGCCAACTCCTGGGCAATCTGCTCATCGGTAATCACCGGCTTGCGGCGCATGGGCAGCATGCGCACCACCTCTTTGCCGTGGCGGGTGATACGCACCTCCTCGCCCTGCTCGACCAACTCGATCAGGGCAGAGAAACGGGTCTTGGCTTCGTAGATACCGACGGATTGCATGGAGAGAGACTGCGGAAAAAGAAAAATCTGGTCCAACCATAAAGTCAGACCAGATTTTAGCATTCAGACCAGATCTCGCAAACTGGTCAGCGATGACACCAACGACCACCGCCTATGAAACTCGCATCACCCATACCAGGGCTGCCGCGCAAGGGCCGCCCCGCCGCGCTGGCAGCGTCCCCCTGCCCGCGAGCGCAGCTCGCGAAGAGCGGGGGGAAGGCGCCGCAGGCGACTCAGGGGGGTGTGCTACTTACTTAATCCGCCCGGTAGTTCGGCGCTTCCTTGGTGATCTGCACATCGTGCACGTGGGATTCACGAATACCGGCTGCGGTGATCTCCACAAACTCGGCCTTCTCGTTCATCTCGGCAATGGTCTTGCAGCCGCAATAACCCATGGAAGCGCGCACGCCGCCAGCCATTTGGTAGACGATGGAGACCATCGAGCCCTTGTAGGGCACGCGGCCTTCAATGCCTTCGGGCACCAGCTTGTCGGCGTTGGGATTGCCGGTGCTAGATTCCTGGAAGTAGCGGTCGGCCGAGCCTTGCTGCATGGCACCGATGGAGCCCATGCCGCGGTAGCTCTTGTACGAACGACCCTGGTACAGAATCACTTCGCCTGGAGCTTCTTCGGTACCAGCAAACATGCCACCCATCATGATAGTGGAGGCGCCTGCAGCCAGAGCCTTGGAGATATCGCCCGAGAAGCGGATACCGCCATCGCCAATCAGTGGCACGCCCGTGCCCTTCAAGGCCTGGGCCACATTGTCGATGGCCATGATCTGGGGCACACCCACACCTGCCACGATACGGGTGGTGCAGATGGAGCCAGGGCCAATGCCGACCTTGACGGCATCGGCACCGGCTTCCACCAGGGCCAAGGCCGCAGCGCCGGTGGCGATATTGCCGCCAATCACATCGACCTGCGGATAGTGCTGCTTGACCCAGCGCACGCGGTCGATCACGCCCTTGGAGTGACCGTGGGCCGTATCCACCACGATGGCGTCCACACCGGCTTGCACCAGGGCAGCCACGCGCTCTTCGGTGCCAGCGCCCACGCCCACGGCAGCAGCCACACGCAGGCGGCCTGCAGCGTCACGTGCGGCATTGGGGAAGGTGGTTTGCTTGTTGATGTCCTTGACGGTGATCAGGCCCTTGAGCTCAAAGGCGTCGTTCACCACCAGAATGCGCTCCAGCTTGTGCTTGTTCAGCAGGGCCTTGGCCTCGGCAGGGCTGGTGCCGTCTTTTTCGTTGACGGTGATGAGCTTTTCGCGGGGCGTCATGATCTCGCGGACCTTGACGTCATAGCGGGTCTCAAAGCGCACATCGCGGCTGGTCACGATACCGACCACCTTGCCGCCGTCGCAGACGGGGAAGCCGGAGATACCGCGCTCTTCCGACAGCTGCAGCACCTGCAGCACAGTGTGCTCTGGGGTGATGACCACGGGGTCGTGCACCACACCGGATTCATGGCGCTTGACCTTGGACACCTCGGCGGCTTGCTGCTCGGCCGACATGTTCTTGTGGATCACGCCAATGCCGCCTTCCTGGGCAATGGCAATCGCCAGACGCGCTTCCGTCACCGTGTCCATGGCGGCGGACACCAGGGGCAGGTTCAACGTGATGTTGCGTGTGAATTGGGTGGAGAGAGATACGTCCTTGGGCAGGACTTCGGAGTAGGCGGGAACGAGCAGAACGTCGTCGAAGGTCAGTGCTTTTCCGAGAAGGCGCATGTGAGGGCTCCAAAAGAAAGATTGTACCTGCCCAACGGTTACCCTTGCACAAGCTGCCCTGTTATTCCGGCCTCTGCCTTGGCTATGCGCCGCATGCTGACCCCGCTACACGCGCCGCCTCAACACACTCTCAATAGCCTGCCTTGCTGTTGAGCCTGCGCTTGGCAAACAAGCCTGTGCTGCGTGCGCCCTGGCTGGCAAAGCGGGTGCGGCGTGCCACTTTGGGGTCCACCGTCAACGGGCGGTAGAGCTCCACCCTATCCCCAGTTTGCAGCAAGGTGGCAGCATCACACACCCGCCCCCAAATGCCGCAGGCTTGGCCTTCCCCGGACAGCCCGGCAGCCTGCAAGGCCTGGGCCACGGTGGCTGGCTGCGGCAGGTGCACCGTGCATTCCAGCACCTGACCCGGCGCTGGCGAATGCCAGACCAGCACATCAACCATACACATTCTCGGCACGCTTGATGAAGGCATCCACCATGGAGTTGGCGATGCGGTCAAACACCGGCCCCACCACGGCGGCCAGCGCGGCCGAGTCAAAACCGTAGTCCAGCTGCAGCTCCACCTTGCAGGCGCGCTGGCTGCCGTCGCCCACGGGGTGGAAAATCCAGCGCCCTTCCAGGCGCGAGAAGGGGCCTTTGACGAGTCGCATGGCCACGGTGTGGCCGCCAACAGGCCCGTCTTCGTTGCTGTTGCGGGTGACAAAAGACTTCTTCAGCCCGGCCAGCGACATGCCGACTTCGGCCGTCATGCCTTGCGCATCCTGCTCCAGCACCTGGGTGTGCGAGCACCATGGCAAGAACTCCGGATAGCGCGCCACATCGGTGACGAGGGCGAACATCTCGGCAGGGCTATACCAGATCAGGACGGACTTATGGACGTTTTTCATCGGCAGGCAACACGGGGGCTTATCGCCGCGCGCGGGGAATAGCGAGCGCTGGCGGCACGGCGGCCCGTGCGAAACTAGAATCACTGTATGCGGCAAAGCGCCCATTGTAGAGAGAGCCCTGCCGGCACGGGGCGCACCGTATCAAAGAACCCATGGCAACGAAAAAAACCGAAACTCCGTCGCGCATTGCAGACAACAAGAAAGCGGCGTTCAACTACTTTTTTGAAGAGCGCTATGAAGCGGGCATTGTGCTGCACGGCTGGGAAGTGAAGGCTCTGCGTGAAGGCAAGGTGCAGCTCACCGATGGCTATGTGCTGATCAAAAGCGGCGAGATGTTCCTGCTGGGCTGCCAGATCAACCCACTCAAGACCGCCTCCACCCACGTCAACCCCGACGCGGCGCGCATCAAAAAGCTGCTGCTCAAAAAGGCCGATATCGAGCGCCTGACGGCCAAGGTCGACCAAAAAGGCTACACCCTGGTGCCCATCAATCTGCACTGGAAAAACGGCTTGGTGAAGTGCGATATTGCCCTGGCCAAGGGCAAGGCCGAGCACGACAAGCGCGATGTGATCAAGGACCGCGAAGGCAAGCGCGAGGTGGAGCGCGCCATGAAAAGCCGCCACCGTTGAGACCGCAGCGGTTGTCGCTTCCAAATACAGAGCTGCCTGCGCCTATCTGGCAAGCACTTCCTGACGAAAAATCAGGGAGATGCTGAACAGATAAGCACAGGCAGCTCTTGTTTTTGCTGAACACCGGATGGCGATATGCGCTGCATACCATCTTTTTTTACCCAAGCTTGATGCAGCTTAAACCGCAGCTCGCCACGTCATACGCCCGTCACATTTACACCTGTAACAATTAGATTCACTGCCGTCAACCCGTGATTCCCCCAGCAAAACCGGTCGCGGCTACGGACATCCAACAAAGGCGCGACACCAGGACGGCAGGTTTCGGGAGTAAAAATGTCTTTGGCAAATTGGCCGATTGGCCGCAAGCTGGCCGCACTGATCGCCAGCATCATGGTGCTGTTTCTGACCGGCAGCGGTCTGGCCATCTACCAGTCCACCCAGCAAGACGCCGTGCTGCGCACCATGCTCTCCGATGTGTTGGTGACAGAGCGCGCCCTCAAGGACTGGTCCATGAACGTCACCGCCGGCGTGCAACGCGCGGCCGCTATTGCCAAGAGCAGCGATGACAGCCTGGTGCAGTATTTCGACCAGGCCACCAAGGATGCCACGGCCGACACCGCGCGGCAGATGGAAATCATCAACGCCCACCTCAGCGACCCGCAGCAGCTGGCCATGCTGGCCCAGTCCTCGCAGCTGCGCGACACCTATCTGGCACAGCGCAAGCAAATCGCCAGCCTGAAGGCCAGCGGCGATGCCAGTGGCGCCCACCGCGTTTTCACCGAGCAGTTCGAGCCCACGATGCGTGCCTATCTGCAGTCCGTGGCCCTGCTGGCCGACAAGCAACGCCAGCGCTTTGACGAGCTGGCAGCCGCCAGCGAACACGCCCGCCAGGCCAGCACGCTGCAGCTGACGGTCTTCACGCTCGCGGCACTGGTTCTGGGCTGCGTGCTGTCGTGGCGGGTCACCCGCAGCATCACCAGCCCCTTGCGCCAGGCCACGGCCGCCGCACGCGCCATGGCCACACTGGATTTGAGCGGCAGCGCACAAACCCGCTACCACAGCGACGAACCCGGCCAGCTGCTGCAGGCCATGGACCAGATGCGCAGCACGCTGAACCAGACACTGGCACGCGTGCTGATGGCTGCCCAAAGCATTGCCACCGCCAGCGCCC
Source organism: Acidovorax sp. (assembly GCA_031277855.1). Taxonomy (GTDB): domain Bacteria; phylum Pseudomonadota; class Gammaproteobacteria; order Burkholderiales; family Burkholderiaceae_C; genus Comamonas. The sequence continues at coordinate 97,683 of JAITLO010000034.1, read as the reverse complement.
AGGTGGCCAGCGGCAGCAACGACCTGAGCCAGCGCACCGAGCATACGGCCGCCAACCTGGAAGAAAGCGCCAGCGCTATCGAAGAGTTGAGCAGCTCCGCCCTGCACTGCGCAGATGCCACCCGCCAGGCCGAGCAACTGGCCCGCAGCTCCTGCGATGCCACCCACAAGGGCCATGCCGTGGCGCAGCAGATGCAGCAGACCATGGAAGACATCCACCGCAGCAGCCAGAAGATTGGCGACATCATCGGCGTCATCGATGGCATTGCCTTTCAGACCAATATCCTGGCGCTGAACGCCGCCGTGGAAGCAGCCCGCGCTGGCGAGCAAGGCCGCGGCTTTGCCGTGGTGGCCGGCGAGGTGCGTGCCCTGGCCCAGCGCAGCGCCACAGCCGCCAAGGAGATTCGCAGCCTGATCGACTCCAACCTGGGCAGCGTCAAGGCCAACAGCGAACAGGTGCAGCAGGCCAGTGCATCCATGCGCGACATTCTGGACAACGTCACCCGCGTGCAAGACATCGTCAGCGAGGTCAACGCCGCCAACCGCGAGCAAAGCCAGGGCGCGGCCCAGGTCAACCAAAGCATTGCCCAGCTCGACCAGATGACACAGCAGAATGCCGCCCTGGTGGAAGAATCCAGCGCTGCCGCCGCCCATTTGCACGCCCAGTCCCAGGATCTGCAGGCCACGGTGCAGGCCTTTCGCCTAAGCAGCAACAGAGAAGCCCTGCCCAACTCTGACCCAGCACTCCAAATGGATTGACCCCCTCCTACGGCCCTGCCCCTGGCCCGCAGATGGGAATGCACCGGCCAGGGGCTGACAAAGAAAGCACGCCACAGGTTTTCGCCTGCGTCTTCGGTGCGCGCACAAAAATCTGCCCTTGCCTCTGCGCGTCTCTTGACGACCTTCGAGCATGGATGCAGCGGGCCAGAGAAGGTGAGCAGCAAAAACGACTACCCTGCCCCTATTTTTTCACTGGTCTCACGGTCACCGCTTGCCGATACTTGCACAGACTATTACCTACCAATAATCTCGGAGACAAAGATGACCTTGAAAAAAGCCCACGTGGTTCTGGCCGCAGCATCACTGCTCGCAACATCTGCGGCCCTGGCCGCGTGGCCGGAGCGGCCCGTGAAGATCATCGTCCCCGCGGCGGCAGGCAGCAGCCCGGACATCCTCACCCGGCTGTTTGGCAACGAGCTGGCCAAGAAACTCAACCAGCCCGTGGTGGTGGAAAACCGCCCCGGCGCAGCAGGCAATATCGGCATGCAGGCGCTGATGACGGCAGCGCCCGATGGCTACACACTGGCCTATGGCAACAACGCCACGCTGACCACCAACGAGTTTCTTTTTTCCAAACTCCCCTACGACCCAGCGCGTCTGGAGCCCATCGCGCTGCTGGTGCGTACGCCCAGCGTGCTGGTGGTGAGCGCCTCTTCGCCAATCAAAAGCGTGCGCGAACTCATCAGCCTGTCCAAGCAATCTGCCAACAAGCAGTTCTCCTTTGGCTCGGGCGGCACCGGCACTTCCGGCCACCTGGCGGCCGAGCTGATGAAGACCCAGACCGGCATGCGCGGCCAGCACATCCCGTACAAGGGCGCCCCGCAAGCCATGAACGATCTGATGGGAGGCAATATCGAGTTCATGTTCGACAACATGGCCTCGGCCATGCCCAACGTCACCGGCGGCAAACTGCGCGCCTTGGCCGTCACCACCAAGGAACGCTCCAAGGTCTACCCCGACATTCCGACCATGGACGAAGCAGGCGTACCCGGTTTTGAAATCACGGCCTGGGGCGGCTTTATGGCGCCCCCCAACACGCCACAAGACATCGTGCTGCGTATCAACAAGGACCTCAACGACATCCTCAAGGATCCGCGCACGCTCCAGCAATTGAACCAGCTGGCCTTCATGCCCATGGGAGGCACACCTGCGCAGCTGCGCGAGCTCATCTCCACGGAGCGTGTGAAGTGGGGTGAGGTGGTGCGCCAAAGCGGTGCCAAGATAGATTGACACTGCCCGGTTCTGCCACTTGTTTTTCTTGACTTGCCATCCTCACCCATGACCTCCACATCCCGTACGCTGGGGCTGGCCGTTGCACAGCTAGGCCCCATCCACCTCTCAGACACCCGCGAGAAGGTGGTGGGTCGCCTGGTTGAAATGCTCCGCGAGGCCCACTCCCGAGGGGCCCAGTTCGTGACGTTTCCCGAGCTGGCGCTGACCACATTCTTCCCCCGCTACTGGATGGAGGATGCGCAAGCGCATGCGCGCTTTTTTGAAAAATCCATGCCGGGACCGGCCACCCAGCCTTTGTTTGATGAGGCCAGGCGTCTGGGCGTCGGCTTTTATATCGGCTACGCAGAACTCACGCTCGAAGGCCGGTCCTTCAATACCGCCGTGATCGTCGGGCGTGACGGCAGCGTCATAGGCAAGTACCGCAAGATTCACCTGCCCGGGCATGCGGACCACCGACCCGATGCGCCCTTCCAGCACCTGGAGAAAAAATACTTCGAGATCGGAGACCAGGGCTTCCGGGTCTTTGATGCCGACGGCACACGCATGGGCATGTGCTTGTGCAACGACCGCCGCTGGCCCGAGACCTATCGGGTCCTGGCGCTGCAAAGCGCCGAGGTGGTGGTACTCGGCTACAACACACCCTCGTTCAACATCAACTGGAACGAGCCTGCCCATCTGCGCACCCACTCCCACCTGCTCTCGGTCCAGGCTGGTGCCTACCAGAACTGCCTGTGGGTGGCAGCGGCGGCGAAATGCGGCTCGGAAGATGGCCATCACATGATAGGCAGCTCGGTGATCGTCGCGCCCACCGGAGAAATCGTGGCGCGCACCCTGAGCGAAGAAGACGAGGTGATCTGCGTGCGCGCCGATCTTGCGCTGGGCGACAACTTCCGCGAGCACATCTTCAACTTTGCCAAACACCGTCGGCCTGAACACTATGGCCTGATCGTGGAAAGAACCGGGGCCGGCGAGCCGCTCTGACGCTGCAGCAGCTGCAGCGCCTTTCCCACTCAGAGGTGCTGCAGCTTGCCCTCTAGGGCATGAACCAAGGTGTCGAACGCCACGCTGCGCTGGACCTTGCTCGTGTAAATGGCCACGACCTCGACGGCGATTTCCGGTGCAGTCATCCGGGTCTGCACATTGGTTCCCACAATGCTGGCCGTCAGCTCGTCCACCAAGGCAAACCCCAGCCTCTGGCGCGCCAGGGCTGCGGCCACATAGTAGGTGCGGGTCTCGATACCAGGGTCCGGCCGCTCCAGGTGCAGCTGGATACAGGCGTCTTCGATCTCCTGCGCCAGCGGATCGCCACCACCTATGCCTATGTACTGGCTCCAGTCCAGCGACTGCAGCGAAACCGGGCTGTCCGGGGAGGTACCCGCAGCATCTGCGCTGAGATGGACGACCTTGATCCTGCCCAGGGCCGAGCACTCCAGCCCCTGCTTGAGCGACATCCTGAAGCACACCCCGATGTCCAGCTCCTGGGCCAGCATGCGCTCCATCATTTCATCGCCGTTGCAGGTGACGACTTCAATGGAAACCTTGGGGCAGCGCTGGCGAAAGTCTTGCAGCACTTCCGGGATCAGCCCCAGGCCCAGGCTGGGCAGGCAGCCTATGCGCAGCTGATCGGCGGGGTCGCGTTTGAGGTCCCGGGCCAGGCGCTGAATCCGCTCGGCCTGTGCAAACATGATCGAGGTCTGTGCAAACAGGCGCTCGGCTTCGCGGGTGGAAATCAAGCGGCCTGCCACACGATTGAACAGTCGCAAACCAATGCTGTGCTCTGCCTGGCTCAGCGCCTTGCTGGCCGCCGACTGGGACAGATTGAGCACATCGGCCGCGCCGCTCACAGAGCCTGTGCGCATGACCGCATGAAAAATCTCGAGATGACGTAAACGCATGAAAAGGCCCGGAGCACCGGGCTGAAGACATCAAAGATGTCCTTATTGTCGCTGCGGCTCGCAGGCCCTGGGCACTGCCTGCTGCCCAGGCATGCACGGCAGTGTCCAGGCCGTCAGCCCAGCCAGGCCTGCACCTCGATCTCCACCCTGGCGCCACGGTTCAAAGTGGCCTGCACCGCGGAACGCGCCGGCAGATGGCCTTCGAAAAAGCGACCATATTCGTCATTGAAGCCTGCAAAGTCATTCAAATCGGCCAGCCACACCATGGCACGCACCACGTCCTTGCGGCTCGCACCACGCTCCAGCAGCAGCGCATCAATCTCTCTGAGCACGGCACGGGTTTCGGCTTGTATGTCGCCCTTGAATGGTTTGCCCTGCTCATCCAGGGGGAGCACCCCCGAGAGGAACAGAAAGCCCCCGGCCTGGGTGGCGCTGGACAAGGGCAGAGGTTTGGTGCTGGGGTAGCGTATGACCGTCATGGTGAAGCGAGATGTGTTGGTGAAAAACAGGGTGTGGCGGATGGCATGCCATCACGCCCAGGGCGCCTCAGGCCTTGGCATGGGCGGGCGTTAACAGCTGCCCGGCCCGGGCCTGGCTGTGTTGGCCACGGTGGTAGGTCAGCGCGCCATTCACGTACACCGCCTCGATTCCTGCCGCGGGCGTGGTGGGGTTGTCGTAATCCGCCAGGTCCTTGACGGTCGCTGGGTCAAACAAGGTGATGTCGGCATGCATGCCGGGAGCCAAAACACCGCGCTCTTCGATACCGAAAACCTCGGCGGTCAGACCTGTCATTTTCCAGACCGCCGTCTCCAGGGGGAAAAGCCCCACGTCGCGGCTATAGCGCCCCAGCACACGCGGGAACGTGCCCCACAGGCGGGGATGGGGCCTGTCACTGGACGGAATGCCATCGGAACCCACCATGGTCCGCTCGAACGCCAGAATGCGCTGCACATCCTGCTCATCCATGCTGTGGTAGATGGCGCTGGCGGGCTGCAGCCGCTTGGAGGCCTCCACGCGCGAGACGCCCCAGCCATCGGCGATGTCTTGCAGATCGCGCCCCTGCATCTCGGGGTGGCTGGCACTGGATGCAATGACCACACGGCCCTGCAGGCGCTCTTCATCCAGATGCAGCATGGTCGAGCTGGCCGTATAGGGATAGCAGTCCAGCGATACGCATTGGCAGCCCATGGCCTTCTGGATTTTCTCCAGGGTCTGCACGGACTTGCCGAAGTTGGCCTGCCGCATCAGCTTGTGGTGCGAGACAAGCACCGGCACACCGGCGGTGCGGCCGATCTCCAGAGTTTCGTCTATGGCCTCCACGCAGCGATCGGCCTCGTTGCGCATATGGGTCACATACAGTGCTTTTCTCGGCGCCAAGGGGCGGGAAACCTCGATCAGCTCCTGTGTCGTCGCCGCAGCCGCGGGAGGGTAGTAAGGGCCGGTCGACATGCCAAAGGCGCCAGCGGAAAGTGCCTCCTCCAGCAGCTGCTGCATCACCGCGATTTCCGCGTCGCTGGCCGTACGGTCCAGCGCGGGCATGGCCATCACACGCAGCGTGGTGTGCCCCACCAAGGGCACCACATTCACAGCCGCAGGCGCACGCCTCAGTGCGTCCAGATAGGCGCGGAACGTGGGGTAGCGTTCGCTGCCATCGTCCAGCAGATTCAGCGGTGCGGGCAGCGAGGCATCGGTCACCACAGGGGCACTGCTGATGCCGCAGTTACCTATGACCACCGTGGTCACGCCCTGCGAGACCTTGAATGGCACATCGGGTGTGGACAACAAGGCCTGGTCGTCGTGGGTATGGGAGTCGATAAAGCCCGGCGCCACCACCAGCCCTGCGGCATCGATGCGCTGCGCCGCCTCGCAGTGCTGAAGATCACCGATGGCCGCAATCCGGCCATTCTTGACGCCCAAATCGGCAACGAATCCGGGGCGTCGGGTTCCGTCAATCACGGTACCGCCAACAATCAGCAGGTCAAACTTCTGGTCATTCATGATTTCTTGTCTCTACTTTTTCAACGTGCTTCTATCAGTTCCACCAAGCGGCGTGCCGAGCCAAAGGCCAGCGTCAACCCCAGGGCGCCCTGCCCTATGTTCAGGAACATATTGCTCACGGGCGACTGCCTGATGATGGGCACCGAGGTGGGAGTAACGGGACGCAGCCCGGCCCAGGCGGAGTCCGGCTCCATTTCCACGGCCGATCCAAAGGCCTCGTGCGTATATTGAACCAGGGCCTCAATCTTTGCCGTATCCAGCGCACTGTCATAACCCTGCAGCTCGGCAAAGCCGGCGACGCGCAGCCGCGAGCCAATCCGGGCATAGACGACTTTTTTCGCTGCATCCGTGATGCTGGCCCTGGGCACAGCTTCGGAGTCGAGGATGCGCCCTGTGATGCTGTAGCCCTTCATGGGATAGACAGGCACGGAAAAGCCCAGCATACGGGCAATGGCCCGGCTGCCGACCCCGGCGGCCAACACCATGCCATCCACCGCCAGCCTGCCCTGATCGCTCACGACCGCAGCCACCCGGTGGCTGTCACCCGCCGCACGTTCAAAGCCCAGGACCTTGGTGCCGTAGCGAAACTCCACCCCACGCGCCCGCAGCTGCTGCTCCAGATTGCGGCACAGCGCCAGCGAATCCACCGCACACTCGCTGGGCGTATGGATGGCGCCCGCCATCTTGCCGCGAAAGCGCTGCAGCGCAGGCTCCAGCCGCAGGCACTCCTCTTCGGTCAAAGCATGTTGCACAGGCCCCAGGCCCTCTTGCAGCTTCATCTGCTGCATGGCCTTGGCCAGGGCCGCTTCCGTGGGCAGCACCACCACCTTGCCGTGGCAGGTATAGCTGAGCACGGAAGGCTCGACCATCGCCAACCAGCGCTCCGTCTCTTGCCGGCTCAGCTTCGCCAACTCCAGCAGCTCTGTCGTCGATTGCCGGGAGCGGCGGGCATTGCAGGCCTGCAAAAACGACAGCATCCATGACCACTGCCCGGGGTCCAGACGGGGCCTGATCTTCAAAGGCGAATCACTGGAGCACAAAAGGTGTGGCAGCTCCGACCACAGCCCTTCGTTCGCCAGCGGTGCCACATAACCGTAAGAGAGCTGGCAGCCATTGCCCCAGCTGGTGCCATGGCCTGGCCCCTGCAACTCATCCATGACGGTGACCGCGCGCCCGCTGCGCACCAGGACCGCCGCCGTTGCAAGGCCCACAATGCCAGCGCCGATGACGGTCACATGCTCATGCTTTCGAGGTGCGCCCGAGCCTGTGGTTTCCCAATAGCTGCCTTCCCCACTCCCGCTCTGGGAACTGCTTTCCCGCTCCACTGCCAGACTCATATCGCTTGACCTCCAACGCAACCCTGCCCACAGGCATATCTCTTCATGTCGTGGCGCGGCATCCCCTGCAGATGGCGAAGGAATGGAGCGCCCCATGCAATGCTCATGCAGGCACCGCTGCACACATCCATTTCAAATGGCTGGGCTGAGTATCTGGGGAACGCTGGCGTGCAGCTAATGAAAAAAAGAGCATAGGGTAGTCGCAAGGCTCTGCACCTTGCGCCAATACACTCTTCGATTGCGCCTTGGCCTACCGGGCCAAGCCTTGTCCCGGCGCGGCTGCAGACGTGAAAAGGGCTGCACCTTGCAGCCCCATCGCGACCAAGTCAGATCGCCATCAGCAGCCCAGGCTGCGTGCAGCATAGGTACTTCATGCGTCCTTCAGCGCCACCAGCGGGTGGGAGTGTGCGGGCCAGGGGCTGACAAAAAAGGCACGCCACAGATCTTCGGGAACATCTTCGATGCGCGCGGGGTTCCACTGGGGATTGTGGTCCTTGTCCACCGCCAGGGCACGCACGCCTTCCACGGTTTCGCTCTGGCCGGGACGCAGGTAAAAGCAGTGGCGCACCATGTCGCGCTCCATGCGCAAATCGGTGGCCACGTCCATGCCGCGCGCACGGCGAATTTGCTCCAGCACCACATGCAGCATCAACGGCGAGCGCTTGCGCAGCGCAGCCGCCATGGCCTGGGCCCATTCGCTGGCATCGGCTTCCAGCGCATCGATGATGGCCTTGACCGTGGGCAGGGCAAACACGCGGTCGATGTCGGCCGTGCTGCGCACCGCGCCGGGGGCCTGGGTCTGGGTGCGCGACTGCACAAAGGCCTCCACCGCCTTGCCGTCCGCAAACGACTGGCTGGCCAGCGCTTCCCACAGCGCGGCTTGCTCGCCAGCAGGCAGATAGGCATCGGCCAGATTGAAGGCCATCGCCTCGGCCGCAGCGATGGTGTCACCCGTCAGTGCCAGCCACTCGCCCACCTGACCAGGGCAGCGCGACAGGAAATAGCCACCGCCCACATCGGGGAACAGACCGATGATGGTCTCGGGCATGGCCATCTTGGTCTTCTCGGTCACGATGCGCAGGCTGGCTCCCTGGCTGATGCCCATGCCACCGCCCATGACGATGCCGTCCATGAGAGCGATATAGGGCTTGGGGTAGCTAAAGATCAGGTGGTTGAGTGCGTATTCCTCGGTGAAGAAATCTTCCAGCTCGGGGTTGCCCGTGCTGCCCGCAGCGTGCAGGAAACGAATATCACCGCCAGCGCAGAAGTGGCCGAACACGCCTTCCTTGTGGCTGCCGCGAATGGCCACGGCCAGCACGCTGGGGTCGTCGCGCCACTGCAGCAAAGCGGCATACAGATCGCGCACCATTTGCAGCGACAAGGCATTGATCGCCTGCGGGCGCTGCAACGTGATCAGGCCGATCTGGCCACGGCGTTCTGCATGGATGTGGCTGGGGGGGGTGCTCATCAAAAGTCTCCTCACTGTTATTCGATATGCTGGCCACAGCCGATACGGCTTGTGACCATAGACGCGGCGGCGATTGTGCCAGAGGGTGCGCGTGCATCTTGTCACCAGCAAGTCCAGCACCTGCCGGCACGGCTACAAGCCCCTCTTCTAAAATAAACGCGCTATGGAATCTGCACCCTGTCCCAGGCGTGGTCTGCCACGCCATCTTGGCCTGTGGCCGCTGCGCCGCACCACCTTTCTCTCTCCCATGCATGTCCTTGCTCTGCCGGGCCATATCTCCAGGAGGCTGCGTTGATGGAATGGCTCACTGACCCCACGATCTGGGCCGGCCTGCTGACGCTGGTCGTGCTGGAGATTGTGCTGGGCATAGACAACCTGGTCTTTATCGCCATCCTGGCCGACAAGCTGCCGCCAGCGCAGCGCGAGAAGGCGCGCATCATCGGCCTGTCCCTGGCCCTGGTCATGCGCCTGGCACTGCTGTCGGTGATGTCGCACCTGATGAAGCTGACCGAGCCACTGCTGTCGTGGTGGCGGTTTTCGCTCTCCGGGCGCGATCTGATCTTGCTGGCCGGCGGCATCTTCCTGCTGTGGAAAGCCACGACCGAGCTGCACGAACGCCTGGAAGGCGTGGAGCACGCAGAGACTGGCGGCCAGGGCTATGCCAGCTTCGGCATGGTGCTGCTGCAGATCGTGATTCTGGATGCGGTGTTCTCGCTGGACTCCATCATCACGGCCGTGGGCATGGTGGACCATTTACCCGTGATGATGGCCGCCGTGGTGATTGCCATGGGCGTGATGATGTGGGGCTCCAAACCGCTGACCGCCTTTGTAGGCGCCCACCCCACGGTGGTGGTGCTGTGCCTGAGCTTTTTGCTGATGATTGGCTTCAGCCTGCTGGCCGAGGGCCTGGGCTTTCATCTGCCCAAGGGCTATCTGTATGCGGCCATCGGCTTCTCGGTGATGATCGAGTTCTTCAACCAGCTGCGCCTGCGCAACCAGCAAAAACACGAGGCACGCCTGCCCATGCGCGAGCGCACGGCCCGCGCCGTGCTGCGCCTGCTGGGCGAGCAGGCTGCGGCCCCGGCGCCCGCCAGCAGCGAGCCTTCGCGTGACGCCATTGCCCAGTTGCTGCCCCAGGCCTTTGGCCATGCCGAACGCCACATGGTCAGCAGCGTGCTGCACCTGGGCGAACGCAATGCCGAGTCGGTGATGACGCCGCGCTACGCCATCCAATGGCTGGATATCAAGGCCGACCCGGCCGCACTGCGCCAACAGCTGGTGCAGGCCGACCATGGCCTGCTGCCCGTGGGCCGAGGCTCGCTGGACCATATTGTGGGCGTGGCCCATACACGCGATCTGCTGTCCGACCTGCTGACTCAAGGGCAGATCAACGAGGAACGCAGCCTGCGCCCCGCCCTGGTGGTGCCGGGCTCGGTGGGCGTGCTCAAGCTGGCCGAGATGCTGCGCCAGTCGCGCCGGCAGATGGTGCTGGTCAGCGACGAGTACGGCAGCATCTTGGGCCTGGTCACCCCCATCGACCTGCTGGAAGCCATTGCCGGCGAGTTCCCCGATGAGGATGAGGTGCCCGAAATCCAGCCCCAGCCCGGTGGCGCTCACTGGATCGTCAGCGGCGTGGCCGATCTGCATGCGCTGGAGCGCGCCACCGGCATGCAGCTGATGGACGAAGACGCCGCCTACAGCACCCTGGCCGGTCTGATGATGGACCACCTGGGCCGGCTGCCCGCTGCCGGCGAGGTGCTGGAGCTGCCCGGCCTGCGCCTGCAAGTGCTGCAGTTGCAGGGCCGGCGCATTGCCAGCGTGGATGTGAAGCACAGCCCCGCCTGAGCCGCACCCACCTTGCTTTCGCGCACCCAAACGCAAAAAGACCGCCCTCGGGCGGTCTTTTTTTGATAGCAACTTGTGCATGCAGAACAGGCTTTAGCGCCTGTTCTGCCCAGCAAGCAGCTTAGGCGTTGTCACGCGAAGCACGCTTGCGGTCATGCTCCTTCAGGTGACGCTTGCGCACACGCAGGCTGGTGGGGGTGATTTCCAGCAGCTCGTCGTCTTCGATGAATTCCACGCCATATTCCAGCGACAGCTCGATGGGGGGCGTGATCTTGATCGCGTCTTCCTTGCCGCTCACGCGGAAGTTGGTCAGCTGCTTGGTACGGGTAGCGTTCACCACCAGATCGTTGTCGCGGCTGTGGATGCCGACGATCATGCCTTCGTACACGGGGTCGTTGGGCTTGACGAACATGCGGCCACGGTCGTCCAGCTTGCCCAGGGCGTAGGTGAAGATTTCACCGTCGTCCATGGAGATCAGCACGCCGTTCTTGCGGCCGCCGATGTCACCCTTGTGCGGCTCGTAGCTGTCGAAGATGTTGGCAATCAGGCCGGAACCACGGGTCAGGTTCAGGAATTCGTTGGTGAAACCGATCAGGCCACGGGCCGGGATGCGGTATTCCAGACGCACGCGACCGCGGCCATCGGGTTCCATGTTCACCAGCTCGCCCTTGCGCTCGCCCAGGGCCTGCATCACGCCGCCTTGGTGGCCTTCTTCGATGTCGGCCGTCACCAGCTCGATAGGCTCGTGGCGCACGCCGTCAATCATCTGCATCACCACGCGGGGCTTGGACACGGCCAGCTCGTAGCCTTCGCGGCGCATTTCTTCCAGCAAGATGGTCAGGTGCAGTTCGCCGCGACCGGAGACTTCAAAGATACCGTCTTCGTCGGTTTCCTTGACGCGCAGGGCCACGTTAGAGCGCAGTTCCTTTTGCAGACGGTCCCAGATCTGGCGGCTGGTCACGAACTTGCCTTCACGGCCTGCGAGCGGCGAGGTGTTCACGCAGAAGTTCATGGTCAGCGTGGGCTCGTCAATCTTCAGCATGGGCAGAGGCTGGGGATTGGCGGGGTCCACAATGGTTTCACCGATACCGATGTTTTCGATACCGCTGACCAGCACGATTTCCGAAGGACCGGCTTCGGTGGCCTGCACGCGGTCCAGACCCTGGAAGGTGTGGACCTGGTTGATCTTGCCGGTGTAGCTCTTGCCGTCCGGGCCAGCCATCACGGCCACTTGTTGACCGGGCTTGAGCGTACCCTGGGTGATACGGCCCACGGCAATACGGCCCACGAAGGTGGAGTAGTCCAGTGCAGAGACTTGCAGCTGCAGCGGTGCAGTGGCATCGCCCTTCACGGCAGGCACGTGTTCCAGGATGGTGTCGAACAGGGCCGACATATCGGGGCCCCACTGTGCACCGGGCTCGCCTTCGACCTTGGAGGACCAGCCGTTGATGCCCGAGGCGTAGACCACGGGGAAGTCCAGCTGCTCATCGGTGGCGCCCAGCTTGTCGAACAGGTCGAAAGCGGCGTTGATCACCTTGTCGGGATTGGCGCCGGGCTTGTCCACCTTGTTCACCACCACGATGGGGCGCAGGCCCAGGGCCAGGGCCTTCTTGGTCACGAAGCGCGTCTGGGGCATGGGGCCTTCTTGCGCATCAATCAGCAGCACCACGCCGTCCACCATGGACAGGGCGCGTTCCACTTCACCGCCGAAGTCCGCGTGGCCCGGTGTGTCGAGGATGTTGATGTGGGTGCCGTTCCAGGAAACAGCGCAGTTCTTGGCCAGGATGGTGATGCCACGCTCGCGTTCGATGGCGTGGTTGTCCATGACCGTGTCCACGACTTTTTCGTGTTCGGCGAAAGTGCCGGAGGAGCGCAGCAGCTGGTCCACCATGGTGGTCTTGCCATGGTCAACGTGCGCGATGATGGCGATGTTGCGGATTTGTTTGCTCATAAAGTTTCCAAACTGCCGTGCTCTGTGTGCGACGGCGTGCCTTCCAAAATCTGTTGAATTTCCAGGGGACTGAGCAGGCGGTCAGGAATCAGCTCCCCACTTGTGACATGGCCCACGCCCAGCAGGGCGCGCGGTTGGTCTCCATACACCGCCACGGCACTGGCATCGGGCCAGTTGCCTCGGCGGCGCAAGCCGGACAGGAAGCGCCCGGCATCTTGCTCGCCCAATGTGACAGGCACATGGGCATGCAGCAATGTGTCGGCCGGCAGCACATGCTGCATGCGCTCGGCCTCGGTCATATCGATCAGCGCCTGCAACGTGACGCAGCGCGCCAGCCCTAGGCCACCGGTGTCGGTGCGGCGTAGCGCGCGCAGATGCGCACCGCAGCCCAGGGCCTCGCCCACGTCCTCTGCCAGCGTGCGGATGTACGTGCCCTTGCTGCAGGTCACCACCATTTCGATAGCTGGTTGCGCGCTTTCATCTTGCGTGAGACGCAGATTCAATGCATGAATCGTCACATCGCGCGCCGGGCGTTCAATCTCTATGCCGGCACGGGCGTATTCATACAAGGCCTTACCATCCTTCTTCAGCGCGCTGTACATGGGCGGCACCTGCTGGATGTCACCGCTGAACTGCGCCTGCACGGCGGCCAGGCGCTCGGGCGTGATGGCCGCAAGATCGACTGCGCGCTCACGCAGCACCTCGCCTTCGGCATCGGCCGTGGTCGTGGTCTGGCCCAGGCGGGCAATGGCGGTATAGGTCTTGGGCGCTTCCAGCTGCAGCTGGCTGAACTTGGTGGCCGCGCCAAAACACAGCGGCAGCACGCCGCTGGCCAGGGGGTCCAGGGTTCCGGTATGGCCGGCCTTTTCCGCGCGCAGCAACCACTTCACTTTCTGCAAAGCGTCGTTGCTGGAAAGGCCCAGCGGTTTGTCGAGCAGCACCACCCCATGCACAGGGCGCCGCTGCACCCTTGTGCGAGTGGCGTTCATGCTTAGCCTTCTTCGGGCCCGCGCGACGCCACAGCCTTGGCAATCAAGGCGTTCATGTCGGCCGCACGCTCGGTGGTGCGGTCGAAATGGAAGTGCAGCGTGGGCACGGTGTGAATGTGCAGGCGCTTGAACAGGCCGTTACGCAGAAAACCTGCGGCCTGGTTCAGTGCCAGTTCGGTTTGTTCGGGATCACCCACCAACAGGCTGAAGAACACCTTGGCGTGGGCATAGTCAGGAGTCACCTCCACGCTTTGCAGCGTGACCATGCCAACGCGCGGGTCCTTCAACTCGCGGGCGATCAGCTCCGCCAGATCACGCTGGATCTGGTCGGAGACTTTGAAGCTGCGGTTAGGCGCAGCAGACTTCTTACGGGTAGCCATGGTTTACAGCGTACGCGCGATTTCCTTGATCTCGAAGACTTCCAGCATGTCGCTCTCACGAATGTCGCTGTAGTTCTTGAGCTTGATACCGCACTCGAAGCCTTCCTTGACTTCCTTGACATCGTCCTTCATGCGGCGCAGCGACTCGATCTCACCCGTGTAGATAACCACGTTGTCGCGCAGCAGACGGAAGTGTGCATTGCGGGTAACGTGACCCTGGGTGATGTAGGAGCCTGCAATGGTACCGATCTTGGTAGCCACGAAGACGGTACGGATTTCGGCCATACCAATGATCTCTTCGCGCTTTTCGGGCGCCAGCATGCCGGACATGGCCGCCTTCACCTCATCCACGGCGTCGTAGATGATGTTGTAGTAGCGGATGTCCACGTCGTTGCCTTCGGCCGTCTTGCGGGCCTGGGTGTCGGCACGCACGTTGAAGCCGATGATGATGGCCTTGGAAGCCAGCGCCAGGTTGACGTCGGATTCCGAGATACCGCCCACGCCGGAGTACACCAGCTGGACCTTGATCTCTTCGGTGGACAGCTTGAGCAGCGAGGCGCCCAGCGCTTCCTGCGAGCCTTGCATGTCGGCCTTGATGATGATGGGCAGGGTCTGCACATCGCCAGCGGACATTTCGGCAAACATGTTCTCCAGCTTGGCTGCTTGTTGCTTGGCCAGCTTGGTGTTGCGGAACTTGCCTGCGCGGTAGGTCGCGATTTCGCGGGCACGGCGCTCGTCGCTGAGCACCATGAAGTCGTCACCGGCTTGCGGCACTTCGTTCAGGCCCTGGATTTCCACCGGAATAGAGGGGCCGGCTTCCTTGGTCTGCTTGCCGTCTTCGTCCAGCATGGCACGCACGCGGCCATAGGTCTGGCCAGCCAGCACCACATCGCCCACCTTCAGCGTACCGGACTGCACCAGCACCGTAGCCACGGTACCGCGGCCCTTGTCCAGCTGGGCTTCGACCACGATACCCTTGGCAGCGGCTTCCACCGGGGCCTTGAGTTCCAGCACTTCGGCCTGCAGCAGCACCTGCTCCAGCAGTTCGTCGATGCCCTGGCCGGTCTTGGAGGACACGGCGATGAAGGGAGAGTCGCCGCCGTACTCTTCGGGCAGCACATCTTCCACCACCAGCTCTTGCTTGACGCGCTCGGGGTTGGCTTCGGGCTTGTCAGCCTTGGTGATGGCGACCACGATGGGCACACCAGCCGCCTTGGCGTGCTTGATGGCTTCCTTGGTCTGGGGCATCACGCCGTCGTCGGCAGCAGCCACCAGAATCACGATGTCGGTGGACTTGGCACCGCGTGCACGCATGGCCGTGAAGGCCTCGTGACCCGGGGTGTCCAGGAAGGTGACCATGCCGCGCGGCGTGTTCACGTGGTAGGCACCGATGTGCTGGGTAATGCCACCGGCTTCGCCGGAAGCCACCTTGGTGCGGCGGATGTAGTCCAGCAGCGAGGTCTTGCCGTGGTCCACGTGGCCCATCACGGTCACCACAGGAGCGCGCGGCAGCAGCTCGGCTTCGGCGTTGGAGACTTCCTCGTCGGTAAAGGCTTCGGGGTCGTCCAGCGCTGCCACCTTGGCGGTGTGGCCCATTTCTTCCACCACGATCATGGCGGTGTCCTGGTCCAGCGGCTGGTTGATGGTGACCATCTGGCCCATCTTCATCAGCACCTTGATCAGCTCGGATGCCTTGATGGCCATCTTGTGTGCCAGCTCGGCCACGGTGATGGTTTCTGGCACCGAGATCTCCAGCTGACGGAATTCCTGCGTCTGCTGTTGCTGGCTTTCGTTGCGGTCATTGCCACGACGGCCACCGCGCGGACCACCGCGCCAGTTGGAACGGCCCACACCACCCGAGGCATCGCCACGGGTCTTGATTTCCTTCTTCTTGCCGGCGTCGTTCGCCCAGCTGGAGGACAGCTTGGCCGACTTGACTTCCTTGCCACCGCGGGCATTGCCTGCACCGGCATTGCCGCCAGCACCAGCACCTGCTGCGGGCTTGGCATCCTTGGCGGACGCAGGCTTCTTGGCGTCCGCAGCAGGAGCGGCCTTCTTGGGCTCTTCCGGCTTCTTGGCCACCAGCACCTTCTTGGGGGCTGCCATCATGGCGCGAATGGCCTCGGCTTCCGCCAGGGCCTTGCGGCGGCGCTCGTCCAGATCCTTGGCGCGCGCAGATTCCTCGGCCGCACGTGCCTTGGACTCTTCCTCGGCCTTGGAGCGCGCATCAGCCTGTGCCTGGACACGGGCTTCCGCGGCAGCAGCGGCTTCGGCCGCAGCTTCCTTCTTGGCTTCCTTTTCCTGGCGCACCTTGTTGGCTTCGGCTGCGGCATAGGCGCGGGCGCGCTCTTCAGCCTCGCGCTCCTTGCGCTCCAGGGCTTCGCGTTCCTCACGCTCCTTGCGCTCGGCTACCAGGGCGGCTTCCTGCTTGCGCAGGTCTTCCACTTCCTGGCGTGCCTCTTCCTCGCGGCGTGCCAGCTCTACAGCGGGACGCGCAGCCTGGGCGGCCACTTCTGCGGGCGTGTCTTCGCGCTTGATGAAGGTGCGCTTCTTGCGCACTTCCACCTGAATGGTGCGGGCCTTGCCGGTGGCATCGGCCTGCTTTATTTCACTCGTCGATTTTTTGGTCAACGTAATCTTCTTGCGGTCAGCACCGTCAGCGCCATGGCTGGCCTTCAGGTGGCTGAGGAGTTTTTGCTTGTCCGATTCGGTCAAAGGGTCCGAGGGCAACGACTTCGCCACCCCGGCAGACTTGAGTTGGTCGAGCAGGGTTTCGGGCGATTTTTTGAGTTCGGCGGCAAACTCGGCGACTGTGTTCAACGACATATTTCCTACTTACCTCCGTGACCCTTACTCTTCACCTTGCGTGAACCAGTGCTCGCGCGCCTTCATGATCAAGGCCTTGGCCTCATCGGGGGTCTGACCGGTCAACTCGGTCAGCTCGTCGATGGCCAGGTCGGCCAGATCATCACGGGTTTGCACGCCACCGGCAGCCAACTTGGCCACCAGCTCGGGGGTCAGGCCCTCCAGGTCACGCAAATCCTGGGACACGAGTGCCACGCTTTCCTCCTGGGCGATTTCCATCGTCAGCAGGGCATCCTTGGCACGTGCACGCAGCTCGTTGACGGTTTCCTCGTCGAACGCTTCGATTTCCAGCATTTCGGCGATGGGCACATAGGCCACTTCTTCGAGGCTGCTGAAGCCTTCATCAATCAAGATGCCTGCCAGCTCTTCATCCACGTCCAGCTTTTCCATGAAGAGCTTGCGGGAAGAGTCGGTTTCCACAGCCTGCTTTTGGGCAGACTCGGCGGCATCCATGATGTTGATCTTCCAACCGGTGAGGTCGGAGGCCAGACGCACGTTCTGACCGCCTCGGCCGATGGCGATGGCCAAGTTTTCCTCGTCCACCACCACGTCCATGGCATGTTTTTCCTCGTCCACCACGATGGACGAGACATTGGCCGGCGCCAGGGCACCGATCACGAACTGTGCGGGGTCTTCCGACCACAGCACGATGTCCACGCGCTCGCCAGCGAGCTCATTGGTCACCGCGTTGACGCGCGAACCACGCACACCCACGCAGGTGCCGATGGGGTCCACGCGCTTGTCGTGGGAGATCACGGCGATTTTCGCACGGCTGCCGGCATCGCGTGCGCAGCTCTTGATTTCCAGCAGACCCTGCTCGATTTCCGGCACTTCGTTGCGGAACAGCTCGATCATGAATTCGGGCGCGGAGCGCGAAAGAATGATGGGAGCGCCACGCAGCGTCAGGTCCACTTCCATGATCATGGCGCGCACGCGGTCACCGTTGCGCAGATTTTCCTTGGGGATCATTTCCCCACGGCGCAAACGGCCTTCCACACGACCGGACTCGACAATGATGTCGCCCTTGTCCATGCGTTTGACCGTGCCGGTGAAGATCTTCTCGCCACGGGCCATGAATTCGTTGAGCAGCATTTCGCGCTCGGCATCACGGATTTTTTGCAGAATGACCTGCTTGGCTGCCATGGCGCCAATGCGGCCGATGGGCAGGGACTCGATCTGCTCTTCCAGGAAGTCACCCACCTGGGCGTCCGGCTTGCGGTCCACCGCATCCATCAGCATTTCTTCGGCTTCCGGGTTTTGCAGGCCTGCATCGTCAGACACCACAACCCAGCGACGGAAAGTGTCGTAGTCGCCGCTATCGCGGTCGATGTGCACGCGGATGTCCACCTCCCCTGCGTACAGCTTCTTGGTGGCTTGGGCCAACGCCTGCTCCACCGCACCAAACACCACATCGCGCTCCACATTCTTTTCACGCGAAATGGCTTCTACCAACATCAACAGTTCGCGATTCATGCGACGACTCTCCTATTTCATTCCTCAAGCGAGAACGCTGTCCACAGCGCCCTTCCCGCTCCAAACGATGACAACTGCCAGCGGCTTTACACCGGCTTGGCTGCACGCCCTTTGAAATTCACGATGGGCGCCAAGCGCGCCTCTCGCAACTCATCCAGCGTGAAGCCCATCGCCTGCAGCGGCGCGGGTTCGCGCTTCTTACTTACTCTTTGACCCGGCTTGACGGGGGGGGCATCGCTCCAGACGATCTGCCAGCCTCCGTCTTCGGCGCGCTCCAGCGTGCCGCGAAATTTCTTGCGATTGGCGTTGACGCTGCCCGTGGCTGCGGCGCCTATGGCTTCCTTGAGCGTCAGATCCACCACCTCACCTTGGAAACGGATGAAGTCCTGCTCATGGCGCAGCAATCGATCAATGCCTGGCGATGAGACTTCCAGGCGGTGGTAGTCCACGCCATCCACTTCCAGTGCAAACTGCAGCTGGCGCGTGACCTTTTCGCAGTCTTCCACAGTGATGAACTGCTCCACCAACGGCTGCGGCTGGTCTTCGGCTGGCGGCGTCCAGGGCAAATCGATGGTAATGCGCAACAGCCCGCCCCCAGAGCGTTCAATCTCCACCAGGTCGTAGCCCAGACCGGTCACGGTTTCTTCAACGATTTGCTGTAATGCCACGTGTATTCAGTTCAATCCCGGAAGTACAAAAAACCCGATAGCCGCCGCACAGGTTGGCGGCAGCTTCGAGCTCCAAATCCAACCGACCAAAAAAAACGGGCGGTTGTTACCCGCCCGTTTGGTCGTGAAGCCAGTATTGTAGCCGCTAAAGCATTGATTCGCAAAGACAAGCCTTATCGACATTTTGCGGGGCATTGTGCACTCAGGTCAGCGCTTTGGCAATGCGTAAAAAAAGCGGCGTCGCCTCTGATGGCAGCTGCGCGGCTGCAGGGGCGCCGTCCACATAGGAATCCAGCAGGCGCTCCAGCACCGCATGCTGGGGCAGCAAAGGCCCCAGAAAAAAAGCCTGCGAGCCCCGCCCTATGAGCAATGTGGGAAAGGTTTCCACATCCATGTCTTCCACCAGGTCTTCGCGCTCTTCCACATCCAGCCAGTGCCAGCGCATCTCCGGCCTGCGCCGGGCCAAGGCCTCGAAGCCGTCGCGGTATTCGCGGCACACCCCGCACCAGCCCGCGCACAGACACACCACCCACCACGGGGCTTTTTCTATTTCAGACACCGCGGACGACGCTGCCGCACCCATCATTTGTTCCACTCCTTGTCGGCCAAAGCACATGCTGCCAGCCATACCAGCGCGCATGGTAGCGACTGCGCAGGCCCCACACCACGCGCTTCGCACATAGCCCGCTGCCATACCAGCATCTATACCCAAGACGTGTTGACGATCTCAGGCAGGCTGCTGCCGAAAAAACAACAGCCCGCCAAAAGCGGGCTGTGCTGCAGTGCCAGGCAACAGGCTTGGTGCCTGCCCCAGACAGGGAATCAACCGTGGCGCTTGCCAGGGTTCTTCTTGCTGCGGGTGTGCGAACCACGCTCCAGGCTCACACGCTGGCCACGGCCACCGGTGGGCAGCACCACGCCATTGGGGGTCTTGGGTTGGGGGGTGAACTTGCGATCGGCTTCGGTCACGATTTTGTTGCCCATGATGGACTCCTTTTTGCGAACAACGGTAAAGGGCGAGATTCTTCCACATCCTGCCCCGGGATAGGAGCTTGTCTGCACATTTCCTTGTTGGCAGTCGCCCATTCATGGCTGGCCGGGTGGCGCATTACAGCCTGCAAACCTTTTTTCACCCGGTCTTTTTCCCTGGCGGCCTCCCCCTCGCACCCTTCACTTGGCAGCGCAGGCGGGGCCTATCGCGCACGTTTTTCACCAAAAATGACCTACAGGCGCAGCCTGCACACCACACCTACATTCAGAAGCTATAGCAAGAAAGCCCCGCTTTGACCTAAGCTTGCGTCATCATTCGCATACATCGCTTGTGGGCTCTCCCCTCTCGGATGTGTGCATCAAGGACGAATGCCATGCCCCACAGCCAACACCCCGCTCCTTTGAACCCCACCGCTCGCAGCAGCGCACGACTGCAGGGCAATATGCCATTGCTGGCCGTCTTGGCTCTGGGCGCGGCAGGGGCGGTGGCCTGGTATGCGCTGCGGCGCCCTCCAACGCCCGCCTCCGTCATTCCCGTTGCAGATTTTGATCTGGAGCGTTTTATGGGCAGCTGGTATGAGGTAGCCCGCATCGACGCAGGCGAGGAAAACAGCCTGCAACGCACCCAGGTCGAGTATGTACGCCGGGCCCGCGGCAGCATTCAGGTGGAGCACCGGGGCTATGACCCACGCAAGCGTGAATGGCAGCGCTCTTCCGGCCGAGCCAAACCCGTGCTGGGGCGCGATGTGGGTGCCTGGAAGGTTGCAAGCTTCGGCCCCTTCTACACCGGCTACCACGTGGTGGCGCTGGACCCCAAATACCGCTGGGCCATGGTCATAGGCTCGCAACTGGACCAGTTCTGGATTCTCTCGCGCACCCCTTTCCTGCCTGCTGGCCTGGAAGAGCGCCTGCTGCATCAGGCGCGCAATCTGGGGGTGCCGATCGACCAGGTGCAATGGGTGCACCAGGACGGCGTCAACCCCACAGGCAGTTATTGAGCCTGCCTGACTCCGGCTTGGCCACCGCGCCTGCCACACCTGCCACCTGCCATCTGCCCACGCCTGACAGGCATGTGCTGTGCGGCATACTCTCGGCGCTAGCCACCGCTACATGCGGAAGCCATTCACAACGCTGGCGCCACAGGCCCCCCACACCGGGGGCCTTTCCCCATCACGCACACCAAAAATACCGGGAACCACTCTCATGCTTGGGCTTGCCAATCAAAAACTGGCTGCGGCCAGTACCGTGCTGCTGCAACTGCTGGCGCGATGCTGGGCTCCGCTGCACCGCCTGCTGAAGCTGCTGATGGGCTCCTGGCAGCCCCCGGCATGGATGGCATGGGTCGGTTGCCAGCTGGTACGCCTGCTGGCATGGCTGCAGCAGCGCCTGGCCTGGGTGCTGATTGCCGCCCTGGTGGTGGCACTGGGCTGGTGGGCCAGCCCCTCGGTGCTGAAGTGGTGGCATGGACTGACGCCCGAGCAGGTGCCGCCCCAACAGGTCAGCGCCACGATGGAGGCGCCCAACCGCACCCGCATAGAGTCCGACGCCCTGTTCAACCCCGCGCGCCTGCGTTTTTCTGCCGATGCTGCCCCCATAGAACAAATCGGCCAGGCGGCCCTGGATATCCGCATGGAACCCGCCTTGGCCGGCCAATGGACCTGGACCCAGGCCGATCTCTTGGAGTTCAAACCCGAGCAGGACTGGCCCGTGGGCCAGAAATACCTGGTGCGCCTGGGCAAGAAGACCTTGGCCTCGCATGTGGAAATCGCCCAGGACCAGTACGAATTCAGCGCACCGGCCTTTGTCGTCAACCTGGAGGGCGCCGAGTTCTACCAGGACCCCACCCAGGCCGATGTGCGCCGCGCCCTGTTCACGCTGCGCTTTTCCCATCCGGTGAACACGGCAGAGCTGGAAAAACGCATCACCCTGCGCTATGGCGACTGCAGCGCGCAGGCCTCTACACCCCAGGAGGCCTGCAAGCAGCTGGCACACACGGTGCGCTATGACCAGTGGAAGCAACAAGTCACGGTGCAGTCCGAGCCGCTGGAAATTCCCAGACAAACCAGCCAGGTGGAGTTCAAGCTCGCGGAAGGCAGCGTGGCCGAGCGCGGCGGGCCGACCCTGGAGCGCAAGCTGCTGCACCAATTGGCGATTCCCGGGCTGTACAGCCTGTCCATCGCCAGCGCCGAGCCCAGCATAGTCAGCAACGAAAACGGCGAGCCCGAACATGTGCTGCACATCACAGCCTCCATGGCCGTGCCCGAACGCGAGATCACCCGCGTGCTCGGCGCCTGGATGCTGCCCGCCAAGCAAAAGCCCGGCAGCGACGCCGCCGACTTTGACTGGGCCGCCTCGCCAGAGGCGGTGAGCGATGAAGTGCTGACCCGCGCACGCAAGCTGGCGCCGGTGCTGATTCCCAGCGAGCTGGAACACAGCGCGCTGCACAGCTTTCGCCTGCCCCAGGCCGAAGGCGGGCGCTATCTGCTGGTGCGCGTGGCCAAGGGCATGAAGACCCCTGGCGGCTACCAGATGGGCGAGCCCTACCAGCGCATCGTCAAACTCAAGCCCTTCCCCCCCGAACTGAGCATCGTGGGCCAGGGCGCGCTGCTGGCGCTGTCGGGCGAGAAAAAACTACCCATTCTGGTGCGCGACCTGCCGGGCGTGCAGCTGGAAATTGGCCGCCTGCTGCCGGCCCAGCTGCAGCATCTGATCTCGCAAAGCGAGGGCAGTTTTGAGAATCCGCGCTTTTACAACGGCATAGAAGCCGATGACCTGGTGGACCGGTTCGAGAAAAAAATCCCGCTGAACCTGCGCCCGGGCAAGCCCCATTACGAGACCGTGGACTTCGGCAGCTATTTGCATGCCGACGCCGGCAACCGCCGCGGCGTCTTTTTGCTCAAGCTGCGCGGCTACGACCCTTCCAAGGCCAAGAAAAAGCCCGAGCCGGATGCCCAGCAGCCAGAAGCCGAGGCCGAAGAAGAACAAGACGAAAGCGATGCGCTGGAGCGCTATGGCGAGCAGCGCCTGGTCCTGGTCACCGACCTGGGCCTGGTGATGAAGAAGTCGCTGTCGGGCACGCGCGATGTGTTTGTGCAAAGCATTGCCACGGGCCAGCCCGTGGCGGGCGCCCAGGTCGAAATCTGGGGCCGCAACGGCCAGGCCATTGCCACGCAGACCACCGACGCTGCAGGCCATGCCAAGCTGCCCAGTCTGGCCGGCTTTCAGCGCGAGAAGGCACCGATTGCCCTGGTGGTGCGCAAGGGCGGAGACCTGAGCTTTCTGCCGCTGAACCGCTATGACTGCACGCTGGATGTCTCCCGCTTCGACGTGGGAGGCCTGCGCTCTGCCGGCATTCCCAACCAGATGACGGCCTATGTGTTCAGCGACCGCGGCATGTACCGCCCCGGCGAGACCATGCACATTGCCATGATGGTCAAGGCCGGCAACTGGTCCACCTCGCTCAGCGAGCTGCCCATGGAGGTGGAGATCACCGATGCCCGTGGCATGAGCGTGCGCCGCGAAAAACTGCGCCTGGGCCCCAGCGGCGCAGCCGAGATCGAACACAGCACCGAGGACACGGCCCCCACGGGCAATTACACGGTCAGCCTGTATCTGCCGCGCCCCACAAGCGCGGGCTCGCCCGATGCCCAGGGCCTGCTGCTGGGCAGCACCACGGTCAAGGTGCAGGAGTTCCTGCCCGACCGCAGCAAGATCAAGCTGACGCTCAACCAGCAAAGCGCCGAGGGCTGGGTGCGTCCCCAGGATCTCAAAGCTCTGATCGATGTGCAAAACCTGTTCGGCACGCCCGCGCCCCAGCGCAAGGTGCAGGCCACCATGACGCTGACGCCGGCCTTCCCCTCCTTTAGCGCCCATGCAGACTATGGCTTTTACCTGCCCCAGCATGACGGTGAACGCCAGGAAGACGAGCTGGGCGAGCAAGAAACCGGCGACGACGGCAAGACCGAGTTCGACCTGCGCCTGTCCCGCTTTGCCCCCGCCACCTACCAGGTGCAGGTGCTGGCCAAGGCCTTTGAGCCCGAGGGCGGGCGCAGCGTCTCGGCCGAGGTGCGCACCCTGGTCAGCGACCAGCCCTATCTGGTGGGCGTCAAGCTCGACGGCGATGCGCGCTACATCAGCAAGAGCGCGGTGCGCAATGCCCAGCTGATTGCCATCAACCCGCAGGCGCAGAAAATGGCCCTGCCCGCACTCAAGCTGCAGCGCATGGAGCGCAAGGTGCTGTCGGTGCTGGTCAAGCAGGGCAACGGCCTGTACCGCTACGAGTCACGCCGCAAGGATGTGCTGCTGGATGAAAAACCCTGGGCCATAGCGGCCGCAGGCAGCCAGCTGCAGCTGGACACGGCCACGCCTGGCAACTTTGCCTATGTGCTGCGCAATGCCCAGGACCAGGTGCTCAGCCGCATTGAATACAGCGTGGCCGGCAGCGCCAACATTACGCGCTCGCTGGACCGCAATGCCGAGCTGGAACTCACCCTGGACAAGAAGGACTACGCGCCCGGCCAGGAGATTTCGGTCAGCATCCGCGCACCCTATGTGGGCGCGGGCCTGATCACCATCGAACGCGACAAGGTCTATGCCCACAGCTGGTTCAAGACCGACAAGACCGCCTCGGTGCAGAAAATCACCCTGCCCAAGGACTTTGAAGGCACGGGCTATGTGAGCGTGCATTTTGTGCGCGATCCGTCCTCGGACGAGATCTATATGAGCCCGCTGTCCCACGGCGTCATGCCTTTTGCCACCACGCTGGACCAGCGCCGCGCCAAGATCACGTTGACCAGCAGCGAGCTGATCAAACCCGGCCAACCCATGAAGATGCAGCTCACCAGCGACAAGCCCACGCGCGCCGTGGTGTTTGCCGTGGACGAAGGCATTTTGCAGGTGGCGCGTTACAAGACGCCCGACCCGCTCAAGCATTTCTTCCAAAAGCGCGCGTTGGAGGTCGAAACCCAGCAGACACTGGACATGATCCTGCCCGAGTTCAAAAAACTCATGCAGGCCGCCGCCCCTGGCGGCGACGGAGAGGGGGCTTTAGGCAAGCACCTCAACCCCTTCAAACGCAAGCGCGACAAGCCCGTGGCCTATTGGTCCGGCCTGGTCGAGGTGAATGGCAGCCGCGAATTCAGCTACACCGTGCCCGAGCGCTTCAACGGCAGCCTGCGCGTCATGGCCGTGGCCATCAGCGACAGCCAGGCCGCGGCCCTGAGCACCCAGACCACGGTGCGTGGCGACATGGTGCTGCTGCCCAGCGCCCCGTTGGCCATGGCACCCGGCGATGTGGTGGAAGTGGGCGTGGGCCTGGCCAACAACATCCGCGGCTCGGGCAAGAAGGCCCCCATCAAGCTCAGCCTCAGCGCCTCGGGCGGGCTGGAGGTGGTGGGCGAGGCCACACAAACCCTGTCCGTCAACGAGGGCGGCGAGGGCCGGGCCCGCTTCAAGGTGCGTGCCAAGCCAGGTGCCCAGGCCCAGCTGGGCTCCGCCCCGCTGGTGTTCAGCGCCAGCCACCAGGGCTATAGCACGCGCCTGAGCGAAGAGGTCAGCGTGCGCCCTGCCTCGCCCTATGTCAGCCTGGTGCAGGCCGGCAGCTTCCAACGCGCGGGCGAACTCCAAAGCCAGGCCGATCTCTACCCCAACTTCCGGCGCAGCGACCTGGCCGTATCGGCCGCGCCCTGGGCCTTTGCCACGGGGCTGATGCAATACCTGGAGGCCTATCCCCACGGCTGCACCGAGCAAATCACCAGCCAGACCTTGCCGGCCGTGCTGCTGTCCACCCGGCCCGAGCTGCTCAAGGAGATGCAACGCGGCCGCACGGCCGAGCAAGGCCCGCTGCCCACGGCGCGCAAGACGCTGGACCGCTATCTGGTGCAGCTGCGCACGCGCCAAAGCAGCGAGGGCGGTTTTGCGGCCTGGCCCGGCGGCAGCCATGCCGATCCCTTTGCCACCCTGTATGCCGTGCAACTGCTGGTAGAGGCCAAGCAGCACAAGCTGGCCGTGCCCCAGGACCTGCTGGACCAGGCCAACAGCTATCTGCACCAGTGGCTGGGCAACGGTGGCACCACCCCGGACGCCTGGCGCCAGCGTGCCCAGGCCGTGTACCTGCTGGCCCGCCAGGGCATGGTGCTGCCCTCGGCCCTGGCCAATCTGCGCCAGGGCTGGAGCAACCAGCCCGCCCTGGCCGACGACCTGGGCGCGGCCTATCTGGCCGCCACCTATTTGCTGGTCAAGCAGGACAAGGCCGCCAAGGAATTGC
The DNA here is from genome assembly GCA_031277855.1 of Acidovorax sp. Taxonomy (GTDB): domain Bacteria; phylum Pseudomonadota; class Gammaproteobacteria; order Burkholderiales; family Burkholderiaceae_C; genus Comamonas. The sequence continues at coordinate 71,547 of JAITLO010000034.1, read as the reverse complement.
TGGACCCGGTCTGGGCCGATCTGCTCAAGCGCGTGAACAACAAGCAGCGCCGCACGCTGTGGGGCAGCTATTACGACCCGCTGGTGCACGACAGCATGCTGCTGCACCTGGTGGCACGCCATTTCCCGGAGCGCCTCAAGACGCTCCAGCCCAGCGTCTGGGAAGGCCTGGCCGGCATGGTGCGCGACGGCTGGTACAACAGCCTGTCCTCGGCCACCATGCTGCTGGCCGTGGATGCCTATTTCGACGCCGTGGCCGTGAATGCGGCGGGCAAGCTCGACGTGCAGGCCTTGAACGCCAAGAACCAGGCCACCGCCCTGGCCCTGGGCGGCATCAACCCCTTGGCGCGCACTGCCGTGCCCGAGGGCAGCCACAAGCTCAAGCTGTCCAACCACAGCGACTTCACCCTCTACTACAGCTGGGCCGAGCAGGGCTTTGAACGCAACGTAGCCACCAAATATCTGGATCAGGGCATGGAAGTCTTCCATGAAATTCTGGATGCCAAGGGCCAGCCCGTCACCCAGGTCAAGCTGGGCGATGAGGTCACTGTGCGTGTGCGGGTGCGCAGCCTGGACAAGGAGTTGATCCGCAATGTCGCCCTGGTGGACATGCTGCCCGGTGGCCTGGAGCCGGTGCTGCAAAGCGCCAGCGATGCCAGCGACGACGAGGAAGCCGAGGAGCAGGAGAGCGAGCCCTTGTGGAAAAAACGCCTGGCCTCCAAGGGTTCATGGAAGCTGGAATACGCCGACATCCGCGAGGACCGCATCGTGCTCTATGGCGATGTGGGCAAGGACCTGTCCGAGATCACTTACAAGGCCCGCGCCGCCACCGTGGGCGACTATGTGGTCCCCCCGGCCTATGGCGAAGCCATGTATGACCGGCGCGTGTTTTCGCGGGCCATGGGGGGGCGGTTGAAGGTGGTGGAGTGAGCCCCCCCCTGAGTCGCCTGCGGCGCCTTCCCCCCAAGGGGACGACAGCATCGCTGCGGGGCGGCCCTTGCTCGCTGTCTCTGGGCTGGGCCGCACCTCTTGCGCCTCTTAGGAGGCAGCCCTGGCATGGGCTGCGCCAGCTTCAGGCGCTGGGCCCTGGTATGGCTCCCTCGCCCCTCCGAGGTGAGGGGCCGGCGCAATGCCGCCAATGCCGCGCTTGACGATGCCCGCCATGCACTTGCGCATCTCACGCAAAAACCTGGCCCAGGTGGGTCTGGCATTGCTGTTGCTCACGACCTTGCTAGCAGGCCTGCGGCTGTGGCCGCATGCGCCGCTGCGTGAGGGCATCAGCGGCTCGCGGGCCGTGTATGCGCGGGGGGGCGAGCTGCTTCGGCTGACGCTGGCGCCAGACCAGCAATACCGGCTCTGGGTGCCGCTGGATCAAATTTCTCCCACCTTGGTGGAAGCCGTGCTGCTGTATGAGGACCGGCGCTTTTTCTGGCACCTTGGCATCAGCCCCACGGCCTTGCTGCGCAGCGCCTGGCATATGGCCAGCGGCGGGCGGCGCCAGGGCGGCTCTACCCTCACCATGCAGCTGGCCCGGCGCGTTTATGGCATAGATAGCCGCAGCTATGGCGGCAAGCTGCAGCAGCTGGCCGCCGCGCTGTGGCTGGAAGCCCGCCACAGCAAGCGCGATATTTTGGAGGCCTACCTCAACACCGCGCCCTATGGCGGCAACATCGAAGGCGTGCAGGCCGCCAGCCTGATCTATTTCCGCAAGCCCGCCTCCGACGTGAATCTGCCCGAGGCCCTGAGCCTGGCCGTGATTCCGCAAAACCCGGCCAAGCGCATTGCCGAACGTGGCAGCCAACAAGGGGGCAATAAAGGGGGCGATAAGGGGGGAAATACGGAGCTGCAGGCCGCACGCCAGCGGCTGCTGGCACTGTGGCAGCAGCGGGCGCCCGACGCACTTTTGCACGCGGCCGATGCCCAGCTGGTGCTGCCCGCCCAGGCCCGCTCCGCCCTGCCCTTTCTGGCCCCCCACGCCACCGATATGCTGCTGGCGCGCGAGCATGGCCAGCAGATCCACAGCACGCTGGACCTGCGCATGCAGACCACGCTGGAGCGCATCATGGGCCAGTACCTTCGCACCCAGGCGGACAAGGGCCTGCACAACGCCAGCGCCCTGCTGCTGGATGCATCCACCATGGAAGTGCGCGCCCTGATTGGCTCCGCCGACTGGTACAACGTGGAGATTGCGGGCCAGGTCAACGGCACCCAGGCCAAGCGCTCACCGGGCTCCACGCTCAAGCCCTTTGTCTATGCCCTGGCGCTGGACCAGGGCCTGCTGCATGCCAAGACCATGCTCAAGGACGCGCCCACGCATTTCGGCCCCTATGCCCCCGAGAACTTTGACCTGCGCTTTGCCGGCCCGGTCTCGGCCCAGGACGCGCTGATACGCAGCCGCAATATCCCCGCCGTAGCCGTGGCTGCGCGGCTGGGCCAGCCCGGGCTGCATGACTTTCTCCGCCTGGCCGGCGTGCAAAAGCTCAAAAGCCAGGCCCATTACGGCCTGGCCCTAGTGCTGGGCGGCGGCGAGGTCACCCCCGAGGAGCTGGCCGGGCTATACGCCACATTGGCCAACGGCGGCATACGCCAGCCGCTGCGCTATGTGCAGCAGAGGGAGCAGGCGCCGCCCTCGCCACCGGCCCAGCCCTTGCAGCTGCTCAGCCCCGAGGCCGCCTTCATCACCCTGGACATGCTGCGCCATGCGCCCCGCCCCGACACCGGCCTGCCAGCAAGGCCGGCGATTGCCTGGAAGACCGGCACCTCCTGGGGCTTTCGCGATGCCTGGACGGCCGGCGTTTTTGGCCGCCATGTGCTGGTGGTCTGGATGGGCAATTTCGACGGCAGCAGCAACCAGGCCCTGGTGGGCGTGGACGCGGCGGCGCCGCTGTTTTTGCACATGGTCGATGCGCTGCGTGCCCAGCGCCTGGACCCGGGCGCCATGCCCCGTCCCCAGCCTGCCGACCTTCGCGAAATCGAAGTCTGCGCGGCCACCGGCGAATTGCCCGATGCCCTGTGCCCCGTGCGCACCAAGACCTGGTTTATCGCCGGCAAGTCCCCCATCACCACCAATGCGCTGCACCGCAGCGTTTGGGTGCATGCGGAAACCGGCGAGCTGCTGTGCGGCCCTGGCCCCCATGCGCGCCAGCAGGTGGTGGAGCAGTGGAGCAGCGATATGCAGCGCCTGTTCCGCCAAAGCGGCCTGCCGCGCACCAGCCTGCAAGCACCCGATTGCAGCACGGATGCGGCGGGAGAACATGCAGCGGGAGAACAGGCTGCAGATGATGCAGGCCCGCGCATCACCTCACCGCTGCGCGGCGTGCGCCACACATTGCGCAGCCGCCAGCCCCAGCCCCTGGTACTGCGCGCCGAAGCCGGGGCCGACACCCACAGCATTTACTGGTTTGCGGGCGACGCACTGATAGGCCGCACCGCCCCCGGTGAAGGCCTGGCCTGGCTGCCACCCATGGCCGAATCCGGCCAACGCCATGTGCTGCGCGCCGTGGATGAGACGGGGCGGGCAGCGGTGCGCGAGATCGTGGTGGACATCGGCCCGTAAAGGGCAATGCCTGCGGCCTGCGCAGCGGAAAATTTGGCGTCAAAACCGCCTCAAACGCTTTCCACCTGCGCATAGGCAGCTATCAAAACACAGTTCATTCCCCGCGCTCAGCTCAAGCACGGGCTGGTATGACCCCTTCCCCCGCTGGGGGAAGGTAGGGATGGGGGCTGCAGCGTGTGCAGCATCACATGCCGTTGGCGTCGCCTCGGCCGCGGGCCCCCTCCCAACCCTCCCCCGAAAGGGGAGGGCTTGCAGTGCAGTGCTTGGCTGATGCGGTGCTCCTGGGCGCAAGACGGGGGCCGTACCCCTACTGCGTAGCCGCCACCAGCTTCTGCGTATAGGGGTGTTGTGGGCTGGTCAGCAGCTGCAGCGCCGGCCCCTGCTCCACGATGGCACCGTCCTTGAGCACCAGCACCTGATGGGCCATGGCGCGGATCACGTCCATATCGTGGGTGATAAGCAAATAGGCCAGGCCGCGCTCGCGCTGCAGGCGTTGCAGCAGAGCCAGCACCTGCTGCTGTATGGTCACATCCAGGGCGCTGGTGGGTTCGTCCAGCACCAGCAGCTGCGGCTCCAGCACCAGGGCCCGGGCCACGGCAATGCGCTGGCGCTGGCCACCGGAGAATTCATGCGGGTAGCGCTCCAGCAGGCCGGGGAACTGCGCCTCGCCCATGCCGACTTCGGCCAGCATGGCCAGCACCTGCTGGCGTACCTGCTCTGGCTTGAGCGCGGGCGCATGCACGCGCAGGCCCTCGCCCACGATCTCGCCCACCGTCATGCGTGGCGACAGCGAGGAAAAAGGATCCTGAAACACCACCTGCACCTGGCGGCGCAGTGCCTGGTTGTGGGCGCTGTTGCGCGTGGCCGGCTGCAGCCATTGCTGGCCCGTCACATCCAGCGCACCCTGGAATGGCAACAGCCCCAGTACCGCCTGGGCCAGCGTGGACTTGCCCGAGCCGGACTCACCCACCACACCCAAGGTCTGGCCTGGCTGCAGCGCCAGGCTGGCGCCCTGCACGGCCACGAATTCGCCGCGCCGAAACCAGCCTTGGATGCCAGGCAGCGGTGTGGCATAGGCCACGCGCAGGTCTTGTGTGTGCAGCGCCGGAGCCTGGGGAGTGGCTCCAGCATCCGCGCCTTCATCCACCTCACGCCGGGGCTGGCTGGACAGCAGCTTGCGGGTATAGGGATGTGCGGGCGCCGCAAACAGCTCGGCCACCGCGCCCTGCTCCACCAGATGGCCATGCTCCATGACCACGGCGCGGTCGGCAAAGCGGCGCACCAGGTGCAGGTCGTGGGTGATCAGCACCATGGCCATGCCGGTCTGGCGCTGCAGCTTGCCCAACAGCTCCAGTATCTGCACGCGCAGCGTCACATCCAGGGCGGTGGTGGGCTCGTCGGCCAGCAGCACGCGCGGCTGCGAGGCCAGGGCCATGGCAATCATGGCGCGCTGGCGCTGACCGCCGCTGAGCTGGTGGGGATAGGCTTGGGCCCGCCGCGCCGGCTCGGGAATGCCGGTGGCGGCCAGCAGCTCCACGGCCTGGGCCCAGGCCTGCATTTTGCTCAACGCCTGCTTGAGCTGCAGCACCTCGGCCACCTGGGCACCCACGCTCATCAGCGGGTTCAGCGCCGTCATCGGCTCCTGAAAAATCATGGCGATATCGTCGCCGCGCACGGCGCGCATCTGCCGCTCCGGCAAGGTGAGCAGGTCACACCCATCCAGCAAGGCCTGGCCGCTGATTTTGGCCTCACCCACCAGGCGCAGCAGGCTGAGCGCCGTCACCGTCTTGCCCGAGCCGGATTCCCCCACCAGGGCCAGTTTCTCACCGGCATGCAGGTCAAAGCTGACGCCATGCACCACCTCTTTGCCGCCAAAGGCCACGCGCAGATCGCGCACGGCCAGCAAGGGCGCGGCAGCGGTGGGCACGGCCTGGTTCAACATATCGCTCATGCGCCCTCCTTGCTGGCCGGCGTGTCCATGGCCTTGCGCGGGTCCAGTGCGTCGCGCAGCGCATCGCCCATAAAGGTCAGCAGCAGCAGGGTGACCACCAGCACGCCAAAGGTGGACAGCGAAATCCACCAGGCATCGATATTGTTCTTGCCCTGGCTGAGCAGCTCACCCAGGCTGGGCGTGCCCGGCGGAACGCCCAGGCCCAAAAAATCCAGCGAGGTCAACGCCAGCACGGCGGCGCTCATGCGAAATGGCAGAAAGGTCACCACCGGCGTCATGCTATTGGGCAGGATGTGGCGCCAGATGATTTGTCCATTGGGCACGCCCAGGGCGCGCGCGGCCTTCACATAGTCGAGCTGGCGGTTGCGCAAAAACTCGGCGCGCACATAGTCGGACAGGCCCATCCAGCCAAACAGGCTGAGCAGCACAATCAACAGGCCCACGCTGGGGGCAAACACGGCGCTGAAGATGATGAGCAGATACAGCTCGGGCATGGCGCTCCAGATCTCGATAAAGCGCTGCAGCGCCAAATCGGTCTTGCCACCAAAAAAGCCCTGTATGGCACCGCTGACCACGCCCAGTGCCACGCCGGTCACCGTCAGCGCCAGCGCAAACAGCACGCTGACGCGAAAGCCATACAGCAGCTGGGCCAGCATGTCGCGGCCACGGTCGTCCGTGCCCAGCCAGTTGGCCGTCGACGGTGGTGCGGGGTTGGGCGTCTGGGCAAAGTAATTCAGGGTTTGCGCACCATAGCGATTGGGCGGAAACACGGCCCAGTTGCCCGGCTTGGACAGCTGGGCCTGCACAAAGGGGTCCAGGTAATCGGTGGGGGTGTCAAAGTCGCCGCCGAATTGTTTTTCAGGGTAGTCATTCCACAGCGGCCAATAGGTCTGGCCGTCATAGCGCGCCACCAGCGGCCTGTCATTGCTGACCAATTCGGCACACAGGCTGAAGGCCACCAACACCACCAGTAACACCAGGCTGCCAAAGCCCAGGCGATTGCGCCTAAAGCGCGCCCAGGCGCGGGCCGCGGGCGAACGCCCTGCCTCCACCTTCATACCTTCTCTCCTTGTTGTCGCGGCTGGCCCCACCCGCCTTGCACCCCGGCAAAAGCAGGCGGCATACTGCAGCCATTCACCACCAGCCCTCCGCGCCACTGCATCACGTGTCCACCATATCGCCCACAGCCCCGCCCATGCCCGCATTGCGCCGCGCCGTGCGCAGCGTGGCCGTTTTCGAGGCCCTCAAGGGGCTGCTGGCCATCTGCGCCATGCTGGGTCTGCTCAGCCTGCTGCACCACGACCTGCACCATCTGGCCGTGGAGTGGATGGACCATTTGGGCCTGTCGCCCCACCATGGTGTGGCGGCCTGGGTGCTGCAAGCGGTAGACCGCATCAATGCCACGCCGGTACGTACGCTGGAACTGGTGGGCAGCGCCTACACGGCAGCCCGCTGGCTGGAGGCCTGGGGGCTGTGGCAGGACAAGGCCTGGGGCGAATGGCTGGGCGTGCTCTCCTGCGGCCTGTATCTGCCGCTGGAGCTGATGCATCTGCTGCACAGCCCCAGCTGGCAGGCCGGCCTGGTGCTGCTGGTCAACCTGGGCCTGATCGCCGTGCTGGCCCTGCGCTTGCGCCAGCGGCGCAGGGCTTGAGCGCAGCCAGCGCAGCATCTGCTCGAACAGTCGCTCTCCCGCTCCCACAAGCCCCCATCCCCACCTTCCCCCGGTGGGGGAAGGGGTCATACCGGGGCAGGACGCGGAAAACTGGCGCGCCCCCAGGGCAGGGACAGCGAGCAAGGGCCGCCCCGCAGCGAGGCTGTCGTCCCCCTGCCCGCGAGCGCAGCTCGCGAAGAGCGGGGGGAAGGCGCGCAGCGCCTCAGGGGGGTGCCGTGCCATCAATCCAGCTTCACCCGCGGGTCCACCCACACATAGCACAGGTCGCTGACCAGCTTGGTCACCAAGCCAATGAGGGTGAACAAGAACAGCGAGCCCAACACCACCGGGTAGTCACGGCGCAGCACGCTCTCGTAGCTGAGCAGGCCCAGGCCGTCGAGCGAGAACAGGGTTTCGATCAACAGCGAGCCGGCAAAGAACGCACCGATAAAGGCGGCGGGAAAGCCGGTGATGATGGGAATCAGCGCATTGCGGAACACATGCTTGTAGAGGACCTGGCGCTCGGACAGGCCCTTGGCCCGCGCCGTCAACACATACTGCTTGCGGATCTCTTCCAGAAACGCGTTCTTGGTCAGCATGGCGGTGACGGCAAAGCTGCCGGCCACCATGGCCGTCACCGGCAGCGCGATATGCCAGAGGTAGTCCACCGCCTTGCCCATCAGCGTGAGCTCATCCCAGTTGGCCGAGGTCAGGCCCCGTAGCGGAAACCATTGCAGCTGGCCGCCAAAAATCACCAGCAGGGCCACGCCCAGCACAAAGCCCGGAATGGCGTAGCCCACCAAAATCAGCAGCGTGGTCAGCAAATCAAAACGCGAGCCCGCACGCACCGCCTTGGCCACACCCAGAGGCACTGCAACCAGATAGCTGATGAAAAACGTCCACAGCCCCAGGCTGATCGACACGGGCAGCTTGTCCTTGATCAGCTGCCAGACATCCTTGTTCTGGAAAAAACTCTTGCCCAGATCAAAGCGTGCAAACTGGCCCAGCATCTGGAAAAAGCGCTCGTGCGCGGGCTTGTCAAAGCCGTAGAGTTTTTTGATTTCCTCTATCTGCTGGGGCTCCAATGCACGCCGTGGGCCCTTGCTGCCCATTTGCGCCTCCCGATTGCTCATCTGTGCCATCAACTGTTCCACCGGCCCACCGGGCACAAACTGGATCACCGCGAAATTGAGCACCAGCACCCCCAGCACGGTGGGCAGCATGAGTGCAAAGCGTTTGAGCAAATAGGACAGCATGGTCAGTGGGGCTCCATCCACCACATGGTGAGCAGCCAGGAGCCCGCCAGCAAGCGGGATGGCAACTCAGCCGGGTGACGCAAATGGCTTTTGTGTGCCATGAAAAACTGTGTGCCGTAGTACATGGGCACCACATAGTGCTGGTAGAGCAGATAGCGGTCCAAGGCCTTGGTCGCAGCCCCAATGGCCTGCCGGTCGGGGCTGGCCACAATGCGGTCCACCAGCTCGTCCACCACGGGGTCTTTGATGCCTGGCAAATTCTGGCTGCCGACTTCATCGGCGGCCTTGGAGCCAAAATCGTCATACAGCTCGTTGCCGGGGCTCGATGAGCCCCCCAGCATGCCGACCGCCATATCAAAGTCGAATTCATTGAGCCGCTTGCGGATGATGCTGGGGTCGGCCAACCGGTATTCAAAGGCAATGCCCAGGCGCCGCAGATTGCGGGCATAGGGAGCCAGCACCACCTCGGATGAGCGATCGGCCAGGTCCATGCGGATCACAAAAGCCTCGCCCTTGGCATTGCGCAGCGCGCCATCGCGAAAGCTCCAGCCGGCCTCGGCCAGCAAACGCTGTGCCTCCTTGAGGTTGCGGCGCAGGCCTTCGGCCGTAGCGTCTGTGCCCTGGCTGACAGGGAAAGGGCCGTGCGTGCCGGCCAGGTAGGCATCACGGTGCTGCAGGCTGTTGATGAGCGCCTGCTCTTCGGGGCTGATGGTGGGCCGCGCCATCAGGTCGTCGGTATTGGTGAAATAGCTCGCAGTGCGCAGCCGGCGCTGATAGAAGATGCGCTGGTTGAGCCAGTCAAAGTCAAATGCCAGGTCCAGGGCGCGGCGCACCCGCATATCGGCAAACTGCGGCCGGCGCAGATTCAGCACCAGCCCTTGCATGCCCGTCATGCGGTGGTGCGCGATCTCGGCCTTGACGATCTCACCCGAGTCAAAACGGCGCCCCTTGTATTTGCGCATCCAGGAGCTGATGCCAAATTCTTCCAGCGCATCCAACTCCCCCACCTTCAAGGCTTCTTCTTCACCCAGGCGGTCTCGAAAGTACTGGTAAGTCACACGGTCGAAATTAAACATGCCGCGGCGCACCGGCAAATAGGCGGCCCAGTAATCCGGGCGGCGCTTGTACACAATGCGCTTGCCCCAATCCACCTGCTCGATCACATAAGGGCCGCTGGTCAGAGGAGCCTCGTTCTGCAACTCGCTCAGCGGCTTGCCCCCGCCCCATTGGCGCGAAAAAACGGGGAGCTGGCCCAAGATCATGTGCAGCTCGGCATTGCGGCGCTGGAATTCAAAGCGAATGGTGCGTGCATCCACCACTACGGCCCGCTTCACATCGCCCCAGTAGGAGCGGAAAACGGGCGAGGCCTCCTTGCCCATCAACGTGTCAAAGGAATACTTCACATCGGCGGCCAGCACCGGATCGCCATTGGAAAAACGCGCCTCGCGCCGCAGGCGAAAAGTGACCGAGAGCTGGTCGGGCGCCAGCGCAATGTCTTCGGCCAGCAGCCCGTAGCTGCTAAAAGGCTCGTCTTCGCTGGGCGTGGTCAGCGAGTCAAACAACAGGCCGTATTCGGCAAACACAAAGCCGTTGAGGTTGTAGCCCATGCCCACCGCAATCTGCCCGCGCAAGGTGAAGGGGTTGAGCTTGTCAAAACTGCCCGAGGCCGACAGCGTCAGCTGCCCGCCTTTGGGTGCATCGGGGTTCACATAGTCGAAATGCTGGAAGTTGGCCGGGTACTTGGGCACATAGCCCATGCCCATGCCATGCACGGCCCAGGCAGGTGCTGAGAGCACAAACAAAACAAAAGCCAGAACTCGGGGCAAATGGCGCATGCGACAATTCTGCCTTATGCCTTATCCCACGCGCCAATCTACCGGCGCGTTTTCACACCGAGGAGAAGAACAATGGGTTTCCTGGCTGGTAAAAAACTGCTGATCACGGGCGTGCTGTCCAACCGCTCCATCGCCTATGGCATTGCCAAGGCCTGCCACGCGCAAGGTGCCGAGCTGGCATTCAGCTATGTGGGCGAGCGCTTCAAGGACCGCATCACCGACTTCGCGGCCGAATTCAACTCCACGCTGGTGTTTGACTGCGATGTGGGCAACGACGACCAGATCGAAAAAATGTTTACCGACCTGGGCGCTGCCTGGGGCAAGTTCGACGGTTTTGTGCACGCCATTGGCTTTGCCCCGCGCGAAGCCATTGCCGGCAACTTCCTGGATGGCCTGTCGCGCGAATCCTTCAAGATCGCCCACGACATCAGCGCCTACAGCTTCCCGGCCATGGCCAAGGCGGCCCTGCCCTATCTGAACGACAAGTCCTCGTTGCTGACGCTGTCCTACCTGGGCGCGCTGCGCTCCATCCCCAACTACAACACCATGGGCCTGGCCAAGGCCTCGCTGGAAGCCTCTGTGCGCTACCTGGCCGAAGCCGTGGGCCGCACCGCCGATGGCCGCGCCATCCGCGCCAACGGCATTTCTGCCGGCCCCATCAAGACCCTGGCTGCCTCCGGCATCAAGGACTTCGGCAAGCTGCTGGGCCGCGTGGCCGATGCCGCTCCCCTGCGCCGCAATGTGACCATTGAAGACGTGGGCAATGTCGCCGCCTTCCTGCTGTCCGACCTGGCCTCGGGCGTGACGGCCGAGATCACCTATGTGGATGGCGGCTTCAGCCAGACCGCAGGCCTCTCCGCCGACCAGGTTTAAGCCGGTTTTCACCCCTCCCGCAAGCCCTGCAGGTCGCAAGACCTGCAGGGTTTTTTCATGCCACAACCCCGGTGCCAGCATGGATTGGCTGCAATCATTTAATATTGAGAATAATTCTCATTACTTTATTGATTCCAGACTGGAGAACCGCAATGAGCATCCATCCCGCTGCCGGCGATCTTCCCTTGTTCCTGCTGCAGCGCCCCGCGCCCGCCAGCCTCACGGCATGGGAGGAGTTGGCACGCCAGGCCACGCAGCAGCTGCAAAGCCTGCCCCCGCAAAGCGTGCTGCCGCTGTTGTTCAAGGCCCAGCAGCTGGCGCAGCGCCTGCTGGCCAGCCCCCAGCTGGATGTGCACCCCGACCACTGCCTGGCCGCCTGGGTGGTGTCGCACCACAACTTGGCGGATGTATTGGCCCAGTGCGGCCAGCAGCCATTGGCCCAGGAATACCTGTGCGATGCCCACCTGGGCCTGGCCGATCTGGCCGAACGCCATGCCAACGCCATGGTCCAGCAAGCGGCCTGGCGCCATCTGCGTGAAACCCGCTGCGCCCTGCTGCTGTGGCAGCGCCTGCATGGCGTTCAAGCGCAGACCGCAGCCGCGCTGCGGGTGCCGGGCAGCAATGCCGGTGCAGCCCATGCCGCCGCCCGCCTGCACTGAGCCTGCTTCTTCCACCTCCACTACGAAAGCTTTTCATGCCCATCCACACCTTGCCCGCCCTGCCCTATGCCTATGACGCGCTGGAGCCCCATATCGACGCCAAAACCATGGAGATCCACCACAGCAAGCACCACCAGACCTATGTCAACAGCCTCAATGCGGCACTCCAGGACAGCGCGTACAGCGCCTTCGCCCAGGAGCCGGTGGAGCAGTTGATTGCCGATCTGAACCGCCTGCCCGAGGCCCTGCGCCCCTCTGTGCGCAACCACGGCGGCGGCCATGCCAACCACAGCCTGTTCTGGACCGTGATGGCCCCGGCAGGCCAAGGCGGCGGCGGCGCCCCCCAAGGTGCACTGGCAGAGGCGATTGCATCCGATCTGGGTGGTATCGAAGCCTTTCAGCACGCCTTTACCCAGGCCGCGCTGACGCGTTTTGGCAGCGGCTGGGCCTGGCTGGTGGTGGGCAAAGACGGCAGGCTTTCGATTGAGAGCAGCGGCAACCAGGACAGCCCGCTGATGCAGGGCATTGGCTCGGGTGGCACCCCTATATTGGGCCTGGATGTCTGGGAGCACGCCTACTACCTGAAGTACCAAAACCGCCGCCCCGAATACATCGCGGCCTTCTACCAGGTGATTCACTGGAAGGAAGTCGCCCGACGCTTCGCTGCAGCCCGGAGCTGATCCCCGGTTTTCGCAGTATTCATCTTGCACAGACCACGCCTCTCCCCCACCATGTCCTTACTCGCACCACCTTCCGCGAACATGCCGCGACTGCCCACCGACCCCTCTGTGCCTGCGCCCACGCCAGCACCGGCGTCCCGCATTGCCCACCGCCTGCGCCAAGCGCTGGGGTGGCTCATCGTGCTGGCCGGGGCCGGTGTGCTGGGCGTGCAGTTCTGGCATTACCTGCAGCACAACCCGGTGGTGCTGCAGGCGCTGGTGGGTGGCTCGGTGGCGGCCCTGGCCACCGCCCTGGGCACGCTGCCGGTGCTGTTTTCACACAATCTGTCGGAACGCACACAGGACACGCTTTTCGGCTTTGGCGCCGGGGTCATGTTGGCGGCCTGCGCCTTTTCGCTGATTCTGCCGGGGCTGGAGGCGGTGCGCGCGCAGCCGCAATGGGGTGGCAACACCTGGGCAGCGGGCGGCATTGTGGGCAGCGCCATCTTGCTGGGTGCGGGCGTGATGATGCTGATGGACAAGCTGCTGCCGCACGAGCATTTCATCAAGGGCCGCGAAGGCCTGGATCTGGACCTGGCGCGCAAGCTGCGCCGCACCTGGCTGTTTGTCATCGCCATCGCCCTGCACAACCTGCCCGAGGGCCTGGCCATTGGCGTGGGCTATGCGGCCAACGAGGGCATGCGCGCCAACGCCCTGGCCACCGGTATTGCCATCCAAGACGTACCCGAGGGCCTGGTGGTGGCCGTGGCCTTGCTGGCCGCCGGTTACAGCCGCCGCTTTGCCGTGCTGCTGGGCATGGCCAGCGGCCTGGTGGAGCCCGTGGGCGCCGTCATCGGTGCGGCCGTGGTCAGCGGTTCGGCCGCACTGCTGCCCTGGGGCCTGGGCTTTGCGGCAGGCGCCATGCTGTTTGTGATCAGCCATGAAATCATTCCCGAGTCCCACCGCAAGGGCCATGAAGCTTTTGCCACTGGCGGGCTGATGCTGGGCTTTGTGCTGATGATGGTGCTGGACACGGCCCTGGGCTAAAGCCCTTCGACGGGGCAAGCAGACGGTAGCTTCCGCTGCACCGCCACGCACCGACTGCTGGCCACCCACAGGCCACCGCACCAGGCCCGGGCTGTCAGCATGCAGGCATTGCCACAGCGGGACGCTTTCATGACCACGCCAGCGCACACCGGCCTCTCTTTGCATCGGCGCTTCCAAACCCTGTTGCGTGGCCTGGGCTGTGCCATCCTGGCCCTGCTGCTGGTGCAGCCCTTGGGCACGGCAGCCGCCGAAGACAGGCCCCAAGCGCCCGCCCTGATGCTGGCCCAGGTCTGGCACAACGGCCTGGCCGTGCAGGACTATTGGGTCAGCGAAAAATACGACGGCGTGCGCGGCTACTGGGATGGGCACAGGCTGATCAGCCGTGGCGGCCAGCTGATTGCCGCACCGCCCTGGTTCACCGCAGGCTGGCCGGCCACGCCCCTGGATGGCGAGCTCTGGGCCGGGCGCGGCGCTTTTGCCCACGCCCAATCCACCACACGCCAGGCCCAGGCCGGTGATGCGGCCTGGAAGCGCATGCGCTTTATGGTGTTTGACCTGCCCGCCGTCCCCGGCAGCTTTGACCAGCGCCTGCCCAGGCTGCAGGCCGTGGTGGCCGCCATAGGCCGGGACTGGGTACAGGCCGTGCCCCAATGGCGTGTGGCCAGCGAGGCCGAGCTGCAGCGCCAGCTGGCCAAGGTGGTGGCTGCCGGTGGCGAAGGCCTGGTGCTGCACAAGGCCGATGCGCCCTACCGCACGGGGCGCAGCGGCGATCTGCTCAAGCTCAAGCCCTATGACGATGCCGAAGGGCAGGTGGTGGGCTACAAGCCCGGCAAAGGCCAGTGGCAGGGCCAGACCGGCGCCCTGCTGTTGCAAACCCGCGAGGGTTTGCGCTTTGCGCTGGGCGCAGGCCTGACGGCCGAGCTGCGCCGCCAACCGCCGCCCTTGGGCAGCTGGGTGACTTACCGCTATCAAGGCCTGCACGACAGCGGCCTACCCCGTTTTGCGCGCTTTCTGCGCCTGCGCGAAGACATGGACAGCAATGGGCAGCCATAAAAAAATGAGCTGCCTATGCTGATACCTGCTGGTTTTCAGTATCAAACCATACTGAAACCCGCAGATAGCAAGCATAAATAGCTCACTTTTTAACACCTCACTTTTGAGAACGGCCCTAGCGGGCCGTTCCGTACTCAGCGGCTGGCAGCAGGCTTTTTGGCTGCGGCCTTCTTGGCAGCGGGCTTGGCCGCAACCTTGGCGGCTGCCTTGGGTGCAGCAACCTTCTTCGCAGGGGCCTTGGCTGCCACCGTTTTCACCGCGCGCTTGGCCACCGGCTTGGCAGCCGCTTTGGCGGCGGGCTGGGCCGAGGTCTTGGCTGTGGGCTTTTTGGCAGCAGGTTTTTTGGTCTCCACCACGCAGTCGGCGTAGTAGTGGATCTCGCCGTCTTCGCCTTCCAGCTCCACCAGGCCGTGGATGTCGGTCTCAAAGCCCGGGCATTCCTTGGCAAATTCGCGGGCGAACAACAGGTAGTCCACGATCTTCTTGTTGAAGACTTCACCGGGAATGAGCAGCGGAATGCCGGGCGGGTAAGGCGTGACCAGGCCCACGGTGGTGCGGCCCACCAGGTGGTCAATCTCCACACGCTCGGTCTTGCGCTGGGCAATGTGGGCGTAGGCGTCCGAGGGCTTCATGGCCGGCTGCAGATCGGACAGATACATCTCCGTGGTCAAACGGGCAATGTCGTACTTGGCATACAGCTCGTGCACATGCTGGCACAGGTCTTTGAGGCCCATGCGCTCGTAGCGGCGGTGCTGCTGGCAGAACTCCGGCAGGATGCGCGCCAGCGGCTGGTTGCGGTCGTAGTCGTCCTTGAACTGCTGCAGCGCGGTCAGCATGGTGTTCCAGCGGCCCTTGGTGATGCCGATGGTGAACATGATGAAGAAGCTGTACAGGCCGGTCTTTTCGACCACCACGCCGTGCTCGGCCAGGTATTTGGTGACGATGGAGGCGGGAATACCGGTGTCGGCAAAGTCGCCGTCCAGGTCCAGGCCGGGCGTGACGATGGTGGACTTGATGGGGTCCAGCATGTTGAAGCCGTCGGCCAGATCGCCAAAGCCGTGCCAGTTGTCAAACTCCTTGCCGCTCTTGCCGTTCTTGGCTTTTGCCTTGTGCTTGGGCGAGGCGTCGGGGCCGCGAATAATCCAGTCCTGGGCCGAGCCCACACCTTCTTCGGCCAGGGCCTCGGGGCCCCAGACTTCGAACCACCAATCGTCATCACCGAACTCTTCGTCCACCTTGCGCATGGCGCGGCGGAAGTCCAGGGCCTCGAGAATGGACTCTTCCACCAGCGCCGTGCCACCGGGTGGCTCCATCATGGCAGCGGCCACGTCGCAGCTGGCGATGATGCTGTACTGCGGGCTGGTCGAGGTGTGCATCAGATACGCCTCGTTGAACAAATGGTGGTCCAGCTTTTGCGTCTGGCTGTCTTGCACCAGCACATGCGAGGCCTGGCTGATACCGGCCAGGAGCTTGTGGATGGACTGGGTGGCATACACCACGGATTCCTTGGGGCGCGCGCGCTTCTTGCCCATGGCGTGGTAGCTGCCATAGAAGGGGTGGAAGGCGGCGTGGGGCAGCCAGGCCTCGTCGAAGTGCAGATTGGCCACATAGCCGTCCACCATCTGCTTGATGGTTTCGGTGTTGTAGAGCACGCCGTCGTAGGTGGACTGGGTCAGCGTCAGCACGCGGGGCTTGACGGCCTTGGCATCCACGCCCTTGAGCAGCGGGTTGGCCGCGATCTTGGCCTGGATGGACTCGACCGAGAACTCGCTTTGCGGGATAGGGCCGATGATGCCGAAATGGTTGCGCGTGGGCTTCAGGAACACCGGAATCGCACCCGTCATGATGATGGAGTGCAGGATGGACTTGTGGCAGTTGCGGTCCACCACCACCACATCGCCCGGCGCCACCGTGTGGTGCCACACAATCTTGTTGGATGTGGACGTGCCATTGGTAACAAAGTAGCAGTGGTCGGCGTTGAAGATGCGCGCCGCATTGCGCTCGCTTTCGCCGATGGCGCCGTTGTGGTCCAGCAGCTGGCCCAGCTCCTCCACGGCGTTGCAGACGTCGGAGCGCAGCATGTTCTCACCATAGAACTGGTGGTACATCTGGCCCACGGGGCTCTTCAAGAACGCCACACCGCCGGAGTGACCGGGGCAGTGCCAGCTGTACGAGCCGTCTTCGGCATAGTCCAGCAGCGCCTTGAAGAACGGGGGCTGCACGCCTTCCAGATAGCTCTTGGCCTCGCGGATGATGTGTTTGGCCACGAACTCGGGCGTGTCCTCGAACATGTGGATGAAGCCGTGCAGCTCACGCAAAATGTCGTTGGGCAGATGGCGGCTGGTCTTGGTTTCACCATAGATGTAGATGGGCACATCTTCGTTTTTGCGACGCACCTCGCCAATGAAGCTGCGCAGGCCGTGGATCACCTCGGGGTCGGTCTCGCCGCCCTGGGTAAATTCTTCGTCGTCGATCGACAAGATGAAGGCGCTGGCCCTGCTTTGCTGCTGGGCGAACTGACTCAGGTCGCCGTAACTCGTAACGCCCAGGACTTCAAAGCCCTCTTGTTCGATCGCATGCGCCAGCGCACGGATACCCAGACCCGAAGTATTCTCGGAACGATAGTCCTCGTCGATGATGACGATGGGAAAGCGGAATTTCATGCGCAGACCCCGTGCGACCGGGTTTTAAAAACGGAACAGGCGCGCAGTGTAAGTAATATCGAGGGCATTCCCTAGGGCTTGTCTGCATTCCGAGGCAAATAAGGGTTTTGTACCAACACAATTGCGCCGCATCGTGGCGTCGAAAGGAGTCATCTACATGGAGGCAAGCACCTGGTGGTGGATTTTCACGGGGCTGGCTGTAGTGGCCGAGCTGCTGACGGGCACCATCTACCTCTTGATGATTGGCCTGGGGCTGGCAGCCGGCGCTGTCGCAGCCCATCTGGGCCTGAGTGAGACCGTGCAGGTCGCCACAGCCGCCGTGGTGGGCATTCTGTGCGTGATGGTGGCGCGCCGCATTCGCCGCGCTCGCAGCAAAGGCCTGCCGGCGCTGTCGGATCCCGCAGTCAATATGGACATTGGCGAAACCATTACCGTCACCCAGTGGGAGGCCGACGGCACCACCCGCGTGCCCTACCGCGGCGCGCAGTGGACTGCTGTGCTGCGCCCCGGCGCCATGCCCACCACAGGCCAGCACCGCGTGGTGGCCCTGCAGGGCAATCGGCTTGTCGTAGACAAGGCTTGAGGTTGCAACACCCCCTGAGCCGCTTCGCGTCTTCCCCCTCTCTATCGCTGCGCGATGGAGGGGGACGGCACCAGCGCGGCGGGGCGGCCCTTGCGCGGTGCCCTGGCGTGAAGTGCAGCAGTTTCATGCACAGCACCCTGAATTCATAGCCTGGGTATCATGGGGCTTTATGGCTCTTGTGCTCATGCTGTCTGCGTAAGTAGCTCTTTTTTTTCTAGCAACTCCCTTTTCATGCTTAAGGAGCATCCATGGAAATTGCCATCGTTCTCTTCGTCATTGCCATTATTTTTGTGGCCCAGTCCGTCAAGGTCGTTCCCCAGCAGCACGCCTGGATCAAGGAGCGCCTGGGCAAGTACGCCGGCACGCTCACACCCGGTCTGAACTTTCTGGTGCCCTTTGTGGACCGCGTGGCCTACAAGCACAGCCTCAAGGAAATTCCGCTGGATGTGCCCAGCCAGGTTTGCATCACACGCGACAACACCCAGCTGCAGGTGGACGGCATTCTGTACTTCCAGGTGACCGACCCCATGCGCGCCAGCTATGGCTCGTCCAACTACATCATGGCCGTGACCCAGCTGGCCCAGACCTCGCTGCGCAGCGTGATCGGTAAGCTCGAGCTCGACAAGACCTTTGAAGAGCGCGACATGATCAACGCCCAGGTGGTGTCGGCCATTGACGAAGCCGCGCTGAACTGGGGCGTGAAGGTGCTGCGCTATGAGATCAAGGACTTGACGCCTCCGGCCGAAATCCTGCGCTCCATGCAAGCCCAGATCACGGCCGAGCGTGAAAAGCGCGCGCTGATTGCCGCATCCGAAGGCCGCCGCCAGGAGCAGATCAACATCGCCACCGGTGAACGCGAGGCCTTTATCGCCCGCTCCGAAGGTGAAAAGCAGGCCGTGATCAACAAGGCCCAGGGTGAGGCAGAGTCCATCAAGGCCGTGGCCGAAGCCACCGCCCAGGCCCTGGAGCGCGTGGCCGCTGCCATTCAGCAACCCGGCGGCCAGCAGGCTGTGCAGCTCAAGGTGGCTGAAAGCGCCGTCGATGCCTACAGCAAGGTGGCTGCCGACGCCACCACCACCCTGGTGGTGCCCAGCAATATGACGGAAGTCTCCAGTCTGATCACCTCCGCCATGAAGATGGTGCAGGTAGGTAAGTAACCCCCCCTGAGTCGCCTACGGCGCCTTCCCCCCAGGGGGACGACAGCCTCGCTGCGGGGCGGCCCTTGCTCGCTGTCCCTGACCTCGGTCACGCCAGTTTTGTACGCTCTGCCCTACTCCCTCACCCGCTTGCGGGAGAGGATTGGGGTGAGGGAATGCCACCGGCCTCCATGCCTTGGGTATTGCACCTTCCCCCGCCGGGGGAAGGCGGGGATGAGGGCCAGGCCCCACACGGAACAACGCCAGTTCCATGAGCCCCGCTGCACAAAAATACGGTACTTCCCCGAAGGCCTCCAAAATTCAGGCTAGAATAGCGGCTTCATCACACGGAGCGGTGGATGAGTGGTTTAAGTCGCACGCCTGGAAAGCGTGTGTGGGTTAATAGCCCACCGCGGGTTCGAATCCCGCCTGCTCCGCCAAAGCTCAAAGCCATGCAGCTTCTCAGTTGCATGGCTTTTGCTTTTTCACGGCCCAA
Source organism: Acidovorax sp. (assembly GCA_031277855.1). GTDB lineage: Bacteria > Pseudomonadota > Gammaproteobacteria > Burkholderiales > Burkholderiaceae_C > Comamonas. Next base: position 52,130 of record JAITLO010000034.1, on the reverse strand, counting down.
TTTCGGCGCCCGTTAATGCCCAAACTCTCGTGCCCGCAGAGCGATCTCGGCGCTGCACTCCGGCGCACAGGCAGAGCGCGCCAATGCCACGCGGTATATGCCGGCCTCGATATGCCAGTGCCCGGACTCGCTATGAAACCGTGCCAGCAAACGCGGGTCTGCAGTCAGGCTGACGCGTGCCGAGGCGCCGGATTGCAGTGAGATACGCTCAAAGCCCAGCAAGCGCATGCGCGGCGCGCCCGCTGCATCCGTCAGGTACAGCTGCGGCACATCGCTGCCCTCACATGCGCCGGTGTTGGTCACGGTGAATACCACCGACACGGTTTCACCGCCGCTGACATGGAAATCGCTGTAGCTGAAATCCGTGTAGCTCAAACCATGGCCAAAGCCAAACAGCGGTTGCCGACCTTGCTGGGCAAACCAGCGATAGCCCACTTCTGCACCCTCGTGGTAATGCACCTTGATCGGCGTGCCCAGTTCCACATCGGCGCCCGGCAGCGCTGGGTGCGGCGTCTGCTCCACATTCACCGGAAAGCTGATGGGCAAGCGGCCCGAGGGGTTGACCGCCCCCGTCAACACTTCGGCAATGGCCTGTGCACCGGCCTGCCCGGGGAACCAGGCCTGCACAATGGCTTGCACCTTGTCATGCCAGGGCATGACCACCGGGTTACCGGTCTCCAGCACCACCACAACGTGAGGATGGGCCTGGGCCAGCGCCTCAATCAAGGCATCTTGCCCAAACGGCAGCGCCATGTCGGGGCTGTCAAAACGCTCCCCTTCATGTCGCACCGCAAACACAATCACCACGTCGGCTCCCTTAGCCACTGCCAGCGCATCGGCCACCTGGGCGCCGCTGTCAAACACCAGCTCGGCCTCTGGCAATAACTTGCGCAGTTCAGCCAACGGGGAAGGCCCGAAAAAGCGCATGGTCGTGGGGCCCAACAAGGGGTGGCTGCGCAAAGGCAAGCTGGCGGCATAGCCACCCACCGGCATCACCTGGCTGGAGCCGTCGCCTGACAACACCCCGGTCTGCGCCCAGCCGCCAATCACCGCAATGCGCTGCGCCTTGGCCGCCAGGGGCAGCACCGCGTTCTCGTTTTTCAGCAGCACCAGGCCTTCGCGGGCCAGCTGCAAGGCCGTGGCGTGGTGGGCCTGCCAGTCCACGGCCTCCGCAGGCGGTGGCTGGTCTATGCCCACGGCGTAGTAGGAGCGCAGCATGCGCCGCACCATCTCGCTGATGCGCGCCTTGGGCACCAGGCCGGCCTCGTAGGCCTGGCGCAGCGGCCCGTTGAACCACTCTTGCGCATCCAGCTGGGCGCCGGAATGCTGGTCCAGCCCATGCAAGGCAAAGTCCCAATGGTAGACGGCCAGCCAGTCCGACATCAGCCAGCCCTTGAAGCCCATGGCGTCCTTGATGGTCTCCTGCAGCAGCACCCGGCTACCACAGGCATAAGCGCCGTTGACCAGGTTGTAGGCCCCCATCATGGCGCCGGGCTCGCTGCGCTCCATGGCAATCTGAAAGGCCAGCAAATCGCTTTCACGGTGGGCCGCAGGGTCGATAACGGCATCCAGAAAAAACTTGTTGGTCTCGCTGGCATTCAGCGACACATGCTTGAGCACGGCAATGACCTGCTCTTGCTGCATGCCGGCCGTCATGGCCGCCCCCATCAGACCGGAGAGCAGCGGATCTTCCGAGATGTACTCAAAGTTCCGGCCACCGCGTACCTCCCGCACCAGATTGATGCCCCCGCCTAGCAGCACATTAAACCCACGCGCCTGCCCTTCTTTGCCCACCAGCTTGCCAGCCTGTTGCACCAGCTGGGGATGGAAAGTCGCCCCCATGGCCAGGCCGCAAGGCAGCGCTGTCGCGCCGTCGTCCGGCCCGCCGGTGTGGCGTAGCCCCAGGCTGGCATCGGCCAGCAGCAAAGCTGGAATACCCAGACGCTGCACACCCGGCACATAACCAGCCACGGCGGGCACCTCTGCCGGCACACGAGGCTCACGCTCAGCCTTGCCAAAGACCCGGACCATCAGGCTGTAGAGCAGCGAGAAACGCTCGTCATCGTCCATCTGCGCCTCGGTCTCGCGGGCGCGGGTATCGGGGTCTGCGGCCCTGTGCTGCAGCGCCGATGGGGACAGCAGCACAGGCACAGCATGGGAATCAAGTGCACCAGACATCAAGACACTCCATGAAAAAAATAATGCTCCAAGCACACTGAGGTGTGCGACACCTTGTGGCCCCAAAAGCCGAGAGCGGCCGCATCAACGCTGGACGGACTGACCAGCCCGGCGCTGACGCAACGCAGCCAGCATGTGCTGGTAGGCCTGCGGGGAAAGTGGGTAGAAAAAAGCAAACAATAGGCCCATGCCCTGCAGCGCCATGGGGGCCAGCCACAGCATGGTCTGCATACCGTCGATGGCGGCCTGTGATTGAGGCTGGTTGGCCACAAACCCCATGGCGCCCAGCAAATGCCCTATGCCCGCCACTGCAATGGCCAGCGCTCCCTTGTGGGCAAAAGAAAAGGCGCCAAAGATGACGCCCTCACCGCGCCCCCCCGTGTGCCATTCGCCGTACTCCACGGTGTCGGGCACCATGGCCCACACCGCCAGCACCGATGCCGCCCCAGCAAAGCCCAGCAACCCCAGCAGGCCAAAAAGCAGCGCCACGTCCTGAACACCCACACCGCCCAGAACGGCATAGCCGAACATGCCAAGGCCACCGCCGCACAAGGCCACCGTGCGCTTCGAGCTGCGCCGCATCACCCATGCCCAGAACGGAATGGCGATAAAAGCCTGCATGGTGAACATGCCCAGCGCGGCCCCGATCAAATCCTCTCGGTGCAAGCCATACTTCAAGACATAGGGCAGCGTCTTGGACAGAAAAGTGCCTGCAGCCGCCAGCGCCACCGTCATCCCGGCCACCAGCAGAAATGCGCGGTTGCGCACGATGACCGCCCACGCCTCCCGGAGCGTGATGCCATGGGCATCCGGCATTTCCCGCTCCTGGCTCGAAAAAAAGGTGAACCCAAACACGGGAATGGAAATGGCCGCATACACCGCCATAGCCATCAAAAATCCCCGTTGCTCGTTACCCTGCCCAAAGATCGCCACCAGCTTGAGTGTGGACAAAGCCACCAGCAAGGCGGCCGAGCTGGCGCAAATCATGCGATACGCGGCCAGGCTGCCCCGCTCCTGACTGCTGTGCGTCAAAGTGGCCATCAGCGCGTTGTATGGCATGGACAGCACGGTGTAAGTGGTCCGAAACACCACATGCGTGCCCAGCACCAATGCCAGCATGCCTGCGCCGCTCACATAAGCGGGAACAAACATCGCCACAAAGCTGAGTGCCAGCGGGACACAGCCAAACAGCAGATAAGGGCGGTAACGCCCCCAGCGTGAGCGGGTGCGGTTAGCGATATAGCCAGCGATGGGGTCGCAAAACGCATCCCACAGCATCGCACCTGCAAATATCCAGCCTGCCACCACGGGCGACAGGCCAGCCACGTCGGTGTAGTAGTACAGCAGATACAGCGTGGTGGCCTGCCAGTACAGATTGAGCGCAAAGTCGCCCACACCAAAGCCGAACTTCACCCGAAACGGCAGTCTGGCCTCCCTGCCTTGCACCGCGTTTTGGAGCGCATGCGGCACCCGCGCTATCACACCCTCTGGATTGGCTGTATTCATCAAAGTGGTTTCACCCGCACAAGTCACCATGGCCAGCCCTGTGCTGTCCAAGGGGGTTGCTAGAAAATCGCGTCCACACCAAGACCTGCACACCGTGCAAAGCCCTGGCCTTGTTCGCAAGCGGCCGCAAACACACGCCAGGCCCCGGGCCCTTCACAGCAGGGCTTGAACACAAAACGCCCGGCTGCACACTGGCCTCGCCGTCATTGCATAAAGGCCTGCTCATGCATCTCGGTGCGTTAATGTCTCGCTGTATTGACAGCGCTGTCAATTTGGCGTTTTCCTTATCCGGGTAAGCACGCTGAAGTGATTTATCGCTTACCTCTAAAGCAAGCCTGCAAGGGATTTATGAAACGACTTCGCCCGGGGAGACGGGCATGCCCCCAGCATGGGGCAAAGCGTTGAAAAAAAGCGGGTACAACACCGAACGACTGCCCTGCGCTGAAGTCGCCTCACCCCGGAGTGCGCACAACGCCAGCACTGCCTGGCGCACATTCGCTGACAGGCTGCAGCAGCCCCTGCCAAACGCCACAGCGGCTAACGAATCGTCTGCCCGTCCAGGCCTTTTTTCAGAACCAGGTCCACCACCGCTTGTTCACGCTTGTTGGCGCGCATGCAGTGGTCTTTCTGGAACCAATCCGTCACCTTGATGACGGCCCGCGCCCAGCGCTTGTTCTCGCGCTCGCGCCAAGCATGGGATGACACGCTTTCCCAGGCGTAGCCATCAAACACCGCGGCGTTGACAAAGTGGTCCAGCGCCCTCACGCCGGCGCGGCCACGCTGGGTGCTGCCAAACAGGCCCACCCAGCACAGGATCAGATAGCCCAAAACCGCCAACGGCACGACCGCGCACATCAGCACAAAACCGGCAAGCCGCTCCTTCACGCCGCATCCCTTTTACGCAGGCCTATGCGTACACCGTTGGCAGAGCGTATCGTCAACCGGCCCACAGGCTGGGGCTCGTGCCCATCCACCGGCAGCAACTCGTAGCGGCGCAGAATGCAGGCCAGAATCAGCACCGCCTCTTGCAACGCAAAGGCCGCGCCCAGGCACACGCGCGGGCCCATGCTGAAAGGCATATAGGCATGCTTGATGGCGTCCTTGTCCTCCCCACGCTCAAAGCGCTCGGGGTCAAAGGCATCCGGGTTCTGCCACAGCTTGCGGTGGCGCTGCAGCAGCCATGGCGCCACCACCACGGTGCTGCCTGCCTCCAGCTGCTTGCCGCGCATGGGGCAGGTCTGGGTGTTTTCGCGGGCAAAAAAGCCCACCGGTGGGAACAGGCGCAAAGCCTCGCGAAAGATGTTCCACACCCGCGACAGGCTTTTCATATCGCTTTGCTGCGGCGTGTTGTTGCCAAAAACTTCTACCACCTGCTCATAGGCCTGCTGCTGAATCTCTGGCGATTTGGCAAGCAGATAGCAGGACCAGGTCAGGGCACTGGCCGAGGTTTCATGCCCGGCCAAAAACAGCATGGCCACCTGGTTGACCAGTTCCTCCTCGGAAAAAGGCTGGCCTGTTTGGGGATCCTTGGCTTGCATGAAGGCAGCCAAGATGTCTTCCTGGGCGCCGCCCTCCCCTTTCAGATGCGCCTCGTAGCGCGGCTTGATCATGGAGTGCAGCAGGCCACGGATTTCCCGCGCCGCCTTGTTGCTTTGCCAGCGGTGCCAGGGCATCACCAGCCAACGCGTGCCAAACAATGCCGGCAGCATGAGCTTGGGCGCCAAAGACTGGTAACGGGCAAAGGCCGCAAAAATACGGTGCGCGTCCGGCCCCTGCATGGCCTGGGAGAAGATGGTGCGGAAAATGATGTCGGCCGTGACATGGGTCATCTCCACCTCAATGTCGTAAGACTGCGGCGCCTCCAGCTGGTCCAGCCGCTCCAGCATGGCTTGCGCGGCCCCCAGCATGCGCGGAAACGCCACATTCAAGCGGGCCTGCTCAAAAGCGGGGTTCATCATGGTGCGCTGACGCTGCCATTGCTCCCCATTGGTGGTGAAGATGCTCTCGCCCAGCAGGGGCTCCAGCGAGGCATGCAGCAAATGGCTTTTGGGAAAGTGCTGGGCTTCGCTTTGCATGACACGCTTGACCTCTTTGAGGTCATTGAGCATGTACAAGTCCACCCCAGGCAAATGTACTTCCCCCATTTGCATGGTGTAGCTGCGTTCAAACAGGGCATCCATCCACGAGCGGCGGGCATGCCAGAACATACGCAGCTTCGAGGCTTTCTCGGGATGAGGCTTGGGATAGGCAGGACAGAAATGTCTCATCTCACTAATTTTTTCCGAATGTAGTCACGCACCAGCCCGGGGCTGCTGAGCAACTCAAAATAATCGTAGCTTCCTGCGATTTCACCCGCCATCAGATACTGAAAGTGCATGCGCATCTTGTTGCGCCGCAGCCAGCGGTAGCCCGCAGGGTGGAATAGTTTGTGAAAGCGTGGCGAACACATGGCCTGGGGGTTCAGCCCCCATTGCGTGCCAGATGGCTTTGCAGACTTTTGAGCGTCTTCCCTCAAAGACAGACCCACCACATCGCACATGCCAAAGCACACGCTGTCGCTGGGCGAAGAAATATCGGCCCAATACACCAGCGGGTCCAAAGCCAAGGCTTGCAAAGCACCGCGCAAGCTCCGGGCACCAGGAAACAAGCCAAACAAAGGAATGCAGTTGCCCAGTGTCACCAGGCCCACTGCGGGTGCCGAAGCTAACACGGCGTCCGGCGCCGCACTTTGATCTGCCGCTAGTTGCTGCCGCAGCGCCACCACCAGCTTTACCGCCTGCACACTGCCCACGCTAAAGCCCAGCACCACCACCTCGCGCCAGCGCCCCTGGCGCATGCCTTGTGCTACCTCGGCGGCCATGGCCTCCATGCGCGCATCCAGCACCGGCAAGCCTTGCTCAGAGCTGCTGCGGGCAAAATTCAAAATGCGTAGCAGCCAGCTGACATGGATATGCCCATCCAGCACAAAGCCACCCCAGCACACCAAGGCCCATGCCACACATGCCGCAACCGCCGCCGCAGCGCTTGAAAAACCCGCCAACGCAGCGCCCAGCAAGCCCCCCAGTAAAAGCCCCAGCGCACACACCAGCACTGCATAAACGATGGGGTATGCCAAGGCCCACAGCGTAAAACGGGCCTGCCGGTGTATGGGCGCCAGCCACTGCCTGGAGCGCCAGACCTCGGCATAGGTGGGCAGTGCATCGCTAAACACCCTGGCCCGGCTTTCGGGCCAGTTGGCGCGCACCTGGTCATGCCAGTCAAAGAACACAAATTCTGTGTCTGCGCACTGATCCGCCCTCTCCTCCACGCTTGCATCCACGCTCGCTGCCACATTCACATCCGTGCCCGCCTTCAGGCCCTGCTGCTGCACACGCCACATGGAGTGCGGTGACTTCTCGCTCCCCGCCGTGTTCCACGGCTCCCGTGGGCCAATCACATAGCGGCGCTCGCCTTGCACCGCCGCCTGCTTTTGCGACTCTTCTCGCATCAGGCGGTGGTAGTGCCGGGCGCCGCGAGGGTCAAAGCCCCCCACAAATAGCACCAGCCGCGCGGCATCGGGGTTACGGCCTGTCATCGATGCGTTCATGCCCTGCGCCGCACGGGCCCTTTCGCCGCGCTGGACTGCTGGGTAGAGGGTGCGGCCTGCCGCACCGCATCGACCGGCCACGATGCAGGGTCTACCGACTCCCCTCCGCCCCACAAGCGCTGCGCCAGTTGCCCATCCAGCGCAGCCCCGCACTGCCAGCGCACGCCCTGCAGCTTGCGGTAGAAGCTACCGTTGATCTGGGTGCTCTCAATCAAGGCCTTGCGAAAACGCGACAGCACCGCGCGGTCTGGAACGGCCTGGTGGGTGTAGAACCAAAAATCCTTGAGCGGCCCCTGAAACGTCAGCCCCTTGAGGTCGTACAAGGCATTGCCGCACACCTTGACGGGTGCGCCATGGCCCAGGGCCGAAAGCCCCGTGGTGCTGTTCACCAAAACCACGCCCTTGGTGCTTTTGAGCAGGGAAGGTAAATGCTGGTCGTGGATATAAAACACCTTGCCCTGCAAACCATGGCGCTTGGTGAGCAGGCGAATGATATTGGCGTAATTGCGGTGCCCCCGGTCCATAGGGTGGTGTTTGAAGACCACAATATCTTCGGCTATGGACTTTCCGCGCAATGGCACGCCATTTTTCTTTTCATGGGCCTGCGCCTTGGAAAAAGAATGCAGCACATGGTTTATAAACTCGGTGACAAATTCATAATCTGAATGCACCATGATTTGCGCATCGTTATAAACCTGCAGCGGTGCTAAGAAAAACTTGCCCTGCATCTTTCCATTCAGCAGGGGCTCCATGTCTTTTTCGGTCCAGCCATACCAGGCCTTGCGCCCATAACTCAGCCACCACCAGGGTGAGTCACGCACCGTCATCTTGCGATGGTGCAGTGCATTGTTCCAGCACCACTGTCCCAACCAGGCCACAAAAAAATACAACATGCCCCACATGGCTGCATGCCAGAACGAGTTGCCCACTTTTTTCCATGCCTCGGTGGCCTGGCCGTCTTCATGCGGGGGCAAGGGCGCAAGCTCTTGCCGAGCCTGGCCTTCCAGCCACAGCGCCAGCCTGTCTTCAAACGTGGAATGCCCGTTCACGCCCATGGGCTCAAACGTGATGTGGTCGGGCCGCAGATAACCCTCTTCAAACACCCCCAGCGCGCAACCCAAACGCTCCGTCAGCCCACGCACACAGGCGTGTACCGGCCGGCAATCACCAAACAGCAGCACCGCATCAATACGGTGCTCCACAATAAATGCCTCCAAAACCTCGGGCCATTGTTCAATATTGCCTCTGAATGCCTGGGCTGCGCCGGGGTAAAAAACCCAATCGCCGGCATTGAAGTTGAATTTAAATACCGTTGCCCCTACCGAGCGTAAATCTTTTGCCAGGTTCCAAAAGAAAGGGCCTACCGGGCCTTGCAGCAATAAAACTCGTTTGGATGAAAATCCGCTTTTATTATCCATGGTTTTTTAAAGCTGTTGTTTTAAAAACCCACGCCATTTTTTGCACTACACCGTAATACAAAAATACCGCGGAACCTTTCATACTCCCTGATCGAACCCGTTGCCGGCCCCTCCCAGAACCGGGCACCAGACTCGAACGCACAAAGCCTAAGCCAAACATCACGCTACCTTTGCCAGATAAAGGCGCGAGTGAGCACCTTGGCCTTGCGCCACTGCCTGCGCAGCCAGCCTGTGTGCAAGGCCTGCAAACCGCCCGACTGCTCCAGCACCATGCGCTGCGCAAGCAGCCTGTTCAGGACCGCTTCGCAGCTGGTGTAGCCCTTGAGCAGCGGGTCCCAGTAAAGCGGGTAATGCAGCAGTGCACAGGCCACCAGTGCGTCCAGGCTCAGGCTGCGGCTACGGCGCGGCACGGGCAGCAGGTCGGTGGTCAAGCCCCAACCGGCATAAAACGGCCGGCCATGCACCACCACCTGCTTGCCACGCAGCAGCGCATCAAAGCCCGTCAGCGACGTCATGGTCACCACTACATCGCAAGCCTCTATACAGCTCACCACCGAGGCCGCAGCTTCAATATGGTCGGCATGCTGCAAGGCCAGCGCGGGCTCCACATGGCCCTTGCGGTTGCCACTGCGCACATCGGGGTGGGGCTTGAACACAATCCAGGCCTCAGGAAAAGCCATGCGCGCCGCCTGGATCAGGCCCAGATTGGTGTGTACGCCTGCGGCGTCGCAGCCAAAGCGGATCGAGGCATCGTCTTCCACCTGGCCCGGCACCAACACCACCTGCCGGCCCTTGCCGGTTTGGACAGGCCAGCGCACCGGCTGGTGCGGCTCCAGGTTGTACTTGGTAATGCCATGCGCAACGATGAAGGCGCGTACCTTTTGCGCGCGCTCCAGGTCTTGCTGCGTGCACACCCGGGTGTTGAGCATGTCCTCCAGCTCGGAGGGCTGGCCTGGGTCGAAATAAATGCCCCTGGCATCCAGCACAAAAGACTGCGGCGGAATCAGGTCCGATCCCAGGCCCACGGAGCGCACAAAGCCGTCTTCCATGCGCAGCAAGCGCACGCCCGCAGCTTCGGCCAGCTCCTGCACACCTGCGGGCGCCACGCGGCCCCAACACACCAGGCAGTCATCCCCCGACGGCGCCAGGGCCCAGGCCGCATCTGCGTTGGGCACAAAGTGCACCTTGCCCGGTAAAAGTGAGAGCATCTCCTGCACATTCGCCGCCTTCCAGCGCCGAAAACCCACCACAATCATGCGCCCGGCAAAACGCCTGGCCATGCTGCGCTGGTGTTCCAGCCAGGCCATCACATCAAAAATGCTGCCGCGCTCTTGTGTTTCAGGGTTGAGGTAGCGCGTGTAGTGCATATACGCCGCCGCAAACAGCTCATCCACGGAGCGCTTTCGCACAGCGCGCCGCTGCAGCGCCGGGTGCTGCGGCTGGCGGTCGTCCGTCACGCCCCAACCTGCATACCAGGGCACACCAAAACACACCACAGGCTTGCCCGCCAGCAAGGCCTCAAAGCCCATGGTGGAGCTGACCACATAGACCTTGTCCATCTGCGCCATCAGGCTGGGGGCGTTGACCGCATCGCGCAGCACCACGGTGCGCGCATCGGGTTGTACCGCCGTCAAATAGCCTTGCTTGCGGCCTGATGACACCTCTGGGTGCGTCTTCACGTACACCGTTGCATCAGGGTTCTCGGCCAGCGCAACCGCCAGCATGCAGGCAAAAGTCTGGGCATCCGCCCCGCCCCGCAGCACGCTCATATCGCCCGCAGTCTGGTCTACCACCAACACCCGCGCCACATCGCCCACGCGCAGCGCGTCTGCGGGTAAATCAGGGGCATGGTTGTATTTGCTTAAGCCCGCTTGCAGCAGTTGCTGCCGGGCTTGGTGCACCAGCCCAGCATCGGCGCCCGACACGTCCACATCGCTGCATAGCAGATGCTCCAAGGCGCTGGGCCGTGTGCAGTCGTAGTAGATGCCGTCGTGGTCCACCACCAGAGACAGCGGCGGGAAACGCTCGCCCGTGCCGAAAGAGCGCAGAAAGCCATCTTCCAAGGCCACATAGGGCAGGCCATGTTTGTCTGCATAGGCCAAGGCCTTGCGGGTGCTGGGGCGCAGGCCCCAGCCAGCCACGGCATCCACAGGGCTGCGGCGCCACGATTGCAAGCGCACCACCTTGGCTCCCAGCAGCCTTGCAAGCAGCGGGATTCTGGCAATACCTCTCGAGAGAATCCCGAACTGCATATCAGACAGCAGGAGCCGGCTCGCCCTTCAGACCATAGATCTGAAGTACTCCAGTCACCATGCCCTCGTCGTTCTGCACCACCAGAGCCCCCACCTCTTTTTCCCGCATAAAGGCCTCGGCCTCTGCAAAACGCACTGTTTCACGGATCGTCAAAGGGTTGGCCGACATCATCTGCTGTGCATTCAGCAGCTTCACGTCTTCCTGCGCTTCAAATGCTCGGCGCAGGTCGCCGTCGGTGATGATGCCGCGCAAGACCACGCCATCCATTACCAAGGTCAAACCCATACGGCCATAGGTGATGGCGTTCACCACATCGCGGAAAGATGCCTCAGGCACGCACACCGGCAACGGCCCTTTTTGCATGGCATCACATACCCGCGTGAGCAAACGCCGCCCCAGGCTGCCACCCGGGTGAAAGCGCGCAAAGTCCTCGGGCTGGAAGTTGCGCTTCACCGTCAATGCCACGGCCAATGCATCTCCCATGGCCAGCGTGTTGGTGGTGGAGCTGGTAGGCGCCAGATTGTTCTTGCAGGCCTCGCGCTCCACGCCCACATCCAGCACCACATGGGAATGCCTCGCCAAGGTGGACTCCTGCTTGCCCGTCAGCGCAATGATCTGGTTTTGCTGGTGCTGCAAGAACGGCAAGATGCGCAGCACCTCTTCGGTTTCGCCTGAGTTGGAAATCAGCAGCGCCACGTCCACCGAGCGGATCATGCCCAGGTCGCCATGGAAGGCTTCGCCAGGGTGCACAAAGAATGCCGGCGTTCCGGTCGAAGCCAGCGTGGCGGCAATCTTCTGGCCGATGATGCCGGACTTGCCCATGCCCACCACCACCACCCGGCCCTGCATGGTCAGTACCATGTCCACCGCCCGGTTAAAGCCGCTGTCCATGCGATCGCGCATGCGCTGCAGCGCTTCGATCTCGATGTCCAGCGTCTCTTGCGCAATGCTCAGTGCATCATCTGCTGCGCGGCCGTGTGCTCGTTCTTGTACTTGTACTTGCATTTCCATCTCTCTCTTATTTGCCAAAGCGCTTGATTCATTACTGCGCCATGGCAGACATCACACCCGCATAGCCTTCTGCAGACCCCAGCACATGCTGCTTGCCTTGTGCGCTCAGGATGGCATCCGCCAACTCCCGAAACGCCCCTTTCCCACCCGGTGTTGCCAGCACTCCGCTGGCCGCCTGGCGCACATAGGCAGGAGCATCTGGCACGGCGTAGCTCAGGCCGCAAGTGGCAAATGCTGGCAAATCAATGCTGTCGTCGCCAATACAAGCCGTTTGGCCAGCGGCCACACCGGCTTGCGCCATCAGCTCGCGGCAGGCCGCTGCCTTGTCCTTCACACCCAGCATGCACAGCGTCAAGCCCAGGTCTAACACCCGCTTGCGCAATGTGGCAGAGTCGCGGCCCGACAACACTGCCACGCGCACACCGCTCTCCTCCAGCAGCTTCATGCCCAGCCCGTCGCGCACGTGAAAACGCTTGAGGCACTCGCCCGATGCGTCGTAGAACAGCCCGCCATCGGTCAGTACCCCATCCACATCGGTAATCACCAGGCGCACATCGGCCAGCGTGGGCTGTGGTGCGGGCGCACGCCCTTCCACAAGGGCGCGCACGCGCTCCAGGCACTCGGGCGTATCCACACCAGGCCCCGTGGGCTCCACCATGAAAGCACGAATGCACAAGCCTGCCGCCATCAAGCGCAGTTGCTCCAGCTTCTCGGCCTTTTCGGTCATGGGCTGGGGTAGGCCTGCATAGCGCTGCAGTACCTCACGGCGGTACGCATACACACCCACATGCTTGAGATAGTGGGCCTCTTGCGCGTCCCGTGGGTAAGGGATGGGCGAGCGACTGAAATACAGCGCATCACCGTTGTCGGCCAGCACCACTTTCACGGTGTTGGGGTTCAACGCTTCTTGCCCATCAATGGGGTGGCACAGCGTGCCCACGGCCACGCTGGCATCGGCCAACATGCCATCCACCAGGCACTGCACATCTGCCGGCCGCACCAGTGGCTCATCACCCTGCAAATTGACATAGATGTCGGCTGGCACCTGTGCCATCACCTCGGCCAGGCGATCAGTGCCCGAGGGGTGATCTGGCGAGGTCATCACGCAGCGGCCGCCAAAGGCCTGCACGGCCTGGGCCACGCGCGCATCGTCCGTAGCCACCAGCACGGCCTGCACACCCGCCACCTGGCTGGCACGCTCGAACACATGCTGCACCATGGGCTTGCCCGCGATATCTGCCAAAGGTTTGCCTGGCAGACGCGTTGAGCCATAACGCGCGGGAATCACAATGGCCACCGTCGCACGGGCAGCAGCATCTGTATGCTGGCCCCCTGCGACCTCCACTACGGCATCTTTCATATCCACATGCAAAAACAATAGCTACCAGCGCTTGGTATGCAAGCGTTGGTAGCGTATTTGATTAAAAAACTGAAGCCAAACCAGGCAACAACTCAGGCAATCTCCAGCGGCTCAAAAGACTTCACCAAGTCGTCTACCGCCTTCACTTGCGCCAGGAAAGGCTCCAGCTTGTCCAGCGGCAATGCGCTGGGGCCGTCACACTTGGCCTGGTCTGGATTGGGGTGGGCCTCCAAAAACAAGCCTGCCAGCCCTGTCGCCATACCGGCGCGGGCCAGCTCCACGATTTGCTGGCGGCGCCCGCCCGATGCGCCTGCCATAGCGTCGCGCTGCTGCAGTGCATGGGTCACGTCAAAGATGATGGGCAGATTGCCCGTGACCTTCTTCATCACACCAAAGCCCAGCATGTCCACCACCAGGTTGTCGTAGCCAAAGCAGGTGCCGCGGTCGCACAGCATGAGCTGGTCGTTGCCGGCCTCTTTGAACTTCTCCACGATGTTGAGCACTTGCGGCGGGCTCAAAAACTGCGGCTTTTTGATATTGATGGGCTTACCTGTCTTGGCCATGGCCACCACCAAATCGGTCTGGCGCGCCAGAAAAGCTGGTAATTGCAGCACGTCCACCACCTCGGCCACCGGTGCGGCCTGCCAGGGTTCGTGAATGTCGGTAATCACCGGCACACCAAATTCTTTTTTCACCGCCTCAAAAATGCGCAGGCCTTCTTCCAGCCCTGGGCCACGGTAGGAGTGGATGGACGAGCGATTAGCCTTGTCAAAGCTGGCTTTGAAGACATAAGGGATGCCCAGTTTGGAGGTGACTTTGATATATTTCTCCGCACAGCTAAGTGCAAAATCTAAGCTCTCTAAGACATTGATCCCACCAAACAAAACATATTTTTTCGAATTATCTATTAAATAATTCTTCATTTTATTTTTTTCCATAAATCGCCAATCCTAATTTTCTAAATATAGGATTCTTTGCATCATTAAAGTAATGAGCCTTATTTCTTTTATATTTTAGATACTTCTTCTCACTTTGTATTTTATAAAAAAACCAATCAACCAATCCTTCTATTTTAATATTTACTTCATCATCTTTAGGATTTGACTTATTTTCTACGCTGATTTCTTTATTTTCAAAAGCATTTCCCCATAGAGACTTATATTCACCTGATGATGAAAATATTGCTTTATTTTTCCAGCCAGCGAAATTATTCTCAAAATATATGCCATCCCATATTTTTATATCTTCTGATTTAGGCTTATTGAAATGACGGTTTATAACGCCAGTCGATGAAATTGGGTCTAACGCATACATCCCAATATCATCCCCACATATTTCAATGAAATCCTTCACGAATTCAATAGCACCCGCATGGACATCAGTAACAAATTTTATTCTCTTAGGATCCGATGAATTCTCATCTTCAATAAATATTTCCTTAAATCCATCATCAGTGAGAACTATTTTTTCAGATTGATTTAATTTTGTGGAAAATATTGTCTCGAGAAGGGGGATTATTTTCAAGAGATTAAAATTATATGAAGTAAATGGCAAACTATCAATCAACCACCCTTTTACTTCCAAGCCAGAGGTATATTGGATCCGCTCTTTTGCGGCTGCATCTGCAGCGACATTAAGAGATTCAAAATCCGTAGAAAATATTTTATTAAAATATAAAGATATGCTCCCATTGTAACCCAAGTCAACAAGCGCACATTTTTCATCAATAAATTCCTGATCCTTTACATACCTCCTTAAAGCGACCCTCTCCCTTTCTGCGTTCAGTAAAATATCCGTAGACAATGCATCAACTAAAGTTCTGACTTCCAGAATATCTGAAAGTGTAGATATTTCAGAATCGAGAGAGAGATTCACAGAGTTCAGTTTTTCGCAAATGCCTGCATCAACCTCAAGACCAAGACGAAATTTCACGAAATCAAAAACAGTGCCTTCATAGTTATTATTGAATATCAAATTCAAATCTTTTTTATCGAAAATTGACGGAATGGAAAACATTCTTCGAGAGCTCAGCAAATACCTCGAAGGAGGCGCATCTTTCACTTTAGATGCGACTACTTTATAAACTTCATTTAACAAATAACCATCTCTGGCCAAAAATATTAAATTTTTAATTTGATTTTTCTTTGCATAATCCATAATCCAAAGAGAAAAATTCAACAAAAATAAACCAACACCAAAATACCCTAGATTATATGCTTTGCCATCAAGAAGACTATTTTTATCGTAGAAGATATTCGGATGAATCCCCCCCATAAACTTCTTTGCACAAAGTCCCAACATCAAATTAATGCCAAGCTTATTATCCCTTCCAGAAACATTATCTTTAAATATAGCCTTGATTTCCGGTATTTTCAAAAACTCTTCGTGAGGATTTTCGCAAAAATATGCTTTGATTCCAAGAGAGCGAGCACCTTTGATATCTGCATTAAAATTATCCCCTATATGAAGAATATTACCACTTTGCACATCAGATTCAACTTTATCCTTGAGAATTTGAAAAAGTGCACCACTATGCTTAGTTACACCATAAAAAGATGAGACCAGTGTATTATTCCAATTTGCATCATAATTATTCTTCTTCAGCAAAACAATTAATGTCTCTGTATCCAAATACATATCCGAGACAAAATAAATATGTTTCCCTCTATTTTTTGCATACTCATACAATTCCCGCATTTCTTCACGGGGCTGAGAGTATTCAATTTCAATCTCAATCTCTTCTTGCATGAGGGCATTTGAAAGCTTTTCATCCAAAAACATTCTTTCTGCAAAAAGATCATAGATTTTTTGTAGAGAAATATCTTCGCAGCCACTCTCAGCTCTGGCCTCCCGCTCACAGACCATTCTAAGCGACAAATATTTATCGGGATGAAGTGGTAAATTGTACTTTTTACATACTTTCATGGCCAAAAGCATCAAAAGATCCCTTGGCTTAATAAAAGGCCGAGTTATAAGTGTATCAAAAACATCAAAAGATATTACATCAGCTTGATTTATTTCATTAAAAACAGATATATTCTTCAGCATCTCAAAAGTCCTTCATAATTCCATAAGAATAATAGGCATCCAAAACATTTCTAAATTTATTCTTTTCTCCAAACCTGAACACCCCATTTTGTTCATATCCCTTATAACCAAAACAATTCGCCCAGAATTTTGGATCAAAAAACTCAACGCCTATATTGCAATATTCTTCCCCATTAATATCAACCGTGGGTTTATTAAAAACCACAACATCTTTCCCAAAATAATATGACTCAATCGTTATACTGGATGAAATTGCTGCTACCAAATCTATATTTTCATTCGCAATAATCTCATATCCATTTGCAGATATATTCTCTATATTCTTCACCTGAGATTTTAAAAATTTAAATTCAGAATCATTTTTCTGCAACGGATGCTTGCAGAAATAAATCTTATTATAGCTAGCACTAATTCTTAAGATCTCATCCAAATAATTTTTTGATAAACTCAGAAAACCATTCTGAGTTCGTAAGGTCTTATCATTAGAAACTTGACCAAATATTGCAGCCGAGTTTTTATCTATTTTTATTTTAGATCTTCTTTTAATAACAGCCTTGCAATAAGCAGCATTAACATAAAAGCTATCTTCAGATATGGAGTATTTTTTTAGAAATTTTAAAAACTTATTGCAATTTGTTTTGACTGCAAGTATTTCATCATCCATGAACCTTACAGGATGTAGCCACATATTTATGTATCGAATGCCAATTAAGTCGAATATTTTTTCGGTTAAAGGCATTAGCTCCCAGCCAACAACTATGTCATAGGATTTGAATTTGTTTTCGAAATATCTAATCGATTCTGGAGAGACATCATTAATATCAACAATAGGAGGAAGCTCTTTACTATAATCAAATCCCGATAAATTAAAAAATATTTGAGGATCAAAATATTTATTGGGTGTGAAGAAATTTCGAGGAAACTCATCGACGCAATGTGAAAATCTATTAAATATAGAAACAAGCAAAGGAATAATACCTTGCGAATGATAGTTAACAGTCGCGATTCTCTCCGAGAGAAAATCTGTTGTAACTAATATCGACCTATTAGAATCAATAGCATTCATAAATTTACAATCCAAAAACAACTTTCGCGCTGATAGCGATCTGGTACATGATTTGCGTCATATCCTTCCAGAACTGGCGCTTTTTCTCGTCCACCTTGGGCAGCACCAAAACCTGGTCGCCTGCCTTGATATTCATGTCGGCAAACAGCTTGCTGGTATCCACCTGCTTGAATGCACCATCGCGCTGGGCCACCACCACGCGGGCGTTGTCTGCGGTCTGGGTAAAGCCGCCAGCTCTGTCGATGTAATCCTTCAGGCTGAGTGCGCCATCAAAGGCCACGGCGTTGGGGAACAGCACCTCACCGCTGACCAGCACTAGGCCGTCTTTGCGGGGGATGCGAATCACATCGCCGTTTTCCAGCAGCATGTTGTTGCGCTGGCTGGCCTGGGCAATTTGCACCTGGCCTGCAGGCTCAATCTGTTTGGCGCGCTCTATCCACTGCAGCGTCAGGTCGGCCTCTTCCTTGCGCAAGCGGGCCTCGTCGCTGCTGCCGCTGCGCGCCGTCAGCAAGGCGGTTTCCAGGCTGCGCAGGCTGGTGGCCAGCATTTCTTTCTGGCGCTCGCGCACGCTTTGGCGGAAGAGCTGAATGCTTTCGGGCTCGGCATCGGGCAGCGTTTGTATGCTGTGCATCAACGCGCCCAGGCGGGTGCCATAGGGCAGCACATATTCCTGAGAGTTCATGTGCTCGCCCTCCACCCGCACGGTGATGGTGCCGGGCTTTTTGTCGGCGGTGAATTCCAGCTCGTCCCCGTTTTGCAGCGCCAAGGTTGGGGCATCTTGCAGCGGGTAGTACTCGGTGTTCTTCACAGTGCCGGTATTGCGCGCAATGCGCACATGGGTGGCCTGGGCCAGGGGCTTGGCCAGTTGCATCAGCTCGGCTACGGTTTCGGAGTTGCCCGCAAACTCAAAACGCTTGGCGTTGTTCACCAGGCCCGACACGCGCACCCGGTTGGCCAGCGGGGGCACAAAAATCACGTCGCCATCGCTGAGCTGCAGCAGGGGCAACTGGCCCTTGAGCAAAAAGTCGTAAAGGTTAAAGCTGGCGCGCACTGCAGAGCCACGCTTGACCTGCACCGTCAAAAAGCTGCCGCGCTCGGGGTCTATGCCGCCGGCCTGGTCCAGGTAGTTGAGCAGGCTGTCCATGCTGGTGCCGTGGTACAGGCCCGGGCGCACCACATTGCCGCCCACAAAAATGCGCACGGGCTGGGCCGCAGCCAGGCTGGCATAGCTGAACACATTGGCGCGGAACACGCGGCGCACGGCCGCTTCCACCTGCGGCTGCAGGTTTTTGTTGGCAATGCCCAGCACCTTGACCGGGCCTACCTGCGGCAAAAAGATATTGCCTTGCGGGTCAACCACGGCCACGCTGTCAAATGCAAAACCGCCCCAAAGCCGCAGATGAATCTGGTCGCCCACGGCAATCAGGTAGTCGGGGTTGAACTGGGTGGCACCGGCACGGGCAAAGCTGCCCGTAAACAGATTGGCCCCAAACACATCGCTGTGCCCATTGGCAAGGTAGTTGCCGGCGTAATCCCCTACCGGGGCGTCCGCAGGCAGCGCGGTGGCAGATGCAGCCACGCTGGTGCGCCCCGCCGGGACGGCCGTGCCGGCATTGCCGGTGGGCAGCAAGCCCAGGGCCTGGTTGATCTGCAGCGGGTCTGTGCTGTTGAAGCCGCTACCAGCGGCTTGCTGCGCGTTTGGCTGCATGGTTTGAGGCTGCTGCATGCTGGCCGGGTAAGTCTGGGCTTTGGCTGGCGCCATACCAGCCAACAGCAGCGCGACCGCAGAAGCTGCAGAGGTGCGGGCAATAAAACGTTGCATGGTGAGGTTCAAAAAATTCAAGAAAATCAGTCGCGGTGGTCGCGCACGATGGACACCAGCAGTTGAACCAGCCCTGCCAGCAGCAAGGCGCCCAAGACAAAGGTGGCGATGTTGTAGAGGCGGCGGGGCCGCATGGGGTATTCAGGCAACGAAGGGCTTTGCAAGACCTGCACCTTCTTCAGCGTGCGTGTGGCTTCCACACGGCCTTTTTCCAACGCAATCAGCGCGCTCTTGTAGGCGTCTTGCAGAAACTGGGCTTCCAGCTCCAGGCGCTGGTAGGCCTCTACGGTCTTGTTCAGCGATTGGCCCTTGGCACCGGTGAGGCGGTTTTTTTCCAGGGCAATCTGCTGCTCTACCGCCTTCATTTGCAAATCCACCTCCACCACGGCCGGGGCCGTAGGTGCCAGATAGCCCTGCAAGGCGGTTTTGCGGGCATTCAATTCGGTGAGCTGGGCCTCCAGCTTGTTGACCACCGCCGCCATGCTCTCGGCTGCAGACTGGGGCGATATCAAGCCCTTGGCGTTTTGAAAGGCCAGCACGCGCTGGCGTGCATCCAGCGCCAGATCGCTGCGCTCCTTGACCTGTTTTTCCAAAAAATCCACCTGCTCGCGCGCCAGCTCATGGCCCAGCTGGTTCATATAGCGCTCACCCTCTTGCACCAGGGCGCGGCTGATTTTTTGCGCCATCTCAGGCTCATAGGCCTGGGCCTGGATGACGAGCACGCCGGCGTACTCGTCATACTCCACGCTCACGCGCGAAAGAAAGTGCTTGTGAAAGAACTCCAAAGACGCGTCTTGAAAAAACATGCGCGAAAGAATGTCGCGCTCATGGCTGCTGTAGTGCTCTCGCAGGCCCAGGGTCTTGTCCAGGTGCTGCAGCATGTCCACGGACAGCAGGCGGTCGCGCAGCAGCATCTGGTCTACGCGGGAGCCGCTGTCACCCGAGAGCAAGGCCCCAAAGTCCATGGCCTGCGATGAGGCCATATCGGTGCGCTGGATCAGCACATGGGCTTCAGAGACATAGCGGTCAGAAGCCACAAGCCCCCAGTACACCGCAGCCACCATGCAGGCCCCCAGCGCCAGCGACAACACCTTCATCCGCCACATGGCCTTGCACAGGCCTTGAAAACGCTTGTTTTTCAAAAAATCGATCATTTAGCAATACTGTCTTGGTAATTCTTCAAGGCATCTTCCAGGTCATCAAACCAATAAGCCTGGCCTTCATGCAGCCAGATACCGGCCTGGCAAAACTGGCGCAGGGTGCCATCGCTGTGCGACACCATAATCAGGCCGGACCTGTCTGCAATGCGTTTGAATGCATCTGCAGCCTTTTTTCTAAACGAGGCATCACCTGCAGAGGTGGCCTCGTCAGAGATATACACATCAAATTCAAAAGCCAGTGACAGGCCAAATTGCAGCCGGGACTTCATACCCGACGAATAATTGCGCACCGGTTCATCAAATGATTTACCCAGCTCGGCAAACTCTTCGATATAGGCAATTTTTTCGGCCATGGCCTGGGCCTCAGCAAAGCCATGCAGACGGCACACAAATTTGGCGTTTTGCCGGCCGGTGAGGGAGCCCTGCAGGCCGCCGCCGTAGCCCATGGGCCAGGACACCCGGCAGCGCCGCTCCACCGTGCCGCGCGTAGGGGTATCAACCCCGCCAATCAAGCTCAGCAATGTGGATTTACCTGCGCCGTTGCGCCCCACCAGGCCCACGCTGACATGGGAGGGAATCGTGAAGTTCACACCTTTGAGCACCCAGCGGCCTGCGCCATGCGGGGTTTGAAAGCGTTTATGCACATCGTTGACAATAATCATTGCGCTCTCATTCGCTGTGCAAAACGAATCTGCAGGGCCAGACCCAGAAAAATGGATGCCGCGGCAAAACCATACAGATATTGAAAATTGGCTTCGGGTGCCGCGTGGTATATAGGGAAAAAGCTGCTTCTGAGCAACTCCAGCCCATGGGCATAGGGGTTGTAAAAAGCCCATTCCCGGTACTGCACAGAAAGTGCAGACAGCGGGAAAATGGCCCCAGACAAAATATAAAGCGGCCGGAACAAGAATGAAATAAAGTTGCCAAGCTCTGGAACCAGGTCACCCAACACAGAAATGACCAGGCCCATTCCCAGTGCGGCCAGCATCAGCCCTATAAAAGAGAGCATGGTTTCCATGGGCGCGTCCGGCACGACCGAGTGGCCAAAGAATGCCAACCCTGCCAGCAGCAGCAGCAGCACCAACAGGCCCAGCAGTGCCTCCAGCGCGGCACGCACCAGCACGGCGTCTATGGGCCGCACCTGGCGGTAGGCAAACAAGGCCTTGTTGGCATCCACCGCCCCCATGGCCCGCTGAAAGATGTTTTGCGCCGTAAAATAGCCCGTCAGCCCCAACACCAACCACACGGCCACATCAGCACCGGCCACGGAGCGGGTACGTAACACGGTGTAGAGCACCAGCATGAAGCAGGCATGCAGCACGGGCTCCAGCAAGATGAGCACCCAGGCACCGCGCGTTGCGCTCAGGCGGGCGACTGCCTCACGCAAGAACAGCGCATTCCAGACGGCGAGGGTGACGGAGAGTGAATTGCGCGGCGCAGAAGACGCGCCTGTGGGTTGGGCTGATTCCATAACAAGCGTGCACGCCCGGGCCGCTTGTACCCAGAACCAACACAAAAGCTGATCACAAAAAATGTCAATTTTATCAGTCGTGTATCAGAATTGTTTCATAAAAACTATGAATTGGTATTTTTTTCAAATCAATCGCTAAACAGGGCATATGCATTGCGGCCTAACACTGTTTCGATGTGATTGCACGCACACATGCAGAACATTTGTATCTGAGATTTTTCTGATTTCCTACCATTTAAAGCAGCAATCTGCTTAGTTTCGGCAGCCTCGCATATGCCCCACTTATGCAGCAAACAATTACAAATACTGACGACATTGACTGTCGCCAGCACACGGCAATACCTTGCTTTTCACTCAGACAAGACCGCAAGCAAAGCGCTGTACACACCTGCGCCAGAAGCAGCGACTTCTATACGCAAGGGGATTTGGATAGACAACCAGCCTCTTTCTCACCGATTACTTGCGTTCAATCCCCGGTTTAAAAATTCGAATCGCGGCGATTTCTTTCGTTTTACTGCACCCCATGCACTGCATGCGAAACTCGCTCACCCGCCAAGGCAACCCGGTACCTGCCACCAAGGGCATGGGCTGTGCATACAGCTTCCGCGCTTTCCCTGATGCTGCAAACCCCAAATTGACAGCGCTGTCAAAACAATCGGACATTAGGCACTAGGGAATGCATCGCTGCCCAGTCCTGCGAGATGACACGCGATGTGTACCACCTCAAAAACGAACCGAGGAGACAAGCCCATGGCGACCCGGCAGCTCTTGCATACCGCACAGCATCCCTTTGCCGCCGCCAAGGCATCCATGCCATGGGCCAGAAAGCCGCAACACACCCCATAAGCCCACTTTCTTCATCACCCCACACAAGGCCTGCCATGACTTCTTTTGCTCTGTCTTCTTTGACTGCAGCCGCACTTTTGCTGCTGAGCACCACATCGGTCTATGCCAGCAAGCAGGCGCCGGTGATTGGGTTTTCGATTGACGACTTGCGCGTAGAGCGTTGGACGCATGACCGCGACTACTTTGTCGAGGCGGCGCAAAAGCTGGGGGCCAGCGTGAATGTGCAGTCGGCCAATGCGAATGAGGCCAAGCAGATTGCCCAGATTGAAAACCTGATCGCCCAGAACGTGGATGCCTTGGTGATTGTTCCGTTCAACTCCAAGGTGCTCAGCAATGCGATTGCCAGCGCCAAGAAAAAAGGCATACGCGTGGTGTCGTATGACCGGTTGATTCTGAATGCCGATGTGGATGCCTATATCTCCTTCGACAACGAGAAGATTGGCGAGATGCAGGCCCAGGCCCTGGTCAAGCTGGCGCCCAAGGGCAATTACTTTTTGCTGGGGGGCGCCTCCACCGACAACAACTCCCGCATGTTCCGCGCGGGCCAGATGAAGGTGCTGCAGCCCCTGGTGGACAAGGGGGACATCAAGATCGTGGGCCAGCAGTGGACGCCGGAGTGGGACCCGATGAAGGCCCAGAGCATTGTGGAAAACGCCCTGACCGCCAATGGCAACAACATCCAGGGGATTGTGGCCTCCAACGACGGCACGGCAGGTGGCGCCATACAGGCCCTGAATGGCCAAAAGCTGGCGGGCAAGGTGCCTGTTTCGGGCCAGGATGCCGACCTGGCCGGTGTGCGCCGCGTGGCCGAAGGCACCCAAGCCATGACGGTGTACAAGCCCATCAAACACATTGCCAGCAGCGCTGCGCAAATGGCCATCACGCTGATACAGGGTGGCACGCCCAAGTTCAACACAAAACTCCACAACGGCAAAAAAGATGTGGACACCATGCTGCTGACGCCCACTTTGCTGACCAAGGACACGCTGGACATCGTCATTCAAGACGGCTTCTACACCCGCCAGCAAATCTTCGGCAAATAAGCGCGGCATGCTCACTGCCCTGGCCCAAGCGATCAGCCTCAAGGAGCACGGCATGCGCAGCAAGGCCTTGCTGGAAATGCACAACATCGTGAAGTCGTTTGCCGGCGTGCGGGCGCTGGAGGGCGTGAGCCTGGCGGTGCGCCCCGGTGAATGCCTGGGCCTGTGCGGTGAAAACGGCGCGGGCAAGTCCACGCTGATGAAGGTGCTGTCCGGGGTCTACCCCCATGGCAGTTTTGAAGGCGAGATGGACTGGGAAGGCCAGCCGCTGCGCGCGCATTCGGTGCGCGACAGCGAGCGGGCAGGCATTGTCATCATCCACCAGGAGTTGATGCTGGTGCAGCAGTTGTCGGTGGCGGAAAACATCTTTCTGGGCAACGAGATCACCAAGCCCGGCGGGCGCATGGACTACGACTCCATGCATGCCCGCTCCAGGGAGTTACTTGCCCGCCTGCACCTGAGCGATGTGGATGTGAGCGCACCCGTGATGCACTACGGCAGCGGCCAGCAGCAGTTGTTCGAGATTGCCAAGGCGCTGGCCAAAAATGCGCGGCTATTGATTCTGGATGAGCCCACCTCTTCGCTGTCAGCCCAGGAAATTGCGGTGCTGCTCTCCATCATCCAAGACCTCAAACGCAGCGGCGTGGCCTGCATCTACATCTCGCACAAGCTCGACGAGGTGAAGCAGGTGTGCGACAGCATCGCCATTTTGCGTGACGGCAGGCTGATAGCCACCCGCCCCGCTGCCGAGATGCGTGTGGAGGACATCATCACCATGATGGTGGGCCGTGAAATGCATGCGCTTTACCCACCGGTGCAGCACCAGGTGGGCGAGGTGGTGATGGAGGCCCGCTGCATCACTTGCTGGGACACCAACAATCCCCAGCGCAAGCGAGTAGACAACGTGGGCTTTGCCGTGCGCCGCGGCGAGATTCTGGGCATTGCCGGCCTGGTGGGCGCGGGCCGTACCGAGATGGTGAGCGCACTGTTTGGCGCCTACCCAGGGCGCAGCACCGCACAAATCGCCCTGCACGGCCAGCCCGTGTGGATCAACACCCCCGCCCAGGCCATTGCCTGCGGCCTGGGCCTGGTGCCCGAAGACCGCAAGCGCCACGGCATCGTGCCGCTGCTGGGGGTGGATGCCAACATCACGCTGGCCACCCTCACCCAGCATGCGCGCGGCATGCACATTGACCAAGGCTCTGAGCAGGCCGTGGTGCTGCGCGAGATTCAGCGCCTGCATATCAAGACCGCCAGCCCCACCTTGCCCATTGCCTCGCTGTCCGGCGGCAACCAGCAAAAAGCGGTGCTGACCAAGATGGTGCTGACCATGCCCAAGGTCTTGATTCTGGACGAGCCCACACGCGGCGTGGACGTGGGCTCCAAATACGACATCTACCAAATGATTGCCGAGCTGGCTGCGTCCGGCATGGCCATTGTGCTGGTGTCGTCCGAGATGCCGGAGATTCTGGGTATGAGCCACCGCGTGCTGGTCATGGGCGAAGGCCAGTTGCGCGGCGACTTCATCAACCAGGGCCTGACCCAGGAACGCATTCTGGCTGCAGCCCTTAACGCTGAACCCCGCCGCGCTGCGGCCTGATGCCATGTCCAACACCTTGCACACCCCCACCCTGGCTGCGCGCGGCAGCGGTGATACGCCCCCGGATGGGCGCCGCATGCAGCAGCTTTTTACGCGCTACAAGCTGCTGGCCCTGCTGCTGGCCGTGGCGCTGATCTGGGCCTTTTTCTACCTGCAAACGGGCGGCACCTTTCTCACCCCCAACAGCATCTCCAACCTGTTCTTGCAGATGTCGGTCACGGGCATGCTGGCCTGCGGCATGGTGTTTGTCATCATCGCCGGGGAGATCGATTTGTCGGTGGGCTCGCTGCTGGGGCTTTTGGGCGGGCTGGCCGCCCTGCTCACCGTCAACCTGGGCTGGAGCACGGGGCTGACCGTGGCCACGGTGCTGGCCATGGGGGCAGCCATTGGCGTGGTCAACGGCTTGATCGTCACCCAGCTGCGCGTGCCCTCGTTCATTGTGGGTTTGGGCGGCATGCTGGCCTTTCGCGGCCTGCTGCAGTGGAGCACCGACAGCGTGACCATTGCCCCGGTACCGGATGCGCTCGGCCAGATCGCGCAGAGCTTTGTGCCGCCCTGGCTGTCATGGTGGCTGGCGGCGGTGATCGTGGCTGCGTGTGCCGCGCTGACGCTGCGCCGCCGCTACCGCCACAGGCAAGCCGCTTTGCAGCATCACGCCCCCAAACCTACACCGCAGTGGCAGGACTGGCTCAAGCTGCTGGCCATTACGGTCTTTGCTTTTGGCTTTGTGGCCGTGCTCAACCAGGCCAATGGCGTGCCGCTGCCGGTCTTGATCTTGCTGGTGTTGCTGGCCGTTTTTTCCTACCTGGCCATGCACACCGTGTTTGGCCGCCATGTCTACGCCGTGGGGGGCAATGTGGAGGCCACGCGTCTGTCTGGCGTGAATGTGGGCCGCGTCAAGCTGCTGGTGTTTGTGCTGATGGGGCTGATGTGCGCTTTTGCGGGCATTGTCACCACCGCACGGGCCGCTGCGGGCTCACCTTCGGCCGGCGTGGGCGGCGAGCTGGATGCCATTTCTGCTTGCTTTATTGGCGGTACATCGATGCGCGGAGGCTCCGGCACCGTATATGGGGCATTGCTTGGCGCCCTGGTCATGGCCAGCCTGGACAACGGCATGCAGCAAATGAATGTGGACAGTTCCTGGCAAATGATCGTCAAAGGCGTTGTGCTGGTACTGGCCGTCTGGATTGATGTCGCAACGAGGTCTGAACGTGCTTGATTACACAAGGTCTTCCCACCCCAGCAGCTGCCTGCTCGCCGTGGGCACTTATACCGAGGTCATGCCCCATGTGCAGGGCAGCGGCCTGGGCATTCATTTGCTGGAATTTGATGGCGCCACCGCCAGCTTTCATGAACGGCAGGTGCTGCGCGATGCGCTCACCAACCCCTCCTACCTCTGCGCTGCGCCTGGGCTGCTGTACAGCGTGTGCGAAAAAGGCCAGGACGCCGCGCTGTCGGTGTTTGCCATTGCCTCCAATGGCGAAAGCCTGAAGCAGCTGGGCCGCTATGAAGCCCCCGGCGCCGACCCCTGCCATGTCAGCATCAACCCGGTGGCCCAGCAGCTTTATGTGTCGAACTACAGCTCTGGTGAGCTGATGTGCTATGCACTCGATAGCAAAGGCCTGCCCGATGGCGCCCCCCAGGTGATTGCACGCCAGGGTGCGGGCCCCCGCAGCGACAGACAGGGCAAGCCCCATGTGCACTGCGCCGCGCCTTCGCCGGATGGGTCGCGGGTGTACCTGTGCGATCTGGGCACGGATACCGTCGCCTGCCACCACGTGCAGTCCGATAAGCTGGAGAGCGAGCCACGGCAAAGCCTGCAGTCGCTCCCCGGATCGGGGCCGCGCCATCTGGTGCTGACGGCCGATGGAGCGCAAGCACTGGTGGTGGAAGAGCTGTCCAACACCGTGACCCTCTACGCCCTGGGTGAGTCGGCGCAGGCATTGTGCAGGGTCAGCACCCTGCCCCCTGGCTGGCAGGGCGCCAATACGGCATCGGCCCTGCGCCTGCACCCCAATGGCCAGCTGCTGTATGCCGCCAACCGTGGCCACGACAGCATTGCGGCCTATCGCCTGCACCGCAGCGCGCCCTGGTTGGAGCCGCTGGGTTTTATCCCCGTGGGTGGGCGCACCCCGCGCGACATGGTGCTGACGCCTGACGGTGCTTTCTTGCTGGTGGCCTCGCAGGACGACCACTTCATCCGCGCCCTGCAACTGGACCTGCAAACAGGCCTGCCACAAGAACAGGCACAGGGCCAGCCTTTTCGCCTGCACTCACCCGCCTGCCTCTGCCCCCTGCCCTGACCCGAAAGCCCGCACCGTGTCCTTTCACCTTCCACCCGCCCACATTGTTGTCACCGGCGCCACCGGCCAGATTGGCCGCAAGGCCATTGCCATGCTGGCGCGCCAGCCCTGGTGCAAACGCCTGACCGGCCTGGATGTAGAGGCCAATGCCAGCCTGTTCAGCCCCGAGCTGCACGAGCGCCTGACGCTGGTGACTGCCGACTTGCAGCACGCAGACCCCGCATGGACGCATTGCTTTGAAGATGCAGATGCCGTGCTGCACCTGGCCGCCAAGCACTCCACGCCCGATGCGAGCTGGGAAGACGCACTGGCCTCTTACAACATGACGCTGAATGTGCTCACCGCCGCCGCCACCCACGATGTGAGCCGCCTGGTGTTCTCCTCCTCCAACCATGCCATGGGCGGCTACAAGGATGCGCCGCTGGCCGCCGCCATGGGGCCGGGCAAGCTCACGGCCCACACCAAGCCCGCGCCCGGCACGCGTTGGTTTGACGGCCAGCGCGAGGTGTATTCACTGGCCTATGGCACATCCAAAGTCATGGGAGAGCGCCTGTGCCGGGCCTACTCAGCCATTACCCAGGGCAGACTGTCCACGGTGGCGGTACGCATAGGCTGGGCCCTGCCGGGAGATAACGATCCCCGCCACATCAGCTACTCCGGGGTGGCCCACCAGCATGCACCTGCCAGCGAGGGCCTGGATGAGGCCAGCGCACGCGCTCTGCAATGGTTTCGCGGCATGTGGTTGTCGAACCAGGATCTGGAGCGCCTCTTGATCGCTGCGCTGACGGCAGACGCCTCCCGCTGGCCCTGCGGCCATGTCATCGTCAACGGTGTGTCGGCCAACCAGGGCAGCGTCTGGGACGTGGTGGCCGGCCGCGACAGCATTGGCTATGCACCCCAGGATGATGTGCAAGCCCATCTGCGCTGATCTGCGCTGACAGGCTGCAGCGCAGGCCTGTGCAGGCTAGCCCTGGCCCGGCGCGCTGGCCGAATCGCGCACAACAATCTCGTAGCCCAGGGTACGCACACGGGCCTGGGGCTCGCGCGCAGCCAGTTGCTCCACCGCGGCATAGGCCATGGCCCGAATGGGCTGGCGCAAGGTGGTGAGCTTGGGCCAGGTCTGGCCCGACAGCGGTGTGTCGTCATAGCCCACCACCGACACATCCTCGGGTACGCGCAGACCCCGGGCATGGGCCGCATACAGCACACCTGCGGCCATGTCGTCATTGGCGGCAAAAATCGCGCTGGGGCGCTCGGCCAGCTCCAGCAAGCGCTGGCCGCACGCCACCCCGGATTCAAAGGAATGCAGGCCCTGCTCGACCAAGCGCTCGTCAAAGACCAGGCCGCTTTGGCCCAAGGCATCGCGGTAGCCATGCAGTCGCTCGCCCACCGCACCATGGTCTGGGTGGCCGGCCACAAAGCCAATGCGGCGATGGCCCAGGCCCAGCAAGTACAACGTCATGTCCCGCGCGGCAGAGCGGTCGTCCGTGCCGACTTCCAGGCCTTTGATGCTGGGTGTGCTGGGCGCCAGGCGCACATAGGGCGTATCACCCTGATCCAGCATGTCGATCAGCGCACGCAGATCCGACAGCGGAGGTGTCAGCAGCAAACCCGCGCAGGCATGCAGGCGGGCTGCCTGCATGATGTCGGCCGCCACACTGGGAGCGCGGTAATCACAGGGGTGCAGCAGCAAGCTGTAGAAATGCTGCTTGCACGCATCCAGCGCACCATGCTGGACATTGATCAGGTAGTTGTCGCTGGGGTTGTCGTAGACCAGCATGAGCAGGTCTGAGCGCTTGCTGGCCAGCCTGCGGGCCGCAGGATTGGGCTGGTACTTCAGCGCGGCCATCGCGGCCACCACCTTGACGCGGGTCTTCTCGCTGATATTGGGCTCGTTGTTGAGCACACGTGACACCGTCTTGATGGACACACCGGCCTCGGCTGCCACCTCGTTGACCGTCACCGCCCTTTTTTCCTCGCTGCTTGCCATGCTTGTGCTCTCATTGATTGAGCCCGGTGCCGGGCTGCGCAGCGCCCATGTTCGCACAAGCCCATGCATACACCAGACGCGCCTCTATCCATCAGCGCACTGCGTTGGAAAAGCGCAGTCCTGACCTGATGTGGGGCGCTATAAAAGAACAAGCACCCTGTGCAGGCAGCAAATACTTTTCAGGCCTCAACATGACTGAAAACCATGCCACATCAGCACAGGATGCTCATCTTTTAAAAGCCGTTGTGGCTTTGCACTACTTGGCGCCTGCCATCTCCGGCAGGCCTTTTTGGATTCTCTGATGGGTGGCCTCATCCATCTTCAAGAAAATATAGTCTTCACCCGTTGCACTGAATTTAATCGCCAGAGGGTTGTTTCCCTCTTTGTACAGCGTGGTTTTATAGTGTTTGACTTCTTTGGGATCTATTACTTTCTCAGGCCCGCCATACTCTTTGATATTTCTTTTAAAAATCTTCATGGTGAACATTTTTTCTTTTTCATTGAACTCCCATGTGTAATATTCAGAATATTTAGACTCAGGCTTTCCATTTTTCTCATCCATGGTGAAATAGCTCACCCCAGAATGATTGGGCTTGAATGTCACCAGATAAAGGAAGTCGATAGGGTCTTCGTCCGATATACCCCAAGTCCCATACAACTCCTTGGTCTTGATCGTTTCCGCGATGACCAAGCCTTCAACTTTGCTCTTGTTCACGCCAAAAAAAGGGGAAGGCATGCTGCTGCATGCGGCAAGTAACACACTCGCCAAGACCATCAGCCCTCTGCTAATTAATTTCATTTATCACACCTCTCCTGATGATTGAGCATCTACAAGTTTCAGAAAATATTTATCCTGCAAAAAGCAGGCACCATGCGTGCTCAGAATTTTCAAGCCCGCGTGAATAACTGCTGTCCGGCAGCCAACACAGCAGCGACCATATCACCCGAGCAGGATATAAAAATACCCCTTCACATCCATCAGGGCATATTTCATCAGTGGGAAGCTATTGATAAAAAATGCTGACATAGGGCCAGCTTGCAGGCAGAGCCCTTTTCGGCAAGGTAAGGCCTCACTGCCATATCCAAGCACCTGTTGGTAATCACACACCGCCAAGCCAGTTGCCCCCACTTTGCAGCGCGCATGGCTATGCCGTCAGGACAGGTTGAGGCAGGGAACAGCGTATGCGCCTGTTGCTACATGCCCGCATACAGATGGAGCGCGCAAACAATCCGCCAACAACAGGCCCTGCGCCTGTTGGCTTGCTATTTTGTTGGAGGTGGTGTGAGTGCTTCGCTCTGGTGCAGCCAGTCCGTGCAGCACGGCTGGTATGAGCGAAAAGTGGAGCGGGCGATGGGAATCGAACCCACGTTATTTGCTTGGGAAGCAAGAGTCCTACCATTGAACGACGCCCGCGGACTCGCAAATTATAGGCACAGCCAACAAGCCTTCCAGCCCAAGCCCGGCTTATTTTTCACCCGCACAAACCCCAGTCTCCCTGGGCAGCGCCAGCAGTTGCCTGCGGCTTTCAAAGCAATGCGCTACGCCGGTGACGGGGTCGGTGAATTCCAGCTGGCGCGCCAGCAGCTGCAGCGGGCGTGAGAAGTCGCCCTCTGGCGCATCGCAAACCTGGGGATATAGCGCATCGCCCCACAGGCCCAGCCCCAATGCAGCCATATGCACACGCAATTGGTGGCGCTTGCCGCTGATGGGATGGAGACGATAACGCGCCCATTGCGTGTTGTGCTCCAGCACCTCGATGCGGGTGCTGCTATTGGGCACGCCCGCCACCTCGTGCATGCGGATGAAATCTCCGCTGGGTTCCATGCGGCTGCTGTGCACATGCGGTAGCTGCATATGCGGCGCCCAAGGCGCTACCGCTTCATAGACTTTGCGCACCTGCCGGTCTCTGAACAGTGCCTGGTAGGCACCACGGCTTTGGCGCTGCACCGAAAACAGCACCACGCCTGCCGTATCCCGGTCGATGCGGTGTACGGGCGACAAATCTGGCAGCCCCAGCTGTCGTTTCAGCCGCACCAGCAAGGTGTTTTGCAAATAGCGGCCCCCGGGCATCACGGGCAGGAAATGCGGCTTGTCGGCCACCACGATGTGATCGTCCTGGTAGAGCAGCGCGGCCTCAAAGGGTACTGCGGGCTCTTGTTCCACCTCGCGGTAGTAGTAGATGCGCACACCCGGCAGGAAAGGCGTCTCTGCCCCCACGGCCGCACCATATTCATCCACCACCTCGCCTTGCGCCATGCGCCGTAGCCAATCTGCGCGTGCCACCAGGGGCAGGCGCTGCACCAGATAGTCCAGCACCACGCCCTGCCCTTGCGAGGGCAAGACCACACAGCTGGGTTTGACACCCGCGCGCACCGGCAGCACCCGCGGATCATGCGTGTTGTACACCCTCACTCCCATTGAAAACCGGCCACTGCCACCCCATGGGCCGGCATGGCTATCGCAAACAAAAAGCCTGCAACCCAGAGGCTGCAGGCTTGGCTGGCGATTTTAACCATGGGGCCCAGCTCCCCTGCCGAGCCCAGCCGTCAACGCAGTCTAGGCCTGCGCCATGGCCAGCGCTGGCAGCGCCGCTTTAGCCTCCGGCTCCAGCACTGCCCCCGGAGTCAAACGCATAGAGCTTTGTCCATGCGGCAGTCTGAACACGGCCACCGAGTCCACCAACTGGGCAGCCTGGGCGTTGAGGCTTGCCGCGGCCGCAGAGCTCTCCTCCACCAAGGCAGCATTCTGTTGCGTGGCATGGTCCATTTGCGTGACGGCCTCTCCCACCTGGGCCACGCCTTGGCTTTGCTCCGTGCTGGCGGCGCTGATCTCTCCCATGATGTCGGTGACACGGCGAATGGCGCCGACCACTTCTGCCATGGTGGAGCCCGCACGGTCCACCAACTGCGTCCCCTTGGCTACTTGTTCCACGCTGGCGGAAATCAGCTGCCGGATTTCCTTGGCGGCTTCTGCGCTGCGCTGTGCCAGCGTGCGGACTTCACCCGCCACCACGGCAAAACCACGGCCTTGCTCGCCAGCGCGGGCTGCCTCCACGGCAGCGTTCAGCGCCAGGATATTGGTCTGAAAGGCAATGCCATCGATGACGCCAATGATGTCGGCAATCTTCTGGCTGCTTTCGTTGATGCCCTTCATGGTACCCACCACATGGGACACCACCTCACCGCCTTGCGCAGCGACAGTGGAGGCATTCAACGCCAGCTGATTGGCCTGGCGTGCATTCTCGGCATTCAGGCGCACGGTGGAGCCCAGCTCCTCCATCGAGGCCGCGGTTTCTTCCAGCGCGCTGGCCTGGCTTTCTGTGCGCGCGGAAAGGTCGCTATTACCTTGTGCAATCTGTGCACTGGCCGTTGCCACGCTCTCGGCATTGCTGCGCACGCCCGCCACCACATCCGCCAGTTTGATCTGCATATGGTGCAATGCCTTCAGCAGGTCGGCGGTTTCATCACGCCCCTTAAAGTGAATGGGCTGCGTCAAATCTCCATCCGCAATATTGCCCGCACTGCGCACTGCCAGTTGCAGCGGCTGCGTGACCGAGCGCCCCAGCAATCTTGCAGCAAAGGCCCCAAGCACCAAGGCCACCGCCGCGCAGATAAGGATGATGATGCGCCCCTGCCGGGCTTGCGCCGCCGCGTCATCACGCGTGTGCTCATAAAGCATTTGCTGCCGCTGCTCAAACTCCCGAAGCGACTGGTTATATGCCTCAGCCAGGGGGGCAACCTCTTTGTGCAGCGCTTCGGTGACATCTTCTCCATTCGCCTTGCGCACAAGCAGTGCACCACGCGGCCCTCGGTATGCCTCACGCGCTTGTTCTATGGCATTCACCAATTGGCGACCCGCCTCGCTGCGAATCAGGCGCTCCACAATGTCTTGCGCCATATTCGTCGCTTCGGAGGTTTTATCCATCTCCGCTCGCAAGGCATCGAAGTACTGGGCATCGCTACTCATCACTGCCGCCTGGGTGCGCACCCAATTCAGCTCCACGGTCTGCCTCCACTGCTCCGTGGCCCTGACGCGCTCATTATCAATATGGGTGAGCTGCTGGGTAACGCGCTCCAATTCTTGCAGCCGCCAAAATCCTATGCCTGCCACCATTGCCGTGATCAGCAAGACCAAGCCAAAAGCCAGCGCTAGGCGCGGTCCAATCTTTATGCTGTGAAATTCCATGACCACCACCTCCCATGGATATATCTAGGAAAAAGGCATCGCGCCTCTTGGAGGATGGTAAAAGAAGTTGTGAAAAAATGTTACAGAGTAAGAATTAATTATCAAGCTCTGCATTAATGCAGAAGAGTGCAATCGGTTTTCGATATTTTATCAAACCTGTCTGACAGACAGACTTCGATTTTCCACCTCACCACCAAGCTGCTTTGATTAAAAAACAAGCTTGGGGGAGGACTTTTGCACTACCGGATCAAAAAAGCGGCCATAAGGCAATAACACCCAAAAGGTGCAGCAGCCCCATCACAAGGCAAATACCCGATGACACCCACCAGAAAACCTGGGAGTTCGCGGGGAACAAGGGCTTGAGCAGAGGGAAGGCCACAGCCCGCCCCAAATACACGGCAGTAATTGCCACCAGCGCCAGCTTGGTAAGCGGCAAATGGTCTATCACCCCAGCTCCAGCCCATGCGTAGGCCGCCCACACCCCCAGCACTGCGGCAATCGCCAATGTCACCAGCGTGGGCTGCAGCTTGCCCGCCTCCGCCGCACGCACCATCCGTGGACTCGCCCCCATCAATCGGTATGCGCGTGCGCCGCCCGCAATACAAACCAGGTGGGCGATGGCTGCCACCGCACTCAGCGCGCCACCCATGACCAGCGCAAACACTCCCAGATTTTGCATAAGCTCTCGTTCCATTTTTTGGCTTACGGCCACAGCGTTTGCTTTTCCCAGCCTGTGCCGCCTGCCCGCACATAGCTCAAGCGCTTGTGCTGCCTGCTGGTCGCCCCTTGCCAGAACTCCACCACCTCCGGAGCCACAGCGAACACACGCCAGCCTGGCTCCACATGATCGGGATGCTGCTCCAGAAAAGTCTGCGCCTCACCGAGGCTGCGGGTCAGATCCTCCGGGGCCTGCAGCACTTCACTTTGCCGCGATGCAATGGCGCTGATCTTCGAGCCTATGGGCCGGGTGGAGAAGTCATCAGCACATTCGGCTTCTGACAGGGCCACTGCTGTGCCTCGCAGCCGAATCTGGCGCCCCAACACAGGCCAGTAAAAAGTCAGTGCGGCACGTGGGTTGCCCGCCAGTTGCCGGCCCTTGGGGCTGTTGGCTTTGATGGCGAAATGCCAGCCACGGCTGTCAACATTCTTCAGAATGAGTACACGGGCGTCAGGAAAGCCATCGGCATCGACCGTGGACAAAGTCATGGCGTGCGGCTCTTGAACACCGGCGGCCATGGCATCGTCCAGCCACTGCTGAAATGCGTCTTGTGGCGTGTCAGGCAGCGCTCCCATATCGCACTCGGCAAAAGGCCCCTTCAGCGATGGAAGACCGCGAAGTCTGATTTTCATTGCATCCACACCCATGTTTGCCTTTCCATATTCCAGGGCTCACTCACCCCAAACCATGTGTTGGGGCCACTCTGGGCTTTGAATCGTAGCAGCCGTGGAAGCGCACAAGAGAGACAGTGCTGTGTTTGAAGAGCCGCACCACGCCGAGGTGACAAAGCCCAGCCCTGACATGCGGCCTCCCCTGATAAACACCTCACCAGTCAGCACTTGCAAACAGCGCCCCAGAACGGCACCAGTCCACTTGCTATCCCCCTTCGCTTGACTTGATAATACTGTATGCAATTACAGTTAATGCATGCAAAGCAATCGCGTTCTTGCTGGCCTGCCTGTCCCCATCTACGCCAGCCCCATGTCCCTGCCCATGCTGGACCTTGCCAGCCAGGCCGGCTTTCGCCCCTCCTCTGCACCCTGCAACACCCATATGGACCTGGCCGAAGCGCTGATCCAGCATCCGCAGCGCACCTTTATGCAGCGGGCAGTGGGCGACAGCATGGAAGGCGCCGGCATCTTTGATGGCGACTTGCTGCTGGTGGACAGACAGCTGGCACCACAGCACGGCGACATCGTCGTCGCCCAAGTGAATGGAGAGTTCACCTGCAAACGCTACGGCTGCCACGACGGTGTGCCCAGCCTCCAGTCCGAGAACCCGGATACCTCCAGCACTCCCATTCAGGGAGAGATAGATATTCAAATCTGGGGCGTGGTCACCAACAGCGTGCGCCGCTTCCGCACTGCCTAAACAGCTTCGCCGCACGCTAGGGTGCGCCCGGTACCGATTGCCTACTTGGCAAGTTCAACCCACCATCTACGTTGACACTGGGTTGAGCTGGAAAAGAAAAAGGACCTAGGTTTTCACCTAGGCCCTTGAATTTTTTGGTGGGTCCTGCGAGATTCGAACTCGCGACCAACGGATTAAAAGTCCGCTGCTCTACCGACTGAGCTAAAGACCCACACGCTTCGCTAATTAGAAATTCTTCCTAACCAGCGAAGACCGCAATTGTAGCACGAAGTTTTAGGTGGTTTGAGAAACTTCCTCACACAAACGCTCCAACACCCAACCCGCAGCGCATTGCCCGAAGGTGGCAGTCACCGCCACCACCGAGCCATAGCCGTGGCAGTTCAAGCTGCCATCGCCCTGAGCCAGTTGGCAGGAGGCATCGGGCTGGGCCACGGCCTCGCGGCTGAAGACGCAGCTCACGCCCATCTTCTTGCCATCGCGCGGTGCACCATGCTCGCGGCGCAGGCGGTAGCGCAGTTGGGCCAGCAAGGGGTCATGGGTGACGGCGGAGACATCGTCGATATCCACCTTGTGCGCCCAGCGTTTGCCGCCGGCTGCACCCACCGAGATAAAGGGGTAGCGATGGCGGCGCGCATGGGCGGCCATGGCCACCTTGGTCTTGACCTGGTCGCAGGCATCGATCACTGCATGCGCGCCAGCGGGGCGCAACGCATCCCAATTCTCCGGGGTGACGAAGTCTTCCACGCAGTGCACCACGCAGTGGGGATTGATCTGGACGATGCGCTGGCGCATGGCATCCACCTTGGCCATGCCCACGGTATCGGTCAGCGCATGGATTTGGCGGTTGATGTTGGACTCAGCCACGTTGTCCAGATCGATCAGCGTCAACTGAGCCACGCCGCTGCGCGCCAGCGCTTCCACGGCCCAGGAGCCCACACCGCCAATGCCGACCACCACCACATGGGCGGCGCGTATGCGTGCGGCGCCTGGCACACCATACAGGCGCTCCAGCCCGCCAAAGCGGCGCTGCAAGTCGTCTTCAGAAACAGCAAGCGCTGCCGACGCGGGCAGCGCTTGCGATGGGGTCGATGCCATTATTTGAGACGTGCCAAACGGTCCTTGGCAGCCACGGCTGCTTCGGAGTTGGGGTAGGCCTTGAGCAGGTCTTCCAGCGTCTTGCGGGCAGCCCGGGTGTCCTTCATCTCGATCTGGCAGTTGGCAATCGACAGCGTGGCTTCGGGCGCACGTTCGTGGTTGGGCACAGCCGTCAGCATGGAGCGGAAGTTGGCAATGGCCTCCTTGTAGTCACGCCCTGCGTACTGGGTGTTGCCCAGCCAGAAGCGCGCCGAAGGCACATAGCCACTCTTGGGGTAGCTGTTCACAAAGGCGGCAAATGCCTTGCGCGACTCGGGGAACTGACCGGCACGGAACAAGGCCAGGGCGGCGTCGAAGTCGCGCTTTTCTGCCGGGTCGGCCAGGAACTGCTGACCATCCACCGTCACCTGCACCGGCTCGAACTGGCGCAGGCGTTCATCCACGCCTTGCGCCATGTCTTTTTGCTTGCGCTGCAGCTCCGAAGCCTCCCGCACCAGTTGCTCGTTCTGGCCCGTCAAACGGGCCACATCCGAGCGCAGCGTTTCGATCTGCTGCTGCATATCCAAGACGCTGCGACGCAGCTGCGTCATCTCATCGGACTGGCGTTGCTGCAGCGCATCCACGCGCTGACGCACTTCCAGAATGGCGCGGCGCGCCTCGTCATCGGAAAACAGCGCAGCCTGCGAGGCCGCAGCCGTCATGGAAAGCAGTGCCGCAAGGCACAGGCCGCGCAAGCGCGGTAGCTGCGGCAGGCGAAGTTCGGAGCTAGCAGTCATCATCAACGGTAGGAGAGTTCAGCGCGGCGGTTTTGCGCGAAATCGTCTTCGGAGTGGCCGGTGGAGGCAGGCTTTTCCTTGCCGAAGCTCACGGCTTCCATCTGGCTGTCGTTCACACCCAGCACGCCCATGGCACGGCGCACGGCTTCGGCACGCTTTTGACCCAGGGCCAGGTTGTATTCACGGCCGCCGCGCTCGTCGGTGTGGCCTTCGATCACCAGCTTGCGGCTGGGAGCAGCCTTCATGAAGCGGGCATGGGCTTCGATCTGGGGCTGTGCATCGGCCTTGATGGAATAGCTGTCGAAGTCGAAGTAGACGATGCGGCTCACACCCACAGGGCCTTGTGCATTGGCATCGGAGCCGGACAGGTCCACACCCGTCACGCCGCTTTGGCCGGCTGCACCAGCGCCTGCGCCGTTGGAGGTCAGCGCGCCGCCGTCCTTGTTGGCGGAGTCATCCAGCTTCACGCCGGAGCTGCAACCTGCCATCAATGCGACCACGGCCAGAGCCAGGGAAATGCGTTTGAATTCGATCATTGGAATTTCTCCAAAAAAAGGTTTGTTTTAACGGTTAAAGAAAGGGGACGGATCTCAATACTTCTGGAACGGGCCCCAGGAGGGTTCCCGTATGTCTCCACTTTGACCCGCCAGTCGCGCCTTGATCTTTCCGTCGAGCGTGGTGGTCATGAGGGCTTCACGACCTTGCTGCTTGGTGGCGTAGACAATGAGTCGGCTATTCGGGGCAAAACTCGGGCTTTCGTCTTCCGTGGTGTCGGTCAATGCGGTCACGGTGCCGGAGGCCAGGTCCATGACATGCAGCTTGAAGCCGCCACCCACGCGCGAGATATACGCCAGCCATTTGCCGTCGGGACTCACACTCGGAGAGATGTTGTAGCTGCCGTTGAAGGTCACGCGCTGCGCGCTACCACCGGTGGCTGCCACCTTGTAGATCTGCGGCGCACCGCCGCGATCGCTAACGAAATAAATGGTACGGCCATCGCTGGCGTAGTTGGGCTCGGTGTCGATGCCGCTGCTTTGCATCAGGCGGCGTGCCTCGCCGCCCTGGGCAGAGATGGTGTAGAGCTGCGACGAGCCGTCGCGCGTCAACGTCACCGCCAGCGTGTTGCCATCGGGTGACCAGGCCGGCGCGCTGTTGGAGCCACGGAAATTGGCCACCAGGCGGCGGCGGCCCGATGCGATCTCATGCACATAGACCACGGGCTTGCGCGACTCGAAGGACACATAGGCCAGTTGCCCGCCATTGGGTGACCAGGCTGGCGAGATGATGGGCTCGTTGCTCGACAGGGCCGACTGGGCGTTTTCGCCATCGGCATCGGCCACCCACAGCACATAGCGCTTGCCGGCCTTGGTCACGTAGGAGATACGGGTGGAGAAAATACCCTTCTCTCCGGTCAGCTTTTCATAGATGTAGTCGGCAATGCGGTGTGCCACCAGGCGCAGATCGGCCTGGGTGACGGCATAGCCCTGGCCACCCAGGTCCTGGCCCTTGACCACGTCCCACAGGCGAAAGCGCACGTCATAACGGCCATCGGCCAGGCGCGTCACCGAGCCGGCAGCCATGGAGTCCGCCGCGCGCTGGCGCCATACGGCCAGGTCCGGCCGGGTGGTTTCATCCAGCTGCACGCCCGAGGCATCCACGCTGCGGAACTGGCCGCTGCGCTCCAGGTCGGCCTTGATGATGGCGGAGATTTTCTGCGGCGCGCCGTCTTCACCGCGGAAGGCGGGCAAAGCGATAGGCAGCTGGGTCAGGCCCACCCCTGTCACTTCCACACGAAATTGAGCCAGCGCCGGCAGTGCAGAAGCCGAAGCCATGGCAGCGAGAACGCTGCGGCGTGACGCCAGCGGCACCGCCGCTATTGGAGAGGTGGTGGTTGGTGTACGTTCAATAGTCATTAGCAGCCGTCGAGAAGCCGAGCCCATCTCGGCGATCCGGATTGTGATTGATACACAGTGCACGCCAAGCAAAAAAATGCCTGCGTCTTTCTGAGACACACCATCATAGTACGCCCCCGTAGAATCTGCCCTGAAATGCAGACCCCTGACCATACAAAGATGTCGACTCTGTCCACCCCGGACTTGACACTCACGCAACGGCTTCGCCGCATCGCCCCCTATTTCGGCAACCAGCGCCTGGCATGGGGGCTGGCCATCCTGGCCACCCTGGTTGGCGCGGCCACCGAGCCCTTGATCCCCGCTCTGCTCCAGCCCTTGCTGGACAGCGGCTTCACCAAGGGCACGCTCAATCTATGGATGGTGCCGCTGTTCATCATCGGCGTGTTTCTGATTCGCGGCGTGGCACAGTTCACCGGCCAGTACGCGCTGGCGCGCATTGCCAACGAGGGCATGCTGCGACTACGTAAGGATTTGTTTGCCCGCGTGCAAAACGCCCAGGCCCAGCTGTTTGCCAACCAATCGGCCAGCACCCTGTCCAACACCGTGGTGTACGAAGTACAAACCGGTGCTACCCAACTGGTACAGGCTTTTCTCAGCATCTCGCGCGACGGCTTCACGCTGATTGCCTTGCTGGGCTATTTGCTTTATTTGAACTGGCAGCTGACGCTGGCCGTGGCCTTTTTGGTGCCCGGCGTGGGCTGGATCATGAAGACCCTGTCCAAGCGCCTGTACCGCATCACCAAGAGCAGCCAGCAAGCCACCGACTCGCTGGCCTATGTGGTGGAAGAAAGCGTGCTGGCCCACCGCGTGGTGCGCCTGCATGGCGCCCAAGAGCAGCAAAACCAGCGCTTTCAGGGCCTGAGCCGCACGCTGCGCGGCCTGGCCATCAAGTCCACCATCGCCTCGGCCGCCATGACGCCGCTGACCCAGCTGCTCGCTGCTGCGGCCTTGTCAGCCGTGATCTGCATTGCGCTGTGGCAAAGCCGCTTTGAAGGCAGCCATGAAGTCACCGTGGGCAGTTTTGTGGCCTTTATCAGCGCCATGCTGATGCTGATTGCCCCGCTGCGCCGCATGGCCGATGTGGCCAACCCCATCACCCGCGGCGTGGCCGCACTGGAGCGCGGCCTGGGCCTGCTGGAACACAGCCTGCCCGAGGACAGCGGCAGCGCCCAGCCCCAGCCGGTGCGCGGCGAAATCACGCTGCAGGGCGTGGGCGTGCAGTTCGGGCCCGACAAGGCGCCGGCCCTGGACCAGGTGAACCTGACCGTACACCCCGGCGAAGTGGTGGCCCTGGTCGGCCCCTCCGGCGCGGGCAAGACCACCCTGGTCAATCTGTTGCCGCGCTTTTTGCTGCCCAGCACGGGCAGCATCACCATAGACGGCCAGGCCATTGAAGATTGGGACCTGGCCTATCTGCGCCGCCAGTTCGCCATGGTCAGCCAGGATGTGGTGATGTTCAACGACAGCATTGCCGCCAACGTGGCCCTGGGCGCCGAGGTGGACGAAGCGCGGGTATGGTCCTGCCTGGAAGCCGCCAACCTGGGCGAGCATGTGCACGGCCTGCCGCAGGGCATACACACCAATGTGGGCCACAACGCCACCCAGCTGTCCGGCGGCCAGCGCCAGCGCCTGGCCATTGCCCGCGCGCTGTACAAAAACGCCCCCATACTCATCCTGGACGAGGCCACCTCGGCCCTGGACACCGAGTCCGAGCGCCTGGTGCAGCAAGCCCTGCAAACCCTGATGCAAGGCCGCACCACGCTGGTGATTGCCCACCGCCTCTCCACCATCGAACATGCCGACCGCGTGGTCGTCATGGAGCGCGGCCGCATTGCCGAACAAGGCACACATGCCGAGCTGATCGCCCAAGGCGGTCTGTATGCGCGCCTGCAGGCGCTGTCGGGGCATAGCGCGCCGCAATAACGCACCCAAGCCACCGCACACCATGGGCCACGCCAAGCGGCCCATAGCAAAAAAAGAGCTGCCTGCGCTTATAGCGCCTTGGTTTACGGCATATTCAATCCTGAAACTCAAGCCCTATAAGCACAGGCAGCTTCTTATTTGGGAGCAGTACTGCGATGTGAATCTGACAGTAGACCTGAAAGCCCCTCACCCCACCCTCTCCCCAGAGGGGCGAGGGAGAAATACCCAAGGCGCAGCGCAAAAACCGGCTGCCCCAGGCCAGGGGCAGCAAGCAAGGGCCTACGCCGGCCGCGCCGCCCCGCAGCGAGGCTGCCGTCCCCTTGGGGGGAAGCGGCAACGCCGCTCAGGGGGGGTCAATAATGCGGCGGCAACTCATCCCGCAGATTGCCCTGGGCCGCCGCACCCTCGGCCGGTGCTGCCTGGCGGCGCAGATTGCGCACCTCTTCCACCAGCACATCAATAGTCTGCTGCTGGCGGTAGACGCTGACATTGAGCTGCTCCACCAGGTCTTCCATATAGCTGAGCTTGATCTCCAAGTCGGTCAGCCGCGCATCCTGCGCATTGTGGTCA
The DNA here is from genome assembly GCA_031277855.1 of Acidovorax sp. Lineage (GTDB taxonomy): Bacteria > Pseudomonadota > Gammaproteobacteria > Burkholderiales > Burkholderiaceae_C > Comamonas. The sequence goes on along the minus strand of JAITLO010000034.1, from coordinate 9,920 downwards.
TCGCTCATCTCAGGCTTCCAGTGCACGCTTCAAGCGCTGCACGCCTTCACGGATCTTGGCCTCATCGGCCGTGGCAAACGACAGGCGCAGCGTGGCCGCATCGGGGTTCTGGCTGAAGAAAGGTGCGCCGGGCACAAAGGCCACGCCTTGCTCAATGGCCTGCTTGGCCAGCACAGCGGCATCGGCCAGCTTGCCGCCCTTACCCGTCAGCCGCAGCCACAGGAACAGGCCGCCCATGGGGGCGGTGAATTCCACTGCATCGCCCAACTCGCTGCGCAGCGCATCCATCATGGCCTGGGCGCGTGCGGCGTAAACCTTGCGCACCTTGGCCAGCGCTGCCGGCATATGGCCGGCCTTGAGGTATTGCGCAGCCGTGGCCTGGGCAAAGGTGCTGGTATGAGCATCGCTGAACTGCTTGCACATCACGGCCTTGGCCAGCAGCTCGGGGTTGGCAATCAGCCAGCCAATGCGCAGACCGGGGCTGAGCACCTTGGACAGCGAGCCGCAATGCGCCAGCCATGCGCGGCTGCCGGGCACATCTTTGGACAAGGCCAGCAGGCTGGGAGGCGGCGCGGCATCAAAGTACAGATCGCCGTAGGGATCGTCTTCCACCACCAGCACCTGGTGTTTGGCAGCGAGCTCCAGCACGCGCTTGCGGCGCTCCAGGCTGAGCGTCGCACCGCTGGGGTTGCCAAAAGTGGGGATCAGATAGACCAGCTTGGGGCGGTGCTCGACGATGAGCTGCTCCAGCACATCCACCTGCACGCCCTGGCTGTCCACCGGCGCGCTGATGACCTCGGCGCCATACAGGCGAAAGCATTGGATGGTGGCCAAGAACGTGGGGCCTTCCACAATCACCTTGTCACCGGGCGAGATCATGGTCTTGCCCAGCAGGTCCAGCGCCTGCTGGCTGCCGGTGGTGACGATGAGCTGCTCGGCCGCCACATCACTAGCTCCCTTGGCCTGCATAAAACCGGCCAGTTGCTCGCGCAGCGGCTGGTAGCCCTCGGTGGCGCCGTACTGCAGCGCAGCGCCGGGCTCTTCAACGAGCGCAGCCTGGGAGGCAGCCTGCATACCGGCCACATCAAACAGCGCCGCATCGGGAAAGCCGCCGGCAAAGCTGATGATGCCCGGCTTGCCCAGCAGCTTGAACAGCTCGCGGATGGCGGAGGTTTCGACGTGGTTCAGACGCTCGGCGAATTGCATGGGGAAAAACTTCCAGTCAAAAGAGGTCGGCAAAAAAAGAAGATGGCAGCAGCAGACTGCAGGCCGGCGCCCATTGTCGGCCTTTCTGCAGCGCTCTGGCAGCAGCACTGCGGCATATCCACGCCCTGCTGCGCCCGCTTTGCAGCGCCCTGCCCCTCGCCAGCGGCGATGCGCGACAATGCAGCCCAGCATGAAAACCTCGCAGATCGTTCCTTTTTTCCAAACCCTGCAAGCAGCCAATCCGCACCCGGAAACCGAGCTGGAATACAGCAGCGACTTCGAGCTGCTGGCCGCCGTGCTGCTGTCCGCCCAGGCCACCGACGTGGGCGTGAACAAGGCCACGCGCAAGCTGTTTCCCGTAGCCAACACGCCGCAGGCCATTCTGGACCTGGGCCTTGAAGGGCTGGAGGGCTATATCAAGACCATAGGCCTGTACCGCAGCAAGGCCAAGCACTTGATGGAGGCCTGCCAGATTCTGGTCGAGCGCTTTGGCGGCCAAGTGCCGCAAACGCGCGAGGAACTGGAAACCCTGCCCGGCGTGGGCCGCAAGACCGCCAACGTGGTGCTGAACGTGGCCTTTGGCCAGCCCACCATGGCGGTGGATACGCATATTTTCCGCGTCAGCAACCGCACCGGCCTGGCGCCCGGGAAAAACCCGCTGGAAGTGGAAAAGCAGCTACTCAAGCGCGTGCCTGCCGAATTCGCCGTGGACTCCCACCACTGGCTGATCTTGCTGGGCCGCTATGTCTGCCAGGCGCGCACGCCCAAGTGCTGGGAATGCCTGGTCACGCCTTACTGTGACTTCAAACCCAAGACCGCAATGCCCGCCACCAAAAAGCGCGGCAGCTGACTGCCTTTGCAATGCACACCACAGCGCCACGGCGCTGTTTTGCACACAAGGCCCAGTCCCTAACGAAAAAACCGCTGCAGCTTGCGCTACAGCGGTTTTAAAAACTGGCGGAGTGGACGGGACTCGAACCCGCGACCCCCGGCGTGACAGGCCGGTATTCTAACCAACTGAACTACCACTCCTGGCAGGAAGCTTTGCTCGCTACTTTGTAGCTACAAGTGCCTCAAACTTGGCGACCCTACGGGGATTCGAACCCCGGTACTCACCGTGAAAGGGTGATGTCCTAGGCCTCTAGACGATAGGGTCAATTCCTAGAACGATGCGAGCTTTGCAACTCGCCGTCTTTAATTTTGGTGGAGGTAAACGGGATCGAACCGATGACCTCTTGCATGCCATGCAAGCGCTCTCCCAGCTGAGCTATACCCCCTTTGCGTCAAACTCGGCATTTACATGCTTTGTTTGCTGCGATCCAAAAATTGTAGCACAACCCAACCACCCCAAAACCGAAACCACGGCAGCAAGACATTTCTGCGCCCCCCAAACGGGAAAAGCGGGGCATGGCAGCTTGGATTTCAGCCCAGACTGCCGCCATCGCGTATGCGGTGAATCTCGGCGATGTCCACGGTCCAGATCAACCCATCGCCTATCTGCCCCGTGTAGCAGGCCTTGGTAATGGCCTCACGCACCGGCGCGACCATGGCGTCCTCGGCCAGCACGCAGATCATGAGCTTGTCTGAAAAATCCGTCAGCTCCTCCTTGACCGTGCGCTTGTCCACGGCCGCGGGGGCCGTAAAGCCCTCGGCCTTGAAAACGGTCACACCCGGAAAATTGGGAATGGCACGCAAGGCCTCACGCAGACGCTCCAGCCGGTTGGGGCGCACGATGGCACGTATTTCCTTCATCACTCTTCTCCTATCCATAGATATGCATTGCACCGGGACAGCGACCTGCAGCCCGGTGATGGCCCTCTCCCGCAGCGCGAGAGAGGGCAGGCGCAGCAACGCCTCCAGGCACGCAGCGTTAAGCCTCTCTGGGCTTTTCATCAAACCAGCGGTACAGCGTGGGCAAGACCACCAAGGTCAGCAGCGTCGAAGAGATCAGGCCGCCAATGACCACAATAGCCAGCGGGCGCTGCACTTCCGAGCCCGGGCCCGTGGCAAACAGAAACGGCACCAGTCCCAGCAAGGCCACGGTGGCGGTCATCATCACCGGGCGGAAACGCTGCACACAGCCCTCGCGCACGGCCTGGGCCACGTCCATGCCGTCCTCACGCAGGCGGCGTATGCAGGTCACCAGCACCACACCGTTGAGCACGGCAATACCCCACAGCGCGATAAAGCCCACCGATGCCGGAACGCTCACGTATTCACCGGTCACAAACAAGCCCAGCAGGCCGCCAATCGAGGCAAAGGGCAGCACCAAAATAATCAGTGCCGCGAGCTTGACCGAGTTGAACAGCAGGAACAGCAGGAAGAAGATAGCGGCAATCGTCAGCGGCACAATGAGCTGCAGCGTGCCCATGGCGCGCTCCATGTTCTCGAACTGGCCGCCGTACTGGAAGTAATAGCCCTCGGGCAACTTGACTTCCTGCTCCAGACGCTGGCGCACCTCGTCCACAAAGCCGGCCAGATCGCGCCCCTGCACATTGGCGCCCACCACCACGCGGCGCTTGCCGCCTTCGCGGCTGATCTGTGCCGGACCATCCACCAGCGTGATTTGCGCCAGACTGGACAGCGGCACCTGGCCGCCCCCCGGGGTGGAGAGCAAGGTGGCACCCACGGCCTCGGCCGAATCACGGAAAGGCTCAGGGAAGCGCACCACCACGCTGTAGCGGCGCTCGCCTTCATAGACCGTGGTCACGTCCTTGCCGCCAATGGCGGACTCAATCACGCTTTGCACATCGGTCACGTTCAGGCCATGGCGGGCAATGGCCTTGCGGTCTATGTCCACGGTCAGGGCCTGCTGGCCCGACAGCCGCTCTATGCGAATGTCCTCGCTGCCCGACACGCTCTTCAGAATGCGCGCCACCTGCTCGGAGATCTGTTTGAGCTCGGGCAGCCCATCACCAAACACCTTGATGGCCACCTGGGAGCGCACGCCCGTCACCATCTCATCCACACGCTCGGCAATGGGCTGGGACAGCACGATTTGCACGCCGGGAATGGAGGACAGGCGCTGGCGTATGTCTTCGTCCACCTCATCCTGGCTGCGGCCCGATTCCGGGTCCAGCAGCACAATGGGGTCGGACTCATTGGGCCCTGCCGGGTCGGCCGGCGATTCACCACGCCCCAGCTTGGAGACCACGGACAGCACGCCCGGCACCTGGGCCACCTGCTTCATGGCCTCCATTTCCATGCGGATGGATTCGTCCAGCGAGATGCTGGGTACCCGGTTGATCTGGGGCGTCAGCGTGCCCTCCTTCATGGTGGGCATAAAGGATTTTCCCAGTAGCGGGAACAGCGCCAGCGAACCCAGCAGCAAGCCCACGGCCACGGCCAAAGTGGCGCGGTGGCGCACGGTGGCCAGATCCAGCAAGCGCAGATAGTGGCGCTTCAAAAAGGCAATGAATCGCGTGTCGTGGTCGGCCCCGCCCTTGAGGAAGAAGGAGCACAGCACGGGCGAGAGAAAGAGCGACACCGCCAGCGACACCGCCAAGGCCATGGCAATGGTCAGCGCCAGCGGCCCGAACATCTTGCCCTCAATACCTTGCAAGGTCATCAAAGGCAGAAACACCAAGATGATGATGGCGATACCAAAAATGGTGGGCGTGGCCACTTCCACCGTCCCCATGAGCACGGTGCGCACGCGCGAGCCCGCGCTGTCACCGGCCTGACCCAGTTTGTGGAACACGTTTTCCACCACCACCACGGTGGCATCCACCATCAGGCCAATGGCAATCGCCAAGCCACCCAGGGACATGAGGTTGGCCGATATGCCCCAGCGGTTCATCAGAATGAAGGTGGTCAGCGGCGTGATGACCAGTGTGGCCACCACGATGAGACTGGAGCGCACATCACCCAAAAAGACGAACAGCACCACGACGACTAGAAGAATGCCCTCCATGAGCACCTTGCCCACGGTCCACAACGCCGAGTCCACCAGATCGGTGCGGTCGTAATACGGCACGATCTGCAAACCGCCCGGCAGCATGCCCTTGGTGTTTATTTCCTCCACGCGCTGCTTGACGCGGGTCACCACCTCCTTGGCATTGCCGCCGCGCATCATCAGCACAATGCCGGATACGCCTTCGGTATAGCCGCCCTTGATGATGGCGCCCTGGCGCACCTCGGCACCAAACTGCACCTGAGCCACGTCATGCACATAGACGGGCACACCGCCCTGCTCCTTGAGCACGATGTTGCCTATGTCCTCCAGCGAACGCACCAGACCCACACCCTGGATCAGATACTGCTCGGTCACCTGGGGCAGGATGCCGCCGCTGGCATTGGCATTGTTCTCCGCAATCGCCTGCACCACCTGGTTCACCGACAGGCCGTAATGGCGCAGCCGGCCGGGATCGACCAGCACCTGGTATTGCTTGACATAGCCACCCTGGGAGTTGATCTCGGCCACCCCGGGGATGGAGCGCAGCAGCGGCCGCGCCACCCAGTCCTGCACAGTACGGCGCTCGGTCAGCTCCTCGGGCGTCAGCGCACGCTGGCCGTCATCGGGGTGCTCCAGCGTGTACTGGTAGACCTCACCCAGACCGGTAGACACCGGCCCCAGCACCGGGACAATGCCCGAAGGCATGCGCGGCGTGACCTCGATCAGCCGCTCCGTCACCAGCTGGCGCGCAAAGTACACATCGGTCTCATCGCTGAACACCAGGGTGATGATGGACAGACCGCTTTTGTTGAGCGAGCGCATCTCGGCCAGACCGGGCAAGCCAGTCATGGCAATCTCCAGGGGCACGGTCACAAAGCGCTCGATTTCTTCGGGCGAGCGGCCCACGGCCTCGGTGGCCACCTGCACCTGCACATTGGTCACATCGGGGAAGGCATCCACCGACAGCTGCATGGCCGCGCGCACGCCAAAACCACACAGCACCAGGGCCAGCACAATCACCACCAGCCGCTGGCTTAAAGCGGCCCGGATCATGGAAGCAATCATGGCTTACTCCAGTTCCGCGCGCTTGCGCTCGTTGTTGAGGTGGAAAGCACCGTCCACCACAATCTGCGCACCCTCGCTCACACCCTTGAGCACGGGGCGCATGCCGGCGCTGGCCACGCCCAGCTCCACCGGCGTGAGGCGGTAACGGTTTTCGGCCTGCTGAACGAATACATGGTCGCGGTCGTTTTCGCGCACCACGGCGGCAAGGGGCAAGGCCAGGGTCTTCTGGGTCGCACCTTCTATGCGCATCACCGCCAGCATCTGCGGCTTGAGGGCGCGGCCCGCGTTGTCGACCTGGGTACGTATGGCCACGGTGCGGGTCTCGGGCGAAACCGTCTCGCCCACAAACACGATCCGGCCAGACAGCTCTGCACCGCCCAAGGCCGGCACGGCGATTTCCACCCCCTGCCCCGGTTGGACACCTGGAGCCATCTGCTCAGGCAAAGCCCCCACCACCCAGACATTACCCAGGTCCGCCACGGTAAACAGCGGATCGCCTGGCTGGGCCACCTGGCCCTGGCTGACGGTGCGCTCAATCACCGAGCCGGCCTGGGTGGCCACCACGCCCGCATGCGGGTAGATCGCGCCGTTGTCGCGCAGCTGCGTCAGCGCTGCCGGCGGCAGGCCCATGAGCTTGAGCTGGTCGGCCGCCGCGCGCAGCTCGGCACGCGCAATGCCGAGCTCTGATTCGCGGCGCTGCTGCTCGGCCCAACCGATGACGTCGGCCGCAATCAGCTGGCGCGCACGCTCCACGGCACGTTCGGCCTGCACGCTGGCCGCATGGGCGCGCAGATAGGTGAGTTGGGCGGCCGTGAGTTCAGGGCTGGTCACATGGGCCAGCACCTGGCCCGCGCGCACGCGGTCACCGACCTCAGCCAAGACCTCGGTCACCCGGCCCGTGACCGAAGCGCCGATGCGTGTGACCTGGCGTTCATTGGCCTCGATGCGGCCGGACACCTCCTGCAGCGTGACCATATCGGCCAGACCCAGGGGGGCGGTCTTGAAGTTGGCTGCCATGGCAGCGGAGACATGCACCAGCATGGGGTCTTGGTCCTGCGCCGGCGCCTGGACCACGGCAGTCTGCGCCGCCTGGGGCTTGTCGCCGCAGGCCGTCAAGCCCAGCACACCGGCCAAGGTCAAGGCCAGCGCCAGGGTGGACATGGAAGCAGAGGCTCGCGGCTTTGCGCGAGAAGAATGGTGGAAAGTCATAAGCAAAATGCGTGAATCAAATCGATGGCGGGGCACCGCTTTCAGCGGGCCAGGGCCTGAGGTGTCTGGGGTGCGTGCAGAGAGGTGCCACGGAGGAACTCCAGCTCCGCGCGTGCGGCCTGCAGTTGGTAGCGCGCCTGCAGCAAGTCGGAGCGCACCGAGCGCAGCACGCGCTGGGCATCCAGCACATCCAAAATGCCGCGCTCGCCATAGCGGTAGGCGGCCTCGGCCACCCGCAAAGCGGCCTCGGCCTCATGCACCGCACCTTCGCTCAAGGCCTTGGTGCGCACCGATGCCATTTCCAACGACTTCCAGGCCAGCTGCAGCTGCTGCTGCAGCTCAATCTGCCGATCCGTGAGCCTGAGCCTGGCACGCTCCAGCTCCGAAGCAGCCTCATCCACAGGGCCGCGCTTGCGGTCAAGCAGCGGAATCTGCACGCTCACACCCAGCATGTTCTGGCGGATATCGGGCTCCCGCGTCTGGCCATAGCGCAGCTCCACCCCAGGCCAGCGGCTGGCACGGGCAGCGTCCAGCTGGGCCTGCGCCCGCTCCAGCTCGGATTGCAGCTGGCGCAGCTCGGGGTGGTCGATGAAGTCCACATCCCGCAGGGCCTGGGCATCAAAGGCATCGTCCAGAGACAGGGCCAGATCAAAGTGGGCAGGCAGCTCGCCCGCAGCCAGGCGGTTGAGCGAAAGCCGGGCCTGCTCGGCCAGCAGCAATGCCGACTGCGCTTGCTGGCGCGCATTGATGATTTCCGCATCGGCCTTGATGATTTCGTAGCGCGGCGCCTCACCGCTGCGCACACGCACGCGCACACGCTCTTGAACCTGCTCCAGCAGGCCCAGGGCATCGGCGGCCGCCTGGGCTTCGGCCTGGCGCAGCACCAGCGCGTAGGCCGCCAGCTTGACCTGGGCTACCAAGGCATTGCGGGCCAGGTTCACCTGGTGAATGCTGGCGCGCTCGCCGGCACGTGCTGCATCCACACGCGCGCTGCGCAGCCCGGGGTTTTCCAGCGGCAAAGCCAGGGCCCAGCCCTGAACCGTACCGGGCGTACCCGAAGCCAGGCGCTGGCGGTTGCGCCCCTGCTCCCACTCCAGCGTGGGATTGGCCCAGGCACCGGCCGTGACCACGCCCGCCGCTGCCGTGACGCGCGATTGCTGCTGGGCCCTCAGCTCGGGGTTGTGTGCCAGCACCAGATCCACCAGTTGCGCCAGTGTGAAGCTGGTGCTGGGCCCTTGTTCGGACGCCAGCGCCGGCGCTGCCGCCGAAGGCAAGGAAGACGCAGAGGACGCTGAAGGCACAACGCCTTGGGCCCAAGCCGATGTCATACCCAAGGCCAGGCACAGCACAGAGCAGCGCGCCACGGGACGCAAACCCCTGGGCGGGGTGGCAAAGACAAGGGCCTGGCCCTTGGAAAAAAGTCTGGACAACATGAAGCAAACCTGCCGCAAGCGGGCAGAAAAACGGGGAATGCAAGGCAGGCGCCACCGCAGCGAAAGCGGTGGGCCCGTAGACAGAAAATCTCCCCCATGCCGCAGCGCAGGCCACAGCGGGGTCAGACGTTCAAGGGAGACGTTTAAGGGGATAGCGCGCCACATCGCGTGGCCCTGGTCGCACAGACCCATGCGGCCGCAACCTGGGTCACGGCAAGCCAATGGGATGAGACAGGGCTCTGTGATCAGCCCGCACACACCCTGCCCGGCAGACAAGCTGCCCAGCAGGTATTCGGCATGCAGGCGAAGGTATTACGCGCTGGCGCGCGTGGCGATGGGGGGACGCAGCAACAACCTGGGCCAGGCATCGACCCAGGCGTTGGCCATGTGAGGGGATGGTGCCCATGGCGCCAACGCACACAGGCTCGGGGGCTCAGGGGCCCAGAACATTTCGGAGCGCTCTTCGGTGCTGGACCATGGCTCCAGCAGACGTGGCCCTGTATGGGCCCAGCGCCGGGGCGGCTCGCCGTCTTCTTCAGGCTCCAGCTCGGTCAGCCAGACCTCATCTTCCAGCATCTGCTCCACGCTCAGCGCCAGGGCATCCGCCTCTGCCAGCTGCAAAGGCGCAGCCGCCTGCGCCTGCATCAGAAAGACGGCAACCAGCAACAGCAAGGAGCTCAGAAAGGATGAAAGCGCAAAGCGCATGGGAAATGCGGAAGACGAAAACAGTGCCAGCGGCAGGCTGCCGTGACCATGGTGAATCAGAGTGCCGAACACGGTCCGAGTTCCGTGTTTTCATGCGTTGCAGCATGTTTTTTTGCAGTGCACAGGCACTACCCAGCCTTGTGCCGGCAACGCTACAGACCACACAGACAACAAAAAAGCCACCTTGCGGTGGCTTGGAAATCTGTGGCGGAGTGGACGGGACTCGAACCCGCGACCCCCGGCGTGACAGGCCGGTATTCTAACCAACTGAACTACCACTCCTGGCAGGAAGCTTTGCTCACTACTTTGTAGCTACAAGTGCCTCAAACTTGGCGACCCTACGGGGATTCGAACCCCGGTACTCACCGTGAAAGGGTGATGTCCTAGGCCTCTAGACGATAGGGTCA
>JAITLO010000021.1 GCA_031277855.1 Acidovorax sp. | reverse complement strand
CGTGGCTGGAGAAGAACAGACGGCTGTGGAAGAACTGCGAGAGGCTGCTTAACACCAGTTTGCAGTTCATCCACTTGGCGTTCCTGGCGCTGATACTCCGGAGATCGTAAACAGGCTCTGAGGGGCTCCCTGGGTACGGCGGGCTGATTCTTGCTTGTTCTCTGCCCAATCAAAAAAAGCAGCCTCAGGGCTGCTTTTTTGTAGGGAGCATGGGCATCGGAAGCGCTAATGTCGCAGCGCCGCGGGCGGGTGCGGCAGGCCGCTGCCCACGGTCAGCGAGCGAATCGGGATGCGCGCATCCTGCGGAATTTCTCCCGACAGCTGCAGCGCCAGATAGCGGGTGCAGCACACGCGCAAAAACGAGGTGAAGTTCTCGACCGTGCCGCGCTCGGCCACCAGCTCGTCATACAGCCGGGTGCACAGCTGGGGCACGGTGTAGCCGTCACGGGTGGCAATGTCATGGAGCACCTGCCAGAACAGGTTTTCCAGCCGGATGCTGGTGGCCACGCCATGCAGGCGGATGGAGCGGGAGCGGTGGGCCCAGAGCTGCGGATCGGCACTGACAAAGACTTGGCACATGGCGGTGTGGAAAAAGAAAACCCGGCCATGGTGGAGCCTGGGGTGGGCCGCGTCAACCCAGGGATGCGAGGGGCGAGGGAGCCATGTATGGACGCTGCCTATAAAACCGGCGCTGCCCATGCCAGGGCGCCGCGCAAGGGCCGCCCCGCCGCGCTGGCGCCGTCCCCCTCCCTCGCGCAGCGAGAGAGAGGGGGAAGCGGCAAAGCCGCTCAGGGGGTGTGCGTAATGCTCGTGCCCAGCAGCGCTAGGAACTGGGCCAGCCAAGCCGGGTGTGCAGGCCAGGCCGGGGCGCTGACCAGATTGCCTTCGGTGTGGGCCTGGTCCACGGCGATGTCGGCGTAGGTTCCGCCGGCCAGCTCTACCTCGGCGCGGCAGGCGGGGTAGGCGGAGCAGGTGCGGCCTTTGAGTACACCGGCGCCGGCCAGCAGCTGGGCGCCGTGGCAGACGGCGGCTACGGGCTTGTTGGCGTCAAAGAAATGGCGCACGGCGGCCAGCACGGCAGCATCGTTGCGCAGGTATTCGGGGCCGCGGCCGCCGGGGATGACCAGGGCGTCGTAATGCTCGGCCTTGACCTCGGCGAACGTGGCGTTGAGCGTGAAGTTGTGGCCGGGCTTTTCGCTATAGGTTTGCGCGCCTTCAAAGTCGTGGATGGCGGTCTTGATCTGTTCGCCGGCTTTTTTGCTGGGGCAGACGGCATGCACCTGGTGGCCCACGGCCAGCAGTGCCTGGAAGGGCACCATGGTCTCGTAGTCCTCGCAGTAGTCGCCACAAATCATCAGAATTTTCTTGCCTGCCATGCTGTCTCCTTCAAGTGGTTGTCGGGTCCAGCCATTGTGGTGACGGTGGGCAGGGGCGGGTATTAACCGCTTACTACGCGCAGCGATGGGGTGGCTGCCGCAGACGCTGTTTCACATATTTGCGAATCATTGCAAATGCTCGCAGTTGGTCTGCGGTTTACAGGGCAGTTGTTGCGCCTTGCCTGCGCTGCTACCAAAAACAAAGCCCCCTTCGCGGAAACGCGAAGGGGGCTTTATTTTTTATCTAAGGTGCGATCAGGCCGTCAGGCGCTGCAGGGCTTCGCGGTATTTGGCGGCGGTCTTGGTGATCACGTCCTGGGGCAGGCGGGGGGCAGGGGCGGTCTTGCCCCAGGGCTTGCCGTCGACCTGGGCTTGCTCCAGCCAGTCGCGCACGAACTGCTTGTCGTAGCTGGGGGGATTGGCGCCGGCCTTGAGCGCGTCTTCATAGCCTTCCACAGGCCAGTAGCGCGAGCTGTCGGGGGTCAGCACCTCGTCCATCAGCACCAGGGTGCCGTCTTCGGTCAGGCCGAATTCGAACTTGGTGTCGGCAATGATCATGCCCTTGGTCAGTGCGATCGCGGCCGCTTCCTTGTAGATGCGGATGGCGGTGTCGCGGATCTGTGCGGCCAGCTTCTCGCCCACCATTTCCACGGTGCGCTCGTAGGTGATGTTTTCGTCGTGATCGCCCATTTCGGCCTTGGCCGCCGGGGTGTAGATGGGCTCGGGCAGCTTGGCGGCATTGGTCAGGCCGGCGGGCAGCTTGACGCCGCACACCGACTGGGATGCCTGGTATTCCTGCCAGCCGCTGCCGGCCAGATAGCCGCGCACCACGGCCTCGATCAGCACGGGCTTGAGACGCTTGACCAGCATGGAACGGCCGGTGACCTGGGGCACTTCGGCCGGGGTGACCACGGATTCGGGGGCAGCGCCGGTCAAGTGGTTGGGACAGATATGGCCCAGCTTGTCGAACCAGAACAGCGCCATTTGCGTCAGCAGCTCGCCCTTGCCGGGAATGGGCTCGCCCATGATCACGTCGAAGGCGGAGAGGCGGTCCGAGGCCACCATCAGAATGCGGTCATCACCCACGGCGTAGTTGTCGCGCACCTTGCCGCGCGCCAGCAGCGGCAGGGAGGTGATCGTGGAAGTGTGCAGGGAGGATGTGCTGGGCTGGGTGGTCATGGGGGTCACAGGGAAATGGGGGCGGCGGGTGCGCGAGTCGCCGTCCTGCGGCAGGTCCGCGCCAGGGCGGGATTCTACGTGGCGGCGCAAGGGCATGCAGGCGGGGAGGAGGCCGGACCGGTTACCAAGGAGGTGCCGCGAGGCGGGCGCCTACAAACAGCGGTGTTTTCGTCCGGTGGCGTTGTTAGCAAACTTGTACATTGTGCGCCGAATTCGGGCTACTTCCCATATCCCCGCCAGGCATGTCGGAATGCCGTTGATTTCGCCGCGCAGTTCGCGCACAGTGGGCTCCAAGCGAGACGAATGCGCATTCACCGCCCACCGCATCCAACGGCCTCTGGCCGCCACGGATGCACTCTGGACCTAGAGACCACAGGAGGCTGGTTTATGAACTTGACCATCAGCGGGCACCATCTGGATGTGACCCCCGCGCTGCGCAACTACGTCATGGAAAAGCTCGGTCGTGTGCTACGCCATTTTGACCAGGTGATTGATGTCAAGGTACTGCTTTCGGTACACAACGAAAGCGAAAAGGACAAACGCCAACGCGCCGAATGCAATGTGCGCGTCAAAGGCTCTGATTTGTATGCGGGCAGTTCGCACTTCGATCTGTATGCGGCCGTGGATGCACTGGTCGACAAGCTGGATCGCAAGGTCGTCAAACACAAAACCCGCCTGCAAGAACGCCGGGGAGATGCAAGCAAACGCAATATGCCAGGGCTTGCAGCAGCTTGACACCGCACAATGCATACTACAGGGAGCCGCTGAGCGCGGCTCTTTTTTGTGCGGTCCGGGCATCTGTCGTCCGTGGGCCGTGCGGTGCATAATTCCCCACACATGAACCGTCTTGCCTCCATCCTGCCGTCCACACAAGTCCTTGTGAGCGTGGACGCCACCAGTAAGAAGCGCGCTTTTGAAGAAGCAGGGCTTTTGTTTGAAAGCCTGCACGGTCTGTCCCGCGCGCTTATCACCGACAGCCTGTTCGCGCGCGAACGTCTGGGCTCTACCGGCCTGGGCCATGGCGTGGCCATTCCGCATGGGCGCATCAAGGGCCTCAAGTCCCCCATGGCCGCCGTGTTCCAGATGGCGCGCCCCATTGGCTTTGACGCCCCCGATGAACAACCTGTCAGCCTGCTGATCTTTTTGCTCGTGCCCGAGGCAGCCACCCAGCAGCACCTGGAAATCCTGTCCGAGATCGCCGAGCTGCTCAGCGATTCCACGCTGCGCGAGCACCTGGTGCGCTGCGCCGATGCGGTGGAACTGCACGGCCTGATCGCTGGCTGGAAGTCCGCCACCGCCGTCTGATCCCGTGAAGCCCACCGCCGTCAACGCCGACCGGATGTTCGAGGCTTTCCGCGAAAGCCTGCGCTGGGAATGGCTGGCCGGTCTGGGCGCGTCGGAGCGCCGTTTCGACGAAATGGCCGTGCGCTCCGCCCGCTCCGGCGCCGACCTGGTGGGCTATCTGAACTACATCCATCCCTACCGCGTGCAGGTGATCGGTGAGCGCGAGGTCGCCTACCTCACCAACGCCACGCAGGAGGATTGCGCTCGCCGCGTGGCGCGCATCGTCACGCTGGAGCCGCCGGTGCTGGTGCTGGCCGACGGCCAGCAGGCCCCGCCCGCGCTGCTGTCCATGTGCGAGCGCGCACAAATCCCCATGTTCGCCACACGCGAGGCTGCGGCCTTTGTCATCGACGTGTTGCGGGCCTATCTGTCCAAGCATTTCGCCGACCGCACCACCATGCACGGTGTGTTCATGGACATTTTGGGCATGGGGGTACTCATCACCGGCGAATCCGGCCTGGGCAAGAGCGAGCTGGGGCTGGAGCTGATCACCCGCGGCAACGGCCTGGTGGCCGATGATGCCGTGGACCTGTTTCGCATCAACCAGACCACCATCGAGGGCAAATGCCCCGATCTGCTGCAAAACCTGCTCGAGGTGCGCGGCATAGGCCTGCTGGATATCCGCGCCATCTTTGGCGAGACGGCGGTGCGCCGCAAGATGCGGCTCAAGCTCATCGTGCACCTGGTGCGCAAGGAAACCATGGAGCGCGACTACGAGCGCCTGCCCCAGGAGCCCCTGACCCAGGACGTGCTGGGTGTGCCGGTGCTCAAGGTCATCATCCAGGTGGTGGCAGGCCGCAACATCGCCGTGTTGGTGGAAGCCGCCGTGCGCAACACCATCTTGCAGCTGCGGGGCATAGACACCTACCAGGAGTTTGTGGACCGCCACCGCCGCGCCATGGAGCAGGGCATCGAATAAGCGCTGCGGGGCCCAGGCCCCGGGTGCTACACCAGCTGCAGATTCTGCGGCCGTGAAGCCGGGAATATCTGCTGCAGCTGCTTTGCATTGAGTCCATAGAGATTGGCAAACAGGCCGCCCAACAGATTGCGGTATTCGTTGAGCACCGGGTAGTCGCGGTTCTGGAACAGGTTTTTCTCATTCACCGTCAGCTGCTCGCCCAGCACCCGGCCGCCGGCCTGGGCCGACAGTCCACCACCCAGCAGCCAGTACACCGTGCCATGGCCATGGTCCGTACCCAGGTTGCCGTTTTCGCGGAAGGTGCGGCCAAATTCGCTGATCACCGCCACCACGGTGTGGCGCCAGGCCTCTGGCCCCAGTGCGTCGGCAAAAGCCGCCAATCCCTGGCCCAGCTCGGTCAGGCGATTGGCCAGATTGCCTGTGGCGCCACCCTGGTTCACATGGGTGTCCCAGCCGCCCACATCGACAAAGCCCAGATCAAACTGCTCGCGCATCAGTGCTCCCATACGCTGTGCCACCAGGCCAAAGCCTTTGGCGGTGATGGCGTTGCGGCTGGCCTGCTCCATCTCCTCCTGTATGCCACGCTGCACGGCATCGCGCACGGCAAAGCCTTCCTTGACGGCTGCGCCCAGTGCCGTGCCCTGGTACATGGAGGTAATGATCTGGCTGCGCTGCCCGTCCATGCCGCCCTTGCCCACAGCACTCAGCGCCATATTGGCTGCCTGGGCATCGCCGCGCAGACACAGCGGCAGCTGGGCTGTGAAAGCCATGGGCGTGCCGGTATGGCGATGGCGGTCTTGTTGCAGCACCTGCGCCAGGCGGTTCAAAAAACCCGATTGAAAGCCTTGGTGGCCGTCGAGAGGCTGGCCCAGTTCGATGCTGTCCTGGGTTTCGAAATGGCTGCGTGAGAGGTCGTTGCTGCCCGCAAAAGGGATAAAACAGGCTTGGCGCTGGGTGAACAGCGGCAGCACAGTGGTCTGCAGGCCTGGATGCAAACCCCAGTCTGCATTCAGTGCCAGGGCACCATTGGCCTCCCCGGGCCGCGCGATGGCGATGCGGGGGCGGGCCTGGTAGTAGAAGTCGCTGTGCGTGGGCACCAGCAGATTGCAGCAGTCATAGGCGCCCCGCAGAAACACCAGCAAAAAGCGGGGTGTGTCGCGGGCCAGCACGGGTTGCAGCGCTTGGGCATGGCCCAGGTAGCAGGCCAGAGGAAGGCCGGCAGCCAGGCCGAGCAATTGACGTCTTTGCATGGCGGTTTTCTTTAGCGAAACATCATCTCGGGGGTGGCCAGGAAAAAGCTGTTCCAGTCCGCCGGGTTTCGGGCCTGGGCCAACGCGTCGCGGCTGGCGGTGCTCAGCGTGGGCAAACGGGCTTGCACGCTGCGGCGCTGGGCCAGCTCGGGGTAGGGTGGCCGCTCCAGAGGTGCTTGCGGGTCGGTCTTGAACAGCACGGCACCACGGCTGCCGATTTGCCGGGCCACTTCAAAGCGGTTGCTCATCTGGCCGGAGCTGGACCAGTCGGACTGGGTGGGTGGGTAGCCATCCGGTGTCTCGCGGCCATACAGGGGCTGGCCCAGCTGGTTGATCCAGCCCAGTACCGGACGCACATCGCTGGCCACGCGCTGGTCATAGGCCAGGCGGGTGGCGCCCAGCACATAGTGCATAGGGTCTTTGAAGCGCTGGCCAAAGTGCTGCATGGACTCAGGGGCAGTCAGCAAGCTGGCCAGCGTGGCAGCGATGTCGCCATGGCTGCGTGCAAAAGCCTGGGCCGCACGCTCGACAACGGCGGGTGGTGGGCTGTCGCCCAGGAAATAGACCGCCAGCTTGCGTGCTATGAAATGTGAGGTGCTTGGTGCCGCCACAATGCGCTCCAGCGCCTCATTGACCTGTTCCATACCTTGGTGGTGCAAGGGCTGGCCGAGCAGTGACTGGGGCGTGTAGTCATGGCGGTTGGGGTTGAATTCGAAAAAGCCCTGGCGCACATAGTCGGCCTGGCGTTCGGGCCGCAGTTTGGGTGGCGGGGTGTTTGCTGGGCGCAGGTTCAGACCTACGCCGGTCAGCACATGGGCCATGGCCTGCACATCGGCCTGGGTGTAGCCGCCGCCCACGCCCATGGTGTGCAGCTCCAGCAGCTCGCGTGCATAGTTTTCATTGATACGGCCGGCCGCATTGCTGGCGTTGTCCAGGTACAGCAGCATGGCCGGGTGGCGCATGCTGGCGGCCAGCAGATCGCGGAAATTGCCCAGTGCGTTGGGGCGTATGGCGCGTTCCTCGTAGTCGGCCACCCACAGGCGTACATCGCCCTTGCGGGTGCTGACGTTGAAGTGGTTCATCCAGAACCAGGTCATCTGCTCCTGCAACTGGTGGGGCGCGTACAGGGCGCGCCAGATCTGGCGCTGCTGGGCTTCGTTGCTCAGCTGGTTGAGTTGGCGCTGCACATCCTGGCGCAGCTGCGCTGCCTGCTCGGGGTCGGCCGCAGCGCGAATGGCTTGGCGCTGTGCTGTGATCTCACCCTGTAGCTGCGCCATGGATTGCTGGCTGATGCGCAAGGCGTCGATCTGGCGCTGCACCGCAGCAGGCATGGGCGCGGCGGAGGGTGTGAGTTGCTGGCCCAGCCAGCGCGCAAGGCCTTGCTGCTGCAGCAGGGCATCGGCGCTGTCTGTGGCGCCCCAGGTCACGCGGTCCAGCCATTGCTGGCGCTGCTGGGCGTTCAGCGATGTGGGCAGGGCGCTGCTTTCCAGCAGCTGTGCGGCCGCAGGGCTGAGCTGCGGTGTAGGGCGTAAGGGCGCGCAGGCAGAGAGCCCGCCAATTACCAGGCAGATGCAGACATGGCGTGAAATCGACCGTACCCAAGGCATAACCCCCTCCCGGCTTTGACGCTGGCCGCCCCAGCGGTGTATGGGCTGGATACTGCGCCGCTCCAGCGGGGGCTGGGTGTGGGAAGGGTAAAGAACGGTTGCAAAACGTAAAAAAGGGCAGGGCATTTACATGCCTTGCCCTTTGGTGTGGAGCTGCTGCGCTTTTACTTGCTGGCGCGGGCCGAGCATTCGGCGCATTGGCCGTACAGCGACATGGAGTGGTCCTGTATGGTCCAGCCCATTTCATTGGCGATCAGTTGCTGGCGCTTTTCGATCTCGGGGTCGTAGAACTCTTCGACCTTGCCGCAGCTGGTGCAGACAAAGTGGTCGTGGTGCTGGCCCTCGTTGAGCTCATAGACCGCCTTGCCGCTTTCGAAATTGCTGCGCAGCAAGATGCCGGCCTGTTCGAACTGGGTCAGCACGCGGTAGACCGTGGCCAGACCAATGTCCGAGCGCTCGTCCAGCAGCACGCGGAACACGTCTTCGGCCGTCATATGGCGCTGTTTGCCGGTCTGGAAGATCTCCAAAATCTTCAGACGGGGGAGCGTGGCTTTCAGGCCCGTGCTCTTGAGCTCTTCGATATTTTTCATGTCAGGGTCTCTGGTTGGCCTGGCACACCATGGTGGACGATGCGCCAGCGGCGGCAGGAATGGCCCTTGCAGCGGCGGGAAGGCGACCCGATGGCGTTTCGGGGGCTGCCGCTACAATGGACTGGATCATATCCCGTAGCCATTACCCATGCATGCTAAAGCCCGCCGTTGTGTTTCTGTGCTCATGACTTTGTCGTTGGGCGGACTGCTTGCCGCCTGCGGCAGCTTCAACAGCGCCACGCGCAGCCTCGCCAATTCCATTACGCCGTACAAGGTGGACGTGGTACAGGGCAATTTTGTCTCCAAGGAGCAAGTCGCCGCCCTGCAACCCGGCATGAGCCGCCAGCAGGTGCGTGAGATTCTGGGTACGCCCCTGGTGACCAGCGTGTTCCACACCGACCGCTGGGACTATGTGTTTACCCTCAAGCGTGCCGGCGTGGAGTCGCAAACGCGCAAGCTGACCGTGTTCTTCAACGGCGAGCAGTTTGACCGTGCCGAGGGCGACGAGATGCCCTCCGAAGCTGAGTTCGTGGCCTCGCTGGGCAAGAAGATGGACAAC
The DNA here is from genome assembly GCA_031277855.1 of Acidovorax sp. Lineage (GTDB taxonomy): Bacteria > Pseudomonadota > Gammaproteobacteria > Burkholderiales > Burkholderiaceae_C > Comamonas. The sequence goes on along the minus strand of JAITLO010000021.1, from coordinate 28,744 downwards.
ATCAAGGTGCCTCCGCTCGAAGCCACCGAGGCCCAGCTGGCGCGCTACCCGGTCAAAAAATCGGCTGCCGAGGCCGAGCAAATGCCCGAGGTGCCGGCCGCGCCGTCTGCCCAGTCCTATCCGCCGCTGGATGCTCCGGCCCGTTGATGTCCACCAGGCAGCTGCAGCTTTTGTGCTGCATCTGCCATATTCCCCATTGAGAAGGGCTGCCGGAACGCCATGCGCGCTGGCGGCCTTTTTGTCGTTTGCACCCGGGCTGCTCCGGGCCTGAACCTCGCATTTCCACCATGACTGCTTCCTCCTCTTCCTCCTTGCTGCGTGTGGCCATTGCCGGCGCTTCCGGTCGCATGGGCCATATGCTGATCGAGGCCGTACTGGCCAGCGGCGATTGCCAGCTCAGCGCAGCGCTGGACCAGCCGGGCAACCCCAGCCTGGGCCAGGAAGCCGCAGCCTTTCTGGGCAAAACCACCGGCGTGCTCATCGAAAGCGATGTGCGCGCCGCGCTGGCCAAGGCCGATGTGCTGATCGACTTCACCCGCCCCGAAGGCACGCTGGCCCATCTGGCCGTGGCGGCCGAGCTGGGCGTGAAGGTGGTGATCGGCACCACCGGCTTCAGCGATGCTGAAAAAGCCCAGATCGCCGAATTTGCGAAGAAAACCGCTGTCATCTTGTCCGCCAATATGAGCACGGGCGTGAACGTCACGTTCAAGCTGCTGGAGATGGCGGCCAAGGCCCTGCAAGAAGGCGGCTACGACATCGAAATCATTGAGGCCCACCACAAGCACAAGGTGGATGCCCCCTCGGGCACGGCGCTGAAGATGGGCGAAGTGATTGCCGAGGCCCAGGGCAGCAAGCTGGCCGACCGCGCCGTGTACGAGCGCTTTGGCCATACCGGCGAGCGCAAGGAAAACACCATAGGCTTTGCCACCGTGCGGGGTGGCGACATCGTGGGCGACCACACCGTGCTGTTTGCCGGCACCGGCGAGCGTGTGGAAATCGCGCACAAGTCCAGCAGCCGCGCCGGCTACGCCCAGGGCAGCCTGCGCGCAGCCCGCTACCTGGCGGCCCGCCCCAGCGGCCTGTTCGATATGTACGATGTGCTGGGCCTGCGCTAAGCGCAGCCCCTGACCAAGGAGCAGCCCATGGATGCACGATGGCAATGGCTGGCACAGGGTGATGCAGTCACCCGCGCCACGGCGCTGCTGCTGCTGGCCATGTCGGTGGCCAGCTGGGTGGTGATATTGGCGCAATGGCTGATGCTGCTGCGCCGCCGCCGCCAGGCGCAGCCCGCCATGGCGGCCTTCTGGCAGGCGCGTGATCTGGACACGGCCCAGCAGCAGCTGGAGCGCCAGACCCCCTGGCTGCTGCCCCTTGCACAGGCCGTGCGGGCGGCCCAGGCAGAAGCCGAGGCCTCGGCTACTCTGGCCGGCCAAAGTACCCTGGACGACCGTCTGGTGCGCCATCTGCGTGGCGCGCTGCAGCAGGTGGCAGGGCGCTTGCAATGGGGGCAGACCTTGTTGGCCTCCATTGGTGCACTGGCGCCTTTTGTGGGCCTGCTGGGCACGGTCTGGGGTATTCACCATGCGCTGTCGGCCCTGACCGGTGTGCAGCAGGTGTCGCTGGACCAACTGGCCGGCCCCGTGGGCGAGGCCCTGGTGATGACGGCCGCCGGCCTGGCCGTGGCCATTCCCGCCGTGCTGGCCTACAACCTGCTGGGCCGCAGCATTGCGGTGCTCGAAGCCCAGCTCGACGGCTTCACCCACGATCTGCACATTCATTTCTCGACGGCGCCGCAAGCCGTTGTGCAGGGCTGAGATGGCGTTCGGCCAATTCAGCGCCACGCGCAATGCCAGCCCGGCCACGCAGCCGGTGGCGTCCATCAATGTCACGCCGCTGGTGGATGTGATGCTGGTGCTGGTGGTGATCTTCATCCTGGCCGCGCCCATTCTGGCGGCCAGCCTGCGCGTGCAACTGCCCCAGGCCGAAGGCGCACAGGCGGCGCCGGCCCAGCACCCTTCACTGACCCTGGTGGTGGATGCCCAAGGCGCGCTGCACCTGGGCACCCAGGCCGTGGATGAAGCCGCCGTGCGCCAGCGGCTGGCCGATCTGGCCGCCAAAGACCCCCAGGCCGAGCTGCAACTGCGCGCCGACCGCGCCGTGCCCTATGGCCGGGTGGTGGAGGTCATGGGCTGGGCCCATGCCAGCGGCTTGAGCCGGATTGGGTTTGTGGTGGAGGCCAAATAGCGCCCCCTGAGGCGCTGCGCGCCTTCCCCCTCTCTGGCTGCGCCGGAGGGGGACGACAGCCTCGCTGCGGGGCGGCCCTTGCTCGCTGTCTCTGATCTGGGGCGTCAGCTCTTCGTGCACCAGATCTGGCGTGGGCAGTGCCAGTTTTCTACGCTGGGGCTCCTGTCTTACTCCCTCGCCCCTTCGGGGAGAGGGTAGGGGTGAGGGGCTGCCGGCATGGCGCAGATTGGGATTCACGCCTTCGTCTGACAGCGCAGGCAGACCGGCAATGCCGCGTGGCTCTCATGTACTTGGTTACAGTGCTGCGCTATGGCGCCCCGCCAAGGGGCGGCCTGCATAGGGAGCGCATTTTTCATGGATCCACGTTTGTACCAGGCGCTGGCGGGGCTTTCTGCACCGCGCAGGGCGCAGCTTTATGGACTGGCTACTTCGGCCGGTGAGCCGCCAGCGGTGGCGCGGGCATTGCGATGGGGCTTGCTGCTGGTGGCAGGCCTGCTGCTGGCTTCGGGGCTGATCTTCTGGATTGCCGCCAACTGGCAGACGCAGACACGCATGTTCAAGCTGGGGCTGATCGAGGCGGCCCTGGCCCTGGCCGTTGTGGCGGCCTGTCTGTGGCCGCGTGCGCGGCTGGCGGCGTTGCTGTGCGCGCATCTGGTGCTGGGCGGCCTGCTGGCTTTTGTGGGCCAGACCTACCAGACCGGTGCCGATGCCTGGCAGCTGTTTGCCGTCTGGGCCGCGCTGTCGCTGATCTGGACCTTGCTGGCGCGCAGCGATCTGTTGTGGACCCTGTGGATGGCCGTGGGCGCGCTGGGCCTTGCCAGCTGGCAAGGGCGTGTCGATGGCCTGGATTGGTGGTTCTCCCACACCGAGCCTCTGGCCGTGGTGTTGCCGCAGATGCTGCTGTGGTTGGGTCTGGCCCTGGTGCCTTGGCTGGTGTCCTGCCTGCCCTGGCTGCGCTGTGCGCAAGGCCTGGGGCGTATCTCGCACCGTCTGGGCCTGGGGCTGTGTCTGCTGGTCTGGTGCACCTATGGTGTGCGGCATTGGTTTGATGCGGACCCGGGCTTTGCGGTGTTTGCCATGGCCTGTGCGCTCACCACAGGCATTGGGTTGTTGTCTTTCCAGGGCCGTTTGCAGGACTTTCCCAGCCTGTGCATGGCCACGCTGGCAGGCAATGCACTGGCCATGGTGGCCGTGCTGCGACTGGCCGAACCACAGGACATCATGGCTCTGATCCTGCTGTGTCTGCTCCTGGGGCTGGGTGGCCTGTGGGGTTCGGTGACGGGCTTGATGGCGGTGCAGCGGCGTATGCGCGTGCAGGCACAGGACGCTGAAAAAGAGGTGAGCGCATGAAGTTTTTATCTCACACACCCTCTTGGTGGGCGGCTGCGCGGGCCCAGGGCCTGGTCAGCGACGAGGCCGGCGATGAGGCCTTTGTACCGCCGGATACAGAACAGCCCTCGCTGTTTGTCATCGCTCTGGCCATGGTGGGGGCGGCGGTGTGCTCGGCCCTGCTGGTCGGTCTGCTGTTTCTGGGCTTTGATCTGTGGCGTGTGCTGGAAAACGGCAGTAGCGCCGTGGTGCTGGGCCTGGTGCTGATGGCGGGGGCGCTGGCGCTGATCAAAAGCACATCCCAGATTTTCTCGCTCTGTCTGGCCCTGGTGTTGCTGGGAGCTGGGCTGGGATTTTTCCTGGTGGGCTGGGTGGGGTGGTCGCGGCATGCGCTGCTGGAGCTGGCATTGGCGGGAGCGGTCGTGGCCGGGGTGCAGGTGCTGGCAGCGTCCATGACGGCTGCGTTGTGGATGCGGCAAATCCTGGGCGCAGTCTGTGGCGTGGCGCTGTATGCCGCCCTGGTGGCCTTGATGGGTGAGCGCATGTTGTTGGCGCCGCTGCATCCGGCTGCGGTGCTGCTGGCGCTGGCCTGGGCCGCCTGGGTGCTGCGCGAGCCGCACTGGGCCGCACGGCCGCAGGCTCTGGGCTGGGCGGTGTTTGTCGATGCCGCTGCCGTGGGTTTGCTAGCCGCAGTGGTGTGGGGCGGCGGGGGGCACTCCCTCGCCTGGGAGATGCTGGGAGAGATGCCAGAGCTGCTGGGCACCTGGCGGTTGTGGTCGTTGGCATCGGTCTTGCTGACCTTGGCTGCCCTGGCTGGCTTGCTGTGGCACTGGCACAAGGCTGGTCGGCTGACGCCGGAGCTGGCGGCGCTGCTGGTGATTGCCGGCCTGGGGCTGGCGGTGTGTGCCTGGTTCAGCGCTGCGGTGGCCGTGCTGGCCGTGATGGCGGCCGCTGCCGTGGCCGGTGCGCGCTGGCGCATGCTGGCCCTGTGTGCCGTGGGCGCGCTGTGGATGCTGGGGCAGTTTTACTACTGGATAGGTTGGCCCCTGGCCTATAAGGGCCTGGTACTGGCCCTGCTGGGCGCAGGTTTGCTGTTGGGCATGGGGCTGGTGCATGTCCTAGCGCGGCGGCGTGCTGACTATGCCGTGCCCACGCCCGACAAGGCCGCAGACGCGGTGCAGGGCGGGGCGCTGCGCCAGCGCCATGCCGTCATCGGCGTGCTGCTGGGCGCGGCCCTGGTGTTTGGCCTGGTGAATTGGGATGTGGCCCGCAAGGAGTCGGTGATCGCCCAGGGTCAGCCGATTCTGGTGCCCCTGGTGCCCGTGGACCCGCGCTCCATCATGCAGGGCGACTATATGAGCCTGCGTTTTGACCTGCCCTACGAGGTGACACAGGCGCTGGACCAGCAGTTTGCCGCCACCGCTCCGGTGCTGGCCAGCCTGGACGCACAAGGCCAGGCCCAGGTGCTGCGCCTGGCCCAGCCCGGCGAGGTGGCCGGCCCGGGTGAAATCCTGCTGCCGCTGAAGCGGCTCAAGGGCCAGTGGGTGTTGGTGTCCGATGCCTACTTCTTCCCCGAAGGCCAGGGCGAGCGCTTTGAGCGGGCCCGATTTGGCGACTTCCGCGTGCTGCCCGATGGGCGTGCCCTGCTGGTGGGCCTGGCCGATGACCAGGGCCAGCCGATTGCGGTGGATGTCACCAATAAATAAGGAGCAGCTTGTGTATATAGGTACTGGATTTCAGCGTTGTTTTATGCGGAAGTCCAGGTGAAATATGTACAAAGCGCTCACTTATTTTTAATTTAAACGACGGAGCGCCACCGAAGCGGGAGACGGCCAGCAAGGGCCGCCCCGCAGCAAAGGCCGTCGTCCCCCTGGGGGAAGACGCGAAGCGGCTCAGGGGGGACTGGGATAGTGTTGGTTGTAGTCCGAGGAGCGCTGGTACAGGCACAGGCCGAACTGGGGCAGCATGCTGATCAAATGGTCAAAAATCTGGCCCTGAATGGCCTCGTACTCCACCCAGACCGTGGTGGCCGTGTAGCAAAACAGCTCCAGCGGAACGCCCATGGGCGTGGGTTCCATGGTGCGCACCAGCATGAACATATTGGGCGCTTTGTGAACGCCGGGGTGGGCGATCAAATAGGCCTGGGCATAGGCCTTGAAGGCCGCCAGATTGCTGGACTGGCTGGGGTCGGCACCAAAGAGCGGATTGTCCCAGTAGGCCTGTAGCAGGGGCATGGCGCTCAGGCGCTGGCGTTCGGTGTCCGTCAACTGATGGATGCTGTGGGCATCAATGGGCAGGGAGCGGCGTATGCGGCGGCCGCCGGACTCGAACATGCCGCGCCAGTTCTTGTAGCTGTCGCTCATCAAGCGCCAGGTCGGTATGGTGGTCATGGTCTTGTCCCAGTTCTGCACCTTCACGGTGTGCAGGGCAATGTCCACCACAAAGCCATCGGCGCCCACCTGGGGCATTTCAATCCAGTCGCCCACGCGCAGCATGTCGTTGCTGCTCAGCAGCACGCCAGCCACAAACGACATGATGGTGTCCTTGAACACCAGCATCAAGATCGCCGAGGCCGCGCCCAGGCCGGACAGCAGCAGCAGGGGAGAGCGGTCCATGATGGTGGCCACCACCAGCAGCACGCCGACGATGGTGGCCATCAGCTTGCCCAGCTGCACATAGCTTTTGATGGAGTGGGTGCGCGTGGCCTTGGGGCCGTCATGGCGGTCATGGGCGGCATTGATCTCGTTGAGCAGCTCGGCCACCACGCGCACCACGTGGTAGATGGTGAAGGCCGCCGCGATATTGCCAATCGCCTGGGTGGCCTGGGGCGGCAGATGCTCCACCCAGTGGATGCCCAGCTGCACCACCAGCGAGGGCGAAATCTTGGCAATGCGCAGCAGCACATGGTCGTGCCAGATGATTTGCGCCCAGCCCATGGCAGGCAGGGCATTGCGCCAGGCGCGCACAAAATGGAACAGCACCTGCTGCAAAGCCAGGCGCACGGCCAGGGCCAGCAGGGCCAGCAGGGCCAGGCCCAGGGCCGCCTGGGCCCAGGGTTGAAGCTCGGTATAGAAGGAAAAATCAGTCAAATTCACAAACACCACCTGGGCCCAGGCAGGACTGCCGGGCCGTGAAAGATTGAAAAATGAGGGAGGCTCTGCCCGGGCCCGCAACAGGGGGCCAGAGGAGGTCAGAACGCGGGCCGCTAAAGGGCATGTCGCCCAGTCCGGCAAGGGGAGACCGCCTGCAGCCTAAAATCCAGGCGAAGGCAGTAGTGTGACTGCAGCATCCATCCCAAGTTCCATGCAAGACAAATACAACCACATCGAGGTCGAGCGCGCCGCCCAGGATCACTGGAATGCCCAGGACGCCTACCGCGTGACCGAGGACCAGTCCAAGCCCAAGTTCTACGCCTGCTCCATGCTGCCCTACCCCAGCGGCAAGCTGCACATGGGCCACGTGCGCAACTACACCATCAACGACATGCTCACGCGCCAGCTGCGCATGAAGGGCTTTAACGTCTTGATGCCCATGGGCTGGGACGCCTTCGGCCTGCCGGCCGAGAACGCGGCGCTGAAGAACAAGGTGCCGCCGGCCCAGTGGACCTACGACAACATCGCCTACATGAAGGGCCAGATGCAGGCCATGGGCCTGGCCATCGACTGGAGCCGCGAGTTCGCCACCTGCGACCCCGATTACTACAAGTGGAACCAGTGGCTGTTCCTGAAGATGCTGGAAAAAGGCATTGCCTACCGCAAGACCCAGGTCGTGAACTGGGACCCGGTGGACCAGACCGTGCTGGCCAACGAGCAGGTGATCGACGGCCGTGGCTGGCGCACCGGCGCGCCCGTGGAAAAGCGCGAGATTCCCGGCTACTACCTGGCCATCACCAACTATGCCCAGGAGCTGCTGGACCATGTGCAGGTCGGCGGTGAGCAAGCGACCTTGAACGGCTGGCCCGACAAGGTGCGCCTGATGCAGGAGAACTGGATTGGCAAGAGCGCCGGCGTGCGCTTTGCGTTCACCCACGACATCCGCAATGCCGATGGCGAACTGATCCAGGACGGCAAGATGTTTGTCTTCACCACGCGTGCTGACACCATCATGGGCGTGACCTTCTGCGCCGTGGCGCCCGAGCACCCGCTGGCCGCCCACGCTGCCGCCACCAATGCCAAGCTGGCTGCCTTCATTGAAGAATGCAAAAAAGGCGGCACGACCGAGGCCGAGCTGGCACTGAAGGAAAAAGAGGGCATGCCCACGGGCCTGTTCGTCACCCATCCCGTCACCGGCAAGCAGGTCGAGGTTTGGGTGGGCAACTATGTGCTGATGAGCTATGGCGATGGCGCCGTGATGGGCGTTCCCGCCCATGACGAGCGCGACTTTGCCTTTGCCAACAAGTACGGCCTGCCCATCCAGCAGGTGGTGGCCGTGCAAGGCCAGGGCGACTACGACAGCAAGCAGTGGCATGACTGGTACGGCGACAAGGAGCGCGGCGTGCTGATCGCTTCCGGCGAGTTCGACGGCCTGGGCCACCAGGACGCGGTGCAGGCCGTGGCCAAGCTGCTGGCAGGCAAGGGTCTGGGCGAGCTGAAGACCACCTGGCGTCTGCGCGACTGGGGCGTGAGCCGCCAGCGCTACTGGGGCACGCCCATCCCCATCATCCATTGCGAGGACTGCGGTCCCCAGCCCGTGCCGGAAAAAGACCTGCCCGTGGTGCTGCCCGAAGGCCTGGTGCCGGACGGCTCGGGCAACCCCCTGGTCAAGAGCGAGGAATTCCACGCTGGCGTGGTCTGCCCCTGCTGCGGCAAGGCCGCGCGCCGCGAGACCGACACCATGGACACCTTTGTGGATTCGTCCTGGTATTTCATGCGCTATTGTGACGCCAAGAACAGCGAGCAGATGGTGGGCCAGGACGCAGCCAATTACTGGATGCCCATGGACCAGTACATCGGCGGCATCGAGCACGCGATTCTCCACCTGCTGTATGCGCGCTTCTGGACCAAGGTCATGCGCGATCTGGGCCTGGTCAAGGTCGATGAGCCCTTCTCCAAGCTGTTGACCCAGGGCATGGTGCTCAACCATATCTACAGCCGTCGCACGGCCAAGGGCGCCAAGGAGTATTTCTGGCCCAAGGATGTGGAGCATGTGTTTGACGAGACAGGCAAGATCATCGGCGCCAAGCTCAAGGTCGAAGTGGACAGCGCCGACGGCATGCTGCCTGTGGGCACAGCCATCGACTACGAGGGCGTGGGCACCATGTCCAAGTCCAAGAACAACGGCGTCGATCCGCAGGAGCTGATCGGCAAGTACGGCGCCGACACGGCGCGCCTGTACACCATGTTCACCTCGCCACCCGAGCTGACGCTGGAGTGGAACGACGCCGCCGTGGAAGGCAGCTACCGTTTCCTGCGCCGCGTCTACAACTTCAGCAGCAAGCTGCTGACGCTGGACTATGAAGCCGCCAGTGCCGCTACCAACGGCCTGACCGACTTGTCGCAGGTGCAGTTCGGCAAGGACGCCAAGGCGCTGCGCCTGGAGATTCACACCGTGCTCAAGCAGGTGGAATACGACTACCAGCGCATGCAGTACAACACCGTGGTGTCCGGCGCGATGAAGATGATCAACGCGCTGGAGGCCTTCAAGGCCACCGACACGGCCGACGGCCAGATCGCTGCCATCGAAGGCTTTGGCATCTTGCTGCGCGTGCTCTACCCCGCCACGCCCCACCTGGCCCATGTGCTGTGGAGCGAGTTGGGTTACGCCAACAAGCAGGGCGATCTGCTGGATGCGGCCTGGCCGCAGGTGGACGCTTCGGCCCTGGTGCAGGACGAGCTGGAGCTGATGCTGCAGGTCAACGGCAAGCTGCGCGGCTCCATCCGCGTGCCGGCCCAGGCCGACAAGGCACAGATCGAAGCTGCCGCCCTGGCCAACGAAGAAGCCCAGAAGTTCATCCTGGGTGCCACGCCGAAGAAGGTGGTGGTGGTGCCGGGTCGCCTGGTCAACGTCGTCGTTTAATGCCCCGAGGAGCACCCATGCGCAAGCGTACGCTGCTTTCCCTGATGGCCCTGGCCCCCGTGGTCTCGGCCTGCGGCTTCCGCATACGCGGGGTGCCGGACTTTCCGTTTTCCTCCATCTACCTGAATGCGGCGGTAAGCTCGACTTTCGCCCGCGACCTGCAGCGCAATCTGGCCACGGCCAGCGACCGCTTGCGCGTGCTGCGTGCGCCCCATAAGCCCGAAGAAGCCCAGGTGGTCTGGCAACTGCTGGGTGAGCGGCGCGAGCGCATCATCATCAGCAAAAACGCGGCCGGCCAGGTGCGCGATCTGCAACTGCGCTACCGCATGACCTTTCGCCTCTACAGCACCGATGGCCTGGAGTGGATTGCGCCGACCGAGCTGGAGCAGGAGCGCGACATGAGCTACGACGAAACCCTGGCCCTGGCCAAGGACCAGGAGGCGGAGCTGATCTACCAGACCATGCAGTCCGATCTGGTGCAGCAGGTCATACGCCGCCTGGCATCGGCCCAGCAGCCCAAGCCAGAGTGAGCGCGGTCACATGCAACTGGCGTTGAACCAGCTGGGCGCACACCTGCAAAAAGGCCTGCGCCCGCTCTACACCCTGCATGGCGACGAGCCGCTGCAGCTGCAGGAGGCGGCCGATGCCATACGCGCTGCGGCCCGGGCCGCAGGCCATACGGAGCGCAGCGTCTACACCGTGGCCGGTGCGCATTTCGACTGGAGTGCGGTGCTGGCGGCTGGCGGCTCGCTGTCCCTGTTTGCCGACAAGCAGATGGTGGAAATCCGCATCCCTTCGGGCAAGCCGGGCAAGGAGGGCAGCGCCGCCATCCAGCAGCTGGCAGCCCAGGCCGCGCAGGACGAGAACACGCTGACCATTGTGACCCTGCCGCGCCTGGACAAACAGACCAAGAGCGGCGCCTGGTTCGGCGCGCTGGAGGCCCAGGGCATCACCATCCAGGTCGACCCCATAGAGCGCAATGCACTGCCGTCCTGGATTGCCCAGCGACTGGCCCAACAAGGCCAGCGTGTGGTGCCCGGAGAGGAAGGCCAGCGCACGCTGCAGTTCTTTGCCGACCGGGTGGAAGGCAATCTGCTGGCTGCCCACCAGGAAATTCAAAAGCTGGGCCTGCTCTACCCCGCAGGGGAGCTGGGCTTTGCCCAGGTAGAGCAGGCCGTGCTGAATGTGGCGCGTTACGACGTGTTCAAGCTGTCCGAGGCGGTGCTCTCCGGCCAACTGGCACGGGTGCTGCGCATGCTGGACGGCCTGCAGGCCGAAGGCACGGCCGAGGTGCTGGTGCATTGGACCTTGGCCGAAGACATACGCTCCATGAAGCGTGTGCGTGACGCCATGGCCGCAGGCCAGCCCCTGCCCATGGCGCTGCGCGCCCAGCGCGTCTGGGGCGTGAAAGAGCGCCTGTTCGAGCGCGTGGTGCCTCGCCTCACCGATGCCGGTGCCGCACGCCTGCTGCACTCGGCCCATGTGGTCGACGGCATCGTCAAAGGACTGCCGGCCGCCGGTTGGCCCAACAACAGCTGGCAGGCATTGCGCAAGTTGGCAACGGACGTCGTACAGACCCTGCAAGCCCCACCTCCACGCGTATCGCGTTGAAGGTTGAGTGCACAATGCAAAAAGCCACAAGCAGTGCTTGTGGCTTTTTTATGTTTCCTCTGGATCTTCACGGTCTGCAGGAGTGGGCCTGAAAAACACAGCCTGAGGCTAATGCCTATCCCACAACGGTCAGACAGCACTTGAGGCGCGGCGCGTGCCCGCAGACAGTATCTGGATACGGCAAGGGCGCGCAACAAAGCATCAAGCGCTGTATGGCCGCCTCCAATGGGCGCGTAGCCCATCCAAGGTGTCACAGCACGCGCTTGCGGATTTGTAGCACCACGACTTCGGCCAGGGCCACGACGGTGAATATGGTAATCAACACCAGGGCTACGCGGTCCCACTGGAACAGGTCGATGCTGGTGTTCAGCACCACGCCAATGCCGCCGGCGCCCACCAGGCCCAGCACGCCGGACTCACGCACATTGATGTCCCAGCGCAGCAGCGAGACCGACCAGAAGGCCGGCTTGATCTGCGGCCAGTAGCCATACCAGAGCTGGGCGAACTTGCCCGCGCCTGCGGCCTGCAGGGCCTCGATGCAGCCCTGGGGTGTTTGCTCCAGGGCTTCGCCCACCAGCTTGCCGACAAAGCCCACCGAGCGAAGCGCAATGGCAAACATGCCGGCCAGCGGGCCGGGGCCGAAGATGGCCACGAACAGCATGGCCCAGACCAGGGAGTTCACCGAGCGGCTGGCCACCAGAATCACCCGGGCGATCATGTTGAGCACACGGCTCTTGGTCACATTGGGGGCCACCATCACGCCCAGGGGCAGGGCCAGGCCCAGCGACAGCACCGTGCCCAGCGTGGCCATGTGCAGCGTTTCCATCAGGCCCTGGTGCACATCGGGCTGGTAGTAGCTCCAGTCCACCGGCCACATGCGGCCCAGCATATCGGCCATTTGCTCGGGCGCGTCATACAGGAACTCGGGGATGAATTCGATATGGCGTACCGATTGCACAATGGCCCAGATGCCAAACAGCCACAGGCCGTAGCGCAGCAGGCGCTGTCCCAGGGTAAAGCGCTGCCACTGCACAGATTGCGCAGGCGTTGAAGCGTTTGCGGCGAGTTCAGACATGGAGGGCCTTTCGCACGGCATTCACCACCAGCTCACCGGCCACGATGATGGCGATCACGGTAGCCAGGATGGTGAAGACGAAGTTGTACTCATAGCGCAGGAAGGCGGCGAACAGCACGCCGCCAATGCCACCGGCGCCCACAATGCCCACCATGGTGGAGTTGCGCAGATTGGAGTCCAGCTGGTAGGTGGCAAAGCCCACAAAGCGGCTGATCACCTGGGGCAGCACGCCAAACAGCACCACGTTCATGAACGAGGCGCCGGTGGCGCGTATGGCCTCGATGGGCTTGGGCGAGATTTCCTCGATGGCATCGGCAAACAGCTTGCCGACAAAGCCCACGGTGGCCACCACCAAAGACAAAATGCCCGCCAGTGGGCCAAAGCCCACGGCCTTGACGAACAAGATGGCACTGATCACCGGGTGCAGGGCGCGGCAGATGGCAATCAGCGTGCGGCCCAGGGCGCGCAACGGGGCAGGCGCCATATTGGAGGCCGACATCAGGCCCACGGGCAGGCTCAGCACAATGCCGATGGCCGTGGCCAGCACGGCGATCTGCATGGTCTCCTTGATGCCCTGCCAGAGCTCGTCCATCTTGCCCAGCTCGGGCGGGAACATCAGGCCCAGAAAACGGGCCGCGGCAGCGCCGCCCGAGCCCAGGCGCTCGGCCGAGACACCCATGGTGGACAGGGCCCAGAGGGCATAGACCAGCAACAGGGCGAGCAGGCCCTTCTGGCTCCAGCTCCAGCCAAAAGCCTTGCGGCCTGCGGGGGCGGCAGATGGGGTAGGGGTCATTCCAGCCATGCTTTGCCGCCGTAAATGGTGGTGAGGTGGTCCTCGGTCAGGCCTTCGGGTGCACCGTCGTAGACCACATGGCCGCCAGTCATGCCGATGATGCGGTCCGAGAATTTGCGCGCCAGCTCCACATCGTGGATGTTGACCATCACCGGGATATTGCGCTGCACGCCTTGCGCGCGCAGCAGCTGGATGATTTCGATCGAGGTCTTGGGGTCCAGCGAGGAGGTGGGCTCGTCGGCCAGCAGTACGGCGGGGCGCTGCATCAGCGCGCGGGCAATGCCCACGCGCTGGCGCTGGCCGCCGCTGAGGGCATCGGCGCGGCGGTGGGCAAAGTCACCCAGGCCCACTTCGTTCAGCAGCTGCTGGGCTTCTGCAAAGTCACGCGCATCGAACTTGCGGCGCCAGGCGCGCCAGGCCGAGAGATAACCCAGGCGGCCGGTGAGCACGTTTTCCATCACGGTCAGCCGGTCCACCAGGTTGTATTCCTGAAACACCATGCCGATATGGCGGCGTGCGCGGCGCAGCGCGCTGCCTTGCAGCTGGGCCATGTCGACCTGCTGGCCTTCGATCTGCACCAGGATGGCGCCGGTGCTGGGGTCGATCAGGCGGTTGATACAGCGCAGCAGCGTGGATTTGCCGGTGCCCGAAGGGCCGATGATGCTGGTCAGGCCTGTGGCGGGAATGCTCAGGTCTATGCCCTTGAGCACGGGCTGGCCGGGCCGGTATTCTTTGACCAGGCGCTGGATCTGGATGGCGCCTGTGTGTGCGGTGGCAGTCATGCAAAAACTTTCGAGAAAAGGGTGCGCGCCAAACGACAACGCGGGCCAGCGCAATCAAGGCGCGGGCCCGCGTGGACGAGGCTCAGCGATTACTTCTTCTGGGCGGCCTTTTCAAAGGCGTCGCGGGTGAAGGACTCGCCCGAGGCCTTGGCCACGGTGCGCACCAGTTCCCAGTCCTTTTGGTAGGTGATGGGCAGGAAGCGGTCGCCACCCAGGCCCTTAGCCATTTCGGCCGGCACCTTGTAGTCAAAGAAGCACTGCTTGATCTTGGTCTGCAGCGCCGGGGTCAGGTTGTGGGCGTAGGCGTAGGCGTCGGTGGGGAACATCTCGCTGGTGTAGAGCACGCGGAACTCGTCCTTGGCCACCACGCCGCGGTCGGTCATGTGCTGCAGCACGTCGCTGGCCACGGGGGCTGCGTCGTAGTCGCCGGTCTTCACGCCCAGAATGGACTGGTCATGCTTGCCGGAATACACCACCTTGTAGTCGGTGTCGGGCGTCAGGCCCAGCTTGGGGAACAGGGCACGTGGCGCCAGGTTGCCGGAGTTGGACGATGGCGAGGTGTGGGCAATGCGCTTGCCCTTGAGGTCATCCAGCTTCTGGTAGCTGCTGTCCTTGCGCACAATCATCTTCAGGTTCATGCCCACAGGGCCTTGCTCGTTGCCGCGGATGGCAAAGGGCACGGCGCCGGAGAGGTTGACGGCGAAGTTCACCGGACCGGGCGAGAAGGCCGCGATGTGCAGACGGCCCGAGCGCATGGCTTCGATCTGGGCCGCGTTGGACTGCACCGGGAAGAAGACAACCTTCTTGCCCACGCATTGCGACAGGTGACCCATGAAGGGGCGGAACAGCTTTTCATAGACCGAGGGGTCTTCCACCGGGGTGAAGGCGAACACCAGGGTGCTGGGGTCGCGCAGCTTCTTGGGGTCGGTGGGGGTGTCGGCCACCAGATCCTTGTTGGCGTCGCAGAACTGGCTGTCCAGATCGCCACGGTGGGGGCAGGCATCCTGGGCGAAAACAGCGGTCGAAGCCAGCAAGGCGGCGCCCACCAGGGCGGCGCGGGTAGTGCGGTGCAGGGTCATCTCAATCCTCCTTGGGGGGTGCATTCGGGTTTGGGCAGACTATAGGCAGGGCCGGCAGGCCATGTGCGCCCTGTCTTTCGCTTGGCTTGCGGTCTGCTTTCAAGTTCCTTTCAAAATCACTGTTTCGGCCCCAAATTCCGTGTTTTCCCGTAACTTGCCGGTAACCGCCCCGGCCGCCTGTTTATGAAAGTGTTGTTGGTTGAAGATGACTGGGATCTGAGCCTGGCCCTGTCACGCGTGCTCACCCGCCGAGGCATGCAGGTGGAGCATTGCGCCGACGGCGCCCAGGCACTGGAGCGGCTGGCCGTGGTCACGTATGACGTGGTCATGCTGGACCTGGGCCTGCCGGTGCTCGACGGCCTGCAACTGCTGTCGCGCATCCGGGGCCGTGGCCAGGGCGTGCCGGTGTTGGTGGTCACGGCGCGTGGTGCCGTGGGTGACAGAGTGGCCGGGCTGAATGCCGGGGCCGATGATTACCTGGCCAAGCCTTTTGATCTGGACGAACTGGAGGCGCGTTTGCGCGCCCTGTGCCGCCGCGCCGGGGCTGTCCCCGGGGAGATGCATTGCGGCCGGCTGCGCCTGGAGCGGGCCACGGGCGTGTGCTATGCCGATGGCCAGGCCATGGAGCTGACACCGCGCGAATCCGCACTGCTGGCGGCGCTGATGGAGCGGCCCGGCCATGCGGTGACCAAGGAGCGGCTGCTGGCCCTGGTCTTTCCCTCGGGTCAGCCCACCCAGGCTGATGCCGTGGAGGTGGTGGTCCACCGCCTGCGCAAAAAACTGGTGAATACCGGGGTGCGGATCAGCACGCTGCGCGGGGTGGGGTACCTGGTGCAAGAAGAGCCATGAGGCACCCCCTGAGACGCTGCGCGTCTTCCCCCTCTCTGGCTCCGCCGGAGGGGGACGGCACCAGCGCGGCGGGGCGGCCCTTGCGCGGTGCCCTGGCGTGGTGCCGCGCCAGTTGCGTGCGATGGAGGAAGGCGCAGCGCTGTGGAGAAGCAACATGATCAAGGCTTTCAGCCTGCGCCAGCGTTTGCTGTGGTGGATGGCGGTGCCGCTGCTGGCCTTTGTGCTGCTCGATGCCTGGGCCAGTTACCACGCGGCCCTGGCTACGGCACAAAAGGCGTTTGATCGGCTGCTGGTGACGGCGGCGCATTCGCTGGGCGACATGATTCGCCTGGAGCGGGGCGAGCTGCAGGTGAGCATGCCCCATGCGGCGCTGGAGCTGTATGCCGGCGATGTGCGCCCGGATTTGCGCGTCCAGCCCGGGCGCAGTCCGCTGCTGTACCGCGTGGGCTTTTTGAATGGCGAATTTCTGGCGGGAGACGCCAACCTGGCGCCCTATGCCGGCTTGCCGCCGGTAGATGCGGCCTATGCCGCGCGGCTGCAGTTCTATGACAGCCAGGTCGATGGCGCACCAGCACGCTTTGTGGCCTTGTGGCAGCCGGTGGAATCGGCCGAGGGCATGCGCTATGTGGTGGTGCAGGTTGGCGAGTTCTCTGCCTACCGCTATGCCATGGGCCAATCCATCTTGTGGGACACGCTGCTGCGCCAGGGCGGTTTGCTGGTGCTGCTGCTGGCCACGCTGTGGGGCGTGGCCACGGTGGCCTTGCGGCCCTTGCGCCAGCTGGCGCGTGCCGTGGCCCAGCGCCGGCCGGAAGATGTGGATGTACTGCAGGCCTCAGGTGCTCCTCAGGAGGTGCAGCCGCTGTTGCAGGCATTCAACGGTTTGCTGGATCGCATGCGGCAGGCGCAGCAGCGCCAGCAGCGCTTTGTGGCCGACGCTTCACACCAGCTGCGCACGCCGCTGGCCGTGCTGCAGCTGCATGCAGAGGCGGGTCTACATGGCGATGTGCCTGCGCAGGAAGCGCTGCGCAGCATCCATGCCACCACACAGCGCACGGGCCGCGTGGTGCACCAGTTGCTGATGTGGAACCGCATGCATGCCGACGCGGCAGCCCGCGCGCAGCCCGATGCCGTGGTAGACCTGCATGCCACCTTGCAGGCCGTGGCGGTGGAACTGTCGCCGCTGCTGGCGCGCAAGCAGCTGGACTTTGGTCTGGACGCGCCAGAAACGGTGGCGCAGTGGCGCGGCGCGCCCTGGATGGTGGAAGAAGTGTTGAAAAACCTGCTCACCAATGCCATTGAGCACACGCCGGAGCATGGTGCCCTGGGCATGCGGCTGCAGGCGGCCGAGCAACAAGGCCGGGCGGGCTGGGTGCTGCAGGTGTGGGACAGTGGGCCAGGTCTGGCGCCGGCCGTGGCACATGCCTTGTTCACCCCGTTTGTGACCGGTGGTGGCCAGGGTGTGGGCCTGGGCCTGGCGATTTGCCGTGACCTGGCACAGGCCTGCGGCGGCAGCCTGGAAGTGGTGAATGCCACGGTGCCGGAGACAGGGGTGCGGGCTAGGCTGTGGCTACCAGAAATATGAGTCCCCCCTGAGCGGCTACGCCGCTTCCCCCCAGGGGGACGACAGCCTTGCTGCGAGGCGGCTCTTGCTCGCTGTCTGCTGACTTGGGCTGCGCCGGTTTTGTGCGCTGCGCCTCCGGTTTTACTCCCTCGCCCCTTGGGGGAGAGGGCAGGGGTGAGGGGTGGCCTTCGCGGCCCTTGCTCGCTGTCTCTCGTCGAGGGGCGTGGCAGCTTTGGCGGATAGTGTGTCCGGTCTAGGTTGCGGACTGCTGGGCCAGGCGGGCCTGGGCTTTTTCGGCCCATAAGTCCAGGGTGTTCAGCTGTTCCTGGTGGCTGAAGGAGCAGCTTTCCTCGGTGAACAGGGCGCTGGCTTCCATGCGGTCCAGCACATTCAGCAGCAGCTCGGCATAGCGCGGAGGCAGGGCGGCCAGCAAGGCCCCGCTGGCGCGGGCCTGGCTGCCCAGATCGGCTGCGGACAGTTGCTGCTGCTTCAACAAGGCAATGCCCTGGCATAACTGGCCCAGTTGCTGCGCGGCCAGGAGGTGGTCGTGGGAAGTGGATGGCATTTCGAGGAGAATGAGGGGATGAACGCGCTGAATATTGCTGAAATCATGCACCAGTTGGGTGCGCAGGCCAAACAGGCGTCCGCGCTGATGGCCAGGGCAGATGCTGCTACCAAAAACAAGGCTTTGCTGGCGCTGGCACGCCTGCTGCGCGAGCGTGTGCAGCCGCTGCAGGCAGATAACGCCAAGGATTTGGTGCGGGCCGAGGCCAATGGCCTGTCCGCCCCCATGGTGGATCGCCTGCGCCTGAGCCCCAAGGTGCTGGAAACCTGCGCCCAAGGTTGTGAGCAGCTGGCAGCCATGCCGGATGTGATTGGCGAAATCATTGGCATGAAGCAAATGCCCAGCGGTATTCGCGTGGGCCAGATGCGCGTGCCCATCGGCGTGTTCGGCATGATTTATGAAAGCCGCCCGAATGTGACCATCGAGGCGGCCAGCCTGTCGATCAAGAGCGGCAATGCCTGCATCTTGCGCGGCGGCTCCGAGGCCATTGAGTCCAACAAGGCTCTGGCCGCGCTGGTGGCGCAGGCCCTGCTGGAGGCCGGCCTGCCCGAGAACGCCGTGCAACTGGTGCCCACCACCGACCGCGAGGCCGTGGGCCATCTGATCGCCATGCCGGCCTATGTGGATGTCATCATTCCCCGTGGCGGCAAGGGCCTGATCGAGCGCATCAGCCGTGATGCCAAGGTGCCCGTCATCAAACACCTGGATGGCAACTGCCACACCTATGTGGACGACCCTTGCGACATCGCCATGGCGGTGAAGGTGGCAGACAACGCCAAGACCAACAAGTACAGCCCCTGCAATGCCAGCGAAAGCCTGCTGGTGGCGCGCGGCGTGGCTGCGGAATTCCTGCCCCAGATCGGCGCCATTTACGCAGCCAAGGGGGTGGAGATGCGTGGTGATGCCGAGGCCCTGGCCATGCTGCAGCAAGTCAGCGGTGCCCAACTGACCGAGGCCACCGAGCAGGACTGGAGCGAGGAATACCTGGCACCCGTCATCAGCGTGAAGGTGGTGGCAGGTGTGGATGAAGCCATTGCCCACATCAACCGCTATTCCAGCCACCACACCGAGGCTATCCTCACGCGCGACCATATGCATGCCCAGCAGTTTCTGCGTGAGGTGGACTCGGCCAGCGTGATGGTGAATGCCAGCACGCGTTTTGCCGATGGTTTCGAATACGGTCTGGGCGCGGAAATCGGCATCAGCACCGACAAATTCCATGCCCGCGGTCCCGTGGGCATTGAAGGTCTGACTTCGCTCAAATACATTGTGCTGGGCGAAGGCCAGGTGCGCGGCTAAGGCCCGCTGCGGGCGTGCGGCGCACGTCCGTGCCTTCATCTCACAAGCAGCAGGTAACGCATGAAAATCATCATCTTGGGCGCGGGGCGCGTGGGTTTCAGCGTGGCTGAAAGCCTGGTGTCCGAGCGCAACGACATCACCGTCATCGACCAGGACGCACAGCGCCTGCGCGAGCTGGAAGGCCGCTTCGATCTGCGCGGCGTGGTGGGCAGCGGCATAGACCCCCAGGTGCTGGCCGAGGCCGGCGCGGCCGATACCGATTTGCTGATTGCCTGCGCAGCGCTGGATGAAACCAATCTGGTGTGCTGCAAGCTGGGGCAGTTGCTGTTCAATATTCCCACGCGGATTGCGCGCGTGCGCTCTTCCAGCTTCACGACGGACGACGAAGCCGTGCTGGGCAAGGACGGCTTGGGGGTGGATGCCATCATCTGCCCCGAGGCCTCGCTGACCCGCTACATCGGCAAGCTCACCGAATACCCGGAGGCACTGCAGGTGCGTGCCTTTGCCGGAGGTCGTGCCTGTCTGGCATCGGTGCGTGCCCGTCCTGGGGCGCCGGCCGTGGGGCTGCGCATTGGTGAGCTGCGCTTGCACAACCCGGAGATGGGGTTGCGCATTGTGGCGATTTACCGCCGCTTTGCTGACGAGCCCGACCGTTTTGTGCGCTGTGATGGCGGCACCCGTATCGAGCCGGGCGATGAGGTTTTTGTGCTGTCGGCGCGCGAGACGCTGCCAGGCATTCTCGCGGCCTTGCACCGCCCCGAAGGCCAGCCAGCCCGGCCGGTGCGCCGGGTGCTGATTGCCGGTGGCGGGCGCGTGGCCATGCGCCTGGCGGAGCTGCT
Source organism: Acidovorax sp. (assembly GCA_031277855.1). GTDB lineage: Bacteria > Pseudomonadota > Gammaproteobacteria > Burkholderiales > Burkholderiaceae_C > Comamonas. The sequence continues at coordinate 8,703 of JAITLO010000021.1, read as the reverse complement.
GGCCGAGCAGCCGGGGCGTTTTCACATCAAGATTGTCGAAGTGGATGCCAAGCGCTGCATGGAGCTGGCCTCGGCCTTGCCGGAGGATGTGCTGGTGTTGCAGGGCGATGCCACGGACGAAAGCCTGCTGGACGACGAAGGCATAGAGGATGTAGACCTCTTCCTGGCGCTGACCAACGACGATGAGAACAACATCATGGCCTGCCTGCTGGCCAAGCGCATGGGCGCGGCCCGGGTGCTGGCCCTGATCAACCGGCGCAGCTATGCCGACTTGATGCATGGCACACAGATTGATATTGCGCTGTCTCCGGCCCAGGCCATGCTGGGCGAGCTGCTGGCTCATGTGCGCCGTGGCGATGTGCAGGCCGTGCACAGCCTGCGCCGTGGGGTGGCTGAGGCCCTGGAAATTGTCGCCCGTGGCGACCGCAAAAGCTCGCGCGTGGTGGGCCGCAGGGTGGATGAGCTGCGCCTGCCACCCGAGGTGAACATCGGCCTGATCGTGCGGGGCCTGCCGGTGCCGGGCGAAAACGGTGAACCGGCGGAGCCCATTGTGGCCGAGCCCGAGGTCATCATTCCGCGCAGCCACACCGTGATCGAGAGCAACGACCACGTGGTGTTCTTCCTGCCCAACAAGCGCCTGGTGCAGGATGTGGAAAAGCTGTTCCGCGTCAGCGCCACCTTCTTCTGATGCCAGGAGACAGCCATGCGTGACCTGCTTCCCGTCCTGCGCCTGCTCGGGGCGCTGATGGTGATGTTCGGCCTGTCCATGGGCCTGCCGCTGGCGGTGTCCTGGTTCAACCAGGATGGCATCTGGCAGGTCTGGCTGTGGTCGCTGATGGGGACGGTGGTCACGGGCGCGCTGCTCTGGGCGCGCATGAACCGCTACCGCAAGGAGATGCAGCCGCGCCACGGCGTGATTTTGGTGACCCTGGTCTGGGTTTGCCTGCCACTGTGCGCCAGTGTGCCGCTGCTATTGGCCTATGCCGAAATGGGCCGAGGCCTGTCTTTCACCCATGCGTACTTCGAGGCCGTGTCGGGCCTCACAACCTCGGGTGCCACCGTGTTGTCCGAGCTGGATGCGTTGCCGGTGTCCATCAATATCTGGCGCACCTTTTTGCAATGGTTGGGTGGCATGGGCATCTTGATTTTGGCCGTGGCCATCTTGCCGCTGCTGGGCGTGGGGGGCAGCCAGATGTTCCGCGCCGAGGCGGCAGGCCCGGTCAAGGACACCAAGCTCACGCCCCGCATCACCGGCACGGCCAAGGGGCTGTGGGGGGTGTATGGCCTGTTTTCGGCCAGCTGTGCGCTGGCGTTTTGGCTGGGGGGCATGGCACCGCTGGATGCGGTGATGCACATGTTCACCACCGTCAGCCTGGGCGGTCTGTCCTCGCACGATGCCAGCCTGGGGTTTTATAAATCGCCGCTGATCGAGGGCATTGCCCTGGTGTTCATGCTGCTGGCCAGCTGCAACTTCGCGCTGTACTTCGTGGCCATGCGCAAGGGCAACTGGCGTGGCTTTTGGCAAGACCCGGAGATGCGCGCCACCATTGGCGTGCTGCTGGGCAGCGGCCTGTTTGTGGCCCTGCTGCTGTGGGTCAAGGGCGTGTATGGCCCGCTGGACGCGCTGCGCTATGGCGTGTTCAACGTGGTGTCGGTGGCCACCACCACCGGTTTTGCCACGGCCGACTACCTGACATGGCCCACGTTTGCGCCGGTGTTCATGCTGTTTCTGTCTGGCGTGGCCACCAGTGCGGGCTCTACCGGTGGCGGCATCAAGATGGTGCGCATGTTGATTTTGGTGAAGCAGGCCCGCATGGAGATCACCCGCCTGGTCCACCCCCGCGCCGTGCAGCCGGTGCTGTTGGGGCGCAGCGTGGTGGACAACCGCATGATTTTTTCGGTGCTGGCCTTCATGCTGGTCTATGGCGCCACCATCATTGTGCTGAGCATGTTGCTGATGCTGTCCGACCTGGACCCTATCACCGCCTTCTCGGCCGTAGTCGCAAGTGTGCACTGCACAGGCCCAGGACTGGGTAGCATTGGACCTTCGTCCACGTACGCCGTGCTCGACGATTTTCAGATCTGGGTCTGCACTCTGGGTATGCTGTTGGGTCGACTGGAGATTCTGAGCTTTTTGGCGCTGCTGACTCCCTCTTTCTGGAGGCGGTGAGCGCCTACTCTTTTGTGACGATAGTTAAGGGTTTCCACCTATTCGTTTCGCAAATCCCTAAAATCCCCGGTCACCACCGTCTCTTGAGGGCTTCATGGTTCCACATCTCATCACCGCTTTGACTGGCCCGATCAACGAGCTTGAGCAGCGCATCATCGACTCCATGCCTGCCATTGAGCGCTGGTTCCGCCTGGAGTGGATGGAGCACACGCCCCCGTTTTATTCCTCGGTAGACATCCGCAACGCGGGTTTCAAGCTGGCCCCGGTGGACACCAATCTTTTCCCTGGTGGCTGGAACAATCTGACGGATGACATGCTGCCTTTGGCGGTGCAGGCCGCCATGGCTGCCATCGAAAAAATCTGTCCCGAAGCGCGCAATTTGCTCATCGTTCCGGAGAATCAGCAGAAAAATCCGTCGTATCTGAGCAACATTTTGCAGCTGCAGCGAATTTTTCGCATGGCGGGTCTGAATGTGCGCATCGGCTCCATCAGCCCGGACATCAAGCGGCCCACCGACATCAAGCTGCCGCATGGCGACACCATCACGCTGGAGCCGGCGCTGCGCACCAAGCGCCGCCTGGGGCTGAAGAATTTCGACCCCTGCACCATCTTGCTGAACAACGATTTGTCGGCCGGCGCGCCAGGCATTCTGGAAGAGCTGTACGAGCAGTTTCTGATGCCGCCGCTGCACGCAGGCTGGAGCGTGCGCCGCAAGAGCCGCCATTTCCAGAGCTACGAGGAAGTCTCCAAGCGCTTTGGCAAGCTGCTGGGCATTGATCCCTGGCTGATCAATCCGGTGTTCGGCAAGTGCGAGAACATCGACTATGTGGAAGGCAAGGGCCTGGACCAACTGGCCGTGCAGGTGGATGCCATCCTCACCAAGGTGCGCCGCAAGTACAAGGAATACGGCATCAAGGAAAAGCCGTTTGCTGTGGTCAAGGCCGACAATGGTACCTATGGCATGGGCGTGATGACGGTGCGCGATGCCAAGGAGCTGGAAGTGCTCAAGGACAAGCGCACGCGCAACAAGATGGGCGTCATCAAGGACGGCCAGCCTGTGCACGACGTGCTGGTGCAAGAGGGTGTGCTGACCTATGAGCGCATGAACAACGCCGTGGCCGAGCCGGTGGTCTACATGATGGACCGCTATGTGGTGGGCGGCTTCTATCGCATGCACCCCGAGCGTGGCGAGGACGAGAATCTGAACGCCCCGGGCGCAGGCTATGTGCCGCTGGCCTTTCCGCCGCAAAGCACGCAGCTGCCGCAAATCGGCGCCCGTGCCGGTGCCAGCGCGCCCAATCGCTTTTATATGTACGGCGTGATCGCCCGCCTGGCCATGCTGGCTGCCAGCTACGAGCTGGAGGCCACCAACCCCGACGCAGAAATCTACGACTGAGCGGGCGCTTGCACTACCGTTCGTCAGCGTGACGGCGGCCTGTGGTGCAAAGGATGCGCTGCTGGCAAGGGAGCCGGGGCTCAAGCACAATGGCGGCATTTTCTCAGACAGGACCGGGCCCAGGTGGCCCGGTTTGCATTGGATGCAGCCTTCCTCATCCCGTTCTTCGCTGGCCGCATTGACCTTGGGCGCCATTGGCGTGGTGTATGGCGATATCGGCACCAGCGTGCTGTATGCCGTCAAAGAGGTCTTTCGCAGCGGCCATGTGGCGTATACGCCGGCCAATGTCTATGGCGTGCTGTCGCTGCTGTTCTGGACGCTCTCCGTCATTGTTTCCCTGAAATACGTGGTGCTGGTGCTGCGCGCCGACAATCGAGGCGAGGGCGGCCTGGTGGCCATGCTGGCGCTGGCGGCCGAGGCGGTGCAGGACAAGCCGCGCCTGCACGGTGTGCTGATGGCGGTAGGCCTGTTCGGAGCCTGTCTGTTTTATGGCGACGGAGTCATCACCCCGGCCATCTCGGTGCTTTCGGCTGTGGAAGGGCTGGAAGTGGTGGCGCCGGCCATGGAGCATGTGGTGATCCCCGTGACGCTGGCGGTGCTGCTGTTTCTGTTCAGCATGCAAAAGCGTGGCACGGCCAGCATCGGTCGCTGGTTTGGCCCCATCACCTTGCTGTGGTTCGCGGTGTTGGCGGCGCTGGGTGTGGGGCAGATCGTGCACCACCCGGAGATCCTGAGCGCGCTGTGGCCCGGCCATGCCCTGCGCTTTGTGCTGGGCCAGCCAGGCACGGCCTTTATCTTGCTCGGTGCCGTGGTGTTGTGCGTCACCGGGGCCGAGGCGCTGTATGCCGACCTGGGCCATTTCGGCAAAAAACCGATTCGCCTGGCCTGGTTCTCGGCGGTCATGCCGGCGCTGACCTTGAACTACCTGGGCCAGGGCGCTTTGTTGCTGGACCAGCCCGATGCAGTGCGCAATCCCTTTTTCCTGATGGCGCCAAGCTGGGCCACTTTGCCGCTGGTGGTGCTGGCCACCATGGCCACGGTGATTGCCTCGCAGGCGCTGATCTCGGGGGCTTTCAGCATCACCAAGCAGGTGATGCAGCTGGGCTATTTGCCGCGGCTGACGGTGCTGCACACCAGCACGCGCGACACCGGCCAGATCTATATGCCCTTTGTGAACTGGGCCTTGTTCATCGCCATTGCCATGGCGGTGGTCATGTTCCGCAACAGTGACAACCTGGCAGCGGCCTATGGTCTGGCGGTGACGCTGGACATGCTGATCACCACCACGCTGACGTTCTTCGTCATCCGCTATCTGTGGCGCTATCCGTTGTGGCTGTGTGTGCTGTCCACCAGCTGCTTCTTTGCGGTGGACATTCTGTTCTTTGCCTCCAATGCCTTGAAGCTGGCCGCCGGCGGCTGGTTCCCGCTGCTGATTGCGGGCAGTGTCTATCTGTTGATGCGCACCTGGCGCCGTGGGCGCACGCTGCTGTCCGAACAGCACCGTGCCGATGCCGTTGACCTGCCCAGCTTTCTGGAGGGCCTGCAGCATGCCAATGTGCAGCGGGTCGATGGCACGGCCGTCTTCATTACCAGCGAAGAGGGCCTGGTGCCGCCGGCGCTGCTGCACAACCTCAAGCACAACAAGGTGCTGCACACGCAAAACCTGTTTGTGGTGCTGCGCCACCACGAGGTGCCATGGATTGGCCTGGGTCAGCGGGCCCAGGTGGAAGCGCTTGGCAGCGGCTGCTGGCAGGTGGTGCTGCATTTCGGCTTCAAAAACGACCCCAATGTGCCCGATGCACTGCACCAGGCCGAGCTGCCGGGCTGGAAGCTGGACCCCATGCGCACCAGCTACTTCCTGTCGCGTGAAGTGATCATTCCGCGCATGGGGGGGCGCATGGCGTTGTGGCGGGAAAAGCTGTTTGCGCAAATGCATGCGGGTGCCAGCGGTGCCGCAGGGTTTTTGCATTTGCCGGCCAATGCCGTGGTGGAGCTGGGCACCAAGGTGCATCTCTGAGGCGCTCATTCAGGCTGTTGCGTAGCTGCAAAAATGGCCTGAAGCGCATTTATATAGGGCATTGAATGCTCTTGTTTTGATAGAAAGCTGCGCACTGGCCGCCTTGGTGTCAGGTAAGAAGGTTGTGACTCGGACAGAATCGGCAGCCATGCGCTTTTTCCGAGACCTGAGCTTGTCTGCCTTCACGGCAGGATTCGTGGCCGTGCTGGTGGGCTTTACCAGCTCTGTGGCCCTGGTGTTCCAGGCGGCCCAGGCCTTTGGTGCCACGCCGGCACAGATTACCTCGTGGATGTGGGCGCTGGGCCTGGGGGTGGGCTTGTGTTGCCTGGTGCCCTCGCTGCTGCTGCGCAAGCCGGTGATGGTGGCCTGGTCCACGCCTGGGGCTGCGGTGCTGGCTTCGGCAGGTATGGCGGGCAGCTTTTCTATGCCCGAGGCCGTGGGTGCTTTTCTGGTGTGTGCCGTACTCATCACTCTGTGCGGTGTGACGGGCTGGTTTGAAAAGCTGATGGACCGCATCCCCATGGAAATCGCCGCCGCTTTGCTGGCCGGTGTGCTGGCCCGCTTTGGCCTGCAGGCTTTTGCTGCGGCCCAAACCGCTTTGGGCATGGTGCTGGCCATGCTGGCGGCTTATTTGCTGGGGCGCCGCCTGCTGCCCCGCTATGCCGTGGTGCTGACGCTGCTGGTGGGCGTGGCCTGGGCTGCGGCATCGGGCAAGATGGAATGGTCGCGTGTGCAGTGGGAGCTGGCGCTGCCGGTGTTTACGGCCCCGGAGTTCAGCTGGCAGGCTTTTGTCAGCCTGGCCCTGCCGCTGTTTGTGGTCACCATGGCCTCGCAGAACATGCCGGGCGTGGCGGTGATCCGGGCCACTGGCTATCACTTGCCGGTTTCGCGTCTGGTCAGCATGACGGGGATTGCATCGCTGCTGTTGGCGCCCTTTGGTGGCTATGCGCTGAATTTCTCGGCCATCACTGCGGCGATCTGCATGGGGCCGGAGGCGCATGAAGACAAAGACCGCCGCTATACCGCAGCCGTAGTTTGTGGCGCCATGTATATGGTCATCGGCATCTTTGGTGCGGTGGTGACCGGGCTGCTGATCGCTTTTCCACAGGAGCTGGTGCTGGCCATCGCAGGTTTGGCCTTGCTGGGCAGCATTGGCGGAGGCTTGGCAGGCGCCCTGAAGGATGAAACCCACCGTGAAGCGGCGCTGATCACCTTCCTCGTGACCTTGAGCGGGGTGGTGATAGCCGGAGTGGGTTCGGCGTTTTGGGGGGTAGTGGCCGGCGTGGTGGCGCTGTTTGTGCAAAAGTATGGGCGTCGTGGCGGCTGAGGCTGCCGCTTTCTTTGTTGCTGACACCGGGCCTGCACCGCCCGCACTCCCATGAAACTGCTGTTCATTGCCGATCCGCTGGAATCCTTCAACATCAAAAAGGACACCACCTTTGCCATGATGCGCGAGGCCCAGTCGCGTGGTCATGTCATCTACGCCTGTGAGCCACGCCATGTCTCCTGGCAAACCGGTGGCAAGGTGCAGGCCCGGGTCTGTCAGATCCGGTTGACGGGTGCCAAGCCAGAGTGGTTCACGGTAGAGCAGGAAGCCGTGATGGTGCTGGCTGACTTTGACGGCATTGTGATGCGCAAGGACCCGCCCTTTGACAGCGAGTTTTTCTATGCCACCCATATGCTCAGCCAGGCAGAGCGTGAGGGCGCCAAGATATTCAACAAGCCCTCGTCCCTGCGAGAGCACCCGGAAAAGCTCTCCATCATGGAGTTTCCGCAGTTGCTGGGCCCCACCTTGGTCACGCGGGATGCGGCGCAGATCCGCGCCTTCCATGCCGAGCATGGCGACATCATCCTCAAGCCTTTGGATGGCATGGGGGGCATGGGCATCTTCCGTATCGGCAAGGACGGCATGAACCTGGGCAGCGTCATCGAGACGCTAAACCACCAGGGCGCCACCAGCGTCATGGTGCAGCGCTTTCTGCCGGCCATTGCCGACGGTGACAAGCGGGTGCTCATCATCGGCGGTCAGGCCGTGCCCTATTGCCTGGCCCGTATTCCGCAAGGCAATGAGGTGCGTGGCAACCTGGCCGCAGGCGGCAAGGGCGTGGCCCGTCCCCTGACCGAGCGAGATCGCCAGATTGCGGAAACCCTGGGTCCTGTGCTGATGCAGCGTGGCCTGTTGCTGGTGGGAGTGGATGTGATCGGTGACAGCGTCACCGAGATCAATGTCACCAGTCCTACCTGCTTCCAGGAGATCGCAGACCAGACGGACTGCAATGTGGCAGCGCTCTTTGTGGATGCGCTGGAAAAGGCGATTGCGCAAAAAGCCTGAGCCTTTTGCCGCCAGGGCGACAAAAGGCTGCTATAGTTCGCCTCCTCGCTTAGCAGCCCTGCATCGCAGAGCTGCTAAGCAGAAGGCCTGAAAATTTCATCGAACTGCTTCAAATTTCGATGTACAATGCAAGGCTTCGCTGCTTAGAGATGCTTTTCTCGGTAGCGAAAAGATCAAAAAACTTTTTTGATCTGCGCAACGAAAGTTGTGCTACAATACAAGGCTTCGCTGATTGCGGTGAAGTGAATTCAAAGATGAGTCGTAAGACGGTTTTTGAATAGTGTCTTTAAAAATATACAGCCGATAAGCGTGGGCGTTTGAAGGCGATTGCCAAGTTCTTTGGAACTAAAACAAACGCTCACAAAAACAGTAATAAGGAAAGAGAAATCTTTCTTGATTCCGTCAAGTGAGTGAGTAGTCGAAAGACTTTAAATTCAAGATCGAACTGTAGAGTTTGATCCTGGCTCAGATTGAACGCTGGCGGCATGCTTTACACATGCAAGTCGAACGGCAGCACGGACTTCGGTCTGGTGGCGAGTGGCGAACGGGTGAGTAATACATCGGAACGTGCCCAGTTGTGGGGGATAACTACTCGAAAGAGTGGCTAATACCGCATGAGAACTGAGGTTGAAAGCAGGGGACCGCAAGGCCTTGCGCAACTGGAGCGGCCGATGGCAGATTAGGTAGTTGGTGGGGTAAAGGCTTACCAAGCCTGCGATCTGTAGCTGGTCTGAGAGGACGACCAGCCACACTGGGACTGAGACACGGCCCAGACTCCTACGGGAGGC
>JAITLO010000029.1 GCA_031277855.1 Acidovorax sp. | reverse complement strand
CCAGGATCAAACTCTACAGTTCGATCTTGAATTTAAAGTCTTTCGACTACTCACTCACTTGACGGAATCAAGAAAGATTTCTCTTTCCTCATTACTGTTTTTGTGAGCGTTTGTTTTAGCTCCAAAGAACTTGGCAATCGCCTTCAAACGCCCACGCTTATCGGCTGTATATTTTTAAAGACACCATTCAAAAACCGTCCTGCGACTCATCTTTGAATTCACTTCACTGCAATCAGCGAAGCCTTTTATTGTAGCACAACTTTCGTCGCACAGATCAAAGTTTTTAAACTTTTTGCAAGCACCCACAAGATTCTTGCAAAAAGAAAAAGCCTTTCGGCTTTTTCTTTGATCTTGGCGGAAACGGAGGGATTCGAACCCTCGATGAGGCTCTACACCCCATACTCCCTTAGCAGGGGAGCACCTTCGGCCACTCGGTCACGTTTCCGCAATGACGCTATTGTAAGCAGCTTTTTAGGCCACTCAGGCAAAGTTGCGAAAAATTATTCGCTTTTATCCAAACCGAAGGCGGTGTGCAGGGAGCGCACGGCCAGTTCCAGGTACTTTTCGTCGATGACCACCGAGGTCTTGATCTCCGAGGTGGAGATCATCTGGATGTTCACACCTTCCTGGCTCAGCGCACGGAACATGGTGGAAGCCACACCCACATGGCTGCGCATGCCGATGCCGACGATGCTGACCTTGGCGATGTTGGGATTACCCACCACTTCCGAAGCACCCAAAGCCGGAGCCACCTTCTCGCGCAGCAATTCCAGTGCACGCTGGTAGTCACCCTGGCTGACGGTGAAGGAGAAGTCGGTCTTACCTTCCTTGGAGATGTTCTGGATGATCACATCGACTTCGATGTTGGCATCGGCCACGGGGCCCAGGATGCCGGCGGCAATGCCGGGGGTGTCGGGCACGCCCAGCACGGATATCTTGGCTTCGCCGCGGTTGAATGCGATGCCGGATACGACGGCCTTTTCCATTTTTTCGTCTTCCTCAAAAGTAATCAGCGTGCCGGACTTGGCTTCTTCTTCCAGATCGATGTCCCAAGGCGTGAAGCTGGAGAGCACGCGCATGGGCACCTTGTACTTGCCGGCGAACTCCACCGAGCGGATCTGCAGCACCTTGGAGCCCAGGCTGGCCATTTCCAGCATTTCTTCAAAGCTCACCGTGGTCAGGCGCTTGGCCGCCGGCACCACGCGGGGGTCGGTGGTGTAGACGCCGTCCACATCGGTATAGATCAGGCATTCGTCTGCCTTGAGCGCTGCCGCCACGGCCACGGCCGAGGTGTCGGAGCCGCCACGACCCAAGGTGGTGATATTGCCCTGGGGGTCAATGCCCTGGAAGCCGGTGATGATGACCACGCGACCCGCATCCAGATCGGCGCGCACGCGCTGCTCATCAATGGATTCGATGCGCGCCTTGGTGTAGCTGCTATCGGTGCGCACCGGCACTTGCCAGCCGGCATAGCTCACCGATGGCATGCCTTCGGATTGCAGCGCAATCGCCAGCAAGGCGGACGAAGCTTGCTCGCCCGTGGAGGCCAGCATGTCCAGTTCGCGGTAGTAGGAGGTCTTGGGGCTCGCGGGCGCCAATTCGCTGGCCAGACCCAGCAGACGATTGGTTTCGCCACTCATGGCACTGGGAACGACCACCACTTGGTGACCTGCCCGAGCCCATTTGGCCACGCGCTTGGCAACGTTGCGGATGCGCTCTGTCGAGCCCATCGAAGTGCCGCCGTATTTATGAACGATCAGTGCCATTGGATAACAGGGGTGACGAAACTGCTTGCCACGGCGCTGAAGGAACGGTGTGCTGTTTTGGCGCGCCGCCGGTTTTCGTGCTAAGGAATAGGGACCAAAACTCAGGGATTGTACCAAGCGAGCCTGCTGCCCTGCCTCACCACAAACCCGTAGCCCACCTTGATATGGATACGGTGCCCTCGCGTGCTGCAATGGCTGATCTGGCGCAGCAGCTCACGCAGCTGTGCCGCCGTGGGCGTTGTGCCATGCGACTGCAACAACCACTGGCGCAGCAACTGTGCCTGGCGCTCGGGCTCCAGCGCCTGCACGGCCTTGATCTGCGGTGGCACGCCCACGGCCTGCAAATCGACCTGTGCCTGGGCCACCAGCAACTGCTGGGCCTGGGCCGCATGCTGGCTGCTGCGGGCAAAGGTGTCGCGAAACTGCGGGAACACCTGCTCCAGCGCCGGTAGCAACTGGTGGCGTATGCGGTTGCGGGTATAGCGTGCATCGGTGTTGGTCGGATCCTCCACCCAGGGCAGGTCTTGCGCCAGCAGCCATTGGCGCACATCACGCCCGGCCACTTGCAGCAGCGGCCTGTGCCACGCCAGCCCGCCGCGCTGCCAATGCTGGGGCATGGCAGCCAGCCCCGGCAAACCTGCGCCACGCGACAGCGCCAGCAGCAGCGTCTCCACCTGATCGTCCGCATGCTGGGCCAAGGCCATGCTGGCCATGGGGCGCTCAAAGCCCTTCAGGGCCTGCGCGGTCAGCGCCGCGTAGCGGTAGCGCCGGGCCGCGTCTTCCGGGCTGTCACCCGCAGCAGGACGGGCATCGACATGGGCCACCGTCAGCGGAACTTGCAACGCTGTGCAAGTGGCGCGGCAATGTGCTTCAAAGCCATCGGCAGCATCTTGCAGGCCATGGTGCACATGGATGGCATAGACCTGACCCGGCCAGCGCCGCACACAGGCATGCAGCAGCGTGCTGGAATCTGCCCCGCCGCTATAGGCCACAGCCAGCGGCAGCGCGGGCTGGCTGGCAGCAAAGGCCTGCATGGCCTGGTCTACGGACTGGGTCATGCCCCCTCCTCATCGCAACAGCAACCACAACCCATGCCCAGCACTGCAAAAAACCATAGCTGCAGACACATACAGACCAACGATCTGCCATTCAAAACCATTAGAAATGCCTTCCTGGCATGCGACAGAAGCTCCTCTTTTTGCAGGGCTTCACGCCAAGAAAAATGGCCCCGAAGGGCCATGGTGGATGCGCAGTGCATGCCTTTCATTACCGCCTCAGGCCTTAGCTGGCCTTGGTATCGGTGAAGCGGCCATAGCTTTGCAGGCGCTCGTAGCGGCGATCCTGCAGCTCCTTGGGCTTGAGGTCGGCCAGTTGGCGCCAGGCATCGCCCAGAGCGCGCTTGAGGAAAGACGCCATTTGCTTGCTGTCGCGGTGGGCGCCGCCCACGGGCTCGTTGACGATTTTGTCAACCAGACCCAGCGCCTTGAGGCGGTGGGCGGTAATGCCCATGGCCTCGGCGGCTTCCGGTGCTTTTTCACCGGTCTTCCACAGAATGGAGGCGCAGCCTTCAGGGCTGATCACGGAGTACACCGAGTACTGCAGCATCAGCACCTGATCGGCCACGGCAATGGCCAGCGCACCGCCCGAACCACCTTCACCGATGATGGTGGTGATGATGGGGGTTTGCAACTGGGCCATCTCGAAGATGTTACGGCCAATGGCTTCGGACTGGCCGCGCTCTTCCGCATCAATGCCAGGGAAGGCACCGGGCGTATCCACAAAGGTGAACACCGGCAGCTTGAACTTCTCGGCCGTCTTCATCAAACGCAGGGCCTTGCGATAGCCCTCGGGGCGGGTCATGCCGAAGTTGCGCAGTGCGCGCTCCTTGGTGTCGCGGCCTTTTTGGTGACCGATGACCATGCAGGGCTGGCCGTTGAAGCGGGCCATGCCACCGATGATGGATTTGTCATCCGAGAAATGGCGGTCACCGTGCATTTCGACAAAGTCGGTAAAGCACTCGCGCACATAGTCCAGCGTGTAAGGACGCTCGGGGTGGCGCGCAATCTTGGTGATCTGCCAGGGCGACAGCTCACTGTAGATGTCCTTGGTGAGCTGGTTGCTCTTCTTGCTCAGCTGGTCGATTTCTTCCGAAATATCGACAGCGCTTTCAGTCTGCACATAACGCAGCTCTTCGATCTTGGCTTCGAGCTCGGCAATGGGCTGCTCGAAGTCCAGAAAAGTTTTTTTCGCCAAATTATTCTCCTTGTCCCGGCCACGCCTAGGGGCCTATGGAACACATCAATAGGTCACAGGCTGCGGGTCGAGCGAGCGCCAAATATACCAAGTCGCGACGGTGCACCAAGGTTTCCAGGCCTCGGCGACTTCACGGACATCGCTGCGGCTGACGGCTTCGCCCGAGAAATAATTCTCGCTGATGCCCTTGAGCAATCCGGCGTCATCCAGCGCCAGCACATTCGGCCGCTGCAGGTAGAACACCAGGAACATTTCCGCAGTCCAACGGCCTATGCCGCGGATGGCTGTGAGCTCGGCGATGATGGCCTCATCGTCCATGCCCACCCACTCCTGCACATGCAGGCGGTCTTCGGTGAAATGCACGGCCAAATCCACCAGATAGTCCACCTTGCGGGCAGACAGTCCGGCGGCGCGCATGTCATCCACCTTCAAGCGCAGCAGCTGGGAAGGCGACAAGCCTTCTGGCAGCAGCGCCAGCAGTTTTTTCCATTGGGCAGAGGCCGACTTGGCCGCCACCTGCTGACCCAGAATGGAACGCGCCAAGGTCACAAACGCATCACCGCGCGTGACCAGGGTCTCACCCGGGTATTGGGGAATCAGGCGGCGCAGCACCCGGTCTTTTTTGACCAGATGCTTGCACGCCTCTGCCCAGTAGGCCGGCGCATGCTGCGGCGGCACGAGCAGTTCTTTCGGAGAGGGAGCCATGGGACTGTGCTGCACCCTTTACTGGGCAGCCTCCCAGGTGGTGCCCGCAGCCGAATCCTTGAGCACAATGCCCTGCTCCAGCAGCGCCTTGCGAATGCGGTCGGCCTCGGCCCAGTTCTTCTCGGCCTTGGCGGTAGCGCGGGCCGCAATCTGCACCTCGATGGCTGCTGCATCCATGCCGGTGGCACCGGCTTGCAGAAACTGCTGTGGGTCGTCCTGCAGCAGGCCCAACACGCCACCCAGGGCCTTCAGCAAGCCAGCCACTTCAGGCGACTTGTTGCGGTTCACCTCGGCCGCCAACTCAAACAGCACGGCCACGGCTTCGGGCGTGCCAAAGTCTTCGTCCATGGCTGCCTTGAAGCGGGCCGCATACGGATTGCTCCAATCAATGGCCACATCGGCCGCAGCGACCAGGCTCAGCGCCGTGTACAAACGCTTCAAGGCGCTGCGCGCATCGTCCAGATGCACATCGCTGTAGTTCAGCGGGCTGCGGTAATGGCTGCGCACCACAAAGAAACGCACGGTCTCGGCGTCGTACTCCTTGAGCACATCGCGGATGGTGAAGAAGTTGCCCAGCGACTTGGACATCTTCTCGTTGTCCACATTGATGAAGCCATTGTGCATCCACACCTGGGCAAAGGGCTTGCCTGTGGCGCCCTCGCTCTGGGCAATCTCGTTTTCGTGGTGGGGGAACTGCAAGTCCGCACCACCGCCGTGGATGTCAAAACTCTCGCCCAGCAGCTCGCAGCCCATGGCCGAGCATTCGATATGCCAGCCGGGCCGGCCTTCGCCGAAGGGGCTTTGCCATTTCACATCGGCTGGCTCTTCGGGCTTGGAGGATTTCCACAGCACAAAGTCCAGCGGGTCTTGCTTGCCACCTTGCACGGCCACGCGCTCGCCCGCATTCAGCTCGTCCAGCGACTTGCCCGAAAGCTTGCCGTAGCCGGGGAACTTGCGCACGGCAAAGTTCACATCGCCATTGCCGTTCTCGTTGCGGATTTGGTAGGCCAGGCCTTTTTGCTGCAGCTGGCCAATCATGGTCAGCATCTGCGGCACATAGTCGGTGGCGCGGGGTTCGTGATCCGGGCGTGCAATGCCCAGGGCATCGGCGTCCTGGTGCAGGGCGTCGATCATGCGGTCAGTCAGGCCACGTATGGTTTCGCCGTTTTCCACCGCACGCTTGATGATCTTGTCGTCAATGTCGGTGATGTTGCGCACATAGGTGACCTGCAGGCCACTGGCACGCAACCAGCGCTGGACCACGTCAAAAGCCACCATGGAGCGCGCATGGCCCAGGTGGCAAAGGTCGTACACCGTCATGCCGCACACATACATGCGCACATGGCCCGGCACCAACGGCACAAACGCTTGCATGGCACGCGACAGCGTGTTGTAGATACGCAAACTCATGGAGGTGTGTCTTGTTCACAGAAGGGGAAACGCTCGCGGCCGGCCCGTCCGGCCCTGCGTTTGCCTGCAGCGCAAAAAGGGTGTCCCGGCGGCTTTTGCTGCGCACAGCGGCCCGACACCCCTCAGCTACAATGGGCCGGAGTATAAAGCCCCCCGTGCGGGGGCGCCGTCATCTCCTCGAAAGCACCTACTTCATGTTCCTGCGCCCCGCACTTTCCTGCACCTTGCGCGCCCTTGCCGCAGCCGCTTTGCTGGCGGTCGGTGGCGTGGCCCATGCCGACGACTACAGCGACGTGGCCAAGCTGGTGCGCGAAGGCAAGACTGCCCAAGCCATCACCCAGGCCGACCAATACCTGCGCAGCAACCAGCGCGATCCGCAGATGCGTTTTCTCAAGGGTACAGCCCAGGCCGCAGCCGGAAAAAACGACGAAGCCATCGCCACCTTCACGCAGCTGACCGAGGAATACCCCGAGCTGCCCGAGCCCTATAACAACCTGGCCGTGATCTACGCCGGCCAGGACCGGCTGGACCTGGCACGCAGCGCGCTGGAAACTGCTGTGCGCAACAACCCGGGTTATGCGGTGGCGCATGAAAACCTGGGGGACATCTATGCCCGCCTGGCTTACCAGTCCTATAACCGCTCGCTGCAGCTGCGCTCGCCCAACTCGGCACTCAAGCTCAAACTCAGCACACTGCGTGGCGTGCTGCAACCGGCGCCCAAGCCCTGATCACTCCATGACCTTCATTGCAAGCGCAGGCCGGCATACATTGCACGGCCTGCGCTTCGCTTGCACCGCAACCACCGCTTTTGGAAACCCCGTATATGTTCACCCGTAGAAAAGCCGCCCTCACGCTTGCCATGTCTGCACTGGCAGCCAGCTTTTTTGCTGGGCCCGTCTGGGCCCAGAGCGGCCCTCCCCGCGTCAAGCTGGTCACCAGCCTGGGCGATATCGTGCTGGAACTCAACCCTGCCGCCGCACCCAAGACCGTGGAGAATTTCTTGCTGTATGTGAACGACAAGCACTATGACGGCACGGTGTTTCACCGCGTCATGGACGGCTTCATGATCCAGGGCGGCGGCTTTACCGCCGACATGCAGCAAAAGCCCACGCGTGCCCCCATTCCGCTGGAAGCCAAGAACGGCCTGAAGAACGATAAATACACCATCGCCATGGCCCGCACCGGCAATCCCAACTCGGCCACGGCCCAGTTCTTCATCAACGTGGCCAACAACGACTCGCTCAATGCCCCCAAGCCCGACGGCTATGGGTATGCGGTGTTTGGCAAGGTGGTGGAAGGCATGGACACCGTGGACAAAATCCGCACCGTGCCTACGGGCAACCGCGGCATGCACCAAAATGTGCCCACAACGCCGGTCACCATCGTTCAGGCCAGCGTGCTGCGCTGAGCCCGCACAGCCTGTGTGACGGCGCCCCTTACCCCTTTTTGGATTGAGAGAAAGACTGCTATGAGCAATCCCCAAGTTGAACTGCATGTGACCATCAACGTGGCCGACACCGCCACCCCTGGCGTGATCACGCTGGAGCTGGACGCTGTGAACGCACCCAAGTCCACCGAGAACTTCCTGAACTACGTGAACCAGGGCTTCTACAACGGCACGATCTTCCACCGCGTGATCAAGAACTTCATGATCCAGGGCGGCGGCTTCAGCTCCGACATGAAGCAAAAGGAAACCGCAGAGCCCATCGACAACGAAGCCAAGAACGGCCTGAAGAACGACAAATACACCATCGCCATGGCCCGCACCAGCGACCCGCACAGCGCCACGGCCCAGTTCTTCATCAACACCGTGGACAACGGCTTCCTGAACCACACCGCCCCCACCGGCCAAGGCTGGGGCTATGCCGTGTTCGGCAAGGTGGTCAAAGGCGAAGACGTGGTGGACGCCATCAAGAAGGTGCGCACCACGCGCAAAGGCTTCCACGACGACGTGCCTTTTGACGCTGTGGTGATCGACAAGGCTGTGGCCATCTAAACACCCCCTGAGGCGCTACGCGCCTTCCCCCTCTCTCGCTTCGCGGGAGGGGACGACGGCCTCGCTGCGGGGCGGCCCTTGCTTGCCGTCTCCCGTTCGGGGCCGTTATTGTTTCAAGGCTGCGCGCATCTCTTCAATGACTGAGTCAACAGTGAATTCAGATCCCCGTACAACCGCCCCCTCCGTCACGCAGTTGCTGGCTGCGCCCAACTGGCGCACGGTCGATGTGATTTCAGACCTGCACCTGCAGCCTTCGGAGCCGCAGACCGTGCAGGCCTGGCGCGACTATCTGGCGCGCACCACGGCCGATGCCGTGCTCATCCTGGGCGATTTGTTTGAAGTCTGGGTCGGGGACGACGCGCTGGACGAGCCCGGCAGCTTTGAGGCCGCGTGTGCCGAGGCGCTGCACATGGCTGCCCTGCAGCGCCCACTGTTTTTCATGGTCGGCAACCGCGACTTTCTGGCCGGCAGCGCGTTGATGGCCCGCACCGGCATGACAGCCCTGGCCGACCCCACCGTGCTGGTCTGGCCGCATGGGGAAAGTCAGCGCCGCATTCTGCTCAGCCATGGCGACGCCTTGTGCCTCGATGATGTGGAGTACCAGCAGTTCCGCGCCCTGTCGCGCTCGGCGGCCTGGCAGCAGCAGGTGCTGGCCCAGCCCCTGGCCGTGCGCCGCGCCATTGGTAAGTCTGCGCGCAGCGAAAGCGAGCAACGCAAGCAAAGCGGCACCCCCTATGCCGATGCCGACGCCGCCATGGCCACCACCTGGCTGGACGCAGCCCAGGCCCAGTGGCTGGTGCATGGCCATACCCATATGCCGGCTGACCACGCGCTGCCCGGCGAGCGCTGGCGCATCGTCACCAGCGACTGGCATATCGACGCCCATACGCGGCGTGGCGAGGTGCTGCGCCTGACCCCCCAGAGCTGGCAACGCCTGCCCCTGGACGTGGCCTGAAGCCCGCAGGAATACTCATGGACTGGCAACGCCTGCTGCCCGCCTGGGCCCGCCGCACCGCAACGCGGGCCGGTGCCCTGCCCCCGCCGGCAGTGCCCGCAGCGCTGTGGCAGTCCACCGTGGCCCTCTACCCCTTCTTATCCCGCTTCACGCCGGCCGAAGACGCGCAGCTGCAGCTGCTGGTGGCGCATTTTTTGCAGCGCAAGGAATTCAGCGGCGCCCATGGCCTGGAAGTCAGCGACGCCATGGCCGTGGCCATTGCTGCCCAGGCCTGCGTGCTGCTGCTGTACTGGGGCGAGCCGGCCCATGCCCTGCGCTGGTATGAGGATTTTGTCGGCATCGTGGTACAGCCGGATGATGTGATTGCCCGCCGCAAGGTGGTGGACGATGCCGGCGTGGTCCACCACTACAACGAGGAGCTGATGGGTGAAGCCATGGAGGGCGGCCCCATCATGCTCAGCTGGACCGCGGTGCAACCAGGCCATGCCCTGCTGGGTGCACACAGCAATGTGGTAATCCACGAATTCGCGCACAAGCTGGATTTGCGCGACGGCAGCGCCAATGGCTGCCCACCGCTGCCTGCAGGCTTTATGGGACAGCACAGCGCCAGCGCCGCCCGCCAGGCCTGGAGCGCCATCTGGAGCCCGGCTTACCAGCAGTTTCGCGAACAAGTGATCTGCCATGAACGCTTTGGCCAGCCCGCGCCCTGGCTGGATGCCTATGGCGCCACCGACCCGGCCGAATTTTTTGCCGTGGCCTGCGAAGCCTATTGGCTGGACCGCGAACGCATGGGACAGGAGCTGCCGAGCCTGGTGCATGCCCTGGATGCCTTCTTTCAACGCCCTCCCGAACACTGAGTGCGCGCTCTGCTATTCGGAGCATTGCCAACGCTTGCTGTATAGCCCAACGCGGGATTGGATCAAAATACCTGCCGGAACGAGTGCTGTGCAGCATCTGCGCAGAAAGCGGTTTGCCCATGGGGATGGCGGGCACATCGCCAGCGACCACAACAGACCCTGAGCACATAAAACCGGCACACCCCTAGCCAGGGCGCCGCGCAAGGGCCGCCCCGCAGCACCGGTGCCGTCCCCTTGTCTCCCTATTTCAGGGGAAGGCGCGCAGCGACTCAGGGGGTCAACTTGCCGCTGCGCGCGGCACAAAGTTATTGCCCACGATCTCCCCCAGGGGCGAATTGGCAGCCTGTGCGCGCAGCAGCTGCTGGGTGGCCAGCGGCAGCAGGGGAAAAACCAGCTCGGCAAAGCGGTAGGCCTCTTCCAGGTGCGGGTAGCCAGAAAAGATAAAGCTGTCTATGCCCAGGGCCGCGTATTCCTGAATGCGCTCAGCCACCTGCTGGGGATTGCCCACCAGGGCCGTGCCTGCGCCGCCGCGCACCAGGCCCACCCCGGCCCATAGATTAGGGCTGACCTCCAAATCGGCACGGCTGCGTTTGCGGCCACCGGCGTGCAGGGCGCTCATGCGGCGCTGGCCTTCGGAGTCCATGCGTGCCAGCGCCGCCTGGGCCTGCTGCACGGTGTCGTCGCTGAGGTGACTGATCAGGGATTCGGCGGCCTGCCAGGCCGCCTCCTCGGTCTCGCGCACGATGACATGCAGGCGTATGCCAAAGCGTAGTGTGCGGCCATGGCGGGCCGCCTGGGCACGCACGCTGGCGGTCTTGGCCGCCACGGCATCCGGAGGTTCTCCCCAGGTGAGATACGCATCCACCTGCTCCCCGGCCAGCACCTGGGCCGCTTGCGAAGAGCCGCCAAAATACACCGGTGGATAAGGCTTTTGCAGCGGCGGATAGAGCAGCTTGGCGCCCTTGACCTGCAGATGCTGACCGGCAAAGTCCAGGCTTTGGCCCTCATGGCTGCGGGCCAGGATCTCCCGCCAGATGTGGAGAAACTCGGCCGACTCCGCGTAGCGCTGGCTGTGGTCCAGAAACACACCATCGCCCTCCAGCTCGGCCTGATCGCCCCCGGTGACCAGATTGACCAGCAAGCGCCCCTCAGAGAGGCGATCGAATGTGGCCGCCATGCGTGCCGCCAACGCGGGCTGGTGCAGGCCCGGGCGCACGGCGACCAGAAATTTCAGGCGACGGGTCACGGCAATCAGGCTGGCAGCGATCACCCAGGGGTCTTCGCAGGAGCGGCCCGTGGGAATCAGCACGCCCTCATAGCCCAGGTGATCGGCCGCGATGGCGATCTGCTGCATATAGTCATACGTCAGCGGCCGGGCACCATGGGTGGTGCCCAGATAGCGGCTGTCTCCATGGGTGGGGATGAACCAGAAAACCTGCATGAACATATCCTTTCAAAAGCTGCAACAAATGGGGCACGCATGGGCTATGTGCTGTGCATCGGCTGCATCTGGCAGCGCACTAAAGCAGCGCACTAGGGCAGCGCTGGCTGCGCCACTGAATCCGAAGGCTGACGGCGGCGACTGGTGCGCAGCTCACTCCACAGCGTGCGCAGCGCATCGTCCAGCCGCTGCTGCAAGGCCTCGGCCAGTTGTACAGGGGCCGCCGCTTCGGCAGGCAGCTGCACCTGGGCATCGGTGGCATACACGCCGGCCAAGATATGCCGGGCCCCCAGCGACTGCAGCACGGGGCGCAGGGCATAGTCCAGCACCAGCATGTGGTGCGGGCTACCGCCCGTGGCCAGGGGCAACACGGTTTTGCCCTGCAGCGCCGCCTGCGGCAGCATGTCCAACCAGGCCTTGAGGACGCCGCTGTACGCGGCCTTGTACACCGGTGTGGCAATGACCACCGCCTCGGCCTGCGCGAGCTGGGCTGCTGTGGCGGCAATATCCGGGTGCGAGAAGTCTGCGTGCAGCAGCGCCTGGGCATTCACATCCCGAACGGCCAGTCTTGCAACCGTCCCGCCTTGCGCCTGGAGTTGACGGGCCACCCCCTCCAGCAAAGCAGCAGAGCGCGAATGCGAGGTAGGGCTGCCTGCAATCAATAAAAATGCCATGAATGGGGCACTCCTTCAACATGAGAATCCATGCTGCGAATTTTTGGGAATTTTTTAAACACCGAGAAATAATATTTATCTTTTTCCAAACTTCTTTTTCAACTTAAATATTTATGCAATAAGCAAACATCTTGAAAACATAAGTCCAGAAAACACTTTGGCACATACAAAAAGCCAAGAAATAAAACAAATATTTTCATTTTCATTTATTCGATATTTTTCTAAACAAAAAGAAATTTATTGGTTTTGCCAGCGAATTTTTCTTGCCAAGATGGGCAACCTATTCCCATGACTGCAAGAGGTTTGGATGTTGCTTTATCCCGCTCCCCACGCTGTAGCTACCCGCTTGGCAACAGCACTGACATCGCTGCTGTGCCGCCTATTTCCTCGATGGATAGGCCTGCTTACCCTGAGCCTGCTGGTCTGCGCCCCCACCCAAGCGCAGAGCCCAGCAACGCTGCGCATAGGTTTTCAAAAATCCGCCAGCCTTTTTGTGCTGCAGCGCGCCCAGGGCAGTCTGGAGAAAAAACTCCAGGCCCAGGGCTTTGCCGTCAAATGGGTGGAGTTTCCCGCTGGCCCGCAATTGCTGGAGGGCTTGAATGTGGGTGCCATCGATGTGGGCTTTGTGGGCGAGGCTCCGCCCATATTTGCCCAGGCCGCCGGGGCGCAGTTTGTTTATTTTGGCTATGACCCTGCCGCCCCGCTGGCAGAGTCTATTTTGGTGACCCAGGACTCCCCGATTCGCTCCGTCGCCGATTTGAAGGGTAAAAAAATAGCACTGAACAAGGGCAGCAATGTGCATTACCTGTTGCTACGCCTGCTGGAAACACATGGTCTGAAGCCCTCTGATATTCAGCCCATTTACCTGGCCCCTGCCGACGGCCGCGCCGCCTTTGAAAGCAAGAGCGTAGATGCCTGGGCCATTTGGGAGCCGTTTCAAGCGGCCGCAGAAAAAGCCACAGGCGCCCGCGTGCTGGCCAATGGCAGCAACGGTGTGGCGCCCAACTATTCCTACTACCTGGGCGAGCGCAGCTTTGTTCAGAAGAACCCCCAGGTGATTGCGACCTTGTTTGCCGATGCGGTGGAGCAAGGCCGCTGGCTGAAAAGCCACCAGCGCCAGGCAGCCGAGCTGATTGCACCTTTGCAAGGTCTGCCGGTGGATGTGGTGGAGCTGGCATTGCAACGCTCTGCATTCAATGCCCAGCCCATCACCGCCGACATCGTGGCCCAACAGCAAAAAGTGGCCGACACCTTCTACGCCCAAAAGCTCATACCCAAGCCCATCAAGGTGCAAGACGCCATCTTGCCCAGCAAGCCCTGAGCACCGGCTACGGAATCCCTTCGACCTTTTACCGGAGTTGCCATGCCAGCCACCTTGCATTCGCTGCGGATCCAGGGCTCCCCCTCCTCACTGGGCACCTCGCACCAGAGGGCTGCCCCTCTACAACCATTGCACCGTACCGCACCGCCGTCCCAGACCATCTTGCAAGCGCTGCGCTGGTTGGGGGAGCCGCTGGCTGGCCTGGCCCATGCGCTGCTCCCGTGGCTGCTACCCCTGCTTTTGTTGTTGGCCTGGCAAGCTGCGTCTGCACTGGGCTGGCTGCCCTCGCGCATTCTTCCCTCTCCCATGGATGTGGGGCGCGCAGCATGGGCCTTGTCTGCATCAGGAGAGCTGTGGGCGCATGTGAAGGTCAGCAGTGGCCGCGCACTGAGCGGGCTGGCCATTGGCGGTGGCCTGGGTCTGGCCCTGGGCCTGCTCACCGGTTCGGTACGGTTTTTTGAAACCCTGCTCGACTCCAGCATCCAGATGGTGCGCAACGTACCGGCCTTGGCGCTGATTCCGCTGGTGATTCTGTGGTTTGGCATTGACGAATCCGCCAAGCTGTTTTTGATTGCGGTGTCGGTGTTCTTTCCCATCTACCTCAACACCTTTCACGGCATACGCAATGTCGACCCGCAGTTGATCGAGATGGGCCGCAGCTATGGTCTGTCGCGCTGGGCGCTGTACCGCAGCATCATCCTGCCCGGCGCGCTGCCCTCCATTCTGGTGGGGCTGCGCTTTGCGCTGGGGCTGATGTGGGTGATCTTGATCGTGGCCGAAACCATTTCCGCCCAGGCCGGCATTGGCTATATGACTATGAATGCCCGCGAGTTTCTGCAGACCGATGTGGTGCTGGTGGGCGTGCTGCTCTATGCCTTGCTGGGCAAAGTGGCCGATGTGCTGGCGCGCAGCCTGGAGCGCTGGTGGCTGCGCTGGCACCCCAGCTACAGAGGCTGACCCGCCTTCTACGGCCTCTGCGCCCTACCCGCCACTTCACGCTCCATGTCTATGACTTCTTCCTCCTCCCAAGGCGTGCACCTGCGCGCCCAGGCTGTCAGCAAAAGCTTTGACCAGCGCGAGGTGCTGCATGCCTTGAACCTCGATATAGCGCCCGGTGAGTTTGTCGCCATTGTCGGGCGCAGCGGCTGTGGCAAAAGCACGCTGCTGCGCCTGGTGGCCGGCCTGGAACAACCCAGCCAGGGCCAATTAGACCAAGACCTCCAACCCATCGACGGGCTGAACACCCAGGCCCGCATCATGTTCCAGGAAGCCCGCTTGCTGCCCTGGCGCACCGTGCTGGACAACGTGCTGCTGGGCCTGCCCAGCAGCCAGCATGCGGTGGCGGTACAACTGCTGGAGCAGGTGGGGCTTGCCGAGCGCACCCAGGACTGGCCGGCCCATCTTTCCGGCGGCCAGCGCCAGCGTGCCGCTCTGGCGCGTGCCCTGGTACACCAGCCGCAATTGCTACTGCTGGACGAGCCCTTGGGCGCGCTGGACGCGCTGACCCGCATGGAAATGCACCACCTGATCGAAGGCCTGTGGCAGCAGCGCGGCTTTACCGCCCTGCTGGTCACCCACGATGTGCAAGAGGCCGTGACCCTGGCCGACCGGGTGGTGCTGATCGAGGCCGGCCGCATTGCCTGGGATGAACGCATCAATCTGCCCCGCCCGCGCAGCCATGGCGATCCCGCCCTGTCCGCCATTGCGCAGCGCATCTTGCAACGCTTGCTGCAGCCCCAAAAAATTCACGGTGTTGCGCAAGTCAGAGAAGGCATTGTCACCACGGCTTAAGAGCGTGTTTACGATCTCCTTACGGCGCAGCAGCGTCTGCCTCAACAGCAAACAGCCGCAGGGCCATGAAGACCCATCAGATACCTCGTGCTTCAGCCAGACCCCGAATACGTGCCAGCAGGCGGCGCCGAATCAAACCACTGACAGGACGAATCAGCCACCAGTAAGGTGTAAAGCGGTACAGGGCTTGGGCATCGGAACAGTACACCCGGGTCTCCGTCATCAACCGTGTTCTACCGCTGGGCAGCATTTCAGCGCTGAAATTGAGCACCAGCTTCGCCAAATTCGGCTCCAGGTACGGTGCAAATTCCGCTTGTGGCGCAGCCAGGCGCACCAGGCCATAGTCACGCTGCCAGAAGCGCCCCACCAAGCCGAACGCCAGTTCACGCTCCATGTCTGCGCCCAAATGCATGAAGTCATCCAGGCCAAAGGCAGGCCGGTGTTGCAGGCTACTTTTTGCCCCCATCCAACCCAGCGCACGGTCAGGCAGCTCACGCAGCCGGATAAAACGCTTCGCCCACGGATCTTCTGTCGCACCGGGGAGCAATACAGCCTCCAACAGTTGTCTAGGCGAAGCGTCTGCGATGATGAAATGCTGCTCCCGAAACTGGAATGCAGGAAGGTAATGCTCAATGAACTGCATCTTGCGCGCTGGCGATGTCCGAGATGGTGGTGTGACGGGGCGACGTCACACGCTTAGGCCTGCGTCAGCTCCTGCAGCCACTGCACGCAATCGCGCAGCTCATCTTGGTGGATGGTGTGGGTGCAGGGGTATTCGCGGTAGCGCAGTGCCACAGGCATGGGCGTGAGGTGGTCGCGGGTCTGGTGGGCGCTGCGCAGGGGGATGACATTGTCCTCGGTGCCGTGGCTCAGCCACACCTGGCGGCCGGCCAGCTGCGCGGAGTCCACTTGTTCCGGCAAGACCTCGGGCAGCAGGCGGCTGTGCCACACGCAAATGCCATGCAGCAACGCGGGTTGGGTCAGCAGCAGGCTCAGGCTCATGATGCCGCCCTGGCTAAAGCCGCCCACTATCACGCGCTCGGGTGGCACGCCCAGTTGCTGGGCCGCCTGCTCCACCGTCTGGGCTACCAGGGCGCGGCTGTGCAGCTCCTGGTCGGCCGCAATGCTGCGGCTGCCATCGGGGTTGACGCTGAACTGGAACCAGGCAAACGCATCCGGCCCCATGGCATAGGGCGCTTGCAGGCTGAGCACATGGAACTGGGGCGGTACATAGGGAGCCAGGCTGAACAAGTCCTGGGCATTGCTGCCCACGCCATGCATCAGCACCAGCAGCCAGGCCGCTTGGGGTGCGGCCTGGGCCGGTCGGATATAGCCACTCAGTGGCAGTGACAAAGACAGTGGCAATGCGGGTGTGTCCATCAAACGCTCTCGTGGTGCGGCAAAGCTTCACTGTAACGGCTGCGCCGGGGCTCCTGCAGATGCGCTGGGGTCTTGTAGCGCAAAGCTATCCATGGCCAGAAAGTCATACATCACCTCGCGGCTGAGGTAGTCGGCCTCGGCCCCCGGGCCCGCTGCGCCCAGGGCAAAAAACAGCGGCAGAAAATGCTCATCCGAAGGGTGGGCGCGCAGGGCTTCGGGCGCCTGCCGCTGCCAGTCCAGCAAGGCTGCGGTGTCATGGGCGCTGACGCGCTCTTCTATCCAACGGCTGAAAGCCTGCACATAGGAAAGGCCCGCACGGTTGCCGGTCATAAAGTCGCGCAGATTGTGCGTCATGCTGCCCGAGCCCAGCAGCAGCACGCCCTCATCGCGCAGCGGGCGCAGGGCCTGCCCCAAAGCGTAGACCGCGGCCGGCCCGGCATCGGCAGGCAAGGCGATCTGGACTACGGGCACATCGGCCTCGGGAAACAGATGCATCAACGGCACCCAGGCCCCATGGTCCATGGGGCGCTCAGGGTTCAGCCGCGGCTGTTGGCCGGCAGCTTGCAATAGCGCTGCCACCTGCTGGGCCAGCGCGGGTGCACCTGGCGCGGGATATTGCAAGGCATAGAGCTCAGGCGGGAAGCCACCAAAGTCATGCCATGTGGCAGGCTGCGATGCAGCCATGATCTCCAGCGCCCGGCTCATCCAGTGCGGCGACATCACCACCACGCCCCGAAGGCCAGGGAATGCGGCCCGCAGTTGTGTGCCCCATTGGGTCAGGGCCGGACCGGTGTGACCGGGCTCCAGCGCAAACATGGGCGAGCCGTGGGAGACAAAAAGAGCCGGCAGGCGCTGTGCAAGAACGCTGACAGCGCGGGTGGCGGCGGGGGCAGTCTGAGAGGCAGTCATGGCAAGGCTTTCAACAAGGCCTGGGCACGCAACAGGCACCAGGCGGCCGACTGCTTGAATGTAGGGGCGCTGGCAGCTTGGCACTAGGTGGTCTTACCGCTACATATTGTTCCAAATACCCAAGCAATCGCAGTCTGGCGAAAGGACTGCAAAAATGCATTGAATTGAGCTTGCAACGCATTACAGCTGGGCGTTTGCAGCTCTCAAATACGTAGTTTTTGCCGTCCGGCCTTGGTTTCGCCATCGCGTTTTTTGCCCTCCACGCGGCGGCGCTGGCTGCCGCGCGTGGGCTTGGTCGCCTTGCGGGCCTTGGGGGTGTGGGCCGCCTCGGCCAGCAGCTCCTGCAGACGCTGCATGGCGTCTTGCAGATTGCGCTCCTGCGTGCGGTGGGCCTGGGCCTTGATGACGATGACGCCATCCAGGGTGAAGCGCTGGTCATGGCCGCAGCGCGCCAGCAGCCGCGCTTTCAGCATATCGGGCAGCGAAGACGCTGCCACATCAAACCGCAGGTGCACGGCACTTGCGACCTTGTTCACATTCTGGCCGCCCGCACCCTGTGCGCGTATGGCGGTCCAGCTGACTTCGTCTTCTTGCAACTGCCAGCGCATGGCCTGCTCTTTCAGCCTGCTTCCGGCCTGCGCTCCAGCATGGGCAGCAGCAAGGCATGCACGGCTTCGGGCGCCTCGTATTGCACCCAGTGGCCGGCATCGGCCACACGGTGCAGCCCCCGAAAATCACGGGCGCTGGCGGCCAGCAAATGCTCCACCTCGCCCAGCAGACCGGGGTAAAGCGCATCCCCTTCGGCATAAATGGCGGTGACGGGGCAATCCACCTGCTGCAGCGACCTCAGCAGAATATCGGTGCTGGAGATACGCCGGCGCGGCAGGCGGTCGCGTTGCACATTGGTCACATGCAGGGCCACGGTGTCGCGGGTGATGGCTTGTGTGTCGCGCAGCATCAGCTCGCCCAGATTGAAGACATGGTGCTGCAACTGGGCATAGGGTGACTTCAGGTGGCGCCAGCCCTTGAGTCTGAAAGGGTGTTTGGCGCTCAGGCCTATGCCAGGCGCCCCGACGATGACCAGTTGCTGCACCACATGGGGAAAGGCCGCAGCTAGCATGCCTGCGGTCATGCCGCCAAAGGAAAATCCCACCAGTTGCACCGGTTGCTGGGGGAATAAGGCCTCCAGCATCTGGCCCAGCGGTTCGATCAGGCCGTCGGCATCGTGGGCACCTGCAACGGGGTCGGAATCGCCAAAGCCTGGCAGATCCACGGCCCAGACATCATGGCCGGCCTCGGTCAGCGGGCCTATGCTGCGCACCCAGTGCGTCCAGCTACCACTGCCGCCATGGAGCAGCACCACCGGCGCCTGGCCATTGGATTGCCTGGGTTTCCAGTGGTGCAGCACGGTGTGACCGCTGCCATGGGGATGGGCCACACGTTGGCCCAGAGCCAGCACCTGCTCCACCTCGGAGGATTGCAGCAGGCCTGCGGCCATAGCCTCCAAAGCTTCGGAGGTATCGCTCCAGCCCAGCGCGGGCAGGCTGGCGTCGGATTCAAAAACGGTTTCGGACACGGGGCATCTCATCCACAAAAAGGCCAACCCAGACTGCTGTGTGTGGCGCTTACCAACTCGCTACCGCATCAATGGCCAGGGCATAGCCACGCACGCCCAGACCGCACATGACGGCCCGCGCCACCGGCGACAGATAGGAGTGATGGCGGAAAGCCTCGCGCGCAAACACATTGCTGATGTGCAGCTCCAGCAGCGGCACGCCCGTACCCTTGACGGCATCCATCAGCGCCACGCTGGTGTGGGTATAGGCGCCGGCGTTGAACACCAGGCCCGCCAACTGGCCCTGTGCATGCAGGCGGCCGGCCTCGTGAATCCAGTCGATCAACTGGCCTTCATGGTTGCTTTGGTGAAAGCGCAGGGTCAGACCATGGCGGGCACAGGCTTGCTCGCACAGTGCCTGGACGTCGGCCAAGGTATCGGCGCCATAGACTGCTGGCTCGCGCGTGCCCAGCAGATTCAGATTGGGGCCATTGAGAACAAAAATAGTGGAAGGCATGCATCACTCCTGCAATTGCGGAGGATTATGCGTTGCCAGGCAGGCATGTACAGGCTCACGGCTGACGCTGTGCCGGCATTGGAGCAGGCCACAGCATTGCTGCCCGCCCTGCACCTGCTCAACCAGGGTCAGCGGCGGTAGCGGCCACCCCCATCCCAGTCACCGCGGTCATGCCGGCGGTGGTGATGGTGACGCCAGCCCGGTGGGGGCGGAGCGGGGCCCCACATCACCGCAGGGGGCGGGCCGTACACCACACGGGGCGGTGGTGCGTAATAAACCGGAGGTGGGGGCGCGACATACACCGGCGGCGGTGCCATATACACAGGGGGCGGGCCATAGACCACAGGTGGGCCGGCCTGTATGCCGACTGACCAGGTCACATTACCGGCATGTGCCATGCCCATGGCCCCGGTCAAAGCGGTTGCTGCAACGAGCAAGGCAGGAATGGGGTTCTTCCACATCAATACGATCTCCTCGTTGGAATACGGTGGAGGCGGGCAGCGGCCTGGTGACCATGCCCTTCACTTGAGCATTCAACGCGACAGCTCTGTATTTGGATGTCATCAGACTTGATAGTTTTGTTTCTTAACGTTTCTTGACTGGAAAAGTGCGCTCCCACCCCGCTGCAGCGAGGACGCCACGGCAAGGCCATAGCCTCCCGCCTACAATCTTCACCCTATGAGCACCCCTGCCAACACCAATAACAACGCGCCGGAAGCCGTCAAGCCCACCAACTTCCTGCGCCAGATCATCGAAACCGACCTGGAAAAAGGCACCCACGCCCAGCGCCGCTGGGGTGGCACGCCCGGCGATGCCCAGCACCACCAGCAAGGCCAGGTGGATGAGGCCAAGATTCGTACCCGCTTTCCGCCCGAGCCCAATGGCTATCTGCACGTGGGCCACGCCAAGTCCATCTGCGTGAACTTTGGCCTGGCGCGCGACTTTGGCGGCACCTGCCACCTGCGCTTTGACGACACCAACCCCGTCAAGGAAGACCAGGAATATGTGGACGCCATCATCGAGGCCGTGCACTGGCTGGGCTTTGACTGGAAAGATGCAGACGGGCACGAGAACCTGTACTTCGCCAGCAATTACTTTGATTTCATGTACCGCGCGGCCGTCTACCTGATTGAGCAGGGTGTGGCCTATGTGGACGAGCAATCGGCCGAGGACATGAAGACCAACCGTGGCGACTTTGGCCGCCCCGGCGTGAACAGCCCCTTCCGCGACCGCTCCGTGGCGGAGAACCTGGAGCGCTTTGCCGATATGAAGGCAGGCAAGCTGGAAGACGGCGCCGCCGTGCTGCGCGCCAAGATCGATATGGCTGCGCCCAATATCAATCTGCGCGACCCGGCCATCTACCGTGTGCGCCATGCAGAGCACCACAACACGGGCAATCAATGGTGCATCTACCCGATGTACACCTTTGCGCATCCGATTGAAGATGCGCTGGAACACATCACCCACAGCATTTGCACGCTGGAGTTCGAAGACCAGCGCCCGTTCTACGACTGGCTGCTGGACCATTTGCGCGAAGGTGGCTTGATTGGTGCCCCCCAACCGCGCCAGTACGAGTTCTCGCGTCTGAACCTGACCTATGTGGTCACCAGCAAGCGCAAGCTCAAGCATCTGGTGGACAGCGGGCTGCTCACCGGCTGGGACGACCCGCGCATGCCCACCATCTTCGGCCTGCGCCGCCGTGGCTTCACGCCGGCCTCCATCCGCAACTTCTGCGAACGCATTGGCGTGACCAAGGATTACAGCTGGATCGACTACGCCACGCTGGAAGGCTGTTTGCGCGAAGACCTGGAAAGCCAGGCCCACCGCGCCATGGTGGTGCTGGACCCGGTGAAGCTGGAGCTGAGCAACTGGGCCGAGGTGTTTGGCAATGCCGACCACCTGGAAGCCTGCAGCCTGCCCGCCCTGCCCCACCACGGTGAAGGCGAGGCGGTGCCTGAGCGCCACTTCAGCCTGGGCCGCGAGGTATGGATCGAGCGCGAGGACTTTGCCGAAGTGCCCCCCAAGGGCTATAAGCGCCTGTTCCCCGGCAACAAGGTGCGCCTCAAGGGCGGCTATGTGATCGAGTGCACGGGCTGTGAAAAAGACGCCGACGGCCATGTGACCAAGGTGCTGGCCACCGTGGTGCCCGACACCAAGAGCGGCACGCCCGGCGCCGATGCCGTCAAGGTCAAGGCCGCCATCACCTGGGTGGGCGTGGCCGACGGCGTGCAAGCCGAAGTGCGCCTGTATGACCGCCTCTTCACCGATGCCCAGCCGGATGCCGGCGGCAAGGACTATCTGGCACTGATGAACCCTGACAGCCTGAAAGTGGTCACCGCCTATGTGGAGCCCTCGCTCAAGGCCGCCCAGGCGGATGACAAGTTCCAGTTCGAGCGCTTTGGCTACTTTGTGGCCGACCGCAAGGACCACAGCGCGGCCAAGCCGGTCTTCAACAAGATCACGGGCTTGAAGGACAGCTGGGGCAAATAAGCACCCGCTGCACTGCGAAAAAGGCTGCCTAAAGGGCAGCCTTTTTTCATGTTGCAGTCATGGCAAGCGCGCGAATCAAGGCGCACGAAATTCGCATCTTTCCGCTCCAAAGACCCGCCACCATTACGCAAGCAGCTATCCAAACCGAAGCAGGATACGCCGAGGCTTCCCTGGCTACATATATTCCAGCGTGCCATGCTTGCTGCGCACCAGCCGGCCCGCAGACAGCGACATCATCAACAAGGCAATGGCCTCGTGCACGATCAAGGTGTGGGTGTTGTCGGTATCCACCATATTGCTGCGCAAGACCTCGCGCACCTGCTGCGAGCCGGAGACGTCGATGACGATGTCCACCGTGTGGTCCACCAGCTCCATGAAGTTGGTGGTGACATACACCCCATGCTCGCGTGCCAGTGCAATGCCGGGTTGGTTCAGGTCCAAGTCGGCCACGCCGCGCAGTTGCACAAAAGGGGCATTGAGCAATTGCCGCAGCAGCGGTGTGCCCGTCTCGCCCGCACCGATCACCACGATCTGAATGCTTTGCATTTTCTCTCTCCCAGGTTGTGAGATGCCATCATAGAAAATGCACGGTCCGCGCACCAAGCCATTGTTTGTGCCGCAAACAATGGCTTGCGCCAGGTCAAAACACCTTCCTGCCCAAGCCAAGATATAAACCCCTGAACCCCACATCCCCCACGGCCCGCCCCATGTACAACCCAGCCCATTTCGCCGTCGATGACACCGCGCAGCTGCAAGCCCTGATCCAGCAACACCCGCTGGGCATGCTGGTGCTGCAAGTGGATGGTCAGTTGGATGCCCACCACCTGCCTTTCTGGCTGCGCGTGGATGCCCAAGGCCAGACCGTTTTGCAAGCCCATGTGGCCCGTGCCAACCCGCTGTGGCAGCAGCTTGCTGACGGCGGCACGGTGATGGTGGTGTTTCGTGCAGAAGAGGGTTATGTCTCTCCCAACTGGTATCCCAGCAAGCATGAGCACCACAAGCTGGTGCCCACCTGGAATTACCGCGTGGTCCACGCCCATGGCCAGCTGCGCGTACACGACGACGAGAAGTTTGTACGTGCGGTTGTGGGGCGTTTGACCCAGCACCATGAGGCCCAGACGCAGCAGCAGTCGCCCCAGGACTACCCTGCCTGGAAGATGGCCGACGCCGCCCCAGATGCGCTGCAGCAGATGCTGGGCGCCATTGTGGGGCTGGAAATAGCCGTCACCCGGCTGGAGGGCAAGTTCAAGATCAGCCAGAACCGCTTGCCGCAAGACAGACTG
This sequence comes from Acidovorax sp., assembly GCA_031277855.1. Lineage (GTDB taxonomy): Bacteria > Pseudomonadota > Gammaproteobacteria > Burkholderiales > Burkholderiaceae_C > Comamonas. Next base: position 97,270 of record JAITLO010000029.1, on the reverse strand, counting down.
GGCGCCGCCGAGCAGTTGGAAGCCGCTGGCAACACGGCCTTGGCGCAACAGATGCGAAGCGTATAAAGCGTGGGCTTACGCAAACAACGCAGGCCGAATGCTTGCCATCAAATCAAATTCAGGGCCACCGCCGCACCCACGCCCATGGTGCCGGCCTGCCAGCGCAGCAGCTCTAGCCAGTTGGCGCTGCTGCGATTTTCCACGCCCTGATACAGCAGGTGCCCCGCCGCAACCGACAGTGCCACGGCCACCAGCAAGCCCAGTGCATTGAGCAGCAGGCTATCGGGCCACAACAGATGCCACACCGCGTTGACCAGCAGACAGATGCCGAAGTGGATCAAAAAAATGGAATAGGACATCTGTCCCAGTTGCTCCAGCGGTGCGCAGTGGAAATTCCGCACCCGCGCGCTCCAGTGCACGCTGCCTGCCAGCGCCAGCACCAAGGCTGTCACCAAGGCCAGGGCGATGCGGGTGCGCCACTCCAGCCACAGGGCCACGGCCCCCAGCACCAGCATGGCTGCGCCCCACCACCAGCGCCCCATGGGGTGCTCGCAGTGCGCAGCCCACCAGGCCATCATGCCCAGGCCATAGGCACCAAAGAAGTAAATGGCCCAGTTATCCAGATCGCTGTCCAGGTTCCAGTCCCACAACGATGCCATCGTCAGCAGCAGCACACCGATTTGCACCAAGGTCAGCGGAAAGCCGCTGCGGACTGTGGACTGAGCCGCTGTGCCCCCCAAGGGCGCATGCAGCAGACGGTGGCTAGTCCAGACCCATAACGCAGCCAGGGCGTAGAGCTGAAAGTCGATGGCCACATACCAGACGCCGGCCGACAGCGACTCCCAGCCCCCCACGCCTTGCAGCAGGAACAAATGGGCCAGCAACTGGCTCCAGGTAGGTGGCGCGGACATGGAGGAATGCTCAAACCCCAGATTGCGCACCAGCTCGGTCACCAAGATGGTCAAGGCCAGAGCGGCCGCAAAAGGCAGTACCAGCCGGACAAAGCGTTTGCCCAGCAAAGGCAGCAGTTGGCTGTGACGGGTCAACCCCTGCGGGGCCAGGCCGGCGGCAGCCAGATAGCCCCCCAGCACCAAGAACACCTGCACGGCCATGCGGGCGTATTCGAACAACCAATCCATCAAGCCCGTGGCCATGGGTTTGACCACGTCAGACATGGGGCCATAAAAGGCCAGGTGATGGCAGATGATCAGCAGGCAGGCAAGGCCTTTGGCCTGATCGAGCCAGGTGTTGCGGGAGGGCATGGATTCAGCATGAGCTGCACAAAGGAGAAAGCCGGCATAGCCGGCCTCTACAAGCAGTTCGAAAAACTTGCTAGGAACGCCATGGTAGCCAAGTCAGCGCAAAGCTGCAGGCCGCTGCGCGACACAGGCCCTGCGCCTACAGGGTCGCCACAAGCACCACAATACGGGCCATGGACCGCTTCAATGCTCACGATGGCAGCCCATTAGCTGCACCAAATGTTTCTGCTTTCACTCGCCGACACTGGCTGCATCAGCTGGCAGGCTTCGGCCTGCTGGCCGGCGCTCCGTGGGCAGCCCGCGCCGCCGATGCCCGGGTCTGGCCCCAAGACAGCCGCGTGCCCGGTGGCGTGGCCCGTCTCTCTCTGGGCCCGTCTGCACAGCGCCCTCAGGTGCTGGCAGACGATGTGCCTGTTCTGGTGGTGGGCGACATGATCGAGTGGACCGCCCTGGTCGGCATCCCACTGGCTGCTTCGCCCGGCAGCCGCCGCGTGCAAGTGCAAGATGACAACGGCCAGCGCACGCTGCACTACCAGGTTCTGGACAAGCGCTACGCAGAGCAGCGCCTGAAAGTAGCCCCCAAGACCGTGGACCTGGCCCCTGAAGACCAGGCCCGCTACGAACGCGAACACGCCCATCTGCAAACCGTGATGGCGAAGTTCACCACACCGTTGCCCGACGGTTCGCTGCGCATGCGCCAGCCCGTGCCCGGACGGCGCAGCAGCAGCTTTGGTCTGCGCCGCGTCTTCAACGGCCAGGCGCGCAATCCACACAGCGGGATGGACATTGCCGCACCCACAGGCACGCCGGTGCTGGCACCACTACCTGGCACGGTGGTCGATGTGGGGGATTATTTCTTCAATGGCGGCACCGTGTGGCTGGACCATGGAGGCGGGCTGCTCAGCATGTACTGCCATTTGAGCCGCATGGACTGCAAGGTGGGCGATGTGCTGCGCACGGGCGACAGCTTTTGCAAGGTGGGCGCCACCGGCCGGGTCACGGGCCCGCATCTGCACTGGGGTGTGCTGCTGAACCGCAGCATGGTGGACCCGGCCCTGTTTCTGGGTTGACAGCCTGGGCACAGCGCCCCAGGCTGTCGCACCCGCTCAGCGCGCAGCTTTCCTGCTGGTCTCGCTGCTGCTGGTTGGCTCGACCGGATCCTGGTCCACCATCAGGTATCGGCGCATCAGCTCAAAAAAGCTCTCGTAAAAACGCTCGGACTGTATGGTCTCGCTGCCAACCTTGATCATGGAGTCATGCCCTGCCGAGAACGGCAGCGACAAAGAGCCCAACGCGCTCACTCCCAGGCTGGCAGAGTTGCTGGCCTTGCGCAGGGCATAGGAGTCCTGCACTGCCGTCACAAAGCCCACGCTGAGCTTGCCATCGGCCGACTCCGGCGCGCACACCACGCGGATATGCATTTGCAGATGGCGCTCGGCGTCGGGCTGGAAGTTTTTGTTGCCCTCCACCAGATCCTTGCGGCTGGTGTCGATGATGTAGCCCTGGCTGAGCAGCGCACGCCGTGCGGCCTCACAGGTTTGGTCCACTCTGGCATCGAACATGCGCGAAAACGTCGCAGCCGACGTGAAACTCTCCTGTGGCGGCAAAGTCTGCAGATTGCTGCTACCGCCACAGCCCGACAGCAGCAGCGCTGCCGCCATAACCACCCACATGCCCGCAGTGGCTGCGGGCTTTGTTGCTTGCCCCATTGCGCTCATCCGCACCCCATGCAAAAAGTCTCTCCAGCTTGCCGCCTGCCCTTTGCAGGATGGCAAGGCTGTTCGCATTACGAAAAACAACGGCTGTCATGCCGGTGGGCACTGCCACAAACTCCGTGTTTTCTGACAAAACACTTGGCACAAACCTCGCGTGAAGACCCGATTTTAGCCCGCGCCCCATGGTCTGCGCAGCGCTCGCCCCACCTGACTGCAAGGCATATACAGTCCTCTAACACCATGAAGTAGATACATTTTTTTGCCATTTAAGGGCACTTCGTTTGCGATGTCGATCTAACTGCCATGCAAGAGCAAGTATCGTCACACAATGTACTGACTGGCAGACAGATAGCCTTGCCAGCCAGCCTTGATTGATGTTCCAACCGCACCGAGGCCAACGTGAAACACCTGTACACACATTCCCGCACCATCCGAACCGCCGCCTACACACTGGGCGCGAGCAGCATGGCATTGCTGATGCTCGCAGGCTGCGCGGCCACCACCTCTGCCACGCCATCGAACACCACATCCACCGTGAGCACCACCACAACCTCTTTGCCGGCAAGCACCTTGCCCGGCTACCACTGGCAGCTGGCACGCGCCACTGATGCGCAAGGCCACACCCAAACCCACTGGCAATTGCCTGCGGACTCCATGCCCGGCCAGAGCATTCAGCTGGACTTCAGCCGGGACGGCATGATCAGCGTGAAAAACCTGTGCAACCAGCTCAATGGCCGCTACACCCTTGACGGCAGCCGCATGCAGGTCGACCAGATGGTTTCCACCCTGCGCGCATGTTCCAGCCAGGCCTTGATGGAGCTGGAGCGCCGTGTGGCCACCAAGGTGCCGCAGCTGGCCTCTTGGCAGGTTCCGACCCCGGCCAACCAGGCCGAACCAGTGCTGCAGCTGACGTTCAAGGACGGCAGCCGCTGGGAGCTGCAAGGCGCGCCCACCCCGGCCACGCTGTACGGCAGCGAAGGAGTGCGCGAGTTCCTGGAGGTGGCCCCCCAGCGCGAGCGCTGCGTGGGAGTTGGCCCCATGCAGTGCCTGAAGGTGCGCAAAATCCAATACGACAGCCGCGGTCTGAAGACGCAAGAAGGCCCTTGGGAGCTGTTCTACAGCGACATCCAGGGCTACAAGCATGAGCCCGGCATTCGCAATGTGCTGCGTGTACAACGCTATGAGCGCCAACATGTACCGGCCGATGCGTCCAAGTATGTCTACGTGCTGGACATGGTGGTGGAGTCGGAGATCGTCAAGCCCCGCTGACAGCCCCCACCGCTGAATTTGCGCTGCCGCATGGCCAGGCCATGCGGCGGCCAAGACAGCATGGCAAGAAGAACTGGCAGCAAGCCATCGGCTTCGAGTCCCCTCGTATAGGTGGCTTGCCTCCTGGTCAGCAATTTCATCTGGGACCGCAAGCCCTGCTTGACGCAATGGGAACAGGGCGTAAAACAGGGCATAAAAAAATGGCTGCACCGCAGTGCAGCCATAACCCCGATCTCACCCCCTTGCGATGTGCATGCCCCGCATTCGCTCAGTCATGCACATATGCTCTGCAGTGGCAGGAATCAGGCCACACACCGTGGCCTCCCCGCCCTGAAACTCCACAAAAATTCAACAAAAGCGGAACTTGCCATTCACAAACATGGATGCACGATGGCCGCTTTCGCTCTGGTCATCGGCATAGGACCAAAAGGCGCTGACCGTGCCGCTTTCCGTGTCTATGACCTGGCTGACCGTGAAGCCGCTTTTTTCAATCCAGTTCAGAAAGTGCAGCGTGTCGGAAAGCTGCAGATAACTCAGCCGCTCATGGCCCTGGGTGACATTGCCGTTCTTGTCCTTGACGCGCCAGTGCAAATCGCCCCGGACGGTGTAGCGCACCTCGGCAATGCTTTCTGGGAACTCAATCACGGCTTGGCGTCCCAGCAGGGCTCCAGAATATTGCGTGTTCATGGTTCTCGGCCTCGGTTGTGTGCGGGAGTCCAGCGTTGGCCTTCCCGCTGCTGCAATGGAAATCATTGTTTCTCTCCCTGTGGCACAGGTCTGTAGGAGGAATTTGTATCCGAGCGCCGTCAGACAGGCTGTCCGCCCACGCGGAAGCTTTCCTACATCCAAGATGGACGGTTGATTTGTGCAGCGCAGCACCCTTTCGCACTTATGCCCGCAGACTGTGGGTGGTCCTGTGGATAAATCAAGGAACAACTCTCCCGCACCACGTCCCACAAGGGTTTGCCCGAGATGCCCGCTTTTTCAGCACCTTTGATCGCAGACCGGCGCTTGTGACACCCTGGTGGCAGAAGCCTCGCCAGGCTTGGGTCACAATGCGCGACTTCATCTTGCGTTTGGCATCCCTTGTCAGCAACTCTCCCCACCCCGGTATCGGGCAGCGCCCTGCGCCAGCCGGGTTTTGTGCCCTTTCTCGCGGCCCGCATGCTGGGCTTTTTCGCGCAACAGATGCAGGCCATCGTCGTGGCCTGGCAGGTGTACGAGATCACCCGCGATCCTCTGTCCCTGGCCCTGGTAGGCCTGGCGCAATTCATTCCCATGCTGCTGCTCTTGGTTCCGGCCGGAGATCTGAGCGACCGCATGAGCCGCAAACACATTCTGGCCGCCAGCTGGAGCGTGGCCGCACTCTGCGCCGCCTTGCTGCTGTGGTTGACCACACTGGGTGAACATGGCGTGGGCGGCATTTATGCCGTGCTGGTGCTGTTTGGCTGCAGCCGTGCCTTCACCAGCCCGGCCATGCAAAGCCTGCTGCCGCAGATCGTGCCGCGCGAGCACCTGGCCCAGGCCCTGGCCACCAACAGCATGTTGATGCGCACCTCGGCCATTGCCGCGCCCATGCTGGGAGGCCTGCTCTACAGCCTGGGCGGCGGCGAGCTGACCTATGCCGTCTGCGCCACCGCACTGGTACTGGGCGTGCTGCTGCTGGCCCGGGTGCCCGTGCGCTTTGCCGCTGCACGCCAGCCCGTTGAAGGCAGCATGTGGCAGCGCGCGGGTGAGGGCATACGCTTTATCCGCAGCCGGCCCATTGTGCTGGGCACGATTTCACTGGACCTGTTTGCCGTGCTGCTGGGCGGCGTGGTGGCCCTGCTGCCGGTCTACGCCAAGGAGGTGCTGCATACCGGCCCCGAAGGACTGGGCATGCTGCGCTCCTCCATGGCCGTGGGCGAAGTCGCTATGGGCCTATGGCTCAGTGCCCGGCCCATACAGCGCCATGTGGGCAAGGTGATGTTCGCCGCGGTGGCGGTGTTCGGCCTGGCAAATCTGATTTTTTCGCTCTCGCACTGGTTCTGGTTGTCGCTGGCATGCCTGGCCGTGGCCGGTGCGGCGGATATGGTCAGCGTCTATATACGCTCGGCCCTGGTGCAGTTCTCCACGCCCGACACCATGCGCGGCCGGGTCAATGCGGTGAACATGCTGTTCATCAGCTCCAGCAACGAGCTGGGTGAATTTCGCGCTGGCAGCATGGCAGCAGCGATCGGCGCGGTACCGGCAGCCATTGTCGGCAGCCTGTGCACCCTGGGTGTGGTGGGCGCCTGGACACGGTTGTTTGCCCCACTGCGTGATGTGGACCGACTGGAAGATGCGGCACGCAGCAATGACACCGCTTCGACCTAAGAACCTGTTCACAGGTCTGACCAGACTGCCCTCTTGATCCCAGCCCGCCATCCCGCGGGCTTTTTTGTGTCTGCGGGGCCTGCACTTTCATCCGCGCTGCATCTGCGTTTTATGGGCGTTTTATGCAGAGATCGACACATGGATGAACACATTTCTACAGCCCCTCACAAGCCGCACCAAATTAACCTGGAGATGGCGAGCTTGGTGCGATCCAGTCCCAGAAAAGTGCAGATTTCATAGCGCCCACCACTTTCCACACCGGCTTTGCAGCCCCCTCACCCAAACGCCCCACTGTTTGCACAAGCTGGCACGCCAGTTGCACTAAGCCAGATAGCAAGCGCAGCCCCCGCGCTTGCAGTCTTCTAGAAAGCACTCTGATTTATGCCAGTCGAAAAACCAGCGCTCACCCGACGTAAATTGCTCAGCATGATTGGCCAGGTGGCCGGCGGCTCGGCCATGTACCAGGCCATGTCCAGCCTGGGGCATGCCGCCGAATCCGGCTACCAGGGCCCCATCACCTTAGGCAAGGCCAAGCCCGGCGCCAGCGTGGTGGTGCTGGGTGCTGGCCTGGCTGGCATGCTGGCCGCTGTCGAGCTGCGCAATGCCGGCTACAAGGTCTCCGTGCTGGAATACCAAAACCGTGCTGGCGGACGCAGCTGGACCTTGCGCGGCGGTGACCGTTATACCGAGCTGGACGGCACCACCCAAAACGTGGGCTTTGCCAAGGGCAACTACCTCAACCCAGGCCCCTGGCGCGTGCCCCACAACCACCACGCCATGATGGACCTGTACCGCCGTTACGGCGTGCAGCTGGAGCCCTTCAACCAGGTCAATCACAGCGCCTACCTCCACCAGACCCGGGCCTTTGGCGGCAAACCCCAGCGCTTTCACCACATCAGCACCGATGTACGCGGCCATGTGACCGAACTGCTGTCCAAAGCGACACAGCAAGGTGCATTGGATGCCAGCATCACCGCCGAAGACCGAGAAAAACTCTTGGCAGGCTTGCGGTCCTGGGGGGCACTGGACAAGAACTACCGCTACACCGCCAACTTGCACGCTAGCGAATTCCGTGGCTTTGATGTGCCTCCCGGCGGCGGCTTGATGTCACCGGCCAAGGCCTCCGAACCCATCGATTTGCACACCCTGCTCGACTCCAAGATGTGGAGCCAAATCGGCATGGGCAATATGCACGAATTCCACACCACCATCTTCCAACCCGTCGGAGGCATGGACACATTGCCTCAGGCCATGGCACGTGATTTGGGCGGGCTGATCCAGTACAACGCCAAGGTCAGCAAGGTGGAGCAAAACGCGAGCTCCGTCACCGTGCACTACAGCGATGCCCGCCACCCTGGTGCCATGCGCAAGATCAGCGCCGACTGGTGCGTGTGCACGATTCCGGCCTCCATCCTTAGCCAGATGGACATCCAGGTCAGCAGCGCCATGCGCGCCGGCATCGACAGCCTGCCCTATGCCAGCTCCAACAAGATTGGTTTGGAGTTCAAGCGTCGCTTCTGGGAAGAGGACGAACACATCTACGGCGGCATCAGCTTGACCGACCTGCCCATAGGGCAAATTTCCTATCCCTCCACCGACTATATGCGCCCCGGCCCCGCCGTGCTGCTGGGTGCCTACACCATGGAGACGAACAGCTCCTACCGGCTTGCCTCGCTCTCGCCCAAGGAACGCATACGCATGGCGCTGGAATACGGCAGCCAGATCCACCCGCAATACCTCAAGGAGTTCAAGTGCGGTGTGGCCGTGGCCTGGCACCGCGTGCCCTGGGTTCAGGGCTGCTACGGCAAATGGAGCGACGAGCTGCGCGCGCAGCACTACCAAGCCATGGCCCAGGTGGATGGCCGCATCGTGTTGGCCGGCGAGCACCTGTCCTACCTCCCAGCCTGGCAAGAAGGTGCGGTGCTGTCCTCGCTGGACGCCATACAGCGCCTGCACGCCAAGGCCATCAGCGTCTGACTCACACAAGCCCCTCATTTCTGCACGGAGCCTTTTCATGCACACCATTGTTTCCCGAGGACTGGCCCTGGGCGGCCTGCTGCTGGCCAGCGTCTTCCATTTCCATGCCATGGCGGCGCAGCCGACAGCCTCCAGCGTGACAGGCACGGCCTCCCAAGTGCTTGCCCTCGCCCCTAGCAAGATTGCCGCACTCAAGGCCGACTTTGCCAGCACACCGCAGCAGCTGGCGCAGCGCAGCGGCGAGCAGGTCTACCAGGCCATTTGCCAGGGCTGCCACATGTCCCAGGCCCAGGGCAGCCAGGGGGCGGGCTTTTACCCGGCGCTGGCCTCCAACCCCAAGCTCACGGCCGCAGCCTACCCCGTGGCCGTGGTCATGAACGGCCTGCACGGCATGCCCGGTTTTGGCGCCCGCCTGAGCAATGAAGAAGTGGCCGAGGTCGTCAACTATGTGCGCAGCCATTTTGGCAACCACTTCACCGACCCCGTCAGCGCCCAGGACGTGCAGGTCTTCCGCCCCTGAACCGTTTCTGTCCACCGCATCCTTGGTGATAGCGGTGGTGTTTTCCGTCTCGATCTAAAAGGTTTTCGCCATGTCTTTCCGTGCTCCCTTGCTGCTTGCATCCCTGCTGGCCTCCCTCGCCCTGGCTGGCTGCGCCACCCAGACCGCCTCCACCCCCGAGCTCTTGCGCTACAAGCTGCCCGGCAGCAACTTCCCCATTGCCAACGCCGTGGAAGTGCCTGCCGGCGCCAGCACCGTCTACCTCTCGGGCAAGACCGCCACGCTCAAGGACAAGAGCAAATCACCCACCGACATTGCCGCCTACGGCGACACCGAGACGCAGGCCGTCTCCGTGCTGCAAACCATTGATGCCCAGCTCAAGGGCATGGGGCTTTCCATGTCCGATGTGGTGAAGATGCAGGTCTATCTGGTCAAAGACCCGGCCAAAAATGGAAAGATGGACTTTGCCGGCTTTATGAAGGGCTATAGCCAGTTCTTTGGCACAGCTGCCCAGCCCCATCTGCCGGCGCGCTCCACCTTCGAGGTCGCTGCCCTGGCCAACCCCGCACTGCTGGTGGAAATTGAAGTGGTGGCCGTGCGCGGGGCCACCTCGATCAGCAGGTAAGCACCAGGCAGCAGCTCCCAATACAGGAGCTGCTGATGCTTGCGCCTGCAGGGTTTCAGGCGTTTTGACTCAAACGCTGGGTTACAGCGCTTCGGCACGCAGCTGGGCCGCGCTCTTGGGCGACAGCCAGCCCGGCGCCACGTCGAACACGGTCTTGGCGCCGTGCAAGCCCATTTGCTGCATGCGGTGCACGGCGCGGGCATAGGCCACCAGCACGCTGGAGGTGAACTCGGGGTTGCTGTCCAGCTGCAGGCGGTACTCGATCACCTGCTTGGCGCCGGCACTGGTGTTGCCGCTGCGGATCACAAAGCCGCCATGGGGCATGGCGGCGTGGTCGCGTGCCAGCTCTTCGGCGCTGATGAAATGCACCGTGGTGTCGTACTCGGCAAAGTAGTGCGGCATCTCGACAATGGTCTTGCGCACGGTCTCAGCGTCGGCGCCTTCGGCCAGCACCACATGGCACACACGCTCATGCTTTTGGCGTGTGGTGAGTTGTGGGCGCGTGCCGCTGCGCACGGCCTCCACGGCCGCTTCCACGGGGATGGTGTATTGCACGCCGCCGGCCACGCCGGGAATGCGGCGTATGGCGTCGGAGTGCCCCTGGCTCAGGCCCTTGCCCCAGAAGGTATAGGTTGCGCCCTCGGGCAGCAGGGCCTCGCCCATGATGCGGTTGATGGAGAACATGCCGGGGTCCCAGCCCGCCGAGATCAGCGCCGTGGTCTTGCCGCCCTGGGCTGCCGCGTCCACGGCCGCAAAGTGCTCGGGAATGCGGGCATGGGTGTCAAAGCTGTCGACGATGTTGAACTGTGCCGCCAGCGCGGGCGACTGCTGGGGCAAATCGTCCTTGGAGCCGCCACACAGAATCAGCACATCCACCTGGCCCACATGGCCGGCCAGCGCTTCCATGCCATAGACCGGCGTGGCAGGGTTGGCGGGCTTGAGCTGCGCGGGATCGCGGCGGGTGTACAGGCCGGTGATCACCATGTCGGGGTTCAGGGCCACGGCGGCCTCCACACCGCGACCCAGATTGCCATAGCCCACCACGCCGATGCGGATGGGAGAGTGTTGTGCAGTGGTCATGCCACAAAGTCCTTATTGATACGGGGAAAGCAAAGCCTTGGCGCCGGACCGCTGCGAAATCGCAGCCATGCACCAAAACAGTGATTTTCACCGCAAAGCCCGCCCCCTGTCACCGCGCAGCAGCAGGGGTGTGCACGCCGCTCGCGGCAGCGGCGGCGCTGCGCACCTACACTGCAGGGCCTCGCTGCCGCACAGCTGCGCACAGCGACCTGCTTTTCCTGCCCCCTGCCCACGCCCCATGCTTGTTTCCGATTCCACCCCACACTCCACCGATGCCGCAGCGCAGCGCCCGCCGCTGCACATCCTCTACCAGGACGAGGACATGGTGGTGGTCTACAAGCCCGCAGGCTGGCTGGTGCACCGCACGGCCATTGCCCGCCATGAAACGCGCTTTGTGCTGCAGCGCCTGCGCGACCAGATCGGTCGCCATGTTTGGCCCGTGCACCGACTGGACCAGGGCACTTGCGGCGTGCTGGTGTTTGGCCTGCACAAAGAGGCCACGCAGCAACTGGCCGCTGCCTTTGCCGAGCACCGCGCCCACAAACACTATCTAGCGCTGGCACGCGGCTGGGTGCCGGCCGAGATCGATGTGGACTACGCCCTCCAGCCCGACGATGCCCCACCCGATGCACCGGCCCAGCCGGCGCAAACCCTGCTGCGCGGCCTGGCCCAGCTGGAATGGCCCGAGGCCTATGACGCCCGCCACCCGGGCACGCGCATCTCGCTGGTGGAGGCCTTTCCCAAAACCGGGCGCCGCCACCAGATCCGCCGGCATTTGAAGCATGAATCCCACCCCATCATTGGCGACGCCACCCACGGCAAGGGCGCGCTCAACCGCTGGTGGGCCGAGCGCATAGGCCTGCAGCGGCTGTGGCTGCACGGCCATGCGCTGGAGATTCCCCACCCGGCCACGGGCGAGGTGATGCGCTTTTGCGCTGACTGGCGCCAGCTGGGCCATGTGCCCGAGGTGCAGCAGTGGCAGGCGCTGCTGGCCCTGCCGGGCTGGAAAAGCGGGCCAAATCCGCTGCCGCAAAGCTGCGGCGTGACGCTGGCGGCCGCTGAGCACTGAATAAAAAAGAGCTGCCTGTGCCGATGTAGCCTCGATTTCCCATAGTTTTCTATCTGAAATCGTTGCTCCACCTGCACAGGCAGCTCTGGTTTTGACAGGCCCCTGTTCAGGGCCTGCCGGGCTCAACCCGCTTCAATCCTGCTTAGGCGGACGTATCCACTTGCCCTCTTCGTCAAACTCCATCAGCGGGGCTTTGACGAAAGCGTAGTCGGCCTCGGCGTCGGACTTGAACGTGCCAGTCAGCAGCTCCACCAGGCGCTCATTGCCCATTTTGAAACCGCAGGCCTGGGCATGGCCGCCGCCGCCCATGGCTTCGGCCAGGGGAATGCAGTTGAACTCCGAGCGCGAACGCAGGCCCACCTTCACGCCCTTGGTGCCGGCATGCCACATCAGCGCAAAGCTGCCGCTTTGGCGCGAGAGGATGTCGCCCACCTGGCTGTGGAACATGCCGTTGCAGTTGACCATCAGGCCCTGCTGGCCGTTGAAGACCAGGGGCTGGGCACCGTCCGCAATATCGGCGCAGAGCTTTTGGTATTTCTCGTCCATGGCACCGCCGCGGGCCATGAACTCGGCCTCCTGCGCGGGCGTGAAGGCCGCAATCTCGGCCCAGCGTGCGATGGTGCGGGGCTCCATTTCCAGCGCGGCCAGAAAGGCCGGGCTTTCGGCGAATTCCCACTTCCAGATGTCGCGGTCCTCGATGTAGCGGATCAGGCCGGGCACGGGCTTTTCGGGATGGAAGAACTCCCAGGCCAGGCGGGCGCCGGACTTGTTCATATCGAAGTGCACCACGCCGCAGCGGCATTGGTAGCCGGTGAGCTTTTCGGCCGCACTCTTGTGGTGGTCCAGCACCACCAGCTTGGCCACACGCGCCTCGATGGCGGCCATCAGCGCGGGCTCGAAGGCAAAGTCCAGCACATAGACGGCGCGGCCATCCAGTTCGCCCAGGTCCTCGGGGGCCTGGATTTCGCCATGGTCCAGGCCGCGGTACTCGGCCGCATCGCCGTAATACAGCCAGGCGGCCAGCGAGGCGCCAAAGCCGTCCGGGCAGCGGCGGCCGTGGTAGAGGATCAGAGGGCGCGGATCATCATGCGATGGCCCCACCAGCAGTTGCAGGGGAAGAATGGTTCTGGTCATTGGCGCCGATTGTCGCTGCTTCACCCCTGCCGCCGCGTTGTGTCCCCACACCAACCACAGGCTGCACTCAGATTGCGTGGCCAGCAGCCCACGGCACAGGCCACAAAACATTCCAAAAAGGAATTTTCCAAAACCCTGAATTCGGCATAGCAGCCCTCTTTCGCCCTATGCCATTTGCGACTTAACTTAGTCGAAACCGCAGCAGACAACTATCAAATAGATAGCTTCAATTGCTTCACCCATCAATACAAAGCTTTTGTTTCATACCCAAAACCAGCAACCATCATTCCGCCCATAGCCTACGGTTTCCCCCTATGAGCCGATATTCCTTTTGACGATAATGTGAAGCTACTCTCCGACCCGTGCCAGGCACAGCATGTGCTGGTACCGATTCACGATGACCACCGCATCCGATATCACCCCCTATCTGGGCCAATTGATCAGCTTCCGGCGCGACCTGCACGCCAACCCCGAGCTGAAATACGAAGAACACCGCACGGCCGACAAAGTGGCCGCCTACCTGACGGCCCTGGGCCTGTCCGTACACCGTGGCCTGGGCGGCACCGGCGTGGTGGCCAGCATCTACGGCAAGGGCCGCAGCAAAGACAAGCCCGGCCGCCAGATTGGCATACGCGCCGACATGGACGCCCTGCCCGTGGCCGAAACCACAGGCGCTGCCTACGCAAGCTGCGTGCCCGGCAAGATGCACGCCTGCGGCCACGACGGCCACACCACCATGCTGCTGGGCGCAGCCACGCTGATGGCACAAGCCCCCGACTTTGACGGCACGGTGCACCTGATCTTCCAGCCGGCCGAAGAAGGCGGCGCCGGCGCCAAGGCCATGATGGTCGACGGCCTGTTCAAACACTTTCCCTGCGACGCCGTGTTTGCGCTGCACAACTGGCCCTCGCTGCCCCAGGGCCAGATGGCTGTGCGCGTGGGCCCCATCATGGCCTCCACCATGCGCTTCGAGATCCGCGTGCGCGGCAAGGGCGGCCACGCAGCCATGCCGCACAAAACGCTGGACCCGATTCCGGTGGCCTGCGCCATCGTCAGCCAGCTGCAGAGCCTGGTCTCGCGCGGCGTGGACCCCATTGACAGCGCCGTGCTCACCGTGGGCAAGATCGAGGGCGGCACGGTGGAAAACATCATTCCCGATGAATGCGCCATCTACGGCACGGTGCGTGCGCTGAGCCAGGAGACCCAGGACTATATGGTGGCCGGCCTGCAGCGCATTGCCAGCCATGTGGCCGAGGCCCATTTGTGCGAGGCTGTCTACATCCACAAGCCCGGCTACCCCAACACCACCAACACCGCCCGCGAAGCCCGCTTCATGGGCGAGGTGATGCGGGAAATGGTGGGCCAGGACAATGCCTTCCCCGACATTGCGCCCGCCATGACGGCCGAAGACTTTGGCTTCATGCTGGAAGAAGTGCCCGGCGCCTATGGCTGGATTGGCAACGGCCACGGTGGCCAGCCCGGCGTGGGCCTGCACAACCCCGGCTACGATTTCAACGACGACAACATCGAACTCGGCTCGAAATTCTGGGACCGCCTGGCACGCCGCTGGTTTGCCCAGCCTCAGGGCTAAAACCGGCCCTCACCCCTACCCTCTCCCGCAAGCGGGCGAGGGAGCAAGACAGACAACCCTGAGGCGCACACACCTGCTCACGTGCACGGTTATAGCCCGTGCCGCATAAAACCGGCACGGGCTGCATCAGAGACAGCGAGCAAGGGCCGCCCCGCCGCAAAGCTGTCGTCCCCCTGCCCGCGAGCGCAGCGAGCGAAGAGCGGGGGGAAGGCGCGGAGCGCCTCAGGAGGGTGTCACCTTTTTTTGCGGCGCTGCTGTTTTTTGGTTTCCTGCAAGGCCTGGCGCTTCGCCTCGGCCTCCTGGCCCACGGCCAGCCATTGCGCAAACTCGGCTGGCGTTTCCAGCGTGATGCGCCCCAGCACATGGGTGCGGAACTCGGTGATCACCAACTCGGCCGCTTTTTGCGTGTTCACCCGCCCGCCACTCATGACGGCGCCGCGCTTGCGACCTATGGCTTCCAGCAGCTCATCGTCATGCGCTGCGGCAATCTTCTCTGCACCCCAACCCAGCTTATAGCGGTCTTCCAGCAGCTGGGCATAGTGTTTTTGCAGATACAGCAGCAGCTCCAGCGCCACCAGCTCCTCGTCATAGGCATTGCGCCCCACCGAGCCGGCCGCAGCCAGGTTGAAGCCGCTTTGCTCCACGATGATGCGCGGCCACAGCATGCCGGGTGTGTCCCACAGATAAAAATCATCGTCCAGCACAATGCGCTGCTCGTCCTTGGTCACACCGGCCTCGTCGGCGGCCTTGGCCTGGCGCTTGTTGCTCATGGTGTTGATCAAGGTGGACTTGCCCACATTGGGCACGCCGCAAATCAGCACCCGCAGCGGCTTGGCCATGCCACCCCGGTTGGGTGCCAGCGCACGGCAGGCCTGCACCAGGCTGCGGGCGGGCGCGGCCTCTTCGGCATCCATGGGCAGGGCACGGGTCTCGGGCTGGGCGTTGTACCAGTCCAGCCAGGCCTGGGTCTGCACCGGGTCGGCCACGTCCTGCTTGTTCAAGAGCTTCAGGCGCGGCTTGTGGCCGGTCAGCTCCTGCAGCAGCGGGTTGAAGCTGGAGCCGGGAATGCGGGCATCCAGCACCTCGATCACCACATCGATGTCCTTGATGCGCTCGGCAATCAGCTTGCGCGTGAGGTTCATGTGACCGGGGAACCACTGGATGGCCATAACTTTTGTCTTTCTGCGGGGATATCAGGGGAGCAGAACGGCTCAAGGCCTTGGCGCGACGCGCCTGCGTAGAAACCGTAAACCTGTTCTCAAGGGGCGCAAGGATAATCGCAAGCTTCTTCTCCCGTCGTCTACTGTGCCATGACCTCCTCTTCCTTTCGCAAACCCACTGCCAACGACACCCTGGTGCGGGGTGTCATCCTGGCGCTGATCGGCCTGGTGCTGCTGGTGGCGCCGCAGTTCATGTCCGACTCGCCCTTGCGCGGCCTATTCGTGCAGGCCAGCGTGGTGGCCTGGTTTGCACTGGCCCTGGGCCTGGCCTTTGTGATCAAGGACGGTTTGCGCCGGCTGCGCCAGCGCGATGGGCAGTGAGCCAGCTAGGGCTTTAGCTCGGCATCCAGCCAGCCGCGCAGGCTGTTAATAAAGGCCCAGGCCTGCACACGCGGCAGGTCTTGCAGCCGCACGACCTGCTCCACCACACGGCCCTGCTCCAGCGCCAGAGCCCGCCCCACACCGGGCAGCAGGCCGCAGGACAGCGGCGGCGTGACCCAGCGGCCCGCCAACTGCATGGCGATATTGCCGCGCGTGCCCTCGGTGATCTCACCGTCCTCGTTGTAGAGCACGCTGTCGAAGACACCGGCCTGCGTAGGCGCCAAAGCCTCGTAATGCGCGCGCCGCGAGGTCTTGAATGCCACCCAGGGCCCATGCGCCACCGCATTGACCATGGGGCTGGCGGCCAGTTGCAGCTGCACCGGCGTGGTGGTAGAGGGCAAGGCCACGGCCTGAGTGTGGAGCGCACCCGCGGCATCCAGCGCCAGGCGCACGCGCCAATCGCCTTCGGGCTTGGCCTGGCGCAGCAGCTCCAGTGTCTTGGTCATTTCCGATGCAGGCCAGGGCCGCGCAAAGTGCAGGGCCGCAGACCGCATGCGCGCCAGGTGGCGGTCCAGGTGGTGGAAAACGCCGCCGCGCAAGGCCAGGGTTTCCAGAATCTCAAAGTCCATAGCCACTCTACTCACACCCGGTTTAAAAAAGCACGCTTGTTGATCCACTCCTGCCACTCCGCATCGGCCTGGGCGCCCGAGGTGATGCCGCTGCCTATGCCGCAGCGCACGGCATCGCCTTCCAGTTGGAGCGTGCGTATGGGCACGTTGAAGGTGGCGTGGATGCGGCCCGGCTCGCTGCCCGGACGCACCAGGCCCACGGCGCCGCAGTACACGCCGCGCGGCCCGGGCTCCAGCTCGCGAATCAGCCGCATGGCCTGGCGTTTGGGCGCGCCGGTGATGGAGCCGCAGGGAAACAAGGCCTGGAATACATGCGCCAAACCCACATCGGCGCGGGTGATGGCCTCCACATCCGAGGTCATCTGCCACACCGTGGGCAAGGCTTCTGCATGAAAGAGCCGGGGGACTTTCACGCTGTGGGGCTGCGCAATGCGTGAGACATCGTTGCGCAGCAAATCCACAATCATCACGTTCTCGGCCCTCTCCTTGGGCGAGGCCAGCATGGCTTGCAAGCTGGCCTGATCCTGCGCGGGCGTGGCGCCGCGTGCGGCCGTGCCCTTCATGGGCCGGGTCAGAATGCGTTCGCCATCCCAGTCAAAAAACAGCTCCGGCGAGACCGAGAGCAATTGCTCCTCGCCACTGTCCACATAGGCCAGATAGCCCGAGGGCTGGGCCTGGCGCAAGGCGGCAAACAAGGCCTGGGCCTGCTGTGGTGATGCGCCTTGCAAGCGCCCCAGAAACTGGGCGGTGTAATTGATCTGGTAGCAGTCACCCGCCGCAATCGCCGCATGGATGCGCGCCAGCGCGGCATCGAAGGTCTGGCGATCCAGGCCCGGCTGCCATTCCACCAGGGGCTGGTCCGGCGCTGCGGGAAGCTCGGGCCAGGCCTGCGGTCCGTCAAACAGCGCAAACCAGGCCAGCGGCTTGCCCGGCGTCGGCGCATGCACGGCCTGGGCATAGGCCGCATCGAATGCCGGCGCAGCCTCGTAGCGCAGCCAGCCCAGGCACCACAGGCCGGACTCGGCCGCTTGCTGCACCTGCTGCAGCACAGGCATCACCTGCTCATACGCATGGGCTGCCAACACACGCAGCGGCCGGCCAAAGCCATGGCGCAGCCGGGGCGCTGTAGCGTCGTGCGGGTTGGGGAAATCGACAAGAAAATTCACAAAAACAGCTTAAAACGCTTCAAGAGCAAGCGCCACAAGCTATTTTATCGAGAGCAACCACTGACCCAGAACAATGCCCGCCAGGGCGGGCATGTTTCTCTTTGCACTGCCCCACAAGGCAACAACCCGGCAGCAACCTGATATCAACCCGGCATCGACGCCGGCCGCTGTCCCAGCAGCACAGGGGCAGGTGCCAGCCCCGGCTCCTGCGCACGCGGCGCGGCCAGGGCCACGCGCTGCTGCAGGCGGAACACGCCCACGCCCTGGGCCAGTTGCTGCAGCTGCTGCTGCATATCGTCGGTGGCCTGGGTGCAGGACTCGACCATGCCCGCGTTCTGGCGCGTCATGCCATCGAGCTCCAGCACGGCGCTGTGAATCTGGGAGATGCCATTGCGCTGGGCGGTGGAGGCCTGTGCCATCTGCTCAATCAGCTGCCCCACCTGGGCCACATCGCCCACAATGCCCTGCATGCGCCCGCCGGCCTGGCGGGCCAGCACCACACCGCTGTCCACCTGGCGCAGCGAATCGCCAATCAAGCCCTTGATCTGTTTGGCCGCTTCGGCGCTGCGCTGGGCCAGGGCCCGCACCTCGGCCGCGACCACGGCAAAGCCACGGCCCTGTGCCCCCGCGCGGGCGGCCTCGACCGCAGCATTCAGCGCTAAGATATTGGTTTGAAAGGCAATACCGTCGATGACGCCGGTGATGGAGGCAATCTCGCGGCTGCGCGCTGCAATGCCTTGCATGCTGTCCACCACATCGCCCACGGCATCGCCCCCGGCGCGTGCGGCACTGGCGGCTGCCCTTGCCAGCTGATCGGCTTGCTGCGCCGTCTCTGCCGTCTGCATCAGGGTCTGCGTGACCTGTTCTATGCGCTCCACGCTGTCACGCAAATGGTCGGCGGTCTGGTGGGTGCGCTCGGCCAGGGCGCCGTTGCCTGCGGCAATCAGACCCGATGCCTGGGTCACGGCATCCACGCCGTCATGCACCTGGCCCACCAGGGTTTGCAACTGGCCGGCCATGCGCCCCAAGTCATGCAGCAGCACACCCATTTCATCGGTGCGCGCGCTGTCCACCTGCACGCGCAAATCCCCCTGTGCAATGGTGCGCGCCACCACCACGGCCTGCTGTAGCGGGCGGGTCAGCGAACGCACCATGGCCCCCGCCAGCAGCATGCCCAGCGCCAGCAGGGCGCAGTAAATGCCCAGGGCCCACCACAGCGCACGGCCACGCTCGGCAGCGCCTGCTTCCATCACAGCGGTGCGCAAGCTTTCCTGCCGGTCCATCAGCCGCTGAACCAGCTCCACCTGGGCATTGGCTGCGGGCAGCAAGCCCTGATCCACCAGTTTTTGCACCTCCCAGGCCTGGCCCAGATCGCGGGCACGAAACGCCGCTTCATAGTGCTTCAGCAACTGGGCCTGGCCGGTCTCTGCCTGGGCCATCAGCGTGCGGTCTTCATCGCTGTCGATCTGCGCGAGCAGCGACTGGCGCGCCTGTTCGGCCTGGGCCCACAGCTTGCGCGCCTTGTCATTGGCGCTGGCAATCAAGGTTTCTTCGGAGGACTGCACACCGGCCAGGGCCACTTCCAGCGCCTGGTTGGACAGGGCCTGCCAGCGCACGGCCCACAGCATGCGCTGCTCGCTGACTTCGGCGGCCTGCGCCACATCCTGGTTGACGCGCTGCAGCTGCCACAGCAAGGCCACAGCCACCAGCGCGCCCGAGATCAGCAAGCCGAAAAAAACCAGACCAATCTTGCGCGCCAGCGAGAGATTGTGGATACGCGCCCACCAAGCGGCACGTGGCTGGGAAATGCGCGTTGCAACGGAATTCATAGCAGGCGGCGTCCACCCTCTGCCGCCCACCGGGGCGGCTTATGGCCTGCAATGTAATGATCGCACGTTACAAATTGATGTCAGGATACGACTTGTGACAGAACAGCAGTTCCCTGCTTCAGCCACGCATACAGCCTGCAGACACATCCCTGAGAGCAAGCCTCCCCACCGGGATTTCGTACTCCATCAAAAACCTGTTTGCGCCCAGGCCGCTCAAAACCGGCGCGCCCCAAGCCAGAGACAGCGAGCAAGGGCAGCCCCGCAGCGAGGCTGTCGTCCCCCTCCCTCGCGTAGCGAAAGAGAGGGGGAAGGCGCGCAGCGCCTCAGGGGGTGTCACCCCAGCTGTTGCGCCGCCATGTAATGCTGGCGCCAGTCTTCAAAACTGCCCACGGTGGCCGCCTCAATGGCGCGCTGGGCTTGCAGGGAGTCCGACGCCCAGGTGCGGAACTGCGCCTCGTCGGCCTCACTCCAGGGGCGGGCCAGCAGCTGATCGCGCACCTGTTGCGAGCGCGCCAGGCCAAAGGCGTTGAACTGGTTGCCGAATTGCTGCTCCATATCGCGCAGCACGCGGGCCGAAGGCGTCTGCTGGCTGTCCTGCACACGGGCCAGGGCCTGCTGCAGCGCGGCGCTGTAGTCTTGCGTGCCATGCACCTGGTCCAGAGCCTGGGCAATCGGTCTACAGGCTTGCAGCACCTCGTCGGCCCATGCGGCCAGCTCCACCTCGCGGCCATCGCGCTGCAGGCGCAGGCCAGGCTCGCGGCCACGCTCTGCGGCCAGGTGCTGGTTGTGCTTGAGCTCGGCGATTTCCGCAGGCGAATCCGAAGGACTGTCGCTCAGCAGGCAGTGCAGCAAGAACACATCCAGCATGCGCATGGTGGAGGCATCAATGCCCACGTCCTCATAGGGATCGATGTCCATCAAGCGCACTTCCACATACTCCACGCCGCGCTCGCGCAGGGCATGCAGCGGGCGCTCGCCGCTTTGCACCATGCGCTTGGGGCGTATGGTGCCGTAGAACTCGTTTTCGATCTGCAGCAGGCTGGTGCCCAGCTGGTTGTAGTCGCCGCCGGGGTTGCGCACGCCCACCAGCTGGTAGGCCGGATAGGGGCGCGTCAGCGCGTCATACAAGGAATTGGCATAGCCTTCCAGGCCGTTGTAGCTGACGTTGATGGAGGCCTGGGCATCACTTTGGTAGCCCAGCCTGCCCATGCGCAGCGAGGTGGCATGGGGCAGGTAAAAGGCCTTCCCCTCCTTGCCCATGGGCTGCAACTGGTGCGAGCGCCCTTCGACAAAACAGGGCGACAGTGCCGGCGATGCACCATACAGATAGAGCAGCACAAAGGCATGGCGGCGGAAATTGCGAATCAGCGAGAAATACTCCTCGCTGCGTATGCCGGGCATGGACCAGTTGTAGTGAATGCCCGAGATGGTCTGCATGCGCCGGCCATAACGGTGGCCCAGGCCCATGCGGTAGACGCTCTTGGAGCGCCCCACATGCGAGCTGCCGTAGCGGCCCAGGGGAATGGTTTCGTCCGTGGGCAGACCGCAGGGCATGCTGGAAGCCCACATCAGCTCGGGCTCGCACTGGGCCGTCAGCGTGCGCAGCACAAACTGGTGGGTGCGGCGCAGCTCTTCCAGGCAATCCTCCACACCCAGGTGGGCGCCGGTGATCAGCTCCAGCTGCGACTCGCTGAAATCGGTGGTGATGTGGGGATGGGTCAGCGCCGCGCCCAGGGCGCTGGGATGGGGGGTCAGAGCCAATGCACCACTGGACAGAGCCCGCAGGCCTTCCTTTTCAATGCCACGGCGTATGCCGGCCAGGCGTTGGGCATCGGGAAGCGAGAGGGCGGCGTTGTGGTTCATTCTGTCTCTGGTGGTTGGCCGTGTGACAAAGCCCTAGCAAAAGCATACGGGCCACGGGTCGCCGATGATAGAGAAATGTAACGAGTACCGCCTTGCGCCTGGTCTTAACCATGTCCTGACTGGGTCAGTCCAGCGCGGCGGCACCGTAATCAGCCCGGCTGGTTTAGGGCCTTGCCCACTTCCAGCAGGGTCTGGGCCTGGCCGCTTTGCGGCACCTGCTGCTGCGCAGGGTCCAGCACCTGTGGCAAGGCCGCAGCCAATTGCTCGGGCACTTGTTCACCCGCCCCCAAGAACACCCCCTGGGTCAAGGTGATGTGCGCGGCCTCAAAAGCGCCGGCGCCGGCACACAAAATGGTGCGTGTGGGCGCACTCTCATGGGCAAGCACCAGCATGGCCGGCACCACGGCCTGGGGCTGTAGCGCGGCCAGCACCTGCTCGGTCATCAGCCCCTCGGTCATGCGGGTAGCGGCCGTGGGTGCCAGGGCATTCACCCGGATATCGTGCTTGGCACCTTCTATGGCCAGGGTTTGCATCAAGCCCACCTGTGCCAGCTTGGCTGCGCCGTAATTGCTCTGGCCAAAGTTGCCGTACAGACCCGAGGAAGAGGTGGTCATCACGATGCGGCCGTAGTTCTGGGCCTGCATATGGGGCCAGACTGCCTTGCAGCAGTGGGCCGCGCCCATCAGGTGCACCTCTACCACCAAGCGAAAGTCGTCCATCTCCATCTTGGCAAAGCTTTTGTCGCGCAGGATGCCGGCGTTGTTGACCAGAATGTCCACCCGGCCCCAGGCATCCACCGCCTGTTGCACCATGGCCTGCACGGCGGCAAAGTCCGTCACCGATGCGCCATTGGCCAGGGCCTCGCCGCCCGCAGCGCGGATCTCGTCCACCACCGCCTGGGCCGCGCTGACGGAGCCACCGCTGCCGTCAACCGTGCCCCCAAGGTCATTCACCAGCACCTTGGCGCCCCGGCGTGCCAAAGCCAGTGCATGCTGCCGCCCCAGCCCGCCGCCAGCGCCGGTCACAATGGCCACACGGCCGTGAAAATCCATCTCCTGTGCCTGGTTCTGCATGCGGAAGCCTCCTCGCTGTGTTCTTTGAATCTTGATATGACGGCCCAGCGTCGCACACTGAACCCAGCCGCCCACTCTACGCCCCCGGCCCCTGAGCCACAGTTGCCCAGGCGACTGTCTGAGGCGTGCATGACATATGGCGACTTATCCCCACGGCCTGCGCAAAGCCTTGTGGATAAGATCTGCGCAACATGGAAATAGATTTCCAAGCCATTGTTTTATAAGATTTTTTTCTTTTCGCACATTTTTTAGGCACGTCATCACACTGACAAAGTTGTCACCAATCTCATTGGAAAAGCTTGTGGACAACTCTCTCATCGCCGCCTTCCTGGACGCTAAGTCATTGATTTCACAGAGCCGAGCTTGCCATGCCTGTTTTTTAGGCAACCCACACCTCTCACCACCTGCCCCGCGCCCTCCTCCTTCGCCCCCTGAGCCGCCTCTGGGCCACAATGCGCGTTGGGGTCCGCCGGGCCCAGCATGCTTGAAGTCTTATGAGTTCCGAATTTGCCCCCCCGTTTTTTACCGCCTCGCTGTCTCCCAGCGGCCAGCAATGTGATGCCTGGGCCGACCAGTCACTGCTGGACTCCATGGAGCAAGGCGGCCTGGACTGGCCCAGCTCCTGCCGCAATGGCACCTGCCGCACCTGCCTGGGCCAGCTGGTTTCCGGCAGCGTGCACTACGCGGTGGAGTGGCCTGGCCTGAGCCCCGAAGAAAAAGCCGAGGGCTGTGTGCTGCCCTGCGTGGCCATTCCCGATGGCGATGTGGTGCTGCAAGACCCGCAAAACTAAAGCGTCCTACACGGACTGCGGCGCAGGGACAGCGCCGCTGGACTAAAATGCCCAGATCGGAGTCAGGCACCATCCGGCGCCCACTCCCATGCGGCATGGGCATGCCCGCATCGCGTTCTTTGGGGTGCCCTGCAACCGGGCCCCTGCGCAGACGCTGCGGGCAAGCCGCGCCGCATGCACAGGACCCCAAGGAAACCGCTTCATGAATTCCCCCCTGAATCCCGTACCCATTTCGCCCGTGGAAGACATCGTGGCCGAAATGCGTGCCGGTCGCATGGTCATTCTGGTCGACGAGGAAGACCGTGAAAACGAGGGCGACCTCGTGCTGGCCTCCGACCATGTCACGCCCGAAGCCATCAACTTCATGGCCAAGTTCGGCCGGGGCCTGATCTGCCTGACGCTGACCCGCGAGCGCTGCGAATACCTTCAGCTGCCCCCCATGGCGGCGCGCAACGGCACGGTGTACAGCACGGCCTTTACCGTCTCCATCGAGGCCGCCGAAGGCGTGACCACCGGCATCTCCGCCGCCGACCGTGCCCGCACCGTGCAGGCCGCCGTGGCCAGGAATGCCAAGCCCTCCGACCTGGTCCAGCCCGGTCATATCTTCCCGCTGCAGGCGGTGGACGGTGGCGTGCTGATTCGCGCCGGCCACACCGAGGCTGGCTGCGACCTGGCCGGCTTGGCGGGCTGCAGCCCCTCTGCCGTGATCTGCGAGATCATGAAAGACGACGGCACCATGGCCCGTCTGCCCGATCTGCAGCTGTTTGCTGCCGAGCATGGCATCAAAATCGGCACCATTGCCGACCTCATCCAGTACCGCAGCCGCACCGAGTCGCTGCTGGAGCAGGTGGGCAGCCGCCCCATGCAAACGCCCTACGGCGAATTCATCTGCCACGCCTTCCGCGACAAGCCCAGCCACGCCGTGCACCTGGCCCTGGTCAAGGGCAGCTGGAGCGCCGCCGACGAAGTGCCGGTGCGCGTGCACGAGCCGCTGTCGGTGCTGGACGCACTGGAGATCCACCGCGCCACCCACTCCTGGTGTCTGGACAGCAGTCTGCGCTATCTGGAGCAGCAAGGCCAGGGTGTGGCCGTGCTGCTGAACTGCGGCGAAAGCGCCGCCCAGTTGCTGGAGCAATTTGAAGGCAAGGCCCGTTCCGCCCAGGCGCCCGAGCGCGGCCGCATGGACCTGCGCACCTACGGCGTGGGCGCCCAAATCCTGCGCGAAGTGGGTGTGCACAAAATGAAGCTGCTGGGCCAGCCCCGCCGCATGCCCAGCATGGCCGGTTACGGCCTGGAAATCACCGGATACATCACCAAGGAATAAAGCCCCATGCTGCACGCTGAAAAAGGCAATGCCACCGAACTGAACGGCCAGGGTCTGCGCATAGGCATCGTCCAGGCACGCTGGAACGAAAGCATTACCAATGCATTGAATGAAGCCTGCACCCAGACCCTGCTGGAGCTGGGCGTGGCGGCCGAGTCCATAGACCATGTGCTGGTGCCCGGCGCACTGGAAGTGCCGGTGGCCCTGCAAGCCATGGCCCGCCGCGGCGGCTATGACGCCCTGGTGGCCCTGGGCTGCATCATCCGCGGCGAAACCTATCACTTTGAGCTGGTGGCCAATGAATCGGGGGCCGGCGTGACCCGCCTGAGCCTGGACCACCAGCTGCCGATCGCCAACGCGATCATCACCACCGAGAACCTGGAGCAGGCCATTGCCCGCCAGACCGAAAAAGGCGCTGACGCTGCCCGCGTCGCCGTCGAGATGGCCTGCCTGCTCCGCACCCTGAAATAAGCCATGAGCGACGACACCCCATCCACACCGGCCAAAAGCCGCCCACCCCGCCAAAGCCGCAAGGGACTGACCAGCACCGGCGTGCGCAAGGCAGCCTCCAAGTCCACCCGCAGCCGCTCGCGTGAATTCGCGCTGCAGGCGCTCTACCAGCATCTGGTGGGTGGCAATGACGCCACGGCCATCGACATGTTCACGCGCGATCTGGCTGGCTTTCACAAATGCGACGCGGCCCATTACGACGCGCTGCTGCACGGCTGCATCACCACGGCCGAAGACCTGGATGCCCTGATCGCCCCGCAGCTGGACCGCCGCCTGGGCGAGCTCTCGCCCATCGAGCATGCCTGCATGTGGATTGGCGCCTACGAGTTTCTGCACTGTGCCGACGTGCCCTGGCGCGTGGTGCTCAACGAGAGCATCGAGCTGGCCAAGGAATTTGGCGGCACCGACGGCCACAAATATGTCAACGGTGTGCTCCACGCTCTGGCCCCGACACTGCGCCCGCAGGAAGTGGCCGCCGACAAGGCTGGCAAGCCTGCACAGGACTGAGCCCCGCCTCCCAGGCAGCCTTCCTCGGAACGCTGCCTTTTTTCTTGCGGGACTGGCGCCCAGCCCCACGGGGCGAGACTGGCCTCCCCCCGGTCGGCGCCCGTCATCTCTTGTTTACCTGCGGCCCCACCGCCTCTTGAAGAATCCATGCAGTTTTCCACGCGCGCACAACGCATAGAACCGTTTTATGTGATGGAGGTGGCCAAGGCCGCCCAGGCATTGGCCCGCGAGGTGGCCCATACCGACCGCCCCGTCATCTTTCTGAATATCGGCGAGCCCGACTTCACCGCCCCCCCGCTGGTGCAAGAGGCCGCCGCGCGCGCCATCTCCGGTGGCGCCACGCAATACACCAATGCCCTGGGGCTGGAGCCGCTGCGCGAGGCCATCAGCGGCTGGTATGCCAGCCGCTTTGGCGTGGACGTGCCGGCGCGCCGCATCGTGGTCACGGCCGGTGCCAGCGCCGCGCTGCAACTGGCCTGCCTGGCCCTGATCGAGGCCGGCGACGAAATCCTGATGCCCGACCCCAGCTACCCTTGCAACCGCCACTTTGTCAGCGCGGCCGAGGGCATGGCCAAGCTGATTCCCTCCGGCGCTGCCGATCGCTTCCAGCTCAGCGCGGCCCAGGTACAAGCCCATTGGGGCAAGCAAACCCGTGGCGTGCTGCTGGCCTCGCCTTCCAACCCCACAGGCACTTCGATTGCACCGGCCGAGCTGCGCCGCATCCATGAAGTGGTCAAGGCCAAGGGCGGCATCACCATCGTCGATGAAATCTACCTGGGCTTGTCCTACGACGAGGCCTTTGGACAGACTGCGCTAGCGATCGATGACAGCATCATCAGCATCAACAGCTTCAGCAAATACTTCAATATGACGGGCTGGCGCCTGGGCTGGATGGTGGTGCCCGATGCCATGGTGCCGGTGGTGGAGCGCCTGGCGCAAAACCTGTTCATCTGCGCCTCCACCATCTCCCAGCATGCGGCCCTGGCCTGTTTTGCGCCCGAAAGCATTGCCGAGTTCGAACGCCGCCGCGCCGAATTCAAGGCCAGACGCGACTACTTTCTGCCCGCGCTCAACCGCCTGGGCCTGTCCGTGCCGGTGATGCCCGACGGCGCCTTCTACGCCTGGGCCGATTGCAGCGCCGTGGCCCACAAGCTGGACGTGGCACCCGGCAGCAACTGCAGCTGGGACTTTGCCCATGCGCTCCTGCAGCAAGCCCATATTGCCGCCACCCCGGGCCGCGACTTTGGCACGGCCGACACTGCGCGCCACATCCGCTTTTCCACGGCGAATTCCATGGCCCAGCTGCAAGAAGCCGTGGCCCGCATGGAAGCCCTGCTGGCCTGATGCCGATGCACACCTCCGACTTTCGCTTTCCGCTGCGCATCTACTGGGAGGACACCGACGGCCGCGGCCTGGTCCACCCCAGCAAGATGCTGCATTTCTACGAACGCGCACGCACCGAGTGGTTGCGCGCCCTGGGCATTGAGCAGCAAAAACTACGGGAACAAACCGGCGGCATTTTTGTCGTAAGCCATGCTGCGGTGGACTACCAGGCCCCGGCCCGGCTTGACGATTTGCTCTGGGTCACGGCCCGGCTGCAATCGGCAGGCCGTGCATCCATCACCATTGCCCAACAAGCTTTGTTACAAGACTCCATGTCATCCGATGGCCAGCCCCAGCTGTTAAGTGAAGGCGCCATCCGCATTGGCTGGGTGGATGCGACCAGCATGCGCCCTGCCCGTATTCCCGCCAGCATCCTGGAACAACTTTCATGAACAACCAAGATATGTCCATCCTCCACCTGGTGCTGCAAGCCAGCTGGGTGGTTCAACTCGTCATGCTGATTCTGGTGGTGGCCTCCGTGGCCAGCTGGGCCATGATCTTTCGCAAAATGCAGACGCTGAACAAGGCGCGCGCACAAAACGAGAGCTTCGAGCAGGATTTCTGGTCCGGCACCAGCCTGAACGACCTCTACCTCAGCGCCTCGCGCAACGCCAAGACCGGCGGCCCCATGGAACGCGTTTTTGCCAGCGGCATGCGCGAATACCAAAAGCTGCGCGAGCGCCGCATCACCAATGCCGACACCCTGATGGACGGCACACGCCGCGCCATGCGCGCCAGCTTCCAGCGTGAGATGGACGAGGTCGAATCCGGCCTGCCCTTTCTGGGCACCGTGGGCTCGGTGGCGCCCTATGTGGGCCTGTTCGGCACCGTGTGGGGCGTGATGCACGCCTTCACCGGCTTTGCCAATATGGAGCAAATCACCCTGGCCACCGTGGCCCCCGGCATTGCCGAAGCCCTGGTGGCCACGGCCATGGGCCTGTTTGCCGCCATCCCCGCAGTGACGGCCTACAACCGCTACGCCCACAAGATTGACCGCATCGCCAGCCAGCAGGAAACCTTTATCGAAGAGTTCTCCAACATCCTGCAGCGCAATGTGAGCGGCGTGGGCAGCAGCACCGCCTCCGGCCACTGAGCAGGAGCCACCGATGCCCGCAGTCAGCTCCCGCGGCAAAGGCCGCCGCACCGTCAACGAAATCAATATGGTGCCCTTCATCGACGTGATGCTGGTGCTGCTGATCATCTTCATGGTCACCGCCCCCATGCTCACGCCCGGCGCCATCAACGTGCCCAGCGCCGGCAAGTCCAGCAAGCCCGCGGTGCAGCATGTGGCCCATGTGCTGATCGACAAGGACGGCACGGTGCGCCTGAAAACGCCCGATGGCGAGCAGGCCCTGAGCCTGCCCGAGCTGGGCGCGGCCGCCGCCAGCTGGCAGGCCGACCAGCCCGAGGACAGCGCCGTGATGATCCAGGCCGACAAGACCCTGCCCTACGAAACCGTGGTCAATGCCATGGGCGAACTCCAGAAAGCCGGCGTCAAGCGCGTGGCCCTGGGCGTGAAGTCCGCCGCCGGCAAATGACCCCCGGGCCTGTATTGCCACACGCCATGCAGGCCCGCAACCACTAGCACCGCCACCGATTCCATGTCCACCCGCCACGACCACGACCTGTTTGCCCCGCCCCGCCCTTCCAAGTACCTGCGTGCCTGGCTGTGGGCGCTGGCGGCGCATATTTTGCTGCTGGTGGCGCTGCTGTGGACGGTGCGCCCCCCCAAGGCCGTGGACGAGGCCGCCGTGGAGGCCGAGCTCTGGTCCGAGCTGCCCACCCAAGCCGCCCCGCGCGCGCCCATACCCGAACCCCAGCCCGAGCCGGAACCTGCCAAGCCAGAGCCGGAACCCGAGCCCGTGGTCACCCCGCCCCAACCCACACCCCAGCAATTGCAGGCCGCCCAGCAAGCCCATGAGGCAGAGCTGGCCTTGGAGAAAAAGCGCCAGCAGGAGCTGAAGGCCAAGCACGAGCTGGAAGAACGCCTGGCCAAGGAAAAGGCGGACAAGGCTGAACAGGCCAAGCAGCAAAAAGAAAAAGAGAAGAAGGAAAAAGCCGAGCAAGAGCGCAAGGACCGCCTGGAAAAAGAAAAAGCCGACAAGGCCGAACAAGCCAAGCTACAAAAAGAAAAAGAGAAGAAGGAAAAAGCCGAGCAGGAGCGCAAGGAGCGCCTGGAAAAGGAAAAAGCCGACAAGGCCGAGCAAGCCAAAAAAGACAAGGCCGAGGCCCTGAAAAAAGCCGCCGACGAGAAGAAGAAAAAAGAGCAGGACGCCAAGGACGCAGCCGCTGCCGAGAAGATGCGCCAGGACAATCTGCGCCGCATGGCAGGCCTTGCAGGCTCGGGCGGCAGCGGCTCGGCCGAACGCAGCAGCGGCCCCAACGCCGGCAAGGGCGGCGGCAGCGGCGCGGGCGCAGGCACGGGCTCTGGTGGTGGCAGCGGCCCCTCGGCCGGCTATGGCGCCAAGGTGGCAGCCAAGGTCAAGCCCAACATCGTCTACCCCGATGCCATCAGCGGCAACCCGCGCGCCGAGGTGGAGGTGCGCACCGCGCCCGGCGGCGACATCACCAGCGTGCGCCTGACCAAGTCCAGCGGCAACAAGGCCTGGGACGACGCCGTGGTGCGTGCCCTGCACAAGACCGAAACCCTGCCCAAGGATGTGGATGGCCGCGTGCCCTCCACGCTGGTGATTGGCTTCCGTCCACAGGACTGAGACCTGGCAACACCCAAAAATCTGTAGCAGCCCATGCGCGCTGCTGCAGGTTTACCAAGCTTTTTTGCCACAAGACACAGCGTGGACCAACAGAAGTTGCTCTGTTTTTTGAAGGATTACCTTCAAAACGCCATGACCAGCGACGTCACCCACGCCTTGTCTGGGTAGGACAAAAACCTGCACTCATGCAGGAAAAAAACCAGCCCATCCATGAAAGCCCTAAAAGTGGTTTTCACGATACACGATAGTTACATTTAGCCGCCCCAGCCCCGAGGGTGAACAAAGGCTACGTTATATTTGTATCCGACAAACGGTATTTGACTTTATCGGCCAGCCAAGCCGGGGCGCTGCTCCTTGCCTTCCAAATACACCCTGCCAACGCGCCTTGGCCGTCGCATTTCCCTGAGAGTCCGTGATTTCCATGACCGATCCAGTGCCACCGCAAGACCCCGCATCTTCGGCGCCCCATGCGCACAGCGGCTTGCCCGATGGCCTGATTCCGCCACCCAGCCCCAGCCAGAAACCAGCCCCACCACCAAACCCGAATATGTGGTGGCCATTGGCGCATCAGCCGGTGGACTGGATGCCTTGGAGAAACTGTTCTCCCCCTTGCCCGCTGACAGCGGTGCTGCCTTTGTCGTCATCCAGCATCTGTCCCCCGACCACAAAAGCATGATGGACAGCCTGCTGGCACGGCACACCAGCATGCCGGTGATCACCATCACCAATGGAATGGAAATTCAGGCCAACCATGTCTATCTGATCCCACCGGGATCGATGATGCACCTGGACGGACTGCACTTTCGCCTGACACCCAAACATCCGCGCGCGCTGAACCTGCCCATTGATGTTTTCTTTCAATCTCTGGCTTCGCAGTTCAAGGAAAAGTCCGTGGCCGTGGTGTTGTCGGGCACGGGATCGGACGGTACGCGTGGTGCAGGTGCTATCAATGAAGCCGGTGGGGTGCTGATTGCCCAGGAACCGGAAAGCGCCAAATTCGACGGCATGCCACGCAGCGTGATCTCCACCGGCCTGGTGGATGCCATCTTGCCGGTCGAGCAAATGGCCGATCGCATCGCCGCCCATGTGGGTGCCGCTTCCAGCGCTGTGTCCATGCGCGACCCCCACAAGGTTACCGCCACCGACCAGGGGCAGGAAGCCATGTCGGGCATTTTGCATCTGCTGCAACAGGCCGGGGGCATCAACTTCGAAGACTACAAGCCCGGCACCGTGACCCGCCGCATTGAGCGCCGCATGGCCGTGCGCCAGATTGAGTCCTTGCAGGATTACCTGGCCATACTCAATGAAGACCGCTCCGAGCTGCTGACCCTGCGCCGCGAGCTACTGATTCCGGTGACCAGCTTTTTTCGCGACACCGAGGCCTTCGAGACCATCAAGCACCATGTGGTTGATGCCATTCTCTCGCGCAAGGAAACCGGCGAGGGTATCCGTGTCTGGTGCGCCGGCGTCTCTACCGGCGAAGAGGCCTACTCCATCGCCATGCTGTTTCTGGAGGCCTTCGACCAGGCCAAACGCTGGCCTGCACTGAAGATTTTTGCCACCGATGTCGAGCAGCTGAACATCGACACCGCCAGCGCCGGGATTTATCCGGAATCCATCATGGCCGAGGTCTCCAGCGAACAGCTGGAGCGCTTTTTCACCAAGCGCGGCACGCAATACGTGGTCAAAAACGAGTTGCGCCAGTGCATCGTCTTTGCACGCCACAACCTGCTCAGCGACCCACCATTTACCAAGATGGATTTGGTCTCCTGCCGCAACGTGCTGATTTATTTCCGCAACGACGCACAGCAGCGTGTGCTGCGCCGCTTGCAGTATGCGCTGGCACCCAATAGCTTTTTATTCCTGGGCTCCAGCGAATCTCTGGGTCCTTTGCAAAGCGACTTTCAAACCATATCGGCACGCCAGAAGATCTGGAAAAAACTGCGCCCCAGCCTATTGCCGCTCGAAATCGAAAGCCGCATGTCCAACTCCTATTCGGCGCATATTGCGCCGCGCAAGCGCAGCGAACCCCTTGCTGCCCAGCACAGCCAGACCGTGGTGCAACGCGGCTACAACACCTTGCTGCGCGCCTTTGCACCTCCTGCAGCCATTTTGGTGGGCCCCCACCAGGAGCTGATTCATTCCTATGGCGATGTGAGCCGCTATCTGAGCCTGCGTGAAGGCCAGGCCAGCCTGGAGATCAGCCGCATCCTGCCCAAGCAACTGGTGCCCGTAGCCGCAGCACTGCTGTTCAAGTCCGCCCGCGAATCCACCAGCGCCTCATCCGACATCGTCTACCTGCAGGCCGATGAGTTCGATCCCAATTCCGGCGAACGCATGCCACGCCGTGGTGTGCGCTTGAGCGCCTGGCCAGTGGGCTCGGACAATGAATTCCATGAAACCTTGCTGGTGTTCGAAGAGGTGCTTCCCCCCAGCCCCCCATCCACCACGGCCACCGTGGATGTGCAGCAAGAAACCTCCGAACGCATGGAAGTGCTGCAGCACGAGCTGGCCGCCACGCGCGAAAGCCTGCAAGCCACGATTGAGGAGCTGGAAACCTCCAACGAGGAACTGCAGGCCACCAACGAGGAAATGATGGCCTCCAACGAGGAGCTGCAAAGCTCCAACGAGGAGTTGCAGTCGGTCAACGAAGAGCTCAACACCGTCAATGCGGAGTACCAGGAAAAGATCGAGATCCTCAACCGGGTCAACGCCGATCTGGACAATCTGGCCCGTGTCGTCGCCTCTGGCACGGTGTTTGTGGACGACAAGCTGCAGCTCACCCGCTTCAGCCCCGACGCCACCCACATCTTCAAGCTGCGCAGCAGCGATA
The DNA here is from genome assembly GCA_031277855.1 of Acidovorax sp. GTDB lineage: Bacteria > Pseudomonadota > Gammaproteobacteria > Burkholderiales > Burkholderiaceae_C > Comamonas. Next base: position 64,534 of record JAITLO010000029.1, on the reverse strand, counting down.
TTGGTCGCCCCTTAAGCGATCTGTCCCACGTGCTGCACTATCCCAATCTGATGCGTGACCTGCAGCAGGCCCTGGATTCGGGACAGATGACGGAAAAAGATGTGAATGGACCCGAAGGCCGCCGCTATCTGGTCAAGATGCTGCCCTACCGCATTCCATCCTCGGCCGGGCGTGGGCTGGTGATCAGCTTCATCGACATGACCTCGGTGCGCAGGGCCACCCATTTGCAAAGCATTTTGGATGCAGCACCTGGCTACACCGCAGTCCTGGACGAACACGGCGCAGTCGCACTGATCAGCAAGACCTGGAGCGCGGCCATTGAGCAGCAAGGCAAGCCTGTTCTCGCCATGAAGACAGGACAAGGCGAAAACTATCTGGATGCCTGCTTCCTCAACAAAAGCGCGGACGATGGCCAATGGTGCGCAGCCGCCGCCGAAGGCCTGCGCGATCTGCTGCTGGGCAAGACCCAGGAAATTCAGCTGTCCTACAACCAAGCCATTGGTGAGCGGGAGCAAGCCTTCATTCTGTATGCCCGAAAACTGGAATCTCCTGATTTCGGCATATTCATACAACACCTAAAGCAATAACACAGAAGTCCCAGCGGGTAGTCCGGCCGCATGATGGAGAGAGAAAACGCGCCGGAGATCCAAATTCCTCATTCCATAGCGAGTGAAATCCTTATTTCTTGAGGATTTCCTCTCAACCTGAAAAGCTTCCTCTTTTAGAAGAGACACATTCTCTATTCTTTATGGAAAAAGGAATCTTCTCCCCTAAAGGGCAGCCCTTTGACATTGGCATCAGTGGCTGGCATTTTGAGCGCGAAATCGTGGCGCAAAACTATATCAAGACCCTTTTCACAGGGGTCATGCTATCGACCACCATCCATGCGGAACCTGGGACCGGGCTGAGTACGTTTTTACTCAAAGACATGGCGCCACTGGCAATTTCCCAGGATTTTCTGGTGGCCTATGTCGATTTATCCAACCCCCAAATCCCTGCCAGCCAGGCCTTTATCCTCGCCATAGAATCCATCGCCAGCGGCAGCTCTTTCAGTCAAATGGGATGGAAGCTCCTCAAAACCCTGGTGAGTCGAAAAAATCCTCCTCCTGCGCCTTTGCCGGCCCCTCAAAATCCGGCCCAGATGGCTTGCAGCCTCGAGCAACTGGAATCACAGATTCAGAAACTGGAAACGCTGCTGGTGGATATCGTCAAGGAGCGGCGCCTGCTGTTATTGGTAGACCATGCCCATGAGCTGGCACGTGATGCCGACGCGGTCCGAGTCGCCCAATGTCTGCGCGGGGTGATCATGGAACATCGCTCTCATATGTGGCCGGTATACGCCAGCCACAACATCACCCGCTGGGGCCTGGTGTTTAAAAATCCCAAGGCACCGCTGTATTCCGAAGGCGCCTCCATCCATGAGCTGCCTCGCCTGGACCGCCCCTTCATTCGTCAGCTGTGCACCAAGGTCAATACCGTCATGGGCATGGAGCTGGATACAGAGCAGGTATTTCGCTGCTTTACCCAGTTGGGTGCTCGCCCCGCGGCCCTGATGCGCAGCGTGGAACTGCTGCTGCAAAACCCCAGGCGTAGTCTGGAAGACATCTGCGCGGATTTGAGCTCAGGCCCCCGATCTTTGGGCCTCAGCACCAAGGCCAAGGCGAATTTCGGCTTTTCCGCCGCCCATACCCGCACGGTCTGAACACGGCCTTTTACGCCTGCCCACACTTCAAATAGTGTGGCTTGCGCGTGCTGCAAGCCAAACCGTCATGCCATGCACAACATATAGCTGCCCAGAGCCAGCAGGCTGAGCATCAACACCCGCTTGAACATGGCTGCAGACAAGCGCTCTCGCAGCCGCTCTCCCCAGCGCATGCCCAGCAGCACCGGCACCAGCATGACGGCGGAGGCCCAGAGCGCCGTGGCATTCAGCTGGGTGCTGCCACCGGCCAGCCCACTCAGCCCCAGGCCCAGCGCCAGGGTGGAGACCGTGAAGTTCAGGCCCATGGCCTGCATCAGCGCCGCGCGCGGCAGTTGCAGTGCCTGCAGATAGGGCACGCCCGGCATCACAAACACCCCGGTCAAAGCGGTGATGGCGCCCGTCACAAGGCCCACCACGGCCCCCAGCCAGCGTTGGTGGCGGGCCGCAACCGTGATGCTGCGCCCCCACAAGCCCCACAGGGCATAGACCAGCAGCGCCGCCCCCAGCAGTTGGCGGGCAGCAGCCATCTCACCCAGCGGCCCCCAATACCAGATCCCGCCCAAGGTGCCCACCACCACGCCCAGCTGCATGGGCCACAGCAGGCGCCACACCGGCCCCAACTGCCCCATGGGCCGCATCTGCAGCAGATTCGTCACCAGCGAGGGCAGCAGCAACCAGGCCGCCGCCTGGCCCGTGGACATGAACAGCGCCAGCAGCGCCATGGACACCGTGGGCAGCCCCAGACCTACCACACCTTTGACCACGCCAGCCAGGGCAAACACCGCTGCCGCCGCCAACAGCGGCCACGCCAGCACAGGGAAATCGGCGCTCATGCCAACGCTCCACACGCAGACAGGCATCGCCGCACGGCATCACTGTAAGCCTTCGTTTCAAACTGAACCTTTACCATCTGCAACACTCCTAAATTTATCCAAGCAGTGCTTTATTTTTCTGCTTGCATCTCTAGATGCACAATGCGGAAGTACTGCAGACAGACTCAGGCTCTACCTGAGCCATCACCCCAACCCTCTTGCCCCTGCCCTGAAAACCCGCCATGCGCTTTGACCTCACCGATTTGCAACTGTTCGTCCACATCCTGGACAGCGGCACGCTGACGGCCGCGGCAGGCTTGTCACATATGACACTGGCCTCGGCCAGCGAGCGGGTGCGCGGCATGGAGGCCCAATTGGGCGCACCGCTGCTGGAGCGCGGCGCGCGTGGCGTGCGCCCCACGGCGGCCGGCCACTCCCTGGGCCTGCATGCGCGCCAGGTGCTGCAGCAAATGGAGCAGCTGCGCGGCGATCTGGCCGACTTCGGCAATGGTCTGGCCGGCCAGGTGCGCTTGCGTGGCAACACCTCGGCCGTGGCCGAGCATCTGCCGCTGGCCGTGGCCGGTTTTTTGCAGGCCCAGCCCCGCGTGGCCCTGGAGCTGCAGGAACACCGCAGCGAGGCCGTGATGGACGGGCTGCGCCAAGGCCTGTGCGATATCGGCATCGCCTGCGATGCCGTGGATGCCAGCGGCCTGGACGCCAGGCCCTGGCGACCCGACCCGCTGGTGGTGGTTTTACCGGCCGCTCACACGCTGGTACGGCGTGTATCGCTGCGGCTTTCGGAGCTGCTCACCGAAGACTGGATTGGCCTGCCACGCGGCTCGGCCCTGCAGGCCCTGGTGCAAAAGCAGGCCACGCTCCTGGGCCGGCCGCTGCGCTGGCGGGTACAGCTGCAGCAGTTCGACAGCATCTGCCAACTGGTGGGCCAGGGCGCCGGCGTGGCCGTGCTGCCCGCCTCTGCCGCCCGCCGCCACGCCAGCCGCAGCGGCGCTCGCGCCATTGCCCTGCAAGACGCCTGGGCCCAGCGCCAGCTGCTGCTGTGCACCCGGCCCGGTGTGCAACTGCCAGCCCACGCCCAGTTGTTGTTAGAACACCTGCAGGCACAAGCCCAGACTGCCTGAGCACCTATGACCTGTGCCCCTGGTATCCCGGGGACGGTGAGCCTATGCCTCTTACGAATCCACCCCTGAAGTGCCCATGGAGATACCATGGGCTGCGACCAACTCAGTACCGCTCACTGCCTATAAAACTGACGCCATCCAAGCCAGGGACAGCGAGCAAGGGCCGCCCCGCAGCGATGCTGTCGTCCCCCTTCTAGGGGGAAGCGGCATCGCCGCTCAGGGGGTCATCCAACTTCTAGGAGAATACGCCCCATCATGACCCTCAAAGCCCCCGAACTGCTGCTGCCGGCCGGCTCGCTCGACAAGATGCGCGCTGCCTATGACTTTGGTGCCGATGCCGTCTACGCCGGCCAGCCGCGCTACTCCCTGCGCGCGCGCAACAACGAGTTCCGTCTGGAGCAGATCGCCCAAGGCATCCAAGAGGCGCACCAGCGTGGCAAAAAATTCTTTCTGACCAGCAACGTCATTGCGCACAACGACAAGATCCGCACCTATCTGCGTGACATCGAGCCCATCATCGAGATGAAGCCCGACGCGCTGATCATGGCCGACCCCGGCCTGATCATGATGGTCAAGGAAAAATGGCCAGAAGCGGTGATTCACCTCTCGGTGCAGGCCAACACCACCAACTACGCCACCGTCAAGTTCTGGCAGAAGATGGGCGTGGAGCGCATCATCCTCTCGCGCGAGCTGAGCCTGGACGAGATCGAAAAAATCCGCCAGGAATGCCCCGACATGGAATTGGAAGTGTTTGTGCACGGCGCGCTGTGCATTGCCTACTCCGGCCGCTGCCTGCTCTCGGGCTACTTCAACCGCCGCGACCCCAACCAGGGCACGTGCACCAATGCCTGCCGCTGGGACTACAAAACCCACAACGCCGCCGTCGACCCCAACACCGGCGAGGCCCTGGGCCAGAGCATGGAAGCTGGCTTCAACTTTGAAGACGCCAAAAACGATCTGGACAACCAGTTCACCAGCACCTGCGGCGACCAAAAGCGCCACCCCAAGGCCGATGCCATCTACCTGCTGGAAGAAAAAGGCCGGCCCGGCGAGATGATGCCCATCATGGAAGATGAGCATGGCACCTACATCATGAACTCCAAGGACTTGCGCGCCATCGAGCATGTGGAGCGCCTGACCAAGATCGGTGTGGATTCGCTGAAGATCGAGGGCCGCACCAAGAGCCTGTACTACGTGGCCCGCACCGCGCAAACCTACCGCCGCGCCATCGATGACGCTGCAGCCGGCCGCCCCTTCAACCCCCACCTGATCACCGAGCTCGAAGGCCTGGCCAACCGTGGCTACACCGGCGGCCTGCTGGAGCGTCGCCCCGCCAACGACTACCAGAACTACGAAACCGGTACCTCGGTGCTGCAGCGCAGTCACTTTGTCGGCCAGGTGCGCGGCTACGACAACGGCATGGTGGAAATCGAAACCATGAACCGTTTTGCCGTCGGCGATACCATAGAGGTCATCCACCCCAGCGGCAACCGCACCGTCAAGCTCACGCAGATGTTCAATCTGGAAGGCGAATCGGTGCAAGTGGCCCAGGGCAACCCCATCCGCGTACGCGTGCCCCTGGAAGGGCCATGGGAAGGGGCGCTGATCGCCCGCTTGCTGCAGCCCGAGCAAGCGTAAAACCATAGCTATCCACGCCGGTACACTGCGGTTTTCAGTATGAAATTCATCTAAAGACCACGGCATACAGGCTAGGTATGCTCCTGTTTTTTTAAAGGCCCTGCGGGGCCTTTAGCTCTTTTTGCCGAAGACAAGGAATAAAGTGAATCCCGAAGAAATCCAGGTTCTGCCCGAACTCAAGGCCTATATCGACCCCCTGACCCCCGACGAGCACGAGGCGCTGGAGCGCAGCATCCTCGACGAAGGCTGCCGCGATGCCCTGGTGCTGTGGGGCAATATCTTGGTGGACGGCCACAACCGCTTTGGCATCTGCCAAAAACACGGCCTGCCCTTCAAGACCATTCAGAACGAGCGCTTCAAGAACATGGAAGACATCCACCTGTGGATGATCGACCAGCACCTGGGTCGCCGCTCCGTCTCCGACTTCCAGCGCGGCGTGCTGGCCCTGCGCAAGCGCGAAATCATTGCCGAGCGCCGCGCCGCTGCCGCGGCTGCCGTGAACGCCGCCAAGGCCGAGGCCGGCGAGGCCGCAGTCGAAGCGCCCTGGGAAGGTGACACCGACCCCGTGGTGGCCCAGGCCCTGGCCAGCGTGCCCAAGGTGCCCGAACAAGCCCTGGACACCCGCGAAGCCCTGGCCCGCGCCGCGCGCCTGTCCGCCGGACAGGTGAAGATGATTGAAACCATCCAGGAAAAAGCCGCCCCCGAAGTGGTCGCCGCCGTGCGCTCCGGCGAGCTGACGCTGAACGCCGCTGCCGTGGTCGCCACCCTGCCCATGGAAGAGCAGCAGGCCGTGGCCGCCGAAGGTGCCGATGGCCTCAAGCAAGCCGCCAAGCGCGTGCGCGACGCCAAGAAAAAACCGAAAGCAGACAAAGCCGAAAAGCCCATGACCGAGGAAGGTGGGGAAGAAGCCGCAGCCCCCGCGTCGGCCGAAGAACTGCAGGCCCGCGTGACCGAGCTGGAGGCCGAGAACGAACGCCTGCGCCTGCAGGTCAAGACACTGCAGGAGTTGCTGGCCGAGCAAGCTTAAGAGCCGCTCACACGAGCCAGCAAACCGTAGGTTTGCGGTCGAGACGAGGCGTGAGGCCGTAGGCAGTACACCTCGTACGACAAGGCTGAGCAACGACGTATCGAGGCTTGTGTGAGTGGTTCTAAAAGCCCGCCTCGCGCCAGAACACGCTGGCGGCGCTGCGCACAAACTGCGCACCGGGAGCCTCCCAGCGCCCCCGTATGCTGACCCGGCCACGCCAGCGGTGCTGGCCAGCCCAGGTGGGCAACGCCTCACCCGGCGCCACATCCAGCACCACGCGGTACACCGGCTGCTCCGGATACAGCACTTGTTGCATGGCGCGCACCGGCACATTGCCGCCGGCCGGTGCAGCCAGTGCGCCTTCATTCAAGCTGCGGCTGGCATCTTGGTCGATGCTGCGCACGCGCAAGGCCAGGGTCTTGCTGCCAGATCCTTCGGTGATGAACAAGCCGCTATCGCCCGGCCGTATGCGGTGTAGCGCCTGCTCCTCTACATAGGCCACCACCTCCAGGGCCTGCATGTCCACCACACGCCCCAGCAGTTCCCTGCGGGCCAGCCATGCGCCGGCTTGCAAATCCGGGTCCACATCGCGCAGCACGCCGCTGCCACCGGCCTGCAGCAAATAGCGTCCAGCGTCGGTGTCCAGTGCCGCCTGCTGGGCCAAGGCCTCGGCCTGCCGCTCTTGCCATACCTGCCAGTCGCGGCGCAACTCCCCATCCATACCGGCTGCGGCCGCCTGTTGCGCCAGTTGTTGCAGCCTCGCTTGGTTCTGCAAGGCAGCAGCCTGCAGTGCTGGTGACGCAAGCACAAACAGCGGGGCGGCCACCTGCACCTGGCTGCCTTCTGCCAAGGGCTGGTGCACCAGTTGCGCGGCCTCGGGCGCATGCAACTGCCACTGCGTGCTGGCCTGCAGCATGCCGCTGCTGAGCACCGGCACCGGCCAGGGCATGACCAGCAATCCCAGCAGCCCGCCTGCTAACAGCGCACTGCGCCGTGCGCGCCGGCTGTGCGCAATCTGCGCCCCACGCTCGCGCCAGGCTTTCAACTCCGACCATACAGGCTTGGCGATGAACCACACGATCTCAACTCCAAAAAGCAAAATGCCCACTGCCTTGATAAAGAAGTGGTAGACCAGGGCCGCAATCCCCAGGAACAGCACCAGGCGATACATCCAGGTGGCCCAGGCAAAAACAATCAGCAGGCGCTGGCGCATGGGCGCAAAGTGTTCGGGAGGGGCTTCGCCCAGTGCAAACAGCCGCTCACGTAAATCCCAGCGTGCCAGGGCAAATGCACGGCTGTGCAAATTGGGCAGTTGCAAATAGTCGGACAGCAGAAAATAGCCGTCAAACCGCATGAAGGGGCTGGCATTGATCAACACCGTACTGACCCAGGTGGTGGTGGCCAGCAAAAACGCCGAGGACTTGGGCCAGCCCTCGGGCAGCCACAGCCAGGCCCACAAGGCCCATACGGCAATCAAGAGCTCGGTGGTGATGCCGGCTGCAGCCACTTTCAGGCGCTGGTCGCGGCGCGTCAGCTTCCAGACTTCATTGGTATCGGTATAGGCTACCGGCCACAGCACCAAAAAAGCCACGCCCATGGCCGGCACCTTGCAGCCATAGCGTTTGGCGGTAATGCCATGCCCCACCTCATGCAGACACTTCACACCCACCAGCGTGACACCATAGGCCAGCATGCCCTGCAGGCTCCACATGTCTACCAAGGTGGCATGAAACACCTCCCAGGAACGGGCAACGCCCCACAGCCCCCAGAGAAATACGACCAGCGTCAGCCACCAAAAGCCGGGGCGAAACAAAAAATCCAGGCGCGGCGCCCAGCGTGCCAGCCAACGGTCCGGTCGCAGCAGTGGCACCCGAAAAAACAGGTAGTTGTGCAGCAACCACTGCGACCAGCCCGCACGCCGGCGCTGCCGCTGCGCATCCAGTGCCGAAGCGCCATGCAACGGGGGTTGCAGCAACTCATTGCCCTGCAAAAACTGCTGCAACACCTCTACATCGGCAGCGCCCATATGCAAGGTGGTATGGGCCTCAATGTCACGGGCAATGGCCTGGGCATTGGCCATATGCCAGCGGCGCAGCACTTCAAAGCTGGCCCAATCCAGCTGAAAAAACAGATTGCGCACCGGGTCATGCAAAGTCCAACTGGGCTGACCATCGGCCAACACCGGCCCTGCCAACAAGTCCAGTTCCTCACGCAGCGGCTGCCAGGCCTGGGGCTGGGTGATCACAGCGCCACCCACTGGCGAATGCTGGCCCAGGGCTTGCGCACCATCCAGTACGCCAGGCTGACCCTCTCTCCTTGCAGCTTGGCCGTGCCTTTGAGGCCTATGCGCTGTGCACCTGGCTGCAGCAGCTCGGCACGCACGCGGTAGGCGTAGGCACCATCTGGGCGGACCACGGCGTCATAAGCCATATACCGCACCCGCGCCTGCACGGCAGCCAAGGGATCGGCCGCCAGATACAGCTGCACCGGAGCACCCACCTGGAGCGGGATGGCATCGCCAATCGGCAGCCAGGCTTCCACCTCCACCACATCCGGCTGTGCAATGCGCATCACGCGCTCGCCAGTCTGCACCGGCTTGCCTATCCATTCTGTGGGTGCGTCAAACAGCACCATGCCGGCACGCGGCGCCAGCATCTGGGCGCGCAGGCGCTGCTCGGTCAAAAAGGCCTGCTCTGCGCGCCGCTCTCCAATCTTGCCTGCCAACGCTGCCAGTTGGGATTTGGAGCGCATATCGCCCAGTGCCAGTTGCGCAAACTGGCGGTATTCGGCCTCGGCCGTCTGCAAGGCCTGCTGCGACACTTCCAGCCTGCTGGCTATCTGCGCCTCGTCCAGGCTGAACAGCAACTGGCCTTCGCTCACCATCTCGTTGGGCTGTACATGGATCTGCTCCACCACGCCATCCATGGGCGCTCGCAGAACAACCGGCTGTGCTGCCACCAACTCGCCGGGTGCCAACACCGTCAAATGCACAGGCCATGCCGCCAGCACCAACAATGCGCATACGGCCCACACGGCAGGCCTGCGCCACCATGCACGCTGGGCTTGTTGCTGGCGCAAACGCGCCCACCACTGGCGTGGCGAACCCAGATGCTGACGCTGCAGGGCTTGCCAGGCATGGATCCACATGCTGCTCCACTCCGCCAGCAGCGGCAGGCGATCGGCCGGTACAGGCTCTGGCCCGGCGAGCAACAAACCGGCCGCAGCGGTCTCCACAGCGCCCCCCTGGGACTTGAGCTGCATGGGCAGCCACACCGCATGGGCAGGCCACCATTGCGCCCACTGTGCCGCCAGATCAGGAGGCAGATCGACCGCCGTCAGCACGCAGGCTGCGCTCTGCTGCTGCACCATATGGCGGCAGACCTGCGCCACCCACTGGGCATAGGGCACGTTGCGGTCTGGCTGCACTACACCCGACAGCGCCTGCACACCCCCTTGATGCGTCCACCACACGGCCTGCCGGTAGGGCTGCAACAAGCGTGTGTCATTGACCAGCAGAAACTCCAGCTCCTGCACTGTGGCAGCCAGCCGGGCCCGGTGGCCCAGCTCCAGCAGCAGCGCTGCGGGGTGCACGCGGCCCGTTGTTATCGAAGCATTCACTGCGCCACCATCTCCGGATCAGATATGCAGACGCTGGGCCGTCATCTGGCCAGCACGCAGCTGGGCAGCATGCTGCAATTGCTCTGCCACACCCGTGCGGGCCACAGGGGCGGCCTCTGCAGCCTTGAGCTTGATGCTGGTGTGCACGGCATGGCCTTGGCTGTCGCGGGCTGTCAAGCGCAACACCAGCTCGCCCTTAAAGCCCTCGGGCATGGTCCCGGTGAGCTTGCCAGTGCGCACATCAAACTTCAGCCAGGCCGGCAATGCGCGGCCATCGGCCTGTGTCATGGACAGCTGCACGCTCGCCAACGGATCGCTGTGGCCAAACAGGGTGGGCGGCACCAGCCAATCCACCTGCTGGCCTGCACCAGCTTCCAATGCATCCACCGCATTGCGCACCACCAGGCCAGGGTCTGCTTTTCCGGACTCCGGCATGGCAAGGCTGAAAAGACCGGAGAGAGTGGATGCGCCAAACACACCGGCATCGCTGTGTCCAGCGCCTAGAAAACCGTGGGAAAGCTCCTGGTTTTCACTCGCCACGCCACCACGGAAGAACGAGGACAAGCCGGATGTACCCCACACGCGGCCATCGCTGTTGCCCATAGCGAAGAAGGCCTGGCTGCCAGCGCTTTCCGCAGGAGGCTCACCACCCAATCCCCATGCAGAAGCACCCGTTGAAGCACCAAAAGCTCCTGGCAAGCCGCCGCTCCACGCGCTTTCAAAAGAAGGCCAGGTCACAGTGGGTGGCACCACCACGGGGAACACTTCAATCGACAGCAGTGAAGCCGTCGACATATTCCCCGCAGCACTACTTTGTCGCACTTGCAGCGCATAAACGCCCGCACCTTGCAAGACTACGGAATTCCCTTGCCCAGCAGCCCAGGTCTGACCGCCATCCAGCGAGTACTCCCAGTGCCCACCTGCCACCAGCGCATCCACACGCACCGTGGCCTTAGCCTCCACATTGCTCTCCAACTGCAACACAGGCTGGGCGGGCAACACCGTATCGATGGCGTAGCTGTTTGAACTTGTCGTCCCCATGCCGGTATTGCCTGCACCATCTTGCACAGCGGTGTTGTTCAGCGTGATGAGATTGCTGGCGTTGGTGACGCCTGCATCCGGTGTAAACGTCGCCGTCCAGGTGATGCCGCCATCGGATGAATTCAGGTTACTGAGCACGCCATGGGCCACCGTGAAGTCCGCCGTGGTGAGGCCCGTTACAGCCTCGCTAAAGCGCACCGTCAGCAGCGCCGTTTCCTGTGCATTCAACAGGCTTTTGTCCAGTGACAGACTCGCCGTGGGCGCCGTGGTGTCCACCACAATCCCTGCCGTGGCTCCCACTGCATTCAGGGCCAGGTTCATGTCGTTGCCGGCCAGGTCGGTGAGCTGTTCGCCGCGCAGGTCGATGCTGTTGACCGCAATGCCGCCTGCATCATTGTCGCCAGCCTGCACGGTGTACTGGAACACCAGCGCCGCGCTGCCGCTGCCGGAGACGTAGGTGGCGTAGCGGGTCACGCCGCCCACATCTAGCACCAGACGCGGAGGCAATGTGCCGGTCTGCACCGCCTCGCTGGCGTTGACGGTAAAGCTCAGCACATCACCGGCCTTGTAGTGGCCGTCAGCCGGCGTCGTGACGCTGGCCACCTCCGGCGCCACACCATCAATATTGACATTGGCGGTGCTGCCGACGCTGTTCAAGGTCACCACGGTGTCGTTGCCAGCACTGTCACGAATGCTGCCGCCATTGAGCTGCAGCGCACTGCCCAGGCTGATGCCATTGCTGTCCAGCTGACCGCTGGCCACCGTCATACGGAACACCAGGGCGCTACCGCCAGAGCCGGACACATAGTTGGCATACACAATGCCCCCGGTGTCCAGCGTGATTTCCAGGCGCGGCGTGCCGCCGGTGGTATCAACCACCACGTTCTCGCTGAGGTTGACGGTGAAGTCCAGATTCTGGCCTGGAATATAAGTGCCGTCAGTTGGGACACCCACACTGGCCACCACAGGCGCCACGCCATCGACCACGATATTGCTACGGCCACCCAACGAGTCTGCTCCGCCCACGGTAGGCAGGGTGAGCACCGCCAGGTCGTTGGTGGCATTGCTCAGCACCGCACCATTGAGTTGCAAGGCCGCCGTGCTTTGAAAGTCCAGATCAGCGCTCATGTCACCGGCCTGCACGGTGTACTTGAACACCAGGGTGTTGCTGCCCGAGCCACTGACATAGACCGCGTTGCGGTCAACCAGGCCGGTTTCCAGCAGCAGACTCGGGGTACCGCCGCTGCTATCGACATTGACCACCTGGTCCCAGGTCATGCTGATCAGCACTTCGTCGCCGATCTTCACGGTGCGATCCAGGCCTTGCGCAGCGACGTTGACCACCTTCGGGTTCACCGGGATCACATTGATCGAGATGGTGTCGATATCGGTCTTCGCCCCACCGCTGCCGCTGTTGCCGTTGTCGTTGGTCTCTATGGTCAGGCTGGCGGCGCCGAGGAAGGTACTGCCGGACTTGAAGCTCAGGGTCTGCAACGCGGCATTGATGTTGGCGCGGTTGCCCTCGAAGATCATGCTCGCGTCGTTGGTGCCGGTGCCCTGCAGCACGGTGATGCCGCTGAGGCTACCCAGGCTGAGCGTGCCGTTGGTTGCAGTCAGGGTCACAGTCAGCAGGCCGTTGCCGGCGTCCACATCGCTGATGGAGATGGCATTGCCGTTGGCGGTGTTAAAGCCCAGGGCAATGTTCTGCGAGGCGGTCTGTGCGCCTGGCACGTTGTTGACCGGTGCATCGTTGACCGCGGTGACGATGAGGGTCACGGTCTTGGTGTCGGTCTGCTCGCCGCCGCTGCCGCTAAAGCCGTTGTCGTTGAGGGTCACCGTCAGGACCACGTTGGTGGTGGCGTCCTGAGCCGTCTTGAACGTCAGGCTGTTGGCCGAAATGAAGGCGTTGATGTCGGCCAGGCTGCCGGACAGGGTCAGCACGTCGGTGTCGGAGCCACTTACGCTGACGCCAGAGCCACTGCTGGCACTAAGGGTGCCGCTGGGTACAGAGAAAGTCGCAGTGACGGTGTTGGCGCCGGCATCGACGTCGGTGAAGCTGATGCCGCTGATCACACTGGCCACATCCTCGGTCACACCGATGGACACCGGCACGCTGACCACCGGCGCGTCGTTCACCGCGGTGACCTGCAAGGTCACGATGGTGGTGGCGTCGGTCACACTGGTGGTGTTGATGCTGATGGTCAGGGTCACGTCGCCGCTGGCGTTGGCCGCCGGGGTGTAGAGCAGGCGGTTGGCGGCGATGAAGTTGTTGATGTTGGCCAGGGTGCCGCTCAGGGTCAGGGCCGTCGCCGTGCCACCCACGGTCACGCCGCCGGCGCCGATGGCGCTGAGGGTGCCGCTGCCGACCGAGAACGTCGCGATGCCAAGGGTGGTGTCGACATCGCTGAACGTAATCTGGCCCAGCGCCGTCGGCGTATCCTCGGTTACCGGCAGCGAGGCCACGGCACTGATGGTCGGCGAGTCGTTGACCGCAGTGATGGTGATATCACGGGTAACGGCCGTGGACTGGGCATTGCTGCCATCGGTCACGGTGAACTGCACGGTACGGGTGGTGGTGGTCGGGCTTTCCGAGGAATTGTTGTAGGTAATCGCCCGCAGCGCGGCCTGGAACTGTGCCACAGTCGCCTGGTTGCCGGCGGAAGTCAGGGTCAGGGTGCCGGTGCCGACGGTCCAAGTGCCGATGATATTGCCCATGGTCAGCCCGTCGTTGACGAAGCTCAGGGTGTCCTGGGCGCTGTAGTAGGTCAGCATGCGCGCCGTGGCACTGGTCGGGTTCGGACCGTCCGCGTCGACCAGGGTCAGGCCCGCGTCCACCGCGACCGGAGTGGAGGCGACGTTGTTGCCTTCGGTCCAGGACGCGGAACCACTGCTCACAGTGACCACCGGGGCATCGTTGACAGCAGTAACCACCACGCTGGCGGTGTCGGCATTGGAGGAGAAGGCCGAGGTACCACCGGCGGTGGTGGCATCGACCTTAGTTCCCTGCTGGCCGGCGTTGCTGGTTTGGTCCCAGGCCTTGTAGGTGATGGTCGCCGTCTCGCCATGGATGCCGTCCGGCACGAAACGCACCATGTTCTGGGAGGTGAGGATCAGCGCGCTGCTGGTGGAGACGGCACCGACGTCGCTCCAAGTGCTGCCGGCGTCAAGGCTGTATTGCCACTTGCCGTAGGTCGCGGTCAGGTCGGTGATGGCCATGCCCCTGAGCGCGCCGGCATCGACGTCCGTGACACCACCCAGCAGGTCGCTGACCAGCGCACCGCCGTTGTTGATTGAGTCGTCGTTGATCCCGGACAGGCTCGGCAATACACCGGTCATCACCGGCGCGTCGTTGACCGAGGTCACGATCTGGTTGATCGCCCCGGTACCGGTGGAGAACGCCGTGGTGCCGCCGTTGCTGGAGGTATCGGCCGTGCTACGGATGCCGTTGACGGAGGCGGTGCCGGTGGTCTGGTCCCAGCCACGGAAGCTCAGGGTCGCGGTCTCGCCATTGGCCGCGTCCGGGACGTAGCGCACATAGGTGGTGGCGGCGAGCAACAGCGAGCTGTTACTCGAAACGGCACCGAAGTCGTTCCAGGTGCTGTTGTCGGTGGAGTACTGCCAGGTGCCGTTGCCGGTCTTGCCGATAATCGCGACACCGCGCAGGGCGCTGGTATCGGGGTCGGTCATGGTGTGGCTGGCCAGTATGGTCGATATCCGCACGCCAGTGGCGGTGACGTCTTCGGTGATGCTGGCGAAGTTGTAGGGCCCACCGGCCAGCACCGGCGCATCGTTGACCCCGACCACGGTCACGGTGCTGAAGATACCCACGGAAGCGGTAGGCTGGCCACCGTCGGCAGTTCCGCCATTGTCGCTCACCGTGCTCAGGGTCACGACCCGGTTGACCGTGGTCGGGGTCTCGCTGTCATTGCGGTAGGCGATGCTGTTGAGCACGGTCTGCGCCGTCGCCGTGGACAGGCCGGCGGTCTTGTCCAGGGTGACGGTGGCCGTGCCGCTGCTCACCGACACCGTGACGCTGATGCCATTGGCCGAGGTGGTCAGCGAGGTGCCCTGGACCAGGGTCACGTTGGTGCCGTCGATGACCAGCTTCTCGGACGCGCCGTTGGCGATGCCGCTGACGGTGAAGACCATCTGCTGCACTAACTGGCCAGACTCGATGGTATTGATGCTCGCGCCGCTGAACAGCTGGACCGCCGAGCCGTTCTCGGTGTAGGTCGGGTTGGTGCCAGTGAGATTGACCGTGGGTGCCTGGTTGCCAGTATTCACAGTCACATCGGCAGTGGCGCTGCTGAGGCCATCGTTGAAGGTGAAACGCATGGTGGCATCACCTGCTGGCGTGTCATTGCGGTAGGTGATGTGGCGCAGCACATCCTGCACCAAGGCGGTGGTGGCTGCCGTGCCGCTGCTGGTGAAGGTGACCGCCAACACGCCGCCGGTGTTAGTGAACGTCGCAAACGTCAGCCCACCGGACTGCAAGTTGCTGCCGCTGACAGTGAACAAGGCACCGGATGTATTGAAGCCAAGCACATCGGCGGAAGCCGCTGTACCGGCGCGCTGCACCGTCAGGATGCCGCCACTCCAGTTGCCGTTGCCGCTGTTGCGCGCACCAAATTCCGCGTCAGAAAGGGTGGCGTTGCTGGCCACATCGAGCGTGACCGTATTGCCTGCGCCCGGCCAGGCCACGCTGTCGCCATTGAGATTGCTGATGTTGGGAGCCGAGTCGATGACGATGGCCTTGTTGGCCCCCAGGGAGCCCGCGGTGCCGGGCGCCGCCAAGGTCAGCGTTGCATTATTGCCAGCGCTGTCGCGGATGCTGCCGCCGTTGAGTCCCAGCGCATTGCTGTTGACATAGTCCAGATCCAGGCTGGTGTCTCCTGCCTGGATCGTGTAGCGGAAGGTCAGGGTGTTCGTGCCCGAACCGCTGAGGTAGTTCACAACCCGGTCGGTGCTACCGGTTTCCAGCGTCAGCTGCGGCGTGCCCGAAACCGTCACGTTCTCGTTGAAGGTGATGGTGATGTCCACCGTCTGCCCGACGACATAGCGGCCATTGGCGGTGGTTGCGGAAGCCGTGGTGACGGTCGGCGCCAGCGTGTCGATGGCGTAGTTGCTGGAGTCTGCAGAGCCACTGCCAACGACGTTGCCACTGACACTGAAGACACTGCTCAGGTTCACCGTGATGACGTTGGTGGCATCTGTCACGCCCGCGTCCGGGGTAAAGAGGCCGGTCCAGGTGATGCCACCATCGCTGGAGCCGAGGCTGGTGATGTTGCCGTTGGGCGTGGTGAGACTGGCCGTAGTGAAACCGGAGACCGCCGTAGAGAACACAAAGGTGACAGTGGAGGTTTCGCCAATTTTCAGTGCGCTGTCGGCGAAGGTCGCAGACACCAATGTTGGCGGGTTAACACCCGTAACATTGAACACCACCGCTTCCTGGCGCTGGCTGTCAGCCGCTGGCACCTCCGCCATCAGCGCATGGCGCAGTGCGCTGGTGGTGTCGGCTGCCGCGTCGGTGGTGGTGGTTACGCCGTCAGCCACCGCATGTGCGGCATGTACGGCATCGACTGCACCCGCGCCATCAAACATAAAGCGCTGCTCCAGCGCCAAGGGGCGCATGGCGCTGACTGGCCCGTTTGGGGTGTTGCCGGTCAGCAGCGTGGCGTTGGAAGCTGTGGGGGCTTGCGTCCAGCGGCGCCAGAAGGGCTTGCGTGGTGTGGTCATCAAATTTTCCTTCCTTGTGCCTTGGCAGCCCTTTTCACGGGCGAGCGGGCATTGGCCTGGGGCAATCGTTGGGAGTGCTACGGGCCTGGCTTATGGAATTGCAGGAGCTAGCTGTGCGCTTGCAGCTTGGTTTCCAGCGTGAAACTGCTTTCAAATCCATAGGGCATAAGCACAGGCTGCTCCTGAAAATTGGGGTTACTGCGGCGGCGCCATCAGCACCTGGCCGCTCATTCCGGCAATCAACTCCGGGAACTTGCCGTGGATGGCGGCATTGACCTTGATGGACTGGCTCACCGGATCCACCCGCGCGGCCAGGCGCTGCACCTTGGCGGGGTAGGTTTTGCCGGTTTTGTCAATGCGCACCTCAAAGGCCGTGCCCTGGTGCAGCCAGCTCAGCCAACGTGATGGCACCAAAAACTCCAGCTCCAGCACGCTGTCGTCAATGATGTCCAGCAGCGGCTGGCCGGGCTGGGCATATTGCTGTTCGCGGATTTTTTGCTCGGCGATGCGGCCGGCATAGGGCGCAGTGATCTGGCATTTGCCCAGCAGGCTGCGGCTGGCCGCCGCATCGGCGCGGGCCTTGTTCCATTCAGCCTGTGATGTGTCCAGCTCGATCTTGCCCACCGAGTTCAGTTCGGCCAGGCGCTGGTTGGCGCGCCAGGTTTTCTCGGTGGCATCCACGCCGGCCTGGGCCTTGTTGAGCTGGGCCTGCTGCAGGCTGCAATCAAACTGCACCAGCAACTGGCCCTGGCGAAAAGCCCCGCCCTCCACCACCGGCAGGCGCTGCACCTTGGCGCCGATTTCGGCTGCCAGCGTGGTGTAGCGGCGCGGCGCCAGCTGGGCGCGGATGTCACGCTGTTCCAGCGCACTGGTCACGCCTGGCATGGCCGCGGCCGGCTTTTTTGCTACGGATACCGGAGCTGGCTGCGCTGGCTGTGCTTGCACCGCAAGCATGACAGCCATGTTCACCCCAAAGAATGCAGCGCTGCACAGCATGTGATGGACCTTCATTGCAGCTGCCCCGCTTCCCAGCGTTGCAGGGCCTGGCCGACGGCGCTGGTCAGCTCGGGCAGCGGCAGTGTGTCGGAGCCCTCGATCACCGGCTCCAGCCCCAGCGTGGCCTGCAGGCGCGAGCCTGCGGACTGCAGCGTGGCCAAGGCCTGGTAGCGCCGCAGCGTGGACAGAATGGACGCGGTCTGCTGGGCCACGCTGTCCTGGCGGGTCTGCTTTTCGACCTTGACCTGGTTGTCCACATGCTGGCTCAGGCGCTGGTCCACTTCCGCAATCACGTCGGCTCTCTCGTACTGGTGTGCGGCGTTGGCAAACTGCAGGCGGGCGATGTGCAACTGGCTGAGCACGGCCATTTGCGTGGCCATGCGTTTTTGGTCGGCCAGGGCTACGCCGGCTTTGGCCAGGCGGTTTTGCGCGGGAACGGACAGCAGGCCCAGCAGGTTGAAGGAGATTTGCACACCGGCCTCACGCCAGCTGTCGTTGATCAGATAGCTGTCGGTGCTGTGGTTGAGTGCGTAGTTGAATGACAGGCCGGGGAACATGCGCAGCAGCACACGCTTGGTTTCGTCGCGGGCGATGCGGGCGCCGTACTGGCTTTCACGCAGGTCGGGGTTGCGCTGCAAGGCCAGGGCTTCCATCTCTTCCACCGGGCGTTGCAGCCAGCTTTGGTGGGCACCGGGAGCGGGATCGACCACCTTCCAAGCACCACCGGCCTGGCCGGGTGCCAGGCCCATCAGCGAGGCCAGCTCAATGCGGGCCGGCGAAAGCTCTTGCTCTATGGTTTCCAGCAGGCGCAAATTCTCCAGCAGCTGGCGCTGGTAGCGCAGCGGCTCCAGCGGCGAGCGCAGCTTCTCTGCCTCGACCTTGCGCACATCTGCCAATGCCAGGTCAGCCGACTCGGTGGCGCCGCGCATCGATGCCTGTAGCGCCTGGTGGGCGGCCACGCGCCAGTAGGCGGTGCGCACGTCTTGCACCAGGTTGTGCAAAGCCTTGCGGCGGCGTTCTTCGGCAATCAGCGCGCGGTCGGCGTTCTGGCGTGCGGCGTAATAGCTTTGGCCAAAGTCCAGCAGGCTCCAGGAAAAGCCCAGCGAGTACAGCGTGGATTCCTTTTCCGTGGAAATGTACGGATGGGCCAGCGAGGGGCGACCGGTGACCGAGTCCTCGCTGCGGGTGATCAAGTCCTTGTTGCGGTCGCGGTAACCAGCCGATGCCACCAGCTTGGGCAGCATGTCGAACTTGGAAGCCTCAAAGCTGTTGTGTGCCACCGCTTCTTCCATGGCGCGCAAGCGCTGGACTGCGTTGTATTTGATGGCGCGGGCAATCGCTTCTTCCAACGTGACCGTGGCCGGCAGCGGCACAACGTCCTGTGCGAGTTGCTGGCGATCGGCCTGCACCTGGCTGCGCAACTCATCCTCGGTCAAAGGCTGGGCATTGAAGCTGGCACAGCCTGTCAGCACCAGGCCGCTGCCCAGCCACAGCGAGGCACGGCCCACCATGGGTGGCAAGCAAGCAAGGAACGAATATGTATTCATGTGAAAAAGTCGCAAAGTGAATTCCAGCCAACTCGCCAGCGATGCGCCCACGCATGCACGGGCAGATACAGGCGCTTTCTTTGTAAAGATTTGTGATGCTATGGACCAATGACCTTGCCGACAATCACTGATTCTTGTGATTTTTTGCAGAAAAACACATTTATTCATTCGAATTCGAAATGATTAATGAAATCTTTATTTCAAAAACAAATAAGACTTCACAGTCTTGGATTTGACAGCCTCCCGCAGCAAGCTATGCCATGCTGCAAGGCAGCATTTCCGGAGTTGTTCGCCCCATGTCTGTTCTGTTCTCGCCCATCGCTTTCGGCCCGCTGCACCTGGCCAACCGCATCGTCATTCCACCCATGTGCATGTATTCCGCGCAGGACGGGCTGGCCACCGACTTTCACCTGATGCACTACGGCAACCTGGCCCAGTCCGGCGCCGGACTGCTGATACTGGAAGCCACGGCGGTAGAGGAGCGCGGCCGCATCAGCGCCTATGACCTGGGCCTGTGGAGCGACGCCCACACCGAGGCCTTGCGCCCGGTGGTGCAGCACATACGCCGCAGCAGCCCCATGCCGATTGCCGTGCAACTGGCCCATGCCGGCCGCAAGGCCAGCAGCCGCCGCCCTTGGGAAGGCGGTGGTGCGCTGCAGGCCGACGATGCCCTGGCCTGGCCCACGGTCAGCGCCAGCGATCTGCCCTTTGTCCCCAGCGACCCATCACCCCATGCGGCCTCTTTGCAGGAGATCACGGCCATCACCCAGGCTTTTGTGGATGCGGCCCTGCGTGCCCAACAGCTGGGGCTGGACGCCATAGAGCTCCACGCCGCCCACGGTTATTTGCTGCACCAGTTTTTGTCGCCGCTGTCCAACCAGCGCACCGACCACTACGGCGGCTGCCTGGACAACCGCATGCGGCTGACGCTGGAGGTGTTCGATGCGGTGCGCGCCGCCGTGGCACCGCATATGAGCGTGGGCGTGCGCATCAGCGCCACCGACTGGATGGAGAGCGCAGGCTGGGACCTGGCGCAAAGCCAGCAGTTGGCCCGGGCGCTGTCAGAGCGCGGCTGCGACTTTTTGCATGTCTCCAGCGGCGCGCTGCACCCGCAGCAGCAGATTCCCGTGGGCCCGGGCTACCAGGTACCTTTGGCCGCAGCGCTGAAAGCCGCGCTCCAGGCCAGCATGCCGGTGATTGCCGTGGGCCTGATCACCGATGCCCACCAGGCCGAGGCCGTGTTGCAAGCCGGCCAGGCCGACGCCATTGGCGTGGCACGCGCCATGCTCTACAACCCGCGCTGGCCCTGGGAAGCGGCCCGCCAGCTGGGTGCCCAGGTGCATGCAGCGCCCCAATACCAACGCTGCCAGCCCCATGGCGCCAAAACCCTGTTTGGTGCTTGATAGGCTTTGCCCTCCATGGTCTCACCTTGCTGGAGCGCCTTGTCGTGCGACAGCACTGCCTGCGGCGCCCCGCATCAAGGCCCGTCCCGCAAGGCCTCCCGCAGCACATGCTTGAGCAGCTTGCCGGTGGCGGTGCGCGGCAGGCTGTCGCGCAGCTCGTAGCGGCGGGGGATTTTGTAGCGCGCCAGGCGCGGCGCCAAAAAATCCTGCATGCCCTGCTCGTCCCAGTGGTGCCCGGGTTTGAGCACCAGCACCGCCGTCACGGTCTCGCCCCATTCCGGATGGGGGCGGCCCACCACGGCCACATCCTGCACATAGGGGTGGGTGGACAGCACATCCTCCACCTCCTTGGAATACACATTCTCGCCACCGGTGACGATCATGTCCTTAAGCCGGTCCACGATGTAGAGGTAGCCATCCGCGTCCAGCCGCGCCAGGTCACCGCTGCGGTACCAACCCTGGGCGTCGAATGCTGCTGCCGTAGCGTCAGCGTCGTCCAGATAGCCCTGCATCATGGCCATGGAGCGCATGTGGATCTCGCCGGTCTCGCCCGGCGCACAGCGGCGCCCATCGGGATGGCGCACTTCCAGCAGCACGCCGGGTACGGCGCAGCGGCCTATGGAGCCAGCCTTGGCAATCGCCTCTTCCGGGTAAAGCACCGAACCCAGCGGGCCGGATTCCGTCATGCCATAAACCTGCATAAAGCGGTCGCTGCGGTAGGCCTGTGCCAGCTTGCGCGCCATGTCGGCGCCCAGAGGGCCGCCGCCATAAGTCCATAGCCGCATGGCGCTGAAATCATAGGCCGCCACATCGGCCACCACCGATAGCGGCGCCAGAAAGGCAATCGGCGCGCCGAAGGTGAAGCTGATGCGCTCATCCTGCAACGTCTGCAAAAAAGCCTGGGGCGCGTACTCGCGCAGCAGCACCACGGTGCCGCCCACCAGCAGCGTGCCCAGCAGCCAGTTGTTCAGCGGCGAGGAATGCCACACCGGCATGGCGATCAGGCTGCGGTCCTGCGGGGTCAGACTGGTGCTGAGGGCCGCACTCAGCGCCGCATGGAAGACATTGCCATGGCTGTGCAAACAGCCCTTGGGCCGGCCCGTGGTGCCCGAGGTGTAGAGCACTTGTGCCAGGGCCTCGGCCGTGGCCAGGGAAGCGCTGTGGGCCTCAGGGCTGGCCTGTTCCAGCAAGGTATCGAAGTCGGCCAGGCCACTGGCCGCGCTGTCGGTGCTCAGCCAGCGGGTGGTGCTTTCGGCCTGGGGCAGCCGGGTGGCCAGCGTGCCATCCACCACCCCCACCGAGGCCTGGCTGTGCTGCAGGATATAGGCCAGCTCGGGCGCTTGCAGCTTGTGGTTGATGGGCACCACGGCCGCGCCCAGGCGCCAGGCGCCCAGCAGCGCAAACACAAAGCCCGGTGTATTCAGGCACAACAGGGCCAGGCGGTCGCCAGCGCGCAGGCCTTGCGCATGGAGCACCGCAGCGGCGCGCTGGCCGGCATCTGCCAGGGCGGCATAGCTCCAGTCCCTGCCCTGGGCACGCAGTGCAATCTGCGCGGGGCGGGTGCGGGCCTGCTGGTCCAGCAGGGCAACAAAATCCATCATAGGCAGCCTCCGTGGGCAAGATTGCAGGGTGTACTCAATCCGCCCAGGCGGCGCGCAAAATGGCCTCGGGCTGGTCGGTGCCGCAGGCCACGCCCAGCACGCCGCCCCAGTCCGGGTCCCAGCGGCTGGCAACAAAGGCCTCGGCCATGGCGCTGCCCGATTGCTCCAGCATCAAACAGCTTTGCACCAGCAGCGCCAAGCGCTGGGTAAAGCGCCTGGCCTCGCGCTCCAGCTGCGCGGGCGGCAGATGGCAACTCGCGCGCAATTGCGCCAGTTGGGCCTGCAACTGTGGCTCCTGTGAGGCTGTGCCCTGCAAATGGTCCAGCAGCAGCTGCATGTCCTGGGGGTTGCGCGCCAGGGCACGCAGCACGTCCAGGCACATCACATTGCCCGAGCCTTCCCAGATGGAATTCACCGGTGCCTCGCGGAACAAACGCCCCATGGGCCCGGTTTCCACATAGCCGTTACCACCAAAGGTTTCCATGGCCTCGCCGGCAAAACCCACGGCGCGCTTGCAGTTCCAGAACTTGGCCACCGGCGTGACAATGCGCCGCCAAGCTTGGTTCAGGGCATCGTCCGAGCCAAAACGTGCGGCCAGATCCATGGCCAGCAAGGTGGCGGCCTCGGACTCCAGCGCCATATCGGCCAGCAATGTGGTCATGGCCGGCTGGTCGGCCAAGGCCTTGCCGAAAGCATGGCGGTTGCGTGTGTAGAACAGGGCCTGGGCAAAGCCCTGGCGCATGAAGCCGGCGCTGGACAAGGCGCAGTCCAGGCGGGTGTAGGTTGCCATTTCGATGATGGTGGCTATGCCCCGCCCCTCCTCGCCCACGCGCACGCCCCAGGCCTGGTCGAACTCCACCTCGCTGCTGCTGTTGGAGCGGTTGCCTACCTTGTCCTTGAGTCGCTGTATCAGCACCGCGTTCTTGCCGCCATCGGGTCGCCAGCGCGGCACAAAAAAGCAGGTGGCTCCACGGCCTTCCACCTGGGCCAGCACCAGATGGCCGTCGCACATGGGGGCCGAGAAAAACCATTTGTGGCCGGTGAGCAGGTATTCCTCGCCCCAGTCACCGTCCTCCCCCAAGGGCACGGCCTGGGTGGTGTTGCTGCGCAGATCGCTGCCGCCCTGGCGCTCGGTCATGCCCATGCCCACGGTGATGGATTCCTTGGCCGCCAGCGGAATGTCACGCGCGTCGTAGCGGGTGCTCAGCAGCTTGGGCTGCAGCGCGGCATACAGCCTGGCATTGAGACGCAGCACCGGAATGCTGGCCTTGGTCATGATGGTGGGGCAGGTGGACCCCGATTCGATCTGGCTGTGCATATACAGCGAAGCGCCATAGGCTGGCCAGGCTGAAGGCCTGTCGTCCGCCAGCGGCAAATTGGCAATGCCATGGGTGCGGGCCATGGCCATGATCTGGTGCCAGGCCGGGTGAAAACGCACCTCGTCGATGCGGTCGCCGCTGCGCGAATGGGTGTGCAGCACGGGTTCGAACTGGTTGGCGTCTTCGGCGGCGCGCAGCGTGGCCTCGGCACCGTAGACAGCGCCCTGGCGCTGCAGCTCCGCATCGCGCCAATGGGCACCGTGGCGTTGCACGGAGCGGCGCAGTGCCGGGTCGCTGGTGTAGAGGTTGTAGTCCTTGAGCTCAGGGGCCTGGTTGTGCGGATGCATGCTGTCTCCTGTCGGTGCGGCACCTCTTGCGGGTGCTTGGGGATGGGGCTGTTGCCCAGATGCTTGTCAGCACCAGCGGCGGCTGCCATGCTGGTGCGCAAGCTGCTGTCCTCTTTCATTCTAGGCAGCGAGCACACACACCATGTTCGGATTTCTTGATGCAGACCTCCCGCTTCGCGCCACGCCCCACAGCCGGGCGAAGGCGCCCTCTCCAGTCCCGCGCACTGCAGACCTCGCAGGCGCTGCAAGACGCTTTTGTTCGGCTTTTGGTGGAGCGCGGCTACGCGGCCATCACCGTGCGCGAGATCGTGCTGGTGGCCGGCACCGGCCTGGGTAGTTTTTACGAGTATTTCGCCAGCAAACAAGACCTGGCCCAGGTCAGCCTGCATCTGCGCTCCAAGGCCTTGCTGCTGGCCTTGCGCCAGGCCGCATCGGCCCAGCGCGGTCAGCCATTGCAAACGCTGGGCCCGGCGCTGGTGCAGGCTCTGTGGGCCGCCCACCAGGGGCCGGTCGAGGAATGGGGTGCCCACTATCTGCTGGAGCGGCAGTTCTCCAGCCTGCAGGCCTATCGCAACACCTATGAGCGCTTTGTCGAGGTCTGGGCCCAGGCCCTGCGGGCAGCCAGCGATATGCCCTCTGATGGCGATGTGGCCGCTGCCGCACGCACCTGCCAGGGCCTGGTCTACGGCCTGTTCACCCACGCTTTTTTGCGAGCCGATGCACAGGGCGCCGCAGCCGCCCTGCCCCGGCAGGCCACGGCGGCGCTGACCGCCTATTTGGCGTCACTCCCCATGGAAGCCAGCGCGCCGGCCTGTGGTGCAAAGTCTTCGCCCGGCGTCAGCGGCGGCAGCCGGTAGCTGGCCGGCGTGCGGCTGAGTTTGACCGGTGCGCCCAGGCCGCGGTAGCCACCCGGCATTTCCACCACCATCTTCCGGTGTGCCGTATGCGGGTGCTGCAAGGCCGCCGGCACCGACAGCACCGGTGAGGCCGGCACCCCCAGAGCCATCAAGTCGATGGCCAGCTGCTCACCCTCGAAAGCGGCCAGGTATTGCTCCAGCAACGGCTTGAGCGTGGCGCGGTGCACCGAGCGCTGGCCGGCCGTGGCAAAGCGCGGGTCCTCCGCCAGCTTCGAACAGCCGATATGGGTGCACAGCAGATGGAATTGCCGGTCGTTGCCCACGGCAAAAAACACGGCAATCGAGCCCGTCTGCAGCGTGTCATAGGGGTAGATATTGGGGTGGGCATTGCCGGTGCGCTGCGGCGTTTTGCCATCCATAAACCAGTTGGGCGCATGCGGGTGCAGCAGGGAGATGGCGCTGTCGTACAGCGATGCGTCCACCAGCTGGCCCAGGCCGCTGCGCTGGCGTTCCTGCAGCGCCAGCAGCACGCCGATGACGGCGTTCATGCCGGTGACCATGTCCACCACCGGCAGGCCCACGCGCAGCGCGTCACCGCCCTGCTCGCCATTGACACTCATGATGCCGCTCATGGCCTGCACGGCCGCGTCATAACCTGGCCAGGCGCCCAGCGGGCCATCAGCGCCAAAACCGCTGACCCGGCACCAGATCAGGCCCGGAAAGCGCTGGCGCATCTGCTCCCAGCCAATGCCCCATTTCTCCAGCGTGCCGATCTTGAAGTTCTCCACCACCACATCGGCCTCGGCCATCAATGCCTGCACCTTGGCCTGGCCTTCGGGCTGGCTCAGGTCCAGAAACTGGGTGCGTTTGTTGCGGTTCAGCCCACGGTAGTAGGAGGCCACACCGTCCTGAAATGGAGGACCCCAGCTGCGGGTGTCATCGCCCTGGGGGGGCTCCACCTTGAGCACATCGGCACCGTGGTCGCCCAGGATCTGGCCGCACAGCGGCCCGCCCAGAATGCGTGAAAGGTCCAGCACACGCAGGCCTTGCAGCGCTCCCTGGGATGGGGGATGAGCGCTGTCGGTGGCGCGGAGTGACGAAGAATTGCCCATACCTGCTTATCCTTATTCAGCAATGCATTTCATGACTGCTCAGTCCAGGCGTGCGCCCGAGACCTGCACCACGCGCTGCCACTTCGTCACCTCGGCGGGGATGAAGCGCGCAAGCCCATCGGCCGTCAGGTCGGGCGAAGTCTCCAGCCCCTGGGAAGCAAACAGGGTGCGCACCTTGTCGCTTTCCAGCGCCTGGCGGAATCCCCGGTTCAAGATGGCAATGCGGTCTGCCGGTGTGCCGGCCGGGGCCACCACGCCAAAGAACACGCTCACGTCATAGCCGGGCAGGCCTTGCTCGGCGATGGTGGGCGCCTGCGGCAAGGCCTGGGAGCGTTTTTCGGTGGCCACGCCAATGAGCTTGACCTTGCCGGTCTTGATATAGGGCATGGCCGTGAGGATGTCGGTAAACGTCATGTCCACCTGGCCCCCCAGCAAGTCGTTGAGGGCCGGTCCCGTACCCTTGTAGGGCACATGCTGCAGCGTGGTGCCGGCTTTTTCGTTGAACAGCACGCCGGCCAGGTGCGAGGAAGCGCCATTGCCAGAGGAGGCGTAATTCAGCTTGCGGGGCTGTGCCTTGTCCTGCGCAATCAGCTCCTGCACGGTGTTGGCCTTGACACTGGGGTGCACCACCAGCACATTGGGCAGATAGCCCACGCGAATGATGGGCGCAAAGCTGGTGGCGGGGTCGTAGCTGATCTTGCTGTAGAGGCTTTTATTGATGGCCAGCGGACCCGAGGTGCCGAACATGATGGTGTAGCCATCGGGCTTGCTGCGGGCCACGGCATCGGCGCCGATGTTGCCGCCAGCCCCGGCACGGTTTTCCACGATCACGCTCTGGCCCAGGCTCTCGGTCAGTGCCACGGCCAGGGTGCGGGCCATGGCATCGGTGGGGCCACCTGGTGGGAAAGGCACGACAAAGGTCACGGGCTTGGATGGAAAGTTATCCGCCAACGCAGCCTGCGGCGCCCAGGCGGCCAGGGCGGTCATGGCCAGCGCAGCGGCCCAGGTCTTGCGTGCAAAGCCTTGAGAAATAGTGTGGTGCATGGTGTTGTCTCCATTTTTTGCAGGCTGCATGGGCCTGCATGTTTTGCTATTTTTTGAAAAGCAATCACTGCTGATGCAGCTTGTGTACCAGCCCGATTGCATGCGGAAGCTGCAGCAGCGAAGACGCGCTACAGCAGTCCTTTTTGGCGCATCCAGTCCACGCGCGCCTTTTCGCGCACATAGGCTTCGCTGGCATAGCGTTGGTAGTCCTGGGCGGCCTTGTAGTTGGGCTGCTGGTTGAGCTGCTCCATCACCCGTTTGCCTGCAGGTGACAGCAGGGCCTGGTGGAAGGCGGCATTGAGCTGGGCCATGCGCGCCGGGTCCATGCCCTTGGGGCCTGCCACGCCGTAGGGCGAGTCGATATAGACATTGATGCCCGATTCTTTGAGCGTGGGCAGTTCCGGGAACTGGGGCACACGCTGTGCGGTGAGCATCACCAGATAGCGCATCTTGCCGGCCGTGATGTGGGGCACGGCCACGCCGGACAGGGGCGAGGCATCGATATGCCCACCCAGCACCGCAGTCACCACATCGGCATCGCCTTTGTAGGGCACCATGTTCATCTTGATGCCGGCGGCGTCCATGGCCTCTTCCATGCCAATACGCGGGGTGCTGAGTGCACCACCCGTGGCGCCGATGTTGATGGCTCCGGGCCGTTTCTTGGCATCGGCCACCAGATCGGCCCAGGTCTTCCACGGCGCATCATGGCGCACCGCCAGGCCAAAGCTGTAGTCGGACAGCAAGGCGATGTAGCTGAAGCTGGTGTTGGGGTCAAAAGGTACTTTGTTGATATAGGGCTCGCGGTAGACCGAAGCTGGCAGCACGCCCAGGGTGTAGCCATCGGGTGCGGCCCGGGTCAGCGCGGCGGCAGCCGTCACACCATTGGCACCGGGCCGGCTGTCTATCAGCACCGGCTGCCCCAGGATCTTTCCCACCTCCTCGGCCAACACGCGCAGATGCTGGTCCGTGGGCCCGCCCGGGGCATAGGGCTGGATCAGGGTGATGGGTTTGCTGGGGTAGCCGGTCGAGGCCCGGGCCGGCGTGCTGAGAGCGGCCGCCCAGGGGGCCAGCAGCGCACTGCCCAGCCCCTTCACAAAGCTGCGTTTGTCCATGGTGTTGTCTCCTGATTGGAATAGACCCTGCCCCTGTCTCGGGGCTTAGGGTGAAAGCGCTGCCACTCGCAAAAGTCGGCAGCGGCGTACGGCGGCCGAAAAGCCGCGCCGAACCCCGTACTCGTTCAGGCCAGCCAGCTCGCGGGGATCTCGCTGTCCTGCAAGGGGTCGCGCGGCAGCACGCGGTGCACCAGCACCAGCTGGGCCCAGCGCATGCGTTCGGCGCTGCGCATCTGCGCGGCTTCCCAGGCCATGGCGATGGCGGTGAAGCTGTGATAGAGACTGGACGCCGCCGTGCGCGCCAGGCGCTCGCCATCGGCGCGAGCATCGACAGCGCTCTGGGCAAAGCGGCTGGCGCGGTCCAGCGCGTCTTGCAGTGCGGCCTTGAAGGCCGGTGTCGCCTCGGCCGCGTTGATCTCGGCCAGTAAGCTGGCCGCATGGGCCTGCAGCACCGGCAGCGAACCCTCGCGGCGTATGGCGCGCAACACGTCCAGGGCCACGATGTTGCTGGTGCCTTCCCAAATGCTGCCCAGGTGGGCGTCGCGCACCAGACGCGGGTCGCTCCACTCCTCGATATAGCCGCAACCGCCCCGCACCTCCATGGCGTCGCCAGTCACCATGCGTGCATCGCGGCAGGCACGGAACTTGATCATGGGCGTCAGAATGCGCAGCAGCGCGTAGCCACCTTCTTCACCCGCATCCGAGCGCTGCAACGCAGCAGCGGTCTGCAACACCATGGTGCGGGCCTGCTCGGCGCGTATGCGCAGCTTGTCCAGCTGGCGCTGCATCAGTGGCATGTCCTGCAAGGCCTTGCCGAAGGCGTGGCGCTCGCTGGCAATGAACTCGGCCTCGGCCACGGCACGGCGCATCAGGCCGGCGGCGCGCACGCCATTGGACAGGCGCGAGTTGTTCACCATGTCGGCCATTTGCACAAAGCCCCGGCCCTGCTCCCCCACCAGATAGGCCACGGCGCCCTCCATGCGGATTTCACCGCTGGCCATGGAACGCGTGCCCAGCTTTTCCTTGAGGCGCACGATGCGGTAGTGGTTGTGGCTGCCGTCGTCCAGCTGGCGCGGCAGCAGGAACAGCGAGATGCCCTTCATACCGGCAGGCGCACCCTCGACCCGGGCCAGCACCATGGCAAAGGCCGCGTCGGGGTTGGAGCAAAACCATTTCTCGCCCGTCAGCCGCCAGCTGCCATCAGCCTGGGGCGCGGCCATGGTCTGGGTGTTGGCAATATCGGAGCCTGCGGCCTGCTCGGTCATGAACATGGCGCCCTGGGCCTGCTCTTCAAAGTCCACGGCCGTCAGCTGGCTCCAGTATTTGTCCACCAGCCCGGGCGCACCGTATTTGCGCAGCGTGCGGGTGAGCGAGTCGGTCATGGACAGCGGGCAGCACAGACCGAATTCGGCCTGCACAAACAAATAGGTCAGCGCGTATTTGGCCAGCGGCGGCAGCTTGCCCTGCCAGCCCAGCACGTTCTCGCGGTGGGACATGATGGCCAGGCTGAAGTCGCCATAGGCCACGCGCTCCATCTCCACATAGGCCGGGTGTTTGACGATGCGCTGCACATCCTGGCCGCTGCGGCTGCGGTATTCCAGCGTGGGCGGGTTCTTGTCGGCGGTCAGGGCCAGCTCATCCAAACGGCCACCGGCCAACTGGCCCATGCGGCTGAGATAGGGCTGGAGGTGGGCATAGACCGCTGCCGGCAGATACAGCTGCAACAAGGGCGCGAGCTGGGCATCGGTGGTGTAGAGATTGCTGCCGTGGCGATCAGGTACCGGGTGGTCCAACGAGGCTGTCGAGGCTGCAGCGGCAGCAAGCTCGGTATCGAGCAGAGGGCGCATATTCATCATCACTCCTATCAGGCGCTGTTCGCCTGGGTCTGACATGCATCAAATTCTGCGAAGCAATACCATTCGTGTCGAATATTATTAAGCTATTCATCTATAGCTATTACGAATAGCTAACCCAGGGAAAACACCATGGAACTACGCCAGTTGCACTACTTTGTGGTGCTGGCCGAGGAGCTGCATTTCAGCCGTGCAGCGCAGCGGCTGCACATCTCCCAGCCGCCACTGAGCGTGGCCATACAGCAGCTCGAGGCCCAGCTCGAGGCCCAACTTTTTCAGCGCAGCAGCAAGGAGGTGCGACTGACCGCCGCCGGCCAGCATCTGCTGGAGCAGGCCCGCGACATTCTGGAGCGCAGCCGCCGCGCTGCCATGGACACACGTGCCGTGGCCCAGGGCATGGCCGGCTGTTTGCGCCTGGGCTTTGTGGGCTCCAGCATGTACCGCGGCCTGCCCGAAGCCCTGGCCCAGTTACAGCAGCAACACCCCCAGGTGCGCGTGGACCTGCACGAGCTCAACAGCGCCGAGCAGGTGGGCGCGCTGCAGCAGGGCAAGCTGGACCTGGGGCTGATGCACACCATGGCCGTGCCCACGGGGCTGCGCGCCCAGGCCTTGCTGCGCGAGCCTTTTATGGCCTGCCTGCCCGAGGGCCACCCGCTGGCCAGCCAGGCACGTGTGGCCGTGGCCAGCCTGGCCACGGAGCGCATGGTCTTGTTCTCCGGTGCGGTATCGCCCGAGTATTTCCGCAGCATCCGCGGCCTGTGCCAGCGCGCCGGCTTTGAGCCCGAGTTGCGCCACGAGGTGCGCCACTGGCTGTCCGTGCTGTCGCTGGTGGGCTGCGGCCAGGGCGTGTCCATCGTCCCGGCCTGTTTGCAGCGCGTGGGCATGCCGGGCCTGGTGTTCCGCCCGCTGCGCCAGGCCTCGGCGCATTCCGAGCTGCAGGCCATGTGGCGCCCCGTGCCCGAGCAGCCCCTGGTGCAGACCTTGCTGCAGCTGCTGCAGGCGCAAATGGCGCCCCTGGCTACCCCTACACCATCTTCTGCAGCAGGCCCCGAACATAGTCCAGCTCACGCTTGACCATGTCCATGCCAATCGCTACACCTTTGTAGGGGTCGTGTTCGATGATGAGATATGGAATGTTCTGGCGCAGCCCCTCTGCCAGAATGGGCTGGTAATCGATCACCCCCAGACCCAGCTCGGTAAAGTGCGAGGTCGCGGCCAGGTCCAGCGTGGTGGACTGCGCAATCACATCGACGTTCTTGATATGCAGCGCGCTAAACCGCCCCTTGTGGCGCTGCAGATAGGCCACAGCGCTCTGGCCTGCAAAGCTGATCCAGGCACAGTCCAGCTGAAATTTGACATAGCGCGGATCCGTCTCCCGCAGCAACACGTCATAGCCGCAAATACCTCCGCCCAAGTCCTGAAACTCGTAGTTGTGATTGTGGTAGGCATAGGACAGACCTGCGCGCTGCGCGGCTTCACCTATGCGATTGGCTCGTGCTGCGATGCGCTGGAAGGCACTGACGGAGAGAGCACCGGACAAAGACGCCAGGCTCAGCTTGGGCAAGGCCGCAGGAGGCAGTACGCCGCTGGCTACCTGCTTCACCCCCAGAATGTGCGCCACCTCCAGGGCAGAAGACGGATCTTCCTGGCTGGCAAAATCCAGGTGGGCACAGCGCATGAGCAAACCGGCCTGCTCTGCCGCCCGGCGCAAGGCCGCTGGTGCCAGCGTGGCGTATTGAATGGCCTCAATCTCGCCATAACCAAATCCCGCTAGCTGCTCCAGTACCGCCTCCGGCGCTTTCTCTACCGCCTTTCCCAGGGTGAAAAGCTGTAGCCCTATGGGCCGGGCAGCCGGACTTGGGCTGTCGGCGGCCTGACCTGGCAAGCCCAGGGCCAGGCCCGTCATTGCAGCAACACTTTGCTGGAGAAATTGGCGACGCTCTCGATGCATGGTGGATGTCTCCTGAATGAAATCACACATGACTGACAGATAGATGCCATGGCCTCCCCCGGCATCTGGAAACTTGGGACTGCGGGGTACATGCTTACGCTGCCGCCAGCAGTCCCCGGAGAAAATCAAACTCCCGCTTGACCATGTCCATGCCGATCTGCACGCCCTCACGCGGGTCATGTTCGATGGCCAGATAGGGAAGGTTTTGCTGCAGTGCCTGAGCCAGAATGGGGCGGTAATCGATCACCCCCAGGCCCAGCTCGGTGATGCGCGAAAGTGCCGCTCCGTCGTGCAACGTGGTGCGCGTGACGGCATCGATGTTCTTGATATGCAGCCCGCTGAAGCGCCCGGCATGGCGTTTGAGGTAGGAGGCCGCACTCTTGCCCGCCAGGCTGATCCAGGCGCAGTCGAGCTGGAATTTGACGTAGCGGGGCTCGGTTTCGCGCAGCAGCACGTCATAGCCGCACAGCCCATCGCCCAAGTCACGGAACTCGAAATTGTGGTTGTGATAGGCATAGGAAAGGCCTGCGCGCTGCGCTGCTTCGCCTACGCGATTGGCCCGCTCCGCCATGCGCTGGTAGTCGCTGAGCTTGCAGGCCTCGGTGGTGTGCAAAAAACTGGTGACCTCCTGCGGCGCTGGTGGCAGCACCGAGCTGGCGACCTGGAGTACCCCCATCTCGTGGGCGATCTCGAATTCGGCAGACAAGTCTTCCCGGTTGGCCGCATCCAGCCGGGCACAGCGCAGCAGCAAGCCCGCCTGCTGCGCCGCATGGCGTACGGTCGCCGGTGCGAGGCGTGCGTACTTACCGGCTTCGATTTCGCGAAAGCCCAAAGCCGCCAGCTGCGCGAAAACAGCATCCGGGTCTTTTTCCACAGCCCGGCTGATGGTGTAGAGCTGCATGGTGATGGGCCTGTCCAGACAAGGCTTGCAGCGGCTGACCGCGCTGGCTGGCAGCCCGATGACCGCAGCGGCTGCTGCCGCGGCACTGTGCAAGAGGAAATGACGGCGTTTGCTGTGCATGTTTCATCTCTCCTGGATGCAACCCAACACCCTCAGCCCCGAATCTCTGTCCATGCCCCGTTCTGGCGGTGACTGGCCAGGGCGGCATCAATGAATCGGTGAACTGCCAATCCATCCTTAATCGTTGGCATCTCGAGTGAGGCTGCTGACGGGACGCGCTTTTGCTGACAAGCCCGAATCTGCTCGGCCGCATCGGTATAGAGCTGGGCAAAGGCCTCCTGGTAGCCCTGGGGATGGCCCACAGGCACTCGGTTGGCATGGCGGGCTGCCGCGCTGTCCACCTGGCCCTGGCGCAGGCACTGGGCAGTGCCTCCCACGGGAGTCAACCAGAGCTCGTCCGGCCGCTCCTGGTCAAAAGCCAGCCCTGCCTCACTGCCAAAAATACGCAGCCGCAGCGCATTCGCACAACCCGCTGCCACCTGGCTGGCCCACAGCAGACCACGGGCTCCATTGGCATAGCGCAGCATCATTTGTGCGTGGTCATCCAACTGGCGCCCGGGTACAAAGCGGCACAGCTCGGCGCTGAGCTGGGCCGGCTGCATGCCGGTGACAAAAGCAGCCAGTTGATAGGCATGGCTACCGATATCGCCCAGGCAGCCCGTGGGACCGCCGCGCGCTGGGTCCAGCCTCCAGCTGGCTTGCTTGTGCTGGCCATCTTGCTCAATGGGCTGGCTCAACCAGTCCTGCTGGTATTCCACCTGCACCAGTCGCAACGCCCCCAGTGCGCCTTCGCGCACCAGGGATCGGGCGTGGCGCACCATGGCATAGCCTGCATAGGGATGGGTGAGCGCAAAGACGCGCTGCTGCTGGCGTGCCAGTGCTGCCAGGGCCTCGCCCTCCTGCAGCGACAGCGCCAGCGGCTTGTCGCAAATCACATGCATGCCGGCTTCCAAAAAAGCCGTGGCCACCGGCGCATGCAAATGGTTGGGCGTGACAATGGCCACCACCTCGATGCCATCGGGCCGGGCGGCCTCTGCCCTGGCCATGTCACGGTAATCGGCATAGCTGCGCTCGGGGTCCAGCCCCAAGGCAGCCGCGCTGCGGGCTGCTCTGTGGGGATCACTGGACAGCGCTGCCGCCAGCAGCTCGTAATGACCGTCCAGCCGCGCGGCGCTGCGGTGCACGGCACCGATAAAGGCCCCCTCGCCACCGCCCACCATGCCCAGTCTCAGCTTGCGCATCATGGCCAGACCTCGCCCGGCATGGTGTGCCATGCCCCATCCCCCAAACCCAGCAAGCCCCGGGTCTGTGCTGCATGGAGGCCGCTGCCGGCGAAATCGTCGAATGCCCGCTGTGCCACGGGAATCAGATGGCGGCGGATAAAGTCCGCTCCTTCTCTTGCCCCCTGCTGCGGATGCTTGAGCGCACATTCCCACTCCAGCACCGCCCAGCCCGGATAGCCGTACTGGGTGAGCTTGGAGAAGATGGCGCCGAAATCAATCTGCCCATCACCCAGCGAGCGAAAGCGTCCCGCCCGCTCCACCC
Organism: Acidovorax sp.; assembly: GCA_031277855.1. Lineage (GTDB taxonomy): Bacteria > Pseudomonadota > Gammaproteobacteria > Burkholderiales > Burkholderiaceae_C > Comamonas. The sequence continues at coordinate 30,173 of JAITLO010000029.1, read as the reverse complement.
AGCTGCCATAGCCGCCGTACACGCCCTGTCTGCCCGTGGGGCGAAACTCCGCATCCTTGACGTGGAAGGCCTTGATACGCGGGTGATAGAGGTCGATAAAGGCCAGATAGTCCAGCTGCTGCAGCACAAAGTGGCTGGGGTCATACAGAATGCAGGCCCGTGGATGGCCGTCCACAGCGGCCAAAAAACGCTCAAAGCTCAGGCCATCGTGCAGGTCTTCGCCCGGGTGCAGCTCATAACAGACGTCCACACCAGCCGCATCAAAAGCATCCAAAATCGGCCGCCAGCGACGCGCCAGCTCATCAAAAGCCTGCTCCACCAGACCCGCCGGCCGCTGCGGCCAGGGGTAAACATAGGGCCAGGCCAAGGCGCCAGAAAACGTGGCATGGGCCGTCAGCCCCAGATTGCGCGAAGCGCGGGCCGCCAGCAGCAGCTGCTCCGTGGCCCAGGCCGTGCGCGCCGGGCTATTGCCCCGCACATGGGCCGGCGCAAAGCCGTCAAACAATGCGTCGTAGGCCGGATGCACTGCCACCAGCTGCCCCTGCAAATGCGTGGACAGCTCGGTGATGGCCACGCCCGCATCCTCGGCCTGGCGGCGCAAATCGTCGCAATACGCGGTACTGCTGGCGGCCAGGTCCACATCAATCAACCGGGCATCCACAGGCACTTGCACCCCCAGATAGCCCAGCTGGCCGGCCCAGCATGCCAGGTTGGCAAAACTGTCAAAAGGCGGCTCATGCCCCATGAACTGCGCCAGAAAAATCGCGGGTCCTTTGATGGTCTTCATCCACATGCATCCTGTTGAAAGCAAATCGGCTTCACCACTTCCCCCTGTCCATGGCGCAGCGCCGGGCCTTGCCAGGCATCCCTCCCCCCCCCCTCTCCCCTAAGGGGCGAGGGAGAAAAGTCAAGGAAGCAAAACCAGACGCACAGCCCACAAAACTGGCGCTGCACAAGCCAAGGACACCGCGCAAGGGCCGCCCCGCAGCGCCGGTGTCGTCCCCCTGCCCGCGAGCGCAGCGAGCGAAGAGCGGGGGCGCCGGGCTACGGGGAAGGCGCCGAAGGCGACTCAGGGGGGTGTTCTAAAACGGCGAATCCGGAAAATAAAACTGCCGGGCGTTGTCCTTGGTGATCAGCACCGAGGGCACGATGGTCGTGGCCGGCAGGCTTTTGCCTGCCAGCCTGGCCTCGGCCGTGAGCCGTATGGCGTCGTAGATGAACTTGGGCGAATAGCTGACATCGGCCGTGATGCGCTTGTCATCGCCATCCATGATGGTCTTGACCATGTGCTTGGCGCCGGCCCCTCCGAACACCAGGCGTATGTCTTCGCGCTTGGCCTGTTGTATGGCCTTGAGCACGCCCACGGTCATGTCGTCGTCGGCAGCCCAGACCGCATCGATGTGCTTGAAGCGGGTCAGATAGTCCTGCATGACCTTGAAGGCATCGTCGCGATTCCAGTTGCCGTATTTCGCATCCAGCAGCTTGATGCCCGCGTGCTTGGACATCACGGCGTTAAAGGCATTCATACGTTCGTTGTCCAGCTCGGTGGCAATGCCGCGCAAGGCCACAATTTCGCCTTTTCCGCCCAGTGTCTGGGCAATGTATTCCGCAGCCACCCGGCCAAAAGCGCTGTTGTCGCCCGCCACATAGGCGTCTTGCACGCTGGTGTCGGTCAGGCCCCGGTCCACCACGGTGATGTACACGCCTTTGCGCTTGACCTCGGCCACAGGGCGTGTGAGTGCACCGGACTCAAAGGGAAAAATAACCAGCGCATTGATGCGGTTCACCCCCGCCAGGTCTTGGAGCTGGTTCGCCTGCTCCGAAGCATTGGCCGAGGTCTTGATGGTGATGGACAGGTGCTTGTGCGTTTTCTCCAGCTCGGCCTTGGCCCGGTTGGCCCAGTAGCTGATGCCGCCCATAAAGCTGTGCGTGGCAGCAGGAATGGAAACACCAAGCCGCACCTCAGGCTCTGCCAGCACCGCCAGCGGTGTGACTGCGGCCCACAAAAGCATGGCCAGTCGAGTAGCAACCGTCATAAATGCCTCCTTGGTTGGAATGAATTCACTGCAGAAAAACCTGTGATCCCTGGCGCAGAAAGCGAACGTCCCCTGCCCTGCCCGCATCGCTGTGCGATGCGAGAGCATGGATGCCATGTACCCATCGGAGATCGCTTGGATCTCACACAACTGACGTGGCCCGAATCAGGGCCTGATGCAACAAACTGGCGCGGGCCCATGCCAGGGCACCGCGCAAGGGCCTACGCCGGCCGCGCCGCCCCGCTGCGCTGGCAGCGTCCCCCTGCCCGCATCGCCGTGCGATGCGAGAGCGGGGGGAAGGCGCCGCAGGCGGCTCAGGGGGTGTCACATCCCATCTCACCTCCGCTGCAACAACGCCACAGCGATGATGGCCGCCCCCTGCACGGCCGCATTCAGGTAGACGCTGATGACGCTGGTCAGATTCAAGATATTGCTGATCACCGACAGCACAATGGCGCCTATGACCGTGCCCGTGATGGAGCCGCTGCCACCCTTGAGGACCGTGCCCCCCACAATGACGGCGGTGATGGCCTCCAGCTCCCACAGCAAGCCCGTGGTGGGCGAGGCCGAGCCCAGGCGCGGCACATACAGCAGCGTGGCAATGCCCACACACAGGCCCAGCAGCACATAGGTGATGGTCTTGACCCGCACCACATCGACGGCGGCATAGCGCGCCACCTGCTCGTTGGAGCCCACTGCCTGCACGTAGCGGCCATAAGGCGTGCGCTCCAAAATCACACCGCCGGCCACGGCCACCAGCACAAACACCCACACCGGTATGGGAATGCCAGCCAGGCTGCCGTAGTACACCGGGGCATAAACGCCGAGCAGGCTGTCATCCAGCGACAGTGCGCCGCCATCGGACAGATAGGTCAGCACGGCACGAAAAATACCCAGCGTGCCCAAGGTCACGATAAAGGGCTCGATACGCCCCTTGGTAATTAGCAAGCCATGGGCCAAGCCACACAATGCACCCATGAGCACGGCCAGCAGGGCCCCCAGCACCACCGTCCACAGCGGCGAGCCCAACCAGGGCGCGGCTGCATTGATGAACAAGATCACGCAGCCTGCAATCAGTGCGGCCATGGAGCCTACCGACAAGTCGATGCCGCCCGTGGTGATGACAAAGCACATGCCCACCGCAATGATGCCGATAAAGGCTGTACGCGAGAGCACATTGAGCAGGTTTTCCAGGCTGGCGAAATCGCTGTTGAGCCAGGTACCTAGCAGGCACAGCAGAGCCAGCCCCAGCGCCGGCCCCAGGCTATGCCAGCGGAGGCGAAGATGGCGCCTGCTGCTGGCAGCCATATACCGCATCAGTGTGGACGATGGTTCCTGTTGCATGGGCTATCAACTCCTCTTCGTTCAAGTGGTCTGCATCCAACGTGGCTGCACAGTGCCCGGCCCGCATCACCACCACGCGGTGGCACAGACCAATCAGCTCCATCAGCTCGGAAGAAATCACGATCACAGCCAGCCCGGCGCTGGCCAGCTCGTGGATCAAAAAGTAGATGTCGCGCTTGGCCCCCACATCAACGCCGCGGGTGGGCTCGTCCAGCACGATGACCTGGGGCCCAGGCTGCAACACCTTGGCCAGGGCCAGTTTTTGCTGGTTGCCACCCGACAGTGCGCCAGCCTTCACGTCCAGCGATCGACTGCGTATGCCGTAGCGCTGCACGGCCGCAGCCAGTGCCGCTTTTTCGGAAGCCGCCTGCAGCCAGGGCCTGGCGTGCTGCTGCAGCGCCATCAATGTCAGGTTCTGGGCCAGGCCCCAATCCAGGTGCAGGCCCTTGGCCTTGCGGTCCTCGCTGAGATAACCCATCCCCCCGTGCACCGCATCGCTCAGCGTGGGCCAGCCCTTGCCATGCGGCAGCACATGGCCTTGTGCCACCACCTCGCCATGCGCTGGGCGCAGTCCCAGCAAGCCTTCGAACAATTCGGTGCGTCCCGCCCCCACCAAGCCAGCAAACCCCAGAACCTCACCGGCACGCACCGCAAACGCAGCGCCCTGCACCCAGCCCGGCACGCTGAAGTCCCGTACTGCAAGCAGGGTGGGTGCATCGTCCGCAAGAGCGCTGCACGGGGGATAGAGATCGGCCAGCTCGCGCCCCACCATCAAGTGGGCCATTTGGGCACGCGTCAGCGCAGCCGTGGGCGAGCGTGCCACCAGACAGCCATCCCGCAAGATAGTGATGTCGTCGGTGATGCGCTCGATCTCGTCGAGCTTGTGCGAGATGTAGACCATGGTCACGCCATCGGCCTGCAATTGCTCGATCAAGGCAAAAAGCCTCTTTGTTTCTCCGGGCGTCAGCGAGGCCGTGGGCTCATCCAGAATGAGCAGACGCGCATGCCGTGACAGCGCCTTGGCGATCTCCACCATTTGCTTTTCCGCCACCTGGAGATCGCCCACACGGGTCTTGGGCGAAAGCTGCAGGCCAATCTGCGCCAGTGCCTCGGCGGCCGCCGCGTCCATGGCCGCCTCATCCAGCAGCCAGCCACGCTTGCGCTCGTGGCCCAGAAAAATATTGTGGGCAATGCTCAGGTCATCGGCCAGGTTGAACTCCTGGTGTATCAGCACAATACCCAGAGCCTCGGCATCACGGCAGTTGGCAAAGTGTTGCGCCTGGCCGTTGACCCTGATGCTGCCGGAGCTCGGTGCCTCATAGCCGGCCAGAATTTTCACCAGCGTGGATTTGCCTGCGCCGTTCTCCCCCAGCAAACCATGCACACGCCCGGCTTCCAGCGCAAAGCTGACGCCGCGCAGCACGCGCACGCTGCCGAAATCCTTGACCAGGTCGACAAACTCCACGCCCAGCATGGGGTGCGCTCCCATCACCTCAGGCTCCGCGACTTGAGCAACTCCTGCATGGCCAGCACGCCGGCCCCCGTGATGCCTCCCGTATCGCCCAGCGAGGAATACTGCACATGCAGATGGCGGGTGGACAGCGCCAGCGAGCGCTGGTAGACGCTTTGGCGCACGGCCGCCAGAAACAAAGGCCCTATGGTGACGATGCTGCCGCTCAAGAACACATGCGAGGGGTTGAAGAAGTTGACGACAGAGGCCAGCATCTGCCCCACCAGCGTGCCTGAGCGCTGGAGGATGCGGTTGGCCACCACATCGCCCTCCCGGCTGGCAGCACCTACGGCCGCCAGATCCAGCACCCCCTCTTTTTGCGCATGGCGGCGCAGGGCCTCGCTGTCGCCGCGCTCCATGGCTTCCGCAGCCATGCGCTCCACGGCGGGGCGGGCGGCCATGGCTTCCACACAGCCCACATTGCCACAGTGGCAGCGCGGGCCGTTGATGTCCACACAGATATGGCCCACATCCCCTGCAGACCCTGTGGCGCCACGGTAAATCTTGCCCTCGCAGACGATGCCGCAGCCAATGCCGGTCCCCACTTTGATGACCAGAAAATTGGAGACCGTGCGGTGCAACTGCCGCAGCTCGCCAATCGCCCGGATGTTCATATCGTTATCGACAAACACCGGTGCCCGAAAGCTGTCGCGCAGAAAGTCGCGGATGGAGAAGTCGCCCCAGCCCGGCATCAGCGGCGGGTTGACCAGTTGCGCCGTCTCAAAATTCACCGGCCCGGGCACGCCTATGCCTATGCCCAGCACATCACCGGCTTTTTTCCCTCGCCGTGCCAGCAGCTCCAGAGCCCGCGTCCTCGCCCGGGCCAGCACCACGGCGGGGCCTTGCTGGGCATCGCGCACATCGACAGCCTCGTTGTGCAGCGCCAATATCGCCAGATTGGGGGTCAGCACGGCAACCGACATGCTGGTGGCGCCGATATCGATGGCCAGCAACACGCCCAAGTTATCCGATATACGCAACATCTCGGCGGGCCTGCCCGCCCCATTGGCCACCTGCCCGGCCTCCATCACCAGGCCTTGCGCAATCAGTGCGGCGACCACCGCATTGGATTTGCTCTTCGATTGCCGCAGCCTTGTGGCAATTTCATGGCGTGACGCGGCCTTTGACCAAAAAAGCGACTCCAGCACCAGCTGCTCGCCTGCAGCAAGAGAAGACCATGAATCCAAGGGCATGTCTCCAAGCATTGTTTGAGTGGAATATCTGCTGCGCCGTGCCGCCAGGGCAAGATCGAAATTCAGCCCATTTCAGGCAAAACCTGGGCCGCATATGGACCGCACCTGGGCCAGCGCACGCTTCAGCCGCAGGACACTAGCGCCCCTTGGGCTCTGCCTGCAGCGGCTTTGTCACGCTACGTAGACGCTACAAAACGTCTTTGTCACGGCAAGCTGCGTGCTGGCTGATCCGCTGTACATCCCGCAGAGAACGAGGCAATACAACCGGTTTCAAAACACCGGAGCGAAACCACGACGCCTCCGCCATCCAGGTCGGCACACCACAGGTCATGCATCGCGTGCGACAGAGCAAAGCAAGCGCGCATCGGGGTATAGCGCCAAGTCAATGCGTGGCGCATTCCATCTGCAGCGCTCCAGCAATGCAGTGCATTGGATCGTCCTCTGGCAAGCATGTTGTGTATTTCATGTGTGCAACTGCTTCGCAAAAAACGGGAAGCACGCCATGTGCTTTCCCCTTACAGTGCGTTCTTCCAGGCACGGCCAATGTGTGAAATTCAGGGCGCTCTCCAACCTGAAATGCGGCAACACATGGCGGGCACGCAAACCCTGTGTTTCCTGAATCACATGCTTCCCCCAGCTCCTTCACAGACTCTCGTTTTTCTCCAACGCCAGCCATGCCAATCGCCAGCCTGATCCGCCTGTTGCTGCTCGCCGCCCTGTGGGGCGGCAGCTATCTGTCCATGCGCATTGCCGTACCTGCGCTGGGCGCCCTGCCCACGGCCGGTGCCCGGGTTCTGCTGGGCGCGCTGGGCCTGGGCCTGCTGGTGGTGCTGCAGCGCGTGCCGCTGCGCTTTGACGGCAAGGGCCGCGCCGCGTTGGCGCTGGGCGTGGTGAATTCCGGCATTCCCTTTGCCATGTATGCCCTGGCAGCCCAGGTGCTGCCCGCAGGCTATAGCGCCATCTTGAACGCCATGACCCCGCTGATGGGCGTGTTGCTGGGCAGCCTGTTCTTTGGCGAGCGCGCCACGGCCAGCAAGCTGCTGGGGCTGTGCATGGGCCTGGCCGGCGTCATCGTGCTGATGCGCACAGGCCCCCTGCCGGTAGATGGCGCCGCACTGGCCGCTGCTGCCGCCTGCCTGGTGGCCACGCTGTGCTATGGCTTGGCTGGCTATTTGACCCAGCGCTGGATAGGCCAGCGTGGCGGCCTGGACAGCCGCCTGGTGGCCCTGGGCAGCCAATGCAGCGCGGTCTTGTTGCTGCTGCCACTGGCTGCCGGCTCGCTGTGGCTGCACCCCGTGCCGCTAGCCGCCCTCACGCCCACCGTGGCCATCGCCTTGCTGGCCCTGGGCCTGCTGTGCACGGCCTGGGCCTATGTGCTGTATTTCCGTTTGATTGCCGATGTGGGTGCGCTGAAGGCGCTGACGGTGACCTTTTTGATCCCGCTGTTCGGCGTGCTCTGGGGCTGGTTGCTGCTGGATGAGGCCGTGGGCTGGGCCCATGCAGCCGGCGGCGGGCTGATTGCGCTGGCGCTGTGGTTGGTGTTGAGACCCAGCACCCCCTGAGCCGCTGAGCGGCTTCACCCCTCTCTCTCGCTGCGCGAGGGAGGGGGACGGCACCAGCGCGGCGGGGCGGCCCTTGCGCGGTGCCCTGGCGTGGGGCTGCGCCAGGCTTGCGCACAGCGACCGGAGAAAACGCCTGTGTTGTGCGAAGTTATCCATGGTGCACATGAATACTCCAAACATCAACATGACCTGGCGCAGAAGCAGCCCACAAACCTGCGCCTGGGCAGCGCTGGCTGATGGCAGCCTCTGCGCTTGCGCTACAGTTTGCGCCCTGTGTCCTCTGCCACTTCCTCACCCCTGAACCGCTACCAGCAGCTGGCGGCGGAGATTGAAGCCTCCATACGCGATGGCGTGTTGCGCCCGGGCGATAGGCTGCCTTCGGTGCGGCAATGCTGTGCCCAGCGCAGGGTCAGCCCATCCACCGTGTTTCAGGCCTATTACCTGCTGGAGGCGCGTGGGCTGATACGGGCGCGCGAGCGCTCGGGTTACTTTGTGGCTCAGGGCGGGCGGCTGGCACCGCCGGAGCCTGAGGCCCTGTCCCAGCCCGACAGCGCCTCGGTGCAGGTGGATGTGACGGAGCGCGTGTTCTCCGTGCTCCAGGCCAGTTTGCAGCAAGGCACGGTGCCGCTGGGCAGCGCCTTTCCCGGGCCGCAATGGTTTCCCTGGCACAAGCTGGCCCGCGCCATGGTGGCCAGCACCAAGCAGGCGGCCGAAGACCGGCCCGCGCTGGATGACCTCACTCCCGGTCACCTGGGCCTGCGCCGCCAGATTGCGCGACGCTATCTGGCCGACGGCATGCCTTTGGCGGTGGATGATCTGGTCATCACCAATGGTGCGCTGGAGGCGCTGAACCTGTGCCTGGCAGCCGTCACCCGCCCCGGTGGCGCCGTGGTGGTGGAATCCCCCTGTTTTTACGGCGCACTGCAGGCGCTGGAACGTCTGGGCCTGCACGCCATCGAGGTACCCACCCACCCACGCGATGGCTTGGACCTGCAGGCGCTGGAGGCCGCCATCACCCACTACCAGCCCCAGGCCCTGTGGCTGATGACCAATTTCCAGAACCCGCTGGGCAGCCTGATGCCCGCGGCGCACAAGCAGGCCCTGGTGGAGCTGGTCACGCGCCACCGCCTGCCCCTGGTCGAAGACGATGTCTATGGCGAGCTGTACTTTGCCCCGCAACGCCCCCTGCCGGCCAAGGCCTGGGACCGTGAGGGCTGGGTGCTGCATTGCAGCTCGTTTTCCAAATGCCTGGCGCCAGGCTGGCGCATAGGCTGGGCTGCGGCCGGGCGTTTTACCGCCGCCGTGGCACGCCACAAACTCACCACCTCCATAGGCAGCAACGCCCCGGCCCAGGCCGCGCTGGCCCAGTACCTGGAAGGCCTGGGCTACGACAAGCATTTGCGCCATCTGCGCCACGGCCTGGCACTGCAGCGTGACCGCATGGCCGAGGCCATTGCCCGCCACTTTCCCCCAGGCACCCGCGCCACCCGGCCCGAAGGCGGCTATTTTCTGTGGCTGGAGCTGCCCCAGGGCTGTGACGCCTGGGCGCTCTACCAACGCGCGCTGCAGCAAGGCATCAGCCTGGCGCCCGGGGCCATGTTCAGCGCCAGCCCGGCTTTTGCCCATTGCCTGCGGCTGAACTATGGGATGGCATGGAGTCCAGCCATAGACACTGCGCTCCAACAACTGGGGCAGTGGTGCTGCGAGATGGCTGCAGCCTAAACAATGCATACGAAGCCTGACGGCTTCGGCTGGTGTCTCGTTTTACGGCGGCCATACGGCGCTTGATGCTTTGTTGCGCGCCCTTGCCGTGCAAGAGCACTGCTCTGCGGGCGCGCGCCGCGCCTGAAGCGCCGTCTGGCCGTTGTGGTGTGAGGTGAAAGCCCGCTGCGCTGCACAGGCCCGCTCCGGCCTGCAAACACCAGCACATTCCGTGCAGGCATAAAAAAACGGCCTGCCTAAGCAGACCGTAAAGGATGGCAGCGCAAAGCTGCCAGCAACACAAGGGTTACGTATGCATTCGCACTGTTAGCGCGGCACCAGGAAAGTGGTCTTGGCCGCGACCTGCAAGGCCGTATCGCCCTCGGCCTGCACCTGGATATGCACGGTATGCGAGCCTGCTGCGGCCACACCATAAGGGGCTTGCAGGCGCACCACCACCCAGCGGTCCTGTGCTGCATCCAGTGGCACTTCCACCTCCGAGGCCACGCGGATGCCATCCAGCCCGCTGGCACTCAGACGGAAGCGCTGGGGCTGCTCGGTGGCGTTGGCAATCTGCACGCGGTAGATGTTCTCGATCTGGCCGCCGGCCACGATGCGTGACAGCGTGCCCCGGTCGCGCACCACGTCCACCTGCAGCGGTGTGCGCTGGTAGAGGCTGACCACCATGGCCACGCTGATGGCCACCAGGCCGGTGGCATACAGCAGCACACGGGGGCGGGCAATGCGCCGCCAGGTCTGGGCCGCACGCCAGCCGCCGGCCAGGGCTTTTTGCGTGGTCAGGCGAATCAGGCCACGCGGGTAGTGCATCTTGTCCATCACGCTGTTGCAGGCGTCTATGCACAGACCGCACCCTATGCACTCGTACTGCAGGCCGTTGCGGATGTCGATGCCCACGGGGCAGACCTGCACACACAGGCCGCAGTCTATGCAGTCGCCCAGGCCCTGGGCATGGTGGTCCACACCCTTGGCGCGCGGGGCACGGCCTTTTTCACCTTCGCCCCGGGCGCTATCGTAGCTGACCACCTGGGTGTCGCTGTCCATCATGGCACTTTGAAAGCGCGCATAAGGGCACATGTATTTGCAGACCTGCTCGCGCAGAAAGCCCGCATTGCCATAGGTGGCCGCGGCGTAGAACAGTGCCCAGAACATCTGCCAGGGGCCGACAAAGCTGGCCAGGTCCACCACCAGCGCGCGAATGGGCACAAAGTAGCCCACAAAGGTCACGCCGGTCCACAGCGCCACCAGCACCCACAGCAAATGCTTGCCGCCGCGCTTGAGGATTTTCTCGGCCGTCCAGCCGCTGCCGTCCAGGCGCAGGCGGGCGCTGCGGTCGCCTTCGGTACGGCGCTCTATCCACATGAAGAGCTCGGTGTAAACGGTCTGTGGGCAGCTGAAACCGCACCACAGCCGCCCTGCCACCGTGGTGAACAGGAACAGCGCCAGCGCGCTGATGATCAGCAGCACGGCCAGGTAGATGAAGTCCTGGGGCACCAGCAGCCAGCCGAAGATGTAAAAACGCCGCTGCTCCAGATCAAAGAGCAGGGCCTGGCGGCCGTGAATCTGCAGCCAGGGCACGACATAGAAAAACAGCTGGGTGATCCACACCAGCGCCCAGCGCCAGTGCGCAAAGCGCCCGGTCACCGAGCGGGGCTGGATCTTCTGGCGCTTTTCGTAGAAGGACTCGCCTTCGGGCTCGGCCACATGGATGGGAATGGTTTTGCGGGCAGCCGCCTTGCCGGAGGCATTGCGGGAGGAGTCGTGGGACGGTTTCATCGGGAGGTCAACACAGTCGTAGCTCTGAGGCCATGGAATGCAAGCAACTATGCGACGCCGCCCCCTTCTTGCACAGAATCAGATGGGGGCAGAAAGACCATATCAGATGAAATATTTTTACCGCACACCAGATCAGACACTGCAAAACAGGAGCTGCCTGCGCTTTATTCATAATAGTTTCAGATACTTTTACACCTGCAATCCAGCGCCATCTTGCAGTAACTGCTCTCATTTTTTCTTTATGACGTGATGGGCTCAAGTTCTTTTCTCCGCTGCCGATAAGTACGACAAGCAGCCCTGCAAGCTGCGCCGCAGAACACCCATCACCACAGGAGGAGACCATGGTCAGCACCACCAGCAGCCTTGCCGCACCCAATGCGTCCACCACCAGCACCAAGCCCGCCAGCAGCGAGTTGGAACAGGCCCAGCGCACCGCCGCCACCAGCCGCGAAGGCCAGCGCACCCAGCAGAACGCGCAAATCCTGCAGGCGTCGATGGATGTGTCCATCTCGGCCGGCAACCAGAGCATGACGCTGCTCTACCGCGCCGCCGTGGACAAGCTCAACGAGGTGCTGGCCCCCGAGCTGGGTGAAGACGCCATCGCCAAGGCCCAGCAGCAAGACCAAAGCAGCGAAGCCGTGGCCGGGCGCATCGTCTCGCTGTCCACCGCCATGTTCGACCGCTACGCCGCCAAGTACCCGAACAAAGATCCCGAGACCCTGCTGCAGGACTTTGTGGCCACCATCCGCAGCGGCTTTGAACAAGGCTATGGCGAGGCCAAGGACATCCTGCAGGGCCTGGGTGTCTGGGGCGAGGCCGACAGCCCCGTGCGCAGCGCCGTGGAACGCACCTACAGCCTGGTGCACAAAGGCTTTGACGACTTTCTGCAGCAAAGGCTGGCGGCCTTGAAGGCACCGCAGGACAGCGCCAGCGACACCGCTGACAGCCCGGCCAAGACCGCCACGGCCTGAGCGCTGCAGCAACGCCAACGCCCTGCCCCCAAGGGCTGGCAAACACCAAGGCTCCGCAAGGGGCCTTTTTCCATTGCGGCAGTCTTGCTCCCTACAACCACCACAAGCAATCATATTGAGCGCATAGGGAACAAGATTGACTGGATTTGCTCACCATCCCAATCCATGCGTCCCTAGAATTTGGCGCACCGCATTTGCTGCACGCAGCACCTGCCCATTCCTCCATGTTCCACCCACACAAAGGACAGCGCTCCCCATGCAACTGAGCAGCCACAGCTTCCAGGACGGCCAGGCGATTCCCGGCGAATTTGCCTTCGCCGTGCCCCATGCCTCCACCCATATCGCCCTGTCATCCAACCGCAACCCGCATCTGGCATGGAGCGGTGCGCCTGCGGGCACCCAGTCCTTCGTCATCGTCTGCCACGACCCCGACGTGCCCAGCCGTTGCGATGACGTAAACCAGGAGGGCCGCGTCGTGCCAGCCGATCTGCCGCGCGTTGACTTCTTTCACTGGCTGCTGCTCGACATTCCCGCCAGCACCACCCAGATCGAGGCCGGCGCGCATTCCAACGGGGTGACGCCCACTGGCAAGCCCGGCCCTCACACCACATCCCATGCTGACCAGGGTCTGCGCCACGGCCTCAACGACTACACCGCCTGGTTTGCCGGCGATGCGCAGATGCAGGGCGAATACCATGGCTACGACGGCCCCTGCCCACCCTGGAACGATATGCTGGTGCACCGCTATGTCTTCACGGTCTATGCGCTGGCCACCCCCACGCTGGCCGTAGAAGGGCCGCTGACGGGCCCCAACGTGCGGGCCGCATTGGCCGCCGCCCCGGTGCTGGGCCAGGCCAGCCTGGTCGGCCTGTATTGCCTCAACCCCGCCATAGCGCTGGGCTGAGTGGTGAGCAGGCACAGCGCCACCACCGCATTGCCGCAACCCAATGCCCAGGCCCCAGCAGAGCTTGGGGCTGATTGGCTGCTGCCTTCTGCCACGCCGGTGCAGCGGCCGGGCCTGTGCGCTCTGGCCCAGCCCTGCCTGGCCCAGGTCCAGCACACACCACGGTTTCTGTTTCACGACGCCACCGTGCTGCTGGTCGCTGCGGGGCGGCTCGACGTGCACACAGGCGTTCACCCGCTGTCGGTGGATGCGCCCACATCGCTGCTGCTGATCGCACCGGGAACCTGTGCCGATCTTTTGAAAACACCAGGCGGCAGCGAGCAACGCTTTCGCTCGGTATTCCTGACGCTCTCCAGCACGCTGCTGCAGGCATTTCACCAAGCACATGGGCCACGCACGCCACATAGCAGCCAGGCAGCGCCCTATCAACAGCCCGTACTGGATGCTGAGCTGGAGTCCACATTCCGGCGGGTGATCGACAGCGTGGGCATCCAGCGTGTCAGCGATGCACGCCTGCAGCACCGGCTGATGGACTTTCTGCTGCTGCTCGCGGAACGCGGCCATGGCTTTCCAGCAGCCACGCAAGCCAGCACGGCCGGGCGCCTGCGCACCCTGATGGGGGAGGCGCCCGAGCAGCGCTGGACCGCGCACGCCGCAGGGCAGGCCCTTGCCATGAGCGAAGCCACATTGCGCCGCCGCCTTGCCGGCGAGGGCGTGCGCTTTGAACATCTGCTGGCCGACATCCGCATGCACCACGCCATGCTGCTGCTCCAGACCACGGCCTGGAGCATTCCCCGCATTGCACAGGCCTGCGGATACCAATCCCATGCGCGCTTTGCCGAGCGATTCCGCGCACGCTTTGGCTACCTGCCTTCCGCTGTGCGCTAACGCCAAGGCTGCGTGCTCAGGCCGCAGCGCGGGGTGCAGCCATCAGCAGGCGCACAGCCACCAGCACGGACGACACCACGGCAATGGCCCCCACCAGGTACACCGCCTCGACTCCCCATGCGCCGGCCACTGCGCCAAGGGCCGGGCCGGTGATACCCAGCGAGATATCCAAAAATGCCACATAAGCCCCCATGGCCACACCCCGACTCTGGGGCGGTGCACGGCGCACGGCTTCCACGCCAAAACCGGGGAAGGCCAGGGAATAGCCAAAACCGGTCAAAGCCGCACCCACATAGGCCGTGATAGGCGTGTGTGCGCCCCAGATCAGCAACTGCCCCAGTGCCTCCACCAGCACGCAGACCAGTGCCACACGCGCACCGCCCAGCTTGTCGGGCAGATGGCCAAAGAAGATACGTGCCGCAATAAACGCCAGGCCAAAGGCGGTAAAGGCCAGCGATGCATTGCCCCAGTCATGGGCCGCAAACAACAAGGCGATAAAGGCGGTGATCACACCAAAGCCCACGCTGGACAGCGCCAGGCCCATGCCTGCACCCCAGACCACGCCCAGCACCTTGTAAAACGGGGTGCGCCGCGTCGCCGTGGGCGCCACGGCACGTACCGCGGCCACCAACAGCAGTGCCAGCAAGGGCAGGATGACGGCAGCCACGGAGATACCGGCAAAGCCATGGGCGGCATGCACCGCCACGCCTGCGGGAGCCCCCAGCGCATAAGCGCCATACATGGCAATGCCGACCCAGGCCATGACCTTGCCCGCATTCTGCGGCCCCACCAGGCCCACACCCCAGCTCAAGGCGCCGGTCACCACCAGGCTTTCACCACAGCCCAGCAAGACACGCCCCAAAAGCAGCACCCAGACCGATGTGCTGGGAGCATCCAGAAACGCCAGCGACACCAGATACACCACGCCGGAAGCGGAAGCCACCAGCAAGCCTGTGAGCACCGCGCGTTTGGCGCCACGTGTATCGGCCAGATTGCCGGCCCAGGCCCGGGACAGCAAGGCCGCAGCGAACTGCGTGCCAATCACCACCCCGACCACCAGGGTGCTCATGCCCAGGCCGTCATGCACATGCAGAGGCAGCACTGGCAGGGGCAGGCCTATGGTCAAAAAACCGATGAACACTGCCAGCGTCAGCGGCAGTAGCTTGAGAAAAACATTGGCGGCAGGCTGCGGTTGCGCAGCAGCTGTCGCCGCACGAGAACGGTGAGACATCCATCACTCCAAATATGAGCATTTGCTCGACTTTTGGAATAATATGAATGATTCCTCACGTTTGAAACTCGCATTCGGAGCGCCCCATGTCCACCCTGCCCCAACCCCGTCGCATACCGCGCCAAAGCCGTTCCCGGGCCCTGGTAGAGGCTATTTTGGAAGCCACGGCTCGCGTTCTGAGCGAGCGTGGCTATGCCGGCACCAACACCAATCTGGTGGCCGAGCGCGCAGGTGTCAGTGTGGGCTCGGTCTACCAGTACTTCCCGCACAAGGATTCGCTGGTCACGGCATTGCACGAGCGCCATGCCCAGCACATGCATGCCGCCATGGTGTCCGCCCTGGCAGACAGCCAGCCCCTGGATTTGCGCGGCAAGCTGGCGGCCATCGTCCATGCCTGGCTGGCAGCCCACCTGGTAGACCCGGAGCTGCACCGGGTGCTGGAGCAGGAGTTTCCCTTCTTTGATGCCCCCCAGGCGCAGAACCCCACGGACCACAGCATCCAAAGCCGCATCCGCCAGCTGCTGGAAGACCATAGGCATGAGCTGGTGCCGCCCGACCTGGACCTGGCCACCTGGATGGCACTGCGCACCATGGAAGCGCTGATCCATGCAGCCGTGATTCCGCCGGGTGCGCCCCACCCGCCCGCACAGATCGAGCACGCCATGGTGGACATGCTGTGCAGCTATCTGTGCGGCGCGCCGCAGCAGATGCGGAAAGGGACTTAGAGCACGTTCTTAAGCCACCGGCATCTGCTGCATCTGCGCCATCTGCTGGCAATAAGCCACCAGATCGGCAATCGCCAGCAACGGCAGGCCATGCTGGCGTGCATAGTCCAGCACCTGCGGGCCCCGCGTCATGCTACCGTCGGGGTTCATCAGCTCGCACAACACGCCCATAGGCCGCAGGCCGGCCAGTGTCGCCAGGCAGACCGAGCCCTCGGTATGCCCCTGGCGCGCCAACACACCACCCGGGTGGGCACGCAGGGGAAACACATGGCCGGGGCGCACCAGGTCTTCGGGCTTGGCATCCGGCGCAATGGCGGCCTGTATGGTGGTCAGCCGGTCTCGTGCACTCACACCGGTGCTCACGCCATGGCGCGCCTCGATGGTGACGGTAAACGCCGTGCTGAACGCGCTTTCGTTGTGCTGCACCATCTGCGGCAGTTGCAGTTGCTGGACCGTGGCATCGCTCAGGCACAGACAGACAATGCCGCTGCCATCGCGTATGAGCTGGGCCATGGTCTGCTCGGTCAGGCGCTCGGCCGCCAGGATCAGATCGGCCTCGTTCTCACGGTCGTAGTCGTCCATCAGCACCACAGGCAGGCCGTTGCGCACGGCCTGTACTGCGGCATGCACGCGCTCGCGCACGGCCACTGCATCGGAAGAAAGCACGGGGAATGCGGGCGGCTGGCGCTCCGCTACGGGGGTTTCAAACATGCAAACGCTCCTCAATAAAAGGTGGAGAAGACGTTTTCGGGGCACGCGGCAAGGCACGCGCGCCAGGGCAAGGCCACAGCCCTCCCCAGCGCAGCGCGCGCCTTGCCCATCTTCTTGCATCCGGACTGTGACCGTCGGCTCTGGAGTGCTGCCAGATCTGCTGACCTCCCGGCGTGGAGCCGGGAGCGCTCGCGGGCTTGCGAGGGGCCTGCGGTATGCACCGCAGCCTCGCCTACCGCCGGTGGGGAATTGCACCCCGCCCTGAAGACGTGTTGGCCTGGGCCAACCGGACCATTCTAGGAAGGACTGCGCCCTTCCCGCGCCTCGGCTGCACGGGCGTTTGAGGCGGATCAAGCTGTCCCCATGTCGGGGCAACAAAAAGGCTGCCGCAGCAGCCTTGGTGAAAAAGGCAGGTGCCGGATTTACGCAGGCACGCTATGGGCCCAACCCGCATCCACCCAGCTGGACAGCAGCTCCAGCGCATCGTCGCTGAACTGCTGCACCTCGCGCACCGAGAGGTGGCGGGTGTCGGCCAACTGCTGCATCAGCTTGGCGTCCTTACCGCCGGCCAAATAGCTTTCGCCGTTGATAAAGATGTGCTTGGCGTCATACAGCATGCGGGTGCGGCGGTTGAGTTCCACGCCCTCGATCATGGCGAAGTCCTCGGCCGGCTCGAACCAGACATTGGGCTTGGGGTCGCTCATGTACTCGCCCAGGGCGCGCTCCAGCGCCAGCGGCTCGGCCAGGGCTTTTTTCAGCGCCTCGCGGGCAAAGTCGTACAGGTCGGCGGGAATGGCGCCGGGGTGGTTCACAGCAGGCTGCTTGGGGTCTTTGTAGACCACTTCCTTGGGGGCATCGTCCGGGGCATCGGACATGCGCAAAAAGATTTCGCGCGCCAGCTCGTCCTGCTTGGGCGAGCGAAAGCCCACGGAGTACGTCATGCACTCGCCCTCGGCAATGCCGTCATGCGCCCACTTGGGCGGCAGGTACAGCATGTCACCGGGCTCCAGCACCCATTCCTCTTCGGGTTCGAAGTTGGTGAGAATCTTCAGCGGCACGCCTTCTTGCAGGCTGAAATCTTTTTGCCGGCCAATGCGCCAGCGGCGCTTGCCGTGGGCCTGCAGCAAAAACACATCGTAGTTGTCGAAGTGCGGGCCCACGCCACCCTGGTCGGTGGCAAAGCTGATCATCAAATCATCCATGCGCGCATCGGGCACAAAGCGGAACTGCTGCAGCAGCGCGTGGGCGGACTGCACATGCAGGTCCACGCCCTGCACCAGCGCGGTCCAGCCGGGCTTGGCCAGCGAAGGCAGCTTGCGGCGCGGGAAGGGGCCGTGGGAGAGCTTCCAGGCGCCCTCACCCAGCTGCTCGATCAAACGCGCTTCCACGCCCTCTTCACCGGCCAGGGCCAGCAGCTGGGCGCGATTGAGCAGGGGCTTGAAGCCGGGAATGGCCTGGCGGATCAAGAGCGGTTTCTTGTGCCAGTAGGTGCGCATGAATTTCTCGGGCGAGATGCCACCGAGCAGTTGGAGAGGCGATTGGATGTCCATGGCGTTTCCTAGGGCGATGCCAGGGCACCACCATCAGAGAGGTTGCGGGGCAAGGCCATAGACCATGCGGTCACTGCCCTGCGAATGGCGGCGATTGTCCCACGCACAAGGCTGCACCGCCTTGCGGGGGCGCAAAGCCGCTGCAACCCCGGGAAAGAAGCGGCTCGCTACAATTCCCGCCTCCCGCACGGACCGCCAACGGCCCGTGCCCCTAGATGAAAAAGGCACAGACATGGAAATCACCGAACAATGCGTGGTCGCACTGACCTGGGTGCTCAAAGACACCCTGGGCGAAGAGCTGGATGTGCTGGACGAGCCGGTGGAATTTTTGCTGGGTGGCGATGACCTGCTCAAGCGCATCGAGGAAGCCCTGCAAGGCCACTCCGTGGGTGCCACGCTGGATCTGCACCTGGAGCCCGAAGACGCTTTTGGCGACTACATCGACAAGCTGATCTTTCTGGAGCCACGCAAGCTCTTCCCCGATGAGCTGGAAGAAGGCATGACCTTTGAAGGCAGCGCCCTGCCCGAGGGCTGCAACCCCGAAGCGCCCAAGGATGTGCTCTACACCGTCACCGACATCTACCCCGAACATGTGGTGCTGGATGGCAACCACCCGCTGGCAGGCATTGCGCTGCGCATCCACCTGAAGGTGGAAGCCGTGCGCGAAGCCACCGAAGAAGAAATCGGCCGCGGCAGCGCCGGCACCGGTTTCTTCCGCGTCCAGCCCCAAGCCCCAGGCAACAATCTGCTGCATTGAGCTGAAGCACCCCCTGAGCCGCTTCGCGTCTTCCCCCTCTCTGGCGCTACGCGCCGGAGGGGGACGGCACCAGCGCTGCGGGGCGGCCCTTGCGCGGTGCCCTGGCGTGTGCCGCGCCAAGCTCATGCGGTGTGGCTACACCGCGCCTCAGAAGGTCACCTCATCTCAAAGGCTTCGCGGCGCAGGCGCCAACGACCGCCTTGCCCCTTGGCCACAGCAGCGCCCTGCTGCAAGGCATTGCCCAAACCCTGCGGGCCGCAAACCCAGATATCCAGCACCGCGCCATGGCGCTCCAGGTCCTGGGGCTGCAACCGCTGCCCCTGGGCTGCGTCGTGCACCGTCAGCGACACGGGCGGGCTGGCCTCGGCGCACAAGGCCTGCACACGGGGTAGCAAGACATCATGGGCCGCGTCGCGGGTGCAATAGTGCAAATGTGCAGGTTGCTGGCCCGCAGTTGGAGCAGCATCCGGCTGACGTGCTTCCAGCCAAGCCAGGAAAGGGGTAATGCCCACGCCCCCAGCCACCCACACTTGCGCAGCCTTCTTACCGGCCTGGCCATCAAAGCAGCCATAAGGTCCTTCAATCTGCATAGCCATGCCTGGCTGCAGACTGCGGTGCAGCTGGGCCGTGTAGTCACCCAGGGGTTTGATCACCAGGCGCAGCAGCGGCCTGCCATCGGGCGTGCAGCCACAGGCTCCTGGAGCACTGGCCACGGTAAACGGGTGAGCACCTTCGCGGGCATCCCAGCTGGCAAACACAAACTGTCCGGCACGGTGGCCCGGCCACTGCGCAGGCAATGCGCACAGCACTTCCAACGGGTCTTGCCCCGGCTTGTCGCCCAGCAGTTGCACGGCATACACCTCGGCCGCATAGCGGCGTGCGCGCCCAATCCTGCCCAGCAGCGACCACAGCGCGGCCACCGAGCCCAGTGCCATCAGCGCCCCCATCAACCAGCCCACGGGCTGCTGCCAATAGGTTTGCGGCAGCAGCACCAGGCTGTGCCAGACCAGCGCCAGATAGAGCACCGGCATCACGCGGTGCACCCAGCGCCAGGGCTTGTAGGGCAGCAGGCGCTGCCACAGCGTCACCACCACCAACACCAGCAGCGCATAAAAAGCCCATTCCCCCATGTCCTTGGCCAGGCCGCGCCCATCGGCCAACCAGGCCAGCATGGCATCGCGCGGCGGGCGCCCGGCCGTGCCCCAACCGGCCTTGATCCAACCGCCGGCTTCCTTGGCCCCCCAGTGCAACACCGCCGCCACGGCAGCGCTGATACCCAGCCATTTGTGCAATCGGTACACCTGGTCCATGCCCCCCAGCGGGCGCTCCATCCAGGGCTGGCGCAGCGACAGCCACATGGCCAGCGACATCATGCCCAGGCTCCACACACCGCTGAGCAGCAACACATCGCGCCGCAGCAGCCAGACCAGTTGGATGTCACCTCCACCCAGGCCCTGGCTTTGCTCTATCCACACCGCCAGCATCCAGGCTGCGGTCAATATGGCCGACCACAAGGCCCACACTGCGCGCACTCGCATACATCCTCCTTCTTTTTCTACAACGCTCTCACCACCATCGCAGCACCGCTGCGTGCCGGGCGGCAGGCTTGCCACCCAGCATGCGCCCCATCGCCTTAGAGCCGCTCACACGACCCAGCAAATCGAAGATTTGCGTTTGAGACGAGGCGCAAAGTCGCAGGCAGTACAGAGGTACGACAAGACGACGCAACGACGTATCAAGGGTTGTGTGAGCGGGTCTTAATGCTTGTTGCGGCTGCGCAGCACCGCGCCACTCTGCCCATCCACATCCAGCTTCACCCAGTTGCCCTGGGCATCGCGTGCCTTGACTTCGTAGCGGTGCTCATCCCATTCGATCTCGCGCAGGTCACGGTAGCCTGCGGCTTCCAGTCGGTCATAGACCTGGCGTATGGTCAATGCAGGTGTCGTCTGCCAGGGCATCACCGCAGCAGCGGCTGCAGGTGTTGCAGGTGCGGCCACTACAGCAGGCGCTGCGGCAGGTGCTTGGGCAATGGCTACACCGGCCATGCCGGCAATCAAGGCCACAGCAGCCAGTTGCAGACCAGCAGAGCGCGAGAACTTGTGAAAAATGCGGTTCATAGCAAACATTCCTTATGAGATAGCGCCTGGCACCGTGCCTGGCTAAATCCATTGTTCAAAACCCGGGGTGAACCCAAGCTGAAGCCTTTGTTCATCTCAGGTTCATGGCCTTCCCGCTATAAAAACCGTATCTGTTTGCCTGTTGGAGATTGCTGCCATGAACACTTCCCCCTCTCGCTTGCGCCGCCCCCCGCCGCGCTCCTTGCTGTGGCTGGGCGCTGCTGCCTTGGTGGCTGCCCTGTGGGGTGGGCTGCTGCTGGGCCTGCCCGAGGCACACTCGGACAGTCGCGACCACGAACTGGCCCGCCAGGCCGTTCAACAAGGCAAGGTGTTGCCGCTGCGCACCGTGATCGACCGCGTGGAGCGCGAGTTCCAGGGCCAGGTCATCAAGGTGGAGTTCGAACACGACGACGGCGAGTTCATTTACGAACTGCGTGTGCTGCAGGCCAATGGCCAGGCGCTGAAGATCGAGCTGGATGCCGTGGACGGCAGGGTGCTCAAAGTCAAGCAAAAAGGAAAGAAGTAATGCGCATTCTGGTGGTGGAAGACGAACCCACGCTGCAAGCCCAACTGGCCCATGCCATCACCCAGGCAGGCCACACGGTGGAAACAGCCGCCGACGGCGAAACCGCGCGTTACCTGGGTGAGGTGGAAAACTTTGATGCCGCCGTGCTGGACCTGGGCCTGCCCGTGGTGGATGGCCTGAGCGTGCTGCGCCACTGGCGTGCCCAGGGCCGCAGCATGCCGGTGCTGATACTGACCGCGCGCAGCGCCTGGCACGAGAAGGTGACCGGCATGGATGCCGGTGCCGACGACTATCTGGCCAAGCCTTTTCACATGGAAGAGCTGCTGGCCCGGCTGCGCGCCCTGCTGCGTCGCCTGTCCTCACACAGCAGCGCCCAATGGCAATGCGGCAGCATCTTGTTGGACACCCGCCAGGCCACGGTGTCGGTGGATGGCCTGCCGCTGACGCTGACCAGCCACGAATTCAAAATCCTGTCGCTGCTGATGCAAAAAGTGGGCGAGGTGCTGTCGCGCACCGAGCTGTCCGAACACCTCTACCCGCAAGACAGCGAACGCGACTCCAACACCATCGAGGTCTTTGTGGGCCGGCTGCGCAAAAAACTGCCCGCAGGCTGCATAGAAACCGTGCGCGGCCTGGGCTATCGCCTAGCCGCACCAGGTGGAGCTGCGGAAGAGGTGCAGACATGAAGTGGCCCGCCTTCCCCGTCTCGCTGTCGCTGCGCAGCCGCCTGCTGCTGGGCACCCTGGTCTGGATCGCCCTGAGCCTGGCCCTGGCCGGCTGGGGCTTGCGCAACCTCTTTCAAGAGCATGTGGGCCAGCAATTGCAGGACCAGCTGGTGCGCCAGCTTGACCAGCTCAGCGCCTCCGTCAACCTGGACACGCGCCGGCGGGTCGACGTGGCACCCATGGCCGGTGACGAGCGCCTGGAGCGCCCGCTTTCCGGCCTGTATTGGCAGGTGGATACGCTGACCGACGACGGCAGCGTGGAGCGCAGCGGACTGGCCAGATCGCGCTCGCTGTGGGACCAGGATTTGCAATTGCCAGACACCCTGCCTGCCCCCAGCCAAGGGCGCCGTGGCTATAGCGTGCTGACGCTGCATGACAGCCAGGGCAATGCACTCACGGCCGTGAGCCGCCCGCTGCAACTGCCCGATGCCGACGCACCACGCCTGCGCCTGACCGTGGCCGCCGACCAGGCCCTGGTGGCCGAGCCGCTGCAGCGCTTTACCACCATGCTGTGGGGCGCCCTCGGCCTGCTGGCCGCCGGCCTGCTGCTGGCCGTGGCCGTGCAGCTGCACCTGGCGTTGCGCCCCATGCAGCTGCTGCGCCAGCGCCTGGCCGATGTACGGACCGGCCAGGCCGCACAGCTGCAAGGCCAGTTCCCGCAAGAGCTGCAACCCCTGGTCAACGAGTTCAACCATGTGCTGACCGCCAATGCCGATATCGTGCAGCGCGCCCGTACCCAGGCCGGCAACCTGGCCCATGCGGTGCACACGCCACTGAATGTGATGGGCAATGCCGCCGCACAAGACGCATCGCCGCTGGCCCAACTGGTGTGTGAGCAGGTCGCCACCGCCACACGCCAGGTGGACTACCACCTCGCCCGTGCCCGCGCTGCCACCGCTGTGCGCGCCACCGGCTTGCGCACGCCGGTACAGGCGCCGCTGCAGGCACTGCTGCGCACCATGGAACGGCTGCACGCCGGGCGCCAGCTGCTGTTCACATTGCACGGTGCCAATGCCGAGATGGCGGTTCGCGGCGAGGAGCAAGACCTGTTCGAGATGCTGGGCAATCTGCTGGACAACGCCGGCAAATGGGCTGCAAGCCAGGTGCGCCTGGAGGTGCAGCGCGAAGGCGATAGTCTGTGTTTTACCGTGGACGACGACGGCCCCGGCATTGCCGACGACGCACAGCGCCAGCGCATCTTTGAACGCGGCGAGCGCCTGGATGAACAGCGCCCCGGCTCCGGCCTGGGTCTGGACATCGTGCGCGAGCTGGCCCACACCTATGGCGGCAGCATAGAGGCTCTGCCCTCTCCTTTGGGAGGCTTGCGCATGCGATTGTGCCTGCCGGCTGCGGCCCAGGCATGATGCGGCTGATCTTTGCATCCAACTGCCAGATGACGCAATACCCGCCGGCATAGTCCGCTCTTTTTTGTAGAGCATCACTGCACACCGCCGGCCTCATTCCAAGCTTTCCCCTGAGGGGGAAAGTCATACAGACCAGCGCTCAAATGCAGCGTTTTGTTCAGGCGCTGCGCTAGGCCATCCCAGGCCTAGCCGAGCTGCTGTGGCCCTTCTCCCCATTGCGCGGCAAAGTCCACGCAAAACTGCTGCAACCAGGCCAGGCGTTCATGACCCAGCGCCCGGGCCGCAGCAGTCTGCATGCCGCCTGGCAGCAAGGCCAGCTTGCGCTGCACATGGTCCAATGTGTAGAGGCTGTCATCCGGCGTGCGATAGCGCGCCAACGGATCCGTGGGATGGGCCAAGGCTCGCCCCATACGCCCGCCCACGTAGAACATGCGGGCCAGGCCTACAGGCCCCAGGGCGTCGAGTCGGTCCGCGTCCTGCACGATCTGCGCTTCTATGGTTTCGGGCACGATGCCGGCCGAGTAGCTGTGGGCCGCAATCGCATGGGCCACCGCATCGAGCTTGCCGGCCGGAAAACCAGCCGCTCCCAACAACGCCACCGCCTGCTGCGCCGCCATGCGCGAGGCCTGCTCGCGCTGCGGGTGGTTCTTGGGCAGATTGACCAGGTCATGCAGCACGGCCGCAGCCTGCACCACCTCGGCATCCGCCTCAGGATGGGCTTGCAGCAACTGCTGCGCCGTGGCCCAGACACGGCGCAAATGGGCCAGGTCATGGGCTCCATCATCGGCCACACCCGCCGCGGCCCTATCCAACAGCCAGATCAGGCGCGCCTCCAGCGTAGCGGGGATAGCTGTGCTCATATCAACTCTTTGCAAACATGTGCGCTGCGCGAGGCTGCTGTCCCAGGAGAACAGAGGCTCGACCAGGGCGTTGCGCATGAAACTGGCGCAGGCCAAAGATCAAGGACAGCGAGCAAGGGCCTACGCCGGCCCGCCCCGCAGCGAGGCTTTCGTCCCCCTGCCCGCGAGCGCAGCTCGCGAAGAGCGGGGGGAAGGCGCGCAGCGCCTCAGGGGGGAGTCACTGCTTCCCCGTCGACCCGTACCCACCTTCACCGCGTTCAGATACGGCTTCAAATTCCTCGACCAGATTGAACTGGGGCTGCACCACGGGCACGATGACCATCTGGGCCAATCGGTCCATGGGTTGCAGCGTGAAAGCGGTGCTGGAACGGTTCCAGGCGCTGACCATGAGCTGGCCCTGGTAGTCGCTGTCGATCAGGCCCACCAGATTGCCCAGCACAATGCCGTGCTTGTGGCCCATGCCGGAGCGCGGCAGGATCATGGCGGCGTAGCAGGGGTCTTTCAGGTACACCGCCATGCCGGTGGGCACCAGCTGCCATTGGCCGGGCTCCAGGGTCAGCGGCGCGTCAATGCAAGCTCGCAGATCCAGCCCTGCGCTGCCGGGCGTGGCATAGGCGGGCATGTTCTCGCGCAGGCGCGCATCCAGGATTTTCAGGTCGACATTCATGGCAATACAGGGGCAGGCGGCTTGCCGCCGCCCGCGTCAAAAAACACAAGGCCTGCATTGTGCCGTGTAGCTTATGACTTGGCCGACTGAATACCGCTGCGCACGGCGTTGACGATGGCAATCAACAGCACCATGGCGCCAAAGCCTGGGAAGGCCATGCCGATCACGGCCAGAATCACCAGCAACACGATGTGGCCGGGCGTGATGCGAAAGCGTGACTTTTTCTTTTCCGGGGCCTGGTTTTGCTGCATCGCCTGCGGCGCAGACTTGCGCGCTTCGCGGCGGGCAGCCCGCTCACCCTGGGTTTGGCCCTGGCGGCCACCGCCTTGCTTGCGCTGGCCACCGGGCTGTGTCCCCTGGGTGCGCTCCTGGGCTTCGCGCTGTGCCTGCTCCACGGCGGCCAGTGCCTGCTCGCGCAGCCGCTCCCAGGCCGATGCTGGCTGGGCGCCCGGAGTCAGGGCCTCGCTGCTGGTGAAATCGCTGCGGCTGCCCTGTTTCAATGCCTGTGCAGAAGCGCGATACAGCACGCTGCTGCGCAGCATGGCATCGACATAGCGGACATAGTCGCCGTCACGCGGGCCTTCATAACTGGAAATCGACATAGCAGCTCAGCCTAACAAAAAATAGGGCGCACCATCGGCAGCTGGCGCAATAACAGCTCAATGCGCAACTGCAGCCAGCCTGCGCGCCAGCTCCTGCACCAGTTGCACCCCCAGCAAAGCCTTGGAGGCACGGGGCAGCTCGCTGTGGCCTTGCGCATCCACCAGCAGCAGGGCGTTGTCGTCCTGGCCAAAGGTGGCCGGGCCGATGTTGCCCACCAGCAGCGGCACGCCCTTGCGCTGGCGCTTGGCCGTGGCATGTTGCAACAGGTCATGGCTTTCGGCCGCAAAGCCCACACAGTACAGCGCGCCGTGTTGGGCGCGTTCGGATTTCGCCACGGTGGCCAGGATGTCGGGGTTCTCTACAAAGGCCAGGGCCGGCACCTCGCCCGAGCCATCTTTCTTGAGCTTTTGCTCGGCCGCGTTGGCCGGACGCCAATCGGCCACGGCGGCCGTGGCGATGAACACATCGGCGCTGTCCACCTGCGACTGCACGGCAGCCAGCATCTGCTGGGCAGACTGCACATTGATGCGCTGCACGCCGCGCGGCGTGGCCAGATGCACCGGGCCGGCCACCACGGTGACCTGCGCCCCGGCAGCCTTGGCGGCTGCGGCAATGGCAAAACCCATCTTGCCGCTGGAAAGATTGGTGATGCCGCGCACCGGGTCTATGGCCTCGAACGTGGGGCCTGCCGTGATCAGCAAGCGCTTACCCTGCAGCAGCTTGGGTGCAAAAAAGGCCTGCAGCTCTTCCAGCAGCTCCTCGGGCTCCAGCATGCGGCCATCGCCAGTTTCGCCGCAGGCCTGGTCGCCCACGCCCACGCCCAGCACCAGGGCGCCGTCCTGCGCCACCTGGGCCAGATTGCGCTGCGTGGCCGGGTGGGCCCACATTTCACGGTTCATGGCCGGGGCCAGCAGCAGGGGAATGCGCTCTATGGGCCGGGCCAGGCACAGCAGGCTGAGCAGCTCGTCTGCCCGGCCCTGGGCCAGCTTGGCAATGAAGTCTGCGCTGCAGGGCGCCACCAGCACCGCATCCGCCTCACGGCTGAGGTTGATATGGGGCATGTTGTTGGGCTCGCGCGCATCCCACTGCGAGCCATAGACCGTGCGCCCGGACAGGGCCTGCATGGTCACCGGGGTGATGAATTGCTCGGCCGCCTCCGTCATCACCACCTGCACGGTGGCACCCGCCTTGGTCAGCAGACGGCACAGATGGGCCGACTTGTAGCAGGCCACGCCTCCGGAGAGGCCCAGCACAATGTGTTTTCCAGCAAGCTGTGTCATGGCTAGGGAATTTATCAGACTGGCTCCAAGGTGATAGCCAGGGCAGCGCATGCATCTACCGGGGTGGCCCCTATAATTCGAATTTCCCACCACCAATAAAAGACATGACCAAGTTCGTCTTCGTCACCGGCGGTGTGGTGTCTTCCCTGGGCAAGGGAATCGCCTCAGCCTCCCTTGCTGCGATCCTCGAATCGCGCGGCCTCAAAGTCACCCTCATCAAGCTGGACCCCTATATCAACGTGGACCCCGGCACCATGTCGCCGTTCCAGCACGGTGAAGTGTTTGTGACGGATGACGGTGCAGAAACCGACCTGGATCTGGGCCACTACGAGCGCTTCATCGAAACCCGCATGAAGCAGTCCAACAACTTCACCACGGGCCGTATCTACCAGTCCGTGCTGGAAAAGGAACGCCGCGGCGACTACCTGGGCAAGACCGTGCAGGTCATCCCCCATGTCACCAACGAAATCCAGGAATACGTCAAGCGCGGCGCCGGTGTCGGCACGCCGGACGCCGTGGATGTGGCGATTTGCGAAGTGGGCGGCACCGTGGGCGACATCGAGTCCCTGCCCTTCCTGGAAGCCGTGCGCCAGCTGGCGCTCAAGCTCGGCCCCAACAACTCGGCCTTTGTTCACCTGACCTACCTGCCCTGGATTGCCACGGCCGGCGAGCTCAAGACCAAGCCCACCCAGCACACGGTGCAAAAGCTGCGCGAAATCGGCATCCAGCCCGACGCTCTGCTGTGCCGCGCCCAGCACCAGGTGCCCGATGAAGAGAAGGAAAAAATCTCCCTCTTCACCAATGTGCCCGAGTGGGGCGTGATCTCCATGTGGGACGTGGACACCATCTACAAGGTGCCGCGCATGCTGCACGAGCAGGGCCTGGACGGCCTGATCTGCGACAAGCTGCGTCTGAACACGCCCCCCACCAGCCTCAAGCGCTGGGACGACCTGGTGTACGAGACCGAGCACCCGCAGGGCGAGGTCAAGGTGGCCATGGTGGGCAAGTATGTGGAGCTGTCCGACGCCTACAAGTCGGTCAACGAAGCGCTCAAGCACGCCGGCATGCAAAGCCATGTGCGCGTGAAGATCACCCACGTGGACTCGGAAACCATTACCGACGCCAACGCCAAGGAACAGCTGTCCGAATACGACGCCATCCTGGTGCCCGGCGGCTTTGGTTCGCGCGGTGTGGAAGGCAAGATCTCCACCGCCAAGTTTGCCCGCGAAAACAAGGTGCCTTACCTGGGCATCTGCCTGGGCATGCAAGTGGCCACCATCGAATACGCCCGCCACATGGCCGGCCTCGAAGGTGCCAACTCCACCGAGTTCGACCCGCAGACCCCCAACCCCGTGATCGCCCTGATCACCGAGTGGAAGGATGCGGACGGCACCATCAAGACGCGCGACGAAAGCTCGGACCTGGGCGGCACCATGCGCCTGGGCGCCCAGTCCTCCGACGTGCAGCCCGGCACCCTGGCCCACAGCATCTACGGTGATGTGGTGACCGAGCGCCACCGCCACCGCTATGAAGCCAACACCCAGTATCTGGACCAGTTGCGCAAGGCCGGCCTGGTGATCTCGGCCCTGACTCAGCGCGAGCAACTGACGGAAATCGTCGAGCTGCCCGCCAAGGTCCACCCCTGGTACATCGGCGTGCAATTCCACCCCGAGTTCAAGTCCACTCCCTGGAACGGCCACCCGCTGTTCAACGCCTTCATCAAGGCGGCCGTGGACTGCAAGCAAAAGGCAAAAAAGGCCTGAAAGGCCTCACCTGCGTAACCTCTGAGGACACCCGCCATGCAACTTTGCGGCTTTGATATCGGTCTGGACCGACGCTTTTTTCTGATTGCCGGACCCTGCGTGGTCGAGTCCGAGCAGCTCCAGATGGACGTGGCGGGCCAGCTCAAGGAAATCACTTCCAGCCTGGGCATCCACTTCATCTTCAAGAGCAGCTTTGACAAGGCCAATCGTTCCTCCGGCGCCAGCTTCCGCGGCCCGGGCATGGAAAAAGGCCTGGACATCCTGGCCAAGGTGAAAAAAGAGCTCAACGTGCCCATCCTCACCGATGTGCACACCGAGGCCGAAGTGCCTTATGTGGCCTCCATCGTGGACGTGCTGCAGACCCCGGCCTTTCTATGCCGCCAGACCGACTTCATCCGCGCCGTGGCCCAGTCGGGCAAGCCGGTGAATATCAAAAAGGGCCAGTTCCTGGCCCCGCACGAGATGAAGAACGTCATCGACAAGGCCCGCGCCGCCGCCAAGGAAGTGGGCCTGCCCGAAGACAGCTTCATGGCCTGCGAACGCGGCGCCAGCTTTGGCTACAACAACCTGGTGAGCGATATGCGCTCGCTGGCCATCATGCGCGAGACCAACGCCCCCGTGGTGTTTGACGCCACGCACAGCGTGCAGCTGCCCGGCGGCACCGGCACCAGCAGCGGCGGCATGCGTGAGATGGTGCCCGTGCTGTCCCGCGCGGCCGTGGCCGTGGGTGTGGCCGGTCTGTTCATGGAAACCCACCCCGATCCCTGCAATGCCCTGAGCGACGGCCCCAATGCCGTGCCGCTCAAGCACATGAAGGCCTTGCTGGAGACCCTGGTAGCCTTGGACGATGTGACCAAGCGCAACGGCTTTCTGGAAAACAACTTCCAGCCATGATGACCGTAACCCCCATGCAGGCCATTTGCTGCTGAAATCCAAGCACGCTCCGCAAGAGCGTGCTTTTTCGTATCAAAAACAGAGCAGCCTATGCTTTTGTAGCCTGCTTTGTCGGCGGATTAACCGCCAAGCCCCCTGGGTTCAGAGTTTGTAAAAAACCTTCAAAGGAAGACCATGAGTGCAATCGTTGACATCGTAGGACGCGAAGTCCTGGACAGCCGCGGCAACCCCACCGTCGAATGCGACGTGCTGCTGGAATCCGGCGTGATGGGCCGCGCCGCCGTGCCCTCGGGCGCCTCCACCGGCTCGCGCGAAGCCATCGAGCTGCGTGACGGCGACAAGGGCCGCTATCTGGGCAAGGGCGTGCTCAAGGCTGTGGAGCACATCAACACCGAAATCTCCGAAGCCGTGCTGGGCCTGGATGCTTCCGAGCAAGCCTTCCTGGACAAGACCCTGATCGACCTGGACGGCACCGACAACAAGAGCCGCCTGGGCGC
>JAITLO010000032.1 GCA_031277855.1 Acidovorax sp. | reverse complement strand
AGCGAGGCTCGCATGAGCACGAATGGCACCTGCATCGAGTGCACTCACTGGTCCCTCAAGGACACCGACCGCAGCATGGCCCGCTTGGGCTTTGCTCGCTGCCTGAAGAAGAAGCTGCCCGGGCACACCACTAGCGCCGAGGCGGTTGCATGCCCGCGCTTTGCAGCAGCGGATGCTGGCGCTGCCACGGCGCGCCGCGAATGGCTGGACAAACAGAACGGAGCCCGCGCATGAAGCAGTCCATGTATGCCCTAGGCCGGCTGAGCGAGTGCCTTCACTACGACCCTGGTGCGGGTATTTTTGTCTGGCTTCAGCAGCGTGGGAACAAAAAGCCCGGAGACATTGCGGGCACGAAGCATAAGCACGGCTATACCCAGATTAACTTCGATGGTGTTTTTTATCTTGCTCATCGTCTGGCGTGGGCACTTGCGTATGGCGAGTTCCCCGAGGTGATCGATCACATCAATGGAGTCAAGTCCGACAACAGGTTGATAAATCTTCGGGCTGCCACCCCTCGCCTGAATATGGAGAACATCCGTCGCGCCAGATGCTCCAACTTGTCGGGCTTGCTTGGCGCCCACACAAATAAGCACGGGACGTTCGACGCAAAGATTCAAGTGCGCGGGAAGTGCATTTACCTCGGGAGATTCCCGACGGCGAACGAGGCTCACGCTGCCTATGTGAACGCCAAACGCAAGTTGCACGAAGGGGCCACGCTTTGAATAACCGAATGTACGCGCTTGGGCGTCTAAAAGCTGGCCAGTTAAACAAGACCGAGGCAGCCTACGACCAGCACTTGGCAGGTCTGCAGCATGCCGGCCAGATCCTCTGGCGCCGGTTTGAAGGTCTGAAGCTGCGCTTGGCCGACAACACGTTTTATACGCCCGACTTCGCGGTGATGAATGCGGACGGCGTGATGGAGCTCCACGAGGTCAAGGGTTTCTGGCAGGACGATGCCCGGGCAAAGATCAAGATCGCAGCCGACCAATACCCGTTTCGCTTCTTCGCAATCAAGGCACGCACAAAGAAAGCCGGCGGCGGCTGGGAAGTGGGGGCGTTTTGATGGATCCGGCATTTTTTGGGAAGGTCGTGCCCCTGGCTGGCGTTCGCCGGCCACCACCAACCTCAATTGTGTATGCGAGAGCCCCATGGGTGCGACTGGAGCGCCTGCGCGACGGACGCTATCTAGCCACAAGCTGGATGACCAACCGCTGTGAGCACGCGGTGCAGTTCGGTGCGGAGGTGATCTACGTGGTCAATGACTACGGGGACATGGTCATGGTGGAGAGCTGGGGCGACCAATGCTGAACAGGCTGAACGACAAAGAGCGCGAGCACCTGGCGCTGGTCAAGGAGCTGCCCTGCAGCGTGTGTGACCAGCCGGGGCCCAGCGAGGCCCACCACGTCAAGCAGGGCCAGCAATACACGGCAGTCGCGCTGTGCGAGAGCTGCCACCGTGGCTCGCTAATGGGGTTGCATGGCCAGCGCCGCATGTGGGCAATCAAAAAGATGGACGAGCTGGCCGCGCTGAATGTGACGGTGCGCCGGCTGATGGGTAATTGAAAAGAGAGAACCAAATGACCGAAGCACCAACAACCCAAGAGCAGTACGCTTGTGCAATCCACTCGATGAGCCTGCGTGTCGAGGCTGGCCGCCAGGGCGATGCAGACCTGCTGATCGCGGCCGGCTGGAGCAAGTCGCGCTTTGGTGCGGTAATGATGCGCCTGCACAGCGAATGGGACTCAGCCGAGCGCCGGGGCTGCCGCATCCCGCGCAAGCCAAATCGCAAGCAGATCAGCCTCAAGGCCCAGGAGATCGCCCGCCATGCCCGCGCCGAGACAGTGGAGCAGGTGCACAGTGACCAGGCCAAGGCTGAAATGGCCGCAGCCTACGAGCAAGAGTTGAAGGAGACGATGCGCGCCCTCAAGTCGCTGCCGGCCGCGCGCCTGCACCTGTCGATCAAGTTGGCCATGGACGGCTGCCAGAGCGCAGAGGAGATGGCTGCAGCGGTGCTGCTGCACTGGCTGCACCCAACGTGCCCGGCCTGCTGCGGCCGCAAGTTCCAGCTGGTGAAGTGGAGTGAGGACGAGTTGTCCGATCAGGCATGCGGTGGTTGCGGCGGCTCTGGCCAGGCCCCGGTGCCGGGTGGTGAAGCGGGGAAGGCTGGGGCGAACTACATCGACGACTGCGTGGGCATCGCGCGGCAGTCCATACGCGACAAGCTTCGACATACCCGTTGACGAAAAAGGTGCGATCTGTAGAATTGCGCTGCCGGCCGCAAGAAAAATCTTTCGGCCACGCGTCACCATTGAAGGATTCGCACTTAGCCCGTAGCGGTGCGCGTAGCCAGAGATGGTGAAGCTCGCCCATACAAAAAGCCCGCAGGCATCGCGCCGCGGGCTTTTCTCATTTCTCCCTGATCCAGCCAGGGCCGCGCCCGAGTGGTTTGACGGCGTGGGCATGTCTCCCGTGAGCTGTCGCGGAGCTGGAGCACAGACAAACCGGCATCCCCCAGCGGCTCTGCCGTAAGTCCGTATGGGGGAATATTCCTAGCCTCGCAGTCTGCGGGGCTTTTGCGTTCAGCCTGATTGGAGTTCACGTGCTTGGATACATGACAGCCAAGGAGGCCAAGAAGAATGGATTCACCCACCACGGCAGTTACTTTGGCATCCCTGTATGGATTGGAAATCCAGAGAGGGAGTTTATGGTGGCCACCAAGTGGGCTCCATTGGAGTTGGTGATGTCAGCTGCACATTTCATCGAAGGCTTTTTGCAGTCGATGTTTTTCCCGGAGCGCGAGCCCGGATTCCAGTTTTTCGTGGGCAGCCCCATCCGCTGACCATCTGCGGCCTTGGCCTATCGGTCGGGCACCAGCCTTCCAAGCTGTAGAGCCAGGGACGCCTTGCCAGCACGCGGTGGCACCTATCAAAGGAATTCCATGTCCAAGATCGATCTCACCGCAGGCACTGCGGTATCCCTGGTGCTGGTTGGCATCGCATCCATTGCGTTCATGCTGGTCTGGGGTGGCTTCTGGGACGGCCTGACTCTCTCCACTCTGTGGGGGTGGTTCGTGTCGCCGCTGTTTGACCTGCCTGTGATCACCCTGCTGCAGGCCTACGGTATCGCGCTGCTGTTCCGTGCAGCCCAGGGGCTCGGCTCGAAGAAGTCGGACTCGGAGAGTTCCGGCGCCGTGATGGCGTGGGTGCTCATCGGCCATCCGCTTGCTGCAGGGCTGACGCTCGGCGCAGGCTGGGTGGTGAAGTCCTGGATGTGAGCCTGCCGCAAGCCCTCTGCGGAGGGCTCTTTGCCTTGCGCCTCATGGGGTGCAGTGCAAAGAGAGCTGTCGCCACCTCCGGGTGGCTTTTTCATTTCTGGAGGCGCGATGCTCTACACCCATCACAACGCCGCCGGCGCCACTGTTCACGATGTTGACACCAGAGAGCGCTTGAGCCGTGTGATGGAGATCGACACAAAGAATGGCTGGGTCAAAGTTGGCTACAGCCCGCACCGGATCTCTCCGGATGGCAAGGGCGTCCTGACGCGCCGCATCCGCTTTCGCTCGATCTACCCAATCTTCGCCGGGCAGGGCGTGCCGGTGATGTTCCATTGTTACGGGAGGCGCGATGCTGACTGAATCCCAAATCGAAAGCATCCAGGTCGCGCGTCTTGAGCCTGGTGATGTGCTGGTACTCAAGTGCTCGCAAGTGCTGCCGGTCACGGCTCGCCAGCGCGTTGCAGACCAAGTCCAAGGGTTGGTGCCCGATGGCGTGAAGGCCATGGTTCTGGATGACTGTATGGATGTGGAAGTGCTGCGCAAGGCTGAATCCGATGCCACAGCGTCCTAACCGGCCGTGCCGCAACAAGGGGTGCAAGGCCATCCACCGCAACGCCAATGGGTACTGCGATGCACATCAGGCTGAGGCGCAGAAGGCGCGGCGCGGCAGTGCTGGCCAGTTCAGTGCCTGGTACACCACCACCCGCTGGCGTGCCATGCGGTCTCGGCAGCTCAGGTCTGAGCCGCTGTGCGCGTATTGCGAGCGCCAAGGGCGAGTGACTGAGGCCACGGTCTGCGACCACATCGAGCCGCACCGAGGCGACCTGGAGAAGTTCTGGTCTGGCCCGTTCCAGTCTCTTTGCCAGGGCTGCCACAGCGGAGAGAAGCAAAGAGAGGAGAGTCGAAAGTGAGCGAAGCCTTTGTTTCAGTTGCGGGTTTTGTGCTCGTGGCCGCTGTAGCCATGTCGCCAGTGGCGTGCACCATGAACCGCCACAACCTTGTTGCCAAGGCCATCGAGGGTGGTGCCGATCCAATCGCCGTGAAGTGCGCCATGGAGGCGGATACAGGCCTCAGCCCCATGTGCATCGTGAAGGCGGGCGGCAAATAGACGGGGCGAGCCCGGTCGGAATCAGAAAATCGGCGGGACTGCCTGTTTTTTGAGCAAAAATGCCAAATTGTTGTGATTTTGCAACGATTTCGGCCCCGAGAGAGGGGGGGCTGGAAAGTCTGGAGCGATCCAAGAAACAGCCGCGCCCCTAGGTGAATTTTCACACCCGCGAAAAATGAAATTTAACTGGAGGCCCGATGGCAGGAGCTGCTGGGCGCTCTGGTCGTCGCCCGAAACCAACGATCAAGAAGGAGCTGGCCGGCAACCCCGGCAAGAGAGCGCTGAATAAATCAGAGCCTGATTTCGGCCTGGTCCGTAATGTCGACTGCCCGATCTGGATGGGCGACTACGGCCGCGAGCTGTGGGAGACGGTTTGCCCGCTCCTGTGCCGCGAGCGGGTGATCGAGGCCACGGACATCCAAAACCTTGAGGTGTACTGCAACGCCTACGACCAGTTCCGCATGGCGCAGGAAGAGGTGAGGAAAAACGGCGTCACGGTAGCGGGCGCCATGGGCGGCCTGATCAAGAACCCGGCCGTCACGGCAGTCAAAGAGGCCACGGCAATGATGGCCACCTACGGCGGCATGCTGGGGCTGGACCCCTCAAGCCGGTCGCGCGTGATGGGCAAAAAACCAGAGGATGGCGGCAACCCGTTCGCCAAGCTGATCAATGGCTAAGTATCCAGCGGTGGAGGAGGCGAAGAAGTTCGCTAAGGCTGTGGTCGCCGGCAAGATCCCAGCTTGCCGGTATGTTGTCCTTGCGTGCCAGCGGCATCTGGACGATCTGGAGCGCGCCAAGGACAAGCGCTACCCCTACAAGTTCGACGCCCAGGAGGCTGAGCGCAAGATCGCGTTCATCGAGCTGCTGCCACACACCAAGGGTGAGTGGGCATTCAAGCGGCAGCTTGTCACGCTCGAGCCCTGGCAGAAGTTTGGACTGGCGTGCACCTTCGGCTGGAAGCGCAAGCGCGATGGCATGCGGCGCTTTCGGGAAAGCTACTGGGAGGTCAACCGCAAGAACGGAAAGTCCGTGATCGCGGCCGGCGTCGGCCTGGCCATGTTCGCAGTGGATGGCGAGTTCGGCGCCGAGGTCTATCCGGGGGCAACGACCGAGAAGCAGGCCTGGGAAGTGTTCCGGCCCGCCCGGCTGATGGTCAAGCGCTCGCCAATGTTGGTGGAGGCTGCGGGCATCGAGGTGAATGCCTCGAACTTGAACAAGCCCGCGGACGGTAGCCGCCTGGAGCCTATCATCGGCAACCCCGGCGACGGCGCGAGCCCGTCGTGCGCCATCGTGGACGAGTACCACGAGCACGACTCGGACGCGCTCTACACCACCATGCTGACCGGCATGGGGGCGCGCAAGCAGCCGCTGATGTTCATCATCACCACGGCGGGCTACAACATTGAGGGGCCGTGCTACGACAAGCGCCGCGAGGTCGTGGAGATGCTCGAGGGCACGGTCGACAACGACGAGCTGTTTGGATGGATCTGGACGATTGACGAGGGCGACGACTGGAAAGACCCCGCCGTCCTGGCCAAGGCCAACCCGAACATGGGCGTCTCCGTCTACCAGGAGTACCTGGAGAGTCAACAGCGCCGAGCAATCCAACAGGCCCGCTTCACCAACACCTTCAAGACCAAGCACCTCGGCCTGTGGGTGACGGCGAAGACCGGCTTCTACAACCTGGCGCAGTGGGAGGCCTTGAAGGACACCAGCCTGACGCTGGAGAAGTTTGAGGGTCAGGCCTGCGTCCTGTCGTTCGACTTGGCCCGCAAGCTGGACATGAACAGCATGGCCCGCCTGTTCTGGCGCGACATAGACGGAAAGCGCCATTACTACTCGGTTGCGCCCAGGTTCTGGGTGCCCGAGGACACGGTGGCGAACATGGACAACCGGCGGATGGCCGAGCGCTACCAGAAGTGGGTGAACGCTGGCCTGCTGCTGCAGACCGATGGGGCGGAGATTGATTACCGGGAGATCCTGGAGGAGGCCAAGGCCGCCAACAGGCTCAACCCGGTGCAGTGCTCACCCATGGACCCGCACGGGGCTACCAACCTGGGGCACCAGCTGGATGACGAGGGGCTGACGCCCATCACCATCACCCAGAACTACACCAACATGTCGGACCCCATGAAGGAGATCGAAGCGGCCATTGCCTCGGGGCGATTCCACCATGACGGCAATCCGATCATGACCTGGTGTATTACCAATGTGATTGGCAAGCACCTGCCGGGCAACGATGACGTGGTGCGCCCGATCAAGCAAGGCAACGACAACAAGATCGATGGCGCTGTGGCGCTGATCATGGGTGTCGGCCGGCTGCTTGTTTCAACCGATGACGGGGATGGCGACTTCATGGATGCCATCCGCAACCCAATGAGTGTGTGACCATGGATCAGACGACGATTGTTTTTCTTGCACTGTCGGTCCTTGGGATCGGCTTGTTCATTGCTGGCGTGGCTGTGCTGCTTGGCCTGGGCTGGGCGCTGCTTGCTGGCGCTGGCTCTTGCGGCCTGGCTGCTGGCTTCGTTCGAAATGGCGTGCAGCATGAGAAAGGGCGCGAAGCATGAGTAAGCTGTCCGCAACACTGGTGCGCGCCGTGGCGCGGCCCAGCGCTGTGCAGGCGGCGGTGAGTGACTGGACCGGGAAGGCGATCCGCCTGACCGACTCCGGTTTCTGGTCTGACTTTCTGGGTGGCAACAGCTCCGGGAAGGTTGTGAGCACAAACACCGCCATGCAGCTCTCGGTTGTGTGGGCCTGTGTGCGCCTGATCTCCCAGACCATTGCCACGCTGCCGCTGACGCTCTACCGCCAGGATGGGCGCAAGCCTGTGCCGGCGGTGGACGCGCCGCTCTACGAGATCCTGAAGCACAGCCCGAACGCAGACACCACGTCGGTGCAGTTCTGGGAGGCGGTGGTGGCGTCGATCCTGCTGCGTGGCAATGCCTATGTGCGCAAGCGCCACGTTGCTGGTCGCATCGCGGCGCTGTACGTCCTGTCGCCTGACCGCATGACTGTGCAGCAACAGAACGATGGCAGCCTGAAGTACACCTATACCCCGCGCAACGGGAAGGCTGAGGAGATCGGCCGCCGCGAGATGATGCACATCGCTGGGTTCTCCCTGGATGGGCAGATGGGCCTGTCGGCGATCCAGTACGGGGCGAGCACCTTCGGCCAAGCTATGTCTGCCAACGACGCCGCGAACAGCATGTTCCAAAACGGCCTGCATAAGACCGTGGCGTTCAAGGTCGACCGGGTGCTGAGGCCGGAGCAGCGCGAAGAGTTCCGCGAGTACATCAAGACCCTGTCTGGTGCCATGAATGCTGGGCGCTCTCCTGTGCTGGAGCAAGGCGTGACCGCTGAGCCCATTGGGGTTGATCCAGCTGATGCACAGCTGCTGGAGTCGCGTTCCTATAGCGTCGAGGAGGTGTGCCGCTTCTTCGGTGTGCCGCCAATCTTGATTGGCCACGGGGACAAACAGTCGTCCTGGCCGACGAGTACCGAGGCTCAGAAAGATCTGTTCCTCACGCTGGCGCTGCGGCCGATCCTGAAACGGATCGAGGAAGCAATCTACAAGTACCTGCTTGAGCCGCCCGAGAGGCGGTTTTTTTACGCCCGCTTCAACCTGGAAGGGCTGCTGCGGGCTGATAGCGCCGGGCGTGCCAGCTACTACTCGACGCTGGCGCAGAACGGCGTGATGACGCGCAACGAGATTCGGGCCCTGGAAGATATGGCCCCCATGGATGGCGGTGATGAGCTGACCGTGCAAACCAACCTGACAACGCTACAGCGGCTTGGAGCTAGTGACATGTCGATGGTCGAGGCCATACAGAAGGTCTACCTCGGCGTCGGGAAGGTGATCACGGCGGATGAAGCGCGGACGCTTGTCAACAAGGTCACTGGGGCTGGGCTGAAAGTCCCCGGGCCCGATTTCAATGATTCCCTGTAGGGAGAGAGCATGAGCCTGAAAAACCTGCCCGAGCTGCCACAGATGCGTGGGCATGCCGGCATTGAGTTCGACCTGTCGCTGCAAGCGCTGTCGAAATGGAACCCGGCCCTGGCCATGGAGGAGGAAGAGGGTGACAACGTCATCAACATCCTCGACCCTATCGGCTACGACGCCTGGACTGGCGAGGGCACATCAGCCCGGCGCATCGAGGCCGCGCTGCGGTCCATCGGCCGCGACCGCGATGTGATCGTCAACATCAACTCCCCGGGCGGATCGACGTTCGAGGGCAATGCCATCTACAGCCTGCTGCGCATGCACCGCGGCAAGGTGACGGTTCGCATCCTGGGTATTGCCGCCTCGGCCGCCTCCATCATCGCCATGGCAGGCGACGAGATCCTGATCTCGCGCGCCGGATGGCTGATGGTGCACAACTCCTGGATCGTGGCGGTCGGCAACCGGCATGACTTGCGCGAAGCAGCCGATTGGCTGGAGCCATTCGATGCTGCCTCTGCGGACCTGTATGCCGAGCGGACCGGCCTCGACAAGGCAGAGATCGCCACGCTGCTGGACAAGGAGACTTGGATCGGTGGCGCCGCCGCGGTGGAGACCGGCTGGGCCGACGCCATCCTGGAGCCGTCCAAGATCCGCGAGGCCGAAGACCAGGGCGCGCAAAACGCGGTGCGCCAGATTGATGTGCTGATGGCCCGCCAGGGGATGCCCCGCAGTCAGCGGCGCCATCTGCTTCAACAAATCAAGGCCAGCAAGCCAGACGCTGCTGGCGCCGATACGCACGACGCTATCGGAAAGGGCAAGCCAGACGCTGCCCAGCCGGCTCCGCTCATGGTGGCGCCACCTGTGTCGCTGTCGGGCCTCCTGAAGGTCTGACGGGGCAACCCTTCCGAAAGCCAGCCGCCCACTGAGGCGGTTTTTTTATGCCCGCCAGGGCAGAAAGAGCATCCCAATGCCCAATACCGTGAATGTCGAACAGGCCTACCAACAAGTCCAGGCCGACCTGAAGCAGACCGGCGACCAGCTGAAGCAGTACGCCGAGAAGACCGAGCGCGAGATCAAGAGCCTGGGCGAGTCCAGCGTCGAAACCAAGCAGGCCGTCGATGCGCTGCTGCCGCAGTTCAATGCGCTGAATGCGCACATGCAGGAGCTGCAGCAGGCCATAGCTCGCCCCGAAGGTGGCAGCCAGGACGCCCAGCAGACGGCTGGCAACCTGGTGGTGAACAGCTCCCAGATGGAAGGTGTGAACAGCTCCTTCCGCGGCTCGCGCCGCATCGAGGTGCCGCGCCAGGCCATCACCACGGCCTCGGCCGGCGGCCTGGTGGTGTCCGATCGCCAGTACGGCATCGTCGCCGCCCCCGAGCGCCGCCTGACCATTCGCGACCTGATCGCTCCCGGCCAGACCGCGAGCAACAACGTCGAGTACGTGCGCGAGTCCGGTTTCACCAATGCCGCCGCGCCCGTGGCGGAGGGTGCGGCCAAGCCCTATTCGGACATCAAGTTCGACCTGGAGAACGCGCCGGTGCGCGTGCTGGCCCACCTGTTTAAGGCCTCGCGCCAGATCCTGGATGATGCCCCGGCCCTGCGCAGCTACATCGACGCCCGCGCCGAGTACGGCATCAAGCTGGCCGAAGAGGGTCAGCTGCTGTATGGCAATGGCACCGGCGCCAACCTGAATGGCCTGATCCCCCAGGCATCGGCCTACAGCCCGCCCACTGGTATCACCGTCACCGGCGAGCAGCGCATCGACCGCGTCCGCCTGGCCGTCCTGCAGGCGATCCTGGCCGAGTTCCCCGCCTCCGGCGTGGTGCTGCACCCGACCGACTGGGCCGCCATCGAGTTGACCAAGGATAGCCAGGGCCGCTACCTGATCGGACGCCCGCAGGACGGCACCCCGGCGCGCCTGTGGAACCTGCCCGTGGTCGAAACCACGGCCATCGCGCAGAACACCTTCCTGACCGGCGCGTTCTCCCTGGGCGCTCAGATCTTCGACCGCATGGCTGTCGAGATCCTGATCTCCACCGAGAACGACAAGGACTTCGAAAACAACATGGTCACCATCCGCGCTGAAGAGCGCCTGGCCCTGGCTGTTTATCGCCCCGAGGCCTTTGTCACCGGTCAGCTGGTGGCCAGCGGCGGCTAAGCGAGGAGAGGGCGGGCAACCGCCCTCTATTTCAAATGGCAATAGTCAAAGCACTGAAGTCTTTCGAGTTCGATGGGGAGATCAAGAACCCCTGGGACTCGGAGGCATTCGATATCCCGGAAAGCCGGGTGACGCAGTTCCTGGCGCTGGGCCTTGTGGCCATGGCGGGTGGCGCAGAGGCGCCGTCCGATCCGGACGACCAGCAGGCGCCCGCCGCGCCGGATGGCGCTGCCGCCGGAGCGGATGCCCCGCGCCGCGGTCGCAAGCCTGGCCCGAAGCCTGAGTGAGGCCTGCATGCCCATCGTGACGCTGGAGCAAGCCCGCCTACATCTGCGCGTGGATGGAGAAGACGAGGACACCCTCATTGATCTGTTCATCACCACCGCCGGCGAGCAGGTCCAGGAGTACCTGAACCGCCAGGTGTTCGCTGATCAGGCAGAGCTGGATCAGGCTGTTGCTGATGGCGCTGGCGGGGATCGGCCGATGGTGGCCAACGCCAGCGCCCAGGCTGCAGCACTGCTGATGATCGGCCGGCTGTATGCAAGCCGAGAAGACGATGCGAAGGGTGGGGGCAATGAGTTCCCGCAAGCTTCGCGCCGCCTTCTCGACCCTTACCGGATAGGCCAGGGCGTATGAGCTGCACCGGATGCGAAGCCAGGCGCGCCTGGATCAACAAGATGAAGGAGCTGGCCTATGAAAGAGCCCGAGAACTCTTTGAGCGCCCCCGGGCTGAGCGACCACGAGCGCCTGATCAGGGCCCTGCTGGCGCAGACAGAGAGCAACAACCGACTGGCGAACGCGGTGGCTCAGCTGGCGGCAGCGATCGCTGACGAGGGTGCCGGCGACGAGGCGGAAGGCCTGGGCGGCACCTACTTGGATGGGACTCCGAAATGATCGAGGCCGGCAAACTCCGCCACCGCGTCAGCCTGCAGGAATACAAGACCAGCCGCGACCCGGTAACCGGCGACGTGCTGAAGCGGTGGGTGGAGCTCGGCAAGCTGTGGGCGTCCATCGAGCCGCTGAGTGCGCGCGAATTCATCGCAGCCGCGGCGGAGCAGTCCAAGGTCGTGGCCCGGATCGTTACCCGCCACAACACCGCGGTCACCGCCCGCATGCGCTTCGTGCACCGCGGCAAGGTCTACAACATCGAGGGCGTGCTGGCTGACCGCGAAAGCGGCCTGGAATACCAGACACACCCGGTCAGCGAGGGCGTGAACAGTGGCTGATGTCGATTTCAAGATCAAGGGCCTGGACGAAGTGCGCAAGCGCTTGCAAGAGCTGCCAAAGGAGCTGCAGCTGAAGCCGGCACGCTCGGCGCTTGGCAAGGCCGCAACGCTTGTGCGCAAGCAGGCCCAGGCCAATGCGCTGCGTTTCGATGACCCTGACACCGGGCGGCGGATCGCAGACAACATCATCCAGCGCTTCCGCGGCCGCCACTTCAAACGCACCGGTGACCTGATGGTCTCCGTGGGCGTCGGCACCGAGAAGGGGCGTATCCCCAAGGGCAACCCGGACACCGGGCCCAAGGGAAACACCCCGCATTGGCATTTGCTGGAGCTGGGCGCCGAGAAGATACGGGCCCAGCCATTCCTGCGCCCGGCGGCCGAGGAGGTTGCACCCCAGGTCATGGATGCGTTCGCGCTGAACATGAACAAGGCCGTCGACCAGATCGTCAGAAAGCTGGCCAAGAAATGAACGCCCCAATCTACCTTGTCGCCAAGCGCTGGCCGGCCGTGCTGGCGCTGCTGGGTGACCCGGAGCCGCGCCTGTACCCATGGGGCCAGAACGACGACGAGCCGAAGGTCTACCCCTACGCCACCTTCCAGGTGGTCAACGGCTCGCCCGAGAACTACCTGAGCGGCCGACCTGATGCTGACGGCGTCACCCTGCAGATCGATGTGTGGGCAGAGACGCCCGACAGCGCGCGCCAGGTTGCCGATGACCTGCGCGATGCCATAGAGCTGGATTGCTACATCACATCCTGGCGCGGCCAGAGCCGTGATGCGGAGACCAAAAACTACCGCGTCAGCTTCGACTGCGACTGGATCGTTCGGCGCAACAAATAGAGCTGCACAGCAGCCGCGCCACAAACCGCCCTCGGGCGGTTTTTTGTTTCTCACTCATGAAAGAGCATGTATGCAAGAAATCACAGAACTCGTCGCATTGAGCGACGGTAAGCCGATGACTTCCAGCCGGAAGATGGCAAAGCGCTTCAATAAGCGGCATGCCAACGTGCTGCGCCTCTTCCAAACCCGCATTCAAGGGCGCCACTCGCCGGAATTCATCGAACTCAATTTTGAGTTGGTTGATTACATTGATGCGAAAGGTGAGGCCAGGCAAGAGATTCTGATGACCAAGAACGGCTTTATTGCCATGGCCACGAAGCTCAGTGGTGCGGAAGAGTGGCAGGAGCGCTTCATCGCCGCGTTTGATCGGCTGAGCGAACAACTTGAACGTATGGCGTTCACCCTGTGGAATCGCCGTCTCGCACTGGAAACGCGCGATGCCACATCTCTGGCCAAGGCTTCGATTGGCTCCCATCTGATGCTGGATCGAAAGAAAGAGCTTCCTGCAATCAAGGCGGAACGCGACTTCCTCGCCGCCGAGATGCAGCCGAGCCTGCCTCTCCACTGATTACCACACTGCTCTTTCGTGGTTGCCCGCCTTGCGCGGGCTTTTTTATTCCCCCAAGCTGAAAGCAATCAATGACCGACCAAGCAATCGAGCAAGAAATCCAGGCCAAGGGCAAGACTGCCGCGCGCATCACGCCGGCTGACATCGAGGCCAACATCGTCAGCGAGCACTGTTTCACTGCAGCCGAAGGGGTGGCTG
Organism: Acidovorax sp.; assembly: GCA_031277855.1. Taxonomy (GTDB): domain Bacteria; phylum Pseudomonadota; class Gammaproteobacteria; order Burkholderiales; family Burkholderiaceae_C; genus Comamonas. Next base: position 359,834 of record JAITLO010000032.1, on the reverse strand, counting down.
GCCGAGAGGTTGCGCCGATCTACTTCGATCAGCCCGGCCCGTTGCACCTGCTGACCTTCTGCGTTCTGGTGCTGCGCAATGGCTTCACCGTCACCGGCGAGAGCGCGTGCGCCAGTCCTGAGAACTTCGACGCCGAGATCGGTCGCAAGATCGCCCGCCAGAACGCGGTGCAAAAGATCTGGCCTTTGATGGGCTATGAGCTGCGCAGCAAGCTGGCTGCCGGCTGAGTCCGAGCTGAATTCCAACCCACCACCGCCCATGAGGCGGTTTTTTCATTTCCGAAAGGACTTCCCATGTCTGTGCTGACCCAGGGAACCGAGATCTTCGCCATGGTCCCGACCGTGGCCGATCCGACCAAATTCGAAATCTTGCGCGTGGCGTGCCCTACGGCATTCAATCCAGGCGACGAGAGCTCGGACGACATCGATACCACCTGCCTGGATGAAACCGACTCCCGTAGCAACGAGCCCGGTTTGACCACCCCCGGCGAGGCAAGTCTGGAGATCAACACCGATCCCAGCACTGCAAGCCATGTGCGCCTGTTCCAGCTGAAGAAGGACCGCACGAAGCTGACCTGGTTCATTGGTTGGGCGGATGGCAAGAGTGAGCCTGACATCGATGACACCGAGCCCCTGGGTTTCCGCCTGCCAAACGACCGCACCTGGCTGGTGTTCAAGGGTGCGATTGGCACCTTCCCCTTCGCCTTCGAGACGAACAGCGTCGTGAAGTCTGCGATGACCATCAAGCGCGCCGGCCCGCTGGAGTGGCTGCGCAAGACCTACCCACCAGTCACACCCTGAGGTAAAGCATGAACCTGTCTGAGCTGCAAGAGATGGGCGGATTCGTTGATTCCGCCCCCGTCAAGAAGTCCATCAAGTGGAAGGGTGCCGACGGCAAGGAGCGCAAGGGCGATGTGTTCGTTGTGCGCCAACCCTATGGTGCAGTCGAGTCTGCGTTGATGGGCGACGGCAAGGATCGCGTGCAGGGCGCGCAGCTGATCTCGCTGTGCATCCGCCTGGGTGAGGATGGCGCCGAGCAACTGACCTATGAGCAGGCTTATGCGCTGAGCCCGGCCATTGCCTGGGCCTTCGTTGGTGCTATCAACGAGGTCAACAGCCCAAAGGCCTGACGCCCTCCGAAGAGGTCTTGCACGAGATGGTGCTGGCCGGAATCGGAGGGCGGACCGTGGCCGAGGCGCGCCGAAACATCAGCTGGGCAGAGTTCCAGGCCTGGATGCAGTACCGCGCCAAGCACGGCCCCCTGCACACCCAGTCTCACATCGAGCACGCAGCGGCACTGGTGGCCTACATGGTCAGCAGCACCGTGCCGCGAGGGAAGGGGCAGAGAGGCCCGGAGTACGCGGACTTTTTGCCCAAGCGCGCGGCCACCACCGGTGCTGCGAACGATGTACCGGCAGGGGCTCCGATAGACATTGATACCGCCATGGCAACGTGGCGGTGATAGTTGGCGCCGCCCTGGCGGCTATTCATGCTGAGTGACAAAGCCCGCAGTGGCGGGCAGCATCAAGGAAATAGATGATGAAAACCGAATACCGGGCGCTGGTAGAAGCGGAAATCTGTGCCGAGGGTAAGCTGCACGCCCTCGCTGGCCGAAAGAGTGAGGTGGAGCGCGAGCTGGCCGAAGTCAATGAGGCCGCCGCGTATCAAGGGCGAGTACTGCAGGAGGCGCGCCAACAAATGGCGCGGATTGAGCAGGGTGCGTTTGGTTAGAAGCCAAGAGTTGATGTCAAGGTGCCGGTGTACTTGACTTCCCCCTTTGTGGCTTTTTTCCTGGCATCCAGGTCAATCACGACCATGATGTCTTTGCTGCTATTGAACTCAGAGCCAAGATAAAGGGCTTGGCATAGGCTCTCTGCAGTATGGGAAGCCGCAAGAGAGGCGAATGATGTCGTCTCCTCCCAAACTACACCGACGCCACCGCCAAGCTCGTGGACTTTCTTGACAAAAGAGTCATATCGCTCCTGGTAGTTGCCGTCACTGCCGATTCTGAACGTAACGATGAAATGAGCCATCTCTCCTCCCTGGTTGTAATTAACCGCGCATCCTAAGCCGCCCATCTGTCGGCATCAACCTGCCAATGCCTCCAGGCTGTGGATGCGTACAGGGCATAGTGCTGCGGGCAGTTGGCCAAGCTAGTTTGCTACGATCCTTGGAACTTTGAACAAGGAGCAGGCATGCTGGTTGTGGCGGCTATCGTGGTGGTTGCGGTCGTGGTCTGGTGGGTGGCGGGCTAGAGGTCCAGATGCAAAAAGTAATGGCTTTCCTCGCAGGAATCGGCATCGCCGCTGCGGTGTACTTTGCTTATCGGTACGGCGTTTTCTGAAGGCGTTGTGATCTGGAGCACCCAGTCGGCGCACCTCCTGCCCAGAAACAAAAAAGCCCCTCACGAGGAGCTTTTTTGTTGGCTACAGCTTTTTGTGCTGGGTGTGTGCGTATGCCCTTAGGCGGGTCATGGCCGCTGCTTCAGGTTCGAGCCCTCGCAGCCAAGTTTCTTTGGGCCCGTCCGGTAGATAGACGACGATGTTTTCGTCATCAACGAAGTCCCACTCTGCCTCGTAGGTGACGCCTTCATGGGTGCAAGTGATGGTGTGCATGGCTGATCTTTTCCTAAGTGGTTGTCTCTGGGCGAGGGAAATGGATCTTGGCTATATGCCTTGTGAGGTTCCTCTGGCGTACTAATACCCCGCAGTGGGGGCAAGGGGACATGTCTTCGTTGGATTGCTGGCGCGTGTCCGACCGAATAATCTTGACATCTGGGCTGAATGACTTCCAGCTTGATGACTTCCTCATTGGCTCGTCATAGCTGGAGTGTTGTGAGTCTGTTCGGGCAATCCCATCCCAGGCGCACCAAGTCTGCTCGACCGTGTTGTAGTCCAAAATCGAGAGGGAAAACTTGCCTCGGCCAACTTTGCGGATTCTTACAATTTCAGCCATGACGATCCCCTCGGCCCGAAAGAAGAAGGAGTGCTGGCGCTCAGAGGTGACCCCTGAAATTTTGTAGATGCCTTTGACTGGGGAAATCTCTTCAATTGAGGCGCGCGTGAGTGGTAGCCATTGGTTCAGGTGCCAAGGCGTGTGTGAGTTGGTTTGGCGTGAGTTTGTGCTGCGGTCGGTGCAGGGGTGCTTTGGCCAAGGTGGACCGAGATCATCGAAGAAAACGCGGCCTCCATAGGGGGATTGGTAAAAGTACACCAAATCACCGCAGACGGGGCATTTCGCTTCAGGTTGCGTGAAGCCGCCTGCCAGCGGACTGGCTGTCCCGTGCTGGAAGCCCAGTTGTCGCGGCCTCGGCTCATTGCCCAGCAACCGTCGCAATGGATCGAATGTGTTGAAGCCGCTCCATCCGCCGCGGAATGCGCAGCTGCAGTCAGGAGGGTGGTTGTGTCCGTTGCAACTCATAAGGGTGTCTTTTGCAGCAAAAGTCAGCAGGCAAGAGGGGGCTGGTTGGGCAGCAGCTCTCTGGTCTCGGACTCATCGCAGATCTCAAAGTCGCTGCCGAGCTGTTCGCGCAATAGCGCAAGCAAGGACTGCGCGGCGCGGTTGAAGTTGAGGCGCTCTTCGTCTGTCCAGGGCGAGGGGCCCGAAGGGTGGCTCCAGTCGATGCTTGTGTCATGCCAGGCCATCACATACAGAGCCTTGCGCCATGTGTTCTCGGGCAGAGGCAGGGCCTGGACATCGACCGGGTAGTCCCATTTCTCGCGAGCGGCATCATTGGCAGACCAGAGGCAGATGCCGCTGCCAGGACTGAAGAAGAAGCGAAGTTTGTATGTCGCCATATCCAGATCAGTAGGTTGGTCGGCCATGGCTGGCGGGCCGGCTGCAGCGGCGCATGGGCATCAATTAATGACCGGTGGGGTTTTTTGAGGTTTCAGCAGGAGCTTGCACTCGGCTGGCAAGCTCCTTGGTTTGCTCTTCAAGGGCCGAGAGCCGCTGGTTAATCTCAGTGAACGCCTTGTCTCTATCGGACTTCACGGAACGTTTGATGGCCTGAAGCACGATGGCCTCAATAGTCATTCCGCGGGATTCGCTTTCACTTTGCAGCAAAGCGTGCAAGTCCTCCGGGAGCTCTAGCTCAACAAGCTCCCATCCCTTGGGCGTGGCTTTGCTTTGCTCTTCAGGCGCTGCATTTATTCCGCCAGCGCCATGTGTGAGCCAGTCAAAGCTGACGTTTAATGCCTTGGCCAACTTGGCGATGACTGGAGGGCGAGGGCTGTTCCTGCCTTGTTCGTAGCGCGAAATTTGGGCTGCAGCAATGCCGCTGACTTCTGCTAAGTCGGCTTGACTCCAGCCGAGGTCGGACCGGGCTTTGATGATGCGTTGTGCCAGGGCAGTGTCCATACCAATCTCTTAAAAAATGTCGTGAAGTGTATTGACATGTCTTTGTGTGTGTGGAAAATACATTTCACGACACTTCAGTATCAAACGAAACATAGGAGATTGTATGAGCATGAGTGAAGCTAAGGCGGGCAAGCCAGAAGCGCAATACGTTTTGAAGTTCTTCGACAAGGCGGTCAAGCAGGCGCTGAAGGCCAGCGCAGCACTGAACGACCGGAACATGAACGATGAAATCCTGCACCTCATCAAGCGTGGCCAGGAAGTCGTGAGGCAGGAGGCACAGCATGCAATGCAGGCCTGAAATAGATAAGGCCTCTACCGCGCCAACGGTAAAGGCCTTGAATGAAGCAACCCAAGTTCTCACACAAGGATTCAACATGTCCGATTCTACGCAAGTCACCGCTAACCGCGCAATCACTGTGCCATTCCACGGCGCCGAGCTGTATGTTGTGGAGCACAACGGCCAGCCGTACACGCCTATGAAGCCCATCGTTCAGGCGATCGGCCTGGACTGGGGAAGTCAGTTTCGCAAGGTGGCCGCCAATGAGTCGCGCTGGGGTATTGTCAACTTGACAATACCCTCTGCAGGCGGCGAGCAGGCCATGACATGCTTGCCAGTCCGTAAGTCTGCGGCATGGCTGACCACCATTGAATCCGGCAAGGTCAAGAATCCCGAAGTCCGCGCCCGTGTCGTCCAGTACCAAAACGAGTGCGACGATGCCCTCTGGCAGTACTGGAACGATGGCATCGCAGTCAACCCGCGCACCGTCTACGCGGTGAACCCCGGAGACAAGCTGACGGCAGAAGAAGCCGAGACGCTTCGCCTGATGCTGAAAGGTGCCGTGGACCGCATGCCAAAGGAAAAGCAGGGCGTTCTGATGATGCAAGGCTGGAGCAAGCTCAAAGCCCACTTCAAGGTCGGCTACCGCGAAATCCCGCGCCACGAGTTCAGCGAGGCTGTATCGATCATTGCCCGCCATACAGCCGAATGGGAGGTTGTAGACGACGAGCCCAAAGCTCGCACGAGCCTTGACGACGCCGTGCGCCTCGACTTGGCCTTTACCCTGGCATCCCAGATGGCAGCAAAGGTGCAGCGTGCGGTCTTCAGCGGTGTCATGTCAGGGAATGCAGACTGGAGGCGTAGCCGCTACCTAGTGAACATTGACGAGGTAGGCCGCGACGATGAGGTAGCGGTGCAGGCCAAACAGGTTGAGAGTAATGCCTGCGTTCTGCCCATCAACCGCTTCCACAGTGCAATCGAGGAGAGTATTGCCGTGGATGCGCAGACCCTGACCCAGTTGGCCTCGGTTTGCATGGCGCGGTTGAGCCGGATGGCCCAGGGCTCTGCGCCTTGCTCGCTGGTCGCGATCTGAGCACTTCTCAGTAACGCAAAACCCGCTGCGGCGGGTTTGTTACGATCCCTCGCTATAAATTTGTAAGGGAGAGGGAATGCTGATTCAGGCAAGTGCGGCCAATCCGCCAAAACAGGGTGAGTCATGGGAGGCCCGACAAGAGGGGGTGGACCGCGGGTTGATTTCAGCGTGGCTTGCAGGCAGAAGCATGCGAGAAAGGGAGACGGAGCTTGTTCTTGCGGCTCTTCGGGGAGAACTTCCAGTTCTTCCGTTCAAGGGTGGTGTAGAGAAAACAATCAAGGGAAACAAGATTGGCTCACTCCATTACATCGCAATGTGGCAAGGCCTTCGCGGAGAAGACCTCAATGTGACGCTTGGCTCCACTCCTGTGATGCGCTGCACCAGGACTGGGGTGCAGGTCTACTTTACGGATGACGTGAAAGAGCTCGGGAAGACGGCTGCATCGGCCTAGAGGCCATGCTGAGTCAGCAGGGCATCAAAGGCGGATTCGCCAAGAATTCGGATTTCCTGCCCTTTGGCAATCAGCTCTTCAGCCTTGACTTGCTTGGTGCTCTTTCCAGATTCGCCGACAAGTGCCAAGTCCTGCTCCCCGACGACAAGTAGAGTGGTTTTCTTGGTCACGCTGTTTGCGGGAGTGCAGCCAATAGCTCCAGCCCGTTCTGCGGCGATCCGGCGTGGCATCGTAATTTCACCGGTAAAAACGATCACCTCGCCAAACAGTGGGCCATCTTCGTTGACTGGGGTTTCTTTGACGGAGGCGGAGAACGAGCCGCCTTTGCTGGATGCTGAAGCGGCTGAGCGATACCTATGTGGGTCTAGCCAGTCGATGGCTGTAGTGCTGCTGACTTCCTGGGCGTGTATGAAGACTTCGCCGGCTGCCGTCGCATCGCAAAGAGCGTCGTGATGACTCGCTAGGCTTATACCGAGCTGTTTGCAGATATGGGCCAGCCTCCACCCGTTGGCCGTGAACTCTGCCGGCCACGCATTACGGACAACTTGCTGCAGATCGATCCAGTGATTGAGCAGAGGCTGTAGTCCGCATGCTGCTGCCGCTTGGCTCACTGCCGATCGGTCGAATGCGCCATAGCTTGCAAGGGTGGTGCCGCCTGCGAAGCGCCGGAGGCTCTCTATCGTCGCGGCAAGACTGGGTGCCGTAGCGACATCGCGTGCGCGGATTCCGTGAATGCGGGTGTTGAAGCTGCGAAATTCCTGGTCTGGGTTGACGAGAGTGCACCACTGGTCAACTGGCTTCTTGTTTTCGTAGATGACGGCGCCGACCTGGCAGATGGATGAAAGGCTGGCGTTCGCTGTCTCTACGTCAATGCTGATGAATCGTGTCATTTTGTATCCTCCGCGAAGGAGGATAGCGCACAGCATGCTGTGAGCATCTTGTTACCATCGCCTTCATATACATCACGGAGTAGTGGAGAGCGTGCGTAGATCAACTTTTCGTCAGGTCATGATCCTGGCATTTCTGCTTTTGGCGGCTGGCTTTGCTGTAAGAACATACAAGCTTGGGCAAATGCGCGCACCGGTCTTGAAGACTCTGGACAACCCTATTGATGTGCAATTCAGGAATGAATCACATGCTGGCTCATGGTTTTACCCGGAAGGCGTTTTGTGTGGCGAGGTAAGTTCCAGGGACTTACTATCAGGAAGGACGGATTTCCTCGCATTTGCTGCACTCGACGACACTGCAAAGATTGAAGGATATCTAGGCTACGACAGAGATTCGCTAAATAAAATTTGCAATCCAAGCTAAACATCGACATCTAAAAAAGCCCGCCCTGTGCGGGCTTTTGCATTTCAGGAGCCGCCATGGCATCACGTTCGCTCGGGACACTCACAATAGATTTGATTGCAAAGCTCGGTGGTTTCACAAGCGGCATGACTGAGGCGGAAAGAGTCTCAGACAGAAAGACGCGCGCCATAAAGAAAAACCTTGATTCTGCAGCCAAAGAAATAAAAAGCACGTGGGATGGAATCGGTAAAGCCATTGCTGCCGGATTCATGGGAATAACTATCGGCAGCACAATAAATAAAATAATCACCGAGACACGCAATGCAGAGCAGGAGCAAGCCTTGCTGGCCGCAGCTCTCAAAGCAACCGGCAACAGTGCTGGCTATTCGCAAGGGCGCCTGAACGAGATGGCCTCTGCGATGGAGGCTGTGACAACCAAGTCTGCTGGCGAGTTCAACCAGGCCCAGACCGTTCTTCTTGGTTTTGGCAACATCGTTGGGGAGCAACTGCCGAAGGCCCTGATGGCCGCCGCAGATTACTCAATCAGAACTGGCGCTGACATGAAGTCGGCTGCGGAGGTGATGGGGCGCGCCCTCGATATTCCAAGTGCAGGCATGGCGTCACTGGTGAAGCAGGGGTTCAAGTTCACAGAATCACAGATTGAGGCTGCGAAGAAGCTCGAGCAGACCGGAAAGGTTGCCGCCGCGCAGCAGATTGTTTTCGATGCCCTCAACGAAACCTATGGCGGTGCTGCTACCGCAGCGCGCGACACATTTGGCGGTGCCATAGATGCATTACGAAATACGATCAATGGACTATTGACTGGTGACTCCGGGAGCTTTTCAGAGGCAAGGAAGTCGATTAATGATTTGAATTCACTTCTCAGCGCACCAGAAACCAAACAGGCATTTGAAACAATGATCGGATGGGTCGCTGGGCTGACGAAGGCTGTGGCACAAATGTCTGTGGAGTTTGTGCGCGGCATAGAGCATTCAAATGGATTTATAGATGCCCTCTTTAAGTACGGTCTGTCGAACCCTTTCAAGACGCCTCAGGAGCACATAAAGAGTCTGCAGGGTGACCTTAAAGATGCGCAAACACAGGCTGAGAAATTCAACTGGATGACTGCGGACTTGACAAGGAATGCAAATGCTAAGCAGCAACAGAGTCTTAAGCAGCAGATTGCATATTGGCAGTCCACGATTTATTCATCTCTAGAAAAGCCCAGCCCGTCAAGTGCGCCAGTGGCTGCGCCCGACATGGCGGTCAAGAACCCGGGGTCCATAAATCTAAAAGACCTCGAAGGTGCCCGCCAGGCCGCGGCGCTGGCCAAGCAGCAGGAGACCGCCGCCAAGCAGTACCTAAAGACACTGACCGAGCAACTGGACAAGACCCAGCACCTGACGGCCTACGAGAAGCTGATGGCTGACGTGAAGCGCGGCACCGTGGTGCTGTCGGGGGACCAGCTGTCCAAGGCTCAAGGCCTGGCCACGGTCATTGACATGACCAAGGAAATGGAGCGCCAGCGCACGGAAAACCTGGCGCGGCAGAACCTGTTGTTTGAAACGCAGGAGCGGCTGATGTCCAGGCAGCAGCAATACCTGCTGGAGATGGCCACCTATGGCATGGGCGACCGGGCTGCGGCGGAGTTACGCGAGCGGATCCAGCTGCTCCAGCAGCACGAGGCGGAGCTGCGAAAGATTGGCGCTGACCAAGCGAATGCTATTGCCAAGGCGGATGATCCGAAGGATGTGGCGCGCATCCAAGCCATCTACGCAGAGCGGCTGACAATCATCAAGTCCGCCCAAGATCAAGAGCTGTCCATGTTCGATGACCTGCAGCAACAGCGCCGGCAGAAGGAGCTGGACTGGGTGAGTGGGGCTCGCTCTGCATTCGCAAGCTATGTGGAGAGCGCTCAGAACCTCTATCAGCAAACCAACCAGGTGGTTGGGAACATGCTGGGGGGCATGGAAAACGCCTTGGTTGATTTTGCTATGACCGGCAAGGCTAATTTCAAGGACTTCGCCAACAGCGTGATTGCAGACTTGCTGCGCATCCAGGCGCGGCAAGGGATTGTTGGATTGTTCAGCGGAGCGGGTGGATTGCTACCGAGCGTGGGGAAATTTCTCGGCTTTTCTGATGGTGGCTACACCGGCCCGGGTGGGCGCATGGAGCCCGCGGGTGTCGTGCACCGTGGCGAAGTGGTCTGGAGCCAGCGGGATGTGGCCCGTGCCGGCGGCGTCGGAGTGGTTGAATCCATGCGCCGCGGTCTGAGCGGGTACGCAAGCGGCGGTGTTGTTGGGTTGCCAAAGGTCGTGACCAGCGGCGCCATGGCATCAAGTCCTGGCGGCGTGACGGTCAATGTCCCTGTGTCTGTCACCTCTGCCGGCGGCGGAGGGCAGGCCAGCGAGGCCGCACTGGCGGCCACGGGGGCGTCGCTGTCCAAGGCGCTAACACCGATGGTTCGGGAGATCATCGCCCGCGAGCAGCGCCCAGGCGGGCGTCTGTGGAGCTGGGCAAACGGGAGGGGCTGATGCCTGAGACATTCACCTGGTGCCCGCGGATCGATCCGCAGGGCTCGGTGTCACACCGCGTGCTGTCTGCCAAGTTTGGTGACGGCTACGAGCAAACGGCGGCTGATGGCATCAACACAGCGATGCAGTCCTGGCCACTTTCATTTGTCGGCCGCACGGAGTACATCGCTCCAATCCAGTCCTTTTTCGACCGTCACGGCAGCTGGATGTCGTTCCTGTGGACGCCGCCGCTTGGAATCCAAGGCAGCTACCGCACGGACAACGGCTACCAGCTGACGCCGCGCGGCGCTGGGATCTACGAGCTGGCCGCGACCTTTAAGCAAGTGGCCAAGCCGTAGCGCAGCCGCGCAACACAACCAAGCCCGCAACAGCGGGCTTTTTCTTTGAAAGGAACCTATATGTCCAAGACCCACAACGAGATCATCGCCGAAGAGGTGGTGCGTCGCGTGTTCAGCGAGGTATTCGCACCAGTAGAGAAGGGGCCGTCGGAAGTGCCGGCTAGTACGTTTGGCGCTTATGGATCTAACTATCGCAGCCGCACAGACGCTGAGATTCAGGACTGTGCGGAGCGTGCTATCAAAATCAGCCAACAGGCGCTTGCTGCCCCTTGAGCGTCGCGACCTCTTGCTTGAGTTCCAGTATTTCCTTGCACATCAGAACCAGAAGGTCGTGCTGAGCCTGGAAAGCATTCATGTAGGAGTGTGCATCACCGCCTGTTTTTGCTGCGTTGCGCGCAAGTTGTTCTGCCGAGCGCTTCATCGAGTGCAGGTGGTCGTTGACTGCTTGGATTTCCATCTTCTCTCCTTGGGTTGAAAAGATGAATTAAAGCATTTGGTAACAGATGACATCAAAGCCGCCATTGGGCGGCTTTGTCTATTTATGGGGTCCCAATGATCACAGAAGACATTCAAGGCCTGGAGCCAGGCGCACTGGTGCAGCTTTTCGAGCTGGACGCCACGGAGATCGGCGGCGATCACCTGCGCTTCCATGGCTACCCGCAGGCCGGGCCCATCTTCTGGCAGGGAAACGAGTACGCGCCCTGGGCTATCGAGGCCGAGGGATTTGCCCGCACAGGCACAGGCCAGCAGCCGGTGCCTACGCTGCGAGTGGGGAACATCGGCCAGGACGCAGAGGGCAAGCCGCTGCCCGGCGTGATCAGCGCCTTGTGTTTTGCTCTGGACGACCTGGTTGGTGCCAGAGTGATCCGCCGCCGCACGCTGGCCAAGTACCTGGATGCCGCCAACTTCCCCGGCGGCAATCCATCTGCCGACCCTGCTGAGGAAATCTCGCCGGAGATTTGGCTGATTGAGGCCAAGACCCACGAAGACAAGGAAACCGTCGAATTCGAGCTGCGCAGCGCCCTGGACTTTGACGGCGAGCAGCTGCCGGCGCGGCAAATCCAGGCGAACACCTGCGGCTGGCTGTCCATCGGTGGCTACCGGGGGCCGTACTGCGGCTACACCGGTGCAGCCATGTTCGACCGTGACGGCAACCCGGTCACCGACCCGACGCAAGACAAGTGCCCGGGCCTCATGCGTGAGTGCAAGCGGCGCTTTGGCGAGTACGAAATCATCAACTTCGGCGGCTTCCCTGCTGCTGACTCTTTGCGGGGCTACTGATGCTGCACAAAAAGACACTGGCGGCCATCAAGGCCCACGCCCTTGCGGAGTACCCGCGCGAGTGCTGCGGCCTGATCGTGGCCGTAGGCCGGCGCGAGGCGTACCGGCCATGCGACAACCAGGCCCAGGGCCTGGAGCAGTTCCGCATGAGCGCGGAAGACTGGGCCAATGCTGAGGATGCCGGGCGGGTGCTGGCCGTGGTGCACAGCCACCCGGACCACACGGCCAAGCCCAGTGATGCCGACCGTTCTGCGTGCGAGGCCACGGGCCTGCCCTGGGTGATCGTGAGTGTGCGCGACGGCGACATTGCCGAGGTGCACCAGTTCGCCCCCACAGGCTGGATGGCGCCACTGCTTGGCCGCCAGTTCTTCCACGGCGTGCTGGACTGCTACACGCTGGTTCGCGACTGGTACGCCAGGGAGGCTGGCATCCAGTTGTTGGACTTTGAGCGGGAAGACGACTGGTGGGACAACGGCCAGGATCTGTACATGCAGGGCTTTGCCAAGACCGGCTTCGAGCGCATCCCAGATGGTGCGCCGCTGCAGGCTGGCGACGTGGTGCTGATGTCGGTGCGTTCGCCGGTGGCAAACCATGCCGGCATCTACCTGGGCACTCGGGCGCTGACCGAGGCGCCTGGGCTGCACCCCGTGCCACACGCAATGCTGCACCACCTGTACGGTCGGCTCTCTGAGCGGGTTGTCTATGGTGGCCACTGGCAAGAGATCACCCGCGCCATCGTGCGCCACAAGGACTTCAAGGCATGAATGACGAGTTGCGCACGATCCGTCTCTATGGCTACCTGGGTGCGCGGTTCGGCCGCGTGCACCGCCTTGCCGTGGCGTCCACTGCCGAGGCTGTGCAGGCGCTGTGCGTGCTGCTGCCTGGGTTTGAGCAGGAGCTGATGACCAGCAAGGATCGTGGGGTTGGTTATGCCTGCTTTTTGGGCAAGCGCAATCTGGGCGAGGAGCGCTTGAATGATCCGGCCGGCCAGGAAGAAATCCGCATTGCGCCAATCGTGCAGGGGAACAAGCGCGGAGGCTTGTTCTCCGTGATCCTTGGCGCCGCGCTGTTCTTTGCAGCGCCGTACCTGGTGAACCCGACCACGGCCGCGCTACTGGGTGAGGGCGGCGCCATGGCGTTCGGCGCTGGCGTGGCATCGGCGGGCAAGCTGCTGATGCTCTCCGGCGTGGTCCAGGCGCTGAGCCCGCAGCAAAAAGGTGTGTCCACCAAGGATGGCCCCGACAACGGCGCCTCTTACAACTTCAACGGCCCAGTCAACACGACGGCCCAGGGCAACCCTGTGCCTCTGATCTACGGCGAACTGTTCATTGGCTCTGCGACTGTGAGCGCAGGCATCTACTCAGAAGACCAGCAATGACGCAAACGAAGCAAAAGCGCCCGCGCAAAGCCCGGGTGCGGGATACGCACGCCCATACGCTGGCCAGCTTCCCCCATGGCGCGCGTGCGGTGGCCGGCGGCTGGAGCCTGCGCGGCTACAAGGGTAAGGGCGGCGGCGGTGGCCGTGCGCCGGTGGAAGCATCGGACAGCCTGCATAGCACCAGCTACGCCCGTGTGCTGGACCTGCTGGGCGAGGGGGGGATTCAGGGCCTGCTGAAAGGCCTGCAGTCCGTCTACCTCGATGGCACGCCGCTGCAAAACCCTGACGGCTCGATGAACTTCACCGGCGTCAGCGTGGACTTCCGCGCCGGCACGCAGCTGCAGGATTACATCCCAGGCTTTCCTGCTGCCGAGCAGACCTCTGGCGTGGGCATTGAGCTGAAGTACGGCACACCCTGGGTGCGTGCAGTGAACAACCGCAGCCTGTCGGCTGTGCGCGTGATGTTGGGCGTGAATGGTCTGTCCAAGGCCAACACCAGCAATGGCGACATCGGCGGCCATAGCGTGGCTTATGCCATTGACTTGCAGACTGATGGTGGTGCCTGGGTTGAAGTGGTGAATACCTCGTTCACTGGCAAGACGACCCAGCAGTACCGCCGCACGCACCGCATTGACCTGCCTGCGGCCTTGTCTGGCTGGGTGGTGCGCGTGCGCCGGCTGACGCCGAACGCGAACAGCAACACGATTGCCGACACCACGGTGATCGACAGCATCACGGATGTTGTCGATGCCAAGTTGCGCTATCCCATGTCGGCCCTGGTGGGCCTGCAGATCGATGCCTCGCAGTTCCAATCTATCCCGACCCGGGCGTACCACGTGCGTGGCCGCATCATCCGTGTGCCGTCGAACTACGATCCGGAGGCTCGCATCTACACGGGCATCTGGGACGGCACGTTCAAGAGCGCCTGGACGAACAACCCGGCCTGGGTGTTCTTTGATCTGGTCACGAACGAGCGCTACGGCTTGGGCCGCCAGATACCGGCCAGCACTATCAACAAGTGGGCGCTGTACCAGATCGGCGCCTACTGCGACGAGCTGGTGCCCGATGGTCGTGGTGGCCAGGAGCCGCGCTTCACCTGCAATGCCTACCTGCAGCAGCGCGGCGACGCTACGCGAGTGCTTCAAGACCTGTGCTCCATCTTCCGAGGCATGGTGTACTGGGGCGCCGGCGCGGCCGTGCCTGTGGCTGACATGCCGCGAGACCCTGTCTACACGTATACACAAGCCAACGTCATCGATGGCCGCTTTGTGTACACCGGCAGCCGTCGCAAGGACCGCGCGACCGTGGCCCTGGTGTCGTACAACGACATGACCGACATGGGCCGCCAGAAGGTGGTCTATGTGCAGGACGACGAGGCGGTGGCCCGCTACGGCATTCGCAAGACCGAGATATCGGCCTTTGGGTGCACCAGTGAAGCCCAGGCTTACCGCGTGGGTCAGTGGGCCCTGCTGACCGCCAAGCGCGAGACGCGCACCGCGACGTTCTCCGTGGGGCTGGACGGCACGCTGTGTGCCCCTGGCCAGGTAATCCGTGTTGCTGACAACCTGCTGGCAGGCCGGCGCATCGGTGGCCGCATCAAGAGCGCGACGAGCAGCACGATCCAGATCGATGCCGAGCTGGGCATCCAGTACGGCGACGAGCTGACCGTCATCCTGCCGTCGGGTGTTGCTGAGACGCGCAAGGTGGCCAAGGCTGTGGGCGAGCTGCTGACCGCAGACATGACCACGATCACCGTGGACAGTACCGAGCTGACCGCCGACATGATCTCCCTGCCTGGCACCACGGTCACGATCACGGTGGAGACACAGTTCTCGGCCGTGCCGCGCGCAGAGTCGATCTGGGCCTTGGAGGCGCCAACGCTCAAGACGCAGCTGTATTCCGTGGTCAGCGTGGCCGAGGGTGAGGGCCTGACATTCGATGTGACGGCCGTGCAGCACGAGCCGGGTAAGTTCTCGGCCATCGACCATGGCACGCGCCTGGAGGCGCGGCCGGTGACGGTCGTTCCGCCCAAGGTGCAGCAAGCACCAGCCGAGGTCACGATCAGCAGCTTCAATGTGGTCCGTCAGGGTGCCAGCTCGCAGACTGCCGCCATCAAGTGGACGGATGCTGAAGGCGCCGTGCTCTACGAAGTGGAATGGCGCCGCAACGATTCAGACTGGGTGCGTGCCGGACGCACTGCCACGACCTCTCTGGAGATTGACGGCGCCTACGCCGGGTCATACGTGGCCCGCGTGCGCGCCATCAATGCCATCGAATCTCCGAGCGCCTGGACGCAGTCTGCGCTGACGACCTTGGACGGCATGCTGTCCGCGCCGCCGGCGGTGACGCACCTGACTACATCAAGCCAGGTCTTCGGCATTGGCCTGGGCTGGGGCTTTCCAGATGGCGCGAACATCATCCAGCGCACTGAGCTGTGGTACTCGCAAACCAGCGACAGAGCCAATGCGGTCAAGCTGGGCGACTTCGCATACCCGCAGAACACGCACAACATGATCGGCCTAGCCTCCGGCACGCGCTTCTTCTTCTGGGCGCGGCTGGTGGACAAGAATGGTCTTGCTGG
Organism: Acidovorax sp.; assembly: GCA_031277855.1. Taxonomy (GTDB): domain Bacteria; phylum Pseudomonadota; class Gammaproteobacteria; order Burkholderiales; family Burkholderiaceae_C; genus Comamonas. Next base: position 344,253 of record JAITLO010000032.1, on the reverse strand, counting down.
TCCGTGGCATCCGGCAGGTGTTGGCACGCCTGGCGCAGCGAGTTCAGACGCGACGGAGATCCTGGGCTACCTCACAGACCAGATCACCGAGACGCAACTGTCTCAAAAGCTGCTGGAAAAGATCGAATCCGGTGATGGCTCCATGGTGGAAGTCGAGGCGCTGAAAACAGCCCTGGCTGCGATGTACACGATCAAGACACGGCTGACCGTGGACGGCGTTCCGTACCAAGCCGGCATCGGCGTGGGTGTTGAAAACAACGACGGGATCATTACGAGCCAGATATTGCTGGCGGCCCAGCGCCTTGCGATCCTGAACGAGGCAAACGGCTACACGGGCGTTCCATTCGTTGTGCAGGACGGTGTCGTCTACATGAACACTGCCTTTATTAAAGAGGCATCAATCGGCGGAGCAAAGATCGCGGATTGGCTGGAGTCGGACGTGGTTGGTGGTGTAAAGCCATTGCGTTTGAACTTCCGCACTGGCGATGTATTCATGAGCAAGGGCAAGCTGCAGACTGCAGATGGCTCTAGCTTTTTTGATTTGAATGCCACTGGAAGTGCATTTAATTTGAAACTTGGTGATGATTTTGAATATTCGCAGGAAAACGGGCTTGTAATTAAAAAGCTTAGCGTCATACAGCAGGCGCAGCTAGCCCCAGGAAGTGTTTCAAGCGACTTCAGTAGATCGCTGCCTGGACCATACACAATATTCAGAAATACAGACTGGAATACTGTTCATTCGCTGGATGTTCCAAAGGGAAGAACACTTGTGCTTTCTGGGAGTGCGGAGTATTTATTCTCCAGTGCAGATCCATACAATACAGCCCTAAATCCAAGTTGGTATGACTATGAGAGGTTTTGTGCGGAAGTTAGAATTTTGATAAATAACACAGTTGGCTCTATTGCTTTGCTGCTGCCAACATCAAAATATCTACCTTTTTCTATTCCTACAGTAGTCGCGGCGGCTAGCACTGAGTCAAACAAAGTGCATATTCAAGTTAGATCGCGTTCTGAATCTCCGTCTAATGCAAGCTATAGGCAAATCAGGAATATTGTGCTCAATGGCGTGATAATTAATAGGTAGGGTGTGATGCCAATTAAAAAGATCAACATCGGCGCTGCGCCGAATGACAAGTCCGGCGACCAGTTGCGCGATGCGTTCAACAAGACGAACGAAAATTTTGCGGAGCTTGAGGGCGGCAAGGTGGACAAAGTCGAAGGCATGGGGTTGTCTGCGAACGATTACACGGCCGCTGATAAGCAGAAGCTTGCGGGTATTGAGGCGGCGGCTAGGAAGACTTGGGATGCTGGGGCAGACATTCAAAACGGCCACGATCTCAACAACTACACGACCCCGGGAGCATACGGCACACGTTCACGCGCTACAGCCCAATCTATATTGAATAGACCGCCTGGAGTTAATACCAGATTCGCACTTGCTGTGTATCAAGATTCTGGCGTGAGCTTTGTCACCCAGGTTATGTTTGTGGGGCGAGATGGTACAGATACGCAGAAGGTATTCCGAAGGTCTTTTGATAGCCTGTCTTGGAGCGTTTGGGAAGAATTTGCTTCCGTTTCTCAATTGACAGGGATTGGAAAAAATTCATCACCCACACTTACAGACTTGAATGCCAATCGTGTTGGTGGTATGTATGCAGCAACAGGTGAAGCTGGTGTTTCTGCTGGGTTGCCTTTGAATGTGAGCTACTCTGTGTTGCATCATCAAGGTGTATCAAATAGTGGTTATCAGTTGTCATCGCCCATCACAAGCGTGACTGCTAATCGTAGAAGGATGTGGTTGCGGCAATTGTTTGGTTCTGATTGGACTGCCCAAAGTGAGTTTGCATTTCTTGAATCTGCAAATACATGGTCTGCTGGTCAGATCTTCAATAAGATTGGTGTCGGAGGGTCTTCAACAAGTGGCGCACTTATAGCATCTAACTCCAAAAATCTCCAGGCGAACATAAACTTTAGCGTGCTGGATATTAATAATGGAGCAGATGATGGAGTATTTACGGCAGGCAGAACCCACCGGGCGGCATATATTCGAATGGATGGAAATATTACGGAAGCTCAGAGGGGCTCCAATCCATACACACTAATAGGTGCTGAGCCTGTTGCAAGGGCATCATCAAATGATAATGCTGCAGGTGAGGTGACAACTTTGTACGGGGTTCGAAGTTATGCGACAGATAACAGCGTGCGTTCATCAATTCTGGACGTTTCCGCTGGCATACGGGCGTCCTCCGACCATACTGGAACAACTAGCCCCAAGTCAGTTAATGGCAGTTATGGCGCACATTTAGCAGTCAATGTAAACGCAACAACAACAGTTCGAGAAGCGCTGGGATGCTTTGCGCAGGTTAGCAGTGCTGGTACTGTGCAGGATGGGTATTTATTTCGTGGGGTGTACTCGGGCGGTGGAACCTATGCGAACAAGTGGGGGCTGCATATTTCTGGCTCCACACAAAACCACTTGGAAGGGACACTGAATGTCACGGGGGCTGTAACGACTGGCCCGGTGCGAGTCGGCCAATACACGCTGCAAACTCTGCCGAGTGCTTCTGCATTTAATGGGTATGAGATTGATGTGACTAACGCAACTGGCGGTCCAAAACGCTGCCGAAGTAACGGCTCAGTTTGGCAAATCATCAACACCAACACTACTGTTTCTTGAGGTGAATATGACGACACTTGAAAAACGCACGCGCCCTTACTGGACCCAGATACTGCACAACCAGGATGGGACTATTGGCGCTCAGCACCAGACCATTACCGAAATCCTGGATGGAGGGGGTGTTATGCCTGGTGCATCAATCAGCGACCCTCTGCCGATCTCTGGCCATGCTTTGGAGGAGGTGCTGGGGGTTGTCACAGTTTCTGCATTGGCCCAGGTTGAAGTCATGCGTGCATCGCTGGCCGATCTGCAGGCGCAACTCGGTCAGGCGTCAGCAGCACTTGCTGAATCTGTGGGGGCCGCTGAGGACCGTAGTGCAAAGCTGGAGATTGCGCGGCAGGAGATTGCATCACGAGATGAGCAACTGCTTGCGGCCCAGCAAGAGGTGGCGCGCCTCCAGGCAGAGCTGGATGTCGCAACCCAGATGCTGGCCAGTGCTGTAGCCGGCCAGGGAGCGGCGTGATGGACTGGACTCCCCTTATTCATGCAGCCATTGCGGTGGCTACCCAAGTCCTTGTGGGCCTGGTCATGGGCAACTGGTGGCTTGGTGGCGCCATGGCTTGCGCGTGGTGGGCTGCGCGCGAACACACCCAAGCCGAATACCGGTGGATCGCAAAGTTTGCTGCAGGCAAGCGTGAGCGCATGCCCTGGTGGGGTGGGTTCGATGTTCGTGCATGGGATTGGCCTAGTGTGCTGGATGCCGGTGCCCCCGCAGCCGCCTGTTTGATCTTCTACCTAACCGCCATCGAGGCGGTTTTTTAATGCCAAAGAGGGAGGGACGATGAACGAAAACGAAACCAAGGTGGCCACGATCAAGATCACGATGCTGACATTCGCCGGCGCCGTGGCCGAGGTGACGCTGGAGCGCTGGCTGACCATTGCGATTCTGGTCTACACGCTGGCCCAGCTCTATTTTTTGGTGCGGGATAAGTGGTGGCGCGACCCAGCGCGCGCGAAAGACAAGGGGGTGGGCGATGGCGAATAAATCGAAGGTGCCCACATTCCTGGCCGCGCGCGTGCTGGCAGTGGTGCTGGGCCTGGGCGCGGCGGCTAGCGGTGGCATTTATGTTGCCAGCGGCGATGCTCCCAAGGTGCCTGCTGTGGAGCTGCAGCGAGCCCAGGCCGATCCATATGTCCAGGCCGTCATGGCCGACGCAAGCACCAGCAATGCGGTCAAGCTGGCCATGGTGATGGGCAGCTTTTACGAGAGCAGCGGCCGCCACATCGGCACACCTTACGTGGACAAGCTGGGGCGTGGTCAGCCGCTCACCGTGTGCAACGGCATCACGGGTGCCGGCGTGGTTGCAGGCAAGTGGTACAGCCCGGCTGAGTGCTACCAGCTCGAAAAGGGGCGCTACCTAGCGGCCGAGCGCGAGGCCAAGCGCCTTGTGCGCGACTGGGATGGGTTGGGCGTCATGGCCCAGGCCGTGGTCTTGGATTTCATTCACAACAAAGGCTCGGGCGCGCTGGCCACAAGCACGCTGCTGCGCAAGCTGAATGTGGGTGACGTGCCCGGCGCATGCGCGGAGAACCCGCGCTGGAGCAAGGGCACCGTGGACGGAGTGCTGCAAGTGCTGCCTGGCCTGCAGCTGCGCGGCGATGCCAATGGCGAGATCTGCACCTGGCGCGTGGAGTCGGCAGCATGACGGGCCGAGGAAAAACCATCCTGGCCGGCCTGGCCATGGCCGGGGCCTTCGCTGCCGGTTGGGTTACCCAGGGCTGGCGCGCTGATGCCGTGGCGGCCCGGGTGGAGACAAAACAGTCAAAACAGGATGCATCGCATGCCAAACAAGCGAAGGATGCTATAGAAAACAAAGCGGGTGCGCTGCTGCAGCACGGCCGCGATCAACAGGACAACACCCATGACTACACGCAAAAGCTCCGGGTTCTTGAGGCTGGCCGCGCTGCTGACGCTATCCGCATTGCAGGCCTGCAGCGCGACCTACGTGCCGCCGCCACCCGCCATGCCCAAGCTGCTGGTGACGCCGCTGCCTGCCGAAATCTCGCAGATCGACACGAAAAGCTCGCAGCCCTGGCTGCAGAGGGCGGAGCAGTGGTTGCAGGACTTGCAGGCTTGGTCCGGCGGCGAGACGCTGAAGTAGGCCTGTTGCAAGGTCAGGTGGCGGTGGATAGTGGTTTGCTTGGTCGAGATTGAGGCGAGTTGTTCCTAGCCGTGGGCAGCTCTTCAGGGCAGGTCTTTTTGCTCGGGGTGTGCCGCTGATGCGTCAATCGCCTGACTTCACCGCGCCGCCTGGCCGAGGCCGCGTCTTTGTCTCATCGCTGGGATTCTCTGTTGACTGGATGCGAGGACTTCGCTGCAATAGCGTGAGGGGCGCTTCTTTATGCGCCTCTCTTGTGAATCGGTAATCCTGTTCGGCGAAAGCTGCGAAGAAATCAAACGAGAAAGAGCGACAGTGATCTTCCTAGAAATAAATAACGTCCTGGGCCTTGTAGATCATAGGCAGTGCCCTCGCAAATGCTTGGCATCCTATAACTTGCTCTTCGGTACGCCTGATCCATGACTGCGGAGGATCCCCAGCGTCGGACGCTTGCTCTCCTTGACAGCCTTTACGATGGTGTGGCGGACCCGAAGAAGTGGCCCCTGGCCATACGAGGCATAGGGGCTGCTTTGGGCGGGGTTGGCGTGTCGATCATTACGCATGATCGGTTAACAGAAAATTTGTCGATCGCCGATGAGGGAACATTGCCGGCAGGTATTGTCAGCGGCTTCTTGGAGATGAATGAGGTCGATCCGGCGCGCGCTGCAGTGCCTCTGCTAGCGAAAGGGGGGATCTATATCGACCATGAGTTTCACGGCTTGGCCACTTTGCGGCGCATGCCGTACTACCGCGATTTCCTCGATCGCTTCGATATCGGACACTATGCCTTGCTTCCAGCAGGTGGCGAAGCGAATTCGATGCACGTTTTATCGATTTTGCGAGAGTCGAGCCGCCTTGCCTTTGGCATGCGTGAGCAGTTATTGATGCGTGCTGTGCAGCCCCATCTACGCCACGCTTTAAATCTACGTCGTCAAATATGTCTGGGACAGGAGCGGGATCGACTGCTCGAAGGGGCCCTGGATGCTTTGAACTTTCCCTTGGTGGTGTGCTCAGCGCAAGGCGCCATTGCCATGGCTAATGCTGCTGGGCAACTATGGATAAAAGAAACCGACTGCCCACTGGGAAGGACTGCAGTGCAGTTTCAACTGCGCGGCTTGTTGGCGCAGGCTTGTGGCATTGGAGTTGAGGAGCCGGCCGCAGGATCGCTGATGATGCCTAGTGGCGATGTAGTGGTTGTGTTGCCTTTTGTGGCGAAAGACGATGCAGGGAGTGGTGCATTGGCCCTGCTTGCCATCCAGGGTGCGCGCTGGCGGCCACTTGCCCCTGGTGCGATGCTGCGCACTCTGTTCGGACTGACCCCGGCAGAGATTCGGCTGGTGCACCACCTAGCTTTGCATGATGAGCCGCTTACGGCTGTTGCCGAGCAATGGGGGCTGTCTCTGAATACGTTGCGGACGCAATTGAAAGCCATCTTTCAGAAAACCCACACCCGCCGGCAGAGTGATCTGTTGCGGCTGGTGGGGCAATTGGGATTGATCAGGTCTATGGACACGTCGTGACGTTCGTAACTGCAACGATGGCTTGGCTCACATCGCAGGCTAGTTTGCGCGGCATAGGCTGACTGTTGTCGAAACAACTCCCACTCCCTTGGAATTGGTCAATGGTGCCTTGCATGCCAGAGCCCGGGCGCTCGCTTGGGCAGCGGGCTTCGAAGTGGACGATGAGGCATTGCGCCACCCGTGGAGTGATGACCGGGCGGGTGCCGATGGCTGACGGCAGGCCGCCACCTCCGGGGCAAGTTGCGGCTTGCAGTCGGATGCCGCGTCGCTCGGCGGCCAGGTGATCCTTCAAGGCCTTTTCCTGCCGTAATTTTGTCAGGCGGGCAGCTTCTTCATCGGCTTTTTGCTGTGCAACACGTTGTGCTTCTTCCTTGTTTTGGCGGGCTGCCTGGGTCTGCTTCGACGCTGCTTGTTGCCGTGGTCCTTGCGGTGTCGTCTGGCCAGAGCTGGTTTGGGCTACCTGGGCGCCCCTAGTGCCAGGAAGATTGGCGCTCGGTGCCGCTTGCCTGGCCGTGACGTTCGCCGCCATGAGTCGGGCAGCGGCTGCTTTGGTGGCTTCACGCTGCTTGTCCTGGTCGCTTTTAATTTGCTGCAACTTTCTATTCAGATCGCGCTCGAAGTTCTGCGACATCTGGTTCAACTGACTGTTGTTTTGTGATGCTTGAGCCCAGCCGCGCGAAAACCCTGAAACGATGGCGTTTTCTGTAGCGCGCCTCTCGGCTGCTCGCTCCGCTGCTTGGCGCTCTTTATAGGCGGCATCTGAGACGGCTTTGAGATGTTTCTTTTCACGTAGATCCATTGCCGCAATCATGCGAGCTTCCGTTAGCGGCTGATAAACTGTCGCATATAGATTTGCGTCGTCTTCATCGGAGTGGCGGATGGCGGAGAATTTAAGGATTTTGTCGCCTCGGAGAAAATACCTCCAATGATAATCTCCTTGATCAACCAATCCAGAGCTGGGGATAGAATATTGCATGCGCAACTCTGTCTGTTCAATGAGAGTCTTAATTATTTGAGTGGTAGGGCCAGGAAAGTATTTTGCCTCACTGCCTTTATTCCCTGGCTCTTTGTCGAAAGTGAGCCGAACAGACTCTTTGCCCTCAAGCGTTAAGGCCGTCAGTTGCAGATGGCCTGCCTGATTTTTCTCCACGCGAAGCATATCAGTGTCACCGATGAAGGTCTGTCCAATCTTTGTTTCCCATAGGCCGAATCCCTGCAGGCTATCGTGCAACTTTTGCAGTGGACTATCTGCATCTTTGCTGACCGGTATATTGGTGCCATCGTCAAGAGTGTATGTCTTAGATATGCGCGTTAGGAATGGGAGCTCAATCACGTAAGGATTGGAAAGTCTTGCTTCAGTCTCAGTGATTTTAAAGTCATACGCGCCTAGATTGCCTTCAATCTGTTGCATGCGCCCATCCTTATTGAAATTCACCAGGGCGGCATCGTCGGATAAAAATAAGCTTGTATTTAGTGCTTTGACGTAATAGGTTCCAGGCTTTGAACCAGGGCTAATTTCGAGTCGTTGGGAGCGGGGACGGTCTCCACCAGTAGCGGCAATGAGCAATGTGCCATTTCCCGGGTTGGTGACGCTCAGGGTGCCGTTCGCACTGACGTATTCAGCATTGATGTATTTCCCCAGCATTCCCCAATCAATATTCTTTGCAGTAGAAATTGAGTCGGATGCTCGCGGTGGCACAACTACCGCGCAACCGGCGGTGAGTAGAGCGCATAGAGCGGGGAGGAGCAGGCGGCTACGCAGGTTTTTTATCATTGAGAGAGCGCTCTAGTTAGCGGGTGTGAATAACGCCGGCATTGTCGGAAAGCTGTCGCTTCTCCACATCACCCGAAGCTGTGATGGCCAATGCTCAAGACCGACCTAACAGAGGGGGGCTTAGCTCGAGCTCAAGTGGGCACGCAGCTGATGCGGGATTGATGCGGGAGGCGTGGCCCGCATCCAAGAAATGAAGAAGCCCCGGCACCTTGATTGGTGTCGGGGCTTTTGTGTTTTGTGGGCCGCACATGCAAAAAGCCCGCGTTAGCGGGCTGAGAAATAGACGTTATTTTTGTGGGCACCATTGTGGGCATGGTGCGCATGATGCTGGTAAGTTGTTGTTTTTAATTGGCAACTGGCGGAGGCTGTGAGATTCGAACTCACGGAAGGATCACTCCTTCGGCAGTTTTCAAGACTGCTGGTTTAAACCACTCACCCAAACCTCCGAAAGACGCGATTCTACACAAGCGCGCGGGTTGCGGGCTGTTGGCGAGGCGGTAGATGCTCAGGTGGCGTGTCCAGTGGGTAGCGCGATGGCGCCAGGGCTCACATGTCGTAGGCGCGTTCCACCTTGGCGATGCGCAGCGCAAAGTTTGCATACCAGGTGCTGCGTCCTTTTTGCTGGGCGATCTGGTGTTCGGCATTGCGCTTCCATTGCCGGATGGCGGCTTCGCTTTCCCAGTACGACACGGTGATGCCAAAGCCATCGGCGTCGCGTGTGCTTTCAGCGCCCAGGTAGCCGGGCTGCTGGCTGGCCAGTGCAGCCATGTGCTCGGCCATATCGGCATAGCCCTGGTCGCCCTCGGTGCGTTGTGAGGTGAAGATGGCCGCGTAATACGGCGGTGGAGGGGTGTGGGCAAACAGCGGGTGCATGGGGGTGGTGGTGAAGAGAAGACTCGAAGCATACGCAGGGCCTGGCGAATCCGCTGAAATGCTTTGTAGCGTGCAGGGCCGCGTCTGTGCGATGGCGTGTTTTTTGCATGTGCTGTTGCCATGTGCAAGCCGGAGAACTCCCTGATGATGAACGCCTGTAACCCTCTGAACAGTGTCGAGGCGGCTGGTGTGGCGTGGCGTGCTTGTGGAGCCACCCATGTGGCGGTGTATGGCACTTTGCGCGCTGGCGGCGTCAACGACATTGCCAGGCTTCAGCCCGGCATCGCCTGTGTGGGGCGGGTACGGCTGCAGGGGACGCTGTTCGATCTGGGCTGGTACCCGGGCCTGGTGCTGCAAGGCGAGCAGGAGGTGCTGGCCGAGGTCTACTCCATGGATGCTGAGCTGGAGCAGGCCATGGACGGCATAGAAGGCCTGTGGCCCCAGGACCTGGGGGAGTACCGCAAACGTGTGCTGACCCTGCCTGTCATGCAGCAGCGGGGAGGGCAGCAACCCATGGCCTTGCTGGTGTACGAGGCCAGGCCCGCCACCGTGCGCCAGGCACCGGTGATTGCGGCCAGTGATTGGCTGGCGTGGATGAAGGCCAGGGCGGCCCGGCATCCGGACACGGTGTTCCAGCTCAACATGGTGCGAGCACAGGGTTGAGGCATGGCCGCTGCGGCATGTCAGAAATGGTGCAGCAGCTTGAAATGGATGGGGGCGGTGCACCAAAAAATGAATCAATGCATGGCATTTTTCGAAAGTGTGCGCATTGCTTACTTTTTGCAATTGGCATGCGGCTTGCTTGAACCAAGGCACTGCATCACTCCCGCTGTCACCCATGCCAGAAACTGTTTTCGATTCACTACCCCACTCACGACAGGGCTGGCCGTATCAGGCCGGGGCATGCGTGGCCCATGTGCTGCCATGTGGCGCATATAGGCTGCGGTCGCATGAGGCCGCTTGTGGAACTGTCGGGGGGCTGGCATGCGTGTGCTGGTGATTTTTGCCCACCCCGTGGAGACCAGCTACCAGGCTGCGCTGCATGCCGAAGTGGTGTCACAGTTGCGTGCGGCCGGCCATGAGGTGGATGACTGCGATCTCTATGCCGAGGGTTTTAACCCCGTGATGTCGCGCCAGGAACGCATGCACTACCACGATGTGGGTCGCAACCAGCTTGAGGTGCAGCCGTATGTGGAACGCCTGCTGCGCGCCGAGGCCCTGGTTTTTTGCTTTCCCACCTGGTGTTTCGGGCTGCCCGCCATGCTCAAAGGCTTTTTTGACCGCGTGCTGGTGCCCGGTGTGGCGTTTGATATCAGCGAGCCGCAGAAGATCAAGCCCGCGCTCACCCATTTGCAGCGCATTGCTGCCGTGGTGACTTATGGCAGCCCACGGCGGTCGGCCTGGCTGATGGGGGATCCGCCGCGCAAAAGCATACAGCGCTATCTGCGCGCACTCACCGGTGGCAAGGCGCGGGTGGACTACCACGCCTGCTATCACCTGAATGTGGCTACGCCGTCCAAGCTCCAGGCCTTCAAGGCACAGGTAGGCCAGGCCATGCGCTGTTTTGCTTGAGGGGGCATTGAGCATGTCGCGAGCTTTGAATTTGCGCAATGCGCGCCTGCCGCGCTGGTTGCTGAAAGCCTTGGGCATGGCCCATGGCACCGCCCTGGTCTCCATCGTGGTGGAGCAGGGCCGTATCACCCGCATCACGCCGGGGTCTGCACTGGGCCTGGACGCGGGCAGTGCAAGCACCTGGGACTTGCAAGGTGCTTTGGTGCTACCCACCATGGTGGACGCCCATTTGCACCTGGACAAAGCCTTCACGCTGGAGCGCGTAGGTGCGGTGAAGCCCGGTTTGCTGGGGGCTGTAGAGGCCATTGAGGGCGACCGCGCGCACTGGACTGCGGCCGATGTGCGCCGCCGTGCCAGCCAGGGGCTGGAATGGGCCTATGCCGCAGGCGTAACGCATGCCCGTAGCCACTGCGACTGGTGGGAGCCCGGAGTGGTCCCCACGGCCTGGGGCGTACTTCAGGAGCTGGCCCAGGACTGGTCGGGCCGTGTGCGGCTGGAGCGCGTCAGCCTGATGTCTTTGCAACGGTATGAGGAGCGCAGTGTGGCCATGCGATTGGCTGCCCAGGTGGCAGCCAGCGGGGCTGGTGCAGTGCTGGGTGGCTTTGTGCACTCCACCAACTGGAGCCCGCAGGCACTGCGCCATTTGCTGGAGGCTGCACAAAAGCATGGCCTGTCGGTGGACTTGCACATGGACGAAGAGCTCAACCCTGCCGCCCAGGGATTGGCCACCACGACAGACCTGCTCAAAGCCTTGCGGTTTGAGGGGCGCGTGGTCTGTGGCCATACCTGCGCGCTGGCAGCCCAGCCACCTGCGCAGGCCTTGCAGACGCTGGACCGCGTGGCCCAGGTGCCCATTACCTTGGTCACCCTGCCAGTGACCAATTTGCTGCTGCAGGATGCCCGCACTGGCTGCACGCCGCGCCAGCGCGGGCTGACGCTGGTGAAAGAAGCCAGGGCGCGCGGGATTCCGGTGCTGGTGGCGAGCGACAACGTGCAAGACCCGTTTTGTCCCTTGGGCAGTTTTGACCCGCTGGAAGCCTTGACCACCGGGGTGGCAGCGGCGCAGCTGACGCCGGCCTTTGACGACTGGAGCGACAGCGTGTGCCGCAGCGACTGGCTGGCAGCGGTGCCGGGCGCGCTGCCGCTGCAGCCCGGCGCTGTGGCCGATCTGGTGATCTTTCCCCGGGCCAATGTGACGGGCTTTCCATCGCGCAGCCAGGACCGCGTGGTGTTGCGGGCGGGACGCATCAGCCATGGCCAGCCTGAGCCCGCCTGGCTGGCGCCTCGTCTGGAAGGGAGGGCCGCATGAATGCGCTGCCGTCCGGCATGGCCCAGCCACTGGCGCGTTACGCGGCCTGGCGGCGGGCGGGGGACTTGGTGTTCCTGTCCGGTGTGATTGCGGTGGACCCCGGCGCCCAGCGCATTGTGCGTGGCTACGACGATATCCCGCCCGAGGCCGCAGCGCTGTTGGGGCGTAGCGGTGAGTTCAGCACCGATATCAAAGAGGGCCCCATCCTGGCGCAGAGCTGGTGGGTGCTGGAGCGTATTCGCCAGACCGTGGAGGCCGCAGGCGGGCAGATGTCCGATGTCTGCAAGCTGGTGCAGTACTTCCGAAATCTGGACCACTTCCCGCACTACAGCCGTGTGCGCAAGCTGTTTTTTCCCGATGTGCTGCCGGTGTCCACCGTGGTCGAAGTGTCGGCCATGTTGCCCACGCCGGAGCTTCTTATCGAGGTGGAGGCTACGGCCTATCTGCCCTTGCCCTAGGAGTTTTTTTCAAGTTCCCGCTTTCTCCACTTTTGCCCGGAGTCCCTATGCTGCATGGATATACCCCCGCCCACCGTTTTTTGCCTTATCTGAGCTGGACCGATGTAGCTGCCTTGCCCGACAAGGCCAATACCGTGGTGGTACTGCCCGTGGGAGCCATGGAGCAACACGGTCCCCATCTGCCATGTTCTGTGGATGCCACCATTGCTGCAGGGGTGGTAGGCCATGCCTTGGCAAGACTGGCCGCACAGGTGCCTGCCTATGCCATGGCTCCCATCGTCTATGGCAAGTCGGAAGAGCATTTGCACTTTCCCGGCACCGTGACCCTCAGCGGTGAAACCCTGCTGGCCACGATGTTGGAGATCGGCGAGTCGGTCTACCGCAGTGGCTTTCGCAAGCTGCTGTGGGTCAACGGCCATGGCGGCCAGCCCCAGGTGCTGGAAATGGCAGCGCGGGAGCTGCGCCTGCGGCATGGCGATTTCATTGTGGTGCCCAGCTCCACCTGGCGTGTGCCCCATGTCGCAGGCCAGTACCTGTCCGAGCGGGAGAAAAAACTGTCCATGCACGCAGGCCACGCCGAGACAGCCATCATGCTGGCGCTGGCCCCCGAGACGGTGCGCATGGAGCAGGCGGCAGCCAACTACCCGCCGGCTTTTCCCTCGCGCCTGCTGTCCCCGGATGGCCGCCCCGCCTGCGCCTGGACGGCGCGTGACTTTGGTCCCAGCGGTGTGATTGGCGACCCCACCCCCGCAACAGCTGCGCAGGGCCTGGCCATTCTGGATTCGCTGGCCGAAAGCTGGGCCAGCGCCATTGCCGAGTTGCATGCGCTGCAATGGGCCCCGCGTGAAGCATCCACCTGGGGGCGCGGCCAGCACCAGGGCCATGTGGAGCCCACCCCGGTCTGATACGGCTTTGTCTTCAACCGTCTGACTTTGTTGGGTCGCCTTGCCGTGCTACAGCACTGTCTGCGCCTCCCCGCCTCGTTATCCCATTGAATGCAAAACCGAATGAGGCCTTGACGGCCCTTGTCCATCGACTGCTTTCTTGGAGTTCTCCCATGTTGAAGTTTGTCCAATCTCTGGCACCTCTCCGGCCGCTGTGTTGCGCTGCCTTGCTGGCCTGCGGTCTGGGGGGCAATCTGGGGAGCGGTGCCCAGGCCGCCGAGTCTTTTGTCTATATGACCAACTGGTTTGCCCAGGCCGAGCATGGCGGCTTCTACCAGGCCCTGGCCCAGGGCCTGTACCGCAAGCATGGCCTGGAGGTGCGCATCCAGATGGGAGGCCCCCAGATCAACATCACGCAGATGATGGCGGCCGGCCAGGCCGACTGCATCATGGGCGCCAGCGACCTGCAGATGCTGCAAATCCGTGAGGCAGGTGTTCCGGTCACCACGGTGGCGGCGGTGTTTCAAAAAGACCCGCTGGTGCTGATCGCCCATAAAGATGTCAAAACGCTGGAAGACCTCAAGAGCAGAACCATTCTGGTCGCCCCCACAGCGCAGCGCGGTTACTGGGCCTGGCTCAAGGCCAAGCATGGCTTTAGCGATGCACAGATGCGCCCCTACACCTTCAATATCCAGCCTTTTTTGCTGGACAAGCGCGTGGCCCAGCAGGGCTATCTGACCTCGGAGCCCTTCTCCCTGCAGAAGGCCGGCGTCAAGACCACCATGCTGATGTTGGCGGACCTGGGCTTTCCTTCCTACACCACCACCATTTCCTGCATGGAGCAGACCGTGGCCCAGCGCCGCCAGGCCGTGGCGGCCTTTGTGCGCGCATCCATGGAGGGATGGAAAAGCTATCTGGCCGACCCCGCGCCGGGCAATGCCCTGATCAAACAGGCCAACCCCGCCATGACCGATGAGCAGCTGCGCTACAGCGTGGACAAGATCAAGGAGACCGGCATGGTCACCGGGGGAGACGCCGCCAGGCTGGGCATTGGCGTCATGACCAAGGTGCGTATCCAGGCCAGTTATGACTTTCTGGTCAGCGCCAAGCTGATCAATCCGGCCAAGGTCAAGCCATCCGATGCCTACCACCTGGGCCTGATCCAGGACATCAAGGTCCTGCCCTGAAAACCATAGCGGGCCACGGCCTGGTGCTGTGGCCCGCGCGAAAGGTGAACCATGAAAAGATGCGAATCTGCACACCAGGACATGGCCGCCTGGGTAAGAAGGCCCGCAGCGGTGGAGGTGCTGTCGGCTGAAAAGACCTACCCCGGGGGCGTACAGGCCTTGCAGCCTGTCGATCTGCGCATAGAGCAAGGTGAATTCGTCACCTTGCTGGGCCCTTCTGGCTGCGGGAAAAGCACGCTGCTCAAAATGATTGCGGGTTTGCTGGAGCCCAGCGATGGCAGGCTGCTGCTGTGGCGCCAGCCCGTGTCGCAGCTGCATGCCAGTGGCAAGAAGATGGCCTTTGTCTTTCAGCAACCCACGCTCATGCCCTGGGCCTGTGTGCACCGCAATGTGCGTCTGCCACTGGACCTGGCGGGCATGCCGCGCGACCAGGCCGATGCGCGCGTGGGCGATGCCCTGGCCTTGGTAGGCCTGACGCGCTTTGCCAAGGCCTTGCCACGTGCGCTGTCGGGCGGCATGCAGATGCGGGTGTCGATTGCGCGCGGTCTGGTCACCGAGCCGGATTTGCTGCTGATGGACGAGCCCTTCGGGGCGCTGGATGAAATCACGCGTCACAAGCTGGATGCCGAGCTGCTGGAGCTGTGGCAGCACAAAAAGCTGACCGTGGTCTTTGTCACCCACTCCATCCATGAAGCGGTGTTTCTTTCCAGCCGCGTGGTCATGATGGCGGCCAGGCCCGGCCGGGTGGTGGAAAGCTTTCGCATGGACGCGCCCTATCCGCGCCCGGCAGACTTTGTGTTGAGCCCCGCATTCGCCCAGCACGCCAGGCAGCTGCAAGCCAGCTTGCTGCGTGCCAGCGCCTTGGCAGAGGAGGGCCGCTCATGAGCCGGTTGCCTGCTTACCGCCCCCAGTCAGCACCTCCGGCCGCCACGGCGGTGGGGGCACATCCTCTTTCTGCACTGCCTGCTGCGGCAAAAGCCCAGGCCAAGCCCGCCGCACAGCCCTGGCTGCTGCAGGCCAGGGTGCAGCGTGTGTTGTTGCCCGCCTTGGTGGGGCTGGTGCTGCTGCTGGTCTGGCAGGGCGTGGTGACGGCGCTGGACATGCCGCCCTATCTGCTGCCCTCGCCGCTGCAGGTCTTTCAGACCCTGCTGAGCGATTGGGATGTATTGGTCGGCGCCTTGTGGGTCACCGTCAAGATCACATTGCTGGCCTTTGGACTGGCCACGGTGCTGGGGGTATTGATCAGCTTTGTGTTGGTGCAAAGCAAGCGCATAGAGACGGCCTTGTTTCCCTATGCCGTGCTGCTGCAGGTGACGCCGATTGTGTCCGTGGCGCCGCTGATCATCATCTGGCTGCAAGACCCCATGCTGTCCACCGTGGTGTGCGCGGCTCTGGTGGCCTTGTTCCCCATCATCAGCAACACCACCTTGGGCCTGCGCAGCGTGGAGCCCGATCTGGACGCGTTTTTCACCCTCCACCGGGCCACGCGCTGGCAGCAGCTGCTGCGTTTGCGCATTCCCAGCGCCTTGCCCTATTTTTTTGGTGGCTTGCGCATCTCCTCGGGGCTGGCATTGATTGGGGCGGTGGTGGCCGAGTTTGTGGCCGGTACGGGCGGGCAGGGGACAGGCCTGGCCTACCAAATCATGCAGGCCGGCTTTCAGCTCAACATCCCGCGCATGTTTGCCGCCTTGTTTTTGATCTCGCTGACCGGTGTGGTTCTGTTCGTGCTCATGGCCTGGTGCACGCGCAGCGCATTGCGTGGCTGGCACACCAGCGAGCTGGGGCGGGACTAACCGCACCGCAGCCATGGCCGCCCGCATCTCTTTCCCTACAACGTGAACACCACCATGAATGCCCACCAGATTGCCCAGGTCAGCAGCCAGTTGCCCAGTGCCTTGCCAAGGCTGGACTGGATTACCGATGCCCAGAGATTGCAGCGTCTGTCCCAGGACTTTTCCTGGTTCAGCCCTGTGCTCAAGCAGGCCTTGCAGGGCAAGTATGGGGATGTGGCTGTGCGCCCTCGTACCGAGGGAGAGATCGCATCCGTGGTGGCGCATTGCGCCCGCCAGGGGCTGCCTATCACGGTGCGCGGCAGCGGTACCGGCAACTATGGCCAGAGCACGCCCTTGCACGGCGGCGTGATCCTGGACCTGAGTGCCTACAACCAGCTGTGCTGGGTGCATGGCGCCGTGGGCCGTGCGCAGACCGGCATGCGTTTGTGGGACCTGGACCGGCAGGCCCGCGCGCAAGGCCAGGAGCTGCGCTGGCTGCCTTCCACCTACCGCAGTGCCACGCTGGGGGGCTTGTTCGGCGGTGGCTTTGGTGGTGCGGGCTCCATTACCTACGGGCCGCTGGCTGCACCTGGCAATGTGCTGGCGGCACGCGTGATGACGGTGGAGGCCGAGCCCCGTGTGCTGGAGCTGCGGGGGCCGGATGCCATGCGGCTGCACCATACCTATGGCACGACCGGGATTGTGCTGGAGCTGGAGGTGGCGCTGGCACCCGCCACTCCTTGGTTGGAGTGCATTGCCACCTTTGAGGGCTTTGATGCGGCGCTGGCATTTGCCCAGCAACTGGGCCAGGCACCCGGCATTGCCAAAAAAGAGCTGGCCTTGATGGCCGCGCCCATACCGGCCTATTTCACCGGCCTGGCTGCGTATTTGCCCGAGGGCTGCCACGCCGTCATGGCCTTGGTGGCGCCCGAGGCCGAAGAGACCATGCACTGCTGGCTGGCACAGCATGGAGGCACGCTGCGCTACTGCGTGCGCGACCAATGGGCGGCCGACAAGCCGGTGGGTGGGCACAAATCACTGATCGAGTACTGCTGGAACCACACCACCTTGCATGCATTGAAGGTGGACAAGGGGCTGACCTATTTGCAGACCGGCTACCAGCCCGCGCGGTTTGCCGAGCAGTTGCATGCACTGCGCAGCGCATTGAGCGATGAGGTTTTGTTTCACCTGGAGTTTTTGCGCAACCGCGACGGCCTGTTCAGCTGCAGCGGGGTGGAACTGGTGCGCTTTACTTCCGAGCAGCGGCTCAACGCCATCATGGACATCTACCGCCAGCACGGCGTGCTGGTTCACAACCCCCATGTCTATGTGGTGGAAGACGGCAAAGGCAACAACCAGCTCGACCCGGGGCTGTTGCAGGCCAAGGCCATGCTCGACCCCTTGAACCTGCTCAACCCCGGCAAGCTGCGCAAAGCCGGCCTGCCGGCTTGCGTGCAACAAGCTTGACCGTGCACTGCACCGGTGTGGTGCGCGGTTGTCCTGCGTTGGAGCTTGGGGGGATTTTTTCAACCAACTTCAGTTTCAGGGCTCCAGGGCCGACCCAGGCCCGCCCCCCTGTGCGTACAGGCTGCATGTATCGCTTGTGGGTGCAAGCGATACAAAAAAGCGCCAGGCTGGCCCGCTAATTGCATTCCCTGTGTGTGACGGCCAATGGTGGCCGTGCCCAACGCTTGCAGGAGTGCTGAAATGAATCGTCGTGTCTCCCTCACTACATTGGCTGTGTCCCTGGCGCTGGGGCTGTCCACAACTGCCCAGGCTGCCGACACCATCAAGGTGGGCGTGCTGCACAGTCTCTCGGGCACGATGGCGATTTCGGAAACCGTGCTCAAAGACACGGTGCTGATGGCGATTGACGAGATCAATGCCAAGGGCGGCGTGCTGGGCAAAAAGCTGGAGCCCGTGGTGGTCGATCCCGCCTCCGACTGGCCGCTGTTTGCCGAGCGTACGCGCCAACTGCTGAGCAAGGACAAGGTGGCCGTGATCTTTGGCTGCTGGACCAGCGTGTCGCGCAAATCGGTGCTGCCGGTGGTGGAGGAACTCAACGGCCTGCTGTTCTACCCCGTGCAGTACGAGGGGGAAGAACTCTCCAAAAACGTTTTCTACACCGGCGCCGCGCCCAACCAGCAGGCCATTCCCGCCGTGGACTATCTGATGAGCAAGGACGGCGGTGCGGCCAAGCGCTGGGTGCTGCTGGGCACCGACTATGTCTACCCGCGCACCACCAACAAAATCCTGCGCGCCTACCTCAAAGCCAAGGGCGTGAAGGACGGCGACATCAACGAGAAATACACACCTTTTGGTCACAGCGACTACCAGACCATCGTGGCCGACATCCAAAAATTCAGCCAGGGCGGCAAGACGGCCGTGGTCTCCACCATCAATGGCGATTCCAACGTGCCCTTCTACAAGGAGCTGGGCAATGCCGGCATCAAGGCCAGGGATGCGCCGGTGGTGGCCTTCAGCGTGGGCGAGGAAGAGCTGCGCGGTGTGGACACCAAGCCCCTGGTAGGCCATCTGGCGGCCTGGAATTATTTTCAGTCGATCAAGAACCCGGAAAACCAGGCCTTCATCCAGAAGTGGAGCGCCTATGCCAAGGCCAAGAACATTCCCGGCCACAAGGAAAAGCCGCTGACCAATGACCCCATGGAGGCCACTTACATCGGCGTGAACATGTGGAAGCAGGCCGTGGAAAAGGCCAAGACCACCAATGTCGACCAGGTGATTGCCGCCATGGCGGGTCAGACCTTCCAGGCGCCCAGTGGCATCACCAGCCAGATGGATGCCAAAAACCACCACCTGCACAAAAGCGTGTTCATCGGCGAGATCAAGGCCGATGGCCAGTTCAACGTGGTGTGGAAGAGCAAAGGCCCCATCAAGGCCCAGCCCTGGAGCCCTTTGATTGCCGGCAACGACAAGAAAAAAGACGAGCCCGAGAAAAAGTAAAGCCCTGTGCCTGAGAGAGCGCCGGCCGTTCTGGTGGGAGGCCGGCGCTTTCAAAAAATGCCTTGATCAAAACGCCTTCAAACGCTGATGCAGAGCGCACACCATGCTCTTGTTTTGGAAGAATTTTTGCATGTGGACATTGTGGCGAATGCGGGGCTTGCGCCTGCACAGCCTCCTGCCGGGCGCTGTCATGCTGGCGGGGCTGCTGTCGGGCCCGGCCCAGGCCTTGACGGCCGAGCAGGCCCTGGCCATGGCCGAGGGGGACAGCGACAGCCGCATCGCCGCGTTGCAGGCCGCCGTGCTGGAGCCCGATGCACGCACGGCAGATTTTTTGCGGGCCCTGGCCGACGATGCGGTAGTGCTGGCCCAGGGCAGGGCCTGGATGGTGCAGGGCAAGCAGGCGCTAGACCCCGTCACCGGCCAGACCGTGTTGCTGCCTGCGAATGCCGAATCGGTCATGAACAACAACCGCATGCGCGGTGAGATCGACACCGCCCTGGCTGCGCTGGACCTGGGCCATGTCGATGCAGCCAAGCGCCTGGCTGCGGCCCAGGCCTTGCAGCAAGATGCCACGCCCGAACGCTTGCCGCTGCTGGAACAGGCTCTGGCCCAGGAGGGCGATGCCGCCGTGCAGGCCGCACTGCAGCAGGCCAGGGCAGCGGCCTTGCTGGGCAGCAGCGACGCGGGCCAGCGCATGGCAGCTGCCGCCCAGCTGGCGCGCCAAGCCACGCCGGCCACCCGGCTGCTGCTGAGCGAGCGCCTGGCCGAGGAGGGCGACAAGCAGGTGGCCAAGGCGCTGACACGCGCCCTGGCCGAGGTGGACGATCGCCTGGCCTGGGGCCAGCGTTTGGGCGTGCTGTTCTCCGGCATCAGCCTGGGCAGCATCTTGCTGCTGGTGGCCCTGGGCCTGGCCATCACCTATGGGCTGATGGGTGTCATCAACATGGCGCATGGCGAGCTGATGATGCTGGGCGCCTATGCCAGCTATGTGGTGCAAAGCCTGTTCCAGCGCTATCTGCCCGGCGCATTTGACGCTTATGTGCTGGTGGCGGTGCCTGCGGCTTTTTTGACTGCCGCTTTGGTGGGCGCCGTGATGGAACGCGCGGTGCTGCGCTTTCTGTATGGCCGCCCGCTGGAGACGCTGCTGGCCACCTGGGGCATCAGCCTGGTGCTGATGCAGCTGGTGCGCTCGCTGTTTGGCGCGCAGAACGTGGGCGTGGAAAACCCGGCGTGGATGAGCGGGGGCTGGCAGCTGCTGCCTAATCTGACTCTGCCGCTGAACCGGGTGGTGATTGTGCTGTTTGCCCTGGCCGTGCTGGCCGGCGTGGCCTGCTTGATTGCCCGCACCCGCCTGGGACTTTTTGTGCGCGGCGTGACGCAAAACCGCGCCATGGCAGCCTGCACGGGAGTGAACACGGCCCGCGTGGACACACTGGCCTTTGCCCTGGGCAGCGGCCTAGCCGGCCTGGCCGGCTGCGCCTTGAGCCAGGTGGGCAATGTGGGGCCGGACCTGGGCAAGAGCTATATCGTCGACGCCTTCATGGTGGTGGTGCTGGGCGGCGTGGGTCAGCTGGCGGGCACGGTGTATGCCGCCCTGGGTCTGGGGGTGTTGAACAAATTCCTCGAAGGCTGGACAGGGGCGGTGCTGGCCAAGATTGCGGTGCTGGTACTGGTCATCGTCTTTATCCAGAAGCGGCCGCAGGGCTTGTTTGCTTTGAAAGGCAGGGGGATATGAAACACCCCCCTGAGTCGCCTACGGCGCCTTCCCCCCAGGGGGACGACACCGGCGCTGCGGGGCGGCCCTTGCGCGGTGTCTCTGGTCTGGGGTGTGTCGGTTTTGTGCATCGTGGTTTCAAGCGGAGGAGGGGTTGTGCCGGAGCCCTGAGTCGCCTGCGACGGAGCGGTGCGGCCGGCCCAGGCTCTTGCGCGGTGTGCCTGGCGGAAGCGCGCTTTATCCAGCGCTGTGCACCTTTGCCTTTGTATGCATGTGATGGAGGGTTGAGATGTATGTGAGCACTGTTTCTGCTTCGGCGCCGCGGCTGCAGCTGCCAGGGCGCAGGCCCTTGCTGTCGCGTGCGGGGTGGTCGGCTTTTGTGCTGGCTTTGCTGGCCGTGTGCGCGCTGGCGCCCATGCTCAATCTGTGGGTGGCGGAGGGCAGTGCGCTGCATCTGTCCGACTACATGGTCGGCCTGCTGGGCAAGATCATGTGCTATGCGATTTGCGTCCTGGCCATGGATTTGATCTGGGGCTATAGCGGCATTCTCAGCCTGGGCCACGGCCTGTTTTTTGCGCTGGGTGGCTATGTCATGGGCATGTATTTGATGCGCCAGACCGGCAGTGCGCTGCCGGAGTTCATGGTGTTTCTGGACTGGCAGGTGTTGCCCTGGTTCTGGCAGCTGTCGGACAGCTTTGCCGCCACGGTGGTGCTGGTGCTGGCCGTACCGGGCCTGGTGGCCTTTGTGTTTGGCTGGTTTGCCTTTCGCTCGCGCATCCAGGGGGTGTATTTCTCCATCATCACCCAGGCGCTGACCTATGCCGCCATGCTGCTGTTTTTCCGCAATGAAACCGGCTTTGGCGGCAACAACGGTTTTACCGATTTCAAGCGCATCCTGGGCTATCCGCTGGCCACGCCGCAGATGCGCATGCTGCTGTTTGTGCTGACGGGCTGCTGCCTGCTGGGCTTTTATCTGCTGGCGCGCTGGCTGGTGGCCAGCAAATTCGGCCGCGTGCTGCAGGCTATCCGCGATGCCGAGCCCAAGCTCATGTTCTCTGGCTATGCGCCGCTGCCGTACAAGCTCAGCATCTGGGTCATCAGCGCCATGATGTGTGGTGTGGCCGGGGCCTTGTATGTGCCCCAGGTGGGCATCATCAACCCGGGCGAGATGTCCACGGCCAACTCCATCGAGATCGCGGTCTGGACAGCCGTGGGCGGGCGTGCCACCTTGTTGGGGCCGGTGGCGGGTGCGGTGTTGGTGAATGGGGCCAAGAGCTGGCTCACCGTGGTGGCGCCCGAGGTCTGGCTGTATTTTTTGGGCGCGCTGTTTGTGGCCGTGACGCTGTGGCTGCCGCAGGGGCTGGCTGGCCTGGTGCGCCAGTTGCACACCAGGTTGCAGGCCAGCTTGCACGCCAGGCTGTGCGCTAGGAAGGAGGCGCCGCATGACGCCTGATTTGATGGACGAGGGCGCACGCCGCGTGCTGGAGCATGCCCAGCGCCATGCCGCGTTGCAGACCGAGTCGGGTGGGCGTTCGGCCGGTTACGGCCGCCTGGCCACGCCGGGTGAGGTGGACACCACGCATGGCCGCATCCTGTACCTGGACGATGTGCAAAAGAGCTTTGATGGTTTCAAGGCCATTAACGACCTGAGCCTGGACATTGCGCCGGGCGAGCTGCGCTGCATCATCGGCCCCAATGGCGCGGGCAAGACCACGCTGATGGACATCATCACCGGCAAGACCCGCCCGGACAGCGGCACGGTGTTTTTCGGCTCCACCATCGACCTGCTGCGCCACAACGAGCCGGAAATTGCTCAGCTGGGCATTGGCCGCAAGTTCCAGAAACCCACGGTGTTCGAGCAGCTGACGGTGTTTGAAAACCTGGAGCTGGCGCTGAAAACGCACAAAGGCCAGGACCGTGCGGTGTGGCCCAGCCTGTTTTTTCGCCTGGACAGCGCGGGCAGCGACAGACTGGCCGAGGTGCTGCACACCATCCACCTGGCAGGCAGCCTGCAGCGCCGGGCCGGCGAGCTCTCGCACGGGCAAAAGCAGTGGCTGGAGATTGGCATGCTGCTGGTGCAAGAGCCCAAGCTGCTGCTGCTGGATGAACCTGTGGCCGGCATGAGCGATGCCGAAACCGCGCGCACGGCCGAGCTCTTGCTCTCGCTCAAGGGCCGGCATTCGCTGATGGTGGTGGAGCACGACATGGGCTTTATCGAAGCCATCAGCGAGAAGGTCACCGTGCTGTGCGAGGGTCGCGTGCTGGCCGAGGGCACGCTGGCCCAGGTGCAGGCCGACGCGCGTGTGATCGAGGTCTATCTTGGACGCTAAAAAAGTGAGCTGTCAACGCAATGGTAGCCAGCGGATCAAGGTGAAAACCATGGGAGTTCGGCTGGATGAAAGCGATAGATGCTATGAATTTTCGGAGCACTCCTGAGCCAAAGAAATGGGCAGTTCCACATGCTTGAAGTTTGCAATCTGCAGCAGTACTACGGCGGCTCCCACATACTACGCGACGTCAGTCTGAGGGCCGAGGTTGGCCAGGTCACCGTACTGCTGGGGCGCAACGGCGTGGGCAAGACCACGCTGCTCAAAAGCCTGATGGGTCTGGTGGCGCTGCGCAGCGGCTCTATCCGCTGGCAAGGTCAGGCCCTGGAGGGGCGCAGCACCTATGAGCGCACGCGCTCTGGCATAGGCTATGTGCCCCAGGGGCGGGAGATCTTCGGGCGGCTGACGGTGCAAGACAATCTGCGCATGGGCCTGGCCTATCGCAGCGGGCGCACGCCCATTCCCCAAGACCTGTTCCAGCTGTTTCCTGTGCTGCAAGAGATGCTGCAGCGGCGCGGCGGCGATCTCTCGGGTGGCCAGCAGCAGCAACTGGCCATTGCCCGTGCGCTGGCGCCAGGGCCCCAACTGCTGATTCTGGACGAGCCCACCGAGGGCATACAGCCCAGCATCATCAAAGACATAGGCCGCGTGATCCGCATGCTGGCCAAGGAGCGCGGCATGGCGGTTTTGCTGTGTGAGCAGTACTACGACTTTGCCGAGGAACTGGCCGACCGCTACCTGGTGATGGAGCGCGGCGAGGTGGTGGCCAGCGGGCCGGGCAGCGAGATGCAGGCCCGGGGCATACGCAAGCTGGTGGCGATCTGAAGGGCGCAGAGGCCAGCGGATCAGGCGGGGGCGTCCGCCGACTGCAGCTGCCGCGCCAGGTCCAGCAGATTGCGGGCATGCCAGTCATTGCCGGCCTGCGGGGCGACGCTCTTGGGCTGGTCGGCACCAAACTCCAGGGGGCGCTCGATATAGGCGGTTTGCAGGCCGCATGCGCGGGCGGCGGCCAGGTCGTTGTGGTGGGCGGCCACCAGCATCACCTCGCCCGGCTCCACACCAAAAATGTCGGCCACGCCCAGGTACACCGTAGGACTGGGCTTGTAGGCCCTGAAGACCTCGGCACTCAGAATGCAGTCCCAGGGCAGGCCGGCATGCTTGGCCATGGCCGTCAGCAAACCCAGGTTGCCATTGGACAGGGTGCAGATGGTGAAGTGCTGCTTGAGCTCGGTGAGGCCGGCCACGGCATCGCCCCAGGGCGCAAGCCTGTGCCAGATCCGGTTGAGGTGCTGGCGCTGGTCCTCGTCCAGATGGGCCAGACCAAACTGGGGCAGTATGCGGTCCAGAATCTGGCGGTGCAGTGTGTCCAGGCGGGCCCAGCTCTGGGCGCCGCTGCGCACCTCCTCCATGGCCGGCTGGTAGCCGGCCCGCCAGGCACGGGCAAAGTCGGCGGCCTGCACTTTGGGGAAATGCCGCTGCATTTCCCGCACGATGCTGCCGTGCCAGTCCACCACGGTGCCAAAAATATCAAAGGCCAGGATGCGAGGGAGAAAGCGGTGCATGGCACACATGCTGCGCGGCCTGGCGCTGCTGGACTATGGGGCTGGCCCCGGTGACAGCGCGGCCCACCCCTGGTACAGGGGTTGCGCTGGGTCTGCTAGGCAGATGGCTGCGCAGACCCGGCTCAGCGCTTTCAGCGCTTGCGGACAGGAGTGGATGTGCGGGCTGCGGCCTTGTTCGCGCTGTGAGGGGCTGCAGCCTTGGCAGCCAGCGCTTCCTCGTAGAGCGGCAGCACGGTGGGCACATAGGCTTCCAGCGTGGCAATGCGGTCGTCATTGGCCGGGTGGGTGCTGAGAAAGCCGGCGCCTTGCTTGCCTTTGCTCAGCTGCTGCATCTTCTTCCAGATCAAGGATGCCTGCGCTGGGTTGTAGCCAGCGCGGGCCATGAGCTCCAGGCCCATGACGTCGGACTCCAGCTCCATGGCGCGGGAATTGGGCAGGTGCACCAGCAGATTGGAGCCCGCATCCAGCAGGCTGCTGTCTATGCCTGCGGCGGCAGACACGGTGGCGGTGAGCACATTGGACAAGGCCTGCTGGGACAGCTTTTCGCGCGAATGCTCGCGCAGGGCGTGGGCGATTTCATGGCCCATGACGGCGGCCAGCTCGTCGTCGCTGAGCTGCAGCTTGCGCACAATGCCGGTGTAGACCCCGATCTTGCCGCCAGGCGCGCAAAAAGCATTGATCTCGTCCGAGTCAAAGACATTGATTTCCCAGGCCCAAGCCTGGGCGTCGGGGCGGAACACGGCGACATGGGCAATCAGGTCCTGGCCGATTCTGCGCACCCGCTGGGTCAGGGCCTGGTCGGTGTTGAGCTGCTTTTGGGCGCGCGCATCGCTGGTCAGCTGCTGAAAGCCTATGGCCGCCTGGTTGTTGACCACCTCGCTGGAAATCAGCAGCAGCTGGCTGCGCTGCAGGCCTATGGCACCGCTTTGGGTGGTGTTGGCACAGCCTTGCAGCAGTGCAGCGCTCACCAGTGCCCAGCCCAGGCGCAGCCATCCTCCCCTTGTCATCATGTTTTCTTGCGTTGCTGAAAAAATGTGCGCATTCAATCACAGGCCAGAGATAGAAACAAGTTGTTGCATTGCAGCACGGGCCTGGCAGGTAATGGCCCTAAAAGTCTTGTGCTGCATCAAGGCTGAATGGGTAATGATTTTGTAGAATTTACAAGTTGATACGTTTTTACGACGGACGGTAGAGGTCTTTTCTACCGCCAGGATCGCGGTATGGCAAAGGGCAGAGCCGGGCATGGCGCTCGGGCCAGTCGCAATGCCGGCCAGGGCATAGCCCATAACCCCATGTTGATCTGACTTTCGCAGCCGATTGAGTGGCCTGGCGCTTGCCTGCACCCGGCAAGCACATGCGCGCACGCGACATGCCGCCAGTTGCTGCCCCCTCCACCAATTTTCACCGGGCGCTGTGCCCGTGCCGTCCCGTTATGCGTTCCCATCTTTCCCTTTCCGAACAAGAGTTTTTGTTGCAGGACGATGAGCTGCTGATGTCCACCACGGACAGCAGAGGACATATCACCCATTGCAATGCCGCTTTTGTGCGGGTCAGCGGCTTCACCATGGAAGAGTTGATGGGCCAGCCCCACAACATGGTGCGTCACCCCGATATGCCCTCCGAAGCCTTCAAGGACATGTGGTCCACCA
Organism: Acidovorax sp.; assembly: GCA_031277855.1. Lineage (GTDB taxonomy): Bacteria > Pseudomonadota > Gammaproteobacteria > Burkholderiales > Burkholderiaceae_C > Comamonas. The sequence continues at coordinate 317,912 of JAITLO010000032.1, read as the reverse complement.
TAGGCCATGGCCGCAGCTGGAAAGGGGTGATCAAGAACCGGCGCAAGGATGGCGGTTTTTACTGGGTGCATGCCCATGTCACCCCCATCTTGCAGGGCGGCAAGCCCGTGGGCTATATGTCGGTGCGCGCCAAGCCCAGCAGGGAGCAGGTACAGGCCGCAGAGCAACTCTATGCCCAACTGGTGCAAGAGCGCGGCAAGCCCGAGCCTCAGGTGATGCTGCATGCCGGCCATGTGCGCCAGAGCGGGCTGCGCAATCTATTGGGCAAGCTGCAGCGCGCCAGCCTGACCCAGCGCCTGGGGGCTGTGGTGGTGCCGTTGCTGCCCATGGCCACTCTGCCGGTGGTGCTGGGCTGGACGCAGCCCTGGCAACTGGCCGTGCAGAGTGCCGCCATGCTGCTGTGGGCCGTGGGGGGCATGGTGTGGCTGCACCGCACGGTGACATTGCCTTTTGCGGCCAACTACCAATTGGCCAAGCAGCTGGCCCGCTGCCAGCTGGAGCAGCCCCTGGTGCACATGCCTGGCCGCCACCCCATGGCATTGCTGATGGAGCAGCTGCAGCAGGTGCACTACAACCTGCGCGCCGTGGTGGGGGATGCGCGCCATGAAATCGATGGCTTCAGCCATATGGCCAGCGACCTCTCGCACAGTGCGCGCAGCCTGTCGCAGCGCACCGAAACCCAGGCCGACCGCCTGCAGCAAACCGCAGCCGCCATGGCCGAGCTGGCAGGCAGCGTGGCCCAGGCACAGCAGACCACGGAAGAGGTGCTGCAGCAAAGCGGCACCAGTGCCCAACTGGCCCAGCAGGGCGGGCAGGCCATGCAGCAGGTGGAAGACCTGGTGCGCGGCCTGCGTGATTCCTCGCAGCAGATGGCGCAGATCATCACCACCATCGAAGGCATTGCATTTCAGACCAATATCCTGGCGCTGAATGCGGCGGTGGAGGCGGCCCGCGCCGGCGAGCAAGGCCGTGGTTTTGCCGTGGTGGCCGGCGAGGTGCGCACCCTGGCCCAGCGCTCGGCCGAGGCGGCCAAGGAGATCAAGGTCTTGATCTCGGGCTCCAACCAGCGCATCCACCAGGGGGCAGAGCGCATGCAGCAAGCCAGTGCCACCATTGCCCAGGCCGTGCAGTCGGTGGACCAGGTCAGCGAGCTGGTACAGGCCATGGTGCTGAGCGCACGCGAGCAGGCCGCCGGCATTGCCGAGGTGGACCAGGCCCTGGGCGAGCTGGACCTGGTGACCCAGCAAAACGCCAGCATGTCCGAGGGCTCGGCCCACTCGGCCAGCGATATGAGCCACAACGCCGGCGCGCTGCACCGCACGCTGGAAGTGTTCCGCATGCGCTGATCCCAAGAACGCGGCTTTTCCCCTGGGCCCATGCCGGGTAGCTAGGTGTGTCTCTTTATGCCAGGGGCGGAAGCCAGCTGTTCTCATACACCGCCAGGGCCTCGGCAACCAGGGCGGGGCCAATGCAGCGCACGGCATAGGTGGCGCTGTCAAAAACGGTGCGGCAGTCCAGGGTGCTGCCGCGCAGATGGGGGTGCAGCTGTAGCAGGCGCTCGTCGTCCAGCCCATAAACGACGCGGCCTATGCCCGCATGGCAGATGGCGCAGGCGCACATGGCGCAAGGCTGGGCCGAGGCATAGAGCGTGGCTTGTGCCAATACCTCCGCAGGCACGGGCGGCTTGCCTAGCTGGCGGATGGCATTCATCTCGGCATGGCCGGTGCAGTCGCCGGTTTCGCGGGAGTTGCTGAAAGCCTCGGCCAGAATCCGCCCGTCCTGTGCCACCACCACCGTGCCAAAAGGACGGTTGCCGCGCGTGCGTGCAGCATGGGCCCAGACAAAGGCCTGGCGCAGATGCTGGGTGTCGATGGCGGACAGGGGTTGTCCGCCCAAAAAACGCTGGTCCTGGACCGTGATGCTCATGCACGCCTCCTGAAGGGGAATCGAGAGATGGCACCTGTCGGGCAGGCGCTTATGCCATCAGGTATTGCATGTCGCATGCCAGGTACGCGGCCAGACACATAAAACAGCGCTGGGCAGTACCTTGGCGGTGCGCGTCCTGCCTGACTTCACGCGTTAGCTGCCTCTGTCGGTGCGGTATCCACCTCAGTGGTGACGAACACTTTTTTCACACGCTCGTCCACTTCCCAGTGGCCGCAGAAGCCATCGGGCAGCACAAAGCTGTCGCCTGCCCGGAAGTGGTGCACTGTGCCGTCCGGGTCCAGCAGCCGGCAGCTGCCCTCCACGATGTGGCAGAACTCGATATAGCCCTGGATATTCGACTGAAACGCGCCGGCCGTGGCCTCCCACACGCCGGCGTTGGCCTTGCCCGCATTGCCGCTGAACACCTCCAGCGTTTTGTACGTGGTCTGGCCCCGCAGCGGGCGGCTGGGTTGGCCGCTACGGGCCTGGGACAAATCCTGGGTGTCTATGCGCACCAGCTTGGTGGAGGAGGGGGGGGAAGCAGTCATGGCAGTCATCAAAAAGCGCAGGGGGTCGTGCCCTGAAGTAGCGGTTCGTTGAAAAAATCACCCGAGTATCGTTGCGATGCGGGGTTGCTGATCTCTGTCATAGCTACGGAAAAGACGGCGGTTGGCGTCTTGCCTGACTGTGATTTCAGGCGATTTTCTTGTGTCATGCGTCTCCAACGCAGGCCACAAGAGATGATATGCAGACCGGATGCCCGATCACAAAGGGAGTGCTTGATCGTCGAGATGGGAACAGACGCCAAAACCCTTGTTCATCGACTGTCCATGCTTATGGAGGACAAAAGCTTGGCAGGGACTGGCGCTAGTCTTGGAGCCGCTGCTCAGCGCCCGCCAGGTAACCGCGCTTCAAGGGCGCGAAGAGGCTACGTGCTTGCGCCAAGCGCTGTTGCATGACCGCCAGGACTTCAGGGTAGCGGCGGTCTACGCTGTAGCTCTCTCCTGGGTCGGCAGCCACATCATAGAGCTGAGGATAGCGTGCATCGAGGCGGGTACGCTTGCCATGGAAATGGGTGTGCGCCACATATTTCCACCGTTGGGTGCGGATGGCCGCCACCTCCTCATCGTCAAACAGCAGCAAGGCCTCATGGGGCGTAGGGGCTGCACGGGTCAGCACTGCGCTGATGTCTTTGCCGTCCAGCAAGGTGCTTGCCGGTAGCGATTGCCCTGCCATGGCGCAGAAGGTGGATAAGAAATCGATGCCCATGGCGATGGCATTGCCGCGTGTGTCTGCAGGGACCGTACCAGGCCGCCAGGCAATGCATGGTACGCGATAGCCTCCGTCGTAGCCTGCACCGCCCTTGCGGTCGCGCAGCACGCCAGTCGAGCCTTCATACCAGGGGCCATTGTCCGAGGTGAAGATCACCAGCGTGTCTTGCTCCAACCTTAGACTGCGGAGCTTGTCGAGCAGGTGGCCGACGATGGCATCGACCTCTCCGACAACTTCTGCATAAGCGCTTTGCATCTTAGGGTCACGGTACTTGGCGTTTGGGTAATTCTCCAGGTGAGGGGCGCTCAGTGCCAGCTCCAGGAAAAAAGGACGATCTTTGTGCGTCGTTATGAACTGCTCTGCCTCGCTGTAAAAGCGTTGCTGTAGCTCGCTCATCACCGGTACCTCTGCTGTGGGAAGGGCATCGGGACCCGTGTCAGTGAAGAGGGACAGAGGCTCCATGCTATGGCTATAGGGAATGCCGAAGAAATAGTCGAAGCCGTGTTTGGTCGGTTGCCAGTCAGGCCCCAGATGACCCAGATGCCATTTCCCGAACAGTCCGGAGATATAGCCAGCAGGGCGCAAGGCTGCAGGAATGGTCAGCTCGTCCAGGGGGAGCATGCGGTTGTCTTTTTGCAGAATCACGCCCCGTGCCAGGCCACTGCGTATGGGGTAGCGACCTGTTAATAGTCCCGCCCGCGAAGGGGTGCAAAGGTTTTGTGGTGCGTAGTAGTCGGTCAGCACCATGCCTTCACGTGCCATGCGGTTGAGCTGAGGTGTGGGGATCAGGCGGCCGCCAGTCGGCTGTATATCGCCATAGCCTAGGTCATCGCAGAGGATGATGATGAAGTTGGGCTTGCGCTTTCCTGGGGCGGTCATGCCGGGTAGAGCTTGTGCAAGAGCCGTGCCGGACAAAAGCGTCAGCGCCGTGCGGCGATTGGTGGGCATACCAAGTTACCTCCAGGCCTACAAATAAAGTGGCTGGGCAGGTTTGATCGCAGGGAAGGCAGAAATCATGGAGTGGAGTCAAGCCATGTTTGCGGGGATCATAGTTGGGGCAATGGCTTCACCGAGGATTTTTTGAGCACTGATACATCTGTAGGCCCCAGGTCTGGAGGATGTAGCAGACAGGCCGCACAATATGTGCGAGCCCATATAAAAAAGCCCTTGGCACAGGCCAAGGGCTTGGGAGTGAGTCAGTGCGGGGGGCAGCCCCTCACCCTAGCCCTCTCCCCGAAGGGGCGAGGGAATCAAGCCAGGGGCGCAACGCATCAACCAGGCACCACACACACCAGGGGCACCGCGCAAGGGCCGCCCCGCCGCGCCGGTGCCGTCCCCCTCTGGCGCGCAGCGCCTAAAGAGGGGGAAGACGCAAAGCGTCTCAGGGGGTGCTTACTTTTTCTGCGCTTGGGCCGCAGCCAAAGCCGTCATATTCACCACGCGGCGCACGGTGGACGAGGGCGTCAGCACATGGGCCGCCGCCGCGCCGCCCAGCAGCATGGGGCCGATGGTGGTGCCATGGGCAGCCGTGGTCTTGAGCACGTTGAACAGAATATTGGCAGCGTCCAGATTGGGGCAGATCAGCACATTGGCTTCACCGTGCAGGCTGCTGTCCAGCAAGGTGCGCTGGCGCACTTTTTCGTCCAGGGCTGCATCGCCGTGCATTTCGCCGTCGCACTCGATGCCGGGGTTGGCAGCGGCAAACAGGTTGCGGGCTGCGCGCATCTTCAGTGCCGACTTGCGGGTGGAAGAGCCGTAGTTGCTGTGCGAGAGGAAGGCCACCTTGGGAGGCAGACCGAAGCGGGCCACTTCGTCGGCCGCCATCTTGGCGATCTGTGCCAGCTCTTCGGCCGTCGGGTCTTCGTTGATGTAGGTGTCCGCAATGAACAGGGTGCGGTTGTCCAGCATCAGGGCGTTGACGGTGGCCATGCGGTCGGCGCCGGACTTGTGGCCCAGGATTTCCTCGATATGGCCCAGGTGCTTGTCAAAACGGCCGACCAGGCCGCAGAGCATGGCGTCGGCGTCACCCAGGTGCACCATCATCGCGGCGATGACGGTGTTGGAGCGGCGCACGGTGGACTTGGCGCCTTCAACCGTGATGCCGTTGCGGCCCATCAGCTGGTGGTAGGCCTCCCAGTACTGGCGGAAGCGCGGATCGTCTTCAGGGTCGCAGATTTCCACGTCCACGCCGGGCTGCATGCGCAGGCCGGCCTTGGCGATGCGGGCTTCGATCACGGCGGGGCGGCCGATCAGAATCGGCTTGGCCAGGCCTTCGTCCAGCACGGTCTGCACGGCGCGCAGCACGCGCTCGTCTTCACCTTCGGCATAGGCCACGCGCTGCACATCGGACTTGGCAGCGGCAAACACCGGGCGCATGAACATGCTGGTCTGGTAGACGAAGCGGGTCAGGCTTTCGCGGTAGGCGGCGATGTCTTCGATGGGGCGGGTGGCCACACCGGACTCGGCAGCGGCCTGGGCCACGGCGGGGGCGATGCGCAGAATCAAACGCGTATCGAAGGGCGTGGGGATCAGGTAGTCGGGGCCGAACTTCAGCTCCTTGCCCTGGTAGGCGGCAGCGACTTCATCGCTGACGTCTTGCTTGGCCAGGGCGGCGATTTCGCGCACGCAGGCCAGCTTCATGGCTTCGGTGATCTTGCTGGCGCCGCAGTCCAGTGCGCCACGGAAGATATAGGGGAAGCACAGGACGTTGTTGACCTGGTTGGGGTAGTCCGAGCGGCCGGTGGCGATGATGCAGTCCGGGCGAATGGCCTTGGCCAGTTCGGGGCGGATTTCGGGCTCGGGGTTGGCCAGGGCCAGGATGATGGGCTTGTCGGCCATGGTCTTGACCATGTCGGCCGTCAGCACGCCGGGGGCCGAGCAGCCCAGGAACACGTCGGCGCCGTTGACCACGTCGGCCAGGGTACGGGCCTCGGTCTTCTGGGCGTACTGGGCCTTGGAGGCATCCAGACCACCGGGGCGGCCTTCGTAGATCACGCCCTTGGAGTCGACCATGAAGACGTTCTCACGCTTCACGCCCAGGCCCACCATCACGTTCACGCAGGCAATGGCGGCCGCGCCGGCGCCGGAGACGGCCACCTTCACTGCGCCAATGTCCTTGCCCACCAGCTCCAGACCGTTGAGCAGGGCGCTGCTCGAGATGATGGCCGTGCCGTGCTGGTCGTCGTGGAACACCGGAATGTTCATGCGCTTAGAGAGTTCTTGCTCAATATAGAAGCACTCGGGCGCCTTGATGTCTTCCAGGTTGATGCCGCCCAGTGTGGGCTCCAGCGCGGCCACGATTTCGATGATCTTGTCCGGGTCGCGGGCGTCCAGCTCGATGTCGAACACATCCACGCCGGCAAATTTCTTGAACAGACAGCCCTTGCCCTCCATCACGGGCTTGGCGGCCAGCGGGCCGATATCGCCCAGGCCCAGCACGGCCGTGCCGTTGGTGATCACACCCACCAGATTGCCGCGCGAGGTGAATTCAGCGGCCTGGCTGGGATCGGCTTCGATGTCCAGGCAGGGATAGGCCACGCCGGGCGAGTAGGCCAGCGACAGATCGCGTTGGTTGGACAGCGGCTTGGTGGGCGTTACCGAAATCTTGCCCTTGTTGGGGCTGCGGTGGTATTCGCGTGCTGCTTCACGCAAGGCTTGTTCTGCGGCGGACAGGTTTTGTGTCATACGGAAATCTCAACGAAAAAACTCGGAGCTGACATGGAGCTTACCTGATGGCCGTAGGGCTCAGTCCGAAGTACGGTTTCATCAGTCAGCAGATATTGATTTGTACGGGGTTAAAACGCCAAAACCCCCTGGAAAGCGGTGTCGTCCAGGGGGCGCACGCCCGGCGGTGGCCGGGCAGGGGGCTGCAGACAGGTCTTGCGCCTCAGTGGGCGTCGGCCTGGCGTGCAGCACGGATGGCAGCTTCGTTATCGCCACGCGAGCCGTTGAAGAACATATTCAGCAGCACGGCGCAAAGCGAGGCCAAGAGAATACCGGATTCGATCAGTGGATGAATGGCGTGGGGCATCCACTGGCGGAAATTGGGGGCCACCAGGGGGATCATGCCCACACCAATCGACACGGCCACGATCATGGCGTTGTTGCGGTTGGTCTGGAAATCCACGGTCGACAGGATGCGAATGCCGGTGGCCGCCACCATGCCGAACATCACCAGGCCGGCACCGCCCAAGACCACGGTGGGCAGGGACTCCACCAGCGCCGCCATCTTGGGCAGCAGGCCCAGGATGAGCAAAATCACGCCCCCTGCCACGCAGACCCAGCGGCTCTTCACCCCGGTCACGGCCACCAGGCCCACGTTCTGCGAGAAGCTGGTGTAGGGAAAGGTGTTGAAGATACCGCCCACCAAGGTGCCCAGGCCGTCGGTGCGCAGGCCGCGGGTCAGGTCTTCCTGGGTGATCTTTTTGTCCGTCATATCGCCCAGGGCCAGGAACATGCCGGTGGACTCGATCATCACCACCACCATCACCAGCGACATGGTGAGGATCAGCCAGGGGTCGAAGATGGGGGCAGCAATCTCGAAGGGCAGGATCAGCTCGAACCACTTGGCCTCGCCCACCTTGTGGAAGTCCATCAGCCCCATGGCCGCGGTAATGATGCCGCCCACCACAATGCCGACCAGCACCGAGACATTGGCCAAAAAGCCTTTGCCAAAGCGCGCAATCAGCAAGATGGTCAACAGCACCGCGCCCGAAATACCCACGCCGGTCAGGTCGGCGTACTTGGGGTTGGGAATGCTGGGTACCACGGCAAAGCCCTTGGGCACAGGGGCCAGCTGGGAGCCGGGGGCGCCAGCCATGGCCTGGGCTTCAGACAGCCACTTCAGATGCTCGGGGTTGGGGACGCTGGGTGCGGTGGGGCCCACGGGGTTGCCAAAAATCCAGTTGATGCCCACACGCATCAGGCTGATGCCGATCACCGCAATGATGGTGCCGGTGACCACGGGCGGGAAAAAGCGCAGCATGCGGCTGATGGCGGGCGCGATGAGGATGGAGACCACGCCCGCACCAATCACCGAGCCAAAGATCAGCCCCGCCCCGGCGGGGCCGCTGGTGGTTTGGGCCATGGCGATCATGGGGCCCACGGCGGCAAAGGTGACGCCCATCATCACCGGCAGCTTGATGCCAAACCAGCGTGTGCTGCCCATGGCCTGCACCAGGGTGATCAGGCCGCAGACAAACAGGTCGGCCGAGATCAGATGGGCCACTTGCTCCGGTGGCAGATTGAGTGCGCGGCCAATGATCAGCGGCACGGCCACGGCACCGGCATACATCACCAGCACATGCTGCAGACCGAGGGCTGTGAGTTTGCCTGCGGGGAGCACCTCATCGACGGGGTGGACGGACGATTGCATGGACGCCTTTTTCCTTCTTGATTGACGGAGTCGAATGCCGGTGCGACACGGTTGTAGACCGGAATCCATGCAAAAAGTGTATACAAAACATGAGCGTAAAACGCACGGGTTCACCCGCGTTTTGACCATGATTTGCTAGGGGTTTGCCCCCAATTGAGGGGCAAATCTTGGTGTTTCGCGGATTTTCGTTTTGTTCTGCAAAAGGCTTTTTTGCATCATGGAATGCGGACGGGCGCATTGGCGCTGCATCCACACCCACATCGGACTGCGGTGGCGAGCCTCCCGTGTTGTCTGGCATGTCTCCCCAAGCAAGAGGCGTGCCGGTTGGGGCTCAATAGAGCGCGTGGCGCATGGCGTGCGCGTAGTGGGCATCGGCCTGCGTCACCTCGCTGCTGCTGGGCTCGGCCTCGCCGCGCAGCTTGCCCATGGCCGCCATGACCTGGCCCACACTGGGCAGGTCGCTGCGGCCCAGCTGGGCATCGGCCTGCCAGAGCTGGGCCCGATTGACGGCGCGGCCACAGTGAAACAGCACCTCATCGATGCGCACCACGGTGGCAGCCTTGGGCGTTTTGCCGGCTTCGCCCAAGCTCTCGAGCAACTCGCTATCGGTGGAGATGCGGCCTCGGCCGTTGATGCGCAAAAAGACGTCCAGGCCGGGAAACAGAAACAGCATGGCCAGGCGGCTGTCGCTTTGCAGATTGCGCAGCGATGCGATGCGGTTGTTGCCCGGCCAGTCCGCAAAGGCCAGGGTGTGGGCATCCAGCACCTGGACAAAGCCCGCTGGGCCACCGCGCGGAGAGGCGTCCAGGCCGCAGCCATCGCCGGTGGCCAGGCAGAAAAACCGGGCTTGGGCCAGGTAGGTACGGTGAAAGTCATACAGCCGGTCAAGCACGCCTTGCTGGATGCGTTCCGTGGGCGGTTGGTAGAGACTGTCCAGGTCAATGGCCCGTGGGTCGTCGGGATGCAGATGCTGGGAAGAAGAGGGGGCTGAAGACATGGGAAAACCTTGTGCGAGGGGGATGTCTGCAGCTTAAGACGCCAAGGTTTGGCGGCTATAGAATTTTCAAGCCAAGAAACAACGAAAATCCGCCATGTCTGATCTTTTCCTCCAACTGCGGCATTACATAGAGTCGGCCGATGGCCCTAGCGTGATCGCCGCCACCCGCTGGCAGGAAAAGGAGTTGTCGTCCGAGCCGCACCAGCATGCACGTGGCCAGCTGTTCGGCTCGCTCAAGGGCCTGATTTCCGTGCAGGTGGAGGATGCGGTCTGGATGGTGCCAGCCATTCACGCGGTCTGGCTGCCGCCCCACCATGTGCACTCGGGCCGCTCCTATGGGCCCTACCATGGCTGGAGCGCCTATGTGGCCGAGCCCGCCTGCGCGGACTTGCCCCAGCAGCCCTGCACCATCCGCATCTCCGGCCTGCTGCGCGAAGCCGTGCTGCGCCTGGCCAGCGCAACGCCTGACGCCGCATTGGCGCACAGCGCTGCCCACCAGCATATTTGCGCCGTGATCCTGGATGAAATCCGCCATCTGCCCATAGAAGCCTTTGGCCTGCCCCTGCCGCGTGATGCCCGCTTGCTGCGCATTGCCAAGGCCTTGATCGCCGACCCGGCCGATGCACGCGATATCGAGGCCTGGGCCAGTTGGGGGGCGCTCAGCACGCGCACGCTCAGCCGCAGGTTTGTGAGCGAGACCGGCTTTAACTTCAGTACCTGGCGCCAGCGCGTGCGCCTGCTGCGCTCGCTGGAAATGCTGGCCGAGGGCCAAAGCATCACCGCCATTGCGCTGGACCTGGGCTATGCCAGCGTCAGCAGCTATATCAGCCTGTTTCGGCGCACTTTTGGCAGCACACCCGCAGCCTATCGCTTGCAGCAGCAGGCTGCGGCCGGCTGATCTGGAGGGGTTGCGGCGCTCCTGCCATGTGAGCTAGCCATGCAGACAGGCTCAGCGTTTGCAGGACTTTGGGGCGCAGCCCTCACCCCCACCCTCTCCCGCAAGCGGGAGAGGGTGGAAAGCAAAAAGGACAAGGTCAGGAGCGCAGCACTTGAAACTGGCGCGCCCCAAGGTCAGGGCTGCCGCGCAAGGGCCGCCCCGCCGCGCTGGCAGCGTCCCCCTCCGGCGCGTAGCGCCAGAGAGGGGTGAAGGCGCGCAGCGCCTCAGGGGGTGTTCCCATTACTCCAGCCAGTCCACCAGCGAGCGCGCCACCACCTTGGTGGCGCGGCGCAGGTCTTCCAGCTCCAGGCGCTCGTCGGCACGTTTGGCATGGGACTCCAGCACGCTGCGGGGGCCGGCGCCATAGATCACGCCGGGAATGCCGCGCTCCACATACAGGCGCACATCGGTGTACAGCGGCGTGCCCACGGCGGGGGGGATCTCGCCAAACACGGCTTCGCCATGGGCCTGGATGGCCTCCACCAGCGGGGCATTGCCGGGCAGTGGCGTCATGGCGTTGGCCAGCAGCAGGCGCTTGATGTCCACGCGCACCGCGTCTTCACCGCTGTAGCTGCGCTGCTGGTTGAAGCCTTCCACGGCCTGGGCGATCACGGCGCGGATGCTGGCTTCGACCTCGGCGGGGTTCTCCTCGGGGATCATGCGGCGGTCCAGCTTCAGCACCACCTTGCCGGGGATGACATTGGTGTTGGTGCCGCCTTCGATGCGGCCGATGTTCAGATAGGGGTGTTTGATGCCGGCCACCTTGGAGGTGACTTGCTGGTACTTTGCGTTCTCGGCATACAGCGCGTTCATGACGGCCACGGCGCCTTGCAGGGCATCGACCCCGGTGTGGGGCACGGCGGCATGGGCCATCTTGCCGTGCACGGTGACTTCCATCTGCAGGCAGCCGTTGTGGGCGGTGACCACTTCGTAGCTAAAGCCTGCGGCCACCATCAAATCGGGTTTGGTCAGGCCTTTTTTCAGCAGCCAGCCCGGGCCCAGTTCACCGCCAAATTCCTCGTCGTAGGTGAAGTGCAGCTCCACCGCGCCCTTGGCAGGTTTGGCCACGGCCTCCAGCGCACGCACGGCAAAGGTGAAGGTGGAAAAGTCGCTCTTGCTCACGGCCGTGGCGCGACCATACATCTTGCCGTCTTCAATCACTGCGCCATAGGGGGCTTTGCTCCAGCCTTCACCCGGGGGCACCACATCGCCGTGGGCGTTCAGGGCAATGGTCTTGCCGCTGCCGGGCTGGCCGTAGGGGCGGCGCACGATGAGGTTGGTGATGGACTCCATGCCGTAGTCCTTGACCTCTTGCGCGGGCACTACATGCTTTTCGGCATCAAAGCCGAAGGCCTGGATGAGTGTGGCCGTGCGCTCGGCATGGGGGGCGTTGTTGCCCGGTGGCGTATCGGTGGGCACTTGCACCAGGGCCTGCAGAAACTGCACCTGCTCGTCGAAATGCTGGTCGATCCAGGCGTCCAGTGCGGCATAGGTGGCTTGGCGGTTGGGGGTCATGGTGTTTGTCTCTTGTCTGCGGTATTTATTCGGAAGCCAGCTGCTCCAGCACATGGCTGAAGGCGTCAACGGCCAGCTGCATATCGTCGCTGGTGGTGGATTCCAGCGGGTTGTGGCTGATGCCGCTGTTCAGCCCGCGGGTGAACAACATGGCCTGGGGCATGATTTCATGCAGCTTCATGGCGTCGTGGCCGGCGCCGCTGGGCATACGGTGCAGTGGCACGCCCAGGGCGCTCACGGCTTTTTCCCAGCGGGCCTGCCAGGCCGGAGCGCTGGGGGCGGCGGCGGCTTGCATGGCCAGCTCGGTCTGGTATTGCAGGCCGCGGCGCTGGGCGATTTCTTCCAGCTTGGCCAGCACGTCCTGGACCAGGGCATCGCGTTGGGCATTGGTGGGCGCGCGCATGTCCATGCTGAACAGGCAGCGGCCCGGCACCACATTGATGGAACCATTGGGCACTTGCAGCATGCCTATGGTGGCCACGCTGCCTTCGTCTTGCGCAGCGCGCTGCTCCATGTACAGGCCCAGCTCGGCCACGCCCAGGGCCGCGTCGCGGCGGCGGTTCATGGGGGTGGTGCCGGCGTGGCTGGCCGTGCCCAGCATGGTGCAGCTGTAGCGCACACCGCCATTGATGGAGGTGACCACGCCCAGGGGGATGTCCAGCTCGTTGAGCACCGGGCCTTGTTCGATATGCACCTCGATAAAGCCCAGGTAGCGGGCCGGATCGCGCTGCAGCTTGGGGATGTCGTCTATGCACAGGCCAGCGTGTTGCATGGCTTCGCGCATGGTGATGCCGTCGGCATCCTGCTGGTCCAGCCATTCGGGCTTGAAGTCGCCAATCAGCGCGCCCGAGCCCAGGAAGGTGGCCTTGTAGCGCTGGCCTTCCTCCTCGGCAAAGCCCACGACTTCAATGCCAAAAGGCAGGCGCTTGCCGGCGCGGTGCAGCTCGCGCACGCAGGCCATGGGCACAAAGATGCCCAGGCGACCGTCGTATTTACCGCCATTGCGCACGGTGTCGTAGTGGCTACCTGTTAAAAGGTAACGCGCCCCCACGCTTGCCACTTCGTGTGCTGCGCTGCCCCCCGAGGGGGCCGCGGCTTGCTTGGGGCGGCCCTGCGCTGCGCCATTACCGTTGGGTGGTGCGGGGTGGTAGCGGCCCACCACATTGCCCACGGCGTCGATCTCGACCTCGTCAAAGCCGCAGTCGCGCATCCAGTGGCTGATGCGCTGGGCGCAGGCACGGTGGGCGTCGGTGAGGTAGGTGACAGTGAGCTGGCCCAGCTCGGCATAGCCGGGGTCGGTGTGGGCGCTGAGTTTTTCCTGCCAGTCCCACACGTCATGGCCCAGCACGGGCTCGTAGCCGAACTTGTCGTTCAGGCGGATTTCGGCAATGCGGTGGATGTTGCGCAGCGCCTCGGCGCGTTCAAAGTCGGGGTGGTTGGCCAGGCGGCGTGCGAAGGTATCGATGATCTCCTGCTTGGCCAGGCCGGTGCCACGCGGGCCGCGCACGGCCAGGATGAAGGGGAAGCCAAAGCGGGCGTTGTAGTCTGCGTTGAGCTGCTGGATGCGGGCGAACTCCTCGGGCGTGCAGGCCGTCAGCCCGGCCTTGTTCTGTTCGTTGGTGGATTCGGCCGTGAGCGCCTGGGCCACCATGGCCTTGCCTGCCAGCTCCGGGTGGGCGCGGATCAGCTCCAGCTGCGACTGTGCCGAGGCCTGGGCCAGCACCTGCACCATGGCGTGTTTGAGATGGGCCAGCGATTGGAAGGGGCGCTGGGCCAGCGCGGCGGCGGCAATCCAGGGGGAGTGTTCGTACAGGCCATCGAGCAGGGCCACGGCTTGTTCTGCGGGCGCAGCGTTCAGTTGTTCCAGGGTCAAAGCCATGGTGTCTCCTATCAAAATATGAGCCTCCAGCGCTTGTGTACCAAGCGCTGGAGGCTTTTTTTATTCAAATCGCTGGAACGGGGAAACGCAGGGCCCAGTGGCGGGCCAGGTCGATGCGGCGGCACACCCAGACATGGCTGTGGCTTTGGATATGGTCCAGAAAGCGCTGCAGCGCGGTGATGCGGCCGGGCCGGCCCAGCAGGCGGCAGTGCATGCCTATGCTCATCATCTTGGGGGCGTTGTCACCGCTGGGGTCACCCTCGGCATACAGGGTGTCGAAGGTGTCCTTCATGTACTGGAAGAACGGGTCGGCATGCGAGTAGCCCTGGGGCAGGGCAAAGCGCATATCGTTCACGTCCAGCGTATAGGGCACGATGAGCTGGTGGTGCAGGCTGCCATCGGTTTTTTCCTGCTTCATCCAGAAGGGCAGGTCGTCGCCGTAGTAGTCGCTGTCGTAGACAAAGCGGCCGTCATCGGCCACCAGGCGGTGGCTGTTGGGGCTGTCGCGGCCGGTGTACCAGCCCAGGCCGTGGTCGCCCCCATGGCCGTAAATGTCTTCAAAAATCTCCATGCACTGTGCCATGTGCGCACGCTCGATTTCTTCGGGCACGTTCTGGTAGTGGATCCATTTCAGACCGTGGCAGGCCACCTCGTGGCCCAGCTGGTCAAAGGCCTGGGCCAGCTCGCGGTGTTTTTGCAAGGCCGTGGCCACGCCGAACACGGTCAGCGGCAGGCCGCGTTTTTCAAACTCGCGCAATATGCGCCACACGCCGGCGCGGGAGCCGTATTCATAAATGCCATCCATGCTCATGTGGCGGGCCGGGTAGGCCGCGGGGTTGAACAGCTCGGACAGAAACTGCTCGCTGCCCGCATCGCCGTGCAGCACATGGTTTTCGCCACCTTCCTCGTAGTTCAGCACAAACTGCACGGCCACGCGGGCCTGGCCCGGCCATTGCGCATGGGGCTGCTGGCGGCCATAGCCAACAAGATCACGGGGATAGGGAGCGGTGGCGTCGTAAGTCATGGTGCTGCAAAGATTCAGGAGGTGATGCCGGACAAGGCCATGGACAGGTCGCTGCTGGGCAGGTCGCGGTCAAAGGTCAGACCTTGTTCCACATGCAAAAGATGCTCTTGCATCAGGCGCACGGCCAGGTCTTCGTCCTTGCGGGCCAGGGCCTGGACGATGGCCTCGTGCTCTTCGTGCGAATGTTCGGCGGCGCTGGTGCTTTGGTACATCAAGGTGATCAGGGCGCAGCGCGAGATCAGATCACCCAGCAACATGGCCAGCACCTGGTTGCCCATCAACTCCGCCATCACCACGTGAAAGTCGCCCAGCAGCTCGGTGCGCTGGCCGACATCGTTGCCGGCCATGGCTTTTTTCTCGGCGGCGATATGGGTCTTGAGGCTTTTGATCTGTGCGGGCGTGACCTGGCGCACAAAGGCGCGGGTCATCTCGCTTTCCAGCATGGTGCGCACGGCAAAGACCTGTTTGGCCTCTTCCACCGAGGGCGTGCTGACAAAGGCGCCGCGTGCGGGCTCCAGCGTGACCAGGCGATTTTGCGACAGGGTGAACAGCGCCTGCCGCACCAGGGTGCGCGAGACGCCAAAGTGATCGGCCAGCTTTTGCTCGGCCAGCTTGGTGCCTGGCAGCAGCTTGTGTTCGACGATGGCGCGGGTCAGCGTCTCGGCGATGGTGCTGGTGGTTGAGTTTTCCATGGGAGTCATCATAGCGACTTGTTTTTTGTTTTGTATACAATTTCTGCAAACAATGGCGCAGAAATAATAGGGGAAATCCAAGGGGGAAACCGCTTGCAGCGGAGACAAAAAAGCCGCGCTCAGGGCGCGGCATGGTGACGAGAGTAGCGCGCTACAGCGTGTTCAATAGCCCAGCGTCTGGCCGTCGGGGTTGCGGGGGTCGGAGGCGCCGTAGAGCACGCCGTCACGCAGCTGAATGGTTTGCGTGCGGCCCATGGAGGGCTTCACGGCCACATTGTGGCCCCACTGCTTGAGCAGGTTCACGGTGTCGGGGCTCAGCGTTTTTTCAATGCGCAGCTCATCCGGCAGCCATTGGTGGTGGATGCGGGGCGCGGCCGCAGCTTCGGCTGGGTTCATCTGGTAGTCGATGGTGTTGACCACGGTTTGCAGCACGGTGGTGATGATGCGAGCGCCACCGGGGCTGCCGGTGACCAGAACGGGCTTGCCGTTTTGCAGCACCATGGTGGGCGTCATGGACGACAGCGGACGTTTGCCTGGGGCCACGGAGTTGGCATCACCCCCCACCAGGCCGTAGGCATTGGCCACGCCGGCCTTGGCGGCGAAGTCGTCCATTTCGTTGTTCAGCAAAATGCCCGTGTCCTTGGCCACGATGCCGGTGCCGAAGTTGGTGTTCAGTGTATAGGTCACGGCCACGGCATTGCCAGCCTTGTCCACCACGGAGTAGTGCGTGGTCTGGTTGCTTTCATAGGGCTGGGGCTTGCCGGGCTTGATGTCCTTGGAAGGACGGGCCTTGCCGGGTTGTATGCTGGCCGCCAGCGCGTTGGCGTAGGACTTGGAGGTCAGGCCGGCCAGCGGCACCTTCACAAAACCGGGGTCACCCAGGTACTCGGAGCGGTCGGCGTAAGCCAGCTTGGAGGCCTCGGCCATGTAGTGAATGCTTTGCGCGCTGTTGGCACCCCATTGGTTCAGCGGCCAGCGCTCCAGCATGTTCAGAATCTGCACCAGGTGGGCGCCGCCGGAGGAGGGCGGCGGCATGGTCACGATCTGGTAGCCACGGTAGCTGCCGCGCACGGGCTCGCGCTCCACCACCTTGTAGTCGCGCAAATCCTGCAGCGTGAGGGCGCCGGCATAGGGCTGCATTTCGGCGGCAATCTTTTGGGCGATGGCGCCTTCATAGAAAGCCTTGGCGCCTTGCTGGCTGATCAGCCGCATGGACTGGGCCAGGTCTTTTTGCACCAGCAGCTCGCCGGTTTTCAGCGGGGCTCCGTTTTTCCAGAACACGGCCTGGGTGGCAGGCCATTTGCCCATGTTCTTTTTCTCCTGCTCCAGTGTCTTGGCCAGGGTCACGCTGACGGGATAGCCTTTTTCGGCCAGGGCAATGGCCGGTGCCATCACGCGGGCCAACGGCATGGAACCCCATTTCTTCAGTGCATGCTCCATGCCGGCCACGGTGCCGGGCACGCCGACGGCGTAGTGGGTGTAGAGCGATTTGCCGTCGATGACATTGCCCTTGGCGTCCAGGTACATATCGCGGGTGGCGCGGGCGGGGGCGACCTCGCGGAAGTCCAGTGCCACGTCTTTGCCGCTCTTGGCGTCATGCAGCATCATGAAGCCGCCGCCGCCGATGTTGCCGGCATTGGGCAGGGCCACGGCCAGGGCAAAGCCCATGGCCACGGCGGCGTCCACGGCGTTGCCGCCGGATTGGAGAATCTGCAGCCCGATTTGCGAAGCCAGCTCCTGCTCGCTGGCCACCATGCCCTGGCGTGCCTGCACAGGGTGGAAGACATCCATGTCAAAGTCATAGGCCGCAGCGGCGGCCTGTGCGGCTGCGGTTTGCGCGGGCGCCGTGACGGTTGCGGCAGGCGTGGCGGTGGTGGCTGCAGGGGCTGAGGACTGGGGGCTGCTGCAGGCGGCCAGGGTGGCAATGGCCAGGGCCATGCTGCTGGCTATCCAGGGGGTAGGCATAGACATGCGGTCTCCTTCTCGCAAAAAGATAATGGGGGCAGACGGTGCTGCACACCCTTCAGGCTGCGGACCTGCACCGTCATGGCGTTGCAGGCGAGCAAGTGCCGGGCCAGTGTAGACGGCCCCGAAATGGTGCAAGCATGGGAAGGGCCCAGGCTGCGGGAAAGCCCGGACATCAGAATGTTGCAAAGCGCAAGAGGGGCGCGAGGCCTCTACAGCGGGCGCCTCCAGATCGCAAGCCGGTTGTTGGCGCTAGGCATGCAAGCTGAGATCGTTGGAGTGGCGAGCCATCGTCTTTGGTATGCCATGTTTTTTGTGAGGGTAAGTGCTTGCGTCGTTTTGTTGCGAAGAGAATATGGACGCAATCTCTCGGTGGCTCTCTGAGATAGAAAAATAAAAAAGTGCACGCCCACCGTTTCTGTCTGGGTGGCAAAAAGCAGGTAAGCAATGTGCGGGCAGATTGCAGTGCTTCGGCCGGGATGCGCGAGCGCAGGCCTGCCAGGCATCCATCTGTTTTGTCTTTCATGAAAGGCATGGCAATGCGAACAAACCTAAAGCTCTCGCAGCTTGTGGCTGGGGTGGTTGTGGCGTGGGGAAGCACAGTCATTGCCCAGGATGGGGCCAAGGTGCTGCGGGTGGTACCACAGGCGGACTTGAAGATCCTGGACCCCATCTGGACCACTGCACAGGTGTCACGCAACCACGGCTACAACGTCTACGACACCTTGTTTGGCGTGGATGCGCAAGGCAAGGTACAGCCCCAGATGGTGGACCAGTATGAGGTCAGCGCAGATGGCTTGATTTGGAGCTTTAGTTTGCGCAAAGGCCTGGCCTTCCATGATGGCAAGCCGGTGACCTCTGCCGATGTGATCGCCTCGCTGCAGCGCTGGGGCCAGCGCGACTCCCTGGGTCAGAAAATGATGGCGGCACTCGACCGCATGGACGCCTTGAGTGAGCGCAGCTTTCGCCTGGTGTTCAAACAGTCTTTCGGCATGGTGAGGGAGGCGCTGGGCAAGCCGTCCTCCAGCCCCGCCTTCATCATGCCGGCGCGTGTAGCGGCCACGTCTGCGGACCAGCAGATTGATGACGCCACCGGCTCGGGCCCTTACATCTTCAAGCAAGATGAGTACCGTCCCGGTGAGAAAGTGGTGTACGTCAAAAACACCAAATACATCCCGCGCCCGGAGCCGCCCTCGGGCACGGCGGGTGGCAAGCAGGTGTATGTGGACCGCATGGAATGGGTCATTCTCAAGGATGCCCAGACCCAGGCCAATGCGCTGCTCAATGGCGAGATCGACATGATCGAGTGGGTGCCTGCCGAGCAGTACACCGCGCTGAAAGCCAATGCCCAGGTGGTGCTGGACGCCACCTTGCCCAGAGCCTCCTACACCTTGCATTTGAACCACTGGCTGCCGCCCTTTAGCAATCCCAAGATTGCCCAGGCTGCCATCATGACCATCCACCAGGAGGCATTGATGCGGGCCCAGCAGGTGCACAAGGCGCTTTACAGCGGCTGCCTGTCCATCTACCCCTGCGGCTCGCAGTACGCCACCACCCAAAACGCCTACTTCACCGGAGCCCCGATGCTGGCCAAGGCCAAGGCCTTGCTCCAGGAGGCCGGTTATGACGGCAAGCCCGTGGTGCTGATGCATCCGGCCGACTTCACCATGCTCAACAAGCTGGCACCGGTGATGGCGCAACTGCTCAAGCAGGCCGGCTTCAATGTGGATATGCAGACCATGGATTGGCCCACCCTGGTCATGCGCAGAGCCAAGAAAGATCCGGTGGAAAAAGGTGGCTGGAATATGTTCATCACCAGCTGGGGCATGGCAGACAGCATGAATCCGCTGTTTTTTGCCCCCATGACGGGCAATGGTGAGCGGGGCTGGTTTGGTTGGACCACCGACACCAAGCTGGAATCGCTGAAGTCAGAGTTTCTGGCAGCCCGTGACGAAGCAGCGCGCAAGTCGCTGGCTGCGGCCATCCAGCAGCAGGTATTGGATACCGGAATTTATGCGCCCATAGGCGAATACACCGTCTTGAGTGCCTACCGCAAAAACATCAGCGGCGTGTTGCATGCGCCGGTGAATGTGTTTTGGAACATCAAAAAACAATGACCCCCCCTTGAGCCGCTGCAGGGCGGCGCGGCCGGCGTAGGCCCTGCAGCGGTGCCCTGGCGTGCAGCGCGCCAGTTTTGAGGGAGGTGTCCTGGTTTTTTTGGGGGGGCGTCATGTTGTGAATCACTGAGGGACGTTGGGTTCGCGAGACGGGCTTTTCATCTCTGTTGGCGAAAGGCGAGAGCAATGCTGGCTTTTCTGATTCGTCGTGTTCTGGCTACGGTGCCTGTGCTGCTGGTGGTGGCTGTTCTTGTGTTTGCCATGCTGCGGCTGGCGCCGGGCGATCCGGTGGCCGCCATTGTGGGTGACTCGGGCAGTGGCGAGCACATAGACAAGGTGCGTGACAGGCTTGGGCTTAACCAATCCTTGCCGGTGCAGTTTGTGCACTGGGGGGGCAAGTTGCTGCATGGCGATTTGGGGGAGTCGTATTTCATCAAGCGCCCAGTGGCCGAGCTGATTGCCCTGCGCATGCAGGCCAGCCTGTCCTTGACCGCCATCACGCTGCTGCTGACCGTGGGTGTGGCCGTTCCTTTGGGAACGGTTGCTGCCTGGCGCAGCGGTGGTTGGGTGGACCGCATCCTGATGTGTATCTCGACACTGGGCTTCTCGGTTCCCTCTTTTGTGATTGCCTATGTGCTCATCTGGCTGTTTGGCCTGCAACTGCAATGGCTGCCGGTGCAAGGCTATGCAAGGCTGAGTGAAGGTCTGTGGCCATGGCTGTGTCACTTGCTGCTGCCGGCTGCCACCTTGTCCCTGATTTACATGGCCTTGATTGCCCGCGTCACCCGTGCGGCCGTGGCCGAAGCACTGACCGAGGACTACATCCGCACGGCACGTGCCAAAGGCATTTCGGAGTTGCGGCTGCTGCTGCGCCACGCGCTGGCGAATGCCGCCATACCCATAGTCACCGTGATTGGCATTGGCATGGCCTTGCTGATGGGGGGCGTGGTGGTGACGGAGACCGTTTTTGCCATTCCCGGCCTGGGACAGCTGACGGTGGATGCCGTGCTCTCGCGTGATTTCCCATTGATTCAGGGTGTCACGCTGTTTTTTGCGGTGACCTATGTCTGCATCAATTTGCTGATTGACCTGAGCTATTTGCTCTTCGATCCGCGCATCCGGTACTGAGGTGTTTATGTCTTTCACGCAGTCCAGCTATCCATGGGATGACAAAGATCCTCCTTTGCGGCGCAGCTCCTTGTGGTTGCGCATGTGGGCCAACAGCGCGGTTCGTCTAGGGGGCGGTGTGCTGCTGGTCTTGGTGCTGATGGCGATCATGGCACCGTGGCTGGACACCATAGACCCCACGGCCATGGATCCCAGCAGCGCCAATCTACTGCCCGGCTCCCGGGGGGAGTTTCACGCGCTGTCGGGCGAGGTGTTTGCACATTGGTTCTGGATGGGGAGTGACAGCCTGGGGCGCGATATCTGGAGTCGCGTGCTGTATGGGGCACGTGTTTCGCTGCTGGTGGGTTTGGCAAGCACCTGTCTGGCCATGTGGGCGGGCATGGCGTTCGGCCTGGTGGGCGGGTATTTCCGCCGTTTCGGCAATGTGTTGATGCGTTTGATGGATGGTGTCATGGCCGTTCCCAGCATGATGTTTGCCATCAGCCTGGTGGCCTTGTTTGGCGGCAGCCTGCCCACCGTGGTGGTGGCCATTGCCGTACCGGAAATCCCGCGCACGGCGCGCCTGGTGCGCTCGGTGGTGTTGAGCCTGCGCGAAGAGCCTTATGTGGAAGCGGCCATAGCGCTGGATACGCCCACATGGAAGATGCTGCTGCACCACATTTTGCCCAATGCGGCTGCGCCATTGATCATTCAGGCCACCTATGTCTGTGCCTCGGCCATCTTGGTGGAGGCCATTCTGTCCTTTCTCGGGCTGGGGCTGCCGGCAGACATGGCCACCTGGGGCAACCTCATGTCCGAGGGGCGTGCGCAATTCAACCAATACCCGCACAACGTGCTGCTGCCCGGCATTTTTCTGGGACTGACCGTGCTGGCCGTGAACATGCTCGGAGATGGCCTGCGTGACACGCTGGACCCCAAGTTCAACCAACGCCAAAGGTGAGTGTCCGTGCTGCCCATTCTCTCTGTTCAGAACCTCAGCATTGCCCTGCCCCAGGGCGGCGAGCGCGAGTTTGCCGTCAGCCATATCTCTTTCGATATCGAGCGCGGGCAGACCGTGTGCCTGCTGGGCGAATCGGGCTCGGGAAAGTCCATCATTGCGAATGCCATCATGGGCCTGCTGCCGGCAGGCATGAAAGCCGCAGAAGGGCAGATCGTGCTGCAGGGGCAAGACCTGTTGCATGCCTCGGCCCTGCGGCTGCGCGCCTTGCGCGGCCCGGTGATGTCCATGGTGTTTCAGGAACCTATGACGGCGCTGAACCCCGTGATGCGCTGTGGTGCGCAAATCGATGAAATGCTGGCACAGCACCTGGACATGGCCCGGGCACAGCGGCGCCAGATGATTCTGGACATCATGGCCAGGGTGCGGCTGCCCGATCCCGAACGCATCTATGCGGCCTATCCCCACCAGCTTTCGGGCGGCCAACGCCAGCGCATAGGCGTTGCCATGGCCCTCATACTCAAGCCTGCGCTGCTGATCTGCGATGAGCCGACCACGGCCGTGGATGTGACCACCCAGGCCGAAATCCTCAAACTCATTCAAGAGTTGCAGACGGAGCACCACACGGCGGTGCTGTTCATCACCCACGACTTTGGTGTGGTGGCCGAAATCGCCGACGAGGTGGTGGTGGTGCGCCAGGGCCACATGGTGGAGCTGGGCAGCAAGCAGCAGGTGCTGACCGTGCCGGCCAGGCCCTATACGCGCATGTTGCTGAATGCCGTGCCCGTGCTGGGCGGCGGCAAGCGCCCCCCTGTCACAGCCCGCTCTGCGGTCCCCCATCCTTTGCTGGAGGCGCAGAACATGGGCAAGATTTACGCCTCGGGCTTCTTGCCGCGCCACAGGCGTGTGGTGCATGCGGTGCGCAATGTCTCGCTGCAGGTGCGGCCGGGCGAAACCGTGGGCATTGTGGGCGAGTCCGGCTCCGGCAAGTCCACCTTGGCGCGCTGCATGGCCAGGCTGATCGACCCCAGCCATGGCGATGTTCTGGCACAAGGTCGCTCTGTGGTGCAGCATCAGGGGCGTGCACTGTCGCCGTTTCGCCGCATGGTGCAAGTCATTTTTCAGGACCCTTATCGCTCGCTCAATCCACGCCGGACCGTGGGCGCATCCATTATTGAGGGGCCTTGCAACTTCGGTGTGTCTCAGGCCCAGGCATGGGCCCACGCCGAGGCCTTGATGGAGCTGGTGCAGCTGTCTCCGGCCGCGCTGCACCGCTATCCGCATGAGTTCTCGGGAGGGCAGCGTCAGCGTATCTCGATTGCCCGGGCCCTGGCTTGCCAGCCCAAGGTGCTGATTGCCGATGAGGCGGTTTCAGCGCTGGACGTGTCGGTGCAGGCGCAAATCCTGCAGCTGCTGAACCAGGTGCAGCAGCAACTGGATCTGGGCATGGTCTTCATCACGCACGACTTGCGTGTCGCCAGCCAGATCTGCGACCATGTGCTGGTCATGCACCAGGGGGAGGTGGTGGAAAGCGGTGCGGTGGAGCAGGTGTTTTCCGCGCCACAGCATGCGTATACGCGCAGCCTGCTGGCGGCCGCACCGGGGCGTGACTTTGCTTTTCTCCGTAGCGAATAAAAAAGAGACGGGGTGTTATGGCTGATGAGTGTGCAATTTTTGTATACACTCAATTGAAAAAACAGGCCTCTCTCCTGCGGCCTGTGCCATAACCAATGGAGACTTTATGGGCCTGAGTACACATGTTCTGGACACCATGCACGGCTGTCCTGCCGCTGGCATGCAAGTCAAGCTGTTTGCCACCCAGGGTGACAATGCCACGCTGCTGCAGACCTTGACGCTGAACCACGACGGCCGCACCGACGCGCCGCTGTTTGACAACGCCAGCCTGAAACCCGGCACCTACCGCCTGAGCTTCAATGTGGCCGCCTATTTCAAGGCCAAGGGTGTGCAACTGCCCGAGCCCAATTTTCTCAACCAGGTGAGCCTGGACTTTGGTGTGGCCCATGCCGATCAGCACTATCACGTGCCCCTGCTGGTCAGCCCCTGGAGCTATTCGACGTACCGAGGTTCTTAGTTTTTGCGTGGGTGGCCCGTGCTGATGCGGCCACACAGCGCTTGATGCTTTGTTGCGCGCCCTGGCCGTACGCAAGTACTGTCTGCGGGCGCGCGCCGCGCCTCAAGCGCTGTCTGGCCGTTGTGACTGTGCTTGAGCGCCCACTGCGCTGCTCAGGCCCACTCCGGCCAGCCTGAACCGCTGGAGTTTTGACTCTACTCAGAAGCATGCTTGGGCCTCTTTCGCCAGGGACAGCGAGCAAGGGCCGCCCCTTACGCTCCGCTGTCGACCCCCTGCCCGCGAGCGCAGCTCGTGAAGAGCGGGGGGAAGGCGCGTAGCGCCTCAGGGGGGTGTCGCTTTACTCCCCGCGTTGCCCCTCGGTAAGGGTATCGAGCTGAAAGCGCCCGGATTGGTCCCACAGCCAGGTGTCGGTATAGGTCATCTTTCCACTCAGATGGCTGGGGGCTGGAAAGGGCGAGGCCGCGCGCACGGTGCGCTCGATCTCGGCCACCACTTCGGGTGCATGGCTGGGCGCACGCAACCAGCGCAGGCGGCGCACATTGCCGCTGCGGTCCACTTCAACCTCCAGCACACCCACGGCATACAGCATGGGAGGCAACTGGCCCTTGTAGATGCGTTGCTGGTTGCGGGCGTAGATATGGCGGGCAGCGTCCTGGCGGTATTCGCGCGTGGCGGCCGTGCCCGCTGCTGGGCCGGAAGCGCCAGGCTTGCTGCCGAAATGGGGCACGGAGCCGCAGGCGGCCAGCAGCACGGTGACCCCGGCGGCCAGACTGCGCCAGAGCCAGGAGCGGCCCGAACGCTGCGGGCCTGGGGAAGACGAGGGGGTGGAGGACGTAGGTTCAGCCATGGCGTAAAGGTATCCTGAGTGAGAGCGCCAACTGGCAAGCGGCTTGCTTGCCAGCAGCAGGAGACAGACCCCCATCCTAACGTCTGTCGATGGCCTCATGGAGCAAGGTGTTCAGTCAAGGGCGCAGCAAGGTATGACCGTAGTGAATGCATGGCAGCAACTCCAAGCCAGCCTGAGCCAGGGGCCGGCCTGCTTGGTGTGGGTAGAGCGGGTACAGGGCTCTGCACCGCGCGAGCAGGGAGCCTGGATGGCGGTGCCGGCCGGACTGGCGCCAGGGTGCATGCAGGCCCTGGTGGGCAGCATTGGCGGAGGCCATCTGGAATACCAGGCCCTGGCCCATGCCCAGGCCGTGCTCCAGGGCCGGGCCCCAGCCGGAGTGCAGCGTTATGCACTGGGCCCTAGCCTGGGGCAGTGCTGCGGCGGTGTGGTGTATCTGGGCTATGTCGCTATACAGGCCCAGGATTTGCCGCGCTGGCAGCATTTGCAGCGCCCGCGCATGCCGGTGGCCGTGTTTGGTGCCGGCCACGTGGGCCAGGCTCTGGTGAGCTTGCTGCAAGGCCTGCCCTGCCAGACGACCTGGGTGGACAGCCGCCCTGGGATTTGGGCCGAGACCGAGCCCACCCCCATGGCCTCTTGGGCACCCCAGGCCTTGCAGTTGCAGGCCGACCCGGTTCAGGACGCCGTGACCGATCTGCCCGCTGGCAGCCGGGTGCTGATACTCACCCACAGCCATGCAGAGGACTGGGAGATTCTGCTCGCCTGCCTGGCGCGCCAGCGTGCGGCGGCCGACCTGCCTTTTCTGGGCCTGATAGGCAGTGCCAGCAAATGGGCCAGCTTTCGGCGCCGGCTGCTGGAGCGGGGCTTTGCGGCAGAGGCAGTGGATGCCGTGCATTGCCCCATGGGCGTGCCCGGCGTGCAGGGCAAGGAGCCCGAGGTGATTGCCGTGGCCGTTGCTGCCCAGCTGATGCAGACGCGGGGGATGTGAATCAGGGTATGCCCGGGGGGATATCCATCGGTTTTTTGACTGCTGTGGTATTGGATTTGCATACACTTTGTGTTTACAAAAACAGGTCGCAGCGGTGCTCAGGCGCTCCAGCCCAGGTGCGCGACCCCTTTCTCTGCCCAGAGCCTCCGCAGTGGTGGGCAGTTGGATCACACCAGGTGGCCCCCACGCCGCCAGAGTGGAGCACTATGGATAGCTATCTTCTCGACTGGGCCAATCTGCTGCTGCGGTGGCTGCATGTCATCACCGCCATTGCCTGGGTCGGTTCCTCGTTTTACTTTGTCTTCCTGGACAGCAGCCTCACGCCACCGGTGGATGAGGACTTGAAAAAGCAAGGCGTCAGCGGCGAGCTCTGGGCCGTGCACGGCGGCGGTTTCTACCACCCGGTCAAGTTCAACGTCTCACCGCCCAAGCTGCCCGATCACCTGCACTGGTTTTTTTGGGAAAGCTACACCACCTGGCTCTCGGGCTTTGCGCTGCTGACGGTGTCCTATCTGTGGAATGCCAATGTCTACCTGGTGAACCCGGCCAACCCGCTGATGTCGTCCCCTATGGCGATTGCGGCAGCATTGGCGTTTCTGGTGGTGTTCTGGCTGCTGTATGACGGTATTTGCCGCGTCTTTGGCCAGCGTGAAAAAGGCGATGCCATCGTCGGTGCCCTGGTGCTGGTGTTGGTGTGTGTGGCGGCTGTTCTGGCCTGCCACCTCTTTCCCGGCCAGGCCGCCTTTTTGCTGGTGGGGGCCATGCTGGCCACGTCCATGAGCGCGAATGTGTTCTTCTGGATCATTCCCGGTCAGCGCACCGTGGTGGCTGACCTCAAGGCCGGCCGCCCCGTGGACCCCATCCACGGCAAGCGCGGCAAGCAGCGCAGCGTGCACAACACCTATTTCACGCTGCCGGTGCTGTTTGCCATGTTGTCCACCCATTACGGCTGGCTCAACAGCCATCCGCAAAACTGGTTGGTGCTGATTCTGATGATGTTTGCCGGCGCCGCCATCCGCCAGTTCTTCGTCATGCGCCATGGCTACAAGCTGGGCCGCAACCCCCACCCCTGGAAATACGCCGCCGTGGGCGTGCTGGTGCTGATTGCCACGGCCATCTGGCTCAAGCCTGCGCCCCAGCCTGCGGCACCTGTTGCCAGCATTGCGCCCGTGGGGCAGGCCGTGCTGCAGGGCGAGCAGCCTGCTGCCCCGGCAGCGGTATCAGGTGCTGAACAGGCCTCTGGCCCAGCTACAGCCAGCGCTGGCAGCTATGAAAATGTGCGCGCCATCATGCAGCAGCACTGTGTGGTCTGCCACAGCAGTGCCACCATTGCGCAAAAGAACGTCAAGTTCGACACGTCCGACGAGGTCAAAAGCCATGCCCAGCAGATCTACACCCAGGTGGTGCAGCTGCGCAAAATGCCATTTGGCAATCCAGGGGCCCTGAGCGATGCGGAGCGCAACAGCTTCAAGCAGTGGTTTGAAAGCGGCGCTGCGGTGCAGTGAGTGGCTGCCGCAGCCTATTCAGGGCTGTGGGCCACTTGCATGTAAGGGTTTGCCAACCTGTTTCGCCAAGACAGCACTGGTTGCGCACGATATTTGATTTCCCTCAAAGCCGTTCCGGGCGCGCGCGGGCACAGTCTGCGCCATGTTCCACATTCCGTCTTTCGACCCGTTCGCCCACGCCGAAGTGGTGGCCAGTGGCCAGTTGCTGCGCCAGCGGCATGAGCACCCGAGCGAAGTCCTGTACATCGACAGCGGCCGCGTGCTGCTGGGGGTGCGCGACGAAGGACAGATGCGCCACCAACTGGGTCTGGTGGAAGGGCCTGCCTGGCTGGATGCAGCCTTTGTGCTGACCGAGCGCCCCAGTTGCGTGGACATGGTGGCCGACTCCCGCGTGCGCCTGCGTCGGGTGTCGCTGCAAGAGTTCCGCCAAGGCGTTGAGGCGCTGCCGGCCACGGTGCAGGCCTTGGTGCGCGATATGGCCCAGGGCTATTGCCAGCAGACAGAAACCGCCGTCAGCCGCCTGGCCCAGGATGCGGAAGCGCGCTGCGCCCAGTGGCTGCTGCGCCATGCCCAGCATGACTCCAACGGGTCCATGCAGGTCACGCTGCACCAGCGCAAGCGATTGATTGCGGCCCAGCTCGGCATCGCCCCCGAAACCTTCTCGCGCGTGCTGCGCCATCTGCGCGAACACGGCCTGATTGCCGGCACCGGCAATGTGCTGAACCTGCCCCACCCCTCGGCATTGCAGGTGGTGGCAGGGAGTTGAGGCCGGCGCGGGGCGGCTAGCTTTTCTTGCAGGGAAAGCTGAGCGCAAAACAGGTCTGCCCCTGGGAGGACGTTGCCGTGATGCTGCCACCATGGGCCTGGGCAATGGCCCGGGTGATGGCCAGGCCCAGTCCGCTGCCGTCGGAGCCTGGGTGGGCTCTGGCAGGATCTGCGCGGTAAAACCGGTCAAACAACCTGGGCAGAATCTGGGCATCGATATCGGGCCCGGTGTTTTCTACGGCCACCCTGGTGGCAGGCGGGCCACTGTGGATACGCACTACAACAGCACCCGCCTCGGGAGCGTAGCGCAGGGCATTGGAGAGCAAATTGCTCACGGCGCGGCGGAACATCAAGCGGTCGCCGTCGATATGGCCATCGCCCTCCAGCGCAATCTGGATGTGCTTTTCTTCTGCCACGGCTTCATAGAAGTCGAGCAGGGCCTGGGCTTCCTGTCGTGCAGAGAAAAGCTCTTTGTGGGGCAGGTCCACCCCGCGTTCCGTTTTGGCCAGAAAGAGCATGTCCGACACCATGCGGCCCAGGCGCTGCAGCTCTTCCGCGTTGGAAGCCAGAATGTCCCGGTACGTGGCCGCATCGCGTTTGGTGGCCAGCGTCACCTGGGTCTGGGTCAGCAAATTGCTGATGGGGGTGCGCAGCTCATGGGCCAGGTCGGCGGCAAAATCGGTCAAGCGCTGAAAGTCTTGCTGCAGCCGATCCAGCATGTGGTTGAGCTCCTGGGCCAGGTCGGCCATTTCCACGGGCACAGCGTGCATCGGCATGCGCTCGGTCAGTTTTTGCCCGGTGACCACGGCCGCGCGCGACTTCATCTCCCGCAAAGGGGCCAATCCCTGGCGGGCGGCCAGCCAAGAAAGCAGGGCGCAGACCACGATGGCCGCCGCAGCATAGGCGATGAGGCTGGTACGGATTTTTGCCAGAAACAGCATATGGGGCTGGGTGTCTGCCGCAACCATGACCTGCAAGGCGGTGTCGGCATAGCCGGGGACGGCTGCAAAGCTCAGCACATGAAAGCCATGGCTTTCATCTGGCGCGCTGCCACCGTATGACGGGCTGTGGCCCTGGGCAACCGTGGACTGGAAAACGATCTGCCCCTGCGGATTCCGGATGACGACCCGCAGGTCATCGTGAAAATTCAGCGATTCGCTCAAACGCCGCAGCGCCCCATCTTCCGAAGCGGCATTGCGCAGAATGTTTTCAATCAGATGGCGTTTCTCTTGCAGCGTGGTCTTGTCCAGCCCCACAAAATGCCGCTGCGCCTCCAGCAGGAACAAATAACCCAGGGCCAGCACCATCACCGCCGCCACGGTGGTGAAGAAAAGCGTCAGGCGTTGGGTCAGGGACAGCCTGACCTGGCGTGGCAGCCCTCTCACTGCGATGCCTCCTCGGGGACTTCCAGCACATAGCCCATGCCGCGCACCGTCTGTATGAGCTTGACCGGGTAGCCTTCATCCACCTTGACCCGCAAGCGGCGCATGGCCACCTCGATGACATTGGTGTCGCTGTCGAAATTCATGTCCCATACCTGGGAGGCGATCAGCGAGCGCGGCAGCACCTCGCCCTGGCGCCGCATCAACAGCTCCAGCAGGCCAAACTCCTTGACGGTCAAATCGATGCGCCGGCCTTGGCGGGAGACACGGCGGCGCAGCAGGTCCAGCTCCAGATCGGCCACGCGCAAGGCAGTGACCTCGCTCGCCACCTGACCCCGCCGCAGGATGATGCGCACCCTGGCCAGCAGCTCCGCAAAGGAAAAAGGCTTGACCAGATAGTCATCGGCGCCCAGCTCCAGCCCTTTGACGCGGTCTTCCACCTGGTCGCGGGCGGTGAGAAAGAGCACCGGAACCTGCATGCCCCGGCTCTTCAGTGCCTGCAATATTTGCCAGCCATTGAGCCCCGGCAGCATGACATCCAGAATCGCCAGGTCGTACTGGCCGTGCAGCAGCATGTGCAGGCCATCTGCACCATGCTGCACCCAATCACTGCTATAGCCGGCCTCGCTCAGCCCTTGGCGCAAATACTCGCCCGTCTTGGCTTCATCTTCCACAATCAGTATTTTCAAGACGCAACTCCTTCAATGCCTGCGATGCTAAATCCTGGTGGCGGTAGTGCTGCGGCCGCAAGGGCTGCACTTGCGGCCAAGGCTATTGGGGAGAGAGTACGCCCAGCCATGCCACGCTCCACAGCACCAGCAGGGCCAGCACGGTTTCCGTCCACAGGCTGTTGCGCAGCAAGCGGCTGGCATGGTCGCTGCGGCCTGTGGATAGCGACTGTTTGAGCTGTGGGCTCAGCCGGTAGCGGTTGGCTGCTGCCAGGGCCAGCATGGCCATGAACAAGGCCAGCTTCACCAGCAACAGCTGACCATAGCCTGTGCTGCTCAGGGGCCCCAGGTCGCTGCCCACAATCAGAAGATAGTTGATGGCGCCGGTCATTGTCAGCGTGGCCACGATCCCGCTGCCCCATTGGGCAAAGCCGTGGGAGGTGCGGCTGAGCAGCTGCAGCGAATCCGGGAGCCGATTGGGGGGTAAGGATGCCAGCATCACGAAGGCGCACAAAGCCCCCATCCAGGCGCCTGCCGCCCACAGGTGGGCAATGTCTGCACCCAGGTGCAAAGCGCCCCGCAGCCCTGTATCCATGGCGCCGTGGCCCACCCAGGCCAGTGTTGCCAGTGCCAGCCCACAGGCCGCCGCGAGTGCCTGAAAGCAGCGCTGTGGCCGCAAGGGCAGAGCAAGCAGCAGCAAGCCAGCGCCCAGCGCGAGGATGCGGACACTCCAGGCCATGCCCACATGGGTGCCCGTCAGCAGCATTTCAAAGACATGGACAGACAGATCGCCATAGCTGGGTGTGCCTGACATGGTCTTGGCCAGCACGGCCAGGCTGGCGATCGACAATGTGATGCCCCCCAGCGTGGCACCGCCAATGAACACCCGCAAGCGCCGGGCAATCAGCGATGCCTGCTCCTGCCCGCGCAGGGCGTAGGCCCCAAAAAGCGCCACGCCAAAGGCGCTTGCCAGGCAGACATACAGCCCAAAGCGCAGCGCAATATTCAGCCCATCGTCTGCCATGGGTTTATTGCACCTGGAAGCTGATCTTGCCCGTGATCGGATGGGTGTCTGCCGACACGGCACGCCAGTCCACGCGGTAGCTGCCGGGCATCAAGCGGGCCGCAGGCGTGATCACCAGGGTTTTGCCATCGCTGGCGCCGCTGACGCTGGCGCCGACCTTCATCTCGCCGTGGCCCGGCATTCCCGGCATGCCGGTCATGACCAGGTTGGCGGAGGAGAACTGCGGTGTCAGGGTTTCGGAAAACTTCAGCGTGATGGCGGCCGGTGCCGGGGCTTGCGATTGGTGCTGGGGCGAGGAGGACAGCAGCTCGGGGTGTGCCAAAGCGGCGGCTGCAAAAAACATGCTGGCCGAGACAATGGTCAGCCGGGCTGCAAAACGTGGGGTGGGCATAGGGACTCCTTGGTGTGGGGAGGAAGAAAGGCACAAGGCAGAAAAATGCGAAGCAGAAAAGCGGTGGCTGCTCACGCAGCCACCAGCCAAACCATGGTGGGCAAAATCTTTAGAACCAGAAACGCAGGCCCGCTACGGCGCGTGTCTGCCGGGCCTGCCCGCCGCCTGCGCGCACATAGTCGGCTGTTTTGCCAAAGCTGCCCGCCCGTTCAATGCCGATGTAGGGCGCAAACTGGCGGCTGAATTCATAGCGCAGGCGCAGACCGGCCGAGCCTTCTGCCAGGCCGCTGCCCATATGGCGGACGGGGTCGTCCTTGCCATAGAAGTGCAGCTCCACCTTGGGCTCCAGAATCAGCCGCTGGGTGAGCAGCAGCTCATAGCTGGCTTCCAGGCGCAATGCGGTGCGGCCACCGCTGCCCAGATAGGCTGTGGCGTCAAGCTCAAACCAGTAGGGCGCCAGGCCCTGCACACCGAAGGCCAGCCATTGCCGGTTGGGGCCTTCGCCCGTGTCCATGCGCACACCCAGCTGGGTGTCCCAATAGGCATCCAGAGCATGGCCCCAGAGCAGCTCCGTGCGGGACTCTTGCAGCTTGCTTTGGGCCCAGCTGCCTTCGGCCTTGACCACCAGGCGGTCATAGGTCGTGCCATACCAGCCCTGCAGGGAGTAGCTGGTGCTGTCATCCCCCTTGCGGGCAAAGCCGCGTTCCAGGCTCTCTCCACGCAGCGAAGCAAAGCGGTGCTCATCGGCCAGTGCCAGCCGCGGAACACCTGGCACGGCGTAATCGCCCTGGCCCAGTTTCAGACCGTTGGAATAGGCGTGGGGATCGCGGGCATCTGCAGGTGCGGATCCGCCCTGCATCTGCATCTGCATCTGTCCATGGTCCATGGCGGCCGCAGGCGCTGGCGTCGGCGCTGGAGCGGGAGCGGAAGCGCTCACCGCACCGGCCTGCGGGCTGCCATGGCCGGCATGGGGGTCTGCATCGGGCGCAGCCGTGGCAGTCCCCGTTGTCGTTGCTGGCGCGCTGGCAGCTGCCTGATGGGCACCATGGTGGTGGTGGATTTGGGCCTGTACCGCCGTGCTGGTCAGCAAGGCGGTGAGCAGGGCCAGGGCAGGTGTATGTCTTGTGGTCAACATGGGATTTCCTTTTTCTTCGCGGGCTCAAGACACAACGACTTCGCGGAACATGCCTGCATCCATATGGAACATCAGGTGGCAGTGCCAGGCCCAGCGGCCCAGCGCGTCGGCCGTGACCAAAAAGCTGATGCGTTGTGCAGGCTGCACGGGCAGGGTGTGGCGGCGTGCCAGAAACTTGCCGTCAGGGCTTTCCAGCTCGCTCCACATGCCGTGCAAATGCATGGGGTGGGTCATCATGGTGTCGTTGTGCAAGATGACGCGCAGGCGCTCGTTGTGGCGAAAGTGCACGGGAGAGGACTTGCCGAATTCCAGGCCGTCCAGCGACCAGCTGTAGCGTTCCATATTCCCCGTGAGGTGCAGCTCCACCTCGCGGCCAGGGCCACGTGCATCCATGGGGCCAGACGGGGTGTGCAAATCCGCCAGCGTCAGCACCCGCCGCCCGTTGTTGCGCAGGCCGATTCCGGGGTCATCCAGGTTGGTGCGGGCCATGTCCACCCGCATGTCTGTGCTGGGCCCGTATTCCGTGCGCGCGTGGCGTGCCGTCGTGGACGGAACGGCCAGCCCGCTGGCCGACGCTGCATGCTGGCTGTGGTTCATGGCGCCCGCACCATGCTGCATTCCAGCCATGGCGCCGTGGTTCATGCCCATCATGGGCTTGCAATCCATGCCCGCCATCGCACTGTGGTCCATGCCGGGCATGGCGCCATGGGTCATGCCTGTCATCGCGCCATGGCCTGCTGCTGGCTGTGCGCCATGGTCCATGGCACCCATCATGTCGGTCATGGCCAGCCATTGCGCGGGGTCCAGCGCGGGTACTGGCGCCTGCAGGCCTTCGCGCACGGCCAGGGTGGCGCGTGCATAGCCGGTGCGGTCCATGGCCTGGGCGAAGATGGTGTAGGCCTCGTCACTGGGCTGGACCAGCACGTCAATGGTCTCGCCCGGTCCAAAGCGGAACTCATCCACGGTGACCGGTTCCACATCCACTCCATCCACATGCACGACCTGCATCTTCAGGCCGGGAATGCGCACATCGTAAAAGCTGTTGCCTGCGCCGTTGACCATGCGCAACCGCACGCGTTCGCCGGGGCGAAACAGCGCCGTCCAGTTGCCCGCCGGGGTCACGCCATTGGCCAGATAGGTCAGGGTCTGGGACGAGAGATCGGCCAGGTCGGTCGGGCTCATGCGCATCTCGTTCCACATCTTGCGCTTGTCGAATGCGGCGCCAAAGCCGTCCTGGGCCGCATCGCGGAAGAAGTCGAAAACCGTAGGCTGGTTGTAGTTGTAGTAATCGCCCTGGGACTTGAGCTTGGTGAACACCCGCATAGGGTCTTCATCGGTCCAGTCGGAGAAGACCAGCACATGGTCGCGATCGGCCTGGATGGTCTCGGGCCCAGCGGGGTCGATGATGATGGCGCCATACATGCCGGTCAGCTCCTGCATGCCCGAATGCGAGTGGTACCAGTAGGAGCCGCTTTGCTGGACCTTGAAGCGGTAGGTAAAGGTCTCGCCCGGTGGAATGCCGGCAAAGCTGATCCCCGGGACGCCATCCATTTGGTAGGGCAGGATGATGCCGTGCCAGTGGATGGAGGTGGCTTCCCGCAGCCGGTTGTGCACCCGAATGGTGACGGTCTCGCCCTCGCGCCAGCGCAAGGTGGGGGCGGGCAGGGAGCCATTGATGGTGGTGGCCATACCCGGCTTGCCGGTGAAGTTCACCGGCGACTCGGCAATCACCAGGTCAAAGGCATTGCCGCGCAGCACCGGCGCTGCGCCATGGCGGGTCTTGGCATCCTGGGTCATGGCCATCAAGGCGGGGGTGGACAGGCCCGTCAGCACGCCTCCCGCTGCCAAGCCTTGCACAAAGCGCCGGCGGCTCAAACCCGGAGAGGGCAACAGAAACGGTGATCGACGAGGCATAAAAGAACTTTCTTAGTCAGGGCCCATGAAACACGTCGACAAACCGCACCAGATCTGGGCGTGGTTCGCCTTGACGACACTGGGTGCAAGCCTAAGAAGCCGTCACTTTCTGTCGGATGACCTCTTGATTACATTTTTGTAGTCTGGCGCTGGGGTGGTGTTGGGTGGTGCTGCACAGCCTTGCAGACCTAGGGAAAAACCGGGGCACCTCACAGGGTTCGTCCTGCAGAAGTGCGAGCGGGGTTTTTCTATAGTGGGTGTTCGTTTGCATACCCTGGCCCATGTCGGAATCCACTGCATCCTCCCACCGCGTGCGACGCAGATTTTTCCTGCGCTCGTGGACGCAGCCACGCCAGCACGCCGGGTGGCCGGGCTCTGCGCTGCGCTTTGCGGCAGCCCTGGTCCTGAGCTGTATGTTGTGCCTGACCGGGCTGGCCTATGTTTCCGACGTGGAGACCCTGAGAGACGAGGAGCGCCAGCAGGAAATGGCGGCCCACTTTGTGGCGCGCTCGCTGGACATTCGCATCGAAACCTACCAGCGCATGCTGCAGTCCATGGGGCAAGGCGTGCATTCCAGCATGCTCGACAGTCCTTATGTGCTGGGATTGCTGCTGCGTGAAGAGGCCGGCTACAGCGGCATTTTCGACACCCTGGTCATGGCTGGGCGCGATGGCAGCCTGGTGACCTATGCCCAGTCGGGGGCCATCTTGGCAGACAGCAGCGCATTGCGCGATGCGCTGCGTCGTACTCTGAGCGATGGCAAACCCAGGGTGGCCCAGCAACAGCAAGGTGAAGACCATTTGCTGGGCTTGCTGTTGACGGTGCCGCTGCGCCAGGCCGATGGCACGGTGCGCGGTGCGTTGGCCGGGTTGGTGGGTATTCCCCAGCAAAGCCTGTTGCCGCAACAGGCCGAGGGAGACGATACGCCGGAGGTGCAGGGCCAGCAGTTCATGCTGCTGGATGCCGAAGGCCGTTTGCTGGCCCATTCGCAAGCCCGCGACCCGCAGTCGCTGGGCAGTGTGCCCCAGGTGCTGCGCAGCCATGGCAGTGCCTGGGACAGCCTATCGTCCACCACCACTTCCAATGCCGACACCCAGCTGTGGGGCACGCTGCTGCTGACCCGCGTCGGCCTGCCCCTGCCACGCTGGCAGGTGGTGGCCGTACGCGATGTGTCTGCACCATTGCGGGGCATGCAGCGCCTTGCGCCCTGGCAGTGGCTGGGCTTGATCGCCCTGGCCGTGACGGTGGCTCTGGCCTTGTTGGGCGGCATGGAGGGCATGCGGCGCAGGCTGTCGCGTTTGCAGGCCCAAGGGCTGTGGCCTGCTCTGCCTGCGCCGGGCAAGGCCAGTGCAGGCTCCTCTGCAGCCGAGTCGGCGCCGCTGCCCTGGCCCATGCTGGAAGCGCCTCCCCCGCATGGACGCTCTCCCACGCTGCAGGCCCAGGAGTCTGCGATGGTGCAAATGCTGGATGCCCTGCCCATGGGGGCGATCTGGGCGCGTGACAACGCACTGCTGCATGCCACACGCCGTGCGGGCTGGTTGCTGGGCTGTGAGCCGGGGTTGATGGTGGGAATGACGCTGGAGCAGGTGCTGCAGGGGCAAGACAGGGCCAGAAACTGGGCCGTGCAGGGCATGGAAAGCCTGATGGGTTTTGGCCAGTTTCGCCGCGAACTGGTCTGGCAACAGCCGGGAGGGCGCAGCGTGGCGCTGCAGGTGCAAGCCATGGTGTTGCAGCCGCCCGAGCTGGGCTCGCTGTGGTTGCTGGAAGATGCCCAGCCGCTGCAGCAGGCCCGCAGCCAGACCGGCTGGCAGCAGGCCTATGACGCGCTGACCGGCCTGGCCAATCGCCAGACCCTGGAGCTGCAGCTGCAGACCTGGTGCGCCGCTGCGACGACGCCATGGCATATGGGGCTGCTGTGGGTGAATGTGGACTATTTCTCGGCCTTCAATGCCACGGCAGGCCATGCGGCCGGGGATGAGGTGCTGCGCCAGGTGGCCTGGCTGCTGAACCGGGAGCGGGGGCAGGAGGGCATGGCGGCCCGCATGGAGGGCGACGCCTTTGTGCTGTGCCTGCGCCAGCCCCAGGCAGAGGGCAGCGTGCAGTCTCTGGCCTGGCGGCTGTGCGAGGTGGTCCAGGCCTGGACGCCGCGCGTGGGAGCCCAATGCTATGCGCTGAGCCTGAGTGTGGGCTGGCTATGGGCCGAGGCTGCGGGTGCCAGTGCTCCCGCATTGCTGCACCTGGCAGAGACCGCCTGCCGCGAGGCCAAACGCCAGGGCCAGGGCAGGGCGGTGCAAGCCAGGGTGGAGGCGGAACCGCGTTCGCAGTGATTGCGCCTGAGAAAGAAGCAATACCAAACAGCTATGCCTGTATCTCCGGCGTCTGCAAGGCCTGCAGCACATGCTCGGCCGTGGCCGGGGCCTGCAGCCGCACCGGCGCGTTGCCATTGCCCTGTTTGGCGCGGTGGCTGCCGATGGCATGGCGCAGGGCTTCGTAGACGCTGACGGCCAGCATGAAGGGCGGCTCGCCCACGGCCTTGCTGCCGCCTACGTTGTCTTCGCGGTTGGGCTCTTCGTAGAGAGCCACCTTGAAGTGCTCCGGCACATCGCCGGTGGCCGGAATCTTGTAGGTGCTGGGGGCGTGGGTGGTCAGCAGGCCTTGGTCGTTCCACACCAGCTCTTCCGTGGTCAGCCAGCCCATGCCCTGGATAAAGCCGCCTTCCACCTGGCCTATGTCGATGGCGGGGTTGATGCTGCGGCCTGCGTCATACAGCACGTCAATGGCCAGCACCTTGGATTCGCCGGTGAGCGTGTCTATGGCCACCTCGGTGCAGGCCACGCCGTAGGCAAAGTAGTAAAACGGCCGGCCGGTGAGCGTGGTCTTGTCGTAGTGGATCTTGGGCGTGCGGTAAAAACCATCGCTCCACAGCTGGATGCGGTTGGCATAGGCTGCCTGCACCACATCGGCAAAAGCGCGCTGGCCCTTGGGGCTGTGCACCAGGCCGCCGGCAAAGCTGACGGCGCCGGCCCCGCACTGGTCCAGCCCGCCCACAAAGGCGGCCAGGTTGTCACGCACGCTGCGCGCGGCGTACTGGGCGGCGCGGCCGTTGAGGTCGGTGCCGCTGCTGGCGGCGGTGGCGCTGGCATTGGGCACCTTGCTGGTGTCGCTGGCCGTGACCTTCACCTGGGCCAGGGGCACGCCCAGTTCATCGGCCACGATTTGCGCCACCTTGGTGTGCAGGCCCTGGCCCATTTCGGTGCCGCCATGGTTGACCTGCACCGTGCCATCGGTATAGACATGGACCAGGGCGCCGGCCTGGTTGAACAGCGTGGCCGTGAAGCTGATACCGAACTTGACCGGGGTGAGTGCGATGCCACGCTGGATCACAGGGTTGTCGGCATTCCAGGCGGAAATGGCCGCCAGCCTTTGCTGGTAGCGCGCAGACTGCTCCAGTTTTTGCGTGATGGGCAGCAGGATGTTGTCTTCCACCCGCATCTGGTAGTGGGTCATGTCGCGGGCTGCGGCGGGGTCTGCGTCGTAGTAGTTGCACCGGCGCACGGCCAGGGCGTCCAGGCCCAGGCTGCGGGCGATGTCGCCCATGATGGTTTCGATGACGATCACGCCCTGCGGCCCGCCAAAGCCGCGAAACGCGGTGTGGCTTTGGGTGTGGAGCTTGCAGCGGTAGGAGCTGATGGCCACGTCGGACAGGAAATAGGCGTTGTCCGCATGAAAAATGGCGCGGTCGGCCACGGGGCCGGACAGATCGGCGCTGAAGCCGCAGTTGGCCAGCATCTCCAATTGCAGACCGGTGATGCGGCCCGTGGCGTCAAAACCCACATCCCAGGCATAGGCGAAAGGGTGGCGCTTGCCAGTGACCATGAAGTCGTCGTCCCGGTCCAGGCGCAGTTTGACCGGGGCATTGAATTTGCGCGCGGCCAGTGTGGCCCACACGGCCAGGTGGCCGGATTGGGTTTCTTTGCCGCCAAAGCCGCCGCCCATGCGCCGGCAGGCCACGGTGACGGCGTGGTTGCCAATGCCCAGGGCGTGGGCCACCCAGTGCTGCACCTCGCCGGGGTGCTGGCTGCTGGAGTAAATCCACCACTGCTCCTGCTCCATGGGCAGGGCATAGGCAATCTGGCCTTCCAGATAGAAATGCTCCTGCCCGCCCACTTCCAGGCTGCCCTGCAGGCGGTGGGGCGCAGCGGCCAGGGCGGCGGCGGCATCACCGCGGCGCACATGCACCGGGGGCTGCACATAGCTCTGTGCCTGGTGGGCCTGGTGCACATCGAGGATGGCGGGCAGGGGCGTGATGTCTGCCTCCACCAGGCGTGCGGCGCGGCGGGCGCCCATCACGCTGTCGGCCACCACCAGGCCTATGACCTGGCCCACATGCTGCACGCTGCCCAGGGCAAAAATGGGCTCGTCATGGCCGAAGGCGGCCAGGATCGGGTCGCCGGGAATGTCGGCGGCCAGCACCACGCCGCGCACGCCGGGTTGGGTCAGGGCCTTGCCCGCATCCACGCCATGCAGCTGGCCATGGGCTACGCGGCTGAGAATGGGCGCGGCATACAGCGTGCCGCGCACCTCGGGGATATCGTCCACATACTGGGCCGTTCCCTGCACCTGGGCGATGGCGCTTTCATGGAAGGCAGACTGGCCCATGGCCGGGGCGGTGGCCGTCACAGCGGCTTCATGCACGGTGTTCATGGCTGCATCTCCAGGGTGATGTGCTCCAGGGTGGTGGCGATGTGGCCTTGGCCCTGGCTCTCGTTCCAAAAGCGTGTCATCAAACTGGCCAGCAGCTGGCGGCGGTAGGCGCCGCTGGCGCGCATATCGGAGATGGGCTTGAACTGGGCCTGCAGTGCGGCAGCGGCGGCCTGCACGGTGGCTGCATTCCAGGGCTGGCCGCGCAGCGCGTCTTCGGCCAGGGTGGCGCGCACCGGGGTGGCCGCCACGCCGCCGGCGCCTATGGCGGCCTCGCTCACCAGGCCGTTTTGCACGGCCACGCGGACCACCAGGCAGACGGCGGAGATGTCGTCATCCTGGCGCTTGCTGACCTTGTAGGCGCGCAGCAGCTGCCAGTCTTTTCCACTGGCCGTGGGCTGGGTGGCATGCAGCGGCATGCTGATGCGCGCCAGCAGCTCGTCCGCCGCCATCACGTTCTGGCGGTAGCCGGTGTAGAGATTCTCCAGGGGCAGGCTGCGTTCGCTGCGCACGCTGGCCAGCACCACCTGGGCGTTCAGCGCAATCAGCAGCGGCATGGCGTCGCCAATGGGCGAGCCATTGGCCACATTGCCGCCCAGCGTGCCACTGTTGCGCACCGGCAGGCCGGCAAAGCGGGCGGCAAAGCGGTGCAGCTCGGGGTAATGCCGCTCCAGCGCCGCAAAGGCATCGCTCAGCGTGGCGGCCGCGCCGATATGCAGCGCACCGCCTTGGGTGTCGATACGGCGCAACTGGGCCACACGGGTCACATCCAGCACCTGGGCAAAACGGCGGTGCTGCTTGGTCACCCACAGGCCCACATCGGTGCAACCAGCCACCAATTGGGCCTGGGGGTGGGCTGCGCGAAGCTGTAGCAGCTCTTGCAGATCGGTAGGGGCTTTGTAATTGAAATCAATCGCAGAATGGCTCTGCAAGAGCGCAAGCTGCTCCAGTTTTTGAAGTATAGCGGCACGGTCCAGCGTGGCGGCTGGCAGCTGGTCCATCTGCTGGGCCGCATCCAGAATGGGGCGGTAGCCGGTGCAGCGGCACAGATTGCCCGACAGTGCCTCCTGTGCCTGGGTGCGGGAAAGGGCCTGGCCCTGGCGCTGTTGGCAGTGGTTCTCGTACAGGCCGAAGAGGCTCATCACAAAACCGGGTGTGCAAAACCCGCATTGCGATCCGTGGCACTGCACCATGGCCTCTTGCGCCGGGTGCTGTGGATGGCCAGCGGCCCGGGCGATATGGGGGTCATGGGCCAGGTCTTCCACCGTCCACACAGCCAGGCCATCCACGGAGTGGGCCAGACGTATGCAGCTGTTGATGGCGCGCAGCCGCAGCTGGGGCGCCTGCCCGGGCTCTGCCACGCGCTCGCCCAGCATCACGGTGCAGGCGCCGCAGTCGCCCTCGCCGCAGCCTTCCTTGGTGCCGCTGCAGTGCAGGTCTTCGCGCAGCACTTCCAGCAGTGTGCGGTCGGGCGGAATGTCATGCAGAGCGGTGGCTTGGCCTCTGCGCAGAAAGTGGATGGTGCGACTGGTCATAGAGGTGCTGTGCAAGGCAAAAACCATGCCCCAAAGAAAGGGAACAGGCCCAGCGTAAGTGAGCGCGGCGGGGCTTGTATATGCTGTGACTTATGTACGGCATCAGGGGCTTGACATAGAGGTGCTTCAAAGTTAGGAGCTGTAAAGTCAAGCTACATGCCGTGTTTAATGGTTTTCAGGGGTTTTTGTCTGCTTGGTAGACTTCGAGGGTCATGATCTGCCTGCTGCTGGGGATGGCCCCGTGAAGTTTTCTGCTCTGTTCCAACTGGCCAAGGACCGCTTGAAGTCCTGGTCTGGCAGCGCCGTGGCAGTGCCGCAACCCGCCCCTGCCGCCCCTGTTTTTCGTCCCGAGGAAGCCAAGGACCGTGTGGCCAAGCTGAAACTGCCGCAAGCCCAGGAACCGCTGCGCATGCATGCGGTGATCAAGCTCGCGCCAATTCCGCTGCCGCGCGCCGTGCGCTATGAGCGCCAGGTGATCTACACACTGGCCCTGGTGGGCACGGCCTTGCTGATCTGGGGCGGTTTTCAGCTGCCGGTGGACTGGCTGCTGTGGTATGGCATGGCGGCGCTTTTGGTGTTTGCCGGCCTGTTTCGCGTGGAAGGGCCATTGACCCGGGCCGAGCACAAGGCACGCAGCACCGAGGTCAAGCAGCGCTACGAGGACTATCTGCAGACCGAAACCCGGCTCAAGGAAATCCTGCACGAGCGTTTCAACGAGCGCATGGCCGAGTTCCACACCATGCACGCCTTGTATGACGAGGCCAAGCAGGCGGTGTGCACCATCGAGCAAAACCAGGGCAGCAGCTTTTTGAATGCCATGGCCAATCCGTTTCGCACCGAGAAATCCGAATCCGAGCTGCTGGCCGAACAGGTGGAGCAGCTGGAGGTGAAGATGGCAGCCTTGGTCAACGAGTTGGAGGACTTCTCCGACATTCACAAGGAAGAGATCGATGCCGCCCTGATGGCTCGCCACAATGCCCGCCTGGCGTACTGGCAGGCCAAGCTGGACGAGGCCGTCATGACCGGTGAGGCCGTACAACAACACTAAGCCCGGCTCCTCCCTCGGCACCCTGCTTATATAAGGCCGCTGTGCGGCCCGGGCAGGGCTTTTCCCGGGGGACGTCTTTGTTTCCGGATCCCATACTGCCGGCAGCCATCTGGCCGCCAGCATCGCTTACCAGTTTCTTTTTGCCATGCGCGAGCAAGTCCTGTTTGACAAGATCGATCTGCACCTGATCCGTGTGTTGCACACGGTGCTGGTGGAGCGCAATGTGTCGCGGGCGGCCGTGCGCCTGGGCATGTCCCAGCCTGCGGTTTCCACGGCGCTGCGCCGCCTGCGCGAGCTGGCGGGCGACCCTTTGCTGGTGCGCTCCGGCCCGGGCATGCAGCCCACCGATGCGGCCTTGCACATGGTGGAGCCGGCCGCGGCTATTTTGCGCGCGGCCGAGGGCTTGTTCACCAGTGCCCGCAGCTTTGATCCGGCCCAGGCCTCCCACACCTTTCGCATAGCGGCCAGCGACTATCTGGACCCGCTGTTCCTGCCCCAGCTGGTGGCCTATCTCAAGGCCCATGCGCCGGGCTGCCCGGTGGAGCTGCAAAGCCTGAGCCACGATGTGCACTATCAGAGCCAGCTGGCCCAGGGCGAGGTGGATGTGGTGATTGGCAACTGGCCCGAGCCCCCCATGGAGCTGCACCAAAGCCCTTTGTTCACCGATGAGGTGGTGTGCCTGGTCAGCCAGCGCCACCCCGCCGTGCGCCGGGGCTGGAGCGAAGCTGCCTGGCTGGAGGCCGAACACATCGCCCCCATGCCCACCTATCCCGGTGCGCGCGGCGTGATCGACGTGGAACTGGAGCGCCAGGGCCTGCAGCGCAACATCACCGCGCGCTGCGCCCACTTCAGCCTGATGCCCGACATCGTGGCCGGCAGCCTGTTGGTGCTGACCACGGGCCGCCAGTTCTGCGAGCGCTTTGTCTCCCGCTTGCCGCTGGCCATCCTGCCTTGCCCCGTGGCCTTGCCGCGCTTGACCTACTACCAGCTGTGGCATGCCCGCAGCCACCATTCCGCCGCCGCCGTCTGGCTGCGCGAAGCGGTGAAGGATGTGGCTTTGATGCTCACTAAAAAGTAGCAAAAGACCAAGAAAGACACAACGGTCCAGCCCCATCCTGCACCGCAGAAAGCAACAAACTAAGAGAAAATCCTGCCATGAATCCCCCCGATACAACCCCCGCGCCCGGTGTGGCACCACCGCGCCTGCAGCTGGTGGGCATTACCAAAAGATACCCGGCCGTGGTGGCCAACAATGGGGTGTCGCTGGCGGTGCAGCCAGGTGAAGTGCATGCCGTGCTGGGAGAAAACGGCGCAGGCAAATCCACGTTGATGAAGATCATCTACGGCGCGGTCAAGCCCGATGAAGGCCAGGTCTTTTTCGACGGCCGTCCGGTGTCCATACGCAACCCGCAGGAAGCGCGCCAGCTAGGCATCGCCATGGTGTTCCAGCATTTCAGCCTGTTCGACACCCTCACCGTGGCTGAAAACGTCTGGCTGGGCCTGGACAAGGGCATGCCGCTGGCCGAGGTGACACGCCGCATCCTGGAAGTGGGCAGCGCCTACGGCATGGACATCGACCCCGTGCGCCCGGTGCACACCCTGTCGGTGGGCGAGATGCAGCGTGTGGAAATCATCCGCGCCCTCTTGACCAATCCGCGCCTGCTGATTCTGGACGAGCCGACTTCGGTGCTCACGCCCCAGGCCGTGGAAAAACTGTTTGTGGTGCTGAAAAAG
The DNA here is from genome assembly GCA_031277855.1 of Acidovorax sp. Classification (GTDB taxonomy): domain Bacteria; phylum Pseudomonadota; class Gammaproteobacteria; order Burkholderiales; family Burkholderiaceae_C; genus Comamonas. The sequence goes on along the minus strand of JAITLO010000032.1, from coordinate 274,423 downwards.
CTGGCGGCCGAGGGCTGTTCCATCCTCTACATCAGCCACAAGCTGCATGAGATTCGCGAGCTGTGCTCGGCCTGTACGGTGTTGCGTGGCGGCGTGGTCACGGGCGTGTGCAATCCCCAGAACGAGAGTAATGCCTCGCTGTCGCGTCTGATGATTGGCTCAGAGCCGCCGGCGCTGTCGCGCCAGGCGCCCAAGACCGGCGATGTGGTGCTCAAGGTGCAGCAGCTGGCCCTGCCCAAGTCCGACGCCTTTGGCGTGGACCTGATCGACCTGGATCTGGACGTGCGCGCCGGCGAAGTGGTGGGCATTGCAGGCGTGTCTGGCAACGGCCAGAAAGAATTGCTTTACGCCCTGTCCGGTGAGGACCGTCGCGCCGCGCCCGAGATGGTGCAGGTGCTGGGCCGCAATGTGGGCCGCATGGGGCCAGGCCAGCGCCGAGCGCTGGGCCTGCACTTTGTGCCCGAAGAGCGCCTGGGCCGGGGCGCCGTACCCAGCATGGGCCTGGCGCACAACATGTTGCTCACGCGGGATGACGCCGTGGGCGTGGGCGGCTGGCTGCGCATGGGCCAGTTGCAGGCCCATGCGGCCGACATCATCCGCCGCTTTGGCGTCAAGGCCGGTGGCCCCAACGCAGCGGCCAAGTCGCTGTCGGGCGGCAATCTGCAGAAATTCATTGTGGGCCGCGAGATCGACGCCAAGCCCAAGCTGCTGATCATCTCCCAGCCCACCTGGGGTGTGGATGTGGGGGCGGCCGCGCAAATCCGGGGCGAGATACTGGCCTTGCGGGATGCGGGTTGTGCCGTGCTGGTGCTCAGCGAGGAGTTGGACGAATTGTTTGAAATCAGCGACCGCCTGTATGTGGTGGCCAAGGGGCATTTAAGCCCCTCGGTGGACCGGGAGCAAGCCACGGTGCAAAAAATTGGGGAATGGATGAGCGGCCTGTGGCATGCCGAGGTGCAGCAGCACCTGGCGCGCACCGATCGCCAAGATCAGGCGGGAGTGCAGGCATGATCAAGCTGGAACAACGTCCCCAGGCTTCGCGCTGGTGGACCTATGGCTCGCCCTTGCTGGCACTGGGCATCACGGTGCTGATTGGCGTGGTGCTGTTCATGGTGCTGGGCAAGGACCCGGTCAAGGGCTTGCAGGCCTTTTTCTGGGAGCCTTTGAAGACCAGCTACGCCATGGGCGAGGTGGCCATGAAGGCCACGCCGCTGCTCTTGATTGCCCTGGGCCTGGCCGTGTGCTTTCGCTCCAATGTGTGGAACATCGGTGCCGAGGGGCAGTTTGTCATCGGCGCCGTGGCAGCCGGTGGCATGGCGCTGCTGGCGGGGCCGGACACCGGGCCCTGGATTGTGCCTGCCATCCTGGTGGCCGGCGTGCTGGGCGGCATGGTGTGGGGAGGCATAGTCGCTCTGCTGCGCGACAAGTTCAATGCCAATGAAATCCTGGTGAGCCTGATGCTGGTCTACGTGGGTACGCTGGTGCTGAGCTTTTTGGTCTATGGCCCCTGGAAGGATCCCATGGGCTACAACTTCCCGCAGAGCAAGATGTTCGAGCGGGTCACGCAGATCCCCAAGCTGATCGAGGGCACGCGCGTGCACATCGGCACGCTGCTGGCCCTGCTGGGCGCAGGCCTGCTGTGGGTGTTTCTGTTCCGCACCAAGGCCGGTTTTTCCCTGCAAGTGGGCGGCCTGGCACCGGCTGCGGCGCGCTATGCAGGCTTTTCTTCGCGCAAGGCCTTGTGGACGGCGCTGCTGATCTCGGGCGGCTGCGCCGGCCTGGCCGGTGCGCTCGAAGTGGCTGGCCCCATAGGCCAGCTCACACCCTATGTGCCGGCCGGCTACGGCTTTGCCGCCATCATCGTGGCCTTTGTGGGCCGCCTGCATCCCGTGGGCATGATTTTTTCCGCCATTCTCATGAGCATGTTCTATATCGGCGGTGAGCTGGCGCAGTCGCGCCTGGGCCTGCCCAAATCCTTGACTGGCGTGTTCCAGGGCTTGCTGCTGTTCACGCTGCTGGCCTGCGACACCTTGATTGCCTACCGCGTGCGCTGGGTGGGCAAGGCCAAGCCCGTGGCGGCTGCGAAGGGAGGCCTGTGATGGACGCCTACGCACTGCTTTTAGGCTCCACGCTGAGCGCCGGCACCGTGCTGGCGCTGGCCGCCCTGGGCCTGCTGATCAATGAAAAAGCCGGCATCGTCAACCTGGGCGCCGAAGGCATGATGCTGTGCGCCGCCCTGGCTGGCTTTGCCACCGTGGTGCATACCGGCAGCACCTGGCTGGGCTTTGGCGCCGGCATGGTGGCCGGAGCCTTGCTGGCCGGCGCTTTTGGCCTGCTGGTGATCTGGCTGAACACCAACCAGTACGCCACCGGCCTGGCGCTGAGCCTGTTCGGCGCCGGTTTCTCGGCCTTTGCCGGCCAGTCCTATGTGCAGGCCAAGCTGCCCGAGCTGCCCAAGTACGCCGTGCCCTATCTGTCGGATATTCCCGTGGTCGGCCCGGCGCTGTTCAAGCTGCACCCCCTGGTCTACATCACCGTGCTGCTGGCCGTGGCCCTGATCTGGTTTTTGTACCGCTCCCGTGCCGGCCTGGTGCTGCGCGCCGTGGGTGAATCCCCGGAATCGGCCCATGCCATTGGCTACGCCGTGCGCCCGATTCGCCTGGCCGCCGTGATGGCGGGCGGCGCCCTGTGCGGTTTGGCCGGTGCCTATGTCTCCACGGTCTACACCCCGCTGTGGGTGGAGGGCATGGTGGCCGGCCGTGGCTGGATTGCGCTGGCGCTGACCACGTTTGCCACCTGGAGGCCTGCCCGCGTGCTGCTGGGCGCCTACCTGTTTGGCGGCGTGACCATGCTGCAGTTCCACCTGCAGGCCACCGGTGTGGAGGTGGCCAGCCAGTTGCTGTCCATGCTGCCGTATCTGGCCACCATCGCTGTGCTGGTTATCATCTCGCGCAATCCGGCCTGGATTCGGGCGAATATGCCGGCCTCGCTGGGTAAGCCGTTTTATCCTGGAAGTTAGCCCCCCTGAGCCGCTTTGCGGCTTCCCCCCAAGGGGGACGACACCGGCGCGGCGGGGCGGCCCTTGCGCGGTGTCTCTGACCTGGGCTGCGCCAGTTTTGAGGACGTAGCCAGCGCTGCAGGCGCAATGGATGTTTAGAAAACAAAGAGGAAAGAGGAAATAGCAATGACCACCAAGCGTGCCCTGATCAAGATGATTGGCCTGTCGGCCATTTCCGTTGCGGCCCTGACGGCCTGCGGCAAGAAGGAAGAGGCTGCTGCCCCTGCAGCAGCGCCTGAGGCTGCAGCGCCTGCGGCTGCCGACAAGCTGAAGATCGGCTTTATGTATGTCAGCCCCATCGGCGACGGCGGCTGGACCTTCCAGCACGAGCTGGCCCGCAAGGCGATCCAGGAGAAGTTCGGCGACAAGATCGAGACTTCCATGGTGGAAAGCGTGCCCGAATCGGCTGACTCCGAGCGCGTCATGCGCGATATGGTGGGCCAGGGCAACAAGCTGATTTTTGCCACCAGCTTTGGCTACCAGGAGTTTGTGCAAAAGGCTGCTGCCGATCTGAAGGACGTGAAGTTCGAACACGCCACCGGCTACAAGCAGGCCGACAACGTGGCCGTGTACGACAGCAAGACCTTTGAAGGTGCTTACCTGGCGGGCCTGGTGGCCGGCGCCATGACCAAGACCAAGACCGTGGGTGTGGTGGCTTCGGTGCCCATTCCTGAAGTGGTGCGCAACATCAACTCCTTTGTGCTGGGTGCCCAGGCCATCGATCCCACGATCAAGGCCAAGGTGGTGTGGGTCAACGAATGGTTTGCCCCTCCCAAGGAAACCGAGGCCGCGACCAGCCTGCTCAATGGTGGCGTGGACGTGATGTACCAGAACACCAATTCGCCGGCCGTGCTCAAGACGGCCGAAGAGCGCGGTGCCTATGCCTTTGGCAAGGATGGCGACATGAGCGCCTTTGCGCCCAAGGCCCATCTGGGCTCGGCCGTGATCAACTGGACGCCGTACTACACCAAGGTGGTGGAAGACACGCTGGCCGGCAACTGGCAAGGCGGCAACTTCTGGTGGGGCGTCAAGGAAGGCGCCATGGATCTGGTGAAGATCGCCGACCAGGTGCCGCAAGAGATCAAGGACAAGGTCGAAAAGGCCAAGGCCGGCATGAAGGACGGCTCCTTCGCGGTCTGGACCGGTCCCATCAAGGACAACACCGGCAAGGAAGTGCTGCCAGCTGGCCAGGTGGCCGATGACGGTTTCCTGCGCGGCATCAACTTCTACGTCAATGGCGTGGAAGGCAAGGTGCCTGGCGCCGACGGCAAGTAAAGCATTTGCTGCCAATGGCTGCGCTGGCAGTCCATTGCGCCAAGCCTCCCGCTTTTGGGAGGCTTTTTTACGGGCCTTGCGAAGGTGCCACTCCATGGTGCTGCATGATCTGCTGGGGCCTTGGCCGCAGCTGACAGACAGCGTTGTGTGCCGGGTACAGCCCGGCTGCAGCTTGGGCTGAAGGCGAATCGCAGGGCCAAAATTGTGCAACCATAGCGCCTTTGCGCGAGGCCGGCCTTGGGGTCTTTGCCTTGTACATCGGTTTCCGCACCCCACTCCCACTTTCCTCCCGAAGGAATATCCATGACTGATCTGAAGAAGCGTTCCTTGTTCAAGCTGGCAGCCCTGTCTGCAGTGACCGCCGCCGTGCTGGCGGGCTGTGGCAAAAAGGAAGAGCCGGCCGCGCCCGCCCCCGCTGCCGATCCCGCACCTGCAGCCAAGGCTGAACCGCTGAAGATTGGTTTTGCCTATGTGGGCCCCGTGGGTGACGGTGGCTGGTCTTTCGCACACGACCAGGCGCGTAAAAAGCTGGAAGCCGCTTTTGGCGACAAGATCCAGACCACGTTTGTGGAAAGCGTGTCCGAAGGCCCCGACGCCGAGCGCGTGCTGCGCGATCTGGCCACCCAGGGCAACAAGCTGGTCTTTGGCACCACCTTTGGCTATATGGACACCATCCAGAAGCTGTCGGGCGACTTCAAGGACGTGAAGTGGGAACACGCCACCGGCTACAAGACGGCCGAGAACGTGCGCACCTATGACAGCCGCACCTATGAAGGTGCTTACCTGGCCGGCGTGGTGGCTGGCGCCATGACCAAGACCAACACCCTGGGTGTGGTGGGCTCGGTGCCTATTCCCGAGGTGATCCGCAACATCAACAGCTTCACCCTGGGCGCGCAAAGCGTGAATCCCCAGATCAAGACCAAGGTGGTGTGGGTGAACGAATGGTTCAGCCCGCCCAAGGAAACCGAAGCCGCGACCAGCCTGATCAATGGCGGCGCCGACATTCTGTTCCAGAACACCGACTCGCCCGCCGTGCTCAAGACGGCCGAGGAAAAAGGTGCACGCGCCTTTGGTTGGGATTCGGACATGACGGCCTACGGCCCCAAGGCCCACCTGGGCTCGGCCGTGATCGACTGGGTGCCTTACTACACCAAGTCCGTGAACGATGTGCTGAACAAAACCTGGAGCACGGGCCAGAGCTGGTGGGGCGTGAAGGAAGGCGCCATCGACCTGGTGTCCATTGCCGCCGATGTGCCCGCCGAGGCCAAGGCCAAGGTGGAAGAGGTCAAAAAAGGCCTGAAGGACGGCAGCTTTGTGATCTGGAAGGGCCCCATCGCCGCCAACGACGGCAAGGAAGCCCTGGCTGCAGACACCGTGGCCAACGACGCCTTCCTGCAAAGCATCAACTTCTTCGTCAAGGGCGTGGAAGGCAAGGTGCCCGGCGCCAAGTAAGCCCCAGCCATAAGAGGCAACAGGGCGACAGGGCTGCAAAGACCTTCACCCTGGCTCGCACAGGCTGCCCACAGGGCAGCCTTTTTTATGGGCTGGTGATGGATGGGTGTGTACCCGTGGTGCGGGTGCTCACGTTCGGGCACACAATCTGCTGGTCGCGATAGACCGCCGCGCTGTGCAGAAGGCCGGCGGCAGCTACTTTCTGGAGCCTTGAGCCATGCATGTTGTGCCTACCCTAGAGTCTTCCCGCCTGCCTTTGCTGCTGCGTGCCATGCCCAAGGCCGAGCTGCATATCCATATCGAGGGCTCGCTGGAGCCCGAGCTGATTTTTGAGTTGGCCCGGCGCAATGGCGTGGACCTGCCCTATGCCGATGTGGAAGCCTTGCGGGCGGCCTATGCCTTTACCGATCTGCAAAGCTTTCTGGACATCTACTACGCCGGCGCCAGCGTGCTGCAGCAGGAGCAGGACTTCTACGACATGGCCATGGCCTATCTGCGCCGGGCCGTGCAGGACAATGTGGTGCGGGCCGAGATTTTTTTCGACCCCCAGACCCATACCGAGCGCGGCGTGGCCATGGCCACCGTCATCCACGGCCTGAGCCGCGCCTGCCATGACGCCCAGGCGCAATGGGGCATCAGCGCGGCACTGATTCTGTGTTTTCTGCGCCATCTGAGCGAGGAAGAGGCCCTGGCCACGCTGGAGGCGGCCCTGCCATTTCGCGACCAGTTCATCGGCGTGGGGCTGGACAGCAGCGAGCTGGGCCATCCGCCGGAAAAATTCACCCGCGTATTTGCCCGCGCCAAGCAGCTGGGCCTGCGCCTGGTGGCCCATGCGGGCGAGGAGGGCCCGCCCGCCTATGTGTGGGACGCCCTCAACACCTTGCAGGTCGAGCGTGTGGACCATGGCGTGCAGTCCGAGCAAGACGCCGCGCTGATGCAGCACCTGGCCGAGCGTGCCATGCCGCTGACGGTGTGCCCGCTGTCCAACCTCAAGCTCTGCGTGGTGGATGACCTGACCCAGCACAATCTGCCGCGCCTGCTGGAGGCCGGGCTCAAGGTGATGGTGAATTCGGACGATCCGGCCTATTTTGGCGGCTATGTCAACGACAACTATGTGCAGCTGTTTGCCGCCACCGGCATGGATGCAGGCCATGCCTACCAACTGGCCCGCAACAGCCTGGAGGCCACGTTTGCCAGCGCGCAGCAGCAGGCTGCCTGGGTGCAGCAGCTGGATGCTTGCTTTTCCCGCTTCGCGAGCCGGTGACACCCCCCTGAGTCGCCTTCGGCGCCTTCCCCCCGCTCTTTGCTCGCTGCGCTCGCGGGCAGGGGGACAACACCAGCGCGGCGGGGCGGCCCTTGCGCGGTGTCTCTGGCCTTGGTGCGCGTCAGTTTGATACGCTGCATTCTTGTCTTACGCCCTTGCCTGTCTGGGGGGGCGAATGTCCCCGCGCCCACTGCATGGCGCAGGCCCGCTCCGGCCTGCAGGCATCCAGACCGCTTGAGTGGTCAAGTGTTGTGCTGCTACCGCTCTTGCGCGCTGTCTCTGGCCTTGGTGCGCGCCCGTTTGATATGCCGCGATCTTGTCTGACTCCCTCGCCCGCCTGGGCGGGAGAGGGGTGGGGTGAGGGTGGGTCCAGCCAGATGGGAAGAGCGGAAATTGAAAGTGTTTTACCGCTGCAGCCCTTGCTGCATGGGCATAAGCAGCTCCTTGGACCAGAGCGCTAGAACGTCAGAGCGCTTACGGTCAGGATCAAGCAGCTTCTGTTGCCGCCAAGGCCGTGCGCAGCCGCTCGGCATAGCCCTGCAGCACGGCCATGCCGGGCTCCTTGCGTGGCCAGGTGAGGTGCATGCCGTCATCCACATGGCGGGGCAGCATGTGCATATGGAAGTGGAAAACAGTCTGGCCACCGGCCACGCCATTGGCCTGGAACAGGGTGATGCCGTCCGGGCCAAACACCTGCTCGGCCGCCACGGCCACGCGCTGGGCGGTTTGCATCACGGCGGCGCATTCGGCTGGCGTCAGCTCCAGCAGTGTCACGGCATGGCGCTTGGTGGCCACCAGCACATGGCCGGGGTTGACCTGGCCTATGTCCATAAAGGCAATGGTCAGCGCGTCTTCGTAAATGGTGGCGGCGGGAATCTCGCCGGCCACCAGCTTGCAGAAAATGCATTGGCCAGGGGGTGAGGTGTCGACAAACATGGGCATGGGATGGTCTCCAAAAACAGGTGCTCAGCAATGCGGGGTGCGCAAGCATGGCACATGGTAGGTGCATGCGCTGCGCTGCACCATCCGGGCGAGCAGGGCTTGTCAAACGCAAATCTGGGCGACAGCGGCCATGGCCGGGCCTGTAAAAACAGGAGCGCGCACTGCCCATAGGTCTTGTGTTTCAAACATGAAAATGCTTGAAACAATTGTCCTGCAGGCATTGGCTGCTTCTGCTTTTGATGATCCCTGCAAGGGTGAGTGCCGCCCGTTAAGCTTGGCGCCATGAAGATTTACCGCAGCGCCTTGCTCCGCTTTGCCGACGACGGCAGCCCTTTGTATGACAGCGACGGCCTGCTGGCCGTGGGCCCCGATGCCAAGGGGCAGCAGCGCGTGTTGGCTGCAGGCAGCTGGCAGGCGATGCAGGCGCAGTGGGCGCAGCAGCCGGGGGCAGAGCTGGTCCACCTGCCGGGCCGCATGCTGGCACCGGGCTTTGTGGACATGCACATCCACTATCCCCAGACCGATGTGATCGGTGCACCGGCCGATGGGCTGCTGCCCTGGCTGGAAAACTACACCTTCCCGCACGAGTCGCGCTTTCACGACCGCGCCTATGCCGATGCTGTGGCGGAATTCTTTTTGGACGAGCTGCTGCGCAACGGCGTGACCACGGCGCTGACCTTTGCCACCTCGCATCCGGCATCGGTGGACGCCATCATGGCGGCCTCGCAGGCGCGCGGCATGCGCATGATGGCGGGCAAGGTGCTGCAGGACCGGCACAGCCCCGACGGTGTGCGTGACGACACCGAGCAGGGCCTGATCGATACCGAGGCGCTGATCCAGCGCTGGCATGGTGTGGACCGCCTGGGCTATGCCATCACCCCGCGTTTTGCGCCCACCAGCAGCGAGGCCCAACTGCGCGGAGCGGGCGCGTTGGCGGCCAAGTACCGCGATGTCTGGGTGCATTCCCATGCCTCGGAAAACCTGGACGAGGTCCGCTGGGTGCGCGAGCTCTATCCGCAGGCCCGCAGCTATCTGGATGTGTACGCCGGCTTTGGCCTGATGCGCGAGCGCGCGGTCTATGCCCATTGCATCTGGCTGGACGATGCCGACCGCGCCCTGCTGCGCGAGACCGGCACGGCGGCGGCCATCAGCCCCACCAGCAATTTGTTTTTGTCCAGCGGCTATTTCGACTATCTCCAGGCCGATGCGGCAGGCTTTCGCTACGGCCTGGCCAGCGATGTGGGCGGGGGCATGAGCTTTTCGCCGTTTCGCACCATGCAGGCCGCCTATGTGGTGGGGCGTGAAGGCCATGCCAAGCAGGGCCTGAGCCTCAAGCCCGGTGCCCTGTGGTGGCAGCACACAGCGGGCGCGGCACGGGCCCTGGGCCTGGAGGGCGTGGTCGGCAATCTGCAGCCGGGTTGCGAGGCGGATTTTGTCGTGCTCAACCCGAGCTGCACGCCGCTGATGGCGCGCAAGACGGCCCAGGCCGCGAGCCTGGACGAGCTGCTGTTTGCCATGATTGTGCTGGGCGATGACCGCCTCATCGAGCAAACAGTGATTGCGCGTTGAGTGGCGCATCGCTGCGCGCATGGGCACCCAGGCTGGTGCCGCGCCGCAGGGCGGCGTTGGTGATCAGCCAGGCCGTGTCCAGCCGGTTGCGCAGCGGCAGCGCACAGGGACTGTGATCGGGCAGGGCGGCGCGCCAGCTGCCGATCTGTGCCAAGGCTTGCTCCAGATTGTGGCCCTGGCGCACCAGGCCGACCTGGTTTTGCATCAGCTGCCGCAGCGCGGCCAGGGTGGCACCATGGTCCTGCGCGGGCAGTGGTTCCGAGAGTGCGGAGGGTGCTGAGGGCGCTGGCATCAGGCTTTTGCTTGGCACAGCATCGGCAAGGCACGCGCCGGCGGCGCGGCCCATGACCACGCATTCCAGCAGGGAGTTGCTGGCCAGGCGGTTGGCGCCATGCAGGCCGGTGCAAGCCACCTCGCCAATGGCAGACAGGCCCATCACGCCGGTGCTGCCATCAACCTCGGCGCGCACACCGCCGCAGGCGTAATGCATGCAGGGTGCCACAGGGATGGCCTGGGTGGCCAGGTCCAGACCATGGGCTGCACACAGTGCGCTGACGCCGGGGAAATGCTCCTCAAGCCAGGCGCGCGGACGGTGGGTGATATCAAGCAGTACATGGCCCAGGCCGTGGCGCGCCATTTCAGTGGCAATGGCACGGGCCACGATGTCGCGCGGCGCCAGCTCGGCGCGCTCGTCATAGGCCGGCATAAAACGCTGGCCATTGGGCAGGCGCAGCAGTGCGCCTTCACCGCGCAAAGCCTCGGTGACCAGGCCCACGGAGCGCCCGTTGATGTGCAGCGCCGTGGGGTGGAATTGCAAAAACTCCAGGTCCTCCACCACGCAGCCGGCGCGCCAGGCCATGGCCACGCCGTCGCCGCTGCTGCCCTCGGGGTTGGTGGTGTGGCTGTAGAGCTGGCCCAGGCCGCCGCTGGCCATCACGGTGTGCTGGGCCGGCCAGCGCAGCAGCCGACCAGCATGCTGGACCAGGGCACCGGTGCAGCGGCCATCTGCGGCAGTCAACAGTTCCAGTGCCGTGGCGTTTTCCACCGGCGTGAGCTGGGGGCGCTGGCGGCAGGCCTGTAGCAGAGCACTGTGCACGGCGCTGCCAGTGCGGTCGGCCGCATGCGCAATGCGCCGCTGCCCATGGCCGCCTTCGCGCGTCAGGTGCAGGCGGCCGTCGGCATGGCGGGTAAAGGGTACGCCGTGGGCACACAACCAATCCATCGCATCCGGCGCCTGGGCCAGTATGGTCCGCACCGCCTCAGGCCGGCAGTGACCGGCGCCGGCGTTCAGCGTGTCTTGCACATGGGCGTCCAGACTGTCGTCTGCATCCAGCACGGCGGCAATCCCACCTTGGGCCCAGGCGCTGGCACATTCAGACAGCGGTCCCTTGCTGAGCAGCACCACACGCAGCGTGGTCGGTAGCGACAGGGCCGCAGTCAGGCCGGCCAGGCCCGCGCCGATGATGAGGACATCAGTGGGTGGAAGGTCTGGGAGTGAGGCTTGCATGGGGTGTGATCTCCGTGATGGATGGCGCTGTGTTTTTCGGGGCGGCCCCTCACCCCCACCCTCTCCCCAGAGGGGCGAGGGAGAAATACCGGGGCCAGCCCCCATCCCCACCTTCCCCCGGAGGGGGAAGGGGTCGTATCGAAGGCATGAAAAAACCTGCTGCATGCCATGCCCCATTCGCCAGAGACGCCGCGCAAGGGCCTACGCTGGCCGTGAGTGCAGCGATGCGAGAGGCAGGAAAACAGTACAAGGTACCCATAGGTGTGAGTTGCATATCACCAGGCCTTCAATCAGGCTCTGGCCGATAAAACGGGCGCAGACCAAGGCCAGGGACAGCGAGCAAGGGCCGCCCCGCCGCGAGGCTGTCGTCCCTGGGGGGAAGGCGCCGCAGGCGACTCAGGGGGGAACCATGTCACGCCGCGCCGAAGTGCGTGAACAAAGCCATGTCTTGCTCCATCTCCCCGCTGCTGCGCACGCGCTGGCGCCGGGCTGCGGCGAAGGCCAACATGCGTTCCAGCGGCCGGCGTGCGGCGGCCATCAGCGCGGGCTCCAGGGTGATGGCACCGTGGCCGTGGTGCAGCACCTGTTCCACGCCATCGAGCTGGTTCATGGCCATCCAGGGGCAAAAGGCGCAGCTTTTGCAGCTGGCGCCCACGCCTGCCGTGGGTGCGGCGATGAATTGTTTGTCGGGGTAGCGGGCGCGCATCTCGTGCAAGATGCCCTGGTCGGTGGCGACGATAAAGCGCTGCGTGGGCAGCTTGCCCACGGCGTCAATCAGCTGGGTGGTGGAGCCCACCACCGTGGCCTGTGAGGCCACGGCGGCCGGGGACTCGGGGTGGACCAGGATGGCGGCGTCGGGGTGCTCCAGGGCCAGGGCGGCCAGTTCCTCGGCCTTGAATTCGTCATGCACCAGGCAGGCGCCTTGCCACAGCAGCATGTCGGCACCGGTCTGGCGCTGGATATGGGCGCCGAGGTGGCGGTCTGGTGCCCACAGGATTTTTTCTCCACGGGCATGGAGGTGGGCCACGATGTCTTCGCCCACCGACGAGGTCACCACCCAGTCGGCGCGGGCTTTGACGGCGGCGCTGGTGTTGGCATAGACCACCACGGTGCGATCGGGGTGGGCATCGCAAAACGCGCTGAAGGCGTCGGCCGGGCAGCCCAGGTCCAGCGAGCAGGTGGCCTTGTCATCGGGCATGAGCACGCGTTTTTCGGGGCTGAGGATTTTGGCCGTCTCCCCCATAAAGCGCACGCCGGCCACCACCAGGGTGCTGGCCGGGTGCTGGGCGCCAAAGCGGGCCATTTCCAGTGAGTCGCCCACGCAGCCGCCGGTGGCGCGGGCCAGGTCTTGCAGCGCGCCATCCACATAGTAGTGGGCTACCAGCACGGCATTGTGGGCTTGAAGCTGCGCCTGAATGCGCACCATGGCGGCCTGGCGCTGTGCGCTATTCAACGGGGGAGCAAGCTGTTGCCAGGCGTTGGCGACGCTGCAGGGCATGGATGTGGGCACCGAAGAGACGCTGGCAGTCGAGGGCATGAATGGCTCCGAAAAAGCAGTTTGGAGATTATTCTCAATTTGAGCATTATTGCAAGCGTAAAAGGTTTCAGAGTGTGCTTCGGAGGCTGGCTATAGTCCGTCGTTTGAGGCGGAGCCCATTTCTCACGGAAAATAGGCCCATGGCTTCGGCGTCACGGGCGCCGGCACAACAACAAACGCGAAAGAATCGGCATGAGCATCAAGAGCGATAAATGGATCCGCAAGATGGCGGAGCAGCACGGCATGATCGAGCCCTTCGAGCCTGGCCAGGTGCGCCAGGCCGATGGCAAGAAGATCATCAGCTACGGCACCAGCAGCTACGGCTACGACATCCGCTGCGCGCGCGAATTCAAGGTGTTCACCAACATCCACAGCACCGTGGTGGACCCCAAGAACTTCGATGAGAAAAGCTTTGTCGACTTCGAGGGTGATTACTGCATCATTCCCCCCAACAGCTTTGCGCTGGCCCGCACGGTGGAGTACTTCCGCATTCCGCGCGATGTGCTCACCGTCTGCCTGGGCAAGAGCACCTATGCGCGCTGCGGCATCATCGTCAACGTCACGCCGTTTGAGCCCGAGTGGGAAGGCTATGTGACGCTGGAGTTCTCCAACACCACGCCGCTGCCGGCCAAGATCTACGCCGGCGAAGGCTGCGCCCAGGTGCTGTTCTTCCAGGGCGACGAGCAGTGCGAGACCAGCTACAAGGACCGCAACGGCAAATACCAGGGCCAGCATGGCGTGACCCTGCCCAAGACCTGAGCGGCCGTGCCGCAACCCCACAAAAAGCGCGGACCTGTTCCGCGCTTTTTTATAGCTGCAAGCGCAAGTGCTGTGTGCTTTTGCGTGCTTTTTAGGGCTGGAAATGCACCCGGTTGCCCCCGGCCTGCTGCGAGGCCTGCAAGGCTTCATCGCAGCGCTGTAGCAGGGCGGCTTCGGTGTCTTCTGTGCCGTCTTGCAGCGTGGGGCGCAAGGCGGTCATGCCGGCGCTAAGCGTCAGCGTTCCCAACTGGGGCCAGCTGTGGTGCTCGATCGTGGCCAGAATGTCGAGCGCCATGCGCTGCACATCTTCAGCCGGGGTGTCGGGCAGCAACACTATGAATGCTGTTTCATTCCAGCGGGTCACCAGGTCGGCGTCGCGCAGTCTGGCTCGCAGATGGCGGGCCAGGTCTTGGATGATGGCGCTGCGGACCTCGGTGGAGCTGGCTCCTGTTTGCTGGAGGTGGTCTATGTCCAGGCTCATCAGGCACAGCGGCCGGCCGCTGCGGCGGGCCAGTGCCATGGCAAAGTGAAGCAGCGGCGCCAAACCCCGTGGATTGAGCAGGCCAGTGAGGCTATCGGTGCCGGATTGCTGCTCTGGTTCGCCCAGGTTTTGGGGAGTCATTGCTGCGCGGCCTGTCTGCCACTGCTGGGCCATGTTGCGCAAAGCCAGGGACAGCTGCTGCAGCTCACGGCTGCTGCGCAGCAGCGGAAGCTGGATGTGGGGATCGGCGCTGCCTGCATGCTGTGCGGCCTCCGTCAGCTGGTGCAGCTCCTGGAGCATGCGCTGGGTCAGCCAGTACAGCGCTGCGCTTGCCAGCAATGCGGCCAGCAGCGCAGCGCTCATTGCTGCGGGCAGCAGTGGCTGCAGGAAGGCCGACATGGTTGCTGCGGGCTGGCGGGCCACCACATGCCAGCCCAGGTCGCTGGCCGCACTGCGGGGAGGAAGTACGGCCATGGCAGTCAGAAAATCGCTGTGGCTGTCGGTCCAGCGTTGCAGGCTGACCGACTGCGCCTGTGAGGGCTGCAAAGCCTCGACCATGGCAGCACTGCGATGGCCTTCAGGGGCATGCAACAAGCGGCCATTGCGGTCAAAGATGAACAGCTCCACCTCGCTGTCAGGGGCCAGGGTGGAGCGCAGCGACTGCAAGGTCTCGCCAGCCCAGTCCCAGTTGGTGTGCATGCTCAGCACGCCGAGCAACTGGCCGTTGGCATGGATGGGGGCGGAAAAATTCACCAGCTGTGGGGACTCGCCCGTGGCGCTGGTGGGGAGCAAGGGGGCCAGCAGCTTGGCAGGCAGCACATCCGAGACTGTGGTGGTCCGGCTGCCGGCGGTGAACCAGGGCGTGCTCGCGACGCTGCGCCCCTGTAAAAGGCCGCCGCTGGACTGCACCACCAGGCCTTTGCTGTCGGCAACCCCCATCCACAGGCTGTAGGGGCGAATCAGCTGGATGCGGGTGATCAAGGCATTGGTGGCCGGAGAGTTCAGCCCCTCGCGCCACAAATCTGGCGATTGGGCCAGTACCTGCACCAGCTGGCTGCGCTCGAACAAATCGTCGGCCAGTTGCTGTGCACCGCTGCGGGCCAGCACCTGCAAGGCCGTGCCTGCCTGGTCTGTCTGCTGTTGTTTCAACAGCGCTGCAAAGGCCAGCGCCAGCAGCAGGGCCAAGGTGACCGTCAGCCCTACGATCGCCCCCAACAACGGAGTCCGCAGACCGTGCGGCTGAAGGCGTTTGGGGGCGTTGTCGTGCATGAGCTGCTGCTTAACTGGCGCCCAATCCCGCGCTGTGGCTGCGTGCAGCCAGACGGGCCGCGGCCAGATCCCAGCCACCCCAGCCGCAGCTCTTGAACAGTACGGGGACCTTGGGGCGGGCCAGGTTCTGGCGCAGGCAGTGGGCCAGGGTGGGGAAGCTGGTCACATCCAGGCCGGCTTGCAGCAGGTCGCCGGCCTCATGCTCGGCCTCGGAGGTGTCGACGATGACCTGGCCGTGGCCTGCCAGGTGTTGGCACAGGCTGGGGGCCAGCTCCACCATGCGGGGGGTGAAGGCGCCTACGGCGGCAATAAAGGCATCGCTGCGCGGTGCATGGTGCAGCACCACCTGCTGGGCCGGGGTGCAGGTGACGATGTTGGGGCAGTGGGCCACGGCCTGGTCAAGGTCTTGCACGGCATGGGCTTGCAGGCCCAGAGTCCGTGCGTGGTCGACCAGGGCCTGCACGCTGGCGGTACTGCGCGAGGCCACCCATACCTCCTGGGTGCCGACGCCGGCAGCAAAGGCATCCAGGTGGGACTGGCCTTGGACGCCGGCGCCCATGATCAGCAAAGGGCCGCCAGGGTTGGGGGCGAAATGCTGGGCCGCCAGCAGCGAGACGGCGGCGGTGCGGCGGGCCGTGACGGTGGGGCCGTCCACGATCAGGCGGCGCTCGCCAGTGGCAATGTCGAAGATGGTGACATCGCCCTGGATGGTGGGGCGGGGTGTGCCGGCATTGCCCGGGGTGAAGCTGATGAGCTTGGTCATGGCCACCTGGCCGTCACTGGCAGGCATGCAAAAAAGGCTGCCGCCTTGCGGCAGCGGCATGACGATGCGGGGCGGAACCTGGGCCAGAGGATCTTGCAGCACGGCGGCCAGCTCCTGGGCCAGGGCATTCCAGGGCAGCAAGGCTGCAGTGGCGGATGGGGACAGCGGAGGGAGGGAAGAAGACACGGTGCTCGGGGAGAAATCGGACAGGGCTTGCATGCCGTGGTTATACCGTGGCCGCCGTATCGGCAGATCAAAGCGCTGTTGCCTGCGAGACCAGTGGCATGGCACATATTCCTACAGCATCTTGGGATGAAGTGGAGGGTAGGTGCCCTAGAGCGCCTGCGTAGCATGCCTTTCGTCGGAAATTGAGAGAGGCGCTCGATGAAAAAAATACGCGAGAGGGCGGTCCGTGTATGGGAGCGGGCCGAATGCCAATGGCTGCTGGTGGCTCTGGGATTGCTGGTGATTGCAGGCCTGCTGTATGCCGTCTTTGACACCGCCAGCGAGCACATGGAGCATGCGCGGGAGATCAGCCTCAGTGCATCGCAATACGGCTATAGCCCCGGTGAGGCCACGCCTGCAGCGCGGTTGCAGGCCGGCGCGCCCTGAGCAGTTTTGCGTTTGCCGCTCCATAATGGCGACCCTGGCGCAGATGTCAGGCCGTCAGCGATGAGGAATACAGGCCATGAAGTGGGAAGGTAACCGGGAATCCGACAATGTCGAAGATCGCCGCTCGGACAGTGGCGGGGGCGGCGGCATGCCTGTCTTCGGTGGGCGCGGCATTGGCATAGGCACCATCGTCGTGGCTCTGGTGGGTGGCTGGGCGCTGGGTATCAACCCGCTGACAATCTTGGGTTTGCTCAGCGGCGGCGGAGCTCCTGTGGCCCAGCAAAGCGCGCCCGCACATTCCACACCAGCCAATGACCAGATGGCGCGTTTTGTGCGCACGGTGCTGGCCGATACCGAAGACGTGTGGACCGGCATCTTTCGCCAAAACGGCAGCCAGTACCGCGACCCCAAGCTGGTGCTGTTCACCCGGGTGCAGCCCACGGCTTGCGGCACGGGCCAGGCTGCCATGGGGCCGTTTTATTGCCCTGCAGACCAAAAGGTCTATATCGATCTGTCGTTTTACGACCAACTGAAAAACCAGCTGGGAGCGCCCGGCGAGTTTGCCCAGGCCTATGTGATCGCCCACGAGGTGGGCCACCATGTGCAGAATCTGCTGGGTATCAGCGGCAAGGTGGACCAGATGCGGGGCCGCGTCAGCAAGGTGGAATACAACCGCCTTTCCGTCAAGCTGGAGCTGCAGGCGGACTGCCTGGCCGGTGTCTGGGCCCACCATGCCCAGGCTGCGCGCCAGATTCTGGAGCAGGGCGATGTGGAATCGGCCATGAATGCGGCGGCCAAGATCGGTGACGATGCGCTGCAGCGCGCCCAGACCGGCCAGGTCGTGCCCGATAGCTTTACCCATGGCACCAGTGCCCAGCGCCAGCGCTGGTTTATGACCGGGCTGCAGGGCGGCAGCATCAAGGCCTGCGACACCTTCTCTGCCTCCTCGCTGTAATGCCTGTGCTGAGCGCCTAGGCTCTGGCAGGCCGACAGCGGGGTGTCCGCTGTTCTAGCCTGGATTTGTAGAGCGCAGACAGCCACTTTTACCGGCAATGCGACAATAGCGTTATCCATGACAAGTTCTTTTTCCAATCTTCACTTGGCGGAGCCGCTGGCGCGTGCCGTGGCCGAAATGGGCTACGAGTCCATGACCCCCATCCAGGCCCAGGCCATCCCTGTGGTGCTGACCGGCAAGGATGTGATGGGCGCAGCCCAGACCGGCACCGGCAAGACGGCCGCATTTTCGCTGCCGCTGTTGCAACGCCTGATGCGACACGAAAACAGCTCGGCCTCGCCAGCGCGCCACCCCGTGCGCGCCCTGGTGCTGTTGCCCACACGCGAGCTGGCTGACCAGGTGGCACAGCAGATTGCGCTGTATGCCAAGCACACCAAGCTGCGCAGCACCGTGGTGTTTGGCGGCATGGACATGAAGCCCCAGACGGCCGAGCTGAAAAAAGGTGTGGAAATCCTGGTGGCCACGCCGGGCCGCCTGCTGGACCACATCGAAGCCAAGAACGCCGTGCTCAATCAGGTGGAGTATGTGGTGTTGGACGAGGCCGACCGCATGCTGGACATCGGTTTCTTGCCAGACTTGCAGCGCATTCTGTCGCACCTGCCCAAGAGCCGCACCACCTTGCTGTTCTCGGCTACTTTCTCGCCCGAGATCAAGCGTCTGGCCAACAGCTATCTGCAAGACCCCATCACCATCGAGGTGGCGCGGCCCAACGAAACCGCCTCCACGGTGGAGCAGCGTTTCTACAGCGCCAATGACGACGACAAGCGCCGCACCATCTGCGCCGTGCTCAAGGAGCGTGGCATACGCCAGGCCTTTGTGTTCTCCAACAGCAAGCTGGGTTGCGCCCGCCTGACCCGCGCGCTGGAGCGCGATGGTCTGCGTGCCGCCGCCCTGCACGGTGACAAAAGCCAGGACGAACGCCTGAAGGCACTGGACGCTTTCAAGCAAGGCGAGGTCGATCTGCTGGTGTGCACCGACGTGGCGGCGCGCGGCCTGGACATCAAGGATGTGCCGGCAGTGTTCAACTACGACGTGCCCTTCAACGCCGAAGACTATGTGCACCGCATCGGCCGCACCGGTCGTGCTGGCGCCACGGGCTTGGCCGTGACCCTGGTGTCCAACAGCGACACCAAGCTGGTGGCCGATATCGAAAAGCTGACCAAGAAAAAGATCACGGTCGAAGGCTATGAGCTGCCAGGGTTCCGCCGTGACCGTGGCGAACGCAGCGAGCGTGGTGAGCGGGGCGAACGTGAATACGGCAGCCACCGTCGCAGCCGTGAAGAGGGTGGTGGCTATGGTTCCAGCCAGGCTGCAGGCTACCGCCCCGTGGGCCGTGGCGTGGGGCGTCCGCTGCGTGCTGCACCTGCGGATCCCTTCTTTGACAAACCCTATGAAGCCCCGGATGAGGCCGCAACGGCAGCCTGGGACGTTGCCAACAAGGCGGCTGCGCCCGGTCGTGTCAGCACCAATATCAAGCCCAAGCGCAAGCTGGCGGCGCTGTTCAAGCCCATGGGGAGCTTCTGATTCCCTGAACCGCTGTGCCGCAAGGGCCGCTTAGGCGCTTGCGTGTTGTCCCGGTGGGGCCGCTGGAGCCTGGGTTTTGGAGCTTCAGCCAGCATGCAAAAAGCCAGCGTTTGTGCTGGCTTTTTGCATGGCGGGGCGGGCTTTAGCCCGGCTGCTGAGCCTGCTCGCAGTCCAGCTGAAACAGCTGGCGTTGCTGGAGATCGTGGTCGACGCGCACGGCGCTCAACTGCCCACCCCAGACGCAGCCAGTGTCCAGGGCCATCAGCAGGGGCTGGTTGATCAGGCCCAGAGTGGACCAATGGCCAAAGGCCACCACGTCCTGGGCTGTGCGGCGACCCGGGCAATCGAACCAAGGCATCAGCCCGGGTGAGGCATATTCGGCGGATTCGGAGCTGTCAAAGTCCATTTGCCCCTCGGCGCTGCAAAAGCGAATGCGCGTCAAGGTATTGACGATGACGCGCAAGCGCTCATCGCCTTGCAGGGTCGGGTGCCAGAAGTCTGGCAGATTGCCGTACATCACACGCAGAAAATCGGGCAAATCGGGGCTGCGCAATACCTGCTCCACTTCTTTCGATAGTGCGAGAGCGTCATCCAGGGACCATGAGGGTTGCACGCCGGCATGCACCATCAGCAGGCGCTGGCCCTGCGCGTCTTGCCAGCTGCGTGCCAGCGGCTGCTGGCGCAGCCAGTCCAGCAGGGCGTCACGGTCCGGCGCATCCAGCACGCTGGCCAGAGTGTCGCGGCGCGAGGATTTGCGCATGCCATGGGCGGCGGCCAGCAGATGCAAATCGTGGTTGCCCAGTACGGGCTGAACGGCGTCACCCCAGGCCATGCACTGGCGCAAAACGCCGGCCGAGTCCGGGCCGCGGTTGACCAGATCGCCCAGTAAAAACAAGGTGTCGCGGCTGGGGGAAAAATCCAACTGCTGCAATAGACGCTGGAATGCGCCATGGCATCCCTGGATGTCACCAATCAAGTAATAGGCCAAGGCCTTCTCCTGCACAAAGGGCGGCAGCCGCTATCACGATGCGTGTGGAGCCTGAGCTGCCTGCCTGTATCCAAGCCCTACAGGGGCAAGGCCTAGGATTATCCTGCGGACTAGGTCTTGATATGGTATTTTGGCAACAGATTTTGCTTGTATGCGAGTTGAAACTAGCATTTCTCCTGCCTTGCAATACAGTCTGCCGCCGCAATAAGTCTTTCTATTTCGCAATGAAAGCACTTTGTTGCAATTGTTTGCGCTTCCCGCTTGCAGCATATTTTTATAATCTGCACTTGTGGATACTGCGTATTCGCATGCGGCAGCACAATTTGGATTTTGTTTTTATAATTCGTCCATTATTGAAAGGATGCATTCATGACCTCTTACAAAGAACTTCTGCAGCAGCGTGAACAGCTGGAACAAAAGATTCAAGAAGCACGCAAGAGCGAATTGGCAGATGCCGTGGCCAAGGTGCGCGCTCTGGTGGCTGAATATGGTCTGAGCGCCGAGGATGTGTTTCCTCCTGCCAAGGCTTCGCGTGGTTCTCAAGGTGGCAAGGTTGCCCCCAAGTATCGCAACCCCGAAACTGGTCAAACCTGGACGGGTCGTGGCAAGGCGCCGAAGTGGATCGAAAACCAAAACCGCGAACAGTTTGCGATCTGATTGGTTTGTCCTCCATAAAAAGCCCGCTTTCAGCGGGCTTTTTTTATCCTTCAAATGCGCTAGGACTTTGGGCAGGGGTCTGCTAATCCAGACGAAATCCCTGCGATAACAGCTGTCTTTGCGCAGGCTGCAGGCTTGTTTGGGGTACTTCACGCAGGAGCCTGTGCGCAGCAGGAAACAGCAGAGTAGTCGGATCTGGAATGTAAACGGCAGGAATCACCATGTAACGTGCCTGTTTCGTCCAGTAAACGAGGGCTGTGCAGTATGGGATATGCGAGCCTTGTGGTGTTTGCCGTGGGCAGATACTGCGATGTATCAATATCCGTACAATTTGTTTTTTCCCTTTGCAGAGCTGGGCAGACAATCCATGGCCATGAGAAAACAGGTATTGATTGCTGGTGGTGGCATTGGCGGACTGGCTGCAGCGCTGGCCAGTTCCCACGCCGGTTGGGATGTGCGCCTGTTTGAGCGTGCCCCTCTTTTTAGCGAGGTGGGCGCAGGCGTACAGCTGGGGCCGAACGTGGTGCGCCGTTTGCAGGCCTGGGGATTGCAGCGTGCGCTGCAGGAAGTGGCGGCCGTGCCTGCCCAATTGCGCGTGCGCAGTGCCATCAGTGGCCAGGAGCTGGCGTGCATGCCCTTGGGCAGCATCATGGTTGAGCGCTATGGTGCGAACTACCTGTCCATACACCGTGCCGATTTGCACAGCGTGCTGCTGCAGGCTGTGAGTGATCGGGCTGACATGCACATCAATGCAGGGCAGACGGTGGAGTCCCTGGTGCAAACGCCGCAGGTGGTGACCATCACCACGTCGGCACGCAAAACCGTGGAAGGCGATGCACTGATTGCGGCCGATGGCGTGTGGAGCAGCTTGCGTGCCCAACTGCTCAACGATGGCCCGGCCATGCCCACAGGCCATCTGGCCTACCGTGCGGTGGTGGCGCAGAGCCAGCTGCCGCAGGCCTTGCGCAGCGATGGCGTGACCACCTGGCTGGGGCCGCATATGCATGTGGTGCAGTACCCGCTGCGCAGAGGCGAGTTGCTGAACATCGTGGCCATCATCGAAGGCCCGGCGCCGGCCAATATGCAGGAGTGGGACCATGACGCCAATGCGGCAGATCTGGAGCAGGCATTGGCACGTTGCCATGGCCCGCTGCAGGATTTGATCCGGGCCGTACCGGCTGCGGGTGTGCAATGGCGGCTGTGGCCCTTGTCCGGACGTGCACCTATGAGCAGTGCCGACCAGATGGCGCAAGGCCTGGTTGGTCTGCTGGGTGATGCTGCTCACCCGATGCTGCCCTATCTGGCCCAGGGGGCGGGCATGGCGATTGAAGATGCGGCGGAGCTGCAGCGGGCCTTGGCTATGGACGATCTGGATGTTCGCCTGCGCCTGCGACGCTATGCCTTGAACCGCTGGCAGCGCGCGGCACGGGTTCAGGCCCGTTCACGCCGCAATGGGCGCATCTTCCATGCCAGCGGTCCCATGCGCTGGGGGCGCGATTTGTCGCTCAAGCTGCTGGGCGAGCGTGTCATGGACCTGCCCTGGCTGTATCGGGGCGACGGCTCTAGCGCCAGCACCTTGTAGCCCGGGGCCGATCGCGCCGGATATGGCATGCAGCAGTGTTGCGGCGATCTCCGCGTAGCTGGCTGTGGCATCCCGCCATGCATGGTGGACAGGTGGTTATGATGAAACATGCCCGGGCGAGCACCACGCCAGGGCATGCGTGCCCCAGTCTGATCGAGCAAAGGAGTGAGGATGTTTCCTGAGTACCGTGAACGCATCGCCGAACTGCGCGCCAATGACCGCCATTTCAGCCGGCTTTTTGACCAGCACAATGCCCTGGATCATGAGATCAAAAACCTGGAGGACCGGCGCACGCCCAGTCTGCACAGCGAGATCGAGAAGCTGAAAAAGGAAAAGCTGCTGGTCAAAGAAAAGCTCTACGTTCTGTTGAAGAACGGCGCAGGCGGAGCAGCTTCTGCCTGAAGCAATCGGTGCACGGCTTGCAGCCGTGCCCGGACCGCCCACAGCCTGTGTCTACAGGCTGTTTTTGCAAAAGCGACTCAGCGGCTGCGCACCGCTGCGCTGGATGGCTTGTGCATGCTGGAAGGCGTGGTTGCTCTGGGGGCTGCATCGCGCCGGCGCAGAGCCCAGCGCTCAATGGTGTAGAAGGACAGTGCCGCCAGCGCGCTGGAAATCACAAAGCCCAGCACCACGGTCACGGGCCAGGCAAATTCCGCCCGCAGCCAGCGCACCACCGGGTAATGCCAGAGATAGATGCCATACGACAGCTTACCGATGTAGACCAGCGAAGGCGCGGACAGCATCTCATACACCAGGCCCTGGCCCGGCAACACGGCCACCAGCACCACCAGCGCGGCCAGCTCCACCACGGTGAGGCCCCAGACCATGGCGCCCATATCGCCCCACTCAAAAACCATCAGCAGTGGCACGGCCAGCGGAATCCACATCAGGCGTGGCAGGTGCCGCTGCATGCGCGCCAGCAGCGGGTGCCCATCGGCCACCAGCGCGGCCAGCAAGGCGCCCAAGAGCAGGCCGGTGCTGCGGGTGTCGAAGCGGAAAAACACCTCATAGAACTCCTGTCCCCATAGCACCCACAGCAGGCGCCAGGCCCATCCCAGCACAAAAATAGCCGCAATCGCCCGCCACAGCGTGGCCGGCGTGCTGCGGCGCACCAGCCACAGCAGGGCCACGGGCCAGATCAGATAGAAGTGCTCTTCCACCGACAGCGACCACATGTGCAGCAGCGTGTCCGGGCTGTCGAAAAAGGCGATGCCGTAATCGGCCAGGTAGAGCAGCGACACCAGCGCGTCGCTGTAGACATCTTCCAGGTCGGGCCAGATATGGGGGGCCAGCAGCACATAGGCCAGCAAAAACAAGGCCAGCGGCGGCATCAGCCGGTAAAAGCGCCGGCGGTAGAACTGCCAGAAGTCGATGCGGCCGGTGGCTTGCATTTCCTTGAGCAGCAAGCTGGTGATCAGATAGCCGCTGAGCACAAAAAACAGATCCACGCCAAAGAAGGCACCATCGAACATGGGCGCGTGGGCATGGGAGAGCAGGACCAGCAAGATGGCCACGGCGCGCAGGCCGTCCAGTGCCGGGTTGTAGTGCAGCTTGATAAGGGGGGAAGTCAAGACGCATGGCCTCCTGGTGCCAGGCCGGGCCTGGCGGCGGTGAACAAGGCATTGCAGGAACATCATCTGCAACGGCGGTGACGTATGCCTGGGGCATCGCCGTATCGGGGGACTGCATGGCAGTCGCAAGGGAGGGCAGGGCGCCGCAAAAGGGTGCGCTGCAAGGCATACGGAAGCTGGTATGCCAAGCCCACGTGAAGTCGTGGGTCTGGGGCGATTCTAGTGGCGCAGCGGCAGCAAATAGCGCTATATGCCCCTACGGGTGACAAACGAAGCGTGACAGAAAGTTATGCATACCCTCGGGTTTCAGAGGGGGAGCGGCTCCAGGCCTGTGCTGTCCCAGCGTCTTGTCCCACAGCGAAACGCAAACCTGTCTTTCGCAGGCCAGATGGCTTGTGGGCGGCGTGAGGTGCTTACTTCTTTGGGGTGAGCACGGTTGCTACCGCCTGCTGCAGCCGGGTATGTGCCGGGCTGCGCGCATCTGCAGGCTGCTGCTGTTTGGCCTGTAAATAATGGTGGGTATAGACCTCTAAATACGCCTCCAGGGCCTGCCCTGCGCGCTGGTCTTGCGGATGGCCGCTGAGCTCCAGGCACAGGGCTGCGACCTCGCTGGTGCAGAAATGGTCGTCGCGCTGGGAACGGCGCAGCCGGTAGCGGCTGATCTGCTCGGGCTGCAGGCCCAGTACCGGAAAGCGGTCTAGGTACGGGCTTTTGCGGAACATCTTGCGCGCCTCGGACCAGGTCGCATCCAGCAAGATAAACAGGGGCTTGGGGCCTGCCGCGGTCGCTGTGGGTTGCACGCTGTGTACCGCACGCTCGGGCGGCTGCACATACTCGCTGGGAAACACCACATAGGGCTGCCACTGCGGATCGGCCAGCAGGGCCAGCAAGGCCGGGTCGACCTCGGTGCGGCTCCAGCCAAAGGCATGGGTGGTTTGCACCACATCGGCAATCAGCCAGCCGGTGTTGCTGGGCTTGAGCGGCTCGGCGTCATGCATCAGCAGGCAAAAGCCTGCCTGGGTGGGCAGATGAGGGCGCAGCGCGCAGATGCAGTGGCTGGGGCGCAGCCGGCAGCCCTCGCAGCGCTCACCCTTGGGGCCGCCCCGGGCCAGAAATGGCCGGGTGCTGCGCGCCAGGCGTGCCGTGCGCAAAAGCGAGACGGCATGAGGCGGCAAGGCTGCAGGCGTGGCAGTGCTGGCTGCGGTGGATGCGGAGGAGGCGGTTGAGAAAGGCACGGCCGCGATTGTCCACGCAATGCCATGCCAAGCGCCGTGCATGGGCATGGGGGTATGGGGCAGCAGGCCCCCGCCCGGGCATCAACTGCAGTCGTCGCTGCCGTAGCCCAGCCCACGCCCGAAGATGAAGGTGGCGGGCTTGAGGGGGGCAAAGGCCGGGGCCACCACGGCATCAAAGCGCTGGGGTTCGCAGTTGAAGCGGTTGTCCAGCACATAGGTTTCGGACTCGGCCGCTTCCATGGCCTTGCGCCACTGCTCGGCTGCGTTCAGGGGCGCATCGTCCACCAGCGGCACCTCGACGGCAAACTCCAGCGAATGCAGTGCACGTGGGCCTTCGACATACAGCGTGACCACAGGATCGGCTGCATTGCAGGCGCTCAGGCAGTCCGCGTAGTAGCTGGCGCCGGACAGCATCTCGGCAAAGCGGCCAAAGCGCAGCGCCTGCAGTTGCGCAGGGGGCTCGCCCGCATAGTCTCTGAGCAGGGGCTGCAGAGAGAGCGGGCAACTGGAGGTAATGGCCACTTCCACGGCCTGCACCGTGTGGTCGGCATCGTCGGTGCGCAGCGTCAGCTCGCAGCCATCGACGCGGTATTGGTGACGATGCTGCTCGGAGTGCAGGGCAGGGCCGGCCAGTTGGTTCACCGCAGCCAGACGCATGCCTATGGTGTTTGCCTGGAACAGCTGGTCCACCACGCGAGAGGCGGCAACCGTGGGTGTTGCGTTGTTGTCAGAGGGGGCAATCGCGGCAGGCAGTGCTGCCGGTGTTGGCGTGGACGGCTTGCATGCGCTCAGCAGCAGGGTGCAGGCCAGCAGTCCTGCACCAATGGCAGGGCGGGTTGAGAGGGGCATGGTGGACTTCTTTGTAGCTTGATCCTGGGGGCGACTGTAGGGCATCAGCCCCCCAGACACTCCAGCTCAAACAGGGGCAGGTCGGCCCGGCGGCTCAGCCACACGCCGCCGCCCAGCTCCTTGCAATAGGGCTCCAGGCCACGGCGGTAGAGTGCGGCGCGGTGGCGGTGCAGGCGTGGGTCGGTCAGCTCGTCGTCGATGATGTCGCGCTCATAGTCTTCGCGCGCCACAGCCTCGATGTAGAGCCCGCCACGTGTCAAGCGCCCCAGGTTGGCCAGGGCCAGCTTGAGGTCGGCAGGGCTGAGGTAGGGCAGCACGCCTTGGCAGATCACCAGGTCAAAAGGCTGGCCATCTGCGGGTTGCCAGTCCACCACCGAGCCCTGTGCCCAGCCGTAGCGCTGGCACAGATAGTCGCTGAACTCCACGCCCTGGTACTGGGCACCGGGAAAGTGCTGGGCCACAGCCTCGCGCCACAGTCCTATGCCGCAGCCCATGTCCAGCACGCGGTGCACGGGCACGCGCAGATAAGACAGATAGGAGCAGACAAAAGCGCCCAGGCGCTGTGCGTGGGCGGGGTCGATGACACTGGTTTTCTTGTCGAAATAAAAGCGCTGGTAATACGCCTCGTCAAACCATTCGCCCTGGGCTGATTGCACGCCTGCTCCTCTTTGCCGGAGCGCCACCATGGCGCCGCCAGCCGCGCAGTATGGACCGGAATGCCGCTGCTTGCGCTGCAGTGCGGCATTGCCGATGACGCCGTTTCGAAGCGCAATCGATACAGGCCGAATAACTTCTGCAATCGGTTTTTATGGCTGGATTTGCGCCCGTATGGGGTGCAGGTGTATAGATTGAAAAATGGTATGGCTTGCAAAAAATATGCAATGAAGTTATAATTCACCTCGTTGTTTGCGCAAACAATGCTGATCTCACGCCAGCACGTCGGGCACCCGACGAGAAAAATACAAGTGACAGCTGCAGAGACGTTCTGCCGTAAAACGGTGACCGCGTAAGAGTCATCGTCCAATACCCAAGCCCGCACCGAGTCTCGCTGCGGGCTTTTCTATGCCTGGGCGTCCTTGAAATTGGTAGCTGCTTGTGCAGCCCCCATCGGCGCTGGGGTGGAAAAAGGCCAGTGGATCGGTTGGCGATCCCTCTCAAACAGGCACGCCTTTGAATACGTTCTTACATCAGGGCAACCGCGAAAGGGCTGCATCACTTGCGATGTGAGGGGAGGAGCTCCGGGCTACGGGGACGGCGCCATAGGCGACTCAGGCGGCGTTATTTCTGCAAGCCTTCCAGCACATCGCGCTCAAAGCCGCGCCAGATGTCGTCGCGCCGTTGCAGGGCCTGGGCGACCTTGGCGGAGCGCTGCTGGGCCACGGCCGAAATCAGGGCATTGCCCAGAAAAAAAGCGGCGGTGTAGGAGTCAAACGGCGAGGCATTGGCCGTGTGCACCAGCAGGTGATGGCTGCTGTGGGCCAGCACCGGTGCCTGCGGGCTGTCGGTGATCACCAGCACCTTGCAGCCCTGGGCGTGAAAGTGGCGTGCAGCATGCAGGGCGCCGCTGGAGTAGCGGCGCACGGTGTAGACCAGCAGCACATCGTGAGGCTGGGTCCAGACCAGGCGGTCCACCATGAAACGGGAGCCCGCTGCCAGCTCGTGCACATCGGGGCGGCACAGGCTGAGGTGCGTGGCCAGATAGGCCGAGACCGGGGCGCTGTTTTTCTCGCCCAGCACATAGACCTTGCCGGTGGATTGGGCCAGGGCCTTCACCATGGCGCCAAAGGCCTGCATGTCCAGGCCGCGGCGCGTGGCTTCCAGATTGTGCTGGTCGTGCAGCAGCGTGTCGTCTACATATTCCTCCAGGCTGCGGCCCTTGCCCAGGGTGGCGGGCGCGCGCAGGGCGGCGCTTTGCAGCCGGGTAGTGACCTCGGCCCTGGCCTCGCGCCGCAGCTCGGCCAGGCTGTCATAGCCCAGCTTGGCCACCAGGCGCACCACGGTGGAAGCGCTGGTGCCGGTGCGTGCAGCAATGGCGCTGGCGGGCTCCAGCAGGCCATGGGGATAGTTGTGGTGCAGGCTCTCGGCCAGCGTGCGTTCGCTGGCGGTGAGATGCGGTGCATGGTGGGCAAGCCGTTCGGTCAGCAGCATGAAAAGCAGAAAAAAGGAGGGCCGTGGTGGCGGGGGGCGCCCTAGGGCTGTGGCAGCACAAGGCCTGAAAGATGCGAGAGAAGCTGGCGCCCAAGCATAGCGGCAAGCGCAAGCGCCACGGCGGCAGGGCAGCGGAAACCACTATTGCAATGAAGATTGCAAAAAATACAATTTATGCAATGTTTGTTTCATAATCATTGCACGCCCATAGCAGCAACTGCCTGTGCTGGTTCGGGTTTTGACTTTCACTCTCCCCCCTCTGTTTGCCTCCATGTCTTCGTCTGTCTTGCATCCCGCTCCCGCTTTGGACTCCAACCACCAACCGTTGCTGGATTGGCTGGCCTCCCAGCATGAGGCCATGTGCGCCTTGCTGGAACGTATCGTCAACATCGACAGCTGCAGCAAGGACGAGGCCGGTGTGCGCCAGGTCGCCACCGTGCTGCGCGAGCGCCTGGAAGCTGCCGGCATTGCCGTGCAGACCCTGGCCCAGCCCGGTTGGGGCGACTGCCTGCTGGCCACGCTGCCCGGCAGCCATGCCGCTGCCGGTGGCCATATCCAGCTGATGGGCCATATGGACACCGTCTTCCCCGCAGGTACTGTGGCCGAGCGCCCCTTTACGGTGCGCGACGGCCGTGCCTATGGCCCGGGAGTGGCGGATATGAAATCCGGCCTGGTGCTCAATGTGTTCGTGGCCGAGGCCCTGGCTCGCTTTGGCGGCAATGCCTCGCCGGTGCAACTGCTGTTCACCTGCGATGAGGAAGTGGGCTCGCCCGTGTGCCGCACGCTGATCCGCGAGCGTTCCCAGGGCGCGCGGGCCGTGCTCAATGCCGAGCCTGGGCGCATCAGCGGCAATGTGGTCAACCAGCGCAAGGGTTCAACCCGCATCGAGTTCGAGGTGCTGGGCGTGGCGGCCCATGCCGGCATCAACCCGGCCCAGGGCGCCAGCGCGATTGCGGCCCTGGCGCACAAGACATTGGCCTTGCATGCACTCACTGATTCGCAGCCCGGCGTGACGTTGAACGTGGGCTTTGTGCAGGCCGGCATGGCGGCCAATGTGGTGGCGCCGCAGGCTCTGGCACACCTGGATTTGCGTTACACGGCCGAGACCGATATGGACGCGCTGATGGCCCAGATCACCACCATCATCGAGGCCGAATCGCTGCCGCGCACCAGCGGCCGCATCCTGGCCCAGACCGGCACCCTGCCCATGGCCAAGACACCCGATGCACTGCTGGCGCTGTACCAGCGCTCGGCTGCGCAGCTGGGCTTTGCCGTGGAGGGCGAGTTCACCGGAGGTGCAGCTGACAGCGGCATCACATCCTCCATGGGCATACCCAGTCTGTGCGCCCTGGGCCCCGTGGGCGGCTACCCGCACAGCGAGCGCGAATTCTGCGATCTGTCGACCTTTGTGCCCCGTGCCCAGGCCATGGCCTTGACCGTGATCGGCCTGGAATAAGCCGCGCCAGTCTTTCCCCGTTTTTTATCTTGAGCACTCGTATGACAGAGCACACAACTTCCCCCGCCATGCTCCAGCGCCGCAAGGCCCTGGGCCAGATGGCTGGTTTGGCAGCAGGCCTGGGCCTTGGCGGTCTGCCCGCGTTCGCGGCCGAAAAATATCCCACGCGCCCCATCACCCTGGTCGTGCCCTTTCCACCCGGAGGCTCGGTGGACGTGATGGCCCGCCAGTACACCGAGGCCCTGGGCCGTTTGCTGGGCGTGCCCATCGTGGTGGAAAACAAGGCTGGCGCCGGTGGCTCCATTGGCTCGCAGTTTGTGGCCCGTTCCAAGCCCGACGGCTACACCCTGGTGGCCTCATCGCAAAGCAGCCACCTGGCCAACCCGCTGGTGCAGCCCAATCTGGGTTATGACCCGCTCAAGGACTTTGACAACATCGCGTTGATGGGCCGCCAGCCCAATGTGCTGCTGGTGCACCCCAGCCTGCCGGTCAAGACCTTTGCCGAGTTTGTGGCCTATGCCAAGCAATACCCCGAGCGCCTGAACTTTTGCAGCGCCGGCGCCGGCAGCATGGGCCAGCTGAATGTGGAGATGATGCAGCTGGCCACCGGCATCAAGGGCACCACCCATGTGCCCTACCGTGGCGGCTCGCCCCTGATCACGGCCGTGCTCAGCAACGAGGTGCAGTTCGGCCTTGATAACCTGGTGATCTTTTTGTCCCATATCCAGGCCGGCAAGCTGCGTGCACTGGCCGTGGCATCGCCCACGCGCATTCCGCAAATTCCGGATGTGCCCACATTTGCCGAGCTGGGCTTTCCCCAGCTCAACCAGCCCTCGTGGACCGGCATTGCCGCGCCGGCCAACACACCGGCACACATCGTGGCCGCCATCCACAAGGCCGTGCGTACCGCCGCCACCGAGCAGTCCATGGTGGACAACCTCAAGAGCCGTGGTGTGATTCCGCCCGAGGAAATGAGCCCGGAGCAGCTGGAGAAAATGATGGCCGAGCGCTTGAAGGCCTATGCCGAGGTGGTGCGGAAGGCCAATGTAAAACCTGAATAAGAGGCGCCCCCTGAGACGCTGCGCGTCTTCCCCCTCTCTATCGCTACGCGATGGAGGGGGACGGCACCGGCGCGGCGGGGCGGCCCTTGCGCGGTGCCCTGGCGGAGGGGGCTAGTTTCAGAATTTGTGAGTGATGACGACTGCTGAAATACAAAACGGCCTGGTATTTGCCAGGCCGTTTTGCATGGGGCTGCGGATGCGGAATGCGCGGTGCTTTATTCCTCCTGGCTGGCCGCGTTCAGCAAGTCCAGGGCGGCGGCATCGAGCTGCAGTGTGGCGGCGTTGACCAGGGATTGCAGTTGCTCCAGGCTGGTGGCGCTGGCAATCGGGGCGGTGATGCCGGGTTGGCGCAGCAGCCAGGCGATGGCCACTTCGCCGGGCTGGGCGTGGTGTTGGGCGGCCACCTGATCCAGCGCGTCCAGAATGCGCAGGCCGCGTGGCGTTAGATAGGTGCAGGCCTTGGCGCCGCGCGCGCTCTTGCTGGCGTCGGCTGTGCTGCGGTATTTGCCGGTCAGAAAACCGGCGGCCAGGGCATAGAAATTGATCACGCCCACGCCGCGTTCCAGGCACAGCGGCTGCAGTTCTTTTTCAAACACGGCGCGGTCGCAGAGGTTGTACAGCGGCTGCAGGCTGTCAAAGCGGGCCAGGCCATGGCGTTCGCTGCAGTCCAGGGCCTCGGCCAGGCGCTGGGCGCTGTAGTTGCTGGCACCAATGGCGCGCACCTTACCTGCCTGGATCAGCTCACCCAGGGTGCCCAGCACGTCTTCGAAGGGAATCCTGGGGTCGTCGTCATGCGTCTGGTAGAGGTCGATGTAATCGGTCTGCAGGCGCTGCAGCGAGGCATCCACGGCCTGCTTGATGTACTTGGGGTGCAGGCCCACTTTGCCGTCGCCCATGTCCTTGCCCAGCTTGGTGGCCAGCACCAGCTGCTTGCGTTTGCCCGATTTTTTCAGCCACTGGCCGATCAGGCGCTCTGACTCACCGCCTTCGTGGCCAGGCACCCAGCGCGAATACACATCGGCGGTGTCGACAAAGTTCATGCCCGCGCCCAGCCAGGCGTCCAGCAAGGCAAAGCTGGTGGAGGGGTTGGCGGTCCAGCCAAACACATTGCCGCCAAAGCACAGCGGCAAAACCTGCAGGGCCGATCGGCCCAGGGGGCGGGTGGGAAATGACATGGATTCTCCTGGCAGACAGCGGTGGTGGACTATGGATAAGTGAGCGCGCAGCGCAGATGCCAGCTGCGAAAGCGGCGGTTTGCGTACCAGGCACTCTACACCTGCGGATGTGCCCGGGTGATGGCAATCCCTGCTTTGCAGTCTGGAGGGCAACAAGGGGGCAGGGGTGCGAGCCTTGGTACGGGGCTTGCTATGACCAGGCAGGTCGTCACCCATTGTCTGTCCTGCGGTGGCGGCCATGTCGTCAAGCAATGGCCGTTGTTGGAACTACTGGTGCTATCGGCGCTATTGCATATGCCCTTTTCTTCGAGGAAACACAGCCATGGTTTTTCATTTTCGTGCACTCGCTGCAGCCGTCTGCGTCTTGTTTGCCGCTGGTGCGCAGGCCCAGGTGGGGGCCACCACGCCCGAGCAAAAGCGCTTTTACGCCATCTACAAAGAGCTGGTGGAGATCAACACCACCCATTCTGTAGGCAGCAACACCGAGGCTGCGCAGGCCATGCACAAGCGCTTGCTGGAAGACGGGATTCCCGCTGCGAATATGCAAATCTTTGAGCCCTTTCCCAAGAAAGGCAATCTGGTCGTGAGATTCAAAGGCAGCGGTCAGGGCAAGCCGCTGTTGCTGATGGCCCATCTGGATGTGGTGGAGGCCAGGCGCGAAGACTGGAAGAGCGACCCTTTCAAGCTGAAGGAAGACGATGGCTACTTCACCGCCCGTGGCGCGTCGGACGACAAGGCTATGGCGGCGGCGTTTGTCTCCATCCTGGGGCAGCTCAAGCGCGAAGGCTTTGTGCCCAGCCGCGACATCGTGCTGACGCTGACCGCAGATGAAGAGCGGCTGGATGTGCCCAGCAACGGTGCATCCTGGCTGCTCAAGCACCAGCCACAGCTGCTGGATGTGGAGTTGGGCATCAACGAAGGCGGTGGTGGCCTGCTGGAAAACGGCAAGCCTGTGCTCTACAGCATTCAGGTGGCCGAGAAGATGTATGCCGACTACCAGCTCGAATCCACCGACAAGGGCGGCCACAGCTCCATGCCCACTGCCCACAACCCGGTCTATGCGCTCAGCGCATCGCTGAGCGCGCTGAGCAACTACCACTTCCCGGTCAAGTTGTCGGAGGTGACCCAGGCCTACTTTGCGCGCAGCGCCGGGTTTGCCAAGGGACAACAGTTTCAGGACATGCAGGCCGTGGCTGGCGGCCAGCCATCGCCCGAAGCGCTGCAGCGACTGTCGGCATCACCCATGTACAACGCCAGCTTGCGCACCACCTGCGTGGCCACCGAGGTGAATGCCGGCCATGCACCCAATGCCCTGCCGCAACGTGCACGGGCCACCATCAACTGCCGCATCTTGCCCCATGACGATCCGGCAGCCATCGAGGCGCAGCTGCGCAAGCTGACGGAAAACGAGCAGGTCAAGCTCACGGTCATCAATCCGCCACTGCGCAGTCCGGCATCGCCCATGCGGGCGGATGTGATGCAGGCAGTGCAGAAGCTGACCGAGACCATGTGGCCTGGCGTGCCCGTGATCCCGGTGATGAGTGCGGGAGCCACCGACAGCCGCTTTCTGCGCAACATAGGCGTGCCCATGTATGGCATCTCGGGCATTTTTTTCGACCCCAGCGATGCCCGCGCCCATGGCCTGGATGAGCGTGTAGCCATCCCGCGCCTTTATGAAGGGCGGGAATTCCTTTACGCGCTGGTGAAAACGCTGTCCAAATAAGCCTCAGGGCCAAGCCGGGGCTGGTGTTACAGACCCAACTCCAGCGCCAGCAGCTCGTCCACGGTCTGGCGGCGGCGGATCAAGCGGGCCTGGCCGCCGTCCACCAGCACCTCGGCCGCCAGCGGCCGGGTGTTGTAGTTGCTGGACATGGAGCTGCCATAGGCGCCGGTGTCGTGAATCACCAGCAGATCGCCCACGCTGGCGCCGGAAAGTTGGCGCGGCAGCACCACGCCGCCGTCGCCCTGGGTGAACACATCGCCGGATTCGCACAGCGGGCCGGCCACCACGCTGTCGCGCGCGGGCAGTTGCTGGCCGTCGCGGCGCAGCACTTCCATGCCGTGGTAGCTGCCATACATGCTGGGGCGCATCAGCTCGTTAAAGCCGGTGTCCACCAGCACAAAGTGGTTGTTGCCGGCATTCTTGGTGGCGCGCACTGTGCCCAGCAGCACGCCGGATTCGGCCACCAGGAAGCGGCCGGGCTCAAGCTCCAGGCCCAGGCTGTGACCGATGACGGCCTCAGCCTGCTTGCGCGCCGCATCCCACAGGCCGTGGTAGTGGGCGGTGTCTATGGTGGCGTCGCCCTCTTTGTAGGGGATGGACAGGCCGCCGCCGGCCGAAATCGCATGCAGGTCCACACCAGCGGCCTTGGTGCGCTCCACCAGCTTGACCATGGCGCCGCACACCTCTTGCAGATGGCCGTAGTCCACGCCAGAGCCTATGTGCATATGCAGGCCGGCCAGCACCAGGCCACCTTGCTGGATGGCGGCCAGCGCGGCCTCCAGCTCGGTGTGCCAGATGCCGTGCTTGCTGTGCTCGCCACCGGTATTGGTCTTGTTGCTGTGGCCATGGCCAAAGCCGGGGTTGATGCGCAGCCACACATGGTGGCCCTTGGATGCGGCGGCCAGCTGGTGCAGCATGTCGATGGAGCCGGCATTCACCGGCACCTGGTGCTCCACCACGGTGGCCAAGGTGGCCTCGTCCATCACATCGGCGGTGAAGACGATGTCGGCGGGTTCGCCAAAACCGGGCGTGAAGCCGGCGGCCAGGGCACGCAGGATCTCGCCACGCGAGACCGCATCCACCTTCACGCCTTGCGCGCGCATCAGCTTCAGGATGTGGATGTTGGAGCAGGCTTTTTGCGCAAAGCGCACGGTGTCAAAAGCCTGGAGCTGGGCAATGCGTTCGCGGATGGTGGCCGCGTCATACACCCACAGCGGGGTACCAAATTCATCGGCCAGGGCCCAGAGCTGGGCGGGGGAGAAGGGGTTGCGCATGGTGGGTACTCTGAAATCAATAGCTGCTGTTGCTTATGCAGACTGCCAAAGCGGCCCAAAACATCTGAATTTGGCCAGCCAGGCAATCTCACTGGATGCAGAGAATGCCGCAAGGACTTCATCTGGTCGAATGCTTTGTTGTGGCACAGTCATTCATTTTTGATATGGATTGATTGGCCCATGAACAACGCTCCCTCCGCCTTGCCCGAACGCATCAGCCACCGCCATATCGAGGTGTTCCGCGCCGTGATGCTGGCCGGCGGGGTGACGGCGGCAGCCCAGCTGCTGTTTACCTCGCAGCCCACGGTGAGCCGCGAGCTGGCGCGCTTGGAGCAACTGCTGGGTTATGCGCTGTTCGAGCGCGTGCAGGGCCGGCTGCGGCCCACGGCCCGGGCGCTGGCGCTGTGGGCCGAGGTGCAGCGCAGCTGGCAGGGCCTGGAGCGGGTGGTGGACCGGGCACTGGAACTGGGCCAGGCCCATAGCGCCCATGTGCGTGTGCTGTGCCTGCCCGCGCTCAGCCATGCCCTGCTGCCCGGCGCGCTGGCGCAGCTGCAGGCCGCGCATGGAGGCTTGCAGGTCAGCATCACCACCCAGGAGTCACCGCTGCTGCAGGAGTGGATGGCGGCCCAGCGCTTTGACCTGGGCCTGGCCGAGCTGGCCGATGCCCCGCCCGGCACGCGCAGCCTGCCGCTGCCGGCGCGCGACGAGGTGGCGGTGCTGCCCGCGAACCACCCGCTGGCCCAGCGCAAACGGCTCACGGCCCAGGACTTTGCCGGCCAGCCCTTTATCAGCCTGGCGCGGGACGATCCCTATCGCCTGCAGATCGATGCGGTGTTCGAGCAGGCCGGCGTGCAGCGCCAGCTGGGCCTGGAGACGGCCAGCGCCGTCTCGGTCTGCGCCCTGGTGCAGCAAGGGCTGGGCCTGGCCATCGTCAACCCTTACACGGCCCAAGCCTGTGCCGGGCCGAAGCTGGTGCTGCGGCCGCTGGCCTTTTCCATTCCCTACCAGGTGCATGTGCTGCTGCCGCAGCATCGGCCGGCCGAGCCAGCGGTGGACGCGCTGGTGGCCGCTCTGCAGCAAGCGAGCACAGCACTCAGGCCATCGGCCGCTTGAAGCTGATCATCTTGGGGCGAAAGCGCTGCAGCACCTCGCCGCGTTGGTTCTTGGTTTCGCACAGCACGCGCACCATGGCGCGGTTGGGCTTGGACTGGGAGGGGATGATCTCCACAATCTCCGACTCCACATGCAGCGCATCGTCGGGCCGGGTGGGCTGGGGCCAGGCCAACTCCTCCATGCCGCCACCAATCACGCCATCGGCCAGCGGAATGCTCTCGGTCACCAGGCGCATGCTGATGGAGGCCGTGTGCCAGCCGCTGGCCGCCAGCCCTTGGAAGAAGCTGTGCTTGGCCGCTTCGGGGTCCAGGTGAAAGACCTGGGGGTCAAACTGCTGGGCGTAGGCAATGATTTGCGCTGCGTCCAGCTGGTGGTCTCGGCTCTTGAATTTCTGGCCTACGTACAGGTCTTCCAGATACAGCTTTTCGTGCATGCGGCTCTCCTTGTGGGGTACAGGGCAGTATGCAGGAGCGGGCCACGCAGGCCTGTAGCGCAGGTGGCAGTGAGGTGACCATGCCATGAGGGCTGTTCGTGTTCACAAAGAGCGCTAGTTGATGGGCTCTGGGGACGGAAAGTGCCAGCTGCCGTCCAGGATTTCTGCCTGAGGGCGATAAAGCCTGACGGTGTAGTTCCAGCCCGCAACAATGGGCAGGCAGTTGTCGACCTTGCGGTCGCAGTCCCCGAACTGCATGGTGATGGACCCATCAGCTGACTTCTTTGCCGTGAGGTTGTTCAGCGTGTAAGCGTTCTGGGGATTCTTCTGGAAAAAGCCCTCGGCGTTATAGACGCTGACGGACCAGAAGGCGTTTACAGGCACCTCCTTGATGCGTAGCCGGTAAAAAGTTTGGCCGTCATTTTTCGGTGGTGTGATGTTGAGATAGACCGCATCTTTGCCTGGAATGCCTCCCCACCCTGCAGCGGTTCCGATGAGATGCTGAATCGGGTCTACCTCAGCCTTGGTACCGAATGCTTTGTTGAAGTAGGACACCGTGGTGGAAAGTGTCTGCAACGCATCGCGTACCTTCTTTTGGCTCACGGGGTCCCAGGTCGGGAGCTCCAGCGCTCCAACGCTCTTTTGGTTGACGGCAATCTTGTCCTGAAGTGCATGGACAGCCTGAACATCTGCAGGCTTGTTCGGGTCGACCAGTATGCGTACTTGCGCCAACACGTAGCGAGTGCCGATGTTTTCCTTGGTCAGCACATAAGAGCCGGCGCCATAAAACACATGCGGGACGTAATGGTCCTCGTTGGTGAGTTGCAGTGACATGTACCGCGTGCCGGAGTCGGGCAGCGTGATGGTCACAGGCCCTGCGTCAAGATCGAAGACACCCGAGGAGTACAGCGTGTCTCTGTTTGACCTGATCACAAGCTGGTTTTCAATGGGAACCAGAGTGCGCTGATAAAGCATCTTGCCCAAACCCACTTGCTTGGCCTTTGCCGCAAAGTAGGTGTCGGTTTCTGCACGCGCAAAGTTGTCCACCGTGACCGGGCGGACTGCCCCATCGGGCGCTGTGGAAGTGTCTTGAGCGTGGGTGCTGAAGGCTGTGAGCGAAGCCACAGCGATGATGAACGAGACAAAGGGCGTCTTGTGCACGAATGCTCCTTTCTAGGCGGAGATCCTGAAGAGGGCGTTGACCTTGTTTCCTGCCGTTCTGGCTGCAGATCATTCGCGACAATAACGCTTGCGTACGGGGTGTGTATCGACTTTGAAAGTGTGCTTACGATCGTTACGTAAGCACATTGGAGCGGCGGAGAAATGAAGGAGAAGAGGGCTGGCTTGATTCAGGCATGCGCAGGCCGCAGCCTGCGCCCCAGGCTCCAGGCCAGCAGATTCAGCAACGAGCACAAAGCCCAGTACACCGCGCCTACAAAGAGAAAGACCTCGCTGGGGTTGACCATCAGCCGGGCGTTGACCTGGGTGGCCAAGAACGACAGCTCGCTCACACCCACAATATAGGCCAGCGAGCTGTCCTTGATCAAGGTGACCCACTGGTTGAGAAAAGAGGGCAGCATGATGGAGAGCGCCTGGGGCAGTACCAGCAGGCGCAGCACCTGCCAGCGCGTAAAGCCCAGGGCCGCGCCCGCGTCCCACTGCCCCTGGGCAATGGCGTGAATGCCGGCCGCCACGCTGTGGGCCAGATAGGCCGCCGAAATCAGCGACAGCGCGCAGACCACGGAGAACAGCGCGGGTACATCCAGCCCGAAGAGCACCGGCAGCAAAAAATAAACCCAGAAGATCAGCATCAGCACCGGTATGGCGCGCAAAAAGCCCAGCACGGTGCGCAGCAAACGGGCGCCCAGGCTGCGGCTGTTCTGGCCCATGGCCAGGGCAATACCCAAGGCCAGGCCCAGCACGGCGGAGATGATGCCGGAGATGCTGCTGAGCATCAGCGTGAGCAGGGCGCCGCCGGGTGGGCCGTCGGGAAATGTGCCCCACAGCAGGTATTGCCAATCATCGACCAGGGCAGCGAAGTTCATGCGCGCTCCATGTGAACGCGGCCCCAGCGGCGGCGGGATTGGATATGGCGGCTCAGCAGTTCCAGCAGCACAACCAGCGCGATGTACAGCAGCGTGGCCACGCCGTAGACCTGAAAGGACTGGAAGGTTTCAGCCTCGGCCTGGCGTGCGCGGTAAGACAGCTCCACCAGGCCGATGGCCATGCCCAGCGAGGTGTTCTTGACGATGTTCATGTACTGGCCAAACAACGGGCCCACGATGCGGGCCAGGGCCTGGGGCAGCACCACATGGCGCAGAACCTGCAGAGGCCGCATGCCCAGCGACAGCGCGGCCTGGGTCTGGCTGCGCGCCACGCTGCCAAGGCCGGCGCGCATTTCTTCACCCACATAGGCCGTGGAATACAGCACCAGGCCCACCATGGCCGCCACAAATTCGAACGAGGGCCAGCCCAGGCGAAAGCTGCCCAGTTCCAGCCAGTGCGGGCTGTTCAGCCAGGCCATCCACTCCGCTGGCAGCAGTCCGGGAACGCCAAAGTACCAAAAAAACAGCTGCACCAGCAGCGGCGTATTGCGAAACACGGACAGATAGACATGGGCGACCCAACGCACCGGCGCCTGAGGTGCAGTGCGTGCCACGGCAAACACCATGCCCAGCAGTGTGGCAGCAGCAATCACCAGCAGCGAGGTGAGCAGGGTGACGGCCGCACCATTGAGCAGCCAGCCCCAATACTTGGCGGCCAGCAGCTGCTGTGACCAATCTGTAAATGCAGCAATCATGAAGAAAAAAGCAAGCGCCTGAAATAGCTTCAGGCGCTGGGAGTGCAATGCAGAGGAGTCGAAAATAATAGCTTGCGCCGCAGGTGTGAGCAGCATTTGCTGGCTGTTTTTACCAAAAGCTACGACCTTGTCCCAAGCAACATAGTCTTTGCCGGCTCAGGCAGTCCCTCTCCCCAACCCTCTCCCCAAAGGGGCGAGGGAACAACACCTGGGGCGCGGCGCACAAAACCGGCGCAGCCCAGCTCTGCAGACAGCAAGCAAGGGTCGCCTTGCGCGCAGCTGTGTCCAGAGGACTTCTTGGTGCAGCGAAGACTTGCTGAGACCCCAGCCGCACAAAACCGGCGCGACCCAACGCCAGAGACACCGCGCAAGGGCCGCCCCGCCGCGCTGGTGTCGTCCCCCTGGGGGAAGGCGCCGCAGGCGACTCAGGGGGGCTTACTTCTCCCCGATCTTGAAGTTACGCGTCAGCGGCGTATTGCTCTTGGGCCCAAACCAGGCGTCGTAAATCTGGCCGGCGCGGCCCTTGGCCTCCAGCTCCTTGAGCGTGGTGTTGACAAAGTCGGTCAGCGCCGTCTCGCCCTTGGGCAGGCCCACGCCGATGTAGTCGCTGGAGATGGTGAAGGCCGGCACCTCCCACTTGGCGCGTTCCTTGGCGTCCTTGATGGTGGCCAGCAGGCCCACCAGCTTGGGGCCGTCCTGCGAGATGGCTTGCACATTGCCATTGCGCAGTGCGGTGAAGGCAAAAGGCGTGTCGTCATAGGCCACCAAGGTGGCTTGCGGGTAGTTTTGGCGCAGCACGATTTCATTGGTCGTGCCCTTGTCCACGCCAATGCGCAGGCCGCTGAGCTGCTCGGCCGAAGTCAGCTTGCCCTTGGGGGCCAGAAACTGGGTGCCGGAGGCGAAATAGGGAATGCTGAAGTTCACCTGCTTGCTGCGCTCTTCGGTGATGGTGAAGTTGGCCAGCACCAGGTCCACCTTGCCCGACAGCAACAGTGGTACGCGGTTGGCGGGGTTGGTGGGCACCAGTTGCAGCTTCACGCCCAGGCGTTGGGCGAATTCATGGGCGTAGTCCACATCCAGGCCCACAATCTTGCGGCTCTTGGGGTCGACAAAGCCAAAGGGAGGGTTGCCATCAAAAGCGGCCACGCGCAGCACGCCGGCCTTTTTGATGTCTTGCAGGCGGTCGGCCCAGACGGCACCCGATGTCAGCAGCGCTGCGGCGGCTGCGGTGGCGGTGATCAACTTCTTCAGCGTCATAACACTCTCCCTGAGTGGGAATAAAAACAAGGTGGCAACGTAGCGGTAAGAGCCTGGTGTGGCGGGAAAATACCGATGGCGTTGGGATGGAAGCTATTGTGGAAATAATTGGTTAGAACTGCAAAGAATATTTATAGAAAACGATATATTGATTTTTGTATGAATCGTGATGTAAAAGCCTTGACGTTTGAATTTGCCGATGCCGAAGTGGCAGATTGCCAGCTGTTGGGCGATGTGCTGACCCTGCGCTTTGCGGCGGCGCGCGTGCAGTCCGGCCCGCGCAGCGAGGCGCAATGGATGGCGCTGCAACTGGTGGCCAGTGGTGTGCGGCAGGCCAGTACCGGCAATGCCGCGGCCTGCGTGGGGCGTTTGCAGGACGGTTTGCTGCGTTGGGCGGGCGACGGCAGCCGCCAGCGCCATCTGCCCCTGCCTTTTCATAGCGAGCGCGCATGCACGCTGGAGCTGGAGTTTGCCCAGGGCGAATGCTGCGTGTGGGCCGTTCACAGTGTGCAGCTGCAGGCGCTGCCTGGGCGTTGTGCCGTGGACGCTTACCAGTGTTGACGCAGCAGCGAGCGGCAGCTAAGGGCCGCGCTTGCCGCGATACTCGCGCATTGTTTTTTTCTTTCCATCACTGAATGCCTCCCATGCACGATCCCGCACCCCCGCGTCCTCTCCCTATAGCCTGGACTTTTGCCGACCAGCTCAGCAGCTACCGCCTCTGGGGGCTGGTGGCTGCCTGGGTGTGTTCTGCACTGAGCATGCAGATGCTGCGCAGCAATGCGCTCAAGGACGCCATGGACGTGATGGGCCGTTTCGAGATGGTCCAGGTGATGGGCGTGGTCCCCCCCCTGGGCATGGTGCTGGGGCTGGTGTTGGGCCTGTTGCTGGTACGCGGGGCCGTGGTGCCTGGTTTGCTTGCCCTGCTGCTGCTGGCTGCCGTGCTGTGGCCGCTGGCTGCAGGCCTGTGGATGGAGCCATCGCTGCTGGTGCTGGGGGTGACGCTGCTGGCAGGTCAGTTGCTGCCTTTTGCCTTGATGGTGGTGGTGTTATCCGTCGTGGCGGGTGGGCGCAGTGGCGCAGCGGCGTTTGCCAGTGTGTTGGTGGTGGTGCTGGCGTTGAAATCCATGATGGAAATGCTGGCCCCGGGACTGGGCCTTTATCTGCTGGACGGACGCTGGCCCCACTGGGCCAGCCCGGGTCTGGGGCTGCTGGCTGTGCTGTGCTTGCTGCCCTTGCTGCAGCCCGCAGCACGCACATGGTTCAACGAGTCCCCACCTGTGCGGCACCAACCGCTGACGCCGTGCCTGCGCAACCCCTGGGGTATGGCGCTGTGGGTGGGCCTGTTGTGGGTAGCGGCGTTGCTGCAACTGCTGCAGCTGTGGCAAGAAATGCCGGGGCGATGGAGCACTGTATCCCAGGTTCTGGCATTGGCGGGGCTGGCGGGCTGGGTGCGCTGGAACTATCGCTTGCATGGTGAGGTGGCGTGGGTGGC
Source organism: Acidovorax sp. (assembly GCA_031277855.1). Classification (GTDB taxonomy): domain Bacteria; phylum Pseudomonadota; class Gammaproteobacteria; order Burkholderiales; family Burkholderiaceae_C; genus Comamonas. The sequence continues at coordinate 232,582 of JAITLO010000032.1, read as the reverse complement.
TCCATCTGCCGAGCTGCTGACGCCGCGTGCAGCCGCCTGGGCCAGCGTGCTGGTGCCGCTGTCCTCGCTGCTACTGCCGTTGCAACTGGCTTCGGTGCTCAACAAACAGGCGCAGCAGCGCCGCATCTCCATGGGCTGGCTGGTGTGCTGGTGTTTGCTGTTTCCTCCGATGGCTCTGGCCTTGGTGCAGCGGGTGCTGAACCAGGCTGCAGCTGCAGGGGATATTCGCAGCTAGTAGGGGCTGGAGCATCGCCATTGCTTACGGGCTTTCAAGCTCCAGAAAATCCGCCAGTGGCATCGTGATTTCTGGCTTCACGTAGGGAAGGCTTTGCAGCGTGCTGCGCAAGGATTTCTTTTGGGCATTGAGTTGCACCATATAACGTGCCGCATTGTGAGGGTGGTATTGCAGCAAGTTGGTGACGTTGCCCGCCTCGTAGACGGCATTGGGCAAGGTGCCGCCCCAGTCGCTCAGGGCGGAGGCAAACTTCAATTGCTCGGTTGCCATATGCACACGTTGCAAAAAGCCTTTGTTGCCATCAAAGAGTCGGTCTTGCTGGGACAGGCTGTGTTCGAACTCCAGCGTGATGCTGGCGCTGGCATGGCGTGCAAGAGGCGGTAAGTGGACCAGGGTGGCCATCTCCTGCGGGAGAAACTCGGTCACCAACTGCTGCTTTATGCCATTGACCTGAACGCTGCTGGGTAGCTCGCGGTTGAGCAGCTTCAGGGTGAATCGCTGGCTGTTTGGCATGCCCTGATAGCTGCCAACAGTAGCGGCGATGTGAATCTTCAGGCGCTGCCCGCCGAGCTGCTGGCTGCTGACGGCTCTGGTCGTGAACTTCCCGTTTTGGTAGGCATTGCTGCTTTCATCGTCCTCATACAGCTGTGTACTGCCGCCTGGGCCGCCAGGAACCACGGTGAGGATTTGCTGCTCCGGCCGTTGCTGCAGATTTTGAACCTGCGGATTGCTGGGGATGATGCTGCCAGCCTTCACGAACAAGGGAATTTCATGGAGTGCGTAACGGCGCAGCAGTTCGGCATCGCCAGTCAACAAGCTGCCAGAGCTGAGCTCAAACCAGTCGCCCTGGGGCAGCCAGACTTTTTTTTCAGCCAATTGGGTCTTGGCCGCAACCGGTGTGGTGATGGGGGCCGCAATCATCTGCTCGCCGAATGCATACTGGCTTTTGTAGCTATAGGCCAGCTCTTGTTCGGGGTAGTCGTAATACAGTGGGTGCACAAAGGCTAGGCCGCTGTCATAGGTCTTGCGCGCCTCAGCATAAATATAAGGAGCAAGGCTGTAGCGCAGCTGTATGGCATCGCGCATGGCCGAAAAATGCTGGGGAAACATCCAGGGACGGCGTTCGATCAACGATATCTTGGAGGCATGGGTGCGCAGTATGGGACTGAGGGCCCCGAACTGGATCCAGCGCAGATACATCTCGCCATCGGTGGGTTTGTCGTTGCTGACATGGCCGCCGATATCGTGGCTCCAATAGCTGTAGCCCACATTCGCGGCCGTGGCGGTGAACCAGGGTTCAAAGTCCAGTGTCTCCCAGGTGGTGTGTGCATCACCCGAGAAACCGATGGGGTAGCGGTGGTTGCCCAGTCCTCCCCAGCGGTGAAAAATCATAGGCCGCTTGCCCGTGCTTTCCAGGTTGGTGAAGAAGGTGTAGTTGAGCCACCAGGTGTTGCTCAGCGATGGGATTTTTTTGTCCTGCAGAAATTGCTGCCAGTCCAGCCACCAGAAGTCGACCCCCCAGTCCTGCATGGGCTGGAGCAGGGTTTTGAAGTAGGTTTGGGCCCACTTTTTTTCCGACATATTGAAGGGAATGTATTCCCCCGGTTTGTCAAAGCCATAGGCCTTGGCAAACTCGGCGTACTTCTCTTCCATGGTGGGTACGCCGGAGGCCGGGTGCAGATTGAGGGCGGTCTTCAAATGCTGCTGGTTGGTCCAGGCAATGAATTTTTCTGGCTCGGGAAACAGCTGTTTGTTCCAGGTGTAGCCTGTCCAGCCCCGCCACTCTCCTTGCGGATCTTTCACCAGGTTTTTCCCGGTGAAGCCATAGGTCTCATGCCAGTCCATGTCGATGATCAGCACGTCGAGCGGGATGTGGAAGTCGCGCAGGTTTTTCACCAGCTCACGCATCTCCCTATCGTTGTAGATCCAATAACGTGACCACCAATAACCAAAGGCGTATTTGGGGGGCAAGGGGATTTTTCCGGCAACCTGGGTGAAATCGTAGAGCGCCTGCTTGAAGTGATTGCCATGGGCGAACAGATACCAATCGATGGCGCGATTGGGTTGGCCGTCGGCCGTGCGTGGCGTGACCCAGTTCCAGTCTTTGGCACCATCAAAAAGGTTGTTCTGGCTGTCATCCACCAGCGCCCAGCCGCTGCGGGAGATCAGGCCCTGTTCCAGCTTTTCGGCAAAGTTCCAGCCTTTGGCTTGATCCAGTGTGCGCAGCGTTCCCTTGAGGTTGTGTGGGTCTTGGCTGGCTGGTGTCCAGAGGGTATTGCCGGGCCCCGACAAAAGCCGCACCTGCAGATTGCCTGCGTGAAAGCGCTGGCCATCATCGGTGTAGGTCAACTCAAAGTGGGCCGTCTGTAAACGCAGCTGCTTGCCTTGGCGCACCTGGGTAAATCGGGGCGTTGGCAACCTCCGGTTGATGAAGGTCAGCGATGCCCGCTCTTCAAAAGTCTGGGTGTCGCTGTATTCCATGCGAACCAGCTGCGAGGTAAGCAAGGTAAAGCGTGCGTTTCCCAGCGTCACCATGGCCTCCGGATTGGCCTTGGGCTGGGCTGTAGAGACCGCAGCCCAGCTGCGTGAGGCGATGCAGCAAACGCACCAGACCATCAGCAAGAATAAAACAGGGTGACGGCGAGTCAGACGGTACGTCATAGAGGCCAATCATCGAAGGGCTGTGGAATACGGTGTGGGGCGCCGTCGTATCGCTCGCGCCGTCGCACCGCCGTGGAGAAAGGCAATCCATGCCGCAGACTCAGAAACGGTGGTACAGGCCGATTTCGTATCCGCGAATATTGGTGCCTCCTGCGACCGAATAGTCCAAGCTGCCACCCAGCTTGCGCCAGGAGTTTTTGTCGTTATGCATATACGCGGTGGAGAAGAAAATGCGGGTGCGCTTGGACAAGGCGTAGGAATAGCTCAATGCCAGCCGATGGCTGTTGGCGTTGTCCTGGGTCTTGTTCTGGAACAGGCTGTAGGCCATCAGATATTCGTGATTGCCCCGCCAGAATCTCCAGCCCGCGCTATAGGCATCCATGCGTTTGCCGGCTCCGCGCTCCGTGCTGTAGAGCACCACGGGCTGAAAGCCGCCCACTTTGTAGGAAGCGCCCAGGCTCAAGTTTCTGTAGCTCACGCCTTGGGCATCACTTCCTCCGCGTGCCAGGGCGTAGCCTGCGGACAGCTGAACTGGGCCCTGACCATAGCCCACCCGCGTAACGATGTTGCTGCCCAGTCTGTCATTGCCCGCCTGTTCTCCAAAGCTGTAGCCCACCCTGCCGTAAAGACCGCCGACTGTGGGGGAGCGGTAGGCGATTGCATTGGGGCTGCTCCATGAGCTGGAGCCGTTGATGGAGCCTATGGCGCTGGCACCGAGCAGGTTGCTGCCGCTAAAGCCTATGATTCCCGAGCCCCAGGTAGCGCTGAAGTCGTCGCGCAGGTCGCTGAGCATATTGCCAAGCTTGCCCATCTGAAACTCGCCAAATGCGCCATATAGCTTGAGCTGACCGCCGAACTTTAGATCCTGGCTCGCACCATCGGATTTGTAGTCACTTTCGAGCTGGAAGCTGAGTTTGTAGCCGTTTCCAAAATCTTCCACACCGCGTACGCCGATATTGGAGCCAGAGCGTCCCCCACTGGCCATGCCTGTCACACGTTGACCGGGCATGGATATATGCACCACGGAAGTGTCTATGGCGCCATACAGCGTGAAGCTGGATTGGGCCATAGTGCCATCCGACATGGCGAATGTTGCCATCGCCAGGATTTGTCTCTTGTTCATGTTTATATTTGTTTATATGTGGATACATGCAATCGTTTTATCGATTGGTGCAAAACACTTGAACGTCGAAACCGCAGAGTTATTACATCCAGGCTGAGTGAAACTTTCTTTTTTTGTTTTGTGAGAATTTTTATTTTTTTGAGTTTTTGTGTAATTCCCTTGGCCTGGCTTTGATGGGCTGTTAATACCAAGGCAGTGGGGGCCATATGGAGGACGGAATGCAGCCGCTGTCTTGCATGGCGGGGCAAGACAGAAATGCGGTTCTGGTTGTCAGAATTTGTGAGACAGACCGATTTCGTAGCCTGAGGAGCTCAATCCTGCAGTGGCTGTGTAGCCCACACCTGTTGCAACCTTGCGCGAGGCGGATTTCTCATTGCGGACATGTGCAATGGTGCAATAGAGATCGGTGCGCTTGGACAGCGAATAGGCATAGCCCAGGGCCAGCCGATGGCTGTTGTTGCTGTCCTGCCATTTATTGTGAAAGAAGGTGTAGCCCATCATGAAATGGTTGCTACCCCGCCAAAATCGCCAGCCTGCGCTGTAGAGGTCCATGCGCTTGCTATTGCCGCGTTCCGAAACATAGAGTGCTATGGGCTGAAAACTTCCAATCCTGTGGGAGATGCCCAGATGGAAAGCGCGGTAGCTAACGCCTTTGGCATCCGTTCCTGCATTTACCAGGCCATAGCCCAGGGTGAGATGTGTGGGACCGCGACTATAACCAGCGCGTGCGATAATCTGGCTGCCCAGCTTGTCGTTGCCCACTTGTTCGCCAAATGTGTAGCTCACTCTGCCGTAAAAACCGCCCAGTGAGGGGGTTCGGTAGGAAATGCCATTGGGGCCGTTGTCTGGACTGGAGCCATTGATAGAGCCCACTGTGGTAGAGCTGATCATATTGTGGGTTGACCCCCCAATCACGGTGAATGTGTCGCGTATCTCACTGAGAAGGTTGTAGAGCTTTCCGATTCGGAACTCTCCGAAAGAGCCCGAAAGATTCAGGCGACCACCGAATTTGAGCTTATCTCCCCCAGTGTCAGTATTGACGTCGCTTCTGAGCTGGAAGCCTAGTTTGTAGCCACCCTCTAGTTTTTCCTCTCCGCGTATGCTGAGCGAGCTGCCAGCACGTGCGCCGCTGGTTAAGCCGATTATTTTTTGTTGCTTGGCTGAGACATAAGCCAAAGAGGAGTCCACAGAGCCAAAGAGCGTCAGGCTGGATTGGGCGAAAGCACTATTTGCCATAGCGGACGCAACTACGGCAAAAATTTGTCTCTTATTCATGCTTTGTATCCGATTGAATGTTTTGAAGCACCAGCGATGGTTGAATCGTTTGGTGTGGAACACGTTCACGTCGAAATAGCAAAGATATTTAAGCTTGGCTGAATGAAACAAACTTTGTTGTTTGGTGATGATTCTTGGTTTTTTGAGTATTCGTGTAACGTAAAGAATGCGCTACGGAAATTGGCCGTTGCAACCATCCGCGCATGCTTTGTGGATGCTTGTGTGAGAGCCTCTGCAGTCCGGAAATAGGTGCTCTCCGGACCACTCTCTTCGAATACCTTGGCCATGGCTAGGCCATGGCCAAGGTAGATGCCCTTCTGGCCAGGCGACTAGGACGCCGCAAGCCCCAAACTCAGGGCGTTAAGAGCTGCGAGCACAGCCCTCGATATATCGTTGCTCAGCCTTGTCGTGCGAGGTGTGCTGCTTGCGGCTTCGTGCTTCGTCTCGATCGCAAACCAATGGTTTGCAGGGACGTGTGAGTGGCTCTAAAAGGTGTGGTTCAGGCCGACTTCATGGCCAGAAATATTGCTACCTGCTACGACCGAATGGCTCAGAGATCCAGCGAACTTGCGTGAGGCTTTTTTCTCGTTGCGCATATGTGCAATGGAGCAAAAGAGCCGGGTGCGCTTTGACAGAGCGTAGGAATACCCGAAGGCAATGCGCTGGCTGTTGGCGTCGTTTTGTGTCTTGTCCTGGAACCAGGTGTAGCCCATTCGATATTCGCTGCTGCCTTGGTAAAACTTCCAGCCTGCGCTATAGAGGTCAATGCGCTTGCTGTTTCCACGTTCTGTGACGTACTGCAACATGGGCTGAAAGCCCCCTGTTTTGTAGGACGCGCCCAACTGGAAGGTTCTGTAGCTCACTCCTTCGGCATCGGTTCCACCTCGTGCCAAGGCGTAGCCGGTGGCCAGTTGCACAGGGCCGCTGCTATAGCCGACGCGCATCAGGGTGTTGCTACCCAGCCTGTTATTGCCTGCTTGCTCGCCAAAGCTGTAGCCAATCCGGCCAGAAAAGCCGCCCACGTTCGGAGACAGGTAGGCGATGCCATTGGGGCTGCTCCAGGAGCTGGAGCCGTTGATGGAGCCTATGGCGGTTCCGCTGATCATGTTGCTGGCATTGATTCCGATGATGCCGGAGCCCCCCGTGGCGTTGAAGCCGTCGCGCATGTCGCTGAGCATGTTGGAGAGCTTGCCGGTTTGAAACTCGCCAAAGCTGCCAAGCAGTTTGATGCGTCCACCGGGCTTGATCTCGTGATCAGCGCCATCTGCCTTGAAGCTGCTCTCTAGCTGAAAGCTCAGCTTATAGCCTCCGCCCAGATCTTCCTCCCCGCGTACTCCGATATTGGAGCCCGAGCGGCCTCCGCTGGCCATGCCCGTCACGCTGTTTTCTGGCATGGAGATATGGACTACAGAAGCATCTACTTCGCCATAGAGGCTGAAGCTGGGTTGAGCGTATGCACCATCTGCGATGGCCAGGGCTGTCAGGGCAAGAATCTTTCTCTTGTTCATGCTTTTGAGTTCGATGGGTTGTTTGTATGTGCTTGCAGTCTTCGAAGTGCTTGCTGGTAAAGGGTGCTGCTCAAAAAACCAGAGCAATTAAATCCAAGCCAAATGCAACATTCTTTGTTCATTGGTATGCAATTCATTTGGTTTGTTTGCCTGCGTAACCAGCTGAGAAGGCTGTGATCAGGCCTGCCTGCGGCAAGCCTTGGAAGCGGCTGCGTATTGCTGTCATGGCCGTATCGCATAGACTCGCCGCAATTTCTTTGCCTTCCGGCGCAGTACTGCAGCCTTGAACACCTTGAGGAAGTTTTGAGATGACGGTCCACACCCCCACCTCCGCCACCCCTTACGGCACCCTGCCGCCGGCATCGCCCATGCCCCAGCGCAGCCCGGTCAGCCTGCCGCGCCTGGCGCAGATGCGCGCTGCGGGCGAAAAAATCACCATGCTCACGGCCTATGACGCCACGTTTGCGGCCATGGCCGATGCAGCGGGCGTGGAATGCATACTGGTGGGCGATTCGCTGGGCATGGTGTGCCAGGGCCTGCACAGCACCGTGGGCGTCAGTCTGGATGACATGCGCTACCACACGGCCTGCGTGGCGCGTGGCCTGCACCGCGCCCAGGCCACGGCCTGGCTGATTGCCGATTTGCCCTATGGCAGCTACCAGGCATCGCGCGAGCAGGCCTTGCACAGCGCCAGCGCGCTGATGCAGGCCGGAGCCCACATGGTCAAACTCGAAGGCGGTGGCTGGACCGCGCCCACGGTGCAGTTTTTGACGGAACGCGGCATTCCCGTCTGCGCCCACCTGGGGCTCACGCCCCAGACCGTGCATGCCCTGGGCGGCTACCGCGTGCAAGGCCGCGACGATGTGGCCGCAGCCCTGCTGCGCCGCCAGGCCCGCGAGCTGCAGGATGCCGGTGCCAGCATGCTGGTGCTGGAAATGGTGCCTGCCGGCCTGGCGGCCGAGCTGACCCAGACCCTGACGCAATGCCACACCATTGGCATAGGCGCGGGCAATGGCACGGCCGGCCAAGTGCTGGTGCTGCACGACATGCTGGGCGTGAACCTGGGCAAAACGCCGAAGTTCGTGCGCAATTTCATGCAAGAGGCGGGCAGCGTGCAAGCCGCCATGCAGGCCTATGTACGCTGCGTCAAGGACGGCAGCTTTCCCGATAACCAGTTGCACGCCTGGTAAGCCGCTTGCCAAGCCTCTTCCAGACTCAGACCTTTAGCACCATGCTCATTGTTCATTCCATTGCCGAGTTGCGCGCCGCGCTTGCCGGTCGCGGCCGTCCCGCTTTTGTGCCCACCATGGGCAATCTGCATGCCGGCCACCTGTCCCTGGTACAGCTGGCGCGCCAGCATGGCGATGTGACCGTGGCCAGCATCTTCGTCAACCGCCTGCAATTTCTGCCGCACGAAGATTTTGATAGCTACCCACGCACATGGGATGCGGATTGCAGCCAGTTGCAGGCCGCAGGCTGTGATGTGCTTTTTGCCCCGCGTGAGGCCGATCTCTACCCCGAGCCACAGACCTTCAAGGTGCAGCCCGATCCGGCGCTGGCCGACATGCTGGAAGGGCATTTCCGTCCCGGCTTTTTCACCGGTGTGTGCACCGTGGTGATGAAGCTGTTCTCCGCCGTGTTCGCCAGCACGGGCGGTGGCACGGCCGTGTTCGGCAAAAAAGACTACCAGCAGCTGATGGTCATCCAGCGCATGGTGCAGCAGTTTGCCCTGCCCATCACCATCGTCGCCGGTGAGACCGCACGCGCCCAGGGCGGGCTGGCGCTGAGCTCGCGCAACGGCTATCTGAGCGCCGAGCAGCTGCAGCAGGCCACGGCCTTGTCGCAGGCGCTGCGCCAGCTGGCCGATGCAGCGCGCCATGGCCGTATGCCGCTGGCCGATTTGGAAACCCAGGTGCAGGGGCTACTGCGTGCCCAGGGCTGGGCGCCCGACTACCTCACCGTGCGCCAGCGCAGCGATCTGCAGATTCCCAGTGTCAGTGCTCTGGGATCAGATCCCCTGGTGGCACTGGGCGCTGCCAAGCTGGGCAGTACCCGCTTGATCGACAACCTGGAGTTTTAAGCGGGCACATGCGCCGCAATTCGCAATAAGCAATTCGCAGCCGCACGCTGCGGATTGCGGCATGTCGCAAGGCTGTCACATGCCTGGGTTTCAATCGCCGCAGCCCCAGAACGGGGCAGAGCTCTGTGCCATGCGCCACAAGCCATGGCACAGACTTTTTTTCGTCCGATTGAATAGAGCAGCATGAAACGACAACTCCTGGCCCTGGCCGCAATGACCATCGCCGCAGGCGCTTCGGCCCAATCCAATGTCACTATTTTTGGCGTGGCTGATGCGTCCGTGGCCCATATTTCCACGCCTGATAAAAACGTCACCGGCATTGCCAGTGGCGGCAATGCCAGCAGCCGTCTGGGTTTCCGCGGTGTGGAAGATCTGGGCAATGGCCTGAAGGCAGGCTTTTGGCTGGAAGGTGGCGTGAGCGTGGACGACGGTGGCACGGGTTTCAAGTTCGACCGCCGCTCCACCATCAGCCTGATGGGTGACTTCGGTGAAGTGCGCCTGGGCCGTGACAAGACCCCGGTCTACCAGGTGATGGAGAATTTCCACCCCTTTGGCGATGCCGGCATGGGGGCCATCAATGCCCACAACCTCATCACCTCGGGCGCAGGCACGGCGGAAGGCTCCGACCCCAAGCGCTTTTCCAATGCCATCAGCTATCTGCTGCCCAAGATGGGTGGCGTGTACGGTCAGCTCAGCCACAGCTTTGGCGAGCAGGCCGGTGACAACAGCCTGGCCAGCAGCACGGGCCTGAACCTGGGCTACAAGAGCGGCCCCTTGAATGTGGCCCTGGGCTATAACATTGCCCGTGGCGGCGCAGTCAACGCCGGTGTGGATTACAAGACCTACAACCTGGGCGCAGCCTATGAAGTGGCGGGCATCACGCCCATGCTGCTGATTGCTTCCGAGCGTGGCAATGACAAGCGTGTGGACCTGTACAGCTTTGGCGTCAAGGCCAAGTTGGGCAATGGCGAGCTGCGCGCGGCCTACACCATGTTCAAGGACAAAAAGCAGGACAACGCGGATTCCAAGCGACTGGCACTGGGCTATGGCTACAAGCTGTCCAAGCGCACCGAGATCTACACCACCGTGGCACGCCTGAACAACGACGACGCAGCGTCGCGCAAGCTGGGCTCCGCACTCAGCCCCACACCCAACAAGGGTAAAAACCTGACGGGCTACGAAATCGGCCTGCGCCACAGCTTCTGATGCGGCCCCCAGCCCATGCAGCGGCGTGATAGCGGCGCCGCAGAGGCTGCTCTGGCCTGTGCCAGGCTCCCGGCGGAGCCATCCTGGCGCAGGCTGGACGTGACTTTTGCATAGCTGCTGACTTCCTCGCCCCGCGATGCTTGCGGGGCGTTGCGTATTGGGAAGTCCGCCAACACCGACGCAGACCATGGCATTTATGCACAATGCGTTCCATGCCTGCCACCTCCGCTTCCGCTGCGCTGCAGCCCGCGTCACCGCCTCCGCTCGAGGCTTTGCCTGCTTCCTGGCAGGTGTTGCAGCACCTGCCCTTGTTGGCGCATATGGAGATGGATGCATTGCGGGCTCTGGCCGCCCAGTTCCAGTGGCGCCTGCTGGAACCCGGCCAGACCCTGCCCGATGCCTTGTGCAGCGGAGCCCTTCACCTGCTGGTCACGGGGCGCTTGTGGGTGCGCTATTTTGGCAGCCAAGGGCGTGAGCTGGTGGTGGGCGATCTGCTGCCTGGTCAATGGTGTGGCCTGCACACTCCCGGGCACCAGCCGTCGCTGCACCTGGTGGCAGAAGCGGCCGAGTCCAGCCTGATCGCCTCATTGGATGCCGCCGTGGTTCAGGAGTTGGTGACGCGTGAGCCCGCCATGCTGCGCGCCATGCTGGAAGGCGCCAACCGCCTGATCTGGTCCCTGGTCGCACGTGTGGTGGACATGGGCACGCTGAGTGTGCGCGGGCGCTTGCATGCCCGGCTCTTGACCCTGGCAGAACGTGCTGGGGTGCAGCACAACCAGGCCTTGTTGCTGCCCGCACCCACCCAGGCCAGCCTGGCGGCCTTGCTGGGCAGCAGCCGCGAAGAAGTGGCGCGCGAAATGTCACGACTGGTTCGTCTGGGCCTGCTGCGCCGAGAGGGACGCGGGCTGCTGCTGACCAATGTGGATGGACTGCGGGTGCTGCTGGAGGATATGAGGTGAAATCAGTCACCCCCTGAGCCGCTTCGCGTCTTCCCCCTCTCTTTCGCTGCGCTTGGGAGGGGGACGGCAGCAGCGCGGCGGGGCGGCCCTTGCGCTGGCCGTGCCAGTGTTGACGATTCGGGTTGTAACGGTTTTCTCGTGACACCACCGAAATCACCGTGGGTATGAGCTGCTCTTTGAACACGTTCTTACCAAGGGACGGCAGCAGCGCGGCGGGGATTGGGGGCCGGGCGGAAAATGCTGCAGTGCGTGAGAAAACGCACAGACGCCATCTGCGCTCCAGGAAGACACTGCCTGCCATGGCGTGCACAGCACGCACTGCAGTCAGAAAGGATACTGTGATGCGCAAGCAATGGATGGTCGCCGCTGCGACCGTGGTGACTCTGGTGGGCGTGGCCCACGCTGAAATTCAAACCACCCAGTCGGCCGATGCCGCAGCACGCCAGCGTGCTGAAGTGAAGGCAGACCTGGAGATGTGGCACCAGGCCGGTATGAGCTTTTTGCCTTCGCCCGTGGTCTACCCCGAAGTGCGGGACACGGCCGAATACCGTAAATATGAGCAGCTGCGCAGCGGCCCTGCTTTTCAGGAAGCGGTTGCCAAGTACCTGCCCGTAGGCCATACGCTGGCCCAGCAAGGCGAAATCCCGAAACAGCCGTAAGCGTGTGCTGACAATCTCCTGGGCGCTGTACCTGCAGGGAGATTGCCAGCCCATCTTCAAAATCAAGGGATACATGCACCGGATGGCCGGGCATGGCGTGTGACAGGGACAGCCTTCGGCATGATCCTCCAGATGCGAAAGGACTGTGTGCGCTGCTCCTGCATCTGCTTGTCGCACAATTTCAACGCTGCCCATAGGCAGCGTTTTTTTATGCCTGCAGGCCTATGGGTGCAGCGCGGCCTTGCGGTCTGTGGGCGCGAACAGTTGCACCGTATTGCGCCCCTGGCGCTTGGCGCGGTAGAGCGCGCGGTCGGCCTGGCCCAGCAAGTCCTCCAAGGCGGTGCTGGAGTGCAGGTCTTCTGCCAGGCCTATGCTGACCGTGCAATACAGCGGGGCTGCATGGCCAGGGATGGGAATGGGCAGGGCTGCAAACTGCGCACGCAGGCGCTGTGCCACGGCAGCCGCTTCCGATGCTGCGGTGTTCGGTAGCAGCAGTGCAAACTCCTCGCCGCCCATGCGGCCCAGCAGATCGTGCTCGCGCAAATGGGTGCGCAACAATCGGCCAAACTGCACCAGCACCATATCCCCCATGGCATGGCCGTAGCAGTCGTTGACGGACTTGAAATGGTCGATGTCCACCATCAACACCGCGCATGGCACTTGCAGGCCTTGCAAGCGCCGCATCGTCAGCCGTGCCGCGTCCAGAAAGGCGCGGCGATTGGGCAGCTGGGTGAGCGGGTCCTGGTCGGCCAGAAGTTGCAGCCGCTGCACCAAAGCGCGGTTGGTGGCGGTGACGCAGGCAATCATGATGGGGGCCAGCATCATCAGCGCCAGGCCCAGGCGCACCGACAGCAGCAGCTCGCGGTCCACCATGTCCGGCATGCCGGTCTGCAGTGCAGTGGCAAGGCCTACCAGTGACCAGGCGCTGACACCAAAGCTCAGCACCGCGGTGGAAAACAGGTTGTAGCTCAGGGCGCACCACATCAGTGCCGGGACCGGGAAGGCAATCGCTCCAGGCCCGCCCACGGCCATGCCCAAGCCCACCGACAGCAGCAGGGCGAAGGCCGGCAGCAGCCTGGCGGGGGGCAGTTGCAGACATGCCCAGCGTGGTCTGCGCCATTGCGGCAGGGCCAGCAGCATGGGCAGGACGGCAATCCCTGTCGCCAGCTCGGTGCCGCACCACATGGCAAAGCCTCGTAGTGGGCTATCGCCAAGCAGGTAGGGGCCGGCATACATGCCGAACAGGCCCGCAGTGAATGCGGTGCAAAGCAGGGCCAGCAACATATACAGCACCGAAGCCGGGGTTTGCAGCCGGTGCATAGAGGGGTTTATCTGGCGAAACACCAGATAACCCGCCGCCACGGAGACCAGATTGCCACCGTTGATCAGCAGACTTTGCTCCAGAGGGCTGCCGGTCAGCACATCCCCCAGCACATAGCCCAGCGCCGCCGCCAGCCAGCTGCTGCGATGGGCCAGATGCGGGTAGCGCACCAGCATGCCCAGCAAAAATGCATTGGCCGGCCAGAACAAGGCCAGGTCGCCCAGGGGGCGGGAGTAAATGCCCAGCAAACACAGCGCCCATACACCCAGGCCTAGCAGGCAGGCGTTGGCAGTGTGGCGGTACAGACCTTGGGGAGGGAGTGCAGCGTCCACGGCACGGCGTGGAGGGGGAGTCATGCGGGAGAGGCGAGACAGGGGGCGAGCCCGCCATGGTAGATGCCTATGGCCTTAAATGCATCTATTTGTAAATCGAATTAACTAAGTTTTGCAAATGCCGGGCGGGCCACTCACCCCATGGGCCCAGTGCCGGTATTGCTGTTGTAGGTCGGCCATGGCTTGCAGCAGTCCATCGAGCGTGTCTTGTCCGGGTTCGAGCTGGCGCAGCGCGGCCCAGGTGGCCTCCAGCGTGGAGAGTTGCCCCGGCAGATGGGCTTTGCGTATGGTGTAGCGGCCCTGGGGCAGATCATGCAGCGGCAATCGTGGCAGCTGTTGCAGCCCGGGGTTCAGGTAGAGCATCTTGCGGCTTTTGCGCCAGGTGCCATCCAGCACTACCAGGCGCAGAACGCCGTCTTGAGGCAAGCGCACCAGATCCGTCATCTCCCAGGGCGGGGGGGCTTGCAGCGGCAAGCCGGGGTCAGGCGGAGAAGGCGGATAGAGCAGCAATGTCAGCGCGGGGGCTGGCAGGGCATCGCTCCAGCGGCCGTGCAGCAGGGACTGCAACGGGGCATCGGGCCAGCGCTCGCCCACTTCCATGCGGCTCAGAGGCAGGCACAGATGCAGCAGCCGCGCCGTGCCCTTGGGGTGTGCGGCCTCCATGGGGTGTTGCAGCAGCAGCACCTGGGTGCGGTGCTCCACAGGCTGGACGCAGCGGCAGATGCATGCCGCCGCAGGGCGCAGGCACTGCGGGCAATGGGCGCGGCGGCCAGGTGTGGAGATGCTCATCCAACGAGAGCGCTCAGCGCAGTCTGTATCTGCGATAGAGGCCGTTTTTGCTCAGAGCCTGCCCTTGTAATAGCTGCCCTTGTCCATATCGACGATTTCCACGCTCAGCTGCACCATCACGCCGGCAGGCTGGGGCACTTCCGCGCGCAGCACTGCGGCCAGGGCGTCGGAGAGTTCCTTTTTGATTTCCGGCGTGCGGCCGGCCAGCAGGCGCAGTTGCACATGGACAAAGCCGCGCTGCGCCGGCTGGGTGCCCACGCGGAACTGCTGCACAGCGGCAATGCGGCTCTTCAGGTCGGCCTCATCGGCCACGGTGGCGTGGGCGCAGACCACGGCATTGAGTTTTTCGAGCAGGGTCTGCTCGTTCAGACCGACGAGGTTATTGCTGTAATCCGCAAACAAATGGGGCATGGGTGTCTCCTGGAAATAGGTGCCATAGGAAAAGCGGGTCGCAGGCAGGCTGGCCGTCTGCGCCATGCCCGATTGTCAGGGCAAGCGCGGCACCCACAGGAAAAGCGGGCTATGGGGCAGCCAGATCGGCCAACTCATACGGTTTTGCATTCAGTGGGATAACGAGGCGGGGAGCCGCAGGCAGTGCTGTAGCACGACAAGGCGACCCAACAACGTTAGACGATTGAAGACAAAGCCGTATCGGTCAAGGCGGCCAGCAGCCGCTGCACATCGGCCTCGGTATGGGCCGCCGACAGGGCGATGCGCAACCGCGCCGTGCCTTGCGGTACGGTGGGTGGGCGTATGGCCGGCACCCACAGGCCGCGTTGGCGCAAGCCCTCCATCAAGGCCAGGGCGGCGCCGTTGCTGCCCACCACCAGGGCCTGGATGGCGGTGTCCGAAGGCAGCAGGCGCCAGCCCGTGCGCGCCAGCAGTGGCTCCAAGCCCGCGCGCAATTGCTGGATGCGTGCCTGCAGCCGGGCTCGCAGCACAGGCTCGTGCTCCATCAGCCGCAGGCTGGCCTGCAGCGCCCGCGCCAGCAGGGCCGGGGCGGCGGTGGCAAAGGTGTAGCTGCGGGTTTTTTGCAGCAGCCACTCCACCAGCACCTCGCTGCCGGCGACAAAAGCCCCGGATACACCGGCCGCCTTGCTCAGCGTGGCCATATAGAGCACGCGGGGCGAGGCCTGGGTGCCGGTCAGGCCGGCGGCGGCCAGGCTGCCGCGCCCCTGCGGGCCCAGCACGCCCAGGCCGTGGGCATCGTCCAGCATCAGCAGGGCGTCATGGCGCTCGCACAAGGCCAGCAGGCCGGGAATGTCGGCCACATTGCCATCCATGCTGAACACCGCATCGCTGACCACCAGCTTGCGCCGGGCCGGGCTGGCGGCCAGCAGCGCATCCAGCGCGGCCAGATCGCCATGGGGGTAGCGCTGTATGTCGGCGCGGGAAAGCCGGCAGCCATCGATGAGGCTGGCGTGGTTCAGGGCATCGGAAAACACCGCATCGCCCGCAGCCACCAAAGCCGGAATCACGCTGGCATTGGTGGCAAAGCCGGCATAAAAGTACAGCGCGCGGGGCAGCTGCACAAAGCGCGCCAGATCGGCCTCCAGCGCGGCATTGGCCGTGCTGTGGCCGCTGACCATGGGCGAGCCGCCGGAGCCCACGCCAAAGTCTTGGGCGCCGGCGCGGGCCGCCTCCACCAAGTCAGGGTGGGCGGCCAGGCCCAGGTAGTCGTTGCTGCAAAACTGCAGCAGGGGCTGGTCGTCCACCAGGATATGGGCGCCTTGCTGCGGCACCACGGTGCGGCGTGTGCGGCGCAGTTGCTGGGCGTCCAGTGCGGCCAGTTGCCGGGGAATGTCCGCCAGCCAGGAGCTGTGGGAGAGGGCTTGGTTCATTGCCATTCCTTGGGGAGGTGTACCTCTGCCAGGCGGGGATCGGGCTGTGCCTGGTAGGGCATATCGGCCAGCAGCGGTGCGCCCAGATTGCGCTGCAGCCAGGCGATATTGGCCTCGGGCTCCAGCATGTCCGGGTCGACGCGGCTGACCATCCATCCCGCCAGCGTCAGCCCCTGTGCGCGTATGGCCATGGCGGTCAGCATGGCGTGGTTCAAACAGCCCAGCTTGAGCCCTACCACCAGCACCACAGGCAGTTGCAGGGCCGTGGCCAGGTCGGCAATCGACAGCTGTTCGGACAGCGGCACCAGCCAGCCGCCAGCCCCTTCAACCACCACCGCATCGGCCAGCGTGTCCAGTTGCCGGTAGGCCGCCACAATGGGCGCCAGCGTCACCGTGCGGCCGGCACGCAGGGCCGCGATATGGGGCGATACCGGATCGGGCAGCAGCACCGGGTTGCTCAGGGCATGGGGCACGATCAAGGTGGAGGCCGCGCGCAGGGCAAGGGTGTCTTCGTTGCACCAGCCGCCCTGGTCGTCGGGCTCGGCCCCTGCGGCCACGGCCTTCATGCCCACTACGCGGGGGTGGTGCGCCGCCAGGGCGTGCAGCAGGGCGCAGCTGGCCAGGGTCTTGCCCACGCCGGTATCGGTTCCGGTGACAAAACAGCCGATCATGCAGACTCCTTCTGTACTTGCAGCTCTTGTTCCTGTAGCAAGCAGTCCTCCAGCGCGGCCAGCGCGGCGCGGCCCAGGTGGGCCACGGCCTCATCGTCCAGTACATAGGGCGGCATGCAATACAGCGTGCGGCCTATCGGGCGCAGCAGCAGGCCATGCCGCAGGGCTGCTGCGTGATAGCGCTGGGCAAAGTCGGGCAGGGCGGTGTCCACATCCCAGGCCCAGACCATGCCCAACTGGCGTGCGTGGCGCAGGCGCGGGTGGGCGTTCAAAGGGGCCAGGGCCGTGCTGATGCGCTGGGCCAGTTGCTGGTTGGCCTGCAAGGTGTCCAACTGCTCGAACAGCTCCAGGGTGGCCAGTGCGGCGCGGCAGGCCAGGGGGTTGCCGGTGTAGGAGTGGGAGTGCAAGAAAGCGCGCGCGGCGTCGGTGCCGTAGAAGGCGGCATAGACCGCATCCGTGGTCAGCACTGCCGACAAGGCCATGGTCCCACCCGTGAGGCCTTTGGACAGGCAGACAAAGTCCGGTGTGATACCGGCCTGCTGGTGGGCAAACAAGCTGCCGGTGCGGCCAAAGCCGGTGGCGATTTCATCCACCACCAGGTGCACCTGATAGCGATCGCACAGCAGCCTGGCCTGGCGCAGATAGGCCGCGTCATACATCACCATGCCGGCGGCGCATTGCACCAGGGGCTCGACGATCAGCGCCGCAGTCTCTGCATGGTGCTGCTGCAGCCAGGCCTCCAGGCCTGCTGCGGCGCGCAGCGCCACATCGGTAGCAGTTTCGCCCGGCAGGGCATGGCGTGCGTCCGGGCTGGGCACGGTGGCGGACAGCCGCGTCAGCGGTGCATAGGCGCTGCGGAAAATTTCCACATCGGTGACGGACAGCGCACCCACGGTTTCACCGTGGTAGCCGCCTGCCAGGCCGACGAAGCGGTGTTTGCCCGGCTGGCCCCTATTGCGCCAGTAATGGGCACTCATCTTCAGCGCGATCTCGGTGGCCGATGCGCCGTCACTGCCATAGCTGGCATGGCCCAGGCCGGTGAGAGCGGCCAGGCGCTCGGACAGTTCCACCACCGGCGCATGGGTGCAGCCGGCCAGCATGATGTGGTCCAGCCGCTCCAGCTGATCGTTCAGTGCCGCGCGGATATGGGGGTGGCCGTGGCCAAACAGATTCACCCACCAGGAGCTGATGCCGTCCAGATAGCGGCGCCCCTCGGTGTCATACAGCCAGGGGCCACTGGCGCGGTCTATGGCCAGCGGCGGTGCGGCCTCGTGCCGCTTCATGGGCGTGCAAGGGTGCCAGACCGCTGCCGTGCTGCGGGCGGCCAGAGAGGACGTGGAGAGAGCAGACATGGCAGGCACTCAGGCAGCAGCCTGGGTTTGCAGTCCACGCAGGCCCAGCTTGCGCAGCAGCTGAACGTCGGCCTCCACATCGGGGTTGCCGGTGACCAGCAGCTTGTCGCCATAAAAGATGGAGTTGGCCCCCGCCATAAAGCACAGGGTTTGCACGGCCTCGCCCAGTTGCTGGCGGCCTGCGGACAGGCGCACGCGGGCCTTGGGCATGGTGATGCGGGCCACGGCAATCACGCGCACAAAATCCAGTGGGTCCACGGGCTCGCTGTCGGCCAGTGGCGTGCCTGGCACGGGCACCAGGCTGTTGATGGGCACGGACTCCGGGTAGGGCTCCATATTCGCCAGCTGGGCCATCAGGCCGGCGCGGTGCACCACCTCTTCCCCCATGCCAATGATGCCGCCGCAGCACACGCTGATGCCGGCGCCGCGCACGGCGGCCAGGGTGTCGAGGCGGTCCTGGTACTGGCGGGTGCTGACCACGTCCTGGTAGTACTCGGGTGCGGTGTCCAGATTGTGGTTGTAGTAGTCCAGGCCGGCCTCGCGCAGCGATTGCGCCTGGTGGGGCTGCAGCATGCCCAGCGTGGCGCAGGTCTGCAGGCCCAGGCCTTTGACCGCACCAATCAGTTCATTCATCTTCTCGATGTCACGGTCCTTGGGCGCGCGCCAGGCCGCACCCATGCAAAAACGGGTGGCGCCAGCGTCCTGCGCGGCCTTGGCGGCGCGGGTGACCTCCTCCACGCTCATCAGCTTTTCGGCCTTGACGCCGGTGTCGAACTCGGCCGACTGCGGGCAGTAACCACAGTTCTCCGGACAGCCCCCGGTCTTGACTGACAGCAGCGTGGCCAGCTCGATCTCGCCGACTGGCCAATGCTGGCGGTGCACGCTCTGGGCCTGGAACAATAAATCCATAAAGGGAAGGTCCAGCAAGGCTTGTATGGCGTCCACCGACCAGCGCTGGGGCTGCGTTGCGGTCTGTGTTGAAGCAGGCGCCGGAGCGCTGTGCCAGTGCACGGTTTGCGTGGCGGGAGAGATAGTGGCTTGCGACATGGCGATGGCTCCTGAATCAAGGGGAATGCCAGGCATTGTGGGCAGGCCAACCAGGGGATAAATCACGCCAAAACCGCGATCTTGGCGCTTGTGGTGTCAGCGCGATTTTTGGTGTTGTTTGAATGTGGGATGCTGGCTGTTGAATGCGGTTTGCTGCTAACTCTTGGTAATTTGCTGGCAATTTGCAAATAAAAGCAGCTGATTTGCGCTGGTCGCATACCCCAAACCTGCCGCATTGGCCGCTGTTGGTCGTCTTTCAAGCTGTAGATGGTGGATTTGCCTGCATGGTTGCAAAAGCCGCCAGACGCAGGGCTGTGTTTGCTACCGTGTTTGACTGCTTTGGGGAAGAAAAAAGCGCTGCCAATTCCGAGCGCTTTGAGGGGGGATGTGGGGAGGGTGGTATTTGCTTGGGGGCGCCTCCTCGCTGCCACCCTCTCCCCGAAGGGGCAAGATCAGGGCGCAGCGCATAAAACCGGCGCTGCCCATGCCAGAGCTGCCCTGCAAGAGCCTACCCCGGCCGCACCGCACCGCCGCGCTGGCGGCATCCCCCTGCCCGGGAGCGCAGCGACGCGAGAGCGGGGGCGCAGGTTTACGGGGAAGGCGCGTTAGCGACTCTGGGGGTCAAGCCTTCGGCTGCCGATACACCAAGCAGATCTTGTTGCCGTCCGGGTCACGCAGATAGGCCAGGTACATGGCGCCCTTGCCTTCGCCACGCCAGCCGGGAGGGTCTTCACAGCTCACGCCACCGGCCGCCAGGCCGGCCGCATGCGCCGTGTTGGCTTGTTCAATGGATTCGGTGGCAAAGCCAAAGGTGCTGCCATTGCCCACATTGGCCGGCTCGCCATTGATGGGCACCGACACGCTGAAGGTATTGCCGGCATGGCGCCAAAAGATGCGGTGGCGGTCCACAAAGCCGGGCTTGGCGCCCAGGCTGCCCAGCAGGCTGTTGTAGAAGTTGTGGGCGGCATCCAGGTTGTTGGTGCCGACCATGATGTGGCTGAACATGGGGTAGATCTCCTTGTAAAAATGGTTTGCTGGCTTTGCAGCAAGCACAGTCTATGCAAGCGGTGCACTACTGGGCTGTCTCATGATTTGCTGTGCGCCAAAAGTGGTGAGCTGGGCAGCCAGCGGAAAGCAGTGGAGGCTGCGGCCAGCATGCAGGCAATGCTGACCATCACCGCCTGATAGGGCTCTATGCCGCGGCCCTCGGCCCAGGCGGCCACGATGCCGGTGAGCCACTGCATCAGCGCCACGCCCAAGAACATGGACATGGTGTAGAGCGACAGTGCGCGGCCCGTGAGCTCGGGCGGGTAGGAGGAGCGCACATCGGCATACTGCAAAATCCCATAGCCTGAGACCAGGCCCATGAGCAAAATCAACACCACATTGGCTGCTGCATGGT
This sequence comes from Acidovorax sp., assembly GCA_031277855.1. Lineage (GTDB taxonomy): Bacteria > Pseudomonadota > Gammaproteobacteria > Burkholderiales > Burkholderiaceae_C > Comamonas. Next base: position 212,121 of record JAITLO010000032.1, on the reverse strand, counting down.
GCACAAAAGCCAGCAGCAAAAACAGCAGGGACATCAGCAGCGAGAAATGGTTAAGCCACTGGCGGCGGCGCATGGGGCCGGGGTCCAGCCGGCCGAACATGGCCGGGGTGAACAGGGCAATCATGGACACCACCAGGGCCACGTTGCCGCTTTCCACCAGTGAAAATTGGTAGCGATTGATCAGCAGCGGGCCCAGCCACAAGCCACGCAAGGACAGAAAAGAGGCATAGCAGGCCATGCCCAGAATCAGAATGCCCAGCGTGTGCGGCAGCTTGAACAGGGCAGCGAAACGGCCCAGGGCCTGGAGCCAGGTTTCACGCGGCTGCTGGGCATGCTGGGGCAGGGCAGGCTCGTGTACGCGCCAGAAAATCAACAGCCAGGACAGCAGCGACAAGCCTGCCAGCAGGGCAAAGCCGGTGCGCCAGCTGAAATGCTGCACCACCCAGGCCAGGGGCGTGCCGGTGAACAGCAGGCCCAGGCCGCCTACACCCATGCCCATGCCCGAGAAAAAGGCAAAGCGCTCGCTGGGAAAGTGGCGCGAGATGAACACCGTGCTGGCCAGAAACACCGGCGAGCAGCCCACGCCAATCAGCAACTGGGCCAGCATCAACCAGCCGTAGCTGGGAGCCAGCGCGGACAGGGTGGCGCCTATGGCTGCCAGCGGAAACGCCAGCAACACGGTGCGGCGCAGGCCGTACAAATCCATGCCTATGCCCATCATCAGCTGGGCCACACCAAAGGACAGGCCAAACAGACCGGCAAAAGCGCCCAGCGACTGGGAGGAAATGCCAAAGTCCTGTATCAGCCCCGTGGCGATGATGGAGGTAATGGTGCGGTAGGCCTGGCTCAGCGCAAAGGCTGAGAGCAAGGACAGCAGCATGACCCACAGCAGCATGCCGGGGTCTGGTCGCTGCGCAGGGGATGAGGGCGCCGAAGCGGTGGCATTGGGGGTATCGGGGGGCACGGGTGGAAAATCTCCTGGGGGCGCAAGCCTAGCGAAAACTGCGCTCCCGTGCTGTCACGCAGGAGCGCAGCGACGCGGGTGCGCCGCGAGGAGATCTAGAACGTAAGCACGTTCTTACGGCTCCATCCAGGCTTGCAGCTGTGCCTGGGCTGCAGACAGTCGTTGCTGGCTGTCCAGCTGTGGGTTCATCAGCAGCTCCCACAGTGCAGAGTCTTCGGCAAAGCAGGCCGGCGGATAGGCCAGGCGCAGGGCCATATAGTGGCGCAGATCGGCTTCTTTGGTAAAGCCCAATGGGGCACGGGCTTCCTGGACAAATTGCAGCAACTTCTGCCAGAGCTGGGCTTGCTGCTCCGGGGCCGCATAGGCTGGAAAGCGTTGGCGAAACTCCCGTGCGCAATCGCGCATCAGCCAGGCATGGCTGGCCTGGTCCAACGCTGCCTCATCGCTCTCGGTAAGGCTGAGGGCGGCTGGCGTGAGCAGCGCGCTGGATGCTTGAACGAGCACTTCTCCGGGAACGGGCTCTGCCTGGGCGGGCCGGGCCGGCGCATCGGCGCACAACCATTCCCCGGCTGGCACGCCACCCGTGTGCCAGATCAGCTGCTGAATGGGGCCGAAAAACTGGGCCAAGCGCTGCGCCGGCAAGGCCTCGCACAGCTCCTCCAGCGCACGCGCGGCGTGCAAGCTGAAGGGTATGGCAAACCCGTCCGATGCCACCACCGTGCGCAGGCGCTGCAAATGCTGCAGCAAGACCTGGCCATCCTCTGGGCCCAGCACGATCAGGCCGGCTTGCTGGGGCAGCCAGTGCACCAAGGCATGGGCATACAAGGCGGCATCCAGCGGCACCAGCAACGGCCCCTGGCGGTAGGCCTGGGCCGCACGCGGGTCATCCAGGCCGCGCCAGACCCACTGCTGATTCAAATGCCTGCAGATGCTGCGTACTTCTTGCAAAAGGGTTTCGCTGTGGCCTCCATGCAGGCACAGCCATGGGCGGGGCTGGTGCTCCAGGGTGGTCCAATCTGGTTGCGCCACGGTGTACACCAGCCGGCGCACATAGCGCTGAAACGCGGGAATGGTGTGCATTACGCGGCCTCCTTCATGCAGGAGCCGGGCATGGCCTTGTCTGTGGAGCAAGGGCTGACAACGATGGCGGGGTGAAAAGCAAAAAGACTGGGGCGTGGCAATGCAACAAATCTCCGGGCTGAAATGCAGGCGCGTGCCGCATCCCGTGGCGCAGGACTGCAGCGGTGGCGCGGAGCGCGCTTGCATGCGCGCTGGTGTCAGCGCGCCGAGCCTGGGCAGGGAGATGGGCAGGGACGGCGGAATGCGTCCTGTCCTGATGGCTTTGAGGATGGCAAGCCAGGCGCTTGCAAAGCTTCAGAAAGATCCGAAAGTGCGCTGCTGCAGGCGCACTGTTTTGTCAGGGCTGTGTCCAGAGCGTGTTCACAATCTCAGGCCTGCAGGCAGCAAAAAGCCCCGCACACCATGGGTTTGCGGGGCTTGGTACGAGCAGCCTCCATGCCGGGGCATGGAGACAGGGGTAATTCAGCGGAGTGTGGGGCGGGCGCGTGGGCGCTTGTTCATGGCGGTGCTTTGGGCACGCTCTTACAGCGCGGTGCGCACGCTCCAGATCTCGGGGAACAGCACCACGTCCAGCATCTTCTTCAGATAGCTCACGCCCCCTGTGCCCCCGGTGCCGCGTTTGAAGCCTATTACCCGTTCCACCGTGGTCAGATGGCGGAAGCGCCAGAGGCGGAAGGCGTCCTCGATGTCGGCCAGTTTTTCGCCCAGTTGGTACAGGTCCCAGTGGCGCTGCGGGTCACGATAGACCTGGGCCCAGGCCTGTTCCACGCCCTCGCTGGCTTCATAGGGCTGGGTCCAGTCGCGCTGCAGGCGGTCGGCCGGAACGTGAATGTCTTCACGGGCCAGCAGTTGCAGGGCCACGTCGTAGAGCGAAGGGGCGGCATAGGCGGCTTGCACCTGCTCTAGCAAGTCGCTGCGGTGGGCATGGGGCTTGAGCATGGCGGCATTTTTGTTGCCCAGCGAAAACTCGATGCAGCGGTACTGGTAGCTTTGAAAGCCGCTGGAGTTGGCCAGATAGGGGCGCATGGCCGAGTATTCCGGCGGCGTCATGGTGGACAGCACGGTCCAGGCATTGACCAGCTGCTCCATGATGCGCGAGACGCGGGCCAGCATCTTGAAGGCCTCGGGCTTGCTGTCTTGGGCCGGGTTGGCGATGGCTGCGGTGGCGGCGCGCAGCTCGTGCAGCATCAGCTTCATCCACAGCTCGCTGGTCTGGTGCTGAACAATGAACAGCATCTCGTCATGTGCGGGCGACAGCGGTTTTTGTGCAGACAGAATCTGGTCCAGCTGCAGATAGTCGCCATAGCTCATGTCCTGGCTGAAATCCAGCTGGGCTTTTTCTTCGTGGACGATGGAGGCGGGGCGGCCGCTGCCATGCAGGGGGCAGCCAGAGGGTTCGATGGTCATAAAAGCAAGAGCGGGGCAAACAGCCTGCAGCGTAACCCATGTGCAGCGCTGCAAGAACGTGGAGGCAGTGCGTGGCCCCTCGCGCTAGAGTGCGCACATGCCTGCTGCAAAGACTGCCATGAACACCGCCCAACTCGCACCGACCGCATCTGCTGTATCTTCCAGCCCCACGGCTCCCACCATGACCGACACGGCTGCCCTGGTGGCGCGCTGCTGCCGCTGGCTGGAGGTGGAGGCGCCCCCTACCTTGGCCGAGCTGGCGCAGCGCGTGGGGCTCAGCCCCTGGCAGCTGCACCGCATGTTCCAGCAGGCCACGGGGCTGACGCCCAAGGCCTATGCCAAGGCCCACCGCGCGCGGGTGGTGCAGGCCACGCTGCAGCCAGGGCAGTCGGACTCGGTCACCGATGCGGTCTATGGCAGCGGCTATGCCGCCAGCAGCAGTTTTTACAAGGATGCGCCGCGCATGCTGGGCATGCCGCCGGCCGCGTTCCGCGCCGGCGGCGCGCAGCAAAGCATACGCTTTGCCGTGGGCGAATGCTCGTTGGGCAGCTTGCTGGTTGCGGCCACGCAAAAGGGTGTGTGTTGCGTGCTGCTGGGCGATGACGCCGAAGCCCTGGTGCATGGCTTGCAAGACCGCTTTCCCCGGGCCGAGCTGGTGGGGGGCGATGCGGCCTTCGAGACCACCATGGCCCAGGTGGCCGCCTTGATGGAGCGGCCAGCGCAGGGGCTGGAGCTGCCGCTGGATGTGCAGGGAACGGTGTTTCAGCAGCGCGTATGGCAAGCGCTGTGTGCCATTCCGGCGGGTGAGACGGTGAGCTATACCGAACTGGCCCGGCGCATAGGCCAGCCAGGCGCCAGCCGCGCCGTGGCCGGTGCCTGCGCGGCCAACCCGGTGGCGGTGGCCATTCCCTGCCACCGCGTGGTGCGCAATGACGGCAGCATTTCCGGCTACCGCTGGGGTGTGGAGCGCAAGCGCGCCCTGTTGTTGCGTGAAGCCGCCCAGGCCGGGCGTGATCCCCGGCAGGCCCTGCCAGCATTGTTTTAAAACCATAGCTGGCTGTGCAGATACAGTCTGCGTGCAATGGCAAAAAAGCTTGAAAAAAATCGTTGGCAGCCGCTGCTGCATGTGCAGACCTTGCCCCGGCATTACCGGTTGCAGGAGCTGCTGGGATTTCACCAGCGCGACAGCGAACAACTGGCCGAGCAGTTGGTGCAGCAGGGCGCACAGACGCGGCTGCGCAAAGGCCTGGACTGGCAGGGCCAGCCGGCCTGGATGGAGCTGTGCTGGGAGAGCGCTGCCGCAGACCGCGAGGCCCCGCTGCAGCTGAACGCCACCCTCTACCTGCCCCAGCAGTCGCAGGCCAATATGCAGGCCGATACATCGGCAGACTCCCCGGCAGACACCTCCGCGCGCTGGGCCGGTGTGGTGCGCCGCATGCTGGGCCTGGCCTATCCGCCTGCCGCGCTGGAGGCCGCCCATGGCAAGCACCCGCAGCTGGGCCGCTTGCTGCGGGCCCAGGCCGGCCTGCATGTGCCGGCCGCACCCACGGCCTGGGAGGCACTGACCTGGGCCATCATCGGCCAGCAAATCAGCGTGGCCGCCGCCGTGACGCTGCGCCGCCGGTTGATTCGCGCAGCGGGCCAGCCTTTGGAGAGCGTGAAAGACGAGGCGCTGAATGTCCAGCCGCTGTGGACCTATCCCAACCCCGCCCAGGTGGCCGCGCTGGGCGAGGCAGGCTTGCGCGCCGCAGGCTATTCCCAGTCCAAGACGCGGGCCCTGCTGGCCCTGGCGGCATTGATGGACAGCGGTGCCTTGCCCCTAGAAGACTGGGCCTTTGCCAGCGACGCAGGGCAGATGACGGCTGAGCAGATAGACGCTGCCAGCCAGCAACTGCTGGCTGTGCCCGGCATAGGCCCATGGACCGTGCACTACACCTTGCTGCGCGGCCTGGGCTGGCCCGATGGCAGCCTGCATGGCGATGTGGCCGTGCGCAAAGCCTTGGCCGGCCTGCTGGGCGTGGAGCGCGTCACAGAGGCCCAGACCCGCGACTGGCTACTGGAATTTGCACCCTGGCGGGCCCTGGTGGCCGCGCATTTGTGGGCCTCGCTCTCGGCCAATGCGTATTGAGCGATTTCAAAAATAAGAGCGCTCTATGTAAGCACCATAAGGGCAGGTGGCGTTTTTAACCAAAAGATGCAAGCCGGCTCCCAGAAGCTGCTTGACTTGGAGTGCACTCCAATTTCGAGAATCGTCCCCATGGAACCCCTTCTGAGCATCGAAGAAGTCGCCAAGCGCACCGGGCTTTCGGCCCACACCCTGCGCTATTACGAGCGCATAGGCCTGATCGCTGCGGTTGGCCGTGCGCCTGGTGGGCAGCGGCGTTATGCGGCTTCGGACATGGCCTGGATTGAGTTCCTGCTGCGCTTGCGCACAACGCATATGCCCATCGCACAGATGCTGGTGTTTGCGCAGCTGCGTGGCGTGGGGGACGCTACGGTGGCCGCGCGCCGCCAGATGCTGGAGGCGCATTTGCATGAGGTAGAGGCAGACATCGCGGCGAAGCAGCAGACCGCAGCCGTCTTGCGGGCCAAGATCGCGCACTACCTGGCCCATGGGCAGTCCCTCACGCCGGATGAAACGCTGGATGAAAAAGGACATGACCATGGACAGCAAGGACCGCTACCAGCGCGGGCTGGAAAAACTGCGTGAAATTGACGGTGAAGCCGGCGAGCGCGTGCTGCGCAGCCTGGAGGACATTGCCCCGGACTTTGCGCGCTATCTGATCGAGTTTCCCTTTGGCGATATCTATTCCCGCCCCGGCCTGGACCTGAAAAGCCGCGAGATCGCCGTGGTGGCTGCGCTGACCGCATTGGGGAATGCTGCACCCCAGCTCAAGGTGCATATCCAGGCTGCGCTCAACGTGGGCGTGGGCCGCACGGAAATCGTCGAGACCATCATGCAGATGGCGGTGTATGCCGGCTTTCCTGCGGCCTTGAATGGCCTGTTTGCCGCCAAGGAGGTGTTTGCCCAAGGCGAGATGCAGGCCCAGGCTTAGCCGCCCGGGCTGATCACCAGCAGCATCAGGCTGGCGGCTGTCTCGCCTTCATTGCGGAAATGGTGTTCGGTGTCCATCACCAAGGTGGCGGTGTCTCCGGCCTGCAGCAGCGTGGATTCGCTGCCGCTCCACACCCGTACCTGGCCTGCCAGGATGTGAAACACCTCGCGTGTGCCCGTGCGGTGGGCGGCGAAATGGCTGGAGGCAGCCCCCGGCGGCAGGCTGTATTGCAGCAGCCTGATGCCCGGCGTGGGCTGGGCCAGGGCCAAGCGCTCCACGCCGGTGCTGTCGTCCACAAAGCGCAGATAGTCGCCGGCCCGCGTGACCTGGGCCACGGGCTGCTGCACCAGCTCGCTGAGTTCGCAGTCCAGGCCGCGGGCAATGGCCATGGCATTGCGCAGACTCACGCTGAGCAGGCCACGCTCTACCCGCGACAGTGCGCCGGGGGAGACGCCGCTGGCCGTGGCCAGCTGGTCCAGGGTGATGCCCAGCTGCGCCCGGCGCGCACGCACGGCCAGGCCAAATTGCACATCGGGTTCGGATTCGGCGGTGTTCAAGGTGGTTTCCTGTGTTGTAAATTTTCCTTTGTGCAAATAAAATTTCCTATAAGAAATATTTGCGCAAGGTGATTTCAATGTATCTGCTGCTCAGTGCACTGCCCGTTGTGGTTGTGATTGTGGCCTTGGTCTGCGGTGCCCGGTCGCTGTATGCGGCGCTGGGGGGCGTGTTGGCGGCTGCATGTGGCGTGGCGCTGGCGTTTCCGCTCACGCAGTCCCAGGCCAGCCAGGCCTTGGCCCTGTGGCTGCCGGTGCTGGTGGAGGTGGTGCTGATTGTCGGCGGTGGTCTGCTGCTGTCCGAGGTGTTAAGGGCCAGCGGGGCGCAGCAGGCCTTGGCGCAATGGGTGCTGGGGCAGACCGGCTCGGGCGTGGGCGCGGTGTTGCTGGTGGTGCATGGTGTCACGCCATTTGCCGAGTCGCTCACCGGCTTTGGCATAGGCATCACCATCGGCATTCCGCTGCTGGCGCATTGCGGCCTGCCCGCGCGTAAGGTGGCAGTGATTGGTCTCCTGGGCCTGTGCGCCGTGCCCTGGGGCTCCATGGGGCCGGGCACCCTGATTGCGGCCACCATGGCCGGGCTGCCGCTGGATGCCCTGGGCCTGGCATCGGCCTGGGTCAGCGTCATTCCTTTTGTGTTGACCGGTGCCGCGGCTGCCTGGCTGGCCAGTGCGCCGGGTCAGCGCGGGCGGGCCGTGCTGCAGGGTGTGGGTTCCGGCCTGCTGCTGACGGCGGCCGTGGCCCTTGTGAATGCCGTGGTGGGCACGCCACCGGCCGGTGCCCTGGGGGCGCTGGCCATGATGGTGCTGTTTTTGTGGCGGGCACGGCGGAGCAAGCAGGGCGGGCAGATGCGGGTGGCGCTGTCGCCCCTGGGCTGGCGGGCATTGCAGGCCTATGGCGTGCTGTTGGGCGGGGTGTTGCTGGCTGGTGTGCTGACGAACGTGCTGGTGAACGTGCTGGAGGGTGCCTTGCAATGGACGGGCATGGGGCATTTGCTTGCCTCCCCCGCGCTGTGGCTGTTGGTGGCAGCGCTGTGGTTTGCGCGCGGCAGGCCGGGGCGTGAAGGCAGCCTGCGTGTGCTGCGTGCCTGGGGGCAGGTGGCACCGGTCACCGGCTTGTTTATTGTGCTGGGCGTGTTGATGGCGGCTTCGGGCATGGCAGCACAACTGGCCCACGCGCTGGCCCAGGGCGGCAGCCTGTATGTGTTTGCCGCGCCCTTTCTGGGTGCCTTGGGCGGCTTTGTGACGGGCTCCAACACCGGCGCCAATGCCATGTTTGCCGCACCCCAGGCCGAGATCGCCCAGGCGCTGGGCGTGGCCGTGCTGCCCTTTATGGCGGTGCACAACGTGAGCGCTGCGCTGCTGCTGATGGCATCGCCAGGCAAGGTAGAGATGGCCTGTCACCTGGCCCCAGAGGGGGCCTTGGCACAGCGCCGGCTGGTGCAGACCCAGGTGTTGCTGGTTGATATGGCAGCCGTGGCGCTGATGGCGATGTTGAATGTGGCGTTCGCTCTGCATTGAGACGCAGAGGCTTCACACCGCGCGTGGGCGTGGGGCGGCTGTATTGGCAGGCTCCAGCCTTCTCAAGCCTTATTGGCCGCTGTGGGGTGGGACAGGAGCCTGTTGTGCTGGAGACCTCCGCTCCTGCCGGCATCTCAAAATCCGGATTTCAGGCCCGGCTTTCCTGGCGCTGTTTTTCAGGGAGGCAGTCAAAACAGCGCGGGCTGAATGTGCGCGTCAGCCAGCCGCTGCAGCAGCATGCCCATCTGTTTTTTGGGGCAGGTCTGCAGCTGCTGCAGCAGGGCGTGATTGGCCTCGGGAATATGCCAGCGGCGCTGCAGATCGGCCTGCATGCGCAGCAGCAAATGTGCCGTCATTTCGGCATCGGCCAGAGCGCGGTGGGCTTTGTCGGCGGGTGGCAGATCCAGGTGGCGCACGATGCGGCCCAGGGAATGGCTGGGAGCCTCGGGGTACAGGCGCCGCGACAGCAGCACGGTGCAGGCAAAGGGGTGGAGGGCTTCGCAGCCGGCACGCTGCAGCTCCTCCACCCAGAACTTGCTGTCGAAAGATGCGTTGTGCGCCACCAGCGGAGCTTTGCCCACAAAGGCTGCAGCCTCGCGCATCACGGCCTCGGCCGGTGGTGCGGTTTGCAGCATGGCGCTGGTGATGCCGGTGAGCTGGGTGATGTTCCAGGGCATGTGCTGGCCGGCATTCATCAGGCTTTGGTAGCGGTCCACGATGCGGCCACCCTCGATCAGCACCAGCCCGACCTCGGCCGCCCGCGCGCCATGGGCCGGGCTCATGCCCGTGGTTTCAAAGTCGAGTATGGCAATGCGCTGGGGCATGGGGGTCTAGGTGATCGGCGAGCGTTGACGACCCCATAGTCTAGAAAATTGGCGTGGCGCAGGCGCAAGACGACCCGCAAAGGCCTACACCGGCCGCGCCGCCCCGCGGCGCTGGTGTCGTCCCCTTGTCTCCCTATTTCAGGGGAAGGCGCCGCAGGCGACTCAGGGGGGCTCAAGTGACCGCGTTGATCTGGTTGAATTCTGGGCGCTTCCATTCACCCGAATCCAGCACTTGGCGCAGATGCTCCACGGCATTCCACACATCTTCAAAACCCACATACAGCGGGGTGAAGCCAAAGCGCAGAATGTCCAGATGCTTGCCGCCATCGCCCTTGCGGAAGTCGCCGATCACGCCGCGCGCGATCAAGGCCTGCATGATGGCGTAGGCGCCGCTGTCCTTACCATCCACACCCAGGCCTTCGGCACGCGTCAGGCAGACCTGGGAGCCGCGCGCCGCATGGCTGCGCGGTGTGGCTAGGCCCAGGCCATAGCCTGCGCAGCGCTGCTCCACAAGGGTAATAAACAAGTCGGTGAGGGCCAGGGATTTTTGGCGCAGCGCCGTCATGCCACCCAGGGCTTCGCTAGCGGTGAACACATCCAGTCCGCACTGTAAAAGGCTCATGCTGACCAGGGGTTGGGTGCCACACAGATAGCGGTTGATGCCGGGTGCGGGTTGGTAGTCGGGTGTGAACTGGAAGGGCGCGGCATGGCCGAACCAGCCCGACAGCGGCTGCCAGAAGCGGTTGATGAGGCGAGGGTGTGCCCAGACAAAGGCGGGCGCGCCGGGGCCGCCATTCAGGTATTTGTAGCTGCAACCCACGGCGAAGTCGGCATTTGCGCCTTTGAGGTCGACCGGCACGGCGCCTGCGCTGTGGCAGAGGTCCCATATGCACAAAATCCCCTTGGCATGGGCGGCGGAGGTGATGGCCGCCATATCGTGCATGGCTCCGGTGCGGTAGTTCACATGGGTGAGCATGGAAATGGCCACCTCTTCGGTGAGCGCATCCGCAATCTCTTCGGGCTCCAGCAGCACCAGCTCCAAGCCGTATTCCTGGCAGACGGATTGGGCGATATACAAATCGGTGGGGAAGTTGCTGCGCTCGCTGATGATTTTTTTGCGGCCGGGCGCGTCTTCGCGTGCCATGCGGGCCGCTGCCGAGAGCACCTTGTAGAGGTTGATGGAGGTTGTATCGGTGAACACCAGCTCACCTGCGTCCACACCAATCCACGGTGCAAACTGGTCACCCAATCGGCTTGGCAGACTGATCCAGCCAGCGTCGTTCCAGGAGCGGATCAGTCCTTGGCCCCATTCATGCAGCACCACTCGGAGCGCATGCGTAACTGCGGCTTTGGGTTGGGCACCCAGTGAGTTGCCGTCGAGATAAATCACTCCCTCGGGCAATTCAAAGTGCGTGCGCAATGTACGAAGCGTGTCTTTCGCGTCCAGGGCCTGGCAGTCTTGCAATGTGATCATTTCTTTCCTTTTTGATAGCTGTTGATGCTTTGCTAGAAAGGGGGGCAGCGTTTTGGGGTGTTCTGAGATTCAGGCCTGCGGTGCCAGCTGCACGGTTGGGGCCTTGCGATACCACAGCCTGTAGACGGCACCCAGCACCAGCAAGAAAGGAATGCCGGTGAGCAAAGTGAGGCGGAACACATCGGTGAACAGTGTGGACACCAGGGCTGCCAGCATGAGGCCCGCGCCCAGCAGCGTGGTGGCGGGGAAGCCCCACATGCGAAAACTGGTGGCCTGAGGGCCCAGGTGTTTTCTACGTGCACGGAAGAACAGATGCGTCACGAAGATCATGAACCAGGTGAACATGGCGCCAAACATGGACACTGCCATCATCAGCATGAAGGACTGCTCGGGATTGACGATGTTGAAGATGGTGGCTACGGCAATACCCAGGCAGGACAGCAGCAGGGCTGGCAGAGGAACGCCGTTGGCATGGACACGGCCCAGCACGGCGGGTGCATGGCCGGCGCGCGCGAGGCTGAACATCATGCGTGTGGTGATGTAGAGCTGGCTGTTCATGGCCGACAGGGCCGCAATCAGCACCACAAAGTTGATGATGCCGGCTGCACCCGGTATGCCTGTGGCCTGCATCACCGTGACAAAGGGGCTGCCGTTCTTGCCGGCCTGGGCCCAGGGAACAATGGCCAGCATCAAGGCAATCGTGGCCAGATAGAACACCACCAGGCGCACCATGGTCGAGCGAAAAGCGCTGGTGATGGCGCGTTGAGGGTCCTTGGCTTCGCCCGCTGCCACAGCAATCATTTTAATGCTCAGGTAGCTGAAGATGGCGATGACCACGCCCACCCAGGTACCCCACAGGCCATTGGGAAAGAAGCCGCCGTTGTTCACATAGTTGGCAAAGCCGACGCCGGGCGTGGGAGCGCCGAACACGACCCAGGCTCCGATCACGATGAAGGCCACGATGGCGATGATTTTGATCAGCGAGAAGCTGTATTCCACCGCACCAAAGGCTTTCACGCTCATCATGTTCACGGCAACCAGTGCGGCTGAGAACAGGGCCACCCAGATCCAGCGTGGCACATCGGGATACCAATAGCCCATGTACAGGCCCACGGCCGTCACCTCGGTTCCCACGGCCAGCACCACGGCAGCCCAGTAGGCATAGCGCACCAGAAAGCCGGCCCAGGGGGCGATGTAGTGTTCGGCATAGGCGCCGAAGGAGCCCGATGTGGGGTGGGCCACGGTCATCTCGGCCAGGCAGCCCATGAGCAGCAGCGATATCAGTGCCCCTATGGCGTAGCTCAGCAACACGCTGGGGCCGGCAAAGCCGATGGCAAAGCCGCTGCCCAGAAAAAGGCCTGTGCCGACAGCGCCGCCAATGGCAATCATGGCCATTTGCCCTGCAGACAGTTGTTGTTTGAGCCCGGACTCGCGCCGGACGATATCGTCAAAGGCTGACATGCATGCTCTCCCCGTGATTTAAGGTGAGCGGATGCTATGCGCCAATTTCCCGTGGAAGTTAATTGTTATCCCTAAGTCGATAGGGAATTGAATAATCTATCCTCTGATCAGTAATTTGAAAGGTGATTTATGCCTGCTGTTCAGCCAGTTGTATTGGATAAAACAGACCGTATGCTGATTCAGTCGCTGCGTGATAACGCCCGCCTGACTTCGGGTGAGTTGGCCCAGCGTGTCAATCTGTCGCAATCACCGTCTTGGCGACGCATCAAACGATTGGAAGACGAAGGCGTCATCAGCGGCTACCACGCCGGGCTGGACCGGCGTGCCCTGGGTTATGGGGTGTTGGCCTTTGTGCTGGTCGGCATAGACCGGCAAAACGAAGAGGCATCACGTATTTTTGAAGCGGCGGTTTGCGAGATCCCGGAGGTGCTCATGGTGCATGGCATCTCCGGGGCCGCCGATTTTTTGCTGGTGGTTGTGGCCCAGGATCTTGATGCCTATTCCGAGCTGCTGCAGCGCAGGCTGCACCGGCTACCTGCGGTGCGCCAGGTGCAGACGCATTTTTCGCTGCAGGAGTTTAAGGGCCAGTTCAACCACCTGCCCGTGCCCGAGTTGTAGTGGGCGGTGCTGTGGCTGGTGGATGGGAGCAAAAAACTGGCGCAGTCCAGGTCAGAGACAGCAAGCAAGGGCCTACGCCGGCCGCGCCGCCCAGCCGCGAGGCAGGCACCCTCCGATGAAGCAAAGCCAGGAGGTGCCATGACACATCTCACGTTAACCACTGGCACTTGATTGGGTTGCGGCGCAAAAAACTGGCGCAGCCCAGGTCAGAGACACCGCGCAAGGGCCTACGCCGGCCGCGCCGCCCCGCGGCGCTGGTGTCGTCCCCTTGTCTCCCTATTTCAGGGGAAGGCGCCGAAGGCGACTCAGGGGGGGTTAAGTCACCGCGTTGATCTGGTTGAACTCAGGGCGCTTCCATTCACCCGAATCCAGCACCTGGCGCAGGTGCTCCACGGCATTCCACACATCTTCAAAACCTACATACAACGGGGTGAAGCCAAAGCGCAGAATGTCCAGGTGCTTGCCGCCATCGCCCTTGCGGAAGTCGCCGATCACGCCGCGCGCGATCAAGGCCTGCATGATGGCGTAGGCACCGCTGTCCTTGCCATCCACACCCAGGCCTTCGGCACGCGTCAGGCAGACCTGAGAGCCGCGCGCCGCATGGCTGCGCGGTGTGGCCAGGCCCAGGCCATGGCCCTTGCAACGCTCATCCACCAGCAAGATGAAAAAGTCGGTCAGCGCCAGCGATTTTTCGCGCAACGCGGCCATGCCGCCCAGGGCCTCGCTGGCGGTGAATATATCCAGCCCGCATTGCAGCGTGCTCAGGCTGAGCATGGGCTGGGTGCCGCACAGATAGCGGTTGATGCCGGGTGCGGGTTGGTAGTCGGGTGTGAACTGGAAGGGCGCGGCATGGCCGAACCAGCCCGACAGCGGTTGCCAGAAGCGGTTGATGAGGCGTGGGTTGACCCAGACAAAGGCCGGCGCGCCAGGGCCGCCGTTGAGGTATTTGTAGCTGCAGCCCACGGCGTAGTCGGCATCGGCACCCAGCAAGTCCACAGGCACGGCACCAGCGCTGTGGCACAGATCCCAGACGCAGACAATGCCTTGTGCATGGGCACGGGCCGTGACGGCGGCCATATCGTGCATGGCACCGGTGCGGTAGTTCACATGGGTGAGCATGAGCACAGCCACATCGCTTTGCAGCTGGGCCGCAATCTCTTCGGGCTCCAGCAACACCAACTCCAGGCCGTATTCCTGGCAGACGGATTGGGCGATGTACAAATCGGTGGGGAAGTTGCTGCGCTCGCTGATGAGTTTTTTGCGCTCGGGGTGGTCGGCGCGGGCCACACGGGCGGCGGCCGTCAGCACCTTGAACAGATTGATGGAGGTGGTATCGGTAAACACCACCTGGTCCTGACCGGCGCCAATCCAGGGGGCGAACTGGTTGCCCAGGCGCTGGGGCAGGCTGATCCAGCCGGCCTTGTTCCAGGAGGTGACCAAATCCTGTGCCCACTCCTGCTCCACCACCTGGGCCATGCGTGCGGCCGCGGCCTTGGGGCAGGCGCCCAGGGAGTTGCCATCCAGGTAGACCACGCCAGGGGGAAGGCTGAAATGCGCGCGCAGGCTGCGCAACGGGTCATTGGCATCCAGGGTCTGGCAGTCTTGCAAGGTGATGGGCATGGGAAATCTATTCTCTGTTTTGATAGCTGCTGCCGCAGCATCGGTCTGCATAAAACCGTGATTTTGCTTGAATTTGTGAGCGCTTACAGTGTGTTCAGTGCGCGCAGCACAGCACGTACAGGCGATGCATCGGCCTCGACAAGCTTGAGCGGCAGGGCAATCAGCTCATAGTCACCTTCGGGCACGGAATCCAGCACCAGGTTTTCCAGCACGCGCAGGCCGCGTGCGCGTATCACCATATGGCTGTCCAGGTTCTTGCTGCTGGCCGGGTCTATGCTGGCCGTGTCTATGCCTATCAGCTGCACACCCCGATCGGCCAGGCGTTGCACGGTTTCGGGTGCGTAGGCAGCCAGATCACCGTCCCAGCTGCTGGGCGCGCGCTGGTAGGTGCGTACCAGTACACGCGGAGGCAGATCGGGCGTGATGGCGTGTTCTATGTGCTGCCAGTGAATCAGCGGGCCGCAGGCTATGGCATGGATTACGCGGCAGCGGCCCAGAAAGGGCTCCAGCTCGACAGTGCCGATGCTGGCGCCCTGCGGGTCGTAGTGCAGCGGGGCATCGGCATGGGCGCCCACATGGGGGCTGAGGTGGATGGCGCTGACGTTCACCGGGCAACCCGGGCCTATGGTGGCGCACCACTGCTGGCTGTAGGGCGTGTCGCCGGGGAATACGGGCGAGGCGGTGTGGATGGCGGGGGAGATGTCCCAGAGCATCTGGGAAGAAGCAGTAGTCATGGGGCAATGTCTCGCGCAAAAAAACAAGCCTGCGGCCAGAAGGCAGCAGGCTTGAAGTATCGGTTTTTTTACCCCGCCGCGTGCGCGGCAAAGTTTGTGTTTGCGAGCTCTGAGGGTTTACGGGGCTTGCAGCAGGCTGCGCACGTTCAGCAGTACCAGCTCGTTGTCGTCCTGCTGGTTGGGGGAGCGGCTGTTGCTGAAGGGCAGGTTGTTGTCATTGCCCACCACGATGTGCTCGCCATCGACCACGTCCACGTTCTCGATGGTGAAGAAGGGGAACTGCAGCACGCCCTGGGTCAGCGGCTTGCGCGCCAGCTGCTGAGGGTCTTGGATGTTGAGCAGGTCGATATAGCCGATCTTGCGCAGAAAGCCGTTGACATTGGCCTCGCTCATCTCCACCTTGTAGATGCGCTTGAACTGGGGCAGCTTGTCAAAGCAGTTGCTGTGCTTTTCACCGGCCGGGCAGGCTTGGTCGGGAGTGCCTTCGCCGTCGTCACGCTCGATCACCAGGGCGGTGGTGGCGTTGATCATATTGAAGTCACCGATGGAGTGCGTGGGCTTTTCCAGCGGGTATTTCCAGTGGCGGCCGGTCCAGGTTTTTTGGGCCACATCAAACTCCAGCGCGCGCAAATAGGTGCTGCCGTTTTCGCTTTCGTAGGCGCCGCCGGCCTCGGCCTTCCACAGCGGGCCTTCCAGCAGTGGGTAGAGTTTTTTTCCATCGGGGCTGGCGGCCATGCCCTCAAAACCCTTGGAACGTTTGACGGGGTAGACGGCGGGCTTGGCATCGGGCGCGGCCGGCGTGCGGGCGCTGGGGTGGTCGGGCGAGATCACGGGCTTGCCGTCGACCAGGGTGTCGAACACGGCCAGCACCTTGCCGGCCATATCGGCCTGGATCAGATAGGGTCCGAATTCCTCGCCGATCCAGATGTTCTGCCCGATGATTTGCACGCTCTCGGGGTCAAAGTCGGCGCCGGTCAGATAGCGTTTTTCCGAGCCTTCCTGGGTGATGCGAAAAGGCACCTTGCGGTCCGGATCGTGCAGGAAAACGGTCTCCAGGCGCTGGAAGCTGCCGGCCTTGAAGTCGACCTTGTAGCGACTCAGGTGCAGCATGAAGTCGGGGGAGTTGGCCTTGCTGCCGGCACCGTTGTCCGTAATGATCCAGAAGCTGCCGTCGGCCATGCGCTTGATGCCGGAATGCCCTTGCAGCGGCTGGCCATCAAAAGGCAGTTTGATGCCCGTGGGCCGGCCATTGGACTGGCCTTCCACGCTGGCCAGCGTGCGCGTGGGCTGGGTCTGGGTGTATTTGCCGCTGCTGCGCAGATCGGCCGGTGCATCGTTTGGTGCGGGCAACACGCTCAATGCCGGCAGCACGGCGTGGCCGGCCAGAACAGCCGGATAGGCCGGTGCATCGGCAGCCCAGGCGGAAAGAGACAACAGGCTGGCCAGGCTGGCGGCAGCGATACGGTGCAGGGGGAGAGAATGCATGCGAGGCTCTAGAGAAAGAGCCGCCATGGTGCCCACGGGCAATGACAGCACTGTGTCATTGCCTGGGGTATTGTGCGGAAGCCTGCGTTACAGCCCCCTCAGCAAATGCTCAGCGCTTTTTCAGGTAGTAGATGCCCGCCAGCACCAGCAGCCAGGGCAGGCCAAAGGCCAGGGTCAGCTGAAATTCGGGGGTAAAGGCCGTGGTGAGCAGCACCGCGCCCATCAGCAGCGCGCCCAGCAGCGTCAGCCATGGAAAGCCCCACATGCGAAACGGCACGGCGGCCGCGCCGTCGCGCATGCGGCGGCGGCGGAAGGCCAGGTGGGTGACAAACACCATGAACCAGGCAAACATGGCGCCGAACATGGCAATCGACATCATCCACACAAACGATTCCTTGGGCCAGAAAGCGTTGATGAACATGGCCACAGCCGCGCCCAGGCTGGAGACCAGAATCGCGGCCACGGGCACGCCGTTGGCATTGGTCACGCCAAACACGCGCGGCGCCTGCTGGGCGCGGGCCAGGCTGAACATCATGCGCGAGGTGGTGTAGAGCTGGCTGTTCATGGCCGATAGCGCCGCCACCAGCACCACAAAATTCAGCACGCCGGCGGCAAAGGGAATGTCCAGCACCTGCATCACACGCACAAAGGGGCTGGTCTGGGTGGCTGCATCGGTCCAGGGCACGATGGCCAGCATCAGCGCCAGCGTCAGCAGATAGAAAAGCACCAGGCGCAGCACCGTGGTCTTCATGGCGGTTTGTACGGCCTGCTGCGGGTGCTGGGCCTCGCCGGCGGCCACGGCAATGGCCTCCACGCCCAGGTAGCTGAACATGGCCACGATCACGCCCAGCCACATGCCCCAGGCGCCCTTGGCCCAAAAGCCGCCGCCCAGGCTGTAATTCTCAAAACCGATGCCAGGCGTGGTGGTACCAAACACCACATAGGCGCCAATCAGCACAAAGGCCACGATGGCAGCTACCTTGATGGCCGAAAAACCGTATTCCACCGCGCCATAGACCTTGACGCTGCGCAGGTTCACGCCAATCAAGATGGCCGAGAAGATGCCCACCCAGACCCATTGGGGCACGTCCTTGAACCAATAGGCCATGTACATGCCCACGGCCGTGACCTCCATGCCCACGGCCAGCACCAGGGCGGCCCAGTAGGCATAGCGCACCACAAAGCCGGCCAGCGGGCCCAGGTAGTACTCGGCATAGGCGCCGAACGAGCCGGAGGTCGGGTGGGCCACCGTCATCTCGCCCAGGCAGCCAATCAAGAGCAGGGCAATGAAAGCGCCAATGGCATAGCTGAGTAGCACGGCCGGGCCGGCAAAGCCGATGGCAAAGGCACTGCCCATGAACAGGCCTGTGCCCACGGCGCCGCCAATGGCAATCATCACCATCTGGGCGCTGGTCAGGTGCTGCTTGAGACCTGTTTCGCGTTGTTGAATATCGTGGAAGTTGGCCATGCGCCCCAAAGTCCTGTTGCTGAAAAAACCAGCAAGTATCGCCGCTATCGCGCTTGGCGAGGTAAGGGATCATGCAATCCCGAGGGCGGTATCAGGGGCTAGGAGCGCATTTGGCGTTTTGCGCATAACGCCCCGGCGTGAGCGCATGGTGGGCCTTGAAGCTGCGCTGCAAATGAGCCTGGTCGGCAAAGCCCATGCTGTGGGCTGCATCGGCCAGGGCGGCACCCTGGGCTAGCAGGCGGCGGGCGCCGTTGAGGCGCAGGTTCAGGCGATAAGCACCCGGGGTGACGCCGGTGGCGGCCTTGAAGTGGCGGATAAAGCGCGAGGCACTCATGCCGCAGGCCTGGGCCAGCGACGCAACGCTGGTGTCGGCCTGGGGCTGGGCGTGTAACTGTTCCACGGCGTGGCGTATGGCCTCATCGCTGTGGATGGCGCGCGAGGAAATGCTGAGCGCATCGGCCCTGGCGTTGGCTCGCAGAAAATCCAGCAGCAGTTGCGTGTGTGCGGCGACGTCGTTGGTGGCAGTCAGCGGCTGACAAAATCTATGGGCCATGTCTGCGTTGTCTGCGTCATGCAGCGCGCGAGCGGGAAAGCGCAGTGCGGCAAGCTGCAACTGGGCATGCACCCAGTCGGCCTGCACAAACAGCATGCGATACGACCAATGGGTGACATCTTGGGGGTTGCAGGCATGCCAGCGGCCTGGCTCTATCAGCACCACGCTGCCGGGGCCTACGCGTTCGGGCCCGCCTTCGTGGTGGAACAAGGCCTGGCCGCCGTCGACGATGCCTATGGAGTATTCGTCATGCGCATGCAGGCGAAAGCAGTGCGGCGAAGGCTGGCTCACGCGCAGCTCCAGCCACGGCGCCTGGGGGTGGCGGTGGAACTGATGAACTGGTGCGAAGGGCTGTTGTGGCATGCAGTGCTTGGGCGAAGGCCTGCCCATCATGCCAGCATGCCCAGCACGCTGGCCACAAGCAACGCAGCCAGCGCCAGATGCAGTGCGCGCTGGTGCCGGGGCGAAGACAGCCAGCCCACCAAGGCCCGGCCCGACACGGCCCAGCAACCTATGCCCAACAGGCAGGCCAGCAGGGAGACGGCGCACAGCAGGCCCAAGGCCATCCGGGGTGTGGCGGTATGCGGCAGCACAAACACCCCTACGGCCGAGAGGGCATAGAGCCAGGCCTTGGGGTTGAGTGCCTGCACCGCCGCGCCCTGGCCAAATGCTTGCCAGGGGCTGGGCGTGGCATCGCCCAAGGTGGCGGCCTGCGGCCCCACGGGCGCGCGCGCCAGCTTCCAGGCCAGCCACAGCAAATAGGCCGCGCACAGCCATTGGCCGGCAGCGGCCAGCCTGGGCAGCATCTGCTGCAACTGGGTGGCGCCCAGACCCATGGTGGCCACCACGCCCACATAGCTGAGGCTGGCGCCCAGCACATACAGCCAGGCCTGGCGCTGCGCGCCCTGGCTGCCATGGCGCAGGGCCAGCACATTGACGGGGCCGGGTGTGATGGCGCCCACCAGGGCAAAACTGGCCATGGGCAGCAAAGAGGCAAAAAGCAGGGAGAGGTTTTTCACAGGGCCCGACTTTGGCCCTGGTCGGCGCGCTTGTATTGAACGCAATTGCGCGGAGGATGGTGGGCTCGGGCTATTTCATGACCATGTGTATGAAACGAACGCGTCCCAAGCCAGAGACAGCGAGCAAGGGCCGCCCCTTACGCTGCGCTGTCGTCCCCCTGCCCGCGAGCGCAGCGAGCGAAGAGCGGGGGCGCCGGGCTACGGGGAAGGCGCCAGAGGCGACTCAGGGGAGTGTCTTGAGTCCCACGCGCAGCCGTACGCGGTTGCAGGCGTCCGAGCCCATGGCGAACTCGCGGCAGGGCGAGGGGCGCCACTCATAAATGCCGCAGTGGGCTTTTTCCCCCACGGTGCCCACCAATGCAGCGCAGCGCGGACGGGCGTAGTCGGTGCCGCGCATGCGGCAGGTGAAGTCGTTCACCTCCTCGGCCAGGCCTGCGGGCACAGGGCCACCCATGGCCTCGGATTCGTGGACGGAAAAATCCACACGAAAAGCCGCGCAGCAGGCGCCGCAGGCAAGGCAGGGATGGCTCATGGTGTGAGACAAAAAAAGAGTGGGGCGGCATTTTCGCCGGAAAATACGGCCCGCGCATGGGGAGGGGCGCAGCGCGTGAGCGTGCGCTGGCAAAGTCCCCGTGGCCCACTCTGGTTCCGCTGTGCAACCGTAGGAAATGGGGTGGAAAATAAGAATCAAAATCAGAAAAACCTGTATGCAAACTCTTTCTTCGGCGGCACCGCAAACGGTGACTTTGCCCGCGAACACAGTCCATCCCGATACGGTGCTGGGCCTGGACTGTTTGGCATGCCGCACACCTGCCCGGGTGGTGGACCTGGCAGCTGCTGCCACCGAGGCCGAGCAGGAATTGCTGCTGCGCTTGATGGAAATCGGTTTTTTGCCGGGGGAGTCGGTCTGCATCGTGGCCACCGGCTTTCCTGGGCCCGATCCGCTGGCCGTGCGCGTGGGGCAGGCTACGTTTGCATTGCGTCGCCATGAGGCCTCCAAGGTCTTGGTGCAGGTGGAGGCGCAGCCATGAACGCACGCGAATCCCAGGCCGTGCTGGACAAGACCGCTTCCGCCGTGGGGGAGCAAGCCCCGCTGCGCGCCGCGCTGTTGGGCAACCCGAACTGCGGCAAGACGGCCTTGTTCAATCTCTTGACCGGTGCACGCCAGAAAGTGGCCAACTACGCCGGCGTGACGGTGGAGCGCAAGGAAGGCTGGCTGAACACCCCGGCCAAGCGCCGTGTGCGCCTGCTGGATTTGCCCGGCACCTACAGCCTGGACGCCCACAGCGAGGATGAGCGCATCACGCGCGACATCGTCACCGGCGCCCACGGACGCGAGACGCCGCCCGAGCTGCTGGTCTGCGTGACCGATGCCACCCATTTGCGCCTGAACCTGCGCCTGGTGCTGGAGGCCCGCGCCCTGGGCCTGCCCATGCTGCTGGTGTTGAATATGAGCGATATGGCCCGCCGCCAGGGCTTGCTGATCGACACCGCCCGGCTCAGCGCGCTGCTGGGCGTGCCTGTGGTGGAGAGCGTGGGCATTCACCAGGCAGGTGCCAGGGAGTTGTTGGCCTGGCTGGACAGCGAGGCCGCTTACGCATTGCGGCCACCTGTGGTGGCAAAGGGCCAGTTCACGCCGACGGTGGGGCGCAACACGCGCGAGCAGTTGCTGGCCCTGCACCAGCAGGTGGCGGAGATCATGCGCGCCGCAGTGCAAGCGCCTGCCATGCCCACCCAGCGCGATGACCGCATCGACGCCGTGGTGCTGCACCCGCTGTGGGGTAGCCTGCTGCTGGTGGCCACGCTGTTTTTGATCTTCCAGGCCGTGTTCAGCTGGGCCGCGCCTTTGATGGATGGGATTGAAGCCGGAGTGGCCCAGGTGGGGGCTTGGGCTGCGGAGGTGCTGCCCGAAGGCGCATTGCGCAGCCTGCTGGTGGATGGGGTGATTGCTGGCACCGGTGCGGTGCTGGTGTTTTTGCCGCAGATTCTGATTCTGTTCTTCTTCATCCTGGTGCTGGAGGATTCGGGCTATCTGCCACGTGCCGCCTTTTTGCTGGACCGCATCATGGGCACGGTGGGCCTGTCGGGCCGCTCCTTTATCCCGCTGCTGTCCAGCTTTGCCTGCGCCGTGCCCGGCATCATGGCCACGCGCTCCATTCCCAGCTGGCGCGACCGTTTGCTGACCATCATGATCGCCCCGCTGATGACCTGCTCGGCGCGGCTGCCGGTGTATGCGCTCCTGATTGCGGCCTTTATCCCGGACCGCACGGTGGGCGTGGTTTTCAATCTGCAGGGCCTGGTGCTGTTTGCCCTGTATGTGGGCGGCATTGTCAGCGCCATGGCCGTGGCCTGGGTCGCCCAGCTGGGCCGCAGCAAGCTGGCGCGCACCCCGCTGCTGATGGAGCTTCCGTCTTATCGCTGGCCCAGTCTGCGCAGCCTGGCCCTGGGCCTGTATGAGCGCGCCATGATTTTCTTGCGCCGTGTGGGCGGCATTATTTTGACGGTGAGCATTGTGCTGTGGTTCCTGGCCAGCTACCCCGGTGCGCCCGAGGGCATCACCGAGGGGGCGATCCGTTACAGCTATGCCGGGCAACTGGGCCGCCTGCTGGAGCATGTGCTGGAGCCGATTGGTTTTAACTGGCAGATTGCCATCGCCCTGGTGCCGGCCATGGCTGCGCGCGAGGTGGCGGTGAGTGCGCTGGGCACGGTGTATGCGTTGTCAGCCACGGGTGACGACGTGGCCGAGCAGCTAGGGGGACTGATTGCGGGCAGCTGGTCGCTGGCCACGGCGCTGTCCCTGCTGGTGTGGTTTGTGTTTGCGCCGCATTGCATCTCCACCCTGGCCATGGTCAAGCGTGAGACCAATGGCTGGCGCTATCCGCTGATCATGGCTGGCTATCTGTTTGGGCTGGCGTATCTGGCGAGCTTTATTGCCTATCGCATCGCGGTCGCACTGGGCTGGGGCTGAGTCTCTGCGTTTGAAAAGGACATTCCGATGTGGCAGGAAATTCTGGTGAGCGTGATCGTGGCTGCCGCCGTGCTGTCGCTGTTATGGCGCTATCTGCCGCTGCGCTGGCGCCAGCGCGCTGGGCGCGTGCACCCGGCGCTGGCGCCCAAGGCCAGCAGCGCGGGGGCTTGTGGTGGTTGCAGTGCTTGCGGCGGGGATAGTTGCGCTAGCAGCGTGCGCAAAAGCTGAATTTTTTGCTGTGCCTGGGATATGCCAGGGCATGAAAAACGCTGCTGTGGTGCTATTGCGCTGCAGAGCAGAGTTTGCATTCCGAGGCCGGGGCGAGTCCGGCCTTGGAATGCAAACACAGCACTACGGCGCTACTCGACGTGAGCGCTTGTCTGAGGTAGGCCGCTAATCAAGTGAATCTACCGGAACTGCTTGCCATGTCTGCGATGGATGCTTTCTTTTCGAGAGCATTCACCCAGAATGCGTGGCCGTCGATTTACGCCGCCAACTGCCAGTGCGCCACTTCCTCCTCATCCAGTGCCACCAGCCCGAACTTGGCCCGGGTGTCATGGCAGCCGTAAGAGGCAAAGGGGAAGTCGCGGCAGGGGCGGGAGCGTTGCTCATAGATACCGCAGCCCACACAGCCTTCGCCCAGATGGGGCAGCTCGCTGAGTGCGGCGCAGCGCACGGGGTGTTGCTGGGTGCCATTCATGCGGGCGCGGTTGCCATTGCCTGGCACTTCGTGGGCCAGGTGGTCGGGCACGCTGCCGCCCATGGATTGCAGCTCGTAAATGGAAAATTCCACGCGGTAATTGGTGCAGCAAACGCCGCAGCGCAGGCAGGGGTGTACGGAGTCGGACATGGGGTTGCTTCAGGTCAAGAGGGCACTCACGGAGGGCCGCGCTTTCCGCAAGGGAAAGGCAGCCCGCACCAGGAAACACAGCGGGGCAAAGCCCCGGGCCTGAAGTCCCTAGGTATGACCTTGAAGCAGCTTCAGATAGAAGCTGTGGATGCGCACATACAGGGCGCACACCTGGGCCGCAAAGCGCTTGCGCGGCCCGAAGAAGGAGGGCACGCGGCTATGGCGTGCCATATGCGGCTGGCGCAGGGCCAGCAGACCACCGCAGCGGCCGTAACGCGCATCGCCCACGCTGTTCAGACTGGGGCGGCGCGGACACAAAAACACCGCCAACCGGCGCAGGGCCTGTTGGCGGTGTGGGGATGTGCTGGGGCTCAGGTGCATGGTGGAGATGAAGTGCAGCTGAGCCCGGATGTGCTGAATCAGCCGACTTGGCGGCCCAGCACTAGGTACTCCATGAGTGCCTTTTGCACGTGCATGCGGTTTTCTGCCTCGTCCCAGACCACGGATTGGGGACCGTCGATGACGTCGGCCTCCACTTCCTCGCCGCGGTGGGCAGGCAGGCAGTGCATGAACAGGGCATCGGCCTTGGCGGCGGCCATCATTTCGGCGTCCACGCACCAGTCGGCAAAGGCTTTGCGACGGGCTTCGTTCTCAGCCTCGTAGCCCATGCTGGTCCAGACATCGGTGGTCACCAGGTCGGCGCCCTTGCAGGCTTCGAGCGGGTCTTTGAACACCTGATAGCAGTCCGCATGCACGGGCTTGCCGTTGAAGGCCAGCTGCTCGTCCACCTCGTAGCCGCCGGGGGTGCTGACATGGACCTTGAAGCCCAGCAGATCGGCTGCCTGCAGCCAGGTGTTGGCCATGTTGTTGCCGTCGCCCACCCAGGCCACCACCTTGCCCTTGATGGAGCCGCGGTGCTCGATGAAGGTGAAGATGTCGGCCAGGATCTGGCAGGGGTGGAATTCGTTGGTCAGGCCGTTGATGACGGGCACGCGCGAGTGGGCTGCAAAGCGCTCGATC
Organism: Acidovorax sp.; assembly: GCA_031277855.1. Taxonomy (GTDB): domain Bacteria; phylum Pseudomonadota; class Gammaproteobacteria; order Burkholderiales; family Burkholderiaceae_C; genus Comamonas. The sequence goes on along the minus strand of JAITLO010000032.1, from coordinate 187,446 downwards.
TTGTCCTGGCCGAAGGTGCGGATCATCACCAGGTCGGTCATGCGGCTGATGACGCGGGCGCTGTCCTCGATAGGCTCGGCGCGGCCCAACTGGCTGTCGCCCGTGGTCAGATGCACCACCGAGCCACCCAGTTGGTACATGCCGGCTTCAAAGCTGACACGCGTGCGCGTGCTGGCCTTCTCGAAGATCATGGCCATGGTCCGGTCGGTCAGGCTGTGGTGCTTTTCGTAGCCCTTGAACTTTTTCTTGATCAAGGCCGCGCGGGCCAGCAGGTAGTCGTACTCGTCGGCGCTGAAGTCGCTGAATTGCAGGTAATGCTTCATACAGTCATTTTCCACGGAATTCAGGCGGCCAGCACGGCCTGAACCAGGGGTTTGAGGCGGGCAACGATTTCATCGGCTTCGGCGGTGCTCAGAATCAGCGGCGGCACGATGCGGATCACGGTGTCCGAGGTGACGCTGATCAGCAGGCCGGCGTCGGCGGCCTGGCCAATCAGCTGGCCGCAGGGCTTGGACAGCTCCACGCCGATGATCAGGCCCTGGCCGCGCACATCGATCACGCCGGGGATGCTGCCCAGCTCGGACTGCAGCTTGGCCTTGAGGTGGGCGCCCACGGTCACCGTGTGCTCCAGCAGCTTGTCTTCTTCCATGATCTTCAGGGTTTCCACACCGGCACGCATGGCCAGCGGGTTGCCGCCAAAGGTGGAGCCGTGGTTGCCCGGCTGCAGCACATTGGCCGCCTTGCCATGGGCCACGATGGCGCCCACGGGCACGCCCGAGCCCAGGCCCTTGGCCAGGGTCATCACGTCCGGCACGATGCCTGCCCACTGGTGGGCAAACCATTTGCCGGTGCGGCCTATGCCGGTCTGCACCTCGTCCAGCACCATCAGCCATTCATTGGCGTCGCACAGGGCACGCACTTCCTTGAGGTAATCGGCGCGCATGGGGTGCAGGCCACCTTCACCCTGGATGGGCTCCATCATCACGGCGACGATGTTGGGGTTGCCGGCCGTGGCGGCCTTGAGCGCTTCGATGTCGTTGGGGGCCACGCGGATGAATCCCTCCAGCAGCGGGCCAAAGCCGTTGCGCACCTTGGGGTTGCTGGTGGCGGCCATGGTGGCCATGGAGCGGCCGTGGAAAGCATGGTCGTAGACCACGATCACGGGGTTGGCAATGCCCTTGTCCACGCCGTACTTGCGGGCAATCTTGATGGCTGCTTCGTTGGCTTCCAGGCCGGTGCTGCAGAAGAAGACATTCGTCATCTTGGCGCGTTCGGTCAGCATCTGGGCCAGCGCTTCCTGGCCGGGCACGTGGTAGTAGTTGCTGGTGTGGATGAGCTTGGTGAGCTGGTCTTGCAGCGCGGGCACCAGCTTGGGGTGGTTGTGGCCCAGGGTGTTGACGGCGATGCCGCCCAGGCCGTCCAGGTATTCCTTGCCGTTCACATCCCACACGCGGCAGCCTTGGCCTCGTTCCAGCGCGATGGGCACGCGGCCATAGGTGGACATGACGTGGGGCGAGGTTGCCTCGATGTGAGCGGACATGAAAACTCTCCTGACAAAGCGGGGATGGCATGAATCCTGGCGCGTGTCTTGTGGGGTTCGCCGCCAGGGTGAGGCCTCATTCTAGGTGGCCGCTGCAACGGGAAAGTTGAGGATTGCGCATCACAGCCATGCGAACGCACCCATGATCTGGTCGGGTAGTCACAGGCAGAAGCGGCCAAGTCTTGTATAAGAATTAAAATGCCTGGCTTGGCGCACCGGTGGCGATCCTGCAGCTGTGGCCTGTCTCACTAAGAAATCTCTCTGATGGCCTCCCCTTCTTCCAAAGAATTGTTCATCCAGGGTGTCACCCTGGAGGGTAAAACCTTCCGCCCCAGCGACTGGGCGGAGCGCTTGGCGGGGGTCATGAGCCAGTTTCGTCCAGGCGGTGCCACGCCCGGCAGCCACCTGAGCTATTCGCCCTGGTGTGTGCCGACCTCCATCAACGGCGTCAAATGCGTCATTGTTCACGCTGACCTGCGTGACTACGAGCCCATGGCCTGGGACTTTGTGCTGAACTTTGCCAAGGACAACCGCCTTCAGGTGGCCGAGGCCTGCCTGATTCCGGACGAACCCAAGAAAGTCTAGGCCAGGCCGAGGGCGTCAGGGCCAGGATTGCCCGCTGCCTGGGTAGCCCCCAGTTCTGCCAGCCAGGTCTCCAGCCATTGCCACAGCCGCGGCTCTTCACAGAAGGCCACATTAAAACGTAGCCATGCCGTGGGCTGGTCGTCCACCACAAACAGCTGCCCCAGTCCCAGCAAAATGCCTTGCTGTGCGGCGGCATTCACTGCAGCCAGGCTGTCGGTCAGCGCCGGGTGTCTTGCCCACAGGTACATGCCTTCTCGGGGTTCTGCGTACAGCACAAAGCCCAGGCGCTGCAGCTGGCGTGCGGCATGGTCATGTGCCAGTGCCAGGCGCTCGCGCAACAGTTTCAGGTGCTTGCGCCAGCGTCCGTCCGTGACCACGTTGTAGACCAGTTGCTCTGCCACCTCGGAGCTGGTCAGGCCGGATTGCATCTTCAGCTGCACCAGCTGTTGCACCACCTGGGGGTGGGCCAGCAAATAGCCCACCCGCAGATTGGCGGAAATGATCTTGGAATAGCTGCCCAGGTAGATCACCCGGTGCAATTGGTCCAGGCTGGCCAAAGAGGGCTGGTGGCTGGCATCCATGCCGGCATAGATATCGTTTTCCACCAGCATGAAGTCATGCTGGGCCGCCCATTGCAAGATTTGGTGTAGCTGCGCCAGGCTGGCACGTGTGCAGGTGGGGCTTTGCAGGCGGGGCTGGGTGAAAAAGGCCTTGGGGCGCATGGTGGTCACCAGCTTTTCCAGTGCCTGCATGTCGTAGCCCTGCGGCGTGCGCGGAACCCCCACCAGCCGCGCACCCAGTGCGCGCAGCAGGCTCATCAGATTGGGGTAGCCCGGGTCGTCAACCAAGACCATATCGCCCGGCTGCACCAGGGTGCGCGCCGCCAGATCCAGGCCCTGGCTGGAGCCGTGGGTGAGCAAAACCTGCCCGGGTGTGGACTGTATGAGCTGGTCCTGCTGCAGGTGTTGGGCAATCAGCTGGCGCAGGGCCGGCAGGCCCATGGGGTCGCCATAGCCGCTCAGGCTCAGGCCTTCGGTGGCCAGCTTGCGCAGGCCGCGCCGCACGCCGTCGGCAAACATCCAGTCATCGGGCAGCCAGCCGCAGCCCGGTTTGATGGGGCAGTCCCGGTTCTCGAAGATTTGCTTGAGGTACCAGGCACCGTCAAACACCGGCTTGTCGCGCTCGCCGCTGTCCCCATCTTCTTGCTGCTCTTGCGCGGTGCGGTTGATGAAAAAGCCGGCATGGGCCCGGCTGACCAGCAGGCCTTGTGCCACCAGGCGGTCATAGGCTTCCACCACGGTGAACACGCTGACAGCATGCTGGGCCGCAAAGGCCCTGATGGAGGGCAGCTTGGCGCCAGGCTTGAGCTGCTGGGCCTGAATCAGCGTGTGGATGCCCTCGGTGATCTGGGCCACCAGCGGCGTTGGGGAGTCATGTTGTAGGTTCAGCATCGGAAAAAAGCCGGTGGCTGCGGTGAGCCCCCAGGAATTCCGAGTATGGCAGCGCCAGGGGCGTTCTCCCGCGCATGCAGCCTAGGGTTAGCCTGTACAGCCACGGCATGCAGCACAGTGATGCAGTGCTTGCCATCCAACTGTACATGGTGCGGCGAGAGCCAGATTTTTACAGTGGGTTCGTCCTGCCACAGTCCGTTGTGGCGCGTTCCATCACACAGAAATTTCTGGAGACTCCATGAACCAGCCCGTGCCCGAATTCCTGCAGGCCGCACAAGCCGCCTCTAACGCGGCCTTGATGGCCCGCCGTCACAATGCCTTGCCGCGCGGTGTGAGTCAGTCGCATACGGTCTTCATCAGCCATGCCCGCAATGCCGAAATCTGGGACGTGGAGGGCCGCCGCCATATCGATTTTGCCGGTGGCATTGCCGTGCTCAACACCGGCCACTCTCATCCCGAGATCACGGCCGCCGTGCAGCGCCAGGTTGAGCAGTTCAGCCACACCTGCTTTCAGGTCGTGGCCTATGAGTCCTATGTGGAGCTGGCCGAAAAGCTCAATGCCATGGCGCCTGGCGCCGCACCGAAAAAAACCATGCTGCTGACCACGGGGGCCGAGGCCGTGGAGAACGCGGTCAAGATTGCCCGCGCCCATACGGGGCGCCCCGGCATCATCGCCTTCGGTGGCGGCTTTCACGGCCGCACCAATCTCACCATGGGGCTGACGGGCAAGGTAGCGCCCTACAAGCTCGGCTTTGGCCCCTTCCCGGGGGAGATCTACCACGCCCGCTATCCGAATGCGCTGCACGGCGTGAGCGTCGAAGCGGCGCTGGAGTCGGTGCGCGCCCTGTTCAAGTACGACATCGAGCCCGAGCGCACCGCCGCCTTCATTCTGGAGCCGGTGCAAGGTGAGGGCGGCTTTTATGCGGCGCCACCGGAATTCATCGCCGGCCTGAAGGCAATTGCCGACGCCCATGGCATTTTGCTCATCGCCGATGAGGTGCAGACCGGCGCCGGCCGCACCGGCACCTGGTATGCCTGCGAGCAATGGTCGGTGGTTCCCGATCTGATCACCTCGGCCAAATCGCTGGCCGGTGGTTATCCGCTGGCGGCCGTCACCGGCCGCGCCGACATCATGGACGCTCCGGCACCAGGCGGTCTGGGCGGCACCTATGCTGGCAACCCCGTGGCCGTTGCTGCATCACTGGCCGTGCTGCGTGTGTTTGAGCAGGAGCAGTTGCTGGAGCGTGGCCGCATGGTGGGCGAGCGTTTGCGCGCCGGGCTGCGCGCCATGGCCGCACGCCATCCGGCCATGGTTGATGTGCGCGGCCCGGGCGCCATGGTGGCTTTTGAATTGGGCCAGGACGGCGATGTGCACCGGCCCGATGCAGACGCGGCCAAACGCATCGTGGCCGAGGCTGCGGCACGCGGGCTGATTCTGCTGTCCTGCGGCAGCTACGGCAATGTGATCCGTATTCTGGTGCCGCTGACGGTGCCCACCGCCGTGCTGGACGAGGGCCTGGAGCTGCTGGCCGCCAGCGTGGCAGCGGCCTTGGCATAGGCGCTGCCAAGCCACCACACAGGCCCAGGTGCCCCATAGACGGGTGCCGGGCCTGAGCCCGAGCGATGGCTCGGGCTTGCCGAACAAAAACGACGGAGACAAACACCATGCAGACCGATACCCGCTCTTCCCCGCCTGATGGGAGCAATGCCCTCAGCAGTGCCCTCAAAACCCGGCACCTCACCATGATGTCGATTGCCGGCGTCATTGGTGCGGCCCTTTTTGTGGGCTCGGGCAGCGTTATCGCCCAGGCCGGGCCGGCTTCGGTGCTGGCCTATGGGGCCGGCGGCATTTTGGTGATTCTCATCATGCGCATGCTGGGGGAGATGGCCACGTCCTCTCCGGACACAGGTTCGTTTTCCACCTATGCCGAAAAAGCCATAGGCCGCTGGGCCGGCTTCACCATAGGCTGGTTGTACTGGTGGTTTTGGACCTTGCTGATGGCCTGGGAGGCCTATGTGGCCGGGATGATCTTGCATGACTGGTTTCCCGCCATCAGCGTCAACCAGTTCACGGCCCTCATGACCGGCCTGCTCATCGTGGTGAACTTTTTGCAGGTGCGCAATTACGGCGAGTTCGAGTTCTGGTTTGCGCTGATCAAGGTGATTGCCATTACCGCCTTCATCACCTTGGGCTCGCTGGCCGTGCTGCGGATCTGGCCCTTGGGTGAGACCCAGGGCTGGGCCGCGCTCACGGCCCATGGCGGCTTTATGCCGAACGGCATTGGTTCGCTGGCGGTGGCCTTGCTGGGGGTGATGTTTGCCTTTTTGGGGGCGGAGATCGTCACCATTGCAGCCTCCGAGGCCCAGAACCCGGCGGAGCAGATTGTGCGCACCACCAACTCCGTGGTCTGGCGCATCTGCCTGTTTTATATAGGCTCTATCTTTTTGATCGTCTGCCTGGTGCCCTGGAACGACCCACAGTTGGGGCAGTCGGGTTACGGCTCCTACCGTCGCACCTTGGAGCTGCTGGGCGTGCCGGGAGCCAAGTGGCTGATGAGCTTTGTGGTGCTGACCTCGGTGAGCAGCTGCTTTATCTCGGCGCACTACACCTGCTCGCGCATGCTGTATTCGCTGTCGCGCCGTGGCGATGCGCCGGCGCTGTTGCAGCGCACGCGCGCCAATGGCACACCAATCTATGCCGTGCTGCTCTCCTGCCTGGCGGCCGTGATCGTGGCCGCGCTGAACTTCTTTGAATCGATGCGCCCCAGGGACATCCTGGATTTGCTGATGAACAGCACCGGCATGATCGCCATGCTGGTCTATCTGGTGATTGCCTGCTCCCAGCTCAAGATGCGCCGCAAGCTGGAGGAAGAGGGGCGTGAGATCCGGCTGAAGATGTGGCTGTTTCCCTGGCTCACCTATCTGGTGATCGCCTTCATCATCGTCTCGCTGGTGGTGATGCTGTTTGTGGACCAGTACCGCCCGCTGGTGCTGTCCACCGGCTTTGCAGCCCTGGTCATTGTCTGCGCCGGCATCTATGTGCAGTGGCGCAGCACGCGCCGCGACAAACCCGTTTCCATGCCCCTGCCTGTGCCCCAGGTCTGAGGCTTGTTCGCATTGTTTTGCACTTCTACGCGCTTTCGCATTTTCGTACTCCCATGACACAGAACCCCCATCCGCTGGCCCTGCTCAGCGACCCCAGCCTGTTGCGCACAGACGCCTATATCGGAGGCGTCTGGTTGGGCAGTGAGCGCCGCTTTCCCGTGCAAGACCCTGCTACGGGCCAGCATCTGGCCGATGTGGCCTGTCTTGGGCCTGCGCAGGCTGCTCAAGCCATAGCGGCGGCGAACGCCGCCTTGCCGGGCTGGCGCGGCAAGACCGGCAAGGAGCGCCATGCCGTGCTGATGCGCTGGTTCCAGCTATTGGTGCAGCACCAGGACGATATTGCACGCATCATGACTGCCGAACAGGGAAAGCCTTTTGCCGAGGCCAAGGGTGAGGTGGTTTATGGCGCCAGCTTTGTGGAATGGTTTGCCGAAGAGGCCAAGCGCGGCAATGGCGAAATCCTGCCCCAGTTCGACAACAACCGGCGTTTGCTGGTGATGCGCCAGCCGATTGGGGTGTGCGCGGCCATCACGCCGTGGAATTTCCCGCTGGCCATGATCACCCGCAAGGTGGCACCGGCTCTGGCCGCGGGCTGCACCGTGGTCATCAAACCAGCCGAGCTGACGCCGCTGACCGCACTGGCCGCCACCGAGCTGGCTGCGCGCGCAGGCTTTCCGCCCGGGGTGCTGAATGTGCTGACCAGTGATGCGGAAGGCAGTGTGGCTGTGGGCAAGCTGCTGTGTGAAAGCGATGTGGTGCGCCACCTGAGCTTTACAGGCAGCACCGAAGTGGGCCGCGTGTTGATGGCCCAGTGCGCGCCCACGGTCAAGAAGCTGGCGCTGGAGTTGGGGGGCAACGCACCCTTTATCGTGTTTGATGATGCCGACCTTGAATCGGCCGTCGAAGGCGCCCTTGCCAGCAAATACCGCAATGCGGGCCAGACCTGTGTCTGCGCCAACCGCATCTATGTACAAGACGCTGTGTATGAGCGCTTTGTGGCGCTGTTTGCGGCCCGGGTTCAGGGATTGAAGGTGGGCAACGGCTTTGAGGCCGGTGTCATCCAGGGGCCGCTGATAGAGCCTGCGGCCTTGGACAAGGTGCAGCGCCATGTGGACGATGCCGTGGCCCAGGGCGGGCGCATTGTGGTCGGAGGCCATCGCCTGCAGGGGCAGTTTTTTGCACCCACGGTGATCGCCGATGCCCATGCCGGGATGCTGGTGGCGCGTGAGGAAACCTTTGGGCCGCTGGCGCCCATCTTCCGTTTCAGCACCGAGCAAGAGGCCATTGCTGCCGCCAATGCTACTGAATTCGGCCTGGCCAGCTATTTCTACAGCCGCGATATGGGGCGCATCTTCCGTGTGGGAGAAGCCCTGGAATACGGCATGGTGGGCGTGAATGCGGGTGTCATTGCCACCGAGCATGTGCCTTTTGGCGGGGTCAAGCAGTCGGGCCTGGGGCGTGAAGGTTCAAGCCATGGTCTGGATGAGTATCTGGAGATCAAATACCTGTGCTTGGGGGATGTGCAGCAGTGAGGTGAGTGCTGTGGCAGGGGGCTAGCTGCGCGGCTCTGCTTGCCAAGGGCTGCACGCGACGCTGTCCAGCAGCCTGGCCTGGCGCCAGCGCCCCCAGCGGTAATACGCCAGCGAGAGCAGCACGGAGACCAGGGCGCTGAGTGGAAAACTCCACCACAGCGCATCCTGCCCCCAGTGGGCCTGCAAGCCCCAGGCCAGAGGAAGGCGCAGGCCCAACAGGGTGATGGCCAGGATCAGCAGCGGCACCAGCACCGCGCCTGTGGAGCGCACGACACCAGCCAGCACATTGCTGATGCCTAGCAAGACCAGCGAGACCAGCACCAGGCGGTTGAGGTGGCGTGCCGGCTCCAGGGCGGGGCTGGCTTCGGGCAGGAACAGGGCCAGCATGGGGCGGTCAAAAGTCAGCAGCAGGGCCACGCAGCAACCCGTCAGCAGCAGGTGGCAGGCCACGCCAGCGCGGGCCGTATGGGCTACGCGCGGCCAACGGCCAGCGCCTACATTCTGGGCGGCGATGGTGGTGCAGGCCGAGGCCACGGCCACAGCGGGCATTTGTACATAGGCCCACAGCTGCATGGCCGCGCTATAGGCCGATGCGGCCTGTATGCCCTGGGTGTTGACCAAGGCCAACATCAGCACCAGCGACAGCGAAGTCAGCAGCATTTGCAGGCCCATGGGCAGGCCTTTGGACAGCAGCGCGTGCACAATGGGCCAGCGTGGGCGCAGCAGCCTGGCATCGCCCCGGCCCAGCCACAGCGGATGGCGCTGATGGTGCAGCCAGGCGAGCAAGGCCAGCAGGCCGCAGCTGTTGGCCAGCAGCGATGCCAGGGCAGAGCCCGTCATGCCAAGGCCTGGCAGCGGCCCAAGGCCAAAGATCAGCAGCGGATTGAGCAAGCAGTCCAGCAGGGCCACGCCCATCAAAAAGGCAAAAGGCGTGCGGGTATCGCCCGCGCCCCGCAGCACGGCCGACACATAGATCAGAAGCAACAGCGGTGGCAGCGCCAGAAACATCACCTGGAGATAGCGCCCGGCCAGCAGGGCCACGGCGGGATCTGCGCCCATGCTCCGCAGCAGCCAGGGGGACAGCGGCCAAGCGCAAGCGCAGATCAGCAGTGCGCCCAGCAGGAACAGGCTGGCTCCCGTGCCTGTGACTTCACGCGCCAGCTGGGGCTGGCGTGCGCCCACGGCCTGGGCCACCAAGAGATTGCAGGCCTGGCTGACGCCGAAGAGCAGCGCGATCAAGGCAAACACCAGATTGTTGGCATGGGTGGCTGCGGCCAGCGCCGTCTCCCCCAGGTAGCGGCCAATCCAGATGGCATTGATGGAGCCATTGAGTGACTGCAGCACATACCCGCCCAACATCGGCAACGCAAAGCGCAGCAAGGTGCTGCCAATGGCGTCTTGGGTCAGGGAGCGGGGCAGTGGAGCCATAGGAGAGAGCATAGAGCGCCACGCCGCTGCAGGTGGCATAGCGGCACGAGGCAAGTCGTGGACTGTAAAAAGCCAGGGTGGTATGCAAAAAGCCCCGCATTGCGGGGCTGGGTCGCCAGCGCGCGGGCTGGCTGGAGAGGGCTACAGTGCTTACAGCGCCTGCATTTCCTTGTTGTGCTGCTTGCTGTCTTGCGGGGCAGCAGGTGCTGCGGCAGGAGCGGGAGCCAGTGCCGGAGCGGCAGTGCCTTGTTGGCCCAGATCGACCGGCACATCCACATAAGGCAGGTGCAGGGCGGTGCTGGTCATGCGGCGGATTTCGTTGGTGTAGGCCGCGTCCTCGTTGATCTTGCGGCCATAGGAGGGCACGATCTGGTGGATGCGGGCCTGCCATTCACTGGAGGCCATTTGCTCAGGGAAGGACTTCTTCATCAGATTCAGCATGATCTGCGGAGCGGTCGAAGCGCCGGGCGAAGCGCCCAGCAGGGCGGCAATGCTGCCGTCTTCAGCGGCCACGATTTCGGTGCCGAACTGCAGCACAGCGCCTTCCTTGGGATCGCGCTTGATGACCTGTACGCGCTGGCCGGCCGTGATCAAGCGCCAGTCTTCACGCTTGGCATTGGGGAAGTATTGGGCCAGCACGGCCTGGCGATCGTCGTCGCTCAGCTCGGCTTGCTGCAGCAGGTACTTGACCAGGTCCAGGTTGTGAACGCCCACGCGCAGCATGCTCACCAGGTTGTCGTGGTTGACCGAGGAGAAAAGATCCCACCAGGAGCCAGTCTTCAGGAACTTGGTGGTGGCCAGGGCAAACGGGCCAAACAGCACCACGGGCTTGCCGTCGATGTTGCGGGCATCCAGGTGGGGCACGGACATGGGAGGCGAATCGGTGGCGGCAATGCCGTAGGCCTTCACGCTGTGGCGTGCGGTCAACGCGGGGTTTTCAATCGCCAGGAACTGGCCACCCACGGGGAAGCCGGCGTAGTTCTTGGATTCGGGGATGCCCGACTTTTGCAGCAGGGTCAGCGCGGCACCGCCGGCGCCGACAAAGACGAACTTGGCCTTGATGGTCTTTTCCTGGCGGTTGTTGGCCAGGTCGGCCACGGTCACATTCCAGGTCTTGTCGGCGTTCTGATTCAGCGCCGTGACTTCGCTTTGCAGGTGCAGGCTGAAGTTGGGCGTTTTCTGCAAAGACGTGACCAACTGCTGGGCCCAGGCGCCGTGGTTGACGTCGGTGCCCAGGGGCATATAGGTGGCGGCGATCTTTTGCTGGGGGTCGCGGCCCTCGATCATCAGCGGGGCCCACTTCTTGATCTGTTCCTGGTCTTCGGAATACTCCATGCCGTAGAACAGCGGGTTCTTCACCAGGGCCTGCTGGCGCTTGTGCAGAAAGTCGATATTGTCAGCACCCCACAGAAAGCTCATATGGCCGGTGGGGTTGATGAAGCTCTCCGGCGCACCCAGGTGGTTGCGACCAATCTGGTGGGCCCAGAACTGGCGCGAAACCTCGAATTGCTCGGCAATGTTCACGGCGCGCTTGACGTCCACGGAGCCATCAGACAGTTGGGGGGTGTAGTTCAGCTCGGCAAAGCCGGAGTGGCCTGTGCCGGCGTTGTTCCAGCCGTTGGAGCTTTCCAGCGCCACGCCGTCCAGGCGCTCAAAAACCTCAATCTTCCAGTCGGGCTGCAGTTCTTGCAAATAGGTGGCCAGCGTGGCGCTCATCACGCCGGCGCCCACCATCACCACATCCACGGGCTGCTCGTTTTCGGCCTTGGGCACGGAGCGAGGGAAGAGCGGCCAGTACAGAAACAGTACCGCCGCCACGATCAGCGCCGCAAGGGCGCCGACGAGGGTTTTGAGCGTTTTTTTCATGTTTTGAGCAAGTGTTTGACAGGCAAAAAAGGCCCGCTGTATGTGGCAGGCCTCAAATACCAAATATTTATATGTTTGACGTAAGTATTATCACTAGGTGTTGTTTATTGATATGTATCAAACAGTATTTCTTGCTATTGGTGTAGTGGCTTTCTCTGGTCTTTGGTGCGGGCACAAAAAAACCGCCCGAAGGCGGTTTCTTTGTTCGCTGGCAGCGCACCCGTTGCAAACGGCAGATGGCTTGCGCCATCCGTGCTTTGCCTAAAGTGATTAGGCGGCGGCCAGGGCCTTGACCTTGGCGGACAGGCGGCTCTTATCGCGAGCAGCCTTGTTCTTGTGGAAGATGCCCTTGTCGGCGATGGTGTCCAGCACGGACTGTGCCTTGGCAAACAGTTCGGTGGCCTTGGCCTTGTCGCCGGTCAGGACAGCCTTTTCGACGTTCTTGACAGCGGTGCGGTACTTGGAGCGCAGCGAGGTGTTGGCTGCGTTCAGCTTGACGTTCTGACGTGCGCGCTTGCGGCCGGAGGCCAGGCGGGGGTTCTTTTTGGCTTTGGTTGCCATGGTGTGTATTCCTTAAGTGTCTGGGGATGATGCCAGCGAAGCCCGACAGTATAGCACCCCCTGAGTCGCTGCGCGCCTTCCCCCTGAAGGGGGACGACAGCCTCGCTGCGGGGCGGCCCTTGCTCGCTGTCTCTGACCTGGGGCGCCAGTTTTATGCGACTGTAGCCAAATAGTTTTTGGGAAATATATGGAGCGCGTATCAGCTGCTGGCGATGCGCAGCGGTGCGCATCCCCGGCGGCGGAAACGGTCCTGGGCTGTCGCTACACTGCCGGGGTGTCACTATTCAAAGCTGCCTCCACCGTCTCCCTGTTCACGCTGGCCTCCCGCGTCACAGGCCTGCTGCGCGATTTGCTGATGGCGTCCATGTTCGGGGCCAACGCTCTGACGGATGCTTTCAATGTGGCGTTTCGCATTCCCAATCTGTTCCGCCGGCTGTTTGCCGAAGGTGCGTTCAGCCAGGCCTTTGTGCCGGTGCTGGCTGCCGCCAAGGAAAAAGAGGGTGAAGAGCGAACCCGCGCGCTGATCTCCGATGTGGCCACCATTTTGTTTTGGGTGTTGGCGCTGGTCTGTGTGCTGGGGGTGTTGGGGGCGCCGCTGCTGGTGTGGCTGCTGGCCAGCGGTCTGGAGCGAGACCCCGCCAGCATGGATGCTGCGGTGCAGATGACGCGCTGGATGTTCCCCTATATAGGCTGCATGTCGCTGGTGGCGCTATCGGCCGGGGTGCTCAATACCTGGCGGCGTTTTGTGGTCTCGGCCGCCACGCCGGTGTTGCTGAATCTGAGCATGATTGCGGCCGCCTGGTGGCTGGCGCCGTATTTTCAGGCGCAAGGGATTGAGCCCATTTATGCCATGGCGGCAGGCGTCATGCTGGGCGGTGTGCTGCAGCTGGCGGTGCAGATTCCGGCGCTGCGCAGTTTAGGGCTGCTGCCGCGCATTGGTGTGACCTGGGGTGCTATTCGCCAGGCCTGGAGCGATGCCGGCGTGCGCCGCATTCTGAAGCTGATGGGGCCGGCACTGCTGGGCGTAGGCGTGGCCCAGATCAGCCTGATGATCAACACCCAGATTGCGTCCCATCTGGCGCCTGGCAGTGTGACCTGGCTGTTCTATGCCGACCGTTTGATGGAGTTTCCTACCGCGCTGCTGGGTGTGGCTTTGGGCGTGGTGTTGACGCCCCAGCTGGCCGCGGCCAAGGCCTCGGGGGATGGCGAGCGCTATTCCGCCATGCTGGACTGGGGGCTGCGGCTGGTGCTGCTGCTGGCCGTGCCGTGCGGTGTGGGTCTGCTGGTGTTTGCCACGCCCCTGGTGGCGACCTTGTTCTTTCGCGGTGCGCTGCATGCCAGCGATGTGGGGCAAATCTCCCTGGCGCTGATAGGCTATGGCGCGGGGCTGGTGGGTCTGGTGGCCATCAAGGTGCTGGCGCCGGGCTATTACGCCAGCCAGGACATTCGCACGCCGGTGAAGATCGCCATCTGCGTGCTGGTGCTGACCCAGTTGTTCAATCTGGTGATGGTGCCCTGGCTGGCCCATGCAGGATTGGCTTTGTCTATCGGGGTGGCGGCGCTGGTGAATGCCAGCTGGCTTCTTGTAGGACTTATCCGACGTAAGGCCTTTCATCCCGCTCCAGGCTGGGGCAAACTCCTATGTCAAATTGCGGTGGCTGCCTTGTTGCTGGCCGCCTTGCTGTTCTGGTTTGCCCGGGCCTTTGACTGGCTGGCGCTCTCCGAAGGCAAGCGGGCTGGTTTGATGCTGGGTGCGATGGCGCTGTCCGCCTGTGTGTATTTGGGAACGCTGGTATTGACGGGTGTTCCCCTCAAAAAGCTGCTGCGTCGGTGATGTTTGCGGCGGCCCAGTGTGAGAAAGCCATGAAACTCGAATTTGGACTGCCGACCCCGCTGGAGTATTTTGAAACCCTGGTGCGCCGCGATGAGCCACGCCTATTGCTGGAAGCTGCCATCAGCCTGGGGCAGGATGCGGACCCGCAGCTGGATGTGCAGGGTGCGCTCTACCAGTTCGAACGCATGCTCAAGCTGCTGCGAGAGTGTGTGCCATGGGGTAGTGATGGCACGCAGCGTCTGACCATCCTCAACCAGTTCTTCTACGCCGACCTGGGCTATGGCGGCAACCACAACGATTTCTTTCACCCTGACAACAGCTATTTGCACCGGGTCATGGAAACACGCCGGGGCATTCCCATTTCGCTGGGCGTGCTGTGGCTGGAGCTGGCCCATGGCATAGGGCTGAATGCCCAAGGTGTATCGTTTCCCGGGCATTTCCTGGTCAAGGTGCAGTTGCCGCAAGGCTTGGTGGTGCAAGACCCGCTGACTGGGCAAGGCCTGAGTGCGGTGGCGCTGAGCGAGCGGCTGGAGCCTTATCTGGAAGCCTGGGGGCTGGAAGAAGACGAGCTGCCTCCCATGGGCATGTTTTTGCAATCGGCCAGCCTGCGCGACATCCTGGAGCGCATGCTGCGCAACCTCAAGTCGGTCTACCAGCAGCAAGGCTGTGATGCCCGGGTGCTGGCGGTGATCAACCGCCTGATCACGCTCACGCCCAGCAACTGGAGCGAGTACCGCGACCGTGGTCTGGTGCGCATGGAGCATGGCCAGCGCAGGGGAGCCATCCAGGACTTGCAGACCTATGCCCGCCATGCAGAGTCGGCCCAGGATCTGGACATGATCAAGGAGCAACTGGCCCAGCTGCGCGCCAGCCTTTGAGGCAGCAGTATTCCGGCGCTGCGAGACGCGCTGCAATAAAAAGAGCATCCCATGGGGATGCTCTTTTGTTTTGGTGCTTGCAGGTGGCGCAGATGCAGCGCTGACGGGCGAAGTCAGCTATGTTTTTTTGCAGCGGCTGCAGCGCAGAAGCCTCAGGTCAACTCGGCCTCGGCCAGCTCTTTCTTCAGGTAGGCGTAAAACAGCGGCGCAGCCACCAGGCCAGCGGGGCCGAACACCGACTCCGCCACAAACATCACGCACAGCAGCTCCCACACGGCCATATGGGTGCGCTGGCCTATGACCCTGGCGTTGATCACATACTCGGCCTTGTGAATCAGGATCAGGAACGCCAGGCAGGCGGCCGCGGCCACGGGCGAGACCGACAGGCCGACGATGGTCAGCACCACATTGCACAGCAGATTGCCCACGATAGGCACCAGCCCGGCCACAAAGGTCAGCGTAATCAGGGCTGGCGTATAGGGCAGCTCCAGGTCCCACAGCGGCAATATCGCCAGCAGGAACAATGCGGTGAGCATGGTGTTGAACAGCGCAATCCAGAACTGGGCTGCCACGATCTGGCGGAAGGATTCACCCAAAAGCGAGATGCGGCGGTGCAGCGCCATGGTCAGCGGCTTGCTGGGCAGAATGCGTGGGCGCACGGCCGCCAGTGCGCCAATCAGCAGGCCCACATAGGCGTGAAGAATGGCTGCCAGCCAGGCCTTGCCAGCAATTGCCAGTGTGCCGGCCTTGTTGGCCAGGTAGTTGGCGATGATGCGCTGGATATCGGCAGCTCCCTGGGGCAGCTGGGAGGTCAGGTCATGGGGTAGCTTCTCGCGCAGCTCCAGCACCGTGCGGGCCAGATAGTCCAGCAGCTCGCGGTACTGCTGGGGCGCATCCACGATGTAGTAACGCGTGTGCGAGAGCGCGCTGCTCAGCAGAATCAGTGGTGCCAGCACGATGACAGTGGCAGCCAGGTTCTGCACCCAGCGTTCGGGTATAGCTCCCTCTGGGCGCCGCTGCACGCGGGTGATGCCGCCAGCCAGTGCGCGCGTGAGCTGAAAGCCCACACAGGCGCACAGCAGGCCGGGCAGCAGGCTGCGTTCCATGACCAGCAGCAGGGCGCTGGCCATCAGCAGATAGCTGGCAATCACCACACCGCGCGAGGGCGGTGGTGGCGAGGGCGGGCAGATGCTGGGCAGTTGTGAGGAGTTCCGTCCCATGGTGTCTGCGCCCTATGCTGATGGGAAAAGGGGAATCAGCGCACCTGGACGGCAGCGCCGCTGCTGCGCTCGACGATCTGGCCAATGGCATAGACCGACTCGCCCAGGCCGCGCAGCGTGGCGGCGGTGGCTTCGGCCTGGTCGGCGGCCACCACCAGCACCATGCCGATGCCGTTGTTGAAGGTGCGGTTCATTTCCACATCGTCAATGCCGGCGGTTTTTTGCAGCCAGGCAAACAACTCGGTCTGGGGCCAGCTGCCGGCCTTCAGGTCGGCGCCGGTGCCTTCGGGCAGCACACGGGGGATGTTTTCCAGCAGGCCGCCACCGGTGATGTGGGCCAGGGCCTTGATGGGGTGTTGGGCCAGTGCGGCCAGCACATTCTTCACGTACAGGCGGGTGGGCTCCATGATGGCGGCCTTGAAAGGCTTGCCATCCAGCGTGGCGGGGATGGTGGCTTGGCTTTCAGCGCGCTCGATGCACTTGCGCACCAGCGAGAAACCATTCGAGTGCACGCCGTGCGAGGCCAGGCCCAGCACCACGTCGCCGGGCTGCACATTTTGGCCGGTCAGAATCTTGGACTTTTCGACAGCGCCCACGGCAAAGCCGGCCAGGTCGTATTCGCCATCGGGGTACATGCCGGGCATTTCGGCGGTTTCACCACCGATCAGTGCGCAGCCGGACAGCTCGCAGCCCTTGGCAATGCCGCCCACCACGGCCGCTGCCGTGTCCACATCCAGCTTGCCGCAGGCAAAGTAGTCCAGAAAGAACAGTGGCTCGGCACCTTGCACCAGCACGTCATTGACGCTCATGGCCACCAGGTCGATGCCCACGGTGTCGTGCATATTCCACTCAAAGGCCAGCTTGAGCTTGGTGCCCACGCCGTCGGTGCCGGAGACCAGCACAGGTTCCTTGTAGCGCTTGGGCACCTCGAACAGGGCACCAAAGCCGCCAATGCCTGCCATCACGCCTTCGCGCATGGTCTTCTTGGCCAGGGGCTTGATGCGCTCGACCAGGGCGTCGCCTGCGTCGATGTCAACACCTGCGTCTTTGTAGGAAATAGGGGTGGAAGCGGGAGTGGTGGAGCTCATGGCGTCGTCTGTGCAAGTAGGCCCAGGGGGCAGGGCTGAATCCCGAGATTCTAAAGCGAGAGCCCATTCACCTGGCCCTTGGTGCGGCGATTGTCCGTGCGGCAAGCGGCTTGCGCAGCCTGGCTGCAGGCCGGTGCAAACCTTCTGCCCGCGTGGATGGGCCCGGCGGTCTAGAATCCTAGGCGCGCCGCCTGCGCTTTACTGGCAGCCCTGGCAACAGGGCAGTGCAGAAAAACCGGGTGTGCCACGCCGACGCGGGTCTGGCGTGTCGTTCTCCCACCTGTCCTTGGAATGCTGCCGTTCTTGTCTGAGCCTGCCTTCATCGTCCGGATTTCCATGCCCCTTTTGCCGAAGGAGGTCTGCGCGTGGCCGCGATGAGGCAATTGGCGCTGGACATCGGCCTGCCTACCGGGCCGTCGCTGTCGCGCTTCTACGAAGGCAGCAATGCCGCCGTGGTCCAGCATCTGCGCAGCTGGGTGGGTGACGGTGCGATGGCTACGCTGCCCTCGGCTCCCGTGCCCACCTATCTGTGGGGTGTGTCCGGATCGGGCAAGACCCATTTGCTCAAGGCCGTGCATGCGGCTTTGCGCGAGCAGGGGGCCGAAGTCGGCTGGATGGATGCCAGCACGGGCTTCCCACCGGAGTTCGACGAGCGCTGGGCCGCCGTCATCATGGACGATGTGCACCAGTACACGCCCATGCAGCAGGCCCGCGCCTTCAACTGGTTTGTCAACGCCGTGGCACCGCAATCGGGCACGCCCCGCTGGTTGCTGTCGGCGGGAGACCTGCCGCCTGCCGACCTGCATCTGCGCGATGATTTGCGCAGCCGCCTGGGCTGGGGCCATGTGTTCCAGCTGCACCTGCTTGATGAATTTGAGCGCCGTGCCGTGTTGCGCCAGGAAGCCGATGCCCGGGGCGTGTTCCTGAGCGACGATGTCATGGACTACATGCTCAAGCGTTTCTCGCGCGACCTAGGCAGCCTGATGCAGCTGCTGGACATGCTCGACGGCTTTGCCCTGCGCAACAAGCGTGCCATCACCATCCCGCTGCTCAAGACCATGCTGGAAACCGAATAAGCCCACGGCCTTGCCGCCATGGCACCAACCCTTCACGCAACCATGTCTGTCTCCACTGCTACGCAGCGCCCTCGGCTGGCGCTGTTCGATCTTGATCACACCCTGCTGCCGCTGGACTCGGACCATGGCTGGGGCGAGTTCTCCATTGCCATCGGTTGGTGCGACAGGGCCGAGTTCGGCCGCCGCAACGACGAATTCTTTGCCGACTACCTGGCCGGGCGCCTGGACATACCGGACTATGTGCGCTTTGCCACCGAGCAGGTGGTGCGCCGTGGCCCGCAGGCCGCCGCCCAGGCCCATGCACGCTTTATGGACGAGGTGATTCGCCCCGCCATGAAGCCCGCCGCCCTGCAGCTGGTGCAATCCCATCTGGATGCGGGGGATGTGGTGGTCATCACCTCGGCCACCAACGCCTTTGTGGTGGGCCCTATTGCCCAGGCCTTTGGCGTGGAGCATGTGCTGGCCACCGAGCTGGCACGTGACGCCAGCGGCTGGTACAGCGGTGAGGTGGAAGGCACACCCAATATGCGCGAAGGCAAGGTGGTGCGCATGACGGCCTGGCTGGCCGAGCGCGGCCTCTCCTGGGGCGATGTGGAGTCGACTTTCTACAGCGACTCCATGAACGACCTGCCCCTGCTCGAACATGTGGACCACCCCGTGGCCACCAACCCCGACGCGCGTCTGCGCGCCCTGGCCCAGGAACGTGGCTGGCGCGTGCTGGACCTGTTTAGCGAGACACCATGATCAAGACCATCATCGACAAACTGCTGGGCAAGGCCCCGGCGACCCCCCGTTCGCGCAAGCCGCAGTTCGGCAAACGCGAGGACGTGCCGGTGGCCGTGCACGGCATCGACCCGGAGCTGGTCGACCGCCGCGCCGTCGACGTGGTGCGCACCTTGAAGGATGCGGGCTACGAGGCCTACATCGTCGGCGGTGCCGTGCGCGATCTGCTGCTGGGCTTGCGGCCCAAGGACTTTGACGTGGCCACCGATGCCACACCCGAGCAGGTGAAAAACCTGTTCCGCCGTGCCTTCATCATCGGCAAGCGCTTTCGCATCGTGCACGTGGTGTATGGCCGTGGGCGTGAGCACGAGGTGATCGAGGTCTCCACCTTCCGCGCCTTTCTGGACAATAGCCAGGCCAAGCATGTGGATGGCAACGAGCGCACCAGCAAGGCCCAGTTGGCCCATATGCAGCATGCGGTGGACGCCAGCGGCCGCGTGCTGCGCGACAACGTCTGGGGCCCGCAGGACCAGGACGCCACACGCCGCGACTTCACCGTCAACGCCATGTATTACGACCCGGAAACCCAGGTCGTGGTGGACTTTCACAAGGGCATCCAGGACGCGCAGAAAAAAGTGCTGCGCATGATTGGCGACCCGGCCACGCGCTACCGCGAAGACCCAGTGCGCATCATCCGCGCCGTGCGCTTTGCCGCCAAGCTGTCGCCGCTGGGCTTCAAGCTCGAGCCCAAGACGGCCAAGCCCCTGATCGAATGCGAGCATCTGCTCAGCGAGGTGCCGCAAAGCCGCTTGTTTGACGAAATGCTCAAGCTGCTGCAGACCGGCCATGCCCTGTCCTCGATTGCGCAGCTGAAGAAGCTGGGCCTGGAAAAAGGCATTTACCCGCTGCTGGACGTGGTGGTGGAGCGCGCCGATCACCCCTTTGTCACCGCCGCCCTGGCCGATACCGACCGCCGCGTGGGCGAGGGCAAGCCCGTGGCCCCCAGCTTCTTGTTGGCCTGCGTGCTGTGGCAAGACGTCAAGCAGGGCTGGGAGCAGCGCATGAACCGGGGCTTTCATGCCTTCCCGGCGCTGCAAGAAGCCATTGACGAGGTGTTTGACCAGCGCATAGGCGATGTATCCGGCCGCGGCAAGCTGGCCGCCGATATGCGCGAGATCTGGGTCATGCAGCCGCGTTTTGACAAACGCACCGGCACCACACCGTTTGGTATGGTGGCCCAGGGGCGTTTCCGCGCCGGCTTTGACTTTATGCGCCTGCGCGCCGATGTGGGTGAGGTTGAGGAATCGCTGGCTAACTGGTGGCAGGAGTTCCAGCAGGCCGATGATGGCCGCCGCGAAGACCTGGTGGCCCAGGCCCGCGAGGAGCAACGCCAGCGCCAGAAAAACGCAGCACCGGCTGCACGCCGCAGTGCCAAAAAACCTGCAGATGCGGCGCCCGGCGCGGCGGCTTCTCCCCAGCGTGCGGACACGCTGGACGCGCTGTTGCCCGAGGGCGATGCCGCTGCCAAAAAGCGCCGCCGCCGTCGTCGCAAGCCCACTGGTTCCGGCGGTGCGGGCGAAACCGCAGGCGCATAAGAATGCAAGCCTCCACCGCGCAGGCCTTTATCGGCCTGGGGGCCAATCTGGGTGATAGAGGCCAGGCCCTGGCCCAGGCCGTGCAAGCCATAGCCCAGTTGCCCGGCACGCAGCTGGTGGGCCTGTCTTCGCTGTATGCCAGTGCGCCGGTGGACGCCACTGGGCCGGATTTTTTGAACGCAGTGGCTGCGGTGCAGACCCGTTTGGCGCCGCTGGAGTTGCTGCATGCGCTGCAGGCCATCGAGCTGGCAGCAGGCCGTGAACGCCCTTATCGCAATGCCCCGCGCACGCTGGACCTGGATGTGCTGTGCTACGGCGATCTGCAGCAGGACACGCCGGAGCTGATCCTGCCCCATCCCCGTATGGGAGAGCGGGCCTTTGTGCTGCTGCCACTGGCCGAGCTGGCCCCGGACCGGGTCACGCCTGCACAGCTGGACGCGGTGGCGCAGCAGCGCATTGCGTGCCAGCAAGCCCCACAAGCCTGGTGCCCCGGCGTGCAGCCGGCGATGCTCCAAAACTCCTGAAGTCATAGCGGGATACGAAAGCAGCACAGGCCCAAGTGCTGCTTTTTTTGCTGAATGCTTGCATGTCCGCTGGGGCATAGAGGAAAGCCAGGGCACCGCGCTGAGGCGCGCAGGCCTACTCTCTCGTCTAGGCATTCAGCCAATTTTCAGCCTGGACAGGCATTGTGCCGTTCAAGCTTGGGGCTGCCGTATTGCATAGGGCATGGCCTCCGGCCATGGACATTGCACCTTATGGATATCTCGCACACCGACGCACTCTCGGATACCGGCCGCCGCCGCAGCGGACGGGCCCGCTCCGCCGCGCAAACCCCTACCTGGATCGAGCCCGTAGCCATGGCGCTGGGCATTGCCTTGCTGTTGGCCATGACCGCGTGGATGCGACCGCTGATGCTGCCTGACGAGGGCCGCTATGTGACGGTGGCCTGGGAAATGCTGCGCTCTGGCGACTGGCTTACGCCCAGCCTCAATGGCCTGCCGTTTTTTCACAAGCCGCCGCTGTTTTACTGGATCACGGCCCTGGCGCTGAAGCTGGGGGGCATGTACGAGGGCGCGGGCCGTGCGGCCCCGCTGCTGGGTGCCTGGATGGCAATCTGGTCGCTGTACCTGTTCACCCGGCGCTGGTATGGGCTGCAGACGGCGCGCTGCGCCGTGGCCGTGTTGCTGGCCTGGCCGTTGTTCTATCTGGGCGGGCAGTTTGCGAACCTGGACATGCTGGTGGCCGGCTGCATCACGGCCACCGTGCTGGCGCTGGCCCATGCTGTGTTGCGCTTTGAGCAAGGTCTGCCATTTCGGCGCATTTTGCTGCTGGCCTATGGCTTGGCTGCACTGGGCCTGCTGGCCAAGGGCTTGATAGGCTTTGTGCTGCCGGCCATGGTAGTGGGCAGCTGGCTGCTGCTGCGCCGGCGTTGGCGCAGTCTGTGGGCCTTGTGCTCGGTGCCCGGCCTGCTGCTGTTCGCCGTGGTGGCCTTGCCCTGGTTTGGGCTGATGCAGCTGCGCTTTCCGGAGTTTTTGCACTACTTTTTTGTGGTGCAACACCTGCAGCGTTTTGCGGCCAGCGGCTTTAACAATGTGCAGCCCTGGTGGTTCTACCCCGCTGTGCTGGCGCTGACTTGTCTGCCCATGCTGCTGTGGTCGCGCGCGCTGTGGCGCCCGAATTATTGGCGTGCTGCAGAGCAGGGCGCGCAGAACATGCAGACCGACCAGGCCGTGCGCCTGCTGATGGCCTGCTTTGCGGCCGTGGTGGTGCTGTTCTTCTCCTGGCCTGCATCCAAGCTGGTGGGCTATGTGCTGCCTGCGGTGCCAGCCCTGGCCTGGCTGTTGGCCGATGCAGCCACCCAGGCGCTGGCGGCTCGCCCCGAGCGCCAGCGCTGGTGGTGGCTGAGCCTGGCCGTGGGGGCTGTTGCCTCGCTGGCCGTGCTGCTGTTTCTGGCCCAGGATGGCAAACATACGGCCCGTGACCTGGGCCGGGCGCTGGCAACCCAGCACCAGGTCGGTGAGCCGGTGTTCATGGTGGATGGCTATCTGTACGACACCCCGTTCTATGCCCGGCTGCGCGAGCCCATGCACCTGGTGGGCCCCTGGAGCCGGACTGAAACCAGCGACAACTGGCGCAAAGAAGTGCAAGACGCCGCAACCTTCTTGCCCGAGCAGGCTGCGCGCACACTGCTGGAACCCACGCAGTGGCAGCAGCAGCTGTGCGCCGCACCCGTGAGCTGGGTGGTGGGGGATGCCGATTTGCAGCAGCGCTACCCGGCATTGGCGAGCGCCAGCGTGGTGGCATCCGGTCAGCTGGGCCAGCTGTGGCGTGTGGATCTGGGCCGGCCTGCAGAGGCTGCGGCCTGGGGCTGTGCGGGTGCAAATAAAGCACCGAATCGCTTGCTTATGCAGAACCCATAAGCAGAGATAGCTATGTTTCGGTGAGTGGAGTGACCGTAGACATATGGCTCTGATCACAAAAAACGCCCTGCAAGCCAAAGCCTGCAGGGCGTTTTTTCTGTGCCACCCAGAACGTATTCAAAGGTGGGTCAGAGGGCTGCGCTCAGTCCACTTTCGCGCCGGAGGCCGCCACCAGAGGTTTGTACTTGGCGCGCTCGGCCGCCATAAAGTCTTCAAACTGTTTGGGCGTGGTGGCCACAGGCTCAGCCAGCAGGTTTTTGAAGCGGGTCTGGGTTTCCGGGGCGCGCAGGGCGTCGGTGAAGGCTTTGTTCAGCTTGGCAATCACGTCCTTGGGCGTGGCGGCCGGGGCCACCAGGCCCCACCAGGTGTCGATGGAGAAGCCTTTGATGGTGTCGGCCAGCGGCGGCACATCGGGCAGCATGGGCGAGGTCTGCAGCGAGGTCACTGCCAGGGCCTTGAGCTTGCCGCTCTTGATGTTGGGCGCGGCGGCGGCCAGGTTGTCGATGTTGAAGTCCACCTCACCGGCCAGCAGGGCCAGCTGGGCCGGATTGGCGCCGCGGTAGGGAATGTGCAGGGCGTGGATGCCGGCGCGCTGCTTGAGCAGCTCGCCCGCCAGGTGGCCGGCGCTGCCGTTGCCGCCGCTGCCGTAGTTCAGCTTGGCAGGGTGGGCCTTGGCGTACTTGATCAGATCGGCCACGCTGTGGATGCCTAACTGCTCGGCGCGGGCCGCATTCATCACCAGCACATTGGGTACGCGCACCATCTGGGTGATGGCGGCGAAGTCCTTGTCGGCGTCAAAGGGCAGCTTGGAATACAGCCAGGGGTTGACGGCATGGGTGGCCGTGGTGGCCAGGCCAATGGTCAGCCCGTCAGGTGCGGCCTTGGCAATGGCATCCACGCCGATATTGCCGCCGGCACCGGCCTTGTTGTCGATGATGACCGTGCCCAGGGTGTTGCGCACGCTTTCGGCCAGTGCGCGCGAGGTCACATCCAGCGGACCGCCGGGTGCAAAGGGCACGATCAGGCGGATCGGCTGTTGCTGGGTTCCGAAGGCATGGGCCTGGGGGGCGAGGGCGGCGGCCGCAAGGGCGGCGGAGGCCAGGACAAGGGTTCTACGCTGCATCATGGTGCAGTGATTGTGCAAAAAAACACGCGATTTTGTTTCGCATAGTTTCACTTATGTGTTTTCTTGCGTGCTGGTGGCGTATCCATGCTGAACCCAGGCGGGCATCTTCTGCCAGGGGACGGAATCATGCGTGCTAGCACAGAGTGCATTCCCATGCCGCAGCCTGCGAGGCTGGGGCATGGCGCAGGCTGCGGCTTATTTGTCGGCTTCCGAGGTGAAGGCGTCGGCGAAGAAATTCTCTTCGGGAAGGCCGCGCTGGGCCGTGTAGCTGCTGCGAGCCGCATCCACCACCACGGGCGCGCCGCAGGCATAGACCTCGTGGCCGGACAGATCGGCAAAGTCATCCAGCACGGCCTGGTGCACAAAGCCTGTGCGGCCGCTCCAGCCATCTTCGGGCAGGGCGTCGGACACCACGGGCACATAAGTCAGGCTGGGCAGGGCCGCAGCCTGCTCCTGCAGCCAGGCATGCATATACAGATCGGCCGGGCGGCGGCCGCCCCAGTACAGCGCCACTGGACGGGTGATGCCCTGGTGGCGGATATGCTCGATCAGCGCCTTGATGGGCGCAAAGCCCGTGCCCGAGGCCAGCATGACCATGGGCTTGGTGGAATCCTCGCGCAGAAAGAAGCTGCCAAAAGGGCCTTCCACACGCAAGATGTCTTTTTCCTTCATGCCGGCAAACACATGGTCGGTGAACTTGCCGCCAGGCATGTGGCGTATGTGCAGCTCCACGCCAGGAGCTGTTTCCTGCAGATGCGGGGCCGTGGCCATGGAATAGGCGCGGCGGCTGCCGTCGCGCAAAATGAATTCGATGTACTGGCCTGCGTAGTAGCGGAATTTCTCGCTGGCTGGCAGCTGCAGCTTGAGCTGCATCACATCAGCGGACAGCTGCGTCAGCGCGGCCACGCGCACCGGCAGCTTTTTGATGGGATAGGCATTTACATCCGTCACCTGGCGCGACTCCAGCACCACATCGGACTGCGCTGTGGCGCGGCAGGTCAGCACATAGCCTTCGGCCTCTTCGGCAGGTGTCAGCGCCTTGTCGGAGTGGCTGTCATGCACCACTGTGCCGCTGAGCTTTTTGCATTTGCACGAGCCGCAGGCACCGTCCTTGCAGCCATAGGGCAGGCCCACGCCGCTTCGTATGGCAGCAGCCAAAATGGTCTCTGCGCCCTGGGCGCTGAACTGGCGGCCACTGGGTTGGACGCTGATCTGGTGGGGGGATGTGGCGGAATCGGTCATGGCTTGGCTATCCTTGGCGAGATTGTCACGGGCCTATGCTGGGCCAGCGGCGTTTGCGGCCGCTGCCTGAGGTGCGTGAACCTCGTGCAAAAAATCAACCTTCCATTGTGCCCTCAAACCAAAATCCTCTTGGTGCGCTGCCAGCGCGCTTTCGCCGCACGCGGCTGCTGATCGTGGGCTGCGGCGATGTGGGTTTGCGCGTGGCGCAGGCCTTGCAAACCAGCCCCTCGGGCCGCCACGGCGTGCGCGTGCTGGCGCTGACAAGCAGTGCCACGCGTGCACCGCAGCTGCGTGCTGCTGGCATTACCCCTCTCTGGGGCAATCTGGACCAGCCTGTCACCCTGGCCCGCCTGGCAGGGCTGGGTCAGCGGGTGCTGCATCTGGCACCGCCGCCGACCGAGGGGGCAGGGCCTCAGGCCTGGTGGCGTGACCCGCGCACCGAGCACCTGCTGCAGGCCCTGGCACGACGTACGCGGCCGAGCGCCCTGGTCTATATGTCCACCACCGGGGTGTATGGCGATTGCGGCGGAGC
Organism: Acidovorax sp.; assembly: GCA_031277855.1. Classification (GTDB taxonomy): domain Bacteria; phylum Pseudomonadota; class Gammaproteobacteria; order Burkholderiales; family Burkholderiaceae_C; genus Comamonas. The sequence goes on along the minus strand of JAITLO010000032.1, from coordinate 161,644 downwards.
ATGGGTGGATGAAACCCGCGCCCTGGCACCGGGCTCTGCCCGTGGCCAGCGCCGTGCCAATGCCGAGCGGGTGCTGCGTGGCTGGGCGCTGCAAACCGGCACGCGCGCCAGTGTGCTGCGCGTGCCCGGCATCTATGCCCTGGATCGCGAAGGCGGCACGCCAGTGGGGCGGTTGCGCAAAGGCCTGCCGGTGCTGCAGGCCGGTGATGACGTCTATACCAATCACATCCAGGCCGACGACCTGGCGCGTGCCTGCCTGGCCGCGCTGTGGCGGGGCCGGCCGCAGCGGGCGGTGCATGCGAGTGACGACACACAGCTGCGCATGGGCGACTACTTCGATCTGGCGGCCGACCTCAGTGGCCTGCCGCGCCTGCCGCGCATCAGCCTGGCGGAGGCCAGGGCCAGCCTGCCGGTCTCCATGCTGAGTTTCATGGGCGAGTCGCGTCGCCTGCGCAACCAGCGGCTGAAGACCGAGCTGCGCCTGCGCCTGCGCTATCCCACGGTGGGGCAAGGCCTGGCAGGCCTGTCTGCAACGCAGCCATAAGCCATTGCCGGCAGAGGCTGGCCGATGGTGCACGGCAGCCATGCCGGTGCACGCCCATGGCTGCTATTGCACCAGGCTGAAGCGTTGCCGCCCTGTGCCAGCAGCAAGCTGGTGAGCAAGCCCTAGCCTATGCCGCAGGCATTGCGACCTGGGGTATCTCCGCGTTTCTGCGGCGCGACGGCGCTGTGCCAGCCCGGTGCGCATGGGAGAAAAATGGCGCCTTTAGAACACGTTCTTGACACCTGCCGGCGCTTGCGTGGCCGCAGGCACGGTTTCTGCAAAGGGAAAGCCCCGATGTGCAGTCGGGGGCCAGGCCCTAGCTTGGCAACTTGTTTCAACCAACGGAGATAGTCGCATGCGCGTTAAGGCAGTTACGCTCGCGGTCGCGGGCCTGGTGGGGGGGATGGCATCGGGCGCTATGGCCCAGGAGGTGATCAAGATCGGCCACATCGGCCCGGTCTCCGGTCCGCAGGCCCACTTCGGCAAGGATGACGAAAACGGTGTGCGCATGGCCATTGAAGATCTCAATGCCAAGGGCATGGAAATCGGCGGTAAAAAGGTCAAGTTCCAGCTGGTGGCCGAAGACGACAGCGCCGATCCCAAGCAGGGCACGGCCGCATCGCAAAAGCTGTGCGACGACAAGGTGGCAGGCGCCGTGGCCTTTGTGAACTCGGGCGTGGCCATTCCCTCGTCCAAGATCTTCAATGACTGCGGCATCCCCATGATCACGGGCGCAGCCACCAACCCCGCGCTGACCAAGCCCGGCTACAAGACCACCTTCCGCGTGATTGCCAACGACAACGCCCTGGGCGCTGCACTGGCCAACTACGCGGCCAAGACCCTGGGCCTGAAGACCGTGGCCGTGATCGACGACCGCACGGCCTATGGCCAGGGCCTGGCCGAGGTGTTCAAGAAAGAAGTGGAAAAACTGGGGGCCAAAGTGGTGGCCACCGAGTTCACCAACGACAAGGCCACCGACTTCATGGCCATTCTGACCTCGGTCAAGGCCAAAAAGCCCCAGGCCATCTTCTACGGTGGCATGTATGGCCAGGCCGGTCCCATGCTGCGCCAGATGGGGCAGTTGGGCATGACCGATGTGAAGATGTTTGGCGGCGACGGTATCTGCGTGGTGGAGCTGGCCAAGGTGGCAGCTGGCGCCAAGCCGCTGGAAAACGTGGTCTGCGCCGAAGGCGGCTCCTCGCTGGCCAAGATGCCTGGCGGCACCGAGTGGAAAAAGCGCTATGACGCCAAGTACCCCGGCCAGTTCCAGGTCTACAGCCCCTACTTCTATGACGCCACCATGCTGATGGCCGACGCCATGAAGCGTGCCAACTCGGCCGACCCCAAGGTCTATCTGCCGTTCCTGCAAAAGACCGACTACCAGGGCGTGACGGCCAAGATCGCCTTTGAAGCCAATGGCGAGATGAAGAACCCGAGCTACACACTCAGCCGCTACGTGGGCGGCAACAAGCAGCCGCTGGAATAAGCTGTGTCCCCGCAGGCCGCAGCCAGCCTGCACGGCACAAAGCAAGGGCCCGCTTCGGCGGGCTCTTGCTGTTTTGTCTGACCCACAGACGGGAATACAGGGTGTGCGCCATGGCCGTTGACGGTGGTAAGGTTGCTAAATGTAAACATTGCCGTCACACCCCAGTCATGTCCTTGTGCGGGGTGTTTGTCCCATGCGCAGCCCCACATCGGCACCGCGATTTCCAAGGTACAACCATGAAGAACAACACCTCAGACAGCCCTGTGGCCGCATCGGCCGCCCCTGCATCCACTCCCGTTGCTGCCAAAAAATCGGCCCCCAGCCCGGCCCCAGCTGCACCGGCTCGCACGGTAGACAAGGCCCTGGCCAAGGCCACCTCCAAGGCAGCATCAAAGGCCGGCCATGGCCGCCGCCCAGCAGGCAAGGGCGATGTGGCCCAGGGCATACGCAGCGACAAGGCGCTGGAGGAATATGAGGCAGGCCAGGCCACGCAGGCAGCCCAGAAAAAGCGTGTCGCCGCCGTGATGTCTGTGCTTGATGGCCCGGGCAGCAACCAGGAGCGCGCCAAGGCCTTGCGCACGTTGCTGGAAGGCTCTGATCCCGACGACCAAAAGGCCTTGCGCAAGGCGCTGGATCAGCTGGACTCCAATCGTAAAGAGCCCAAGCCCAATCCCGATGAAGAGCTGGCCAAGGACTGGAAGGATGGCGGTTACCCCTATGCCAATTTGCTGCGCCGCTCGGTCTATGAAAAAGAAAAATTCCGCCTGCAGGTGGAGCTGCTCAAGCTGCAGGCCTGGGTCAAGGAAACCGGCCAGCGCGTGGTCATCGTCTTTGAAGGGCGCGATGCGGCCGGCAAGGGCGGCACCATCAAGCGCTTCATGGAGCATTTGAATCCCCGTGGTGCGCGCGTGGTGGCGCTGGAAAAACCCAGCCAGACCGAGATGGGGCAGTGGTATTTCCAACGCTATGTGCAGCACCTGCCCACGGCCGGCGAGATCGTGCTGTTCGACCGCAGCTGGTACAACCGCGCCGGCGTGGAGCGCGTGATGGGCTTTTGCACCGATGAGCAATACCGCGAATTCATGCGCCAGGCGCCGCAGTTCGAACGCATGCTGGTGGGCAGCGGCATCCACGTCATCAAGTTCTGGTTCAGCGTCAGCCGCAAGGAACAGCGCCGCCGCTTTGAAGAGCGTGAATCCCACCCGCTCAAGCAGTGGAAGCTCTCGCCCATAGACAAGGCCTCGCTGGACAAATGGGACGACTACACCCGCGCCAAAGAGGCCATGTTTTTTGAGACCGATACGGCCGATTCACCCTGGACCGTGGTCAAGAGCGACTGCAAAAAGCGCGCGCGCCTGAATGCGCTGCGCTATGTGCTCAGCCGCCTGCCCTATGCCCAGCGCGACCTGGCGCGCGTGGGCCGTGTCGACCCGCTGATCGTGGGTCGCGCCCACGCCATCTACGAGCGTGGCGAGCCCCATAGCCGGCAGGACAGCGATAACGACGCTTGACTGTGCTCCCCCCTGAGTCGCCTGCGGCGCCTTCCCCCTAGGGGGACGGCACCGGCGCGGCGGCCCTTGCGCGGTGCCCTTGTGTAGGGTGTGCTGGTCTTATGCGCCTGGGGCTGGTGTGGGAGTCGGTGTTGAGTCAGCCATGTCTGTGGGCACGGCATGCTGGCTCCAGGAGTCTGGCTCGGAGGTACGCCAGTTTTCCGGCTGGCATTGGAGTATCTGATTTGAGAGCTGCTGATGCAGGTAGAACAAGGGCTTGTGGTCGATATGGCTGCAAGCCCTTGTGCTTTCAAACCGCCGGTTTGTGGGCCGCCAGCCAGGCCGCTGCCTGGCGCGGGTGGGTGAACTCCGTCCACTGCAGATGGGCGTACTCCGGGCCCTGGCGCAGCAGCGTGTACTTCTCGCGATTGCGGGAGAAACTGGTCAGCGACCACAGCAAAATGGAGTCGCGCGAGAAGAACGCGTTGTGCAGCGATTCGCGGTTGCCGTGGAACAGCGGCGTGCGCCGCAGCGCCCGGCTCAGGGTGCGCCACAGCACCCGTGTGAACACCGTGGCCCGGCCGTAGTTGAGCCAGATGATGTGCGTGCCCCGCCCCCACAGCAGATCGCGCGCTGCGCTGTAGTTGCCGTCGGACACCCAGTGCGGGCCCTGGGTGGCTTGCTCTATTCCAGCCAGAAAATCTGCCGTGGGCACGGCCTGCCAGTGCGGCCCCCAATACAGCGTATCCAGCTCGATATGCACACAGCTCAGAGTCTGGGCCAGGCCTTGGGCGAAAGTGGATTTTCCGGCCCCGCTGGTGCCGATGACGATGTAGCGCATGGCCGCAGTATCTGTAAAAACAAGAGCACACTGTGCTTGCAATCCCATCGATGTAAGGTGAAATCTGTTGCAATTGCTGCGGCCATCTGCAGGCGCTGCTCTGGAATAAGAGAACATGCTCGCAAAACGAGAGACCGCTCTTGAAATGTCTGCCGGAGCGGGCCTGCGCAGCCTGGCACCCGGCTGGAATACCAGCACCACCTCCAAACGATTCACCCACTCCAGCCCCCGTTTTTTATGACTACTTTTGTGCTGCTTGTCTTTGGCTTGGTGTACGTGGGCATGGTGCTGGGCGGTCTGCCTTTTCTGCAACTCGACCGCACCGGCGTGGCCTTGCTGGGCGCGATTGCCGTGGTGGCCGGCGGCGCGCTGACGGTGGAAGAGGCCGCGCGCGCAGTGCACCTGCCCACGGTGCTGCTGTTGTTTGCCTTCATGATCATGTCGGCCCAGATGCAGCTGGGCGGCTTTTACGACTGGGTCACACTGCGCGTGGCGGGCCTGAACGTGAGCCCACCGCTGCTGCTGGCGGTGCTGATTGCCGCAGTGGGCCTGTTGTCTGCGGTGTTCAGCAACGATGTGGTGTGCCTGGCCGTGGCACCAGTGCTGGTGCAAGCCTGTCTGCGCCGAGGTTTGAACCCGCTGCCCTTTGCCTTGGCCCTGGCCTGTGCGGCCAATATCGGCTCGGCCGCCACGCTGATAGGCAATCCGCAGAATATGTTGATTGGCCAGTCGCTGGCCATGTCCTTTGTGGGCTATGCCGTCGACGCGGCCCTGCCCGTGTTGCTGGGCCTGGCGCTGACCTGGGCGTTGGTGGTGCTGGGTGCACGTGGGCATTGGCAGCTGGAGCAGCGCAGCGGGGTCGTGCCACAGGAGGGCATGACCCAGCCATTACAGCCACTACAGCGCTGGCAAACCGCCAAGGGCCTGGGCGTGGCACTGGCCGTGCTGCTGGCGTTTTTGTTCAGCCCCTGGCCGCATGAGGTCGTGGCCCTGGTGGGGGCGGGCTTGCTGCTGCTCAGCCGCCGCCTGCACTCCAGCCGCGTGCTGGGCTTGGTGGATTGGCAATTGCTGGTGTTGTTCGTGGGCCTGTTCGTGGTGAACGCAGCCCTGGAACGCACGGGCGAGCCTGCGCGTTGGGTGGCGGCCGCCGCTGCCCATGGCGTGCAGCTGGAGCAGCCATCCACGCTGTTTGCAGCGGTGTTTGTGCTGTCCAACCTGGTCTCCAATGTGCCAGCGGTGATGCTGTTGCTGCCCGTGGCCCAGCACCCCATGGCAGGCACGCTGCTGGCCCTGGTCAGCACCTTTGCCGGGAATCTCTTTATCGTAGGCAGCATTGCCAACATCATCGTGGTGGATGCAGCGCGCCGCCAGGGCGTGGTGATTGGCTGGCGCCAGCATGCTGCTTTGGGTATTCCGGTCACGCTGTGCACGCTGGCCATGGTGGCGGTTTATTTGTGGTGGCGTATAGGGGGCTAATCGGGGTCGATCGGCTCAAGCGTGCCTGGGTGTTGCGACGACCGGTTGAATCCGTCCGCTTGCTAGTGCCTGTGTGGGTTGCTATTTGTGCTCTATTTTTTGAAGTGCCAGATCCACAAATTTGCGCGCAGGAAGTGAGATGCTGTCCTGGTTGCGCATGGCCATGACCAGCCGGCGGCGCAGTGCCAGCCCGCGTAGTGGGCGCACGGCCACATGCGCATCCTGTACCAAGCTGCGAACCACTTTCGAGGGGACGACGGCCATGCCCAGGCCAGCGGCCACCATGCGGCAGACGCACTCAAAACTGCGCACCTGGATCACGATTTTCCAAGGCATGTTCAGCAGCTGTGCTTGGGTGCCTATCAGCCGGCTGAGTGAGCTGGAGCGCGCCAGCGCCACAAAGTTGAATTGCAACGCGTCGCTGATGTCGATGCTGGCGTGCCTGGCCAGTGGGTGGTGGGCGGGCAGCAGAAAAACCAGCTCGTCCTCGTCACAGACGATGCGCTCCAAAGTGCCCATCACCGTGTTCTCTCCAATGATGCCCAGCTCCACCACCCCCGTCTCTACGGCGCGCACGGCCTCCTCGCTGAGCATGTCTTCCACATCCAGCGAAATGCCGGGGTACAGCTTGTTGTAGTGCGCGAGCACATCGGGCAGAAAACCGGCCAGTGCACTGGTATTGGCGGCCAGCCGCAGCTGGCCGGTGGCACCGCTTTCAAAGTCTTTCATGGAAAGCACCAGTTGTTCCATGCGTGCCAGCACCTGCAGCGCATGCTGGTACAGGCTTTGTCCTGCGGCCGTGGGAACCACACCGCTTTTGCTGCGCACCAGCAGCTTCACCTCCAGGTGATGCTCGAGATCCGCGATGCGCTTGCTGGCAGCAGCCAGCGAGATGCCGTTGTTTTGCGCTGCTGCGGTGAGGCTGCCAGCGTCGGCGGCCGTGACAAAAAGCTGCAGGGAGACAGGGTCGGTTTTGTGCAGATGGATCATTTTTTTTGCTTAACTAAAACCGAATGATGGTTGAGTAAATACGTTAAATAAGAAGAAAAGATTGAGGAAGAATAGCCGCGTTCCGCACAGAAATGAAGACTATGGAGACAAGCAATGAACAGAAAAATCTTTTTGAGCAAGTTGGCCGGGAGCGTGGCCATCGCGGTGGCGGGGATCGGTGGCGCGGCTGCGAGTGACTACCCCTCCAAGGCCATCACCCTGGTGGTTCCCAACCCACCCGGAGGGGTGGTGGACGCGGCCGCGCGCCTTGTCTCGGACTCGCTGACCAAGACCTTGGGCCAGGCAGTCGTGGTGGAAAACCGCGGCGGTGCCAGCGGCAACATTGCCTACCAGACCGTCTCGCGTGCACCCAAGGATGGCTATACGTTGCTGGCCTCGTACTCGGCCTACCACGTGGGTAACCCCAGCTTGTTCAAGAAACCGGGCTGGTCGCAAAACGACCTGGTGCCGGTGGCCATGTTGGTGAAAGCGGCCAACGTGATTGCTGTGCATCCCTCTTTGCCGGCGAAGAACCTGGCTGAGTTCATCAGCTATGCAAAGAAAAACCCCGGCACCATCAATTACGCCTCGCAGGGGGCGGGTTCACTGTCGCACGTGGGCACGGCACTGTTTGCGCAGATGACGAAGACCCAGCTGGTGCATGTGCCCTACAAGGGCTCGGGCCCTGCCATGCAGGATGTGTTGGGCGGCCAGGTGCAGCTGTTCATGAGCACGCCGCCCTCTGTGGGGCCGCATGCGCAAACCGGCAAGCTGCGTGCGCTGGCGGTGACGAGCAAGACCCGCCACCCCATGCTGCCCGATGTGCCAACCACGGCCGAAGCCGGTCTGCCAGATTTCCAGCCCGAGGCTTGGGTGGCGCTGTTTGCCCCGGCGGGTACTCCCAACGACGTGGTGCAGAAGATAGCGGCCGCCGTCACGACCGCCCTCGAATCTCCCGCTGTCAAACAGCGCGCGGAATTGCAGGGCATCGAGCCCCTGGTGATGTCGCCGCGCGAGCTGGGAGCCCTGGTGAAAGCCGACACGGCCCACTGGAGCCGAATCATTCAAGACAACAAAATTAGCGTGGACTGAAATGCAGAAAAACTACCGTATTGGACAAATCGTTCCCAGCTCCAACACCACGATGGAGACGGAAATCCCACAGATGCTGTGGCAGCGCCAACAGGTGGAGCCTGAGCGCTTTACCTTCCATTCCAGCCGTATGCGCATGCAGAAGGTGACCAAGGAAGAGCTGGCCGCCATGGATGCGGACTCCGACCGCTGCGCCATCGAGCTGGCCGACGCCCGTGTGGATGTGTTGGGCTATGCCTGCCTCGTCGCCATCATGAGCATGGGCCGGGGCTACCATCGCGTGGCCGAAGAGCGCTTGCAGCGCCGCACCCTGGAAACCGGTGGTCCTGCGCCAGTGGTGACCAGTGCTGGCGCATTGGTGGATGGGCTGAAGGCCATCGGAGCCAAGAAGGTCTCGCTGCTGGCACCCTATATGAAACCGCTGACGGCGCTGGTAATCGACTACATCGAGAACGAAGGCATCGAGGTGGTGGACAGCATTTCGCTGGAGATCGCCGACAACCTGGAAGTCGGCCGTCAGGACACCATGGCGCCTATCGAGATCACCCGCAAGCTCAACACCCAGGGGGTGGATGCAGTGGTGGCTTCCGCCTGCGTGCAGATGCCGTCGCTGGGTTCGATCCAGCCGATTGAAGACCGGCTGGGCCTGCCTGTCATTTCCTCTTCCGTGGCCACGACTTACATGATGCTCAAAAAGCTGGGTCTGAAAACCTACGCCCCCGGTTTTGGTTCGCTGTTGAGTGGCCGCTACTGAATGCTGGCAGTGCCGGCGCTGAACGCTGACACGCAAGGTGTGCAGCGGATGATGGTTTGAAAACTTGATAGCGCCTGTCGCATGCAGAACAAGGGATTTACGCCTGAAGAAGCGTAGATCCCTTGTGTTTTTTGTAGTGCCTGCTACCCATCAATCCATCTCCCCCATGGCAAGCCCAGCACCTGTTTGCCTTCCACACCTATTCAGGCACAAGGCGTGGCTCAACTGCGGGGTTGTACTCCAGGCAACTGCGCAAAGTAGGCTCGCAGCACATCTACTGCCTGCCTGACCTTGGCTGGCAGGGCGTCGCGCTCGGGGGTGACGGCCCAGAGGTCGAGCAGGCCCATATCCCAGTCGGGCAGCAGGCGCAGTAGCCGGCCTTCGCGCAGCGGCTGCACCACGTCCAGCAAGCTCAAAGGGGCCAGGCCCAGGCCGGCTTCGCACAAATGCTGCACCGTGCCGCGGTGGTTGCTGACCATGCGCGGCAGGGCCTGCAGGGCAAAGCGCTCGCCGCTGGCCTCATGGCGCCATTCCTCGTTCAGCTGCGGGTGCTCGGCATGGCTTTGCTGCAGCCATTCGGCCGTGGCGAGTTCGCTGGGGTGTGCGGGCAGGGCCTGCAATGGGCGGCCGGCCTGCTGGTTCCAGGCCGCAAGCCATTGGGGGCTGGCGCAGAGCACGGTGGGCGAGGCGCCCAGGTGGCGTGCCACCCAGCTGGAGTCGGCCTGGTTGCCAAAGCGCAGGGCCAGGTCCACGCGGGCCTGGATGAGGTCAATGGGTGCATCGTCCACCAGCAGCCGCAAGCGCAGCTGCGGGTGCTGGCCCAGCCATGCACCCAGCGCCGGTGCAGCATGGTTGGCAAAGCCCAAGGGGGCGGACAGGCGCAGCTCGCCACTGGGTTGCTGGCGCTCGGCTGCCAGCTCAGCCTGGGCGCGGCGGGCAGCCTCGCACAGCGCGGCGCATTGGGTGTAGTAGCGCTGGCCGGCATCGGTCAGTGTCAGCTGGCGGGTGGAGCGGTGCAGCAGGCTGACACCGGCGCTGCGCTCCAGCTGGCGCATGTGCTGGCTGACGGCCGAGGGGCTCATGTCCAGCAGGCGTGCCGCCGCGCTCATCGAGCCTTGCTGCACCACGGTGGCAAAGATGGCCATGCGTTTGAGGTCTTCCATGGCCGCTATTTTGAAGTACAGCTTCAAAGTCATGGTGGCGGCAAAGGGTTTTTCTCCGTAGCGCTGCGGCGTAATCTTCAGCCTTGTTGTTCATACAAGGAGTGGAAAAAATGAAAGTTGCATTGATTGGCGCTACCGGTTTTGTGGGTGCTGTGGTGCTGGATGAGCTGCTGGCGCGCGGCCATGAGGTGGTGGCCCTGGTGCGTGACCCGGCCAAGCTGGCCGCCCGGCCGCAGCTCCAGGTGGTGCAGGCCGATGTGCTGGATGCTGCCCAGGTGCAGCAGGCCGTGACCGGTACGGATGCCGTGCTCAGCGCCTACAACGCAGGCTGGGCCAACCCGAATATCTATGCCGACTTCATGCAAGGCTCACGTGCCATTGTGCAGGGCGTGAAGGCCGCAGGCGTGCAGCGCTATCTGGTGGTGGGCGGTGCAGGCAGCCTGTTCGTCAACGGCCAGCAACTGGTGGATGGGCCGGACTTTCCGGCCGCCATCAAACCCGGTGCCACGGCAGCGCGCGATATGTATACCGAGCTGCAACGCGAGCGCGCCCTGGACTGGACGCTGCTGAGCCCTGCCGTGGGTTTTCACGGCGGCTCGGCCGCGCAATCCAAGGGCCGCACCGGCCAGTACCGCACCGGTCAGGACGCGCCGCTGATGCAGGCCGATGGCCAGCCCGGCGACATCTCGGCCCAGGATCTGGCCGTGGCCCTGGTCGACGCGCTGGAGCAGCATCTGCACTCGCGCAGCCGGTTCACTGTAGCTTATTGAGCAGGGCCGGGCTCAGGGGCTTGAGCACCTCGGTGACCAGCTGGCGCACGGCTTTTTCGGCCTCGGTGGCAGCCTGCTGGTCATAGGCCATGGAGGCCCCGCGCTCGACGCAGGCGTCGGCGTAGCTAAAGGGTTGGCGGGTGGTGGCATTCACCAGCTTGCCCTCTTCGGCCTCTATGGTCTGGCAGTTGCGTGTGCTCTGCGCCTGGGGCAGTGCAATAGGCTGCTGCAGTATCCGTGCGTCAAACACATGCTGTGCCCCGGGGTACTCGGTGATTTGAATGTCCTGGCCCTTGGCACGCAGCCGTTGCACATAGGCGCGGCAGCTGCTTGCGCGGCTGAAGGTATCCGCACTGCCATGAAAAACGCGCACTGGCGCGGGAGTGAGCTCCTCGTCGTCACGGTAGGTATAGCTGCAGTCCGGGTAGAAGGCGACATAGGCCGCAAAAGGCAGCGTGGTGGAGCTCAGATGCATGCGCTGGAAGCGCTTGAGGCTGGCGTACAGCGCGTTCTGACCACCTCGGGAAAAGCCGACCAGCATGATGCGGCTGGGGTCTATGCGCGGGTGGCGGGACAGCAAGGCCAGTGCGCGATAGGCGTCCATGGTTTGTGCCAGGCGACCGAGCTGGGCCTGGTCATTGGTGGTGTCCACAATGCCGCGGCCGGTGAAGCTGTCGAGCGCAAAAGTGGCCACGCCCATATCGAGAAACTTCTGCTCCCAGTCTGCAATGCCCCAACCCGGCCCTCCGGAGCCATGCAGCAAAATCACCAGAGGGCGCCGGCCTGCGCCAAACCCTGGCAGGCGAAGCTCTCCGGCCACGATCACGGGCTTGCCGTCCTCGCGGCCCACCAGAAATTGCTGGTCGCTGAGCGTGACGGAGGGAAACGGCGTGACTTCCATGCGGGCGACTTGCGCGTTGCCACTGTGCGGCAGACAAAGCGCAGCCATCCATAGCATGGCTGCCAGCATTCGGCGAACAGGCTTGCAATGCGCACCCCAATCCAACATGGCTATGGCCTTTCAGAGCTTGATTTCCCACGGGCATCGCGGGCTGGTGGGCATTGGTCCCGGTGTTGGCCCTGCTGTCAATGTGGCCGCGGAGGCCCTGGCCTGCATCGGGTATGTGCTTTGTATCGGCATGGCTACCTGATGCGATTGGTTCTGTATCAGGTGTCGGGCCTGTGCGCGGAGCTGACAGGGCAGCGCCCGCACACATTCTGGAGACAGGCATTGAAATGCGCGCTCAGTGCAGACACCATCTGTACAAGCAGCTATGGTTTTGTTAGTTGCCTTGGGTAGGCAAAGGGCGGTTGAACTGCTGCTCGGTCACCGCGCTGCCCCATTGGCTGCCGGTGGCCTGGTGTACCAGGACAAAGCCCTGGGCCTCATACAGATGGCGGGCGGCATCCAGGCCGGCAAAAGTCCACAGCTGGGTGGAGGCAAAGCTCTGTGCATCGCAAAACGCCAGGGCCGTGTGCAGCAATTGCTGGCCCACGCCCAGGCCACGGCAGCCATCGTCCAAGATGAACCAGCGCAAATGGGCTTGCTGCCCACCCAGGTCCTGGCCATCGATGGCGATGGCACCCACGATGCGGCCATGTAGCGTGGCGCACCAAATCTGGTTGCCATCCTGGCTCAGCCGGCCGGCAAACTCGGCCAGGCCGCTGGCCACCTGGCTTTCAAAGAACTGGCCAAAGCCGGCATGGCGGGCGTAGAAGCAGGCGTGCATCTCGGCCACGCGGCCTATCAGCCCGGGGCGGTAGCCCGCGTGTATTTCGATCGTTGGGGGGCTTGGGTGGTTCTTGCCCTCGCGGCTGGCTTGTAGCGCGCCGGCATAGGTACTCAAGCCCTGGGCCACGGCCTGTTGCTGCGCCGGGCTCAGGTGGTGCAGGGCGGCCTGCACCTGCTGCTGGCCATAGGCCTGGATGGCGGCCACGGTTTTGTGGCCCTTGGCCGTCAGGCGCAGCGGTTTGGCGCGGGCATCGCTGGCGGTGCCCGATTCAATTTCGCCGGCCGCTTCCAGCTTGGCCAGCATGCGGCTGACGCTGGATTTCTCCAGCCCCAGCAGGCCCACCAGCTGGGCTGCAGTGAGGCTGCCATGGGCCTGCAGCTCCAGCAGGCTGTGCACGGCAGAGGGCGGGTAATCGGTTGCGGCCAGGGTGGGGAGCATAAAGCCCAGCTCCCGCACCATGGTGCGGGAGGCGCTGCGCACAGCGGTGACCAGATGGTGGGCAGCGGGCATGGTCTGTGGCGGTGGTGGTGAATGGTTGCAGCATACAACTATCTGGCAGCGCTGGCTATCCACAGCAACAGGGCATGGGCGAGGCTGTTCGCAGGCGCGTACTATGCAAACCCCTGTACCCGGTCTGCTGTGGTGCAGGGCTTTTTGTTTGATGGTTTGTATGTCGTCTTCTCGTGAATCTTTTGCAGCGCCTGCGCCGCTGTCCGACTTTCGTGCCTGGCTGGGCGTGATCGCCCTGGCGCTGGCCGCCTTTGTTTTCAACACCACCGAATTTGTGCCCGTGGGCCTGCTCAGCGACATCGGGGGCAGCTTTGGCATGCGCACCGAGCAAATCGGCCTGATGCTGACCATTTATGCCTGGGTGGTGGCCCTGACTTCGCTGCCCTGCATGCTGCTCACTCGCCACTGGGAGCGGCGCCGGCTGCTGATGGGGGTGTTTGCGCTGTTCATTGCCAGCCATGCGCTGTCGGCCGTGGCCTGGAGCTATGGTGTGCTGCTGGCCAGCCGCATCGGTATTGCGCTGGCGCATGCGGTGTTCTGGTCCATCACGGCCGCGCTGGCCGTGCGCGTGGCGCCCACGGGGCGCAAGACCCAGGCCCTGGGTCTGCTGGCCACCGGCACCACGCTGGCCATGGTGCTGGGCATCCCACTGGGCCGTGTGGTGGGCGAGGCCCTGGGCTGGCGCACCACCTTTGGCGTCATCGGCGTGGTGGCGTTGGCGGTGATGCTGGTGTTGCGCGCGCTGCTGCCGCCCCTGCCCAGCGAGAATGCGGGCTCGGCCAGCTCCATTCCCGTGCTGTTGCGCCGACCGGCGCTGCTGGCCACTTATGCGCTCTTGATTCTGATGGTGACTGCGCAGTTCACCGTCTACAGCTATATCGAGCCCCTGGTGCAGCAGGTGGGTGGGCTGAGCAACCATGTGACCACCCTGGTGCTGCTGTTGTTTGGCGGCATGGGCATTGTGGGTAGTCTGTGCTTTAGCGCCTTTGGCCTGCGTTTTCCGCGCAGCTTTTTGCTGCTGGCGCTGGCGGTGCTGACGGCCAGCCTGTGGCTGCTGTTGCCCAGCACGGCCTGGCTGCCCGGCCTGTATGCGGTGTGCGCCGTCTGGGGCGTGGCCATGTTGTGCATGGCCCTGGTGCTGCAGGCCAAGGTGCTGCGTCTGGCCTCGGACGCCACGGACGTGGGCATGTCGCTGTTTTCCGGCCTGTTCAACGTGGGCATAGGCGCTGGTGCGCTGCTGGGCAGCCAGGTGGGCCTGCACGCCGGCATGCAGCACCTGGGTCATGTGGGCGGCAGCCTGGCCTTGCTGGGCCTGCTGTGGTGCGCCTATGCCAGCTGGAAATGGGCGAGCAGCTTTCACCCCGTGCCCCAGCGTTAGCGATTGGCCCGCTGCATGCACCAGGCCATCAGCAGCGCCAGCAGCGCAATGCCGGCGGCCACATGGCCTATGGATGCCAGCCCCCATTGCGCAATCACCAGCCCGCCGATGATGGCGCCCAGGCCGGTGCCGGCATTCGCGGCCGAGACATTCAGGCTGCCGGCCAGTGCCTGGGCCTGCCGGGCCGATTGCATGACCCGCACCTGGCAAATGGGAAACAGCGCCGTATAGGCAATGCCCCAGACCGCCAGCGCCAGGACCAGCAAGGCAGGGGAATCCGCCAGCAGCACGCAGGCCGCCATGCCCAGGGCCAGCAGCAGCGTGCAGGCCGCCGTAGCGCCCAGCGGGCTGCGTTCGACCCAGCGCCCGCCCAGCCAGTTGCCCGCTAGGCCTATGGCGCCAAAGCCCATCAGCCACCAGCCCACATGGGCCGGCGCCACGCCGGCCACGCGCTCCAGCAGATCGGCCAGATAGGTGTAGGCCGTGAACATGGCGGTGAAGACCAGCACCGACAGCAGCACCTGGGCCACAAAGCGCCCATCCCGCAGCAGACCTGCCTGTTCGGCCAGGCGCAGCCGGGGTGACGGTGCGACAGCGGGCATAAAGACCGCCAGCGCCAAGGCCATGGCCAGCGACAGCCCGGCCAGCACCCAGAAGGTGGCGCGCCAGCCCATGGCGTCGGCCGCCAGCGTGCCCAGGGGAATGCCGAACAGCAAGGCGGCCGAAATGCCCAGATACACCTGGGAGACGGCGCGGCCGGCGCGCTGCGGCCCGGCCAGTTGCGCTGCGGTTTCGCTGGCCGTGCCCCAGAACACCGGCAGCGCCAGCGCCGGCACAAAGCGGGCCAGGGCCAGCACCCAGACATTGGGCGCCACGGCCGCCAGGGCGTTGGAGGCCGCAAAAAGCAGCAAGATGGCAATGAACAGCGGCTTGCGTGCCAGGTGGGATAGCAGGGCCGTCAGCACCGGGCCGAAGAGCATCACCGTGAAGGCAAACAGGGTGACCAACTGGCCGGCGGCGGAAATGGAGATATCCAGGTCGCGAGCCAGCGCGGGCAGCAGGCCGACGATGAGGTATTCGGTGGTGACGATGACAAAAGCCGCCACCGCCAGGATGGCAATGGACAGGCCGCTGCGAGAGGTTGCGCCCGCTGTGCCGGCGGCTGCAAGAGAAGACATGGGAAAGACTCCGAGGAATAAACCGGCGGCAGTCTATTGGCGAACAAAATTCTTATCTCAGATGATTTTTCATAGAATTGATGAATTGAATTCTTGAATTGAATTTTAGAGAGAGGGCGCCATGACGGATTCGGAGCGGCTCAAAGGCATTGCCACTCTGGTGGCAGTGGCGGAGGCCGGCAGTTTTACGGCCGCAGCAGAGCGGCTGCACCTGAGCAGCTCGGCGGTGAGCAAAAGCGTGGCAAGGCTGGAAGAACGCCTGGGCACGCGGCTGTTTGCGCGCAGCACCCGCAGCCTGGCGCTGACGGAGGCCGGCGCCGCCTACTACCGCACCTGTGTGCGCGTGCTGGCAGAGCTGGAAGAGGGCGAGGCCGTGCTGGCCGCGCAGCGCAGCGAAGCCGTGGGCCGTTTGCGCCTGGACATGCCGGCCACCTTTGGCCGCCTGCGTGTCTGGCCGCTGCTGCTGGGGCTGATGCAGCAACACCCCTTGCTGCGGCCCCATGTGTCCTTCACCGACCGCTTTGTCGATCTGCAGGACGAGGGCATAGACCTGGCCGTGCGCATAGGCGGGCCGGCGCGCTGGCCTGCCAGTATCGGCCACCGCTATCTGGGCAGCGAGCGTTTGATTTTCTGCGCCGCACCGGACTATCTGGCGCGCCAGGGCACACCCGAGTCGCCCGCTGCGCTGCTGCAGCATGCGGCCGTGCTCTATGGCAAGGCTGATGGCAGCACCAGCCCCTGGCTGCTGGCACAGCAAGCCGGGCCGGCGCAGCAGTGCGAGCCGGAAGGCCGCATGGTGGTGGGCAATGCCGAGGCACAGGTGGCCGCCGTCAAGGCCGGTTGCGGCATTGCCCAGCTCGCCACCTGGCTGGTGCGTGAAGACATCGCCAGCGGCGCGCTGGTGCAACTGTGCCCCGCGCTGGCCACCGACGGCCTGCCCCTGCACCTGGTGTGGCCTGTGGGCCGGCAGTTGCTGCCCAAGGTGGATGCTGCGCTGCAATGCCTGGCTGCGCTGCGGGTGGATTAGACCCGCTCACACAAGCCTCGATACGTCGTTGCTCAGCCTTGTCGTACGAGGTGTACTGCCTACGGCCTCACGCCTCGTCTCGACCGCAAACCTACGGTTTGCTGGGTCGTGTGAGCGGCTCTTAATGCGGGGTGGACGGGGATGCCGCCGGGCCGCTGAAGCCCAGGGCCTGTAGGCCGCGCAAGATGGCCTGGTCCCAGGCGTAGTAGTCGTGGCCGCCGGCGAATTCGTCGCTGCTCACCGTGTAGCCCTTGGCCTGCAGCACATTGCGCAGATGGCGGTTGTTGTCCACCAGGCCGCCTTCGCCGTTGACGCCGCGCTCCAGCAGGCCATAGCCCAGGTGCCAGCGCACCGGGCGGCTGGGGCTTTGCGCCACTTGCTGCATGAACCAATCGCTTTCGCTCCAGCGATGCCCTGCCTGGCCGGCCGCGGGTGTGGGAGCCCACCAGTAGGAGCCGGACAGGCTCAGCACATTGCCAAAGGACTCGGGGTGGGCCCAACCCAGATAGCCCGAGGCCAGGCCGCCGTAGCTGGAGCCGGCCACCACCACCTGGCTGGCATCGCGTGCCAGTGCCGGCGTGCGGGCGCGCAGCCAGGGCAGCAGCTCGGTGGCCAGCATGCGACCAAAGGCATCGCTGTGCGGGGGCAGTTCCTTGGCGCGGTCCTCGCGCGTGGGATTGGCCACCAACAGCACGGCTATGGGCCGGATGAGGCCTTGCGCTATCCAGGCTTCCAGGCGCTGAGGCAGTTGCACCCGTTCCAGATAGGCCTCGCGGTCAAACAGCAGCAGCAGGGGCAGGCTGCCTGGGGCATGGCTGCCGGGGGGCAGATAGAGGCTGAGACTGCGTTGCTTGTCCAGCTGGCTGCTGGCAAAGCGCAGGTGCTGCAAGCGGCCCTTTAACGCGGGCAGCGCTGCGTCGCTGGCCTGGTTGCGCAGTGCGCCGCTGGCGGGAATGTCCAGGGCCGAACGCTGGGCATGGCGGGCGGCTTCGCTGTCGGCAGCGAGGTCCGGGTTGCCCGCATGCCAGACATGGGGGTTGAGGGCATCGCGCTGGGCGGCCAGCTGCTGGGTTTGCATCTGCTGCATCCGGCTGGGGGCCTGGCCTGCGGCCGCGGGGTAGCGCAGCGGATCCACCACCAATTGGTAGGCGGCGCGCAGGCCGCGTGGCAGTGGCAGGCTGAGCTGCCAGATATCCGTGCCCGGCAGCTGCTGCAGCTGGAGGGGCGAGTCCGAGCGCATGGCCCAGTCCAGCCGCACCAGGTGGGCCTGGTCGGCCGTGCCGGCCGGCGCGCGCCACAAAAAGGTGGTCAACACTTCCTGGGAATGGGGCAGGGGCTCCAGCAGCGGTGTGCCTTGGGCCTGCACGCTGCGCCAGAAGTTTTGAATCAAACTGGCCTTTTGCGCAGCACCGGCTTGCGCCAGCTGCTCCTGAAGCTGGAGCAAGAGTGGCGAGTGCAGCGGGCTGTTTGCCGGTGCTGCAGGCGTGGCTCCGGTGGCGGGCAGGTCGCGCTGGGCGGGGGCGCTGGTGCGCAGCTGCCACTGCAAGGGCGCGGCATCCGGGCCTGGCGTGAAATAGGGGTTGCGGGCCTGTAGCCGGTAGTGACCGGCGCTGGTGGTGGCCCAGCCCAGCTCCTGGCGGCCGTTATGCACCGCAGGCCATTGGCACAGCAACTGCCCGTCCGGGCCGAATAGCTGCACCTCATGGGCGTGGCTTCCGCCCTCCAGCGTCCACAGCAGCAGCTGTCCGGCCGGAGCCTGGATGTGCAGCACCGGGCCTTGCAGGGGCTGGTCGCAGCGCTGCCAGTGTTGGGGGGCAGGAGCCGCCTGGGCCTGGCAGCGCAGCCCCGCTGTGTCTGCAGGGCTTGCGGCCAGGGCAGAGGGCAGCACGGCGGCGGCGAGGCCGCAGGCGATCAGTCCGCGCAGTCCGTGTAAGGGTTGAAAGGAGCGCAGGGGGCGTGGGAGAAAACGGTGTGAAAACATGGAGGGCATGGCGGAGCAAGCGGAGGGAGATCAGAACTGGGCGTTCAGCGACAGATAGACGCGGCGGCCTTCCTCGCTGTAGTCGCTGGCGTTGATGCGCTCGAAGGTGCGGTTGGCCAGGTTCAAGATACCGGTGCGCAGCGTGGTGCTGGGGCTGATTTTCCAGGCCGCACTCAGGTCCACCAGGCCATGGCCGGGCTTGCGCACGGTGTTGGCGGTGTTCAGTGGCTGCGCGCTTTGCAAACGCCAGTTGGCAGCCAGGCTCCATTGCGCATTCAGGCGCCAGTCGGCGGCCACGTTGAGGTTGTGGCGCGAGCGATTGAGCAGCGGTGTGTGCACCGCCTTGCTGGTGTTCTTGGCCGAGAGATAGGTGTAGCTGCTTTTGAAGCCCAGGTCGGCCGTGGCCTGCCATTTCCAGCTGGCTTCTAGCCCCCGGGTGCGGGCGCTGTTGATGTTCTGGTAGCTGAAGATGGGGCGGCCATCGGGCAAGAGGCCGACAAAGTTGTCAAAGCCCGGGGCCAGGGCCGCATCGCGGGTGCGGCTTTCGATGTCGATCATGTTCTTCAGCTTGGTGTCGAACACGGTGACGCTGGCGTTGTGTGCGCCCTGCTGGTATTGCAGGCCGATTTCTTTGCTCAGCGCGGTTTCGGGCTTCAGGTCTTTGCTGCCAATGATGTAGCAACCGCTGGTGGCGCTGCCGCAGGATACCGAGCCCCAGTTGGGGCTGTTTTGCACCAGGGTGGGCGTGCGAAAGGCCCGCGAGACCCCGCCCTTGATTGTCCATGCCGGGTTCAGGTGGAAGACACCATAGGCGCGGGGGCTGTGGTTGCCGCCAAAGTTCTCATGGTGGTCAAAACGGTCACCCAGCGTAATGGCCAGGCGTTCGCTGAGGCGGATTTCATCTTCCACAAACAAGGCGTACTGCGTGACCGAGGTGCTGGGGTTGCCCTGGGTCGAGGGCACGCCGGGCCAGCCGCTGAGGTTGGCGGGGTCGTAGAGTTTTTCCTTGCGGGCATCAAAGCCCACGGTGAGGAATTGATTGCCCCAGTCCACCGGAAAGCTGGCCTTGCCATTCAGGGCATAGCTGTTGGAGTGGTTGGGGTTGTTCTGGGTGTCGATCATGCCCTTGAGGTTGCGGATCTCGTCGGCGCTCAGCGTCAGCTCGGTGGTGGCTGCGGCCCAGTTGCCTTTGTGGCGCAGCGCAAAGGCATCGCGCTCCATGGTGTACATGCCCTGGGTCTTGCTGCTGGTGTCGGCATCCAAGGTGACGTTCTGGCGCGCATCGGGCCGCCAGGCCAGCTGGCCGCCGGCATGGCGGTTGCTGGTACGGGCAAACAGCGGGTAGCCGGCGTTGAAGCCGCTCTCGGCCTTGCTGTCCGAGCGGTGGTCGTAGTTGCCGTAGAGCTTGATACCCAGGCGCTCGCTCACCAACGGGCCGCTGAGCAAAAATCCCAGCTTCTGGCTGTCGGCCAGGTCGCGGTCTTGCTGCAGCACGGTCTCGGCCGTGACCGAGCCCTTCCAGCGCGTGCCCACGGGCTTGGTGATGATGTTGATCACACCGCCTATGGCGTCGGCGCCATACAGCGAGGACATGGGGCCGCGCACCACTTCTACGCGCTCGATATCGTCCAGCGGCACCCAGCCGCTGTCATAGGCCGCGCCGCCGCGGAACATGGAGGTGCTGGCGTTGACGCGTTTGCCATCGATCAGCATCAGCGTGTAGGCCTGGTCAAAGCCGCGCATCTGTATGGTGGGCGAGCCATTGGCGCTGCGGTTCAGCGTCACCCCTTCCACGCCGGCCAGCAGCTCGGCCAGCTCATGGGAAGGGCGGCTGCGCAATTCCTCCTGGGTGATGACGGAAATGCTGGCCGGTGCGTCCTTGATATCTACCGCGCTGCCGCTGGCGGTGACCACCACCGTGCCCAGCTGGTCCTCCGCCTCTGCCGGATTCTGGGCATGGGACAGGCTGGTGGCTGCGCACAGACAGGCCAGGGACAGGGGACGCAAGATAGGGAACATGAGAGAACAACTCCGCTGCTATGTGTTTAAATGAGAATTAATTTTATTTAGACGGTGTTTTTTTCTCGCTCGCAAAACCATGGCCATCTCTGAATTTCGCTCCAGAAACGCTGGTTTTGGCGCAGGGCAGCGCCACAGGCTGCAGGTGCTGGATATAGAGCGCTCACTCCACCCCATGGGGGAGGAGTACATCGTGGGCGATCTGGGGGTGGGCAGCGCCACCGATGTGCTGCTGGGGCAGATGGAGGTGATGACGGTGCAGCCGGGCATGGTGCTCTACCGCACCACGGTGCAGGACTTGTGCACCATGCGCACCTCGAATCTGCTGTACCCGGGCATCAAGATTGTGTTGGCGCTGGAGGGAGACACCGAGCTGTTCTACGGCGACTTGCGCCTGCACCTGCGCGCCGGTGCGCCTGCGCAGTGCGGGGCCGTGGTGGCCTTGGCCCATACCGATCGTTTTATGCGCCAGTGGCGCGAAGGGCGGCGCGAGCGCAAGCTGGTGCTGACCCTGACCCCGCAGTGGCTGGAGCAGGCTGGTGTGCTCCAGGGCCCGGTGGGCGACTTTATGGCCCGGCATTTGGCCCAGGCGCCCTGGCAACCTTCGGCGCATGCCCTGGCCCTGGCAGACCAGTTGCACCGGGGCTGCGCACTGCCGGCCCACCTTCAGCCTCTTTGGTACCAAGGCCGCTGCCTGGCGCTGGCGCTGGAGGCCTTGGGGTGCTTGCCGGGCGGCAGCGCGGCGGCCGCCATGGCCGGTTTGGCCCCGGAGCACCAAAGGGCCGCGTGCCCACCGCCCATAAAGCCTACAACGGCCACACCAAGGGCCACACCAAGGGCCACGGCGCCCCGGCTGCAGCTGCGCCTGGCCGCGCTGCGCGACTGGCTGGCCACGCCGGCTGCAGATGGTATGGACCTGCCCGCCATTGCCCTGCATGCCGGCATGAGCCTGGCCCATTTGCAGCGGCATTTCCCGGCCGTGGCCGACGGCCAGAGCCTGGGGCGCTTTGTGCGCCTGCAGCGCTTGCAGCGGGCGCGCACGGCGCTGGAGCAGGGGCGAATGTCGGTGGCCCAGGCCGCGCAACTGGCCGGCTTTCGCAGCAGCACGCATTTCTCGGCGGCGTTTCGCCAGTGTTTCGGGCTCCAGCCTTCGGCCGTCAAACCCCGTGTGGCATAAAGCGGTGCTTGGATTAACCGGGGAATGAAATACCTTGCCTAGCTGATATTGCAGTGCAGGTGTGTGAGATATTATTTATATGGTTTTGAAAATAAAAAAACCCCGCAAGGCGGGGTTAGATATGGGCGAATAAGACCGCTGAATGGAATGTATTTATTCCATGGTCAGCTTTTGCTTGTCGACCACGGTCTTGTACGCCGTGTATTCGGCCTTGATTTCAGCGGCAAACTTCTCGGGCGTGCCGGCTACGATCAGCGAGCCGGTATCTTCGATGCGCTTGCGCACGGCTGGGTCCTGCAGCACCTTGTGCACGGCGGTGTTGATCTTGGTGACGATTTCCTTGGGCATGTTCTTGGGGCCGACCACGCCGTAGTAAGCCATGCGGTTCACACCGGGCAGGCCGACTTCGGCCAGTGTGGGCACATCGGGCAGCACAGCCAGGCGCTGGGGTGCTGCCACCACCAGGGCCACCAGGCGCTTGTCCTTCACAAAGGGCAATGTGGAGGGGAAGTTGTCGAACAGCAGCGGGATCTGGCCGGCCACGGCGTCGTTGATGGCCGGGCCCGAGCCGCGGTAGGGCACGTGCAGCATCTGGGTGCCGGTGTCCAGCATGAACATTTCCATCATCAGGTGGCCGATGGAGCCGGTGCCGGGCGTGCCGTAGGAGTACTTGTTGGGGTTCTTTTTGACCTCTTCCAGGAAGGCCTTGTAGTCCTTGCCGACAAACTTGGGGTTGGCGGCAATCACATTGGGCGTGGCGGCGATGTTCACGATGGGCGTGAAATCGGTGAACACGTTGTAAGGGATCTTGGGGTTGATGGCCGGGTTGGTGGCCGTGGTGGACACGGTGGCAATGCCCAGGTTGTAGCCATCGGCCGGTGCGCGAGCGGTTTCGGCTGCGCCAATGGCGCCACCGCCACCGCCCCGGTTTTCCACGATCACGGGCTGGCCCAGTTCACGGCCCAGGGGGTCGGCAATCACGCGGGCCACCAGGTCGGTGGTGCCGCCGGCGGCAAAGGGCACCAGGAGCTTGATGGGCTTGGTGGGGTAGTTTTGGGCTTGTGCTGCGGTGCCGAAGGCGGCGAGGATGCCCAGTGCGAGCAGGCTGCGACGAATCATGTTGTCATCTCCATTTTGTGTTTTGATCAAACGCCACGGATATTAGGTGCAGCGCTTTATATTCGCCAGCCTGGAAAATCGTTTTTTATTCGGTGTTTTCCCTTGTTACATGTGAATTTTTGATTATCTTGATAATGCGTAAAACCCTCGCGCATGAATATGCTGCGAAGGTCTTTGAAATCAGGTTTTCATGCCGCTGTGGTGAATGGCATTCACCGCGACATGGGCCAGGATCAGTCCGCTTAGATGGCGTTTTGGGCCCTGAGTGCGGCGATCTGCGCCTGGTCCAGCCCTAATTCGGCCAGCACCGCATCGGTGTGCTGGCCCAGGGTGGGTGGGGCGTGGCGGTAGCTCACGGGGGTGGCAGACAGGCGCATGGGGTTGGCCACGGTGGCTATCTTGGCGACTGTGGCCTGCTTGCTGCCTGTTTCGGCGTTGGTCTGTGCGCTGTCGCAGGCGAGCTCCATGCGAATGCCACGGGCCCGGACCTGGGGGTCGTCAAAGGCCTGGGCCACGGTGTTGATGGGGCCGCAGGGCACGGCCTTGTCTTCGAACAGCGCAATCCAGTCCTGGGTGCCGCGGGTTTGCATCAGTGGCACCATCAGCGCCAGCAGCGCGCTGCGGTTTTGCACGCGTGCGGTGTTGGTGGCAAAGCGCGCATCTTGCGCCCAGGCAGGCTGGCCCACAGCGGCGCAAAAGCGGGCGAACTGGCCGTCGTTGCCAATGGCCAGCAGCACATTGCCATCGCTGGTCTTGAAGTCCTGGTAGGGCGCCAGACTGGGGTGGATGTTGCCAGCCCGGCCCGGGGCCTTGTCGGTGGCCAGATAGCCTGCGGCCTGGTTGGCCAGCACGGCCATGCCCACATCCAGCAGCGCCATGTCGATGTACTGGCCCTGGCCCGTGCCGCAGCGCGCGTTGTCGCGGGCATTGAGTGCGGCAAGGATTGCGTTGCTGGCATACAGGCCGGTGAACACATCGATCACGGCCACGCCCACCTTCAAGGGGCCGCCGCCGGGTTCGCCATCGGCATGGCCGGTGATGCTCATCAGCCCGCACATGGCTTGCACCATCAGGTCGTAGCCTGCGCGCTCGGCATAGGGGCCGTCCTGGCCAAAGCCGGTGATGGAGCAGTAGATCAGCCTGGGGTTCAAGGCCTTGAGGCTGTCGTAGTCCAGGCCGTATTGCGCCAGACCCCCGACCTTGAAGTTCTCCACCACCACATCGGCCTCGGCTGCCATGCGGCGCAGCAGGGCCTGGCCCTCGGGGTGGGCCATGTCCACGGTGATGCTGCGCTTGTTGCGGTTGCAGGCCGTGAAATAGCTGGCCTCGCGCGTGTCGTTGCCGGCTGCATCCTTCAAAAACGGAGGGCCCCAATGGCGCGTATCGTCGCCCGCCACCGGGCGTTCGACCTTGATCACATCGGCGCCCAGATCGGCCAGCATCTGCGTGGCCCAGGGCCCGGCCAGCACGCGGGACAGGTCCAGCACCTTGATGCCAGCCAGCGCGCCTTGGGGAGTTGCTACGGAGGCGTTCATATCCAATCCATCCGAAAGAGAAAGCAGCGCCAGAGCGCTCAAAAAATAGAAGCGGCTTGTGCGCTATGTGCTTGGGTTCTAAATAGAAAAGTACCCAAAACCCAAGCAAATAGTGCAGAGACAGCTATCAAAAACAGCGGCCGTTTGGCAGTACCCCTTTCGCTGGGGCAACAAGACCGCTGCTTCAGCGGAGCAGACAAGTTCTGAGACGAGGCGTGGAGCCGCAGGCAGTAGCAGCGCTACGACCAGGCTCCACAACGACGTATCAGGGCTTGTATGCGCCGCGACCTCAGTTAGAAAAAGCTGCGATGCCGGTTTGTGCGCGGCCAAGGATCAGCGCATGCACATCGTGCGTGCCTTCATAGGTGTTCACCACTTCCAGGTTCACCAGGTGGCGGGCCACGCCGAACTCGTCGGAGATGCCGTTGCCGCCCATCATGTCGCGTGCCAGGCGGGCAATGTCCAGCGACTTGCCGCAGTTGTTGCGCTTGATCAGCGAGGTGATTTCCACCACGTTCTGGTGCTCGTCCTTCATGCGGCCCACGCGCAGAGCGGCTTGCAGGCCCAGGGTGATTTCGGTCTGCATATCGGCCAGCTTTTTCTGGATCAGCTGGTTGGCGGCCAGGGGGCGGCCAAACTGCTTGCGGTCCAGCGTGTACTGGCGGGCGGTGTGCCAGCAGAACTCGGCAGCACCCATGGCGCCCCAGGCAATGCCGAAGCGGGCGCTGTTCAGGCAGGTGAACGGGCCCTTCAAGCCACGGATCTCGGGGAAGGCGTTTTCTTCGGGCACGAAGACATCATCCATGACGATTTCACCGGTGATGGAGGCGCGCAGGCCCACCTTGCCGTGGATGGCGGGGGCCGACAGGCCCTTCATGCCCTTGTCCAGGATAAAGCCGCGAATCTGGCCCACGGCGCCGCCTTCGGACACTTCCTTGGCCCAGACCACGAACACGTCCGCCACCGGGCTGTTGGTGATCCACATCTTGCTGCCCTTGAGCTTGTAGCCGCCGTCAACCTTGTAGGCGCGGGTGGCCATGGAGCCGGGGTCGGAGCCGTGGTCGGGCTCGGTCAGGCCAAAGCAGCCGATGAACTCGCCGCTGGCCAGCTTGGGCAGGTATTTCTGCTTTTGCGCTTCGGTGCCGAATTCGTTGATGGGCACCATCACCAGGGAGGACTGCACCGAGGCCATGGAGCGGTAACCGCTGTCCACGCGCTCGATCTCGCGGGCCACCAGGCCGTAGCTCACATAGTTCAGGCCAGCGCCGCCGTACTCGGTGGGAATGGTGGGGCCCAGCAGGCCCAGCTCGCCCATCTCACGGAAGATGGAGGTGTCCACGGACTCGTTGCGGAACATGGACTGCACGCGGGGCATGAGCTTGTCCTGGCAGTAGCTGCGTGCCGCGTCGCGGATCATGCGCTCGTCTTCGGTCAGCTGCTCGTCCAGGTGGAAGGGATCGTCCCATTGGAAGTTGGCCATGTTCTATCTCCTTGAGTCCGTGAAGGTGGGGGGAAGCGGTAGTTGTCGCCGGCAGCCATTGCCGATGACAGCTGATGGAAACGGATAGTAGGGTGCACACACCATGGCGGCAAACGATTTGATTGCATCCATGTATGAGTAAAACGCATTTATGGATGTGGAAAGTACGCAAGATATGGCCTAATACACGGCGTCATCTGCTTTGTTGCATGAAGGTTTTGCATGCGTCGTGCCATTCCCTCCACCCAGGCTCTGGCCTGTTTTGAATCCGCTGCTCGCCATGAGAGCTATACCAAGGCCGCACAAGAGCTGGCGCTGACGCAAAGCGCCGTCTCGCGCCAGATCATTGCGCTGGAAGACTTTGTGGGCCTGCCGCTGTTCAAGCGCACCCGCCATGGTGTGCTGTTGACCGAGGCTGGTCGCCAGTACGCCCTGCAGGTGGCACGCTGGCTGCAGGGCCTGGAGCGCGACACCCTGGATTTGATGGCCCACCAGGGCGAGGGCGGCACCATCAACCTGGCGGCCGTGCCCACGTTTGCCACACGCTGGCTATTGCCGCGCCTGCCCAAGCTGCTGCAAGCCCACCCTGATATCCGCGTGCACATTGATGTGCAGACCCGGCCATTTTTGTTTGCCGATACAGGCTTTGACGCCGCGTTGTACGCCGGCACGCCCGAGCAGGTGGCGCACTGGCCCGGCGTGCAGGCCCAGTGGTTGATGGATGAGGAAACCCTGCCCGTGTGCAGCCCCCAACTGCTGGCTACGGCCCAGGAGCGCGGCCCGGGCCGGGCCTGGCAGCCCGTGAGTCCGGCCGTGATTGCCGGCATGCCGCTGTTGCAGCAAAGCACGCGGCCCTATGGCTGGCAGCAGTGGTTTGATGCCATGGAGGTCTCCGCACCACGCGCCCTGGATGGCACGCGGCTGGAGCTGTTTTCCATGCTGGCCGTGGCCGCCAGCCAGGGCCTGGGTGTGGCGCTGATGCCGCCCATGCTGATTGAGCAGGAGCTGGCGCGGGGCGACTTGGTCATCGCCTGCGACCGCCCGCTGCGCGGCAACCGGGCCTATTACCTGGTCACGCCCGCCTTGGCCGAAGGCGCCCAGCCTGCAGCGGCGCTGCGCGTGTTTAGCCAGTGGCTGCTGAAGCGGGCCGAAACCGGGCGTAAGCCGGGCCATGCAGGCGAGAGTGCCTAAAAATTGAGCGCATCATGTTTTAATGAATGCTGACAATCACTTAAGCCAGTTATCCCGGTGGCTATTTGTGATTATCCACAAGCTTGTCTCCGAGGAATGGGGGTAACTGGGGAAAACCAAGACAGTTGTCCCATGGATGTGGGAAAACTCTGTTTTCAAGCCAGAAATGGGACACTCAGGGAGCATGAATTGCCCTAAACGAGACGTTTGGCTTGGGTTTGCTTAAAAAATAATCAGTCAAGAGAAAGCTGTGCCCTGACAAAGGCTTAAGTTACTTATCCCTGAGCCTGTCTGCGCTTGTCCACAAGCTTGTGGCGGTGAATTGGGGAGAACTACGGCGTTGGGCGATCGAGATGCGGCATGGGTGCTCAGATTTGTGAACCTGTCAGGTGGTCTATGAGTGCCCTGACCTTGAGCGGTAAATGGCGTGTGGGCGGGTAAAGCGCATAGGCCGTGCGCGGGGCATAGGCGCCGGCCAGTTGCCAGCCGGGAAACAGCTGCACCAGCAGGCCTTGGGCCAGTGCGTTGCGTGCGGCAAAGTCGGCCACAATGCCCACGCCCTGGTGTTGCTGGGCCAGGGCCAGAATGCCGACGCTGTTGGTGATGGACAGCGGGGCGTGCACGCGCACATCCTGGGGGGCTTGCTGTGCCTGTGGGGATTGCGGCATGGGCTGCCCGGCCACCTCCTGCGGCTCCCAGCGCAGCTGGTTTTGAAATTCTCCATAGCCCAGGGTGATGCAGGGCTGGTTGGCCAAGTCACCGGGGTGCGTCAAAGGTGCGGCCAACTGTGCCAGCCATGCGGGTGAGGCCACGGCGATATAGCGCACCTGGCACAGGGCGCGGGCCACCATGCCGGGCGGCAACTGCGCCGGCATGGTCAGGCGTATGGCCAGGTCCAGCCCTTCTTCGGTCAGGTCCTGCATGCGGTCCGTCAGCTGCACGGCTACCTCCACCTCCGGCCAGCGTGCACGAAAGGCAGGCAGCTGCGGCGCCAGCCAGATTTCACCAAACACCTCGGGCGCCGTCATCCGCACCTTGCCGCGCGGGGTGTCGCCATAGTGGCCGGCCGTGGCATGGATTTCGCGCGCCAGCTGGGCCATCTGGGCGCAGCCGGCATAAACCTCGGCCCCCAATTCGGTCAGCGACACGGAGCGGGTGGTGCGGTGCAGCAGCCTGGCGCCCCAGTGGGCCTCCAGCCGGCCCACGCTGCGGCTGACGGCCGAGGTGGTCAGCTCCAGCTGGCGTGCGGCAGCGGCAAAGCCGCGCAGCTCCACCACGGTGGCAAACACCAGCATCTCGGGCACCAGGGCATATTCGTTGCGCATATATCCGTTGACTGTTGAATGGAGTGCAATAGTAATTTGAATGCTGGCAGATTGATGATTTTCAAGCAATGCGAGACGCTTGTGCCATGAAAACATTGCATTCCCATGATGCTGCCAACCCCGGCGCCAACCATTCCCCATCCAGCCTCCCTATCGCCGCTGCAGCATCTGTTCCCCAGGGCGGAACCTGGCGCATGGTGCTGGCCATGGCGCTGTCGGGCACCATAGGCCTGCTGGTGGTGGAGAGCGGGCTGCCCGTGCTGCTGGTGGTGTGGCTGCGTTGTCTGTTGGGCGGCTTGGGCCTGGCAGCCTGGCTGCTGTGCTCACGCCAATGGGTGGCGCCCACACGCCGCGAATGGGGCTGGATTGTGCTGGGCGGTGCGGCCCTGGTGGGCAACTGGCTGGCCTTGTTCAGCGCCTACCACTACAGCAGCATTGCCGTGGCCACCGTGGTCTATCACGTTCAGCCGTTTTTGCTGCTGGTGCTGGTGGCCCTCTTTCAGGGCCAGGCCTTGCCGCTGCGTCGCCTGCCCTGGTTGGTTCTGGCCTTGGTGGGCGTGGCGCTGAGCAGCGGCTTTGATGGTGGCCTGGCAGCCACCACCTCCTGGCCCGGTGTGGTCCTGGCGCTGCTGGCAGCCAGCCTGTATGCCGTGGCCACCTTGCTCACCCAGCGCTTGCAGCGCATTCCCGCTGCCCAGATCGCCATGCTGCAAATGGCCGTAGGTGGATTGCTGCTGGCCGGGCCGGCATGGCTGGAAGGTGGCACGGCCGACTTCACCGCCAGGGCCTGGACGGCGGTGCTGGTGCTGGGCCTGGTGCACACGGCCTGTATGTACACGCTGATGTATGCCGCCTTTCAGCGCCTGCCGGCCCAGGCCATTGCGGGCCTGTCTTTCATCTACCCCGCCATGGCCTTGCTGGTGGACTTGCTATGGTTTGGCGTCCGGCCCGCGCCTGCGCAATGGCTGGGCATGGCCGTCATCCTGGGCGCCGTCTGGGGTTGGCGGCGCGGCGCTAAGTCCAACCAGCCAAAATAGGCTGTAACGCGGAGTAGATAAGCGTAGGTAGCTCCCGTTATGGGAGCGACGCGGCTGACGATGGCTGGCCGGAGCGGGCCTACGCAGTACCGCCTGCGCTTGAACTCAACCCCACAACGCCCAGACAGCGCTTCAGGCGCGACGCCTCGCCCGCAGACAGTGCTTTCGCACGGCAAGGGCGAGCAACAAAGCATGAAGCGCTGTATGGGCGTGCCCGCACGGGCCACCAGCCCACATCCAGAAAACTACAGCAAAGCCATCAGCAGCGGCATGGCGACGGCGGTGGCTACGCCGTTGAGCCCCATGGCCAGGGCCGAAAAGGCGCCTGCCGTGGGATGGATTTGAATGCTGCGGGCCGTGCCTATGGCGTGGGCCGTCAGGCCCAGGGCGAAACCTTCCACGGCCGGGTCGGTGCAGTGCAGGCGGCGCAGCAGCCAGGGCGCGACGATGGTGCCGGCAATGCCGGTGATGGCCACGGCCACTGCGGCCAGCGAGGGCAGTCCGCCAAAGCGTTCGGCCAGTGGCAGGGCAATGGGAATGGTGGCCGACTTGGGTGCCAGCGACACAATGCTCTCCATCGAGCCGCCCAGTACCCAGGCAATGCCCACGGCAGACAGCAGGGCCACGATGCAGCCCACCGTCAGCGAGACGGCAATCGGCCGCCACAGCCGGCGGATGCGCTCGCGCTGGGCATACAGCGGCAGGGCCAGGGCCACGGTGGCAGGGCCCACCAGCAGGCTGAGCCAGGCCGTGCCCTGCTGGTAGCTGGCGTAGGGCGTACCGGTGAGCAGCAGCACACAGACAATCACCGGCACGGCGGTGAACACGGGAATCAGCCAGGGTTGCTGGCCGCTGCGCTTGTACAGCCAGACAGCGGCCAGATAGCAGGCAATGGTCAGAATCAGCCAGGGCAGGGGGCCGAGCTGCATGCTGTCCAGGGTGCGCTGCAGACTGAGGTAAAGGGCTTCGCTCATGCCTGGTCCTCCGCGGCGTTGCCATGGCGCTGGCGTTCACGCGTCATCATCCATTTAAAGGTCAGGGCGGTGGCCGCCAGCGTGAGCATGGCGCCCAGCACGCAAGACGCCACAAAGGGCAGCCACTCGCGGGAGAGGCGGTCAAAGTGCAGCATCACCCCGGCAATGGTGGGAATGAAGAGCAGCATCATGTTCTGCAGCAGAAAGTGGCCGGTCTGCTCCAGCCAGCTGGGCAAGGCGTTTTTCCACAGCAGCGCCAGCAAGAGCAGCAGGGTTCCGGCCAGGGCGCCGGGAAACGGCAGGGCCAGGGCGGCGACCAGCATTTGGCCCAGCCATTGAAAAATAAAAAGCACCAGCAAGGCCTGCAACATCTGCACCACACTCCATCCTGAACAAGCATCGAGACGGCGGCGCCTTTGTTGGGGGCTGGGCGCGCCGGCGTGCAGTCTAGGCGGGATGGCGACAATTGGCTGGTCACGCATGCAAACCAGGGAGTGCTGCCTGCTTTCTGGGCAATCTAAGCCGGGTGCAATGAAATCAATTGCTTACATGTTCTTTGCACGCTGCGGGAACGACTTTTCCACAGGGTTGTGCAAGAAAGTTGTGGGGAAGGCCCTGGGTAAATACCTAGATTCGTGCGCTAGCCCGCATGCAGCGGTGGATGCAGTGCCCGCTGGTGGGCGCTCACATGGCAGCGTGGGCCGTGGCGGGGCATGCTGATCGTCAGGGCCCCAGGGCGCAAGCCCTAGAATGCCCGGTTTCGCCGGTGCTGTGCGCCTGTGCAGTGGAGGGCGCTATCGCCGCCTTCTGCACAGAGGCTTTGAATACGTTCCAAGGGCTTTCCAGCCCCCAGTGCTTATGCAACAAGCATGCCGCGCTCATTTTTCATGAGTGGCGGCACGGGCGGCCCCCTTCTGCGGCTGTCGCCTTCTGCTTTTCCCGACAAGGACATTCCATGGCTTTGACTGCCAACAACCCGACGGTGGTGATGTTTGCCATCTACCTGATCGCCATGCTGCTGATCGGCTGGATGGGCTATCGCGCCACCGCCAATCTTTCCGACTACATCCTGGGCGGGCGCAGCCTGGGCCCGGTGGTGACGGCCTTGTCGGCCGGTGCTTCGGACATGAGTGGCTGGCTGCTGATGGGCCTGCCCGGTGCGGTTTATCTGTCCGGCCTGTCCGAAGCCTGGATTGCCATCGGCCTGTGCGTAGGCGCCTGGCTGAACTGGCGTTTTGTGGCGGCGCGCCTGCGCGTCTACACCGAGAAGGTGGGCAATGCCCTGACCCTGCCCGACTACTTCACCAACCGTTTTGAGGACCAGAGCAGTCTGCTGCGCATCGTCACCGCCGTGGTGATTCTGGTGTTCTTCACGCTGTACTGCGCCTCGGGCGTGGTGGCCGGGGCCCGATTGTTCGAGAGCATGTTCGGCATGGACTACCAGACCGCGCTGTGGGTGGGGGCTGTGGCCACCATGGCCTATGTGTTCATCGGCGGCTTTCTGGCAGTGAGCTGGACTGACACCATCCAGGCCTCGCTGATGATCACGGCGCTGATTCTGGCGCCGCTGATGGTGATCTACGCCGATGGCGGCGTAGCCGCCAGTGCCGACATCATCGCCACGGCACGTACCGGCGCCTTCGATATGTTCCAGGGCCATGGCGTGATTGCCATCGTCTCGCTGCTGGCCTGGGGCCTGGGTTATTTTGGCCAGCCCCATATCCTGGTACGCTTTATGGCGGCCGAGTCGGTGGCTACCATTCCCAATGCCCGCCGCATTGGCATGACCTGGATGGTGCTGTGCCTGGGCGGCGCCGTGGCCGTGGGCTTTTTCGGCATTGCCTTTTTTGCTGGCCGACCCGATCTGGCTGTGGGGGTGAACGCCAATGCAGAAACCGTGTTCCTGGAAGTGGCCAAGCTGCTGTTCAACCCCTGGGTGGCCGGCATCTTGCTGGCCGCCGTGCTGGCTGCGGTGATGAGCACGCTGTCCTGCCAGCTGTTGGTGTGCTCCAGCGCGCTGACGCAAGACATCTACAAAACCTTTTTGCGCAAGCAGGCCAGCGAACAAGAGCTGGTCTGGTTTGGCCGCGCCATGGTGTTTGCCGTGGCCGTGGTGGCCATCGTGATTGCCCAGGACCCGAACAGCAAGGTGCTGGGCATGGTCAGCAATGCCTGGGCCGGCTTTGGTGCGGCCTTTGGCCCCTTGGTGTTGTTCTCTTTGCTGTGGCCGCGCATGACGCGCAATGGCGCGCTGGCCGGCATGGTGGTGGGCGCCGCCACCGTGCTGGTGTGGCAGCAATACCAGTGGTTCAAGCTGTATGAGATCGTGCCGGGCTTTGCCTTGTCCAGCCTGGCGATTGTGCTGGTCAGCCTGCTGGGTGCCCCACCTTCGCAGCGCATGCGGGCCATTCACGCCGAGGTGGAACGCGACATCGCAGCCCATGGCGAATAAGCCGGCGCTGTAGTTTCAAAAGCTTTCCATGCCCCGCAGGCGCAAGCCTGGCGGGGCTTTTTTATGGGCGCTTGCCGTCAGCGGGTGCGCGAAACGTTGGCGTCGATATCGCCAAACACCGTGATGCCGCTGCCCGAGCTGCTGCCATCGCTGGTGGACATGGTGCCGCCGCAAGCGGCCAAGCCCAGGCACAGGCCGGCAGCCAGGGTGAGGGCGCCGCGGCGCAGCCAGCGCAAAACGAGGGAGGAGGTGAGAAAAGATTGCATGCCTGCATGGTAGTGCAGGCTCACATGGGGTGTGAGCCAGGCTGGGCCGATGCCGCAGCGCGGGGCTGTGCCATGCATGGCCGAGTTGGGTCTGTCAATGTGCTGTGGCAGCAGTTCCCTAAAGAAATGACTATCTATGAAAAGCTTGCGATAGGTCATATTGCATGAGTTGTTACCTAGTGTATCAATATGTATTTGACGCGCGCTGCTAGACAGTGGGCCGGTTTTTGGTTTGCTTTCATCCATTTTCTTCATGCCTCTTCCCTCATTGACCGCAGGTGGCAGCCTGCGTATCGGCGCCAAGCTGGGCTTGGCTTTCTTCACCATCAATATCCTGATGTTCATCATCCTGGTGGTGTCCGTGGTGCGCCTGACCAGCGTGAGCCACACCACGCGCGACATCATTGATGTGGAATGGGTCAAGACCGAAGCCGCCAACACCCTCACCACCATTGCCCTGGCCAATGCACGGCGCACGGTGCAGCAACTGGTCAGCGAGCCGGCAGAGCGCCAGGCACTGCGCACCGAGATCACGCAAGGTCGAGAGCGCTTTGTGGCTGCGTTCAATCTGCTCAACGAGCAGATCAAGCGCCCCGAGGCGCGTGATCTGCTGAAGAAGGCCGAGACCGCACGTGGCCTGTATGTGGAATCGCAAAAGCGTTTCTACGATCTGCTGGACGCGGGCCAGGACGACGCTGCCCGCCAGGAGTTGCTGGGCACCACCCTGGTCCAGCTAGGCCTGGTGCAGCAAAGCGCTGATGCCCTGGCCGCTATCGAAAAACAGCTGGTGGTCGATGCCGGGCACAAGGCCGTGGAGGACACCCAGTCCGCCCGCCTCTGGGTGGCATGCATAGGTTTTGCCGCCATGTGGCTGGGCCTGTTCCTGGCCTGGCGCATCACCCGCGCTATCACTCGGCCGCTAGGCGAGGCCGTGCAAGTGGCCCAGGCCGTGGCTGCAGGTGATCTGGGCAGCCGCATCACCGTGCGCAGCCAGGATGAAACCGGTCAGCTGTTGATGGCCTTGCAGACCATGAACCACAGTCTTTCGGACATCGTGGGTGAGGTGCGCAACGGCAGTGATGCGATTGCCACGGCCACCTCGCAGATCGCCACCGGCAACCTGGACCTGTCCAGCCGCACCGAAGAGCAGGCCAGTGCGCTGGAAGAAACCACGGCCGCCATGCAGGAGCTGGCCGGCACCGTGAGTCAGAACTTTGCCAACGGCCGCCAGGCCGCCGAGCTGGCCGAGACCGCCTCCAAGGTGGCTGTGCGCGGCGGCCAGGTGGTGGGCGAAGTGGTGCACACCATGGAAGCCATCAACACCTCGTCGCGCAAGATTGCCGACATCATCGGCATCATTGACGGCATCGCCTTCCAGACCAATATCCTGGCGCTGAATGCGGCCGTAGAAGCGGCTCGCGCAGGCGAGCAAGGTCGGGGCTTTGCCGTGGTGGCCTCCGAGGTGCGCTCCCTGGCCGGCCGCTCCGCCGAAGCCGCCAAGGAAATCAAGGGCCTGATCGACGAGTCGGTCCACAACGTCAGCGACGGCTGCACGCTGGTGGAAAGAGCCGGCAGCACCATGGACGAGATCGTGGTCAGCGTGCGCCGCGTGGCCGACATCATGAATGAGATCAGCGAGGCCAGCGAAGACCAGACCCATGGCATTGAGCAGATCAACCAGGCCATGATGCAGATGGACCAGGTCACCCAGTCCAATGCCGCGCTGGTGGAAGAATCTGCCGCGGCCGCGCAGTCGCTGGAGGCCCAGGCGCAGTCGCTGGTACAGGCCGTCAGCGTGTTCAAGGGCGTGGCTGCAACGCTGACCCATGGCAGACCTGCGCTGGCAGCACACCAGGCCTTGCCGGCGCTGGAGGCCTGAGACATGGCGTATTTCGCATGGGCCGATGACATGGTGATCGATGGCGGCCCCATCGACGCGGACCACCGCCTGCTGGTGGACCTGGTGAACGAGTTGCACACCGCCACCAGCGAAGGCCAGGGGCGGGCAGTGGTGGAGACCATCTTGCACCGGGTGATCGTGAGCACCCAGGAGCATCTGCGCAATGAGGAGCAGATCATGGCGCAGATGGGATTCCCGGATCTGGACAACCACAAGATAGGTCACAAACACTTTATGGACCAGCTGTGGGACCTGGAGAAAAAACTGCAGGCGGGCAGCATCACCGTGGCCTCCCAGCTGTCGAGCGTGCTGCGCGACTGGCTGTCGCTGCATATCCGCCGCAACGACAAGGAGCTGCTGCGCTTTCAGCGCCGCCAGGCTCGCGAGCAGGCACGCAAGGGTTCGGCAAGCAGCATGGCCCCCAGCGCGCAACGCGCAGTGGGGCTTGGCAAGCCTGCAACATCGGCCTTGCCCGCACTGCCTGCGGGCAAGCCGCGGAGCTAGCCCGCCCACATGGCCCAAGTGCTTGGAGTCTGTGGGCCTGGGCAGGATAGGGCTGCGCACAACACTCCACACTCCTGCACAAAGACCATTCACCCATGCGCAACCTGCGCCCCTAAAATGCCCAGCTTTGGTGCTTGCGACGCTGCTCTGGTGTCGCGGTTAAACGGGAAACATGGATGCAGGCCTTGCAGCTTGCACAGCATGTACTGCCCCCGCAACAGTGAGCGCACAGGTCGCAAGACCACCCTGTTTCTTTTCGCAACCACTGGAGTCTTTGCACTCTGGGAAGGTCGAGGCAGCGGGTGCGCCAGTCTGGATACCGGCCAAAAGGTCCAGTGCCTGCGACGCAGGCGGCTGGTGGTGCAAGCTGCACGGGCGGGGACGCCGGTGCCAACCTTTGGTTCATTGATGCAAAACTCCAAGCAATCCCCCACGGAAGGCCTGCGCGCCACTGTGCGCTTTCCTTTGGCCGCCGCTGCCGGCGCCGTCATGGCGCTGTGCAGTGCCGCTGCTGCGGCGCAGAGCGCTTCCATGTCCACCACGGTGGTGACGGCGGCACGCATGCCCCAATCATTGGAAAGCGTGACGGCCGATATGACCGTAATCGACAGCACAGAGATTGAACGCTCTGGCGCTGTCGGTGTGGCTGATGTGCTGGCACGGGTTCCAGGCGTACAAATCACCCGCAATGGTGGGCCAGGGCAAGCCACCAGCGTGTATCTGCGCGGCATGAGCAACCAGCATGCCGTGGTGTTTGTGGATGGTGTGCGATTTGGCACGCAGGAAATGCAGGGCGGCGCTGTGTGGGCAACTTTGCCGCTGGCGCAGATTGAGCGCATTGAAGTGCTGCGCGGCCCCGCTGCGGCGATTTACGGCTCGGAAGCCATGGGGGGCGTGATTCAAATTTTCACCCGTAAGGGCAAGGAAGGTGCACCCCAGCCTTATGTAGAAGTCGGTTACGGCACGCACAAGACCAGCAAGGCGGCGGCCGGTATTTCTGGCGGGGTGAATGGCCTGACTTATGCACTGAATCTGGCGGATGAGCGCAGCGATGGCTGGGATGTGTACCCGGGCAATCAATGGTCTCCTAACCCTGATAAAGATGGCTACTCCAATAGTTCGCTAGGGCTGAACCTGGGCTATAAGACCGGCATCCACACCCTGGACGGTAGCCTGCGCTACAACCGTCTCAAGGCCCAATACGATCAAAGTCCCGCGCCGTTTGATGATTTCGACATCGTGAAGACCACCACGGCCAGCGTGAAGTGGGCAGCGCAATGGACAGGCAGCTATCGCAGTGTGGTGCAGCTCTCGCACACCGATATGGACACGGATCGCCACACGCTCAGTCCCGAGTCAGCAGAAGGCCGCAGCGCGGGCCTGCTGTGGCAGAACATCTGGACGCTGGGCGAGCACCGCTTTAACGTGGACTATGAACGCACGGAAGACCGCCTCAAAACGGACTATGCCTTTACCAAAAATACCGACAGCAAGCGCGTGCAAAATGCCATCGCCTTGGGTTGGGGTTGGCAAACGGGAGCACACAGTTTCAATGCCCATATGCGCCACGATGATGTGCGTGACCAAAAGAGCAAGACCACCGGGGGCGTGGGCTATGGACTGCAGATCAACGACAGCCTGCGTTGGGTGGCTTCGGCAGGAACTGCCTTCCGGACGCCCACGCTGTATGAGCGCTTCACCGGTCAGTCTTCGCCTGATCTGCGTCCAGAAAGCAGCCGGAACATCGAAACCGGACTGCATTTCGAACAAGGCCAGAACAAGTTGTCGGCCGTGGTCTACCGCAACAAGATCCGGGACCAGATCACCTATGACTGGACCAGTGCCACGCCTTGCTATTGCTATCGCAACTGGGAAAAGGTGGAACTGACGGGCCTGACCCTGTCCGGATCGACCCAGGTGGCGGGTTGGAATATGGGCGGCTCGCTGGACTTCATGCAGCCCAAAAATCTGGAGAACGACAAGTTGCTGCCATACCGTTCCAAGCGCATGCTCAAGCTCTATGCCGATACGCAGTTGGCTGGTTGGACCCTGGGCAGCGAAGCACAGCTGTACAGCCAGCGTCAGGCCGATGTCGACAACACGCAGCAGCTGCCTGGTTACGGTCTGCTGAACCTGTATGCCGAACGTGCATTGGGCCGGGACTGGCGTTTGCTGGCACGGCTGAACAATGTGGCAGACAAGGACTATGCGCCTAGCAAGGGCTATGCCAGCGCGGGACGTACCTTCTTCGTTAGCCTCAAGTGGACACCTCACTAGCACGCAGCCTGCAGCGCCTGCGCCACTTCGCTGCGGCCGGCCTGTGTGGGCTGGCCGGATTGGCCATGGCCGATCCACTCCCTGCTTCTACACCGCTTTCACCACCACAGCGCATCGTCTCCTTGCTGCCCTCGTTGACCGAGGCCGTGTGCGCCCTGGGTGCCTGCGGGCGCCTGGTGGGGGTGGACGTGTTTTCCGAAGACCCACCGGCCGTGCGCCATCTGCCTCAACTGGGGCGTACATGGAGTCCGGATATAGAGCGCATCGTCCAGCTGCGCCCTGATGTGGTGTTCATGGGACAGGTGCCCCCGGTACAGCGGCGGCTGGAGGCCGCAGGCCTGCGCGTGGTGGTGGCCGATGCCACGACCTTGCCCGAGGTCAGGGCCATGCTGCTGAAGGTGGATGAGGTGTTGCAGCAGCAGCGGGGCGAAGCGCTGTGGGAGTTGCTGCAGCAGCGCATGGCACAAGTGGTGCAGCGCAGTCTGCAGGAGCGGCAAGGGCGGCCAGCGCCGCGTGTGTACCTGGAGGTGGATGCGGCTTTGTTTGCCGCAGCGCCGGGCTCCTTCATGGGGCAGTTGCTGGAGCTGCTGGGGGCACAGAACATCGTGCCCGTCAGCGACAGACCGTTTCCCCGCATGGCGCCGGAATTTGTGCTCAAGGCAGATCCGGACCTGATCATCCAGACCCATGGCGCCACGGCCAGAGAGCTGGCGCGACGCCCGGGCTGGGCCAAGCTGCGCGCTGTGCGCACTGGCCAGGTCTGCCATCTGAGTGCAGCCGAAAGCCGTGCCGTGACCCGGTCCGGGCCTCGCCTGGATGTGGCCACGGCCGTGCTGGCACGCTGCCTGCAGGCGCCCCAGGCCAGGACTGCCATGCCCATGATGGGGAAAGACATCGAATGAAACCCAGCCGTATCCTCGACGAGGTGTGCTATCCCTTTATTTGCGAGACTTCCTACCTGTGCGATTTTGAGGTCAGCACCGACGAGCTCTGTGCCCTGATCGGCAGCGCACTGGATGCCACACCGCCTGAATACGCCGACCTGCAGGCCGATCTGGACCGGCTGCAACCACTGGCCTTTCATATCAATGGTTCGATTCGCGGCAAGCTGGCGGTGGAGGAAAGCGATCTGGATTGGTTGAAAGACCGGCTGGGCTACTACCGCGCACAAGCCGGCGAGCGCCTGCATGCCTTTGTGCTGCCACGCGGCAGCGCGCCCGTGCCACAGCTGCACCAATGCCGTTCTACCGCCAAAAAAGCCATTCGCTGCATGGTGCGTGTGGAGCAAGAAGGCCGCGAGGTACCCGCCGTGCTGCCGCGCGCCTGCAATCTGCTGTGCAATCTGTTTTTTGCCATGACGCTGGCGGTGAACCAGCGCCGTGGCGTGGTGGAAGTGGCTTTCGAGAGCAAAAGCTATTCGGTGCGCAAGCCGGGCTGAACATTCTTTGAACACGTTCTTAAAGAGGCCGGGCAGCACAGGGCCATGGCATAGCCGGCGATGGCCGACAGGCCGCAACCAGGGCTTGGCAGACAATGGGGCATTGCTTGTCACAGGAGTTGCAATGCCCGCTCAACAACATATGGAACAGGTGGCACTGGCCGATTTGCGGCCCACGCAAATGACGGTGGGGGCTGCAGAGGTCGCCGTCAAACGGGCCCAGTGGGCACAGCTCAAATCCAAGGCCCGGGACAAGCTGCTGCGCAGCCACTGGTTTCCGGCAGTGCGCGGGCCGCGTGGGCGTTTTTTCATTGTGGACCACCATCACCTGGGCCAGGCGCTGACGCAAGAAAGCGTGGACCAGGTCTGGGTCATGCAACTGGCCGATTACAGCGCAGTGGAGCCGGACATGTTCTGGCGGCTGATGGAGTTCCATCAATGGGCTCACCCCTATGACGAAAAAGGCCAGCGCCAGGAGTTCGATGCCATTCCCAAACGCCTGGAGCAACTCAAGGACGACCCCTACCGTAGCCTGGCCGGCGAGGTGCGCAAGGCCGGCGGCTATGCCAAGGACGCTGCCCCGTTTGTGGAGTTTTTGTGGGCCGATTTCTTCCGCCCGCATTTCGACAAAAAAAGCTTGAGCAGCCAGGGCGGCCAAGGCCTGCCCGAATCGGCCGTGGTGGCAGCCGTGGCTCTGGCGCGCGGCCCGCAAGCGCGCTTCTTGCCAGGATGGGCTGGGGTTCAACAGCTCCCTTGATACAAGCGCAGATCTGCCCGCTGGAGCGGGCCTGTGCAGCATAGCGGGCGCGAATGCACAAGCCCAACGGCCAGACAGCGCTGCAGGCGCGACGCTGGCCCGTAGACAGTATCGAGATACGGCAAGGGCCAGCAACAAAGCATGAAGCGCTGTATGGCCGCCTTAAAACGGGCTGCGAGCTGAAGCCGTAAGGCTTCATACACCATGGAGAAAACAATGCGAATGCCATCACTGCCTCGGGGGGCGGACTGGGTGGCAGGCCTGTCCATCGCCGGCCTGCTGCTGCCCGAAGCCGTGGCCTATGCCGGCATTGCCGGTGTGCCGCCCCAGGCCGGTGTCGTGGCCTTGTTTGCCGGCCTGCTGGCCTATGGCTTGCTGGGCAGCAGCCGCTTTGCCATTGTCTCGTCGACCTCTTCGTCGGCGGCGGTGCTGGCGGCGGCCACGGCTTCGATCCTGCATGTGAGCGGGGCGCAGCAGCACGCCATGGGCCTGGCCATGGTGTTGATGGCAGGGGTGATTTTTTTTCCTGGCCGCTCTGGCCAAACTGGGCGCGGTGTCGCAGTTCATTGCCAAGCCCGTGCTGCGCGGTTTTGCGCTGGGGCTGGCGCTGACCATTGTGCTCAAGCAGCTGCCCGTGGCCGTGGGCGTGCAGCCGGCGCACAGCGATTTTCTGCGTTACGGCTGGGAGCTGTTCAGCCAATGGCGGGCCTGGCATATGCCAGGTCTTGTCATGCTGCTGGCGGGCTTGCTGGCGCTGCGCCTGCTGGGGCGCTTCAAGGCCGTGCCCGGCGCTTTGCTGGTGATTGCGGCTGGCATTGCCTTCCAAAGCCTGGGCTATGGGCAGACCTGGGGCATTGCCAGTGTGGGCTCCATGGCGCTGGGCAGCATACGCCCCGAGCTGCCGACGCTGGCCATGGTGGAGTGGCTGCGCGTGGGCCAGCTGGCCATGGCCCTGGCCTTGATTTTGTATGCCGAGTCATACAGCTCCATCAGCAGCCTGGCCTTGCGCCATGGCGATGCGGTATCGCCCAACCGCGATCTGCTGGCGCTGGGCGCGGCCAACACCTTGTCGGCGCTATTTCAGGGCCTG
Organism: Acidovorax sp.; assembly: GCA_031277855.1. Lineage (GTDB taxonomy): Bacteria > Pseudomonadota > Gammaproteobacteria > Burkholderiales > Burkholderiaceae_C > Comamonas. The sequence goes on along the minus strand of JAITLO010000032.1, from coordinate 120,690 downwards.
CCCGTGGGGGCAGGGTACTCGGCCAGCTCCGCCAACGAGGTGGCAGGCGCGCGCAGCAAGGCTGCGGGCCTGATTGCCTGCGCCACCATAGGCTTGCTGGTCTGGCAACTGCTGGCCTGGATGGAGCGCATTCCCGAGCCGCTGCTGGCCGCTGTGGTCATGCATGCCGTGGGCCACAGCCTGAGCCCAGCCGCGCTCAAGCCCTATTTCGCCTGGAAGCGCGACCGCCTGGTGGTGTTGGCGGCCTTGGCAGCCGTGCTGCTGTTTGGCGTGCTCGATGGCCTGCTGGTGGCGATTGCGGTCAGCATTGCCATGCTGCTCAAGCGCTTTGCCCAGCCGCGTGTGAGCTGGCTGGGGCGGCTGCCCCAGAGCCATGATTTTGTCGATGCCGCGCTGCACCCCGAGGCCCAGACCCAGGCCGGTCTGCTGATTGCCAGGCCCGAAGCACCGCTGTTCTTTGGCAATGTCGAGCCCGTGCTGGCCGCCATAGGCAGCCGGGTGCAAGCAGGGCGCAGCGCCGGTGTGCAGACCCTGGTGCTGAGCCTGGAGGAGTCGTCTGACCTGGATGGCAGCAGCCTGGAGGCCCTGGCCAGTTTTGCCGTGCAGATGCAAGCCTGGGGCGTGGTGCTGCGGCTGGCACGCTGCAAGGATGGCGTGCGTGCGCTGTTGCAGCGTGCCGATCTGGCAGGTCTGCCGCCGCAGGCCTATGCGGCCTGGAGCGTGGCCGATGCGGTGGAGGGGCAGGCAGTCCAGGCGGTAGCCGGGTCCGCAATGGCGTGAAAAAACCATAGCTGCCTTCACCAAGACGGCAATGGTTTTTGATGGATTCCTCTGTGAAATGCAGGCGGTATCTGCAGCAATAGCTATCCAAGGGATAGCGTGCGGTGTCAGCCCGGCAGCCGGGCCTGCACCACGCCCCATGCGGCCATCACCAGCTGGGCGATGGCGTCTGGGGCCTGGCAGTCAATGGTCTGGCGCTGGGGCATGCCGCGCAGCCAGGTGATCTGGCGCTTGGCCAGCTGGCGTGTGGCGGCAATGCCTTTTTCGCGCACCAGGTGCAGATTGAGCTCTGGCTTGTCGCGCTTGTCCTGCCAGTCCAGCTCTTCCCAGACCTGGCGGTAGCCCACGCAGCGCATGCTGGGCAGGTCCAGGTGCAGCTCCGGGCGCTCGCGCAGGGTACGCACTTCCTCCACCAGGCCTTGTTCCAGCATGAGGTCAAAGCGCTGGGCAATGCGCTCATGCAGCCAGGCGCGGTCGGTGGGCTCCAGCGAAAACAAGCTGGCATCAAAGCGCGGGGCCGAGGTATTTTTGGCGGTGTGAAAGCTGGACAGCGGCCGGCCGGACACGCGCCACACCTCCAGCGCGCGCTGAATGCGCTGGCTGTCGCCGGGTGCCAGGCGGGCAGCAGCCTCGGGGTCGACCTTGGCCAGTTCGGCATGCATGGCGGGCCAGCCTATTTCTGCAGCCTGGGCATCGAGCGCGGCGCGCACGGCGGGGTCGGCTGCTGGCATATCGTCCAGCCCCTCAAACAAGGCCTTGAAGTAGAGCATGGTGCCGCCCACCAGCAAGGGCACGGCGCCGCGCGCGCGGATCTCGGCCACCAGGCGTTCGGTGTCGCGCACAAACTCGGCGGCCGAATAGCTTTGCGTGGGCTCGAGAATGTCGATCAGGTGGTGGGGCACGGCGGCCAGCTCGGCGGGCGTGGGCTTGGCCGTGCCAATGTCCATGCCACGGTAGACCAGGGCCGAGTCCACGCTGATGATTTCGGCTGCCAGGCCGCGCTGCTGCAGCACGGCGGCCAGTGCCAGGGCCGCAGCGGTTTTGCCGGATGCGGTGGGGCCGGCGATGGCGATGCAGGGCAGGGGGGGCGAGGCGGTCATGGCGTGGGCAAGGCGGCTGGGGACAAAGGCCTGCTGTACCCATAACGCAAAAGGCCCGGACAAACCGGACCGTGGAGGGGATTCGCAGGCAGGAAAAACTGGGCCGAGGATACCGCAGCGGGCTTTCCCCTTGCAGCGCGCTGGCCCGAGGTCAAAGCGTGGAGAAGCAACAGCTGCAAGTCGCGCATAGCTTGTGAGAGCCCGGCCTGTGGCGGGTGGTGCATGGTAGCCACGCTAACGAGCGCCTCTCTGTGCCGAATAGCCCATGGGGTCCAGTCGTCCTGCCTGTCACACTCTCGGCCGCTCTGCACCTTGTTTCGGTCATGTCGTGTTTTGCGTCTATGCTTGGCGGCTTCAGCCTTTTGAGAGGAATGCGCCGCCATGCTTTTGGGACTTGCCGCCAACCGACTGCACCACCAGAACGAAGATGGGGCTTTGTTTGCTCTGTTGCGAGCTTGTGAGCCGGGCATTCGAGAGTTGAAGCTGGGCTTTCACACCGTGGGCCGTACCTATGACGCCATTGCCGCTGCCGCCATGTTGCAGGGCTATAAAGGCTTGGTGCGCTATCCCTATGGCCGCGATGGCGGCCTGATGAAGCTGGTGGCCGAGGTGGTCGGCATGCCGGGTGAGGGGCGGGTGCTGGATGGCGCGATTTACCTGACCGATCCGGTGGACCCTTCCTCCATCTTTCCCGAAGCACTGGCCCTCAAGCGCCAGTGCGTGATCCATGGCAAGCCTTTTTTGTCCACCGTGGCCAGTACCCGCGACTGGGTGGAGATGGAGCGCATCCATGCCGGTCTGGCGCCGGACCGCAGCGCCGACCGTTTTCACGATCTGGAGCGCCAGACCGTGGCCTTGATTGCCCACGATGCCATGAAGCCGGCCATGCTGGATTTTGCAGCGCGCAACTTTGCATTGCTGTCGCGCTTTGCCCGCCGCGTGGGTACGGGCACCACGGGGCAAAGACTCAACGAGCTGGCATGGAGCAAGGGCTGGCCTGCAGACCAGCCATGGGTGGACCGCTACCACAGCGGCCCCTTGGGTGGCGATGCCCAGATTGCCGACCTGGTGCTGGAGCGCCGTTGCCAGCGTGCCATCTTTTTTGAAGACCCGCATGTGGCGCGCCAGCACGAGGCCGATATCCAGCTGCTCGAACGAGCCGTCACCACGGTCACGCATGAAGCGGTGTGCACCACGTCGCCTGCGGTGGCGCAGCGCTGGTGCGATGCGGCAGTGCGGCGTTGCACTGCATAAGCGGTTTTATTTGCTAGTGCTGGTACTGGTGCTGGAGCGGTAGCGTTTGAGCTCGGTCTGTAGCCAGACTGCGCTGGGTTGGGCCAGCTGGTCGGCGCAGCGCACCTGATAGGGCTTGTTGCTCATGCTGCTTTCGGTGCCGGCGCGGGTGATGAAGTCCTCCGTTGTGGCTACCAGGTCTTTGCGCAGCAGATAGTCGTATTTCTTGCGCAAATGGTCGGCCGCCTGCTTGCTGTCGAACCAGCTGCCATTGCGCTGGAATTCACAGCCCGAGTTGCGGAGGTGGACAATCAAATGCTCGATTTCCTGATGGCTCGCAGCGCTGGGGGGCGCAGCCTGGGCCGTCAGAGGGAGCAGCGCTGCAAGCATGCTTGCCCGCAGCAGGCGTGGGATTCGTTTCATGCCCGTAGATGTTACGAAAAAACGGAAAGCACGCTGTAGTCCTGCGCCGGAAATTGGAAGCCAAAAATCAGGTGAAAAAGGCCTTTGATGCGCGTGCAGAGGGCGCTTGAAGCTATTGAATAAGAAGCAAATTCAAAACAAGGAGCCAGGGGCTCCTTGTTTTTGTGCAATGGCAGGGCTTTGACCACGTTCTCAAAAATACTGGCGAATGCCCACGCCAAATGAGCGCAGATCGCCGCCTTGCACACCCGTGCCATAGCTGGCCTGGTCGCGGTTGTGGATGCGGGTGAACAGCGCATACACCTTGGTCAGTTTGCTGAAGTTGTGGTTGTAGGCCAGGGTCCATTGCAGGGCCTGGGTATCGGCTTGGCCGCCGGCTTTGCCGGCATAGCCCACGTTGACGTGGTACTCGTTGGCGCCCTGGGTGTAGATGCTGGCCAGGCGCGTGGTGTGGCGGCCGCCCTGGCTGGCATCGACCGCGTAGTTGGCATGGTCCCAGCCCCGGCTGTACTGGTGGTAGGCCGAGAAGGTCCAGCTGTCGTTCAGCACATAGGTGGCGCGCAGCGTGGCCTGGCGGGCAGGGCCCCAGTCGCCATAGCCCAGGCCGAATGACCAGTCGCCACGCTCGTAGTTGGCGGCCAGGTCCCAGGCGTTCTTGGCGGGCTCGGCGGTTTTTTCATGCAGGCTGGTGCCGACTTCAACCGTGAGATTGTTCCAGGTGGGCGCGCGGTAGGAGAGGTGGTTGGCGCCGTTGGAGACAAAGGCATAGAGCGCGTCGGCCGAGGTGCCGGTGTCGAAGTTGTGCGCGTTGACGATGTCTGCCGTGGCGTAATAGGCCTCGCTGATGATGCGGCCCATGCGCAGCATGCCGAATTCACCGGCCAGATAGACCTCGCTCTTGCGGTTGAAAAAGCTGCTTTCGGTGTTGGCGCCGGTGTCGGACTCGAAGCCACTTTCCAGGATGAAGCCGGCCTTGAGCCCGCCGCCCAGGTCTTCGCTGCCGCGAAAGCCGAAAAACGATTCGTTGTTGCGCACACCGCTGGTGCTGCTGTGGTTTTCGGTGCTGCGCTCCACCGAGGTGTTGATGCGGCCATAAATCTGCAGGCCTCCATCATGGGCCAGGGCGGAAAAAGACAGGGCGGCCAGGCAGGCTGTGGCCGGCATGGAGAAAGAGCGCAGGGTCACGGAAGAAGCCAAAAAAGCGGTCAGAGACAGTACCGGAAACCATGGCTGCGCAAGGCTGCCATGCCGGCACGCGAGGCCGCGCACAGCCAGGGCTGCGGCGGCAAGGGGCGTCATGCTAGGCCAAGCCCCGTGCAGATGCAGGGCGTGGCGGCAAAGCAGAGCGGGCTCAAGGGTCGGGGGGGAACAGGCTGGCGCAGACCTGCTGTAGGGCTTGCACAAAGCGCTGCAGCTCTGCGTACTGTGCACCGGCCTTGCGCTGGAACAGCGTGATCGGAGGCAGTTGCCAGTCGAAGGCATGCGGGGCGATGGCCACACCGGCAATGCGCACCAGCTCCTGGGCAATATCGGCCGGCACGATGGAGACAGCACGTTCATTAGCGGCCACCAGCTCGCCAATCACCTTGGCTGACAGGCTTTCCACATAGGGCGGGGGCGGCTCCACACCGGCGCGCAGAAAGAAGTCGGTGATCTGCTCGCGCATGGGAGTGTTGCGTGGCCCTAGCACCCAGTCCAGCTCGGCCAATTCGGCCCAGGCCAGCGGGCGGCGGGCCAGGCGCGTGGCCAGGCGGCGGTGGGTCACCAGCTTGGGAGTCTGCGCGTACAGCACGGTATGGCGCAGGCCCGCCATGTCCAAAATGGCGGAGCTGCGGCCAATCACACAGTCCAGCTCATGGGCGCGCAGCCGGGCCAGCAACTGGTCGCTGGTGGCCTCGTGCAGTGTCACGGTGATGCGGCGGCCTTGCAGGCGTGTGTGGTCTATGGCCTGGGCCAGCATGCGGCCGGGCAGAAAGGGAATCACCCCCACCTGCAAATGGGCGGCGCGCTCCTGGGCTACGGCGGCAATGTCCAAGGCCCAATGGTCCAGATCGGCCAGCAGGGTCTGGGCACGGGCCAATACCAACTCACCCAGGGGCGTAGGTGCCATGCCGCGTGAGGAGCGGGTGAACAGCGGTGCGCCGAACAAGGCCTCCAGCTCGGCCAGGGCCTGGGTGACGGCGGGCTGGCTGGTGGCCATTTGCTCGGCCACACGGGTCAGCGAGCGCTGCTGGGCTATGGCCACCAGCAGCAGCAAATGCTTCATCTTCAGGCGCTGGGCCAGGCGGCGGGCCAGGCCCAGGTCTGTAGAGGGTGTCACAGCAATTTTTCTTTCATAAGTGAAAGCATATCAATCAATAAGAAATAACGATTTTCTACTTATGGCTTGTGGCCAGAATCCATGCCATCTCCCCGTGCTGTGGGGCGATGCAGGAATAGAAAAAAGAGGGTTTTATGGAGTCGGTATGGCTGGTGGTGGCGCTGGGCGCCGGGGTGGCGGGCTTTGTGCAGGGTCTGTCGGGTTTTGCCTTTGGCATGGTGGCCATGTCTTTCTGGGCCTGGGTGCTGCCGCCGCAGCTGGCTGCTGTGTTGACGGTGTTTGGTGCGCTGCTGGGCCAGTTGCTGGCGGCGTTTACCGTGCGCCGGAGCTTTGTGTGGGCGCAGTTGCTGCCCTTTGTGCTGGGTGGCTTGGCAGGCATTCCGCTGGGGGTGTGGCTGCTGCCGCAGCTGGATATGTGGTGGTTCAAGGCCTTGTTGGGCGGTTTTCTGGTGCTGTGGTGCCCCTTGATGCTGCTGGCGCCACGTTGGCCAGCCTTGAACGTGGGGGGGCGTTGGGCAGATGCGGCCTCTGGCCTGGCCGGCGGTGTGATGGGGGGCCTGGGCGGGTTTACCGGAGTGGTGCCCACGCTGTGGTGCACGCTGCGTGGCTATCCCAAGGACGTGCAGCGGGCGGTGATACAGAACTTCAACCTTTCCATGCTGCTGGTGACCATGGGCGTGTACCTGGGCACAGGCATGGTGACGCGTGACATGCTGCCGCTGTTTGCCGTGGTGGCTCCCGCCATGCTGCTGCCTACCTGGCTGGGAACGCGGCTGTACATAGGCATCAGCGAGGCACGTTTTCGGCAACTGGTGTTGGGGCTGTTGACCTTGTCGGGGGCGGCCATGCTGCTGTCGGTGTGGTCGGCGCGGTGATCCAAGCCTTGCCACGGCGCGGGAGGCGTTTGCTGCATCCGCGTCGTGCGCTGATAGGATGCACTGCCTGTATTCGTTCACGGATTCGCTTACTGATCGCCATCCCGCCGCATGACCCTGTCAGCTTCGGACCATGGCGCACCCGCCATGTCTTCTTCCACTTCACCACCAATTTCTTCCCTGTCACGTGGCGCTCTGGCCTTGGCGCTGGGTGTGTTTCTCGCTGCACTCTCCGCCGTCTTCATCTTCTACTTTCAACCGGACTTTTTCGGCTCAGGGTTTGAAGGCAGCAGCGGCTATATGGCGGTGTTTGTTTACACGCCCCTCGTTGCCTTGGCCTTGAGTCCCATCTGCTGGGTCTTGCTTCGGCGGGCAGGTCCGCTGACCGTGCTGCTGCTGTGGTTTGTGCTGGCGTTTGTGACAGGCTGGTTCATCGGCCTGTTCAGCTGGCTGCTCTGCGGCTGGCTGGCGTGGCGCATGGCGCAGCTGTGGCGTGAACAAGAGCAGCAAGGGCTTTCTGCCAGATCACTTTGGGTGCCCGGCGAGGACGATTGAGATCTGCCTGTCGGTGTGGATACGGTGAAATAAAAACAGGGGCCCAAGGCCCCTGTTTGCATATGGATGCTTGCGCAGGCGATCAGATGGTCAGATCACGCCTTGGGCTTGCATGGCATCGGCCACCTTCACAAAGCCGGCGATGTTGGCGCCGTCGATATAGCTGATGGAGCCATCGGCACGCTTGCCGTATTTCACGCAGGCGGCGTGGATGCCTTGCATGATTTGCAGCAAACGGGCGTCCACCTCTTCGGCGGGCCAGCCCAGGCGGGCGGCGTTTTGCGACATTTCCAGGCCCGAGGTGGCCACACCACCGGCATTCGATGCCTTGCCGGGGGCGTAGAGCACGCCGGCGGCTTCGAAGGCCTTGGCGGCTTCAATGGTGGAAGGCATGTTGGCGCCTTCGGCCACACAGATCACGCCGTTGGCGATCAAGGTCTTGGCATCTTCCAGGTCCAACTCGTTCTGGGTGGCGCAGGGCAGGGCCACGTCCACCTTGATGGACCAGGGGCGCTGACCGGCCAGGAATTCCACGCCTTGCACTTGGGCAGCGTAGTCGCTGACGCGGCCGTACTGGTTGTTCTTGATATCCATCAGGATGGCCAGTTTCTCGGGCGAGAAACCGTTCTTGTCGTACACGGTGCCGGAGGAGTCGGACACGGTCACGACCTTGGCGCCCAGGGCCATGGCCTTTTCCACTGCGTACTGGGCCACGTTGCCGGAGCCGGAGACGGACACGGTCATGCCCTGGAACGACTGGCCGCGGGTCTTGAGCATTTCGTCGGCGAAGTAGACAGTGCCGTAGCCCGTGGCTTCGGGGCGGATCAGCGAGCCGCCAAAGCTCAGGCCCTTTCCGGTGAAAACGCAGGCGGCGTTGTTGGACAGCTTTTTGTACATGCCGGCCATGAAGCCCACTTCACGACCACCCACGCCGATGTCGCCGGCCGGCACATCGGTGTCCGGGCCCACATGGCGGAACAGTTCCTGCACAAAGGCCTGGCAAAAACGCATGACTTCGGCCGGGCTCTTGCCCTTGGGGTCGAAGTCCGAGCCACCCTTGCCACCACCCATGGGCAGCGTGGTCAGCGCGTTCTTGAAGGTCTGCTCAAAGGCCAGGAACTTCAGCACCGACTGGTTGACCGAGGGGTGGAAACGCAGACCGCCCTTGTAGGGACCAATTGCCATGCTGTGCTGGATGCGGAAGCCCCGGTTGACCTGCACCTGGCCTTTGTCATCGGTCCAGCTGATGCGGAACTGGATGATGCGCTCAGGCTCGACCAGGCGCTCCAGTAGGGCGTTGTCGGCGTACTTGGGGTTGTGTTCGATGAAGGGCCACAGGGACTCCATGACTTCGGTGACGGCTTGCAGGAACTCGGGCTGGCCAGGGTTGCGGGCCGCAACTTCTTGCAGGAACTGGTCGAGGGAGGCGTACTTCATCGGAAACTTTCAGCAGACAAAAGGACCATCGCGGAGATGCGATGTCAACATTATGCCAAAAATGTATGCATTTATGCGATGTGTGGTGCATAACTTCTATAAGTTTGGTGCATGGATTCCGCGGTTTGGTGCGATGCAAGCCTGTTTGCACCGTTTTGGCGCATTCCAAAAACCACAAGGCGCACAGGGATGCATCCGTGGTGGATGCACTCCTGTGCGCCTTGCTTGGGGCAGGGCCGCCGTCTGCGAGCCTGCCGGGGGATGTCTCTGCGCTATACCAGCTCGAAGGGCGTGGCCCGCCATTGCACCGCGTGGGCGGTGAGGCTGTAGATCAGGGCCGAGGCGGCGGTGGTGTCAAACACCGGGGGCACATGGCGTTGGGCGCTGGCCTCGTTGCGGCTGTAGGCGCTGGTGTGGCAGCGCAGCAGCCAGTCTGAAGCCGGGGCACTGCTGCCCAGGTCGGTCATGCACAGCACCTTGGCGCCTGCTGCACGCGCGGCCTGGGCCACTTCGGCCAGCAGTGGGTCGGTGCTGTGCAGGGCAAACAGCACCACCAGGTCGTGGGTGTCCAGCCGGGGCAACACGTCTTCCACGGTTTCGCCCAGGTCGGGCACCAGATAGGCACGCTTGCCCAGGCCGTGGCGCAGCTGCCAGCGCAAATGGGTGGCCAGGCTGTGGTTTTGCTGCAGGCCCATGCAGAACACCTGAGGTGCCTGGTTAAGGGCTGCGGCCATGGCATCCATCACCGTGGCGGGAATCTGGGTCACGGTGGCGGCCACGTTTTCCTGCACCTGCTGCCATAGCTGCATGGGTGTGGGGGCATGCTCGGCCACATGTACGGACAGTGGCACGCCGCTGGGGGTGCTGTCGAGTCGGGCTTGGCGGCGGGCCTCGTCATAGCTTTCAAAGCCCAGGCGGCGCACAAAGCGGGTGACGGTGGCATTCGATACCCCGGTGAGCTGGGCCAGCTCGCTGGCGCTGTAGCCGGCGGGGTTGAGCGGCTGGTCCAGCACCATCTGGGCCAGCTTGCGCTCGGTGGGGGAGAAGTCGGGCAGGGCCTGGCGTACGCGGGCAAAAAACGGCGTCACGGGCAGGCTGCGGGAGGAAGAATCCATGGAAGGCACAACAGAAAACAGGGGGCTCAGCGGCCGCGCAGAAACAGCGCGTCCAGCTCTTTCATATTCAGCTGGCGCCAGGTGGGGCGGCCGTGGTTGCATTGGTCGGAACGCTCTGTGGTCTCCATTTGGCGCAGCAGGGCGTTCATTTCGTCCAGCGTCAGCTTGCGGTTGGCGCGCACGGCACCGTGGCAGGCCATGGTGGCCAGGATCTCGTTGCGCGCGCGTTGCACCACGCCGCTGGCGTCTTGCTGTTCCAGCTCGGCCAGCACGCTGCGCGCCAGCTCCACCGCATCGCCCTGGGCCAGGGTGGAGGGCACGGCGCGCACGGCCAGGGTCTTGGGCGAGAACGGGGCCACTTCCAGGCCCAGCTCGCGCAGAGTTTCTGCATGGGCCTCGGCCGTGGCCACTTCCTGGGGCGTGGCGGCAAAGGTGGCGGGTATGAGCAGGGGCTGGCTGGCAATGGGCTGGTCATTGCCCAACTGGGATTTGAGGCGCTCGTAAACGATGCGCTCGTGGGCGGCATGCATGTCCACAATCACCATGCCCTGGGCGTTTTCGGCCAGGATGTAGACGCCGTGGATCTGGGCCACGGCCCGGCCCAGCGGCCAGGCCGCTGCATCGGGTGCAGCAGTATCTGGGCTGGGCGCTGACTCTGGCTGCGTGGCATTCCATGGGGCGGCTGCCAGACCTTGGTCTGTGGTGCTGGTGTCTGCAGTAACTGTGGCGCTGTGTACCTGTGGTGCAGGGCTATTGGGCTGAGGTGGCTGCGCAGAGCCTTCACGCATGGGTGCCCACAGCGCCGTCATATCGTTGACCACATGGCCGGCGCGCTCAGGCAGCGGCATGGGGTATTGAATCTGGGGTGCGCGCGTTGGCATTTGGGGTTGCCAGGCTGCAGCAGGTGCGGTGGCGGCAGCCATGTCGGCGGGCGCCACGGTGTTGCCGCCTGTGGAGGGCGCATCGTTGCCGGCAGCGTCTTGGGCCGCTTGGGCGGCCAGCAACGCGGCACGTGGAGCGGCCAGCGCGTCTTCGATGGCATATCGCACGGCCTGGTGCACCTCGCGGCTGTCGCGAAAGCGCACCTCGATCTTGGTGGGGTGGACGTTGACGTCCACGCGCGCGGGATCGATGTCGATATAGAGGGCGTACAGCGGCTGCTTGTGGCCGTGCAGCACGTCTTCATAAGCGCTTTTGGCCGCATGGGTTAGCACCTTGTCGCGCACAAAACGGCCGTTGACATAGCAGTACTGCTGGTCCGGGCGCGAGCGGGCAGCATCCGGCAGGCCGGCGCGGCCGATCACGGTGATGCCGTTGCTGCTGGTGCGTTGCACGGGCAGAGTGTTGTCGACAAATTCCTGGCCCAGCACATCGGCCAGGCGCAGGGCGAGTGCCTGCTCCATGGGCGTACCTGCGGGCACGGCGCGCCATTGCTCGACCAGCTTGCCCTCATGCCAGATGGCAAAGCCCACGTCCGGGCGGGCCAAGGCATGGCGGCGCACGGATTCAATGCAGTGGGCCAGCTCGGTGGCATCGCTTTTCAGAAACTTGCGGCGCGCAGGGGTGCTGAAGAACAGTTCTTTGACTTCCAGCGTCGTGCCCTGGCCGCGGGCTGCGGGGCGCAGCTCGCCGCTGCGGGCGTCGAGCAAGAAGGCATTCTCCTGGCCAGCGGGGCGAGAAAGAATGGCGGCTTCGGAGACCGAGGCGATGGCGGCCAGGGCTTCGCCCCGAAAGCCCATGGTGGAGACGGTTTCCAGGTCGTGCAGATCACGGATCTTGCTGGTGGCATGGCGGCGCAGGGCCACGGGCAGCTCTTCGCGGGGGATGCCTATGCCGTCGTCCTCCACGGCGATCAGACGCACGCCGCCGGCCAGCAGGCGCAAGGTGATCTGGCTGGCACCGGCATCCAGGGCGTTGTCCACCAGCTCGCGCACGACAGAGGCGGGCCGCTCGACCACCTCGCCAGCAGCGATCTGGCTGATGAGTTCGTCGGGAAGTTCTTGGATGCGCCGGCGTTCCGGGCTGTGGTCGGCAGAGGTCATTGCCAGTGATTTTATGCAGCAGCAGGAACCGGGGCGCGTGGCCGGTGTAATCCTGTGCTTTGCCGACATGAAAGTGCCGCAGCATCAAACATACGGCCCTGCACCGCCTTCGCGTGTGCAGGGCCGCAGTTCGTGGGTGCAGCGGGTTTAACGGCGGCGGCTGTTGCCACCCATTTCATTGCCGATCAGCGCGCCTGCAGCAGCCCCACCCACGGTACCCAATGTGGTGCCAAACAGCGCACTGCCCACCACACCACCTGCCACAGCGCCAACGCCTGTGCCGATCTGGCGGTTGGTCGGGTGCGAGGCGCAGCCTGTCAGGCCCAGGGCCGCCAGTGCCAATGCGGATATAGCTATGGTTTTCTTCATCATCAGTCCTCCTTGAGGCAAAAATGCCAACGTCTGTGTTGGTGTGCACCGAATATGCCTGGAGTGCAGGGCTTGGCTGCAAAGAAATACCGTATGCGGAGTGAATAGATGTAACCAATCTCAACCGTTGACGCTGTGTACTGATGCAGTTGTATTTTTTTGTGAGGGTTGCGAGCTTTTCATGCCGCTTTCTGTGCCGTATGGGCATGGTGGACGCGCTACAGTACGCCCCAGTTTAGGAGCCCAGGACGGGCTTCTGCCTTCTTTTGAGAGCGAGCGCATTGTGGAAATTGTCCAGTTTCTGATCGATTTCATCCTGCATGTGGACAAGCACCTGGAAGCCTTTGTGGTGGCTTATGGGCCTTGGGTGTACGCACTGCTGTTTTTGATTGTGTTTGTAGAAACCGGCGTGGTAGTGATGCCGTTTCTGCCCGGGGACTCGCTGATGTTCATCGTCGGTGCACTGTGTGGTGCGGGCTTTATGTCCTTCCCTCTGGCCGTGGTGGTGTTGATGCTGGCGGCCATCTTGGGGGACCAGTGCAACTACAGCATTGGGCGCCATCTGGGGCCCAAGGTGTTCCAGTGGGAGGATTCGCGCTGGTTCAACCGCAAGGCCTTTGACCAGGCCCATAGCTTTTACGAGCGCTATGGTGGGGTAACCATCATCCTGGCGCGCTTTATGCCCTTTATTCGCACTTTTGCCCCCTTTGTGGCCGGTGTCGCCCACATGGAGCGCAGCCGCTTCACCATGTTCAATGTGGTGGGAGCCGTGCTGTGGGTGCTGGGCATTGCCACGGCCGGCTATTTCTTCGGCAACCTGGAGTGGGTGCGCAACAACCTGGAGAAAATCATCTGGGGGCTGATTCTGGTGCCGGGTCTGATCGCCATCTTTGGTGCCTGGCGTGCGGGGCGCAACCAGGCCAAGCAGGCGACTTGAAAGTGGGTAGGCTCTGTGTAGATGTAAAGCACATCGCGTGCTGCTGACATCAAGGCCGTAGCCTGCAAGTCGGGAGCTACGAAGAGAAAAAGCCACTGCAGCGCATGCAGTGGCTTTTTTGTATGCGCACGGCTCAGACCAGGGCTGGAGGCTGACGTGCGGAGTGTGCTTGCTCAGAGGATTTACCCGCGGTGGACCACAGCGGCTCCACGGCCGCAATAGAGCCATCAGCGGTATGGTAGATCACTGAAATAGGTTGGGTGCGCAGGCGCTGCAATGTGGATGCATCAATGCCATAGCTGCGGGTCAGGCTTTCATCGGAGACGGCGGTGTCGGTATTGCGCCTTTGCTTGCCGCGAAAACGCCCCCAGTTGTAGAGCGCCCACAGCACCAGCAGCAGGCCTTGCAGCAGCATGGCCAGGGCGTAAATACTCAAGGTGTTCATAGAGAGCTGGGCACGCGACAGAAACGGCATCTCCAGCCCCTCCACACGGTTGGTACCTACCGCCCATATGCCTTGTGCGAACAGATAGGCAAAGGCCAGCCAGGCCAGCAGCGTCAGCACCACATCCAGGGCATAGCGTAGCCTGGAGCGCTGGGTGCGGATCACCATGGTGGCTGTACTGACCTCCCGCGAGAGGGGAGTGTCCGAAGAGGGCATGTAGGGGTTCATGGTGTGCCGTCCAGTTGCTTGATGCCGCGGTCCGGGCTGACCCAGCGGGCCCGCTGGCGCTGACTGCGCAGCATGACGCGGGGAAAGCTGACCAGGCTGGTGAAAAGGCTGATCATCCAAAACACCATGGGATACCACACCACCCAGAACAAGGTGCGCGTCAGCCCTTTTTCATAGCGCCGGTCGATGGCCATGCTGACGGCGAATTGCAACAAACAGGTCGCGGCCAACACCAGGCCTGTGAGGGCGGGTGGAAGCAAGGCCTCCACCCGGAGGTGGTGGGGCAGTTGCACAAACAGGCCCAGCAGATACAGCAGGATGGACAGGGCAAAGGCGTAAGCCCACAGGGTGGAGAGCGCAAATTCGGCCAGTAGCGGCCACATGCGGCGGCTGCGCCAGTGAAACAAGCTGCCGATGTGCTTCAACAAAGCCTCGGCTCCGCCCTGTGCTTGGTGCAGTCGCTGCTTCCACAAGCCATGCAAGGTTTCGGGCACCAGAATCCATGCGAGAGCGCGGGGTTCATAAAAAATCGACCAGTGATCGCGCTGCAGTTTCCAGCTGATATCAATGTTTTCAGCCAGCATGTCCAGACTCCAATAGCCCACGCGGTCCAGGGCCTTGCGGCGAAAAGCAGCCACCGTGCCCGAGACGGTGAACACCTGGCCATAGATACGCTGGGTGCGCTTGATCAGGCTGGAGATGGAGGAGAACTCTCCTACCTGTATTCGGCCTACCAAGGTGGAGCGGGTGCGCACGCGTGGATTGCCGGATACGGCTCCCACACGGGGGGTGTCCAGCATGGGGCGTACCAGGAGGGCCACGGCATCGGGGTCGAGGATGGCATCTCCGTTGATGCAGACCAGATATTCGCTGTTGGCGGCCAAGGAACCCATGCGCAGCGCCATAGCCTTGCCCTGGTGTTCAGACAGATGAAGCACTCGCAGCCGGGGGCGTAGGGCTGTCATGCGGTCCAGAATCTTGGCACTTGCGTCGGTCGAGCCGTCGTTCACTGCCAGCACTTCGATATGGTCATGGCGTTGCTGCAAGGCTGCCAGCAGGGCCGCTTCAATGTGTTTCTCATGGTTGAAGCACGTAATGATGATGGTGACAAGGGGGCGGTTTGGCAGCCCAGGAACTTCACGTGCTGAAGACTGCTCTCCCCATTTCCACTGCCGTTCTAGGCGGATATAAAAGTACAAGCCTCCGGCCATCCATAGGGTAGACATGAACAAGGGGTAAAGAAAAACAAAGTCCAGCATGTGCTGCTCATCCATCACCAGGGTGACTGCAAAGAGCAGGACATAACTCCCTGCATCAATGCCAGGGCATGGCTTGTGGGATTGGAGTGCCTTCCTGCGGTGTGGTGCTGCAAAAGCCGAGGGAGTCGTGCCTGCCGCAATGGTTCAAGGCTTTGCGCAGCATGGGCTCCAAGCTAAAGGAGCAATAGCACGGCGGAAAGTACCTGCTGTCGCACAGGCAGGGAGTGGCGGTAGTGCATGCCTGCAGCGCCATCCGACCGATTCCCGTGAATCTGTAGGAGTCGGCTGCGGAGAGATGACAGAGGCAGGTGCGGACCTGCCGGTGCAAAGCGATCAAAGTCCGGGAGGCAGAGCCTCTGGCGGGCTTTGGTGGATGCTTACACCGAGCGGCTACGTGCCAGCGGCGGGTTTTTGGCGAAGTACAGCTTGATGCCACGCATCAGCGCGTCGGCCAGCTGTACCTGGTAGGCCGCGCTGCGCAGCTTGGCCTCTTCCTCGGGGTTGCTGATGAAGGCAGTTTCCACCAGCACGCTGGGAATGTCGGGCGCCTTGAGCACGGCAAAACCGGCTTGCTCCACACGGGGCTTGTGCAGCTTGGCCATGTCGCCAATCTGGCCCAGCAAATGGGTGCCCAGCTTCAGGCTGTCGTTGATCTGGGCGGTAGTGCTCATGTCCAGCATCATTTGCTGCACATGACGGTCCTGGCTTTTGACGTTGATGCCGCCCACCAGGTCGGCCTGGTTTTCCTTGTTGGCCAACCAACGGGCCGCCGTGCTGGAGGCGCCTTTCTGGCTCAGGGCAAACACACTGGCGCCCTTGGCTGCGGGCGTGGTGAAGGCGTCGGCATGGATGCTGATGAACAGGTCAGCCTGCACGCGGCGGGCCTTTTCCACGCGGGTGCCCAGGGGCACGAAGAAGTCGGCATCGCGCGTCAAAAAGGCGCGCATGGGGCTGCCGCCTATGGTGCTGGCATTGATGCGGTCGCGCAGCAAATGGGCGATGCGCAGCACCACGTCTTTTTCGCGCGTGCCACCAGGGCCTATGGCGCCGGGGTCTTCGCCGCCATGCCCGGGGTCCAGGGCCACGATGATGATGCGGTCCGTACGCTGGGCCGTGGCCACGCTGGGGCCTACCGGGCGCTTGGTGGGCGCAGGCTCGGGCGGCGGTGCTGCAGGCGGCGGGGCCGCGGCGATGACCGTGGGTGGCTGCGGCGGTGTGGGGGGCGTACTTGGCGTATTGGCAGGGACTGCGGGCTTGGTGGCCGGCTTGTTGCCTTGCTGGGCAATCAGGTCACCCAGGGGGTCTGCTGCAGGCGGCACGCCACTGCCCATGGCAGGCTGGTGTGCCTGCGCCTGGGCGGACTGGGGGCCGGCATCGCGCAGGCGTTCGCTGATCAAGGCCTCCATCGGGTCCACCGGGTCGGCCGGGTAGAGGTCAAACACCAGTCGGTGCTGGTAGGCTGCCACGGGCTGCAGCGTGAACACCTGGGGCACGGCGTTTTGCTTCAGGTCTATGACCAGGCGCACCACATTGGGGGAGTTTTGGCCTACGCGTATGGCCTTGATGTTGGGGTCATCCGGCTGGACCTTGGCCACCAGCTCGCGCAGGGCGGGGTTCAGGTCGATGCCCTCGATGTCCACCGCCAGCCGCGGAGGCGAGGCGACAAAAAACTGCTTGGCCACCAGGGGCGTGTCGGACTCCAGCGTGACGCGGGAATATTCGGGTGCAGGCCAGACCCGCACCGCCACGATGGAGGCGCCGCGTGCGATCTGTTGCGTGCCGAGCAAAAGCACCAGCGAGCCTGCCTGCAACAGGTGGCGGCGGCTCAAGGGGGCGGGTGAGGCGTGGAGGTTTTCGTCGCTCATGCGGACCAGTGTTGCAGCATGTGCGCGCCGGCTTGCGTGTGGGCGCGCAAGCTCACGCGGCGCTGCGTGTCATCTATTGCTTCTATATGGATAGCTAGGTCCGCAGATGGGGTCAGCGCTGCGGCCTTTTCCGGCCATTCTGCCAGTTTCAGCCCCTGGCTGGCGAAAATGTCGCGAAAACCCGCATCTTCCCATTCGCGCGGATCGTCGAAGCGGTAGAAGTCAAAGTGCCAGATGGACAGGCCCGCGGCCTCGTGTGGCTCGACCACGGCATAGGTGGGGCTTTTGATGCGGCCCGTCACACCCAGGCTGCGCAGCAAATGGCGCACCAGCGTGGTCTTGCCGGCGCCCAGGTCGCCATGCAAGGTGACATAGGCATTGCGCAGCACGGGCAGTTGCGCCAGAGCCTGGGCAAAAGCGGCAGTGTCTGCCTCGCTGTGCCAGGTGAGCGATTGCTCGGCAAGCGGGGCAGGGGTTTCTACAATCGGGGGGATATGGTGTGCAGCAGTCAACTCGTTCCTCAAATACAGGACTGGGCCAGCGAGTTGGGATTCTCCCAAATTGGCGTGGCCGGTGTGGATTTGTCCTCGGCAGAGCCCGGGCTGCTGCAATGGCTTGCGGCCGGCTGCCATGGCGAGATGCACTACATGGAGGGCCACGGCCTCAAACGCGCCCGGCCGGCCGAGCTGGTTCCGGGCACGCTCAGCGTCATCACCGCGCGCATGGATTATCTGCCCCAGGCCACGCCTTCCGGCTGGCAGGCCGTGGAATTTGCGCGTTTGCAGCGGCCAGGGGAAGGCATTGTCTCTGTCTACGCCCGGGGGCGGGACTACCACAAGGTATTGCGCGCGCGGTTGCAAAAGCTGGCCGACCGCATCGCCCAGGAAATTGGACCCTTTGGCCACCGTGTGTTTACCGACTCTGCTCCCGTTCTGGAGGCCGAGCTGGCCCAGCGCAGTGGCCAGGGCTGGCGCGGCAAGCACACCCTGGTGCTCAACCGGGAAGCCGGCTCCATGTTCTTTCTGGGCGAGATCCTGGTCGACATGGCGCTGGCACCTACCGAGCCCGTCAGCGGCCACTGCGGCAGCTGCAGCGCCTGCATGCAAGCCTGCCCCACGGGTGCCATCGTGGCGCCGAACCGGGTGGATGCACGCCGCTGCATTTCCTATCTGACCATCGAACATGCCGGCCCCATTCCGCTGGAGTTGCGCCCGCTGCTGGCCAATCGCATCTATGGCTGTGACGACTGCCAGCTGGCCTGCCCCTGGAACAAGTTTGCCCAGCCCAGCCGCCTGCCCGACTTTGATGCCCGCGACGGCCTGGCAGGCAGCACGCTGGTACAGCTTTTTTCCTGGGATGAGGCCGGCTTTTTGCGCCGTACCGAGGGCAGCCCCATACGCCGCATAGGCCATGAACGCTGGCTGCGCAATATTGCCGTGGCCCTGGGCAATGCGCTGCGCAATCTGCCCGAGGGTGCCGAGCGTGATGCCGTGCATGCGGTCTTGCAGGCCCAGGCCAGCCACCCCAGCGAGCTGGTGCGCGAACATGTGCAATGGGCGCTGGCGCAGGGTGCGGGCCGGCCATAAGCCGCAGTCTGTGCTCTCAAAAAAGAGAGCTGTCAGCGCAGCAGGGCCGCCACTATTCGATTTGTTTGGCGTTGAAGTCCGCAGGCTGCCTGCGTAGGCAGCTCCTGATTCAGAAGTGGGCTCAGGGCGCCAGCGACAGCGCAAACGGAAGGCTGGCCACGCCCAGCATGGTGGACAGCGTTACCAATCCGGCCACATAAGGGCCGTTGTAGCCCATGCGCGCTGCCAGCACATAGCAGGTGCTGGCCGTGGGCAGGGCGGCGAACAGCAGCAGGATCAAGGCCTGGTCACCCTGCAGGCCCAGAATGTGGATGGCGGCCAGGGCCAGCAGCGGCTGCACGCCATGGCGAATGGCCAGCACGGCCACGGACAGGCGCTTGGCGTGGGTCAGCAAACCCAGTTGCAGACCGGCGCCGGCCGACATCAGGCCCAGTGCAATCGAGGCTGCGCCCAGGCGGTTGGCAGGTGGCTCCAGCCAGGTTGGCATGCGAAAGCCCAGCAAATTGGCCACCAGGCCACAGACCGTGGCCACGATCAGGGGGTTGCGCACCAACTGCTGCCAAAAGCTGTGCTGCCCGGCACGGGCCATGGGCCAGACGGCGGCAATATTGAACATGGGCACGCAAAAGCCGATCAGCACCGACATCAGCAGCAGCCCCTGGGCGCCGGCCAGGCGTTCGGCCAGAGCCAGGCCGATAAAGGAATTGAAGCGAAACGCCACCTGGGCCGCGCTGGCATGGTCGCGCCGGTCCACATGGTTTTTCAGGCCTGGCCACCAGGGCAGGCTGTAGGCCAGGGCAATGCCCACCACGCCGGAGAGTACGCCGGCGGCAATCAGGTTGGAGGTGGTGGTCCAGTCCAGCGGGCTTTTGACGATGGAGTGAAACAGCAGCACCGGGAACAGCAGGTAATACACCAGTGCCTCGACGCCTTGCCAGACGGGGCGGTTGAGCGGGCTGAACCGGCACAGCAAATAGCCCAGCAAGATCAGGGAAAAGTCGGGGAAAAGAAGCTGGGCGTAATTCACGGGCGCCAAGCATACGCCCACGGCAGAGCAGGGTGGCCCACTTCAGGCGCAAAAGTGACAAGGCAGCGGCTGCGCAGGCTTTTTTGTCAGCGCAACTCGTCTGTCTTGTGCCAGGGCTTTGTGTGTGAAGTCACGGGTAAACACCTATAAATCAGCCGTTGCAAAACGCCCTCGCCTACAAAGGCCTGCGTTTAGCATCCTGCTTTCCTTTTGGATACATAGGCAAGGAGTACTCCCATGGATCGTCGTAGTTGGATGGGCGTGGTGTTGGCATTGGCCAGCACTGCAGCAATGGCAGACGCATCGTTCCCGAACAAGCCGATCAGGCTGCTGGTGCCTTTTGCGGCCGGCGGCACGACCGACATCATTGCCCGCGTGATCGCCGATCCGCTGGGCAAGGAGCTGGGCCAGCCCGTGATCGTGGAAAACCGTGGCGGTGGCGGCGGCGTCATCGGTGCGCTGGAAACCTCGCGCCAAAAGGCAGACGGCTACAACCTGGGCATTGCCACCGTCTCCACCATGGCCACCAACCCGGCCATCAACCCCAAGAACCCCTATGACCCGCTGACGGCCTTCACGCCGGTGATCAATATTGCCGCCACGCCCAATGTGATCGCGGTGAACCCCAAGTTTGCCGGCGCGGCCAATTACAAGGCCTTTGAAGCTGAGCTCAAGAAGAACCCGGGCAAGTACTCCTATGGTTCCTCGGGAACGGGCGGCATCCAGCACATGTTGATGGAGCTGTACAAGAGCCTGACGGGCATCGAGATGACCCACGTGCCCTACCGTGGTGCGGGCCCGGCCCTGAACGACGCCGTGGCCAACCAGATCCCCATGATTCTGGACAACCTGCCCTCGGCTCTGCCCTTTATCAAGGACAAACGCCTCACCGCCATTGTCGTGGCCGCGCCCGAGCGTCTGGCCGTGCTGCCCGATGTGCCCACCTTCAAGGAAGTGGGCCTGGAGCCTGTGAACCGTATGGCCTTCTACGGCATCATCGGCCCCAAGGGCATGCCCAAGGAAGTGGTGGACAAGCTCAACGCTGCCGTGCGCAAGGTGCTGCAGGAGCCCGCCATCCGCAAGCGCATCGAGGACACGGGCTCGGTGATTGTGGGTAATACGCCCGAGCAGTTTGCCAAGGAGTGCAAGGATGAGTTCGCGGTCTACAAGCAAGTGGTTGCCAAGCAAAAGCTGACGCTGGAATAAGGCATAACTGCTTCCAATAAAAAGCCGCGAATTTCGTGGCTTTTTTGTTGTCTGTAAGGCTTGGAGCGCTATTCGTTTGGAGGCGGCCATACAGCGCTTCATACTTTGTTGCGCGCCCTTGCCGTACCCAAGTACTGTTCTTCGGGCACGCGTCGCGTCTGAAGCGCTGTCTGGCCGTTGGGCTTGTGTCTTTGGCCCTCGCGGCACTGCGGATGCCCGCTCCTGCAGACTTGAAAACCAAGCTGTGTTGTGACGTAAAAAAGCCTGCGCAGCGAGAGCTGGCAGGCTTTGTTTGCTATGCCCCGCGTCAGCAGGGCGGCAGCGATGGCGCTGAGATAGCGCTTACAGCGAATCGATAAAGCTGCGCAGCTTGTCGGAGCGGCTGGGGTGCTTGAGCTTACGCAGCGCCTTGGCTTCGATCTGGCGGATACGTTCGCGTGTCACGTCGAACTGCTTGCCCACTTCTTCCAGCGTGTGGTCGGTGGACATTTCAATACCGAAGCGCATGCGCAGCACCTTGGCTTCGCGCGGGGTCAGGCCGTCGAGGATGTCCTTGACCACATCGCGCAGGCCGGCCTGCATGGCGGCGTCCACCGGCGCGGTGTTGTTGCTGTCCTCGATGAAGTCGCCCAGGTGGCTGTCGTCGTCGTCACCGATGGGGGTTTCCATCGAGATCGGCTCCTTGGCGATCTTCATGATCTTGCGGATCTTGTCTTCGGGGATTTCCATCTTGGCCGCCAGGATGGACGCATCGGGCTCGAAACCGAACTCTTGCAAGTGCTGGCGCGAGATGCGGTTCATCTTGTTGATGGTCTCGATCATGTGCACCGGGATACGGATGGTGCGCGCCTGGTCCGCAATGGAGCGGGTGATGGCC
Source organism: Acidovorax sp. (assembly GCA_031277855.1). Lineage (GTDB taxonomy): Bacteria > Pseudomonadota > Gammaproteobacteria > Burkholderiales > Burkholderiaceae_C > Comamonas. The sequence goes on along the minus strand of JAITLO010000032.1, from coordinate 99,011 downwards.
TGGCGAATCCACCAGGTGGCATAGGTCGAGAACTTGTAGCCGCGGCGGTATTCGAACTTGTCCACGGCCTTCATCAGGCCGATGTTGCCTTCCTGGATCAGGTCCAGGAACTGCAGACCACGGTTGGTGTATTTCTTGGCAATCGAGATCACCAGGCGCAAGTTGGCCTCGATCATCTCCTTCTTGGCGTCGCGGCTGGCGCGTTCGCCGTCGTTCATGCGCTTGTTGATGCGCTTGAGCTCTTCCAGCGGCACCACCACACGGGCTTGCAGGTCGATCAGGTTCTGCTGCAGCTCTTGCACCGGCGGGATGTTGCGCTCCAGCACATTGCTCCAGGGCTTGCCGGAGGAGGCTTGCTTGACCACCCAGTCCAGGTTCAGCAGATTGGGCGGGAAGTCCTTGATAAAGGTTTCCTGCGGCATGCGGCACTTGTCCACGATGATCTTGCGCAGCTCGCGTTCCTTCTTGCGCACATCGTCCACCTGGGCGCGCACCAGATCGCACAGCTTCTCGATGGTCTTGGCTGTGAAGCGGATGGTCATCAGCTCCTCGGTGATGGTCTTTTGCAGCTTCAGGTAGGTGGCCGAGCCATAACCTTCCTTGTCATAGACCTTGTGCATCTTCTCGAAGTGGCTGCGCATGCTGTCAAAGCGCGACAGAGCTTCGTTTTTCAGCTCTTCCAGCTTCTTGGTCAGGGCCTTGGAGCCGCCCTTGCCGTCGTCGTCGTCTTCTTCGTCGTACTCGTCGAAGTCTTCTTCGGCCACGTAGTCATCGTTTTCGTTGGCGTTGACAAAGCCGTCGACGATGGTGGAGATGACCACCTTGCCTTCGCGGATTTCCTCGGCCATGCCCAGGATTTCAGCAATGGTGGCGGGGGAGGCCGAGATGGCCTCCATCATGTCCATCAGGCCGCCTTCGATGCGCTTGGCAATTTCGATTTCGCCTTCGCGCGTCAGCAGCTCCACCGTGCCCATTTCACGCATGTACATGCGCACGGGGTCGGTGGTACGGCCGAATTCCGAGTCCACGGTGGACAGGGCGGCTTCGGCTTCTTCTTCGGCCTCTTCCACCGTGGTGGCTGTGGGCGTCACGTTGTTCTGGAACAGGGTTTCCGCGTCGGGCGTTTGCTCGTACACGGCCACACCCATGTCGTTGAGCATGGAGATCACGACTTCCAGCGTTTCGGCATCGATCAGCTTGTCGGGCAAGTGGTCGTTGATTTCGCTGTGGGTCAGGTAGCCGCGTGTCTTGCCCAGCGTGATCAGTGCCTTCAGGCGCTGACGGCGGGTGTTCATTTCCTCTTCGGTCAGAACGGTTTCGTCCAGGCCGAACTCCTTCATCAAGGCGCGTTCCTTGGCCTTGCTGATCTTCATGCGCAGCGGCTTGACCTTTTCGGTCGTGGTGGTGGTTTCCACCTCGACTTCGGCTTCGGTCTCGACTTCCAGATCGGCTTCGATATCGCCGTCCATATCGCCGTCCATGTCCGCATCGTCCATGTCCTCGGACATGCCGGCCTTGCCCTTGCCCTTGGCAGTGGTTTCAGCCTTGGGCTTGCGGCCACGCTTGGCCGGGGCTTTTTCAGCGGTGCTGGCTGCAGCGGTCTTGGCGGGTGCCTTCTTGGCGGCGGCCTTTTTGGCTGCCGGCTTCTTGGCCGCAGCGGTTTCGGCGTCGGCGCCATCGGCCTCTACGGCATCGGCTTTCTTGCGGCCACGCTTCTTGGCATCGGCCGCGAGCAGTTCGTCGGCCAGGGCTTTGAGTTCAGCTTGAGATTTGGTTGCCACGTTGGTGTCTTTCTTGGCTGCAGCCGCCTTGGTGGGGACTGGCTTTTTCACGGCGGCTGTTTTCTTGACAGCCGCCGAAGAGGTCTTGGACTTCGCGGAAGTTTCGAGGGCCTGCTGGGACTTCGCGGACTTTGATACGGGCATGCACACACCTCACGGAAAAGCGAACACACAGAAAACAAAGATGGAAAGCAAGCGCCTCAATACCCGGCGCATTCAACACATGCAGCAGCTCAAGCAGCCGCATGTGGGGAGCGGACGGGCTCCCGGTGGCAAGATGGGGGGGCGAACATTTGGTGTGCAATCCTTGCGGGGAAATTGGCCATGCACTTGCTGCAATCCACGTGATGTCTGTCACGGGGGCCGGGTCCGGAGGTGTTGCTGTCGCTCTTGCCGAATATCTTCTAATTATACATTCGGCGGGAAAAATCAAGGGCTTGCCGCTATTTTTTGTGAAAAAAGATGCTGGGCCAATCCCCATGGGCTTTTGGTGCTACGTTTTTTACTGAATTCATCCGAAAAAATGCTGCAGTGCAGGCAGAAAAGCGGCTGAAAGCCGCTGTCAGGCTCAGAAAAAAGCGTCCGATGCCGGCAGCACGACTGGCTCCGTCGTGCCTGGCTGCAAGCAGCCTGATCTTGCCTCTGTTTTGTGCAGCTCTCAGCCCACGGTCTACGCGGCCTTTTTACGCTGTGCCTCGTACCAGCGCTGCTCATACTGCATGGGGCTGAGGTGGCCCAGCGTTGAATGCCGCCTGCTGATCTCCATTTGCTCTGCTGTGACCTTGGGCTCCTTGTCATCACCAGCAAAACCGCCCAAGCGACCTTGCCCCTCAACGTACCCAGTTGCCCAAGCTGGGACCGCTACGCACCTGCTGTACGGCCTCCTGCTTGAACGCTCGCGTGTACTGCGCACGCACTTGCTTATCTACCATTTCTTGCTCCATTGACGTGATTTCCAACAAAGCTAAGAACTACATTTCCCGGGGGCAAGATCAGACCGCTCGTTACATCACAAACACCGATGGGACTGCACACGTTGCAACAGTGTGGATCAGTTTCGCATTGGCACAAAAGTAACAATATAGCCCTTGTTTTGTAGCAGGTTGATAAGACTATTTTTACCAGCCATGTGCAAAGCACCGACAGCGACAAACACTTTCTTCCCTTCTATATGAAGGGCATCAATTTTCTGTGCCATCAATTCATTACGCTGGTCAAGCAGTCGATGAGCAAAATCAGGCTGAGAGTCCGTTAAGTCTTGCTCCAACTTCACCATGATTTGCCAGTCATTTTTTCGCCAAGCCATACTCAATCTCAGTATACCAGCACGCATTTCCCCCGTTTCAATCTGCCTCATGGTTTTGTCAAAATCTATGTCAAATTCAGATTGGGATGTGGGCTTAGAAACCGATAGCTTTTGCTGCAAATTTTCAAGCTCGATGATTGGTTTGCCTATCTTTTTTGCTATTCCCGCGAGTATTAAGTCATGGCTGTAGACAAAAAACAAACCCTCTCTCTGTGCCTGTGAATTCTTTAACGGAATAAACACGCGGGAGGGGGGCATCTTATCTGGGTTGAAAGCTAGACATTCAGTTGAATATGCATTTTTGAGGCGTTCAAGTTGCACATGTGTAAGTTTAAAATCTGGCACAGTCAACGAAACATTTGCGTTCTTGATTTCTAATGGATTAGTTTCTACCGCTAAAACGTCACTGTTACGCAGTCCACTCATGATCTGTGAGCCTGGTTTTACATAATCAATATGATTGATATGCATGGTGCCATAAAGCCACGAAGTCCGCCCGTCTTTTTCAATGTGCCATAAAAAACCTGCATTTAAAGCAGGTGTATTCGCAATATACGCCCTCTGTTGTTCACGCGGCATAGCAGGAGGTGGGCAGCTGTTATCAGTGCTTTGAGTCTGTTGAGTCTGTGCACACACCAACATGGGTGCGAGAATGAATATGTAGGCAATAAATTTGCGCAAAAAACGGGAGAAAGAGTTTAGAAATTTGATCATTTGCAATCCGTCGCAAGTTTTAATTCACAGATTAAATCCAGCCGTTTGACCTTGAAGGTCGATTCAAAAATCGTATCCGAATAGACACCTTCATAGAATTTCAAAAAATCAGCCATCGAAGTTCTTTCGATAAGTGCCTTTACCAGCACGTAACTCGAAAAATAGTAATTCTTACGAAATTCTGGGTCTGTTGTTAGTTCAGGTGGCGCCAGGTGATTGGAGCCTAAATACTTGAAAGCCCAGCCCACCCCATTCGGCACGGCATTGGCCTCGTTTGGCCCAACTGCCGTGTTAGGCATTACGGCTCTGGCCACATAGTCGGCAATGCCTTCGCGTAGACTGTGACTGTTATACCGCCAAGTAAAAAGATGCGTCATTTCGTGAACCAGCGTTGCATTGGTTTTAGCTCTGAACCCGTTGTATGCACGCGTGTTCAAAAAAATCACAGCTTGCGGATCACTCATGTGCTGGTAGCCCCGCCAGACGTGAGAGACCCGCACGTTGTTAGAGATGACAATCTTGATTTTTTTACCTAATGCGGCAGTATCAAATTTTTGTCCCACTTGCGCTTCAACAGCCACGTACAGTTGGTCGATGCTTGCGGCAAGCCCATCTTCCACATCGACATCATCACGATACACCTCAACTCGGTCGGTTTGGCTGACTAACTTGGCGCGACTTAATATAGTTGCATCAGGGTTTTCGCGCTGCTGCGCATGGCATGCTATGGTCGAAAGTAAAAGCGTTAATGGAATGAATATACGCAACATAGGCCTCCATCAAAACAGATTAATGTAATTCTGACCCAAAGCCGTTCTGATTTTCAAGACACTCATCAAAGTGTCGTACTTGGCTTTTTTAAGTCCCGACTGGTTATAAGCCTGTTTTTTAAACATCTTCCCGATATTCAAATATTCGTATTGCGTTTTACCCTCCAAAAAACTCTAAATGCTGCGATAAGTAAGAAAACGGATGAAATACCCAATCCACATGAAATAACAAAAGTTTCAGCTCGAAATGCAAAAATTCCATTGCTAATTGCTCCAACAACAAACAAATAAAAACTAAATGGCAATGATCTCATGTTCATTTTTTTCCAAAGTTTAAGTGGCAATGAAAATATTTCTGATCTGCCGGGAAAAATGGTTTATAGGACTTGCGCAAACCAGGATGGAGCATGGCTTGTGTCCTACGGCGAAGCACTTGTCTTAACCGAATTTGCGTAAGTCGTGGGTTTATTTAAATTTAACCACCGCATCCACAGACACAGACGCAACCGCATGCACACGCGCTAGAGCTAGATACGGCGTTTATTGTGTCTGCGATTGCTTGTAAGAGACTTGGCACATCTGCCACTACACCCAGCCCGATAGCAACTGCGCCTAACACAACGGCACCGATGCCGGTAGGATTTGCAGTCGCAGCCTCTATAGCTGCTATTCCTGCAACTATTGTTGTTGCTGCTGTTGCAACATCCTGGGCTGTTACCTCCCCCCAGAAACAAGGGAGATTTGACCTAAAATTAATTCTTGCATTTGTTTTATTTTTCTTTAATTGATTAGATTGATTTGACGTTTTTCTATGGTGATGTATTTATTTTTTCATAAATGCATTCCTTTCGATATGAGAAGTGGTTCCGTTTGCGTGAAAAAATTTATGTGTGAGCACAGGTCAGGTTATAAGCGACGCAAAGCATCCGGTTATATGGATTTGGAGAAACTCAAAACAGGTTCAATAAGCCACTCGTAAATACGCCGCTGTTCCAGCAACATATCCGCATCCACCTTCATGCCGCTTTGGACTTTGATTTTTTCGCCATAAGCATGCACATAAGATTTATCGAGCAACACCCACACGCGGTAATAGTCTTCCGTGCCCGCGAGTGCCACAGGTATTTCTTGGCGCAACAGTGCCGAGGTGCTGACCTTGGTTACTTTGGCTGGGCAGTTGCAAATGCGCCACTGCGCCTTCACTGCGCGCGCCAAACTTGCTGTAAACCTCTGGGCGAAACAGCTGCCTTTTGGGCTCCTCCGCATTGCTTGCATCGTTTGAGGCATTGGTATTTGCGCTGGGTGTTGTCATGACAGTCTTTGTGACAGTTTCTATGAGTGCATCAGTTCAGCGCGGTCTCACTCACTTCACACATCTCACTATTGAGCCTTGGCACCGTTGCACGCAAAAGCCCCTCCAACTGATCGCATGGAATATCGGGTTCATTCAAAGCCCGCCATGCGGCTGAAAGCATGGCTTCTTGAACGCGCAGGGGTCTGTCGCCCGCACCCACCCAAACATTGCTATCGGTGGGTGTGACCAACTGCTTAATGGCTTGTGCCAATTCGTCTTGATGGCTTTTGGATAGCTCGGGCGCTTCCACTCCACAGTGTTGCTGCACCCCAAAAGACTCGCTAGACAATCTCTCGGCCAGCGCGGCTGTGCCCTTGGCCGCTTCTTCTACAAAATGGCTCGGAACAGCAAGAGGCTGAGTAAACCAATACAAGTAGCGAATGAAACGCCTTGTATGGTCAGTAAAACCCTCGCGACCATGCAAACAGCGGTGGTGGTTGTTCACATACACATCGTTGGGTTGGCAAGTAAAGCTCCAGGCCCAAGGCGTGATTGTCGATGCTGTCACTGTGACTCCCTCATGAGTGCCTAGATTAAAGAGCGATCACTTACTTCCTTTATACCAAGGTTTTTCATGCGATTTCAGTCTTGGCGAACAATATTTTTTCCTTGCCAAAGCTATGCGTCTAGGGCCTGTTCACGTGAGCGAAGCTGCTCACAGATCAAGAAATCGAGGGGACTACACGTCGATACGCTTTGATTCGTCGAAACAACCGTTCGACTTCATTGCGTTGGCGATACCGTTGCTTATCCAGTAACCAAGGATTCTTGCGTTGCGGGTGGGCGGAACAATTGGTATGAGATTTCTTGCCTCTGCCATTGAACGCAACTCATCGCTGCCATAGGCGCTATCCATCAGCAGATACACCGCGCTGTCCTGAGCCCCAACTGCATCAATGAGGCTGCAACCCTCTGGACAGTCACCTGCTTGCCCGGGCGTCAGACTCCAAACAAGCGCATCTTTGCGGCTGGCTGCGATCGTATGGATCTTGCAACTCCAGCCTCCCCGACTTCTGCCTATGGCTTGGGGGCCGTTTTTTTCTGAGCACCACAGCCATCGGGGTGAACTTTGACGATGGTGGATTCAAGGCTCAATGCCTGAATTGCCCACTGACTAAGTACTTGCAGCCATTGCTGGCCATATAAGCCAATGCGTTGAGGAACCTGTAGTGGCTAATCAATTTACTGCCGCGTGGCTTGGGCAGCAGGTGACGAATACGTTTGAACTGAGCGCGAGTGATGTACATGCAGGTGCACGATTTTCAGTGTTCCCGCATGCACTCAACGATTAACGTGAACAGGCCCTAGGCCACACGGTGGCGGCCGTGCTTATTGCATGGATTGCGGCTGCTGCAGCAACAGACTCAAAGCTCCCAGACTGGCCAGCAGGGCCGGGTGTTCGCTGCTTCTGAGCTGTGCCAGCGCCTGCCGCATCAAGGCCGCGCTGTGTGGCAGTCCGGCCTGGTCCAGGCGTGTGGCCTGCTCGGCCGCGCGTGCCAGGGCTGGGGCGGACTGGTGGCGCAGCCCTTGGCGCAGCCAGATGGCCAGCAGGTCCAGGCAGGCATCGGTCAGCGCCTGCAGCGCGCCGCGTTCGGGGCGGCCCTGGGCCAGTGTCAGCTGCTGTGTGCTGGCACCAGGCTCGGCCTGCAGGGCCAGGCCGCGTTCGGCCGTGAGCAAGGCCAGGGGCTGCATCACCAACTGACCCGCCTGCAGGCGCACGCTGCCGGCTACGGCACGCAGCGGCCCCCATTCGCCGGCCAGGGCGCGGGCCAGGGTGTCCACGGCCGCAGGCGCGGCGGCATGGTGGGGCAGGGCCAGGTGCAGCACATCACGCTCCTCTGCATCTGCTCCGCTTTCCTCCGCTGTTGCCAGCTTGGCATGCAAGACCTGGGCGCCCGCATCCCAGGCCTGCTCCAGCAGCCGCAGCTGCGCGCTGGCCAGCACATGCAGGGCACCGCCGGTGCCAGCGGCCGCGCCGGTGGCGGCCTGGCGCGGGGTGGCAAAGTCGGGTAGAGCGCTCTCCAGCGCCTGGCGCAGTGTGGCCAGGCTGTGGTGTTTGAGCGGGGCGGTCAGATCGTCCCAGGAGCGGGGCGACAGCGGCATCACCCCGGTCTGGCGCGTGCTTGAAGCAATGTCGATCAAGCCATTGGCGCGGCGCACGGCGGTTTTGGTGATGACCTGGCCGCTGGCCAGCTGGCGCAGCGGAAAACCGGCCACGCGGCGCTGCAGCAGGGCCGTGGGCGTAGGGCCTGGGTTTTGCGTATCCACCAGCGGCCACTCGCGCTCCAGCACGGTGACGGTTTGGGTGTCGGGGTCGGCAAACAGCAGGCTGGCGCCTTCGGCGGTCTCGCTGCGCCACAGTGCCGCGCCCAGGGACACCAGGCGCAAATGGTCCAGCGCCAGCTCGCCCTTCACACCCAGACCCAGGATCTGGCTGGAGAGCAGTGGCGGTGCGGAATCGGGCGCGCAGCCCTCGGCATGGGCGGCAGCGCGCAGCCGGGCCCAGAGTTCGGTCGCCACGGCCAGCAGGCGGTGGGCATCAAAGCGGCTGCTGCGTGCCTGGTGGGCCTGCAGCAGCTGCCACAGCTCGCCCAGCCCATCGTCCACCCAGGCCCAGCCCAGGGCTTGCACCTGGGCGCGCAAGGCTTCAAAACGTGTGGCCAGGGCCAGCAAGGGCTGGCTGGCACCATCCAGCCACAGGGCAGCAAGCAGTTGTTCCAGCGCTTGCTGCGCACTGCGTGCGGCCGCGCTGTCCAGCAGCTTGCGGGGGGCTTGGGTGGGCTGGGCAGCATCCGTGCGCGGCTGGAGCTCCACCATGCGTTCGGGCGCATCGCCGGCCATGGGGCCGGCCTGCTGGTAGGCCCATACGGCCAGCAACACATGGGCGCAGCCGCTGCCCTGCTTGCAGTCGCAACGCGCATGGGCCAGGGAGCTGCGCGAGAAAAAACGCACGCTGCACATGGGCAAGCGGGCACTGGGTGCCTGTTGCTCGCCCACACCAGGCAGCAGGGCAATCACCGGGCGCTGGGCCGCCAGCTCACCCGCCTGGGCCTGGACCGAGGGCGAGAACACCTGGGCCAAGGCAGCGGCGTCGAACTCGGCCGGGGTCCAGACCTCGGCAGGGGCCTGGACCGGAGCTTGGCTGTCAGCGACCGGCGCCGGAGCGCTGTCTTGTCCCGGTGCCTGTACTTGTGTCTGCGCCTGGTAGGCCAGCACCAGCATCACACGGTGCCGGCACATGCCGCTGGCCGGGCAGGAGCAGCTGGCATCGCGCAGCGTGCGGCCGGCGGGCAAGCGGGTGCTGACGCCGTCGTCAAAATGCGCGGCCACCTCGCCGTCGCCGCTTTCCTCTATGCGCGGCAGCAGGCCGGCGGCCACATCTTTTTGCGCACGCTTCACAAAGCCGGCATTGGCCAGGGCCGTCAGGGCCTGGGGCGTGAGTTCCAGCAGATCGTGGCGACTCATGCCTGCACCTTTTCTGCCAGCCAACCGGCCAACTGGCCCGGCGTCATGGCGCCCACCTGGGCGCCCACGTTCACCAGGCGCGCAGCCATGTCCCGGTCGTAGGCGGGCTTGGCCTCGGCGTCCAGCGCGGCCAGGCCCAGCACCTTGGTGCCGGCCTCGGTCAGCGCACGCACGCGGCGCACCAGCTCGCTTTCGCTGCCGCCTTCATAAAAGTCGCTGACCAGCACCACCATGCTTTTGGCCGGGTTGCTGATCAGCGACTGGGCATAGCCCACGGCCTTGGCGATATAGGTGCCGCCGCCCAGCTGCACCTTCATCAGCAGCTCCACCGGGTCGCCCACATCGGCGGTGAGGTCCACCACCTCGGTGTCAAAGGCCACCAGGCGCGTGCGCATGCCCGGCAGCTGCCACAGACAGGCCGCCATCACGGCGCTGTGGATGACCGAGTCCACCATGGAGCCGCTCTGGTCGATGAGCAAGATGATGTCCCAGGGCTCGATATGGCGGCGCGTGCGGCTGTTAAACAGCGGGGTCTGCAAATACAGGCGCTGGCTTTTCGGGTCCCAGCGGTGCAGATTGGCCGCAATCGTGTGCTTGAAGTCGAAGTTGCGCGCAATCTTGATGCGCGAGCGCCGGCGCCGGTCGCGCGTGCCGCCAAAGGCCTGGCGCACCTCGGTGGCCATTTTTTCCATGATGCGGCGCACCACCTCGGCCACCAGCTTGCGCGCCGCGGCCAGTACCTCGGGGTTCATCAAATGCTTGGTGTGCAGCACTGCGCGCAGCAGCGATTCGGAGGGCTCTATGCGTTCCAGCACCTCGAGGTTGGTCACCACCTCGTCAATGCCGAAGCGCTCCACGGCGTCGCGCTCCAGCCGTTCTATCACCTCTTGGGGGAACAACTGGTGGATGGTGTTGATCCAGTCGGGTGTGGACAGGGCCGAAGGCCCCAGTCCTGCCGCGCGTTCGCCGCGCTGGGCACGCTCGGGGTCGCGGCCGTAGAGCCAGTCCAGGGCCGCATCCGCCGCCTGGGCTTCTTCACCCAGGCTGCCGCAGGCCGCTTCGGCGGATTCGCCCAGCAGCAAGCGCCAGCGCTGCAGGGGCTCGGTAATGTCAAAGGCCATGTTCGATTCCTGTGTCTATTCCCCACATCGCCAGTCGCTGTGCGGCCTGCGCTTCCCAGGCCGTGGCCTGGACGGTTTCCTCGGGGGAGAGCGTGGTCTGCAAGGGGCCGGTCAGCACGCGCTGGGACAGATGCGTGGCCTGGTGCAGCTGCAAGACCTGCTCGGCCAGGGCGGCGCGCTCGCGTGGCGGCAGCCAGGCAAAGGCCGCACGCAGCGCGGGCAGGGCCAGGGCAAAGTCCGCGCCGTCCAGTGCGCGCACCAGGCCGTCCAGGCCGGCGGCAAAGCCGGGCTCGCTGGCCAGGGCCTCGCGTGCCAGTGCCAGCAGGCCGGCCAGGGCATCGCCCAGCGTGGCTGGCGGCAACTGTTGTAGCAGGGCCATGGCCTGCTCCAGATCGGCGCTCTGGGCCCCAGGCTGCGAATCGCTCACCCGTCCTGAAAGACTGAAGGCCGCGCCCAGGGCCGCGCCACGGCTTAAGGGCGCGGCAGCGGGGTCTGCGGCCTTGCGCTGCCACAGGCCCAGGGCGCGCAGCGGCTCAATGTCCAGGGCCTGGCCATCGCCGGGCTGTGCGGCCAGCTTGTCGCTGACAATCTGCAGCAGCGCCTTGTTGCCTTGCAGGTGCGCCTCCATTTCGGCCGGTGGGATGACGGCGGCGGGCTCCAGCAGCCACAGCGCGCGGTCAAAGCCGGCCTGCACCACCACGCGCAGCACGGGGGCGCCGGCCATGCCCAGCACCTGGCCGTGGTGCAGCAGCACATGCAAAAGTCCCAGGGCCGGGGCCAGGGCCTCAAAGCGGCCCTCGTTGGCCACGGCGATCTGCAGCTCGTGCAGCAGCCGGTCGCTCAATGCGGCAAGCCCGGCCCAGGCCGCGCGGTTCAGGCCCTGGGCCAGCGGCTCTATGCGGCCCTGGGCGCGGCGCAGCTGGTCTTCCAGCTTGGCGCGGGCCGCATCCTGCAGCGTGGCGCCCCAGGCACCGGCCTCAATCAGTGCGGCCTGCTGCTCCAGCACGGGCCGGAGTTCCCACTGCTCGCCGCGTTCGGCAGACAGCGCCAGCTCAGGGCCCTGGCTGCGGCGAATGCCGGGCAGCTCCAGTATCTGCAGCCGGTGCAGCAAGCGGCTTTTGGCGCGGTCGGCCTCGGAGAGCAAATCCAGCTGGAGCGTGCCGCGCTGGGGTATGCCCAGGGCCTCCAGCTCGGCGGCCACGGCGGTCACCAGCGGCGGCTGGGGTGTGCCGGGGGCCAGGCGGCCCGTGGCATCGCCTGCCAGCACATCCATGGCCAACACCAGCACGGGGTCTGTGCCCGGGCGCAGCGGGCCACGGTAAGACCAGGGCAGGGGGGCATCCAGCGCGTTCTTGACCAGGGCACCGGCCAGGGCGTCCAACCAATCGCAGCGCAGCGGCTGGGCATGGCCACGCAGCCGCGCCAGCCCCAGGGCCTTGCCGTGCACGGCCATCAGGTCGGCGGTGGAGGCCGGCAGTTTTTTGTCACGCATGCGGCCCAGCACGGCCTGCAGCGCGCGCCGGGCCGCGCCCTCGCTGCCATGCTCCCACAGCCACTGGTACCAGGTGGGCGAGGGCATGCCCGCGGCATAGCCGGCAAACGCATCCAGGCGCTTGAAGGTATAGGGTACGAGAAATGAGCCAAAACGCGGTGCATCGCTTGACCCGTCAGCGCTGATAGCTCCTGATTCCGTAGTGGAATCAGGCAGCGGCGTTTCCGGAAGTTCTGCGGACACCTCGGTCCACAGCCGCCCCAGCGCCGGGGCGTGGTAGCCCCCGCACACCACCAGCACAGCTCCGGCGCTCTGGGCCATGGCCCAGGCGATCCAGCGGGCCATCATTTGCTCGCGCTGCTGGTTGCCCAGTGAGCCGGGCGTGTGCGCCGGGCGCAGGTGGGCGAAGTAGGTGGACAGGCGCTGTGCCAGCTCCTCATCCTCATCGTCGTTTTCGAGCGTGTCTTCGAACAAATGGTCCCACAGCGCATCGCGCCCTTGCACCGACAGCTGCTGCTCCAGCGCCTGTTCGTAAGCCTCTGCCTGGCGCTCGTGCTCGGCGTCGGCCACATCGGCATAGCGGTTTTCCAGCTGGCCCAGGGCCTTGTGCCAGGCCGGCAGGTCGATAAAGCGCAGCTGCGCCCCCGTCTCGCGGCCCACGACCAGGGCCTGCCATTCGGGCGAATGCTCGGCAAAGGGCGACCAGGAGCCGTGGTGGACTTCACCTGTGGACAGATAGCTGTAGATGGCCACTGGCAACTGGTGGGGCAGGGCCAGTTCATCCAGGCGCGCGTTGAAGTCTGCCGGGCCCTCGATCAGCACAAAGGCCGGGCGCAGCGCGCGTATGCGCTGTGCCACCAGGCGCGCACAGGCCGGGCTGTGGTGGCGCACACCAATGATTTCTGGAGCGCTCATGGAAGCCTATGTCTTGCTTCGTAGTAAGCCTTCCAATGCAGCCCCTGGCGCTTGGCCGCCTTTTGCTCAAAGTAGCGGCGCAGCTTGGCGCGGTCATCGGCATTGTCCTTGACCACGGTGCCGGCAATGCAGTCCACCAGGTCCTGGGGCGAGCCCTCGCGCTGCTCCAGAAACCAGGCGCGCACGCCCACGGCATGGGCCACGTTCACGGCCTCGGCTGTGGACATCACGGCGCTGAGCTTGTCCATGGCGCCGCCGCCCCCACTGTCACCGGCGCCGCGCAGATCGCGGAAGGTGGTGACCAGCAGCTCCAGCACGGGCGCGGGCAGCGTTTGCGGAATGCCGCTTTGGGCCAGCAGGCGGGCGCTGGCCTCTTGCACCAGGGCCAGCTCGCTGTCGAAGTTGAGAATGGGGAACACGGTCTCGAAGTCGAAGCGGCGCTTGAGTGCGGCGCTCATTTCGTTGACCCCGCGGTCGCGCGTGTTGGCCGTGGCAATGATGTTGAAACCCTCGCGGGCATAGAGCATGCCGTGCTCGCCGGCCAGCTCGGGCACTGCCATCACGCGGTCGGACAGCATGCCCAGCAGGCAGTCCTGCACCTCCAGCGGGGCACGTGTGATTTCTTCAAAGCGCACGATTTGCCCGGCCTGCATGCCCTGGTAGAGCGGGGCTGGCACCAGGGCGCGAGGGCTGGGGCCCTCGTTGATCAGCAGGGCGTAGTTCCAGCCGTATTTGATCTGGTCTTCGGTGATGGAGGCGCCGCCCTGGATGGTCAGCGTGGAGCTGCCGCAGACGGCTGCGGCCAGCAGCTCGGACAGCATGGACTTGGCCGTGCCCGGCTCGCCCACCAGCATCAAGCCCCGGCCCGTGGCCAGGGTCACCAGCATGCGCTCAATGCTGGCCACGGGGGCCACGATCTTGGGCGCAATGCCCAGAGTCGCATCGCCCAAAATAAAGCTGCGAGCGGCCTTGAGGCTGAGCCGCCAGCCCGGCGGGCGCGGCTGGTCCGCATCCTGGGCCTGGAGCTGTGCCAGTTGGGCCGCATATTGGATTTCCGCCGGTGGGCGCTGCAGCGTGGGCTGGGCCGCGCTGGATGTCGATTTACGTGAAGTCGCCATACAAATTTCTCGTTGGGGTGATGGGGCAAGGCTGGGGCGAAGCTGTGCCCTGCACGATGGCGGGCCGCCCCTCACCCCCACCCTCTCCCCAAAGGGGCGAGGGAGCAAAGTCGGGCGCAGCGCACAAAACCGGGGCGGTCCAGCTCAGGGACAGCGAGCAAGGGCCGCCCCGCAGCGAGGCTGTCGTCCCCCTTTCAGGGGGAAGCGGCGCAGCCGCACAGGGGGTCATCCTTTTAGCGCCTCGAGGTCACGGATCAACTCGCTGGCCGAGATCGCATCGAGCAGGGTGAAGGCCTCGGGCTTGTCGATCTCGCCCCAGGAGGCGGGCTTGCCCACATGGACGTCGCCCAGCTCCTGCTCGGGGTATTCGTCCACCATGCCGACGATGATGCCCGGGTCCAGATACAGCTCGATGACCTTGTGCTGGCCCAGGGGCTTGGTGAAGTACCAGATGCCGCCGCCGTCCTGGGCCTGGCCACGGCGCCAGCCCTTGTTGACCAGGCCCAGCACGCGGCCCGTGGGCACTTTGGCGCCCTTCCAGCGCTCGAGCTTGAGGGCCTTGGCTTCGTCTTCGCTCAGCGTATAGGTGTCGCGGCCAATCTGGGCAAAGGGCTGGAGCAGCTCGTAGTCAGCAAACACCTGGCCAAAGGCGGCGGCATCAGCCGCCGACAGCTCCAGTGCATGGGGCACGCCGATGCGGATGTTCTCGCCCTCGGGCAGTTCGAAGTCATCGTCCTCGGCCGTGGTGAAGCTGCCATCCTCGGCCACGCGGAAGCAGGCCTGCAGCTGGCCACCATAGCTGCTCTGGCCCGGCAGCGCGTACACGCCCCAGATCAGGCGCTGCACGATGTGGCGCACCAGCGGATGCTCGACTAGGAACGTGCGGAACAGTTCAGGCGTCCAGCGGCGGCGCGCGCACATGGCCACTTCCAGGCGCAGCAGCTGCTGGCTGGCAATGGTGCGCACATCTTTTTTCAGCAGCTTGAAGCGCTCGGTCGCCTCCTTGGACAGGGTGGCGTCATCGCTCTTCTTGGGCTTGGGCAGATCGGGCAGGCGTGCACCGGGGCGGCCGTCGGCGTCCAGCTCGCGCACATAGGGCTTGAGCGTTTCGTCAAAGCCCACCACAAAGGCGCGTGGGCCAAAGTCGAGCTTCAAGGTGCCCTGGGCGTCCAGGCCCAGGTCGGGGGCGAGGCGGTCTTCCAGCTCCTCGGTAGAGAGGCCCCGGGCTTCGGCAATGGCCTGGATTTTTTCGCGGGCCTTGTCCTGCAGGCCCTTGAACTTGATCTTCTGTGCAATGCCATTGAGCAACATCAGCGCCACATCGGTGCCAATGCCGGCCAGCACATCCAGGCCGGTGACGGCGCGGGCATGGGCCGATTCGCCGGGCCAGGTGCGGATAAAGGGGGTGAGCTTACGCGCGGTCTCGTCCGTGCCCAGCAGGCCCAGGGCCGTCAGCGCCCAGCCTTCCTTGCTGGGGGCACCGGCCTCCAGCCAGGCGCTGAAAGCGTCCCAGCCAAAGTCGGCCAGCGATTCGCGCGTGCAGGCAGCCTGTACGTCGGCAATGCCGGCATACACCTCTTCGTTGGTGGGAAAGCCCAGCATCTGGCCCAGGGCGTCCAGGGCCTCGTCGGGCAGGGCCTTATCGTTTTGCAGTACGGGGCGGCGCCAGCCGCGTGGCTGCCACCACTCGGGCAACTTGGCGCGCTTGGTGGGAAAACGGTCCAGCGGGTTCTCATCCAGCACGGCTTGCAGGGCGCTCACCACGTCTTCGCGGCCATAGCGCGTCGCCACCTCTTGCAGCAAGGCCGCATGGCCGTTGGCCTGCAGCAGGCGCAGGGCCGAGCCTGCGCAGTCGCGGGCCTCGCCGGGCTTGCCCAGGGCCGGAGCCAGCAGGGCGCAGGCCGCGTACTCGGGGTAGCGGAGCAGCCATTGGCGGCCCGCGTCGCGCAGCGATTTGAGCTTGGCAAAGGCCCGGGCCGCAGGGGCAGCCAGCTCCACGGCGCCAAAGTTCAGCGCCAGCTCCAGGTTCTCGCTGGGCTTGCTGCGCGCCATGGCCAGCAGGCCGGGCAGCCCGGCCAGGCCCAGCTTGGCGGCCATGAAGTCCACGCCGCGCGTGTCCGTGGCTTCGCCGGCCACGGCATTCCAGAACGGGGCGGCCATCTCCTCGGGCAGCAGGCTGATGTATTCGGCGTAGAAGTAAAACCAGTAGTAGCGCTCTTTTTTGCGCTGCTCCACCATGGCGCGCCAGGCCGCGATCAAGGCCTCTGTGTCGCGCTGGCGTATGGCTGCGGCGGCGTTTTCCAGCAGGTGCTTGAACTGTTTTTTGTTGTCGTCAAAGCCCAGCCGGTCCACCAGCTCCAGTACGTTCTTGCTGGCGCTGTCAAAGCGCTTTTGCTCCCATTGGTTGAGCTGCAGCGCCTGCTCGCGCGCGCCGTCGGCCCATTGCTCCACGGGCTCCAGCGTCAAAGGCGCAAGCGCCAGGGCGGTGGCAGCCTTTTTTTGCACCTTGGCTTGCCAGGGCGGCGCGGCCAGCACCTGGGGCAGCTCGCTCATGGTGGCCACTTCAGCGGGGCCGGCCAGCAGGGCCAACTGGCGGTCTATGCTGGCCTGGGCCGCGCTGTCCAGCCAGGGGCGCAGCGCATCGACCTGCCCGCTGTGGGCGCGCAGCAGCCGCGTGAGGCTGGGGGTCAGGAAGCCGGCGTCCTTGCCGCCCGAGGCAATCAGCTTGGCCAGGGCCACCATGGCCGCCAATGGCCAGCGGTCCACTGCCAGAGCTAGGCGCGCCAGCGCACCCTTGGAGCCGCTGGCCACGCGGGCCAGTGCGGTCACGGCCTCGGGCGTGCCCATGGCGGCCAGGGCATCGCCGGCCTCATCCTGGGCCGCGCCGCGTTCCAGCAGCGCAATGGCATCCAGTCCACGTTCCAGCAGCAAGGTGGCCACCATGCGCTGGTTGTCCCACAGGCCGCTGGAATAGCTTTGCTTGACCTTGACCAGGGCCGCGATGGCGGCAGGGTCGGTGACCGTGAGCAGCAGCCAGTGCGCGTTTTCGGGGGTGTCTTTTTCGGCCGTGAGCTCAAAGGCCAGTGCATGGCTCATGTCGCTGCATTCCGGCACCAGCAGAACCACGGCGGTCTTGCGGCTGGGGTGCAGCGTGGGCAGGGCGGCGGCAATCTTCTCGGCGCAGACCTGCCACTCTTCCTCGGGGGCGGCCGACAGGTGCTTGCGCATCTGCTCCTCGGTCTGACCCAGGGGGCCATACCAGCTGTCAGAGACCGGGCTGGTGACGGTGTAGCTGAGCGTGCTGACATGGCCCTTGGTCTTGCTGTCATAGCTGCTGCTGACCTGGATTTGCTGGGACGCCAGGTAAATGTCCATGGCACCGGGCAGGCCGTACTGGGCCACCAGGTAGTTGATGAGGTGGCTGCCGATTTCGGCATCGCCGTGGTAGCGGCGCGTGCCCATGGCGCGGGCCAGCAGCAGGGTGTCGGCTTCGATGTCGGCCGCAGGCTCGGCCAGGGTCAGGCGCGAGAGCTGGCGCTCCAGCGCGGGGCGCAGCAGAGGCTCACAGCCGGCCAGATCGACACGGCCGTTGTCCTTGGCCATGGGGCGCACCAGATGCCAGGCCGCAGCCGCGCTGGGCAGTGGGGGCTTTTGCGGGTGGCGGCGCGTGGCATAGGCGAGATTGCGCAGGCCGGCAGGCAGGCGCAGCAGCTCGCCCTGGGCCCAGGGCGGTGTGCCGGCGTCGGCCACGGCGGTGGTCGTTGCTTGGGGCTGGCTGGCCATTTCGGCCAGGTGCTGTGCTCTTTCCTCGCCCAGTTCTTTGGCAATGGCCTGGGCCTTGTCCTGTACCTTGGCCGTGCTGCCCCAACCGTAGAGCATGCCCGTGGACTTGAGCTGGTCGAAGGCCATGCTGGCGCCCAGATCGCTCACGCCATGCAGGCGCTTGAGCTGGGCGGCCGACAGATCATGGCCCAGCTTGAAGCTGCCGTCGGCAATCTGGGCGCGCACGGCTTCGAACACGCGCTCGCACTGCGCGTCTAGGCTCTCTGTGGGGGCCGTTGCTGCAGCAGGCGCCACGGCTGCTGCAGGTGCGGCTGCTGCGGTTTTGCTGGCTGCGGCCTTGGCTGGCTTGGGGGCTGCGGCTTTGGCTGCTGGAGCAGGGCTTGCTGCGGGCGTGGTGGCGGGTGCAGCAGCGCCGGAAGCCGCGCTCCCTGTTTCGCTATAGCCCTTGGCGGTTTTTTCCTTGACCAGCTTGTTCAGCGCCGCCAAGGCCTTGGCCGCATCGGCAAAAGACTTGGTCTGGCTTTGGCCTGCGGTGCCTATGCGGCCCCAGGCGATGTTGAGATCGCTGTCGTTTTGCTCGATTTCCCAGAACTTGCTGGCCGTTCCTTCGACCAGTTCAAAACGGCGCATGCCTTCTTCCTTTCAGATGCCACACATCCCGTCTCAGAGACAGGATGAACGGGTAAATCTTAAGGGCGTGACAGCGCGAAAAAAGCAAGCACAGCAAGCATTTGCGTCGTAGAACCGGGCGCTGTAGCGCCCTGTCTTCGGAATGGCAAATACCTGGGTGGCTCTGGAAGAGAGTGAGGGCTTGCGCTTATGCCGGAGGGGGGGGCGGCGCTGACAGTTGTTTGCGTCGCTCCTGCAGCGCGCGGTAGCGCTGCACGGCCAGGGGGTCGGTGGCGACCTCGGTCAGTGCCTGGGCTTCCAGCTCTTTCAGGCGTTTGACCAGTATGGGGTTGATGGCGCTGCGCAGCTCGTTGCGCAGCTCGGGCAGCTCGCCCTCGGGTTGGCCGTGGGGGCTCTCCATCAGCTGGCGCGCCAGTCTGGCTTCGGCCGTGTCACCCAGCCTGCTTTGCAGCACGGCCCAGGACTGGGCGCCATGTTCCTGGTACTGGCTCTCCACCCAGGCAAGCAAGGGCCCATGGGGCGCGGGCTGGCTGACCAGGGCGTCCAGATCTTCATTGGCCAGCTCTTCCATGAACTCCATATGGGTCAACAACAAGAGTGCAACCCGATCCAGCCCCAGGGGCTGGTGGATCAGCCGCGGCTGGCGCGGCGCATCACTCCAGTCACCGTCCTTGCGGTCCTTGCTCCAGGGTTTGCGAGGGCGGTTGCCAAAGCCGTTGCCGCCCTCACGCCAGCCACGGTTGCCGCGCTGGCCGTTGCCGCCGCCTTGGCCCTGGCTGTAACCGCCGTGGTAGCCCCCACCGGGCTCCGCCACTTGCGAGGGCATGGCATCGCCCCAGCCCTCATGGGGGCCGTGGCTGCTGTAGCCGCCCTGGTCCCAGCCGGCATCGGGTGGCGCCCATTCGCCGGGGGGCGGGGCGCTGGTGGGGGCGGTGTGGGCTGCACCCGCAGGAGCAGAAGCCTGGCTGCCGCGCTGCCAGCGGGCCTCCTGGGCAGCGGTTTGCTCCCACAGCTCTTGCAGGCTGCTGCTGGCGAGCTGGGCCTTGCCGGCAATCTCGGCCAGCAGCTGCAGCTTGAGTGCGCCTTCGGGCAGCAGATTCCACAGCGGCCGGGCCTGGCTGGCCATGCGGGCCCGGCCCTCGGCCTGGCCCAGGTCGCAGCCTTCGCTGACGGCGTCGAGCAAAAAGCGCGACAGCGGCAGGGCGTCGCCCACATGGCGGGCAAAGGCGTCGGGGCCGTGCTCACGGATAAAGCTGTCGGGGTCGTGCTCGGCCGGTAGAAACAAAAACTTCACGCTGCGCGTGTCGCTGGCATAGGGCAGGGCGCCTTCCAGTGCCTTGCGCGCGGCGCGGCGGCCTGCGGCGTCGCCGTCAAAGCTGAACACCACCGCATCGGTGAAGCGGAACAGCTTGTGCACATGCTCGGGTGTGCAGGCCGTGCCCAGCGTGGCCACGGCATTCGGAAAGCCCAGCTGTGCCAGGGCCACCACGTCCATATAGCCCTCGGTGACCAGGGCATAGCCTTTTTCGCGCAGGGCGTTGCGGGCCTCGAACAGGCCGTAGAGCTCGCGTCCCTTGTGGAACAGCGGGGTCTCGGGCGAGTTCAGGTATTTGGGTTTTTCGTCCCCCAGCACACGGCCGCCAAAGCCTATGCATTCGCCCTTGACATTGCGAATCGGGAACATGATGCGGTCGCGAAAGCGGTCGTAGCGCTTGTCATCGTCCTCGTTGACGATGATGAGGCCGGCCTCCTGCAGCTGCGGGTCGTCGTACTGCGGAAACACGCTGGCCAGATGGCGCCAGCCCGCAGGCGCATAGCCCAGGCCGTAGCGGCTGCAGATGGCGCCGGAGACGCCGCGCTTTTTCAGGTACTCCACCGCATGGGCGCCCTCTTTGAGCTGCTTGCGGTAGGCGTCGCCGGCCCGCTCCAGCACGTCGGTGAGCGAGGCCTGCTGGCGCTTTTGCGCGGCCTGGCGCTCGCGCTCGGCCGGGCTGATGTCGTCTTGCGGCACCTGCATGCCCACCTGCTGGGCCAGGTCTTGCACGGCCTCGACAAAGCCCATGCCGGCATGCTCCATCAAAAAGCTGATGGCATTGCCGTTCTTGCCGCAGCCAAAGCAGTGATAGAACTGCTTGGACGGGCTGACGCTGAAGGAGGGCGACTTTTCCCCATGGAAAGGGCACAGGCCCATGAAGTTGGCGCCGCCTTTTTTGAGCGGCACATAGCGGCCCACCACGTCGACCACATCGACGCGGGCAAGCAGCTCCTGGAGAAAAGACTGGGGGATGGACACCGGCCGTATTGTGCGCCATGGCGGCTACCCGCTGCAGGCGGCCGTGCATTGCAAAAAACGTAGCTGTGTCTGCCGGTGTTTGCTGGTTCTCTGCCTTGTTTATGCTGAACTGTGAGCGTGGATCTACGGTGGGTGCTCTTAAAAAAAGAGCGCGACCTGCAGCGCTTTCAGCGGCCAGGCCCCAGCTGCTCACAGAGAAAATCGACAAAGGCGCGTGTCTTGCGCGGCAGATGGCGGCTGCTGGGAAACACCACATGGATGGGTTGCTGCGCCAGGCTGTGCTCGGGCAGCAGCCGCTGCAGCGCCCCGCTGGACAGGTCGGACTCGATCAGCCAGACCGGCAACACGGCCACGCCCAGGCCGGCCAAGGCCAGGCTGCGGATGGCAGACGATGCATTGGATTGGTGGGCCACGGGCCCGCTGACCTCGACACGCTGGCCCTGCGGCCCCAGCAGACTCCAGTGGCTGGGGCTGCTGAGGTTGGTGTTGGCAATCCAGGGGGCGTTGGCCAGGTCTGCGGGCTGGCGTATGGGGTGGCGCTCCAAGAACGCCGGGGCTGCCACCAGGGCAATGTGGTAGTCGGCCAGTTTGCGGCTTTTGAAATTCGAGTCGCTCAGGCTGCCCAGGCGCACCACCAGGTCGAGCTTTTCGGCCACCAGATCGCTGAGGGATGAGTTGGTGTCATAGCCTATGGTGATGTCGGGGTAACGCTTCAGAAACCGGGGGATCAGCGGGAGCAGGTATTTCTCGCCGTATTCGCTGGTGGTGCTGATGCGCAGATGGCCCGTGATCCGGTTGCGCCGCTGCATCACGCTTTCGAAGGCGTGGTCGATATCGCCAACGATGTGCTTGAACGCATCGTAGAGCGCCTGCCCGGACTCGGTCAGCGAGATGCTGCGGGGATTGCGCAGCAGCAGCGTGACCGACAGCGCCTCTTCCAGTGCCTTGACATGCAGGCTGGCCATGGCCCGGCTGATGCACAGATAGTCTGCAGCCTTGGTGTAGGAGCCGTAGTCCACCACCGCCAAAAAGGTCTGTATCCGGCTCAGCTGTGTGTGAAGCGCTGGGCCGGCCATGGTTCAATTCCATTAAACATAGAGGCAAGCATAGCTGCATCGACTGCGGCCATGGCCGGCGGCACCATCCGTGGCTCACAAGGATGGACGATGACATACCGCTACCGCATAGCCACGGTTTTCTTGCTCGGCTTTTTTATTGACTGCGTCAATATCTTCATGCCCGTGGTGGCGCTGCCGCGTATGGCGGCGGAATTCCAGACTGCCAGCGCCCACAGCGCCTGGGTGGGCAATGCCTCTATTTTGGGGCTGACCCTGGTGATACCGCTGAGCACCTGGCTGGCCAGCCGCTGGGGCGTGCGGCGGGTGCTCACCGCCTCCATGCTGGCCTTTGCCCTGTTTGCCTGGGCATGTGCAGAGGCCAGCAGCTTTGGGGCCTTGCTGGGCTGGCGCTTTGCCCAGGGTGTGGCCGGCGGTTTGCTCATTCCCGTGGGGCAGGCCATGGCGTTCAATCTTTTCCAGGGCCAGGAGCGCGCACGTATTTCCACCCTGGTCATGGCGGTGGCCTTGCTGGCGCCGGCGCTGTCACCCATGCTGGGTGGCTGGATTGTGGATCACAGCACATGGCGCTGGGTGTTCTTGGCTACCATTCCGCTGTCGCTGCTGGCGGCGGCGCTGGCCTGGCACTGGGTGCGCGATGCGCCAGCCAAGGCCGAGCAGTCGGCGGCGCCACGTCCGGACATCTTGGGGCTGTTGTTGATCAGCGCGGCCCTGGCCTGCGCGTTGGTGGGCATGTCGCTGTATGGCGCGGGCCAAGCGGGCGCTGTGGCGTTGCTGAGCCTGGTGGCGGGCAGTGTCTGCGCCGCGCTCTATGGGCGGCACTACCGCAGAGCGGCCAATGCCATCGTGGATTTGCGGCTGCTGCAAAACCCGGGGCTCCAGGTTTCCATGGCGGTCTATTACGCCGTGCCCGGGGTTTTTACCGGCGTCAATCTGCTGAGCATCTTTTATCTGCAGGGCAGCCTGCAGCTGCGTGCCGAGACCACGGGCATGTTCATGCTGGTCTATGCCTGCGGGGCCTTGCTGGCCATGCTGGCATGTGGCCGGGCCTACAACCGTGTGGGCGCGCCGGCCTTGTTTCTGCTGGGCATGCTGCTGCACAGCCTGGGCATTGCCTGCCTGGTGTGGGTGGACAGTGCCCGCGATATGGGCCTGCTGGTCATGGCCTATGGGCTGATGGGCCTGGGCGGCGGCATGGGCTCCAACACGGCCCAGACCACGGCGTTGCTGGGCTTTGATGGCGAAGACACGCACAAGGCCAGTGTGCTGTGGAACATCAACCGCCAGATGGCCTTCAGCGTGGGCGCGGCCTTGCTGCTGCTGGTCTTCAATCTTTTTCTGTACCGCGTGGACATGGTCCGCGCCTACCAGCTCACATTCGCCGTGGCGGCGATGGCGGGGCTGCTCCCCATTTTGCAACTGCGCAGCTTGCGCACCAGGAAAGGCCTTTATGAATGACACCGTAGCCGCTGCAAAGCGCAATATTGAGCAGGTCCACGAACTGATCCAGACCATCTTCACCGGCGATGCGGCCGCAGCCGAGGCCGCCTTGCAGCAGCTGATGCCACTGTTTGCCGAGGATTTCAGCATGGTCACCACGGCGGGCCAGATCGCCAGCCGCAGCCAGGTGGAGCAGATGTTCCGGCGGGGTGCCGGTGGGCGGCCCGGGCTGGTCATGGAAGTGGCCGAGATGGAGGTGGTATGGCAGGCCGGGGTCCACATTGCCATGCGCTACCAGGAAACACACAGGCTGAACGGGGTGGCCACATCCCGCCGCTCGGTGGTGTTGCTGACATGTGCAGAGAGCGCGGTGCGCTGGAACTATCTGCATGAAACAGCACTGGCGTAGCCTGACGTAGGCATAAAAAAGGCCCGCATCGGTGGATGCGGGCCGGTCTCCTCCGCCCTGGTACATGCCGGGGCGTTCCTCTTTAAACACACAGTGCAAAGTACAGCGCCAAGCTGGGCTTGGGATAGATGCTGTGCAGCGCGTGTCGGCATTGTAGAAAGGAAATGATAAAACTACGTATAGCTGTAATTTATGTCTTATATAAGACGTAAGTTTGCAGCTTGTGGTGAATGGTGTTAGCTGCTGACTTTTTTGGCTAAGTGTTTGTTTTTTATGTGAATCTGTCCGGGGTGAAAGCGTTTTTCTGCCCTGTGTTTAAGCCGAAAAAACGGGGCGCTGCATGGGGGTAATCGGGGAATTGCGCGGACGCTATTGTCCGTGTTGCACTGCCGGCGGGCCTGTTTGCGCCGGTGCAGCGGCTGGTGTCAACGCTGCATGCAGCAGCGCCCCATGTGCCCGAAGGCCTGGGGTGGCAGAGGTAAAACGGGGGGCGGCAGGCTTTAGCCTGCCTGTGCTGTAGAAGCTTAGGCAGCCGCGCTGACGCCCGTCTGGCGCACGCGCACCACCAGGTCAACGCCGGCGATCTCCAGCCCGGATGCGATGGCGGGCAGTGCATCCCAGCGAATGCAATCGGGGGGCAGGTCCATCACCTCACCCGTGTCTTCCACCAGCAGATGGGGGTGGGCATCGGTGCGCGAGTCATAGACCTGGTGCTCCAGCCCCAGGGGCAGGGCACGCAACAGGCCGTGCTGCACCAGCAGGGGCAGGGTGCTGTAGACGGTGGCCCGCGACAGCGCCGGGTAGTGCAGGCGCGCGGCCTGCAGCACCTGGTCGGCATGCATATGGGTGGGCTGGCTCAGCAGCACCCGGGCAATGGCCAGGCGCTGGCGCGTGGGCTGCAGCCCCGCCTGCTGCAGGCGCTGTGCCAGCGCTGCATCACCTGCCTGCGGCGCGGCCAGCTGCGGCACGGCGCAGCTGCGCTGGGCTGGCGTGGCGCGGGAGGAGGCAGGAGTGCGTGCAGACATGGTGAGGCAAAAAGCGAAGAAGCGATTGGCAAAGACTGCCATTGTCATCAAAAAACGCGCACCCGGCAAAGCCCGGTGCGCGTGAGGGGGAAGCCCCGGCCTGCCAGTCCAGGGGCCGGCAGGTGGGCAGATGCACAGGGCGCACCCGTGGGTGCGCCTGGGCTTACTTCTTCTTGTCGAAGGGGGTGGGGCGCGGGGTGCTGTCGCTGGAGGGCGGCAAGATGGGCAGCTGCATCTGGGGTTGGTCGCCGGTCAAGGTCTTCAGGAAGGCCACGATCTTGGCGTTTTCTTCCTTGTTGAAGTTCTTGCCCAGCTGGATGCGGCCCATGGTGTCCACAGCCTGGCTCAGGGTGTCGGCAGCGCCGTCGTGGAAGTAGGGGTAGGTCAGCTCCACGTTGCGCAGGGTCGGCACCTTGAAGTTGAAGCGCTCGGCGTCGTTGCCGGTCACGGCAGAGCGGCCTTCGGCGGGGTTGCTGGTCTTGTAGGGCTCGACCAGACCCATGCGCTGGAAGGAGTTGCCGCCCACGGCCGCGCCGTTGTGGCAGGCCACGCAGCCGCTGTCGCGGAACAGCTTGTAGCCTTCGAGCTCATCCTTGCTCAGCGCCTTTTGGTCACCCTTGAGCCATTTGTCAAAGCGCGAGTTGGGCGTGACCAGGGTTTCTTCAAAGGCGGCGATGGCATCGGTCACCTGGTCGATGTCGATCTTCTCCTTTTTGAACACCTGCTTGAACTCGGTCTTGTAGCCGGGGATGGAGTTCAGCATGTCCACGGCCAGCTCGTGGGTGAAGGCCATTTCGCCGGGGTTGGCGATAGGGCCGCCGGCCTGCTCCTTCAGCGTACCGGCACGGCCGTCCCAGAACTGGGCCACGTTCATGCTGGAGTTCAGCACCGTGGGCGAGTTGATCGGGCCTTCTTGCCAGTTGTGGCCGATGGAGGTCTTGATGTTGTCGCTGCCGCCCATGGACAGGTTGTGGCAGCTGTTGCAGGAGATGAAACCCGACTTGGACAGACGTGGATCAAACCACAGCTTCTTGCCCAGCTCCACCATAGCGGGGTTCTTGACCACGGCAGGAGCGATAGGGGCAATGGGTTCGTTGTCGGGCTTCATGGCCCAGCTGGGCGCCGTGGCCAGACCGGCAACGAGCATGACGGCGGCAACGAGGGGACGGAGGGTGTTTTTCATTGTGTGGCTCCAGACGCTTGTGTAGAGAAATCCTGGTGCGAAGCCTGGGCCCCGCACCCACCACCACCCGCTGTGCCGGCAGTGGGGACTGCAAGCCTTGGGGCATTGGCGCTGGCCGATTCCGGCAGCGCTGCTGCCCGAATTGGACTCAGTCCAGATGGTGTCTCTATTGCACCTGAGAGCCGGGGTCACGGTATTGCGCGGCATCAAAGGCGTGGCATCCAAAGTCCGTGTAGGTGCTGAGCATGGAAGCTACTACGGCGCAATAGGTGAGGGTTGTCAGGGGCTGTAAGCCTGTGTTGTGCAGTTGCAGCAAAATGAATACAAAACTTGACTCGAGAGACACTTTTTATGAGCAGCCCCTACAACCAATACCTGGATCGCAACACGGCCAACTTTGCCGCCCTGAGCCCGCTGAACTTCATCGAACGCACGGCCACGGTCTACCCCGATCGCCTGGCCATCGTGCATGGCGCGCTGCGCCAGAGCTGGAGCCAGACCTATGCGCGCTGCCGCCAGCTGGCCAGCAGCCTGCAGCAAATCGGCATTGGCAAGAACGACACCGTGGCCGTGATCCTGCCCAACACCCCGCCCATGGTGGAGGCCCACTTCGGTGTGCCCATGGCAGGGGCTGTGCTCAACACCCTCAACACCCGGCTGGACGCCGAAACCCTGGCCTTTATGCTGGACCACGGCGAGGCCAAGGCGCTGATCGTGGACCCCGAATTCGCCGGCCTGATTGCCAAGGCCCTGCCGCTGCGCAAGTCCACCACGCCGCTGACCATCATCCGCGTGGAAGACGCGCTGTATGGCGAGCCCGCCGTGCAACTGGGCGAGGTCACGTATGAAGATTTTGTGGCCCGTGGCGATGCCGACTTTGCCTGGGAGCTGCCCGAGAACGAGTGGGACGCGATTGCGCTGAACTACACCAGCGGCACCACCGGCAACCCCAAGGGCGTGGTCTACCACCACCGTGGCGCCCAGATCAACGCCATCAGCAATGTGCTGGAATGGGATATGCCCAAGCACGCGGTCTATCTGTGGACGCTGCCCATGTTCCACTGCAATGGCTGGTGCTTCCCCTGGACCGTGGCCGCACGCGCCGGCGTGAATGTCTGCCTGCGCCGTGTCGAGCCCCAGGCGATTTTTGATGCCATGCGTGACCACGGCGTGACCCACTACTGCGGCGCACCGATTGTGCAGTCGCTACTGGTCAACGCACCTGCGGCCATGAAAGAAGGCGTGCCCGCCGGCATCAAGGCCATGGTGGCCGGCGCCGCGCCCCCGGCCTCGATGATCGAAGGCATGGAGGCCATGGGCTTTGATCTGACCCATGTCTACGGCCTGACCGAAACCTATGGCCCGGCCACTGTCTGCGCCAAACATGCAGCATGGGATGATTTGGACATCGGCGAGCGCGCCCGCCTCAACGCCCGTCAGGGCGTGCGCTACCACCTGCAGCGCTCTGCCCAGGTGATGGACCCCGAAACCATGCAGCCCGTGCCCCAGGATGGCGAGACCATGGGCGAAATCATGTTCCGCGGCAACATCACCATGAAGGGCTATCTGAAGAACCCGCAGGCCACCGATGAAGCCTTCCGCGGCGGCTGGTTCCACAGCGGCGACCTGGCCGTGCAATACCCCGACGGCTACATCAAGATCAAGGACCGCAGCAAGGACATCATCATCTCCGGCGGCGAGAACATCTCTTCCATCGAGGTGGAAGACGTGCTGTACCGCCACCCCGCCGTGCTGGCCGCCGCCGTGGTGGCCAAGCCCGACGAGAAGTGGGGCGAAACGCCCTGCGCCTTCCTCGAGATCAAGGCCGGCGCGGTAGTGACCGAGGCAGACATCATTGCCCACTGCAAGCAACACCTGGCCGGCTACAAGGTGCCACGCATCATCATCTTTGGCGAGCTGCCTAAGACCAGCACCGGCAAGATCCAGAAGTTCGAGCTGCGCAAGCAGGCGGGGTCTGCGTCGGCGATTGCGGTGTGATGGAATTGATGCTCTGAGTTTCAGAGCGAGAAGCGCTTGTGCCTGCTGGGTATGAGCGCTTTTTTGTTTGATACTTTGTGTCAGCCGAACGTTACGCGATGCAAGGACTCCGGCATCGACCACATATAAACCCACCATCACCCACGGCATGTGAGCATGCCGATCTCCCTCTTGTCCTATACTGCCCCCTGCTCCGGGGTGTGCGAAAGCGCTGAGATGTGAGCAGCCATTGAAAAATGGCTGCGAACGAACCCGACGAACTTGATCCGGTTCATGCCGGCGGAAGAAGAGCGGGACCCTGAAGCAGGGCGCAAGGAAGAGAGGCAAAGTGGGTTTTGAGAAACCGCTGCACATGCCCCCCATCCGCGCTGCCTTGCCCACCCCAGGCGCCTCGCGCACTGGGGTTTTGTCTTTTATGGGCTGACCCTGGGGCGTGTCGGCCATGGCTGTCATCTTGGGATGGCAGAGGCAAAGCGCAGCACAGATGGATCTGCTGCCGCGCTTCAACCTGGTGGTGGTGTGCAATGGCAAACAGCCCTGGCGCACCCAATCAGAGCGGTCCAGCACTCCACGGAGCGTTGATGCATTTCCACCGCTTTGAGGAGACCGCGATGAACGCCCCCGATTCCATCTTCACCCCCGCCGCTGGCAACGCGCCGGACGCCACCCGTTTTGCCGAGCTGCTGGCCCAGTCGCGCCAGCCGTTTCCGGCCTCCACCAAGAGCTATCTGACTGGGGAAGTTCACCCAGAGCTGCGCGTGCCGGTGCGCGATATTGCGCTCACCAATGGCGAGCAGGTCAGCGTCTATGACACCTCCGGCCCCTATACCGATCCGGCCGTGAACATCGATGTGCGCCAGGGCCTGCCCAGCGTGCGCGGTACATGGATCGAGGCGCGTGGCGACAGCGAACTCTATGTGGGCCGCCAGCGCGTGGCCCTGGACGACGGTGGCAAGCGCGGTGAGGAAGATGCCCGCGTGGCCCAGCTGCGCGCCGAGGCCGCAGCCCTGCAACGCCAGCCGCGCCGCGCCAAGAGCGGCCAGAACGTGACGCAGATGCACTATGCCAAGCGCGGCATCATCACGCCGGAAATGGAATACGTGGCCCTGCGTGAAAACGGCCGCCGCGAGTGGATGGCCGAGTACATGCAGGACGCGGCCCGCGAAGCCCGCCTGGCCGGCAACAGCCTGGGCGCCAGCATCCCCAAGATCATCACCCCCGAATTCGTGCGCGACGAGGTGGCACGCGGCCGCGCCATCATCCCTGCCAATATCAACCACCCTGAAATCGAGCCCATGGCCATTGGCCGCAACTTCAAGGTCAAGATCAACGCCAACATCGGCAACTCGGCCGTCACCTCCAGCATCGAAGAAGAGGTGGAAAAGCTGGTCTGGGCCATTCGCTGGGGTGCGGACAACGTCATGGACCTGTCTACCGGCAAAAACATCCACACCACGCGCGACTGGATTGTGCGCAACTCGCCCGTGCCCATTGGCACCGTGCCCATCTACCAGGCGCTGGAAAAAGTGGGCGGCATTGCCGAAGACCTGACCTGGCCCATCTTCCGCGACACGCTGATCGAGCAGGCCGAGCAGGGCGTGGACTACTTCACCATCCACGCCGGCGTGCGCCTGGCCTATATCCACCTCACGGCCCAGCGCCGCACCGGCATCGTCTCGCGTGGCGGCTCCATCATGGCCAAGTGGTGCATGGCCCACCACCGCGAGAGCTTCCTCTACGAGCATTTCGAAGACATCTGCGACATCATGAAGGCGTATGACGTCAGCTTCTCGCTGGGCGACGGCCTGCGCCCCGGTTGCGCATCCGACGCCAACGACGAAGCCCAGTTTGCCGAGCTCAAGACCCTGGGCGAGCTGACGCAAACCGCGTGGAAGCACGATGTTCAAACCATGATTGAAGGCCCCGGCCATGTGCCCATGCACATGATCCAGGCCAATATGACGGAGCAGCTCAAGCACTGCCACGAGGCCCCGTTCTACACCCTGGGCCCGCTGACCATCGACATTGCCCCCGGTTACGACCACATCGCCTCCGCCATCGGCGCCGCCATGATCGGCTGGTTTGGCACCGCCATGCTGTGCTATGTCACGCCCAAGGAACACCTGGGCCTGCCCGACCGTGATGACGTCAAGCAAGGCATCATTGCCTACAAGATCGCCGCCCACGCTGCGGACGTGGCCAAGGGCCACCCCGGCGCCCGCTCGCGCGACGATGCATTGAGCCAGGCCCGCTTCGACTTCCGTTGGCAGGATCAGTTCAACCTGGGCCTGGACCCCGACACCGCCCAGGCCTACCACGACGAAACCCTGCCCAAGGACAGCGCCAAGGTGGCCCATTTCTGCAGCATGTGCGGCCCCAAGTTCTGCTCCATGAAGATCACCCAAGAGGTGCGCGACTTCGCCAAACAACAAGGCGTGGCCGCCGAACAAGGCATTGCCGTGGGCATGCAGGCCAAGGCGGAGGAGTTCAACAAGGCGGGCGGGGATTTCTACATCCCCATCGCTTCGGACACGACGGCGCGGTGAGGGTCGGCTTGGAGTGAATAAAGGCTGTAGCGCTTGTGTAGCGGGCGCTGGCAGCTATCAAAAAAAGCGCAGACGGGGTCTGCGCTTTTTGTTTGTGGGGTGTTGCTGCGAAGGAGTGGCTCTCCTCCCTGCGCGAAGCAGTGCATCCTGAAGAATGCACTCTTGCCGAAGGGCATTGCCCAGTGCCGCGTCACGGATGCTGAAAAGATGTCGGCGTGCGCTTGTCGTTCCCAAGGGTAATTACCTGAAATGGGGCGCTCGTAAATCAGACAGAATCCGTCCAGCTGCAGGAACTCATGTTCTTCTAGCCACAGCAATATTGCTGTTACATACCGGCTATGAAAGCCCCTGATATGCGCGTTTGGCGTAGTCAGGGGCTTTTTGTTTTTGGAGATCGCATGTCTGTATTGCCTGGCTCTTCCGCATTTCCATCAGTCACTCTGGCGAGTGTGCAAATGGCCCCTCGTATCGGTGACAAAAAAGGGAACATTGCCCGCTCTGTCGAGCTGCTCGAGCAGGCTGCCGCTCAGGGTGCAAAACTTATTGTCTTGCCCGAACTGGCTAACACCGGCTATGTCTTTCAAAGCAGAAGCGAAGCGTTCGAGCTGGCCGAGCCTATTCCTGATGGCGAATCAACACAGGCCTGGGCCGCAGTCGCCCGTCGCTGCAATGTGTACGTGGTTGCCGGAATCGCCGAACGTGTGGAAAACCGCTTGTACAACTGCGCGGTGCTGGTGGGGCCAGAAGGGTTTATCGGCTCCTATCGCAAGCTGCATCTGTGGGGAGACGAGCACCTGTATTTCGAAGCAGGCGATGTCGGGCTGCCCATCTTTCACACCGAGATTGGCCGCATCGGAATGGTCGTTTGCTATGACGGCTGGTTCCCCGAAACCTACCGCCTGCTAGCGACGTTGGGGGCTGACATTGTTGCCATGCCGACGAATTGGGTGCCTATGGCAGGGCAGCCGGACAGCATGCAGGCCATGGCAACCATGCTGGCGATGGCCAACGCGCACAGCAATGGCTTGAACATCGTCTGTGCCAACCGCGTCGGCGTGGAGCGCGATCAGCCATTCATTGGTCAAAGCCTCATCGTGGGCCCGCAAGGCTGGCCGCTGGCAGGCCCTGCATCGAACACGCAGGAAGAAATCCTCTACGCCCAAATCAACCTGAAGGCCACGCGCCAGGCACGCCAGCTCAACGCCTTCAACCATGTGCTCAGAGATCGCCGTGACGACCTCTACGACCCGATGCTGGGCACGGGATGGCCTCTTCCCCGTCACTGATTTCCGTTGACTCACTTTTTTCGCCACGAAATATCAAAGGAGAAACCAATGAAAAGCTTCACATCCCTTTTTCGCATTGGCGCGGTTGCCGCAGCCATTCTGGGTACGCAACTGGCCCAAGCCGCCGATTCCATCCGCATCGGCGTTGCGGTCGGTTTGTCCGGTGCCAATAGCGTCGTGGCTCCGGCCGTGGTGCAGTCCTCGCAACTGGCGGTCGAGGAAATCAACGCTGCCGGCGGCATCCTGGGCCGCAAGGTAGAGCTTGAAATCGTTGACGATGCCTCCGGGGCTGTGGGTGCACAAAAAGCCTACGACACGTTGATTTTCCAGAAGAAGGTCAACGCCATCATCTCCATGGAAACCAGCGCGGCGCGCAATGCGGCGCTTCCGGTGATCAACAAGGGCCGCGTGCCTTTCATCTACTCGTCGTTTTACGAAGGGCGCTCGTGCAACAGCTGGATGTATGTGAATGGCTGGGTGCCCGAGCAGCAAGTTGCACCTATGGTGGATTACTTCTCCAAGGCCCACAACGCCAAGACCTTCTACCTCGTTGGCAATGACTACGCCTTTGGCCGCGGCATGCTGGACTTCACCAAGAAGTACATCGAACAAAAGGGCGGCAAGGTGGTGGGCGAAGACTACCTGCCCATCGATGGCAGCGACTGGACTTCGGTGGTCTCGAAAATCCGCTCGACCAAACCAGATGCCTTGATCAGCGCGACAGCAGGCGGTGCACCCAATGTGTCGCTCGCCAAGCAGATCAAGGGTGCTGGCCTCTCGCTGCCTTACGGGAACCTGTCCATTGACGAAGGCACGGCCAAAACCATGAGCGATGTGGCTGGGGGCATGTTTCTCTCCGCCTCCTATCTCACCAGCATCGCCACGCCGGAAAACAAGAAGTTTCTCGAAGCCATGAAGAAAAAATTCGGCGGCGATCTCAAAACACCGAACGAACTTTCCGAGCCGCAGTACGAAGCCTTCTATCTCTACAAGGCTGCGGTCGAAAAAGCGGGCTCCGTGGACTCAGCCAAGGTGGTCAAGGCGTTGGGCGAGGTTTCTTTCAACGGCCCGCGCGGCGTGGTGCAGATGAACAAGAGTCGCCATACGCCGCTGTCCATGCGCCTCGGACAGATTCAGACCGATGGCTCGGTCAAGATTCTGGAGACTTTCACCAATGTAGACCCCGGCGCACAGTGCCCCAATATCAAGTAAACCCCTGTGACCTGGACGCGTGCATGCAATGTGCATGCACGCGTCAATGAAAAGGAGCGTCCATGGCGCTGATTCTTGATTTGTTGACCACGGCAAGCATGCTGTTCATTGTCACCGTCGGGCTGATGATGGTGTTCGGGGTCATGAAGATCGTCAACTTCGCTCATGGTGCGCTGCTGACCTTGGGTGGCTACGCAAGCTTTGTGGTGACCAAGTTGCAGATCACTCCATGGCTGGGATGGCCGCTCGCGTTTGTCGTGGGTGTGGCTGCTGGCATGCTGGTGGAATACCTGATCGTGCGACCGCTCTACAAACGTCCACTGGATGCCATCCTCGCGACCTGGGGCCTCGGCATTGTGATTGCCCAGCTGGTAGTCATGGCTTTTGGTCGCGAGGTGCAATTTGCCGACGCGCCGCTGTCGGGCACCTGGTTGTTGTTCGGCGTGGACTATTCGGCCTACCGTTTGCTGCTGATCCCGGTAGCCATCGTGCTCTGCGCCCTGCTGGCAATGCTGCTGAACAAGACCCGCTTTGGCGTGAATACACGTGCCGTCATCATGAACGAGGATCTGGCCAGTAGCCTTGGCATTCACTCCGGATTCGTGCGATTCGTCACCTTCAGTCTTGGCGCGGGGCTTGGCACGCTGGCCGGGGCCATGATCACGCCGCTGTCGAGCGTCGACCCCAATATGGGCCTGCCCTGGCTGGTCAGCGCCTTCATGCTGGTCATGGTTTCGGGGCATTCGATGTGGAGTCTGCTGCTCACCTGCCTTGTCTTCGGCTCTGCCCAGGTTCTGGTCAGCACCTACGCCAACCCTGTTCTCGGCGGGCTCACGATTGCCGTGCTGGCCGCCATCACATTGCGCATCCGTCCGAAAGGCTTTGCACATGGCTGACTCTCTGACTGCAACAGCGCCCTCTGGCGCAGCGCCACTGCGACGCGGTGCATCATCCAGCGCCGTCCTCATTCTGATAGCCATTGGCCTGTTCATCGTCGTGGGCGGCCCGTGGGTGTTCGACACCTATTTGCAGAACATCCTCATCAAGGCTTTTTTCTTTGCCATTGCCGCCATCACCGTCGACATTTTGTGGGGCTACGCGGGCTTTCTCACCTTCGGTCAGGCGGCCTTTTTCGGCATCGGTGCTTACAGTGCAGGGCTGGTGTTCACGCATTGGGGGTTCAGCACAGCCACGATTTTCATGGCGATCGTGGCTGCCATCGTTGCTGGCGCACTGGTGGCGGCGCTTGTGGGCTGGCTGTCGTTCTATCGCGGAGCATCGCCTTTCTTTGCCACGCTCATCTCGCTGGTCTTGCCCATCGTGCTTACACAAGTGCTGCTTTCCGGCGGCACCTGGACCGGTTCCAGCTCGGGTCTCACGGGTTATGAGACTTTCGACCTGTCGATCGAAGCCTGGTACTGGATCTCGGGCGGTCTGCTGGTGCTGGCGGGTGCGCTGGGCTGGATCTTTGTGCGCAGCGACGCGGGTCAGGTGCTCTGCGCCATTCGCGATAACGAATCGCGCTGCACCTATCTGGGCATTAACACCTCGTTGGTGAAGATCTTCCTGCTGATCACCATGGCTGTTTGGGCCTCCATCGCGGGCTTCGGCTATGGCGCATTCAGCGGCGTGGTGGCTCCGGAGCTCACCGGCTTTGCGCTTGGTACAGAGCTCATCATCTGGGTGGCGCTTGGCGGACGCGGAACACTCTGGGGCCCACTCGCTGGTGCTGTGCTGATCAACGTGGCAACGGCTTATCTCAGCGCCAGCATGCCGTTTGCCTGGCAGCTGATTCTGGGGGCGACCTTTATTGTCGTGATCATCCTGTTCCCGCAGGGCCTGATTCCTCTGGCACTCAAGCCACTTGGTCTTGCGCTGTCTGCGGCCATCAAACCGAAGCTGCAAGAGCGACCGACCACAGCAGCCACAGCAACGCCAGACACCTTCGCGATCCGAATGAAAGAGGTCACCAAGCGCTTTGGTTCATTGCAGGTGCTCAAGGGCATTAATCTGCAAGCCAAGGCAGGAGAACTCGTTGGTTTGATCGGCCCCAACGGCGCAGGCAAGACCACCATGATGCGCTGTATGAGTGATGGTGAGGCCCGCACCTCGGGCACCGTCGAGTTGTGCGGCAACGACATCAAACGCTCCCCTCCTGAGACCTGCGTGCACTACGGTCTGGGTAGAAAATTCCAGAACGCGAACATCTTCGAGACGCTGACGGTCGCACAAAGTTTGCGCATTGCAGGCACGCAGCTGGAGCGGCCATCGTTGTTCAAACGCGATCACACACTGCGACTGCCCGCATACGCCTTGCATGTGGTGGAGATGACAGCGCTGGGTGCAAAACTCGATACCGTGGCACGCGATCTCTCGCACGGTGAACAGCAAGCCTTGGAGCTGGCCATGGTGCTCGCACTCGAGCCCCGCATCGTGCTGCTGGACGAGCCCACGGCGGGTCTCACCAAAACCGAGCGCACCCAAATCGGCGAAGTGCTCTCCTCGTTGGCGCACAAATACCAGCTGTGCTGCCTGCTGGTTGAGCATGATCTGGATTTCGTCGAGCAGATCGCCACGCGCATCGCCGTCCTGCACCAGGGGGCGATCGTCATGGAGGGCAGCTTCAGCGAGGTGGTGAATTCACCGCTGGTCAAGACCATCTACTCGGGCAGCGCCCACACACCATCGGAGGCGCAATGAGCGACACCATGCTGAGTCTGGATAGCGTTTCCTGCGGCTACAAGAGCTCGATGGTGCTGCGCGATCTCTCGCTCACCATCCGGCGCGGCGAAGCTGTGGCTTTGCTCGGCAAGAACGGCATGGGCAAGAGCACGCTGCTCAAGACCATCACCGGCTTTCTGCCCAAGAAAACCGGCCGTGTGCAACTGCAAGGCGAGGACATCACGCGCATGCCGCCCCACCGCATTGCTGGCAAAGGCGTGGCCTATGCAGCGCAGGAGCATGCCCTGTTTGCCGATCTGCCGATTCACGACAACCTGCGCCTGGGTCTGGCCAGCGAGGCATTGTTCGAGGAGCGCTTTCCCGAAATCGAAAGCCTGTTCCCGGTCTTTGCCTCGCGCCTGAAGCAGCTGGCCGGAACACTGTCTGGCGGTGAACAGAAAATGCTGCTGCTCGCGCGGTCACTGATGATGCGTCCGGCCATCATCGTGCTCGACGAAATCACCGAAGGTCTGCAGCCTTCGGTGATCGATCGCCTCGCCAATGCCCTGAGCTACGAGCGCGAAAAGCATGGAACGAGCATGCTCATCGTTGAGCAGAACGTGCCTTTTGCGCTGCAAGTGGCAGACCGATTCACGATTCTCAAACAAGGCGAAATCGTTGACGAGGGCAATGCCAAATCGAGTGGCGCCATGGATGCCGTGTTTGACCATCTGAGGGTGTGAAAAGACCATGCCTATGCCAATTTGCCAACTGATATCTACGGGCGGCACCATCGCCATGAAGATTGATCAGGTGACCGGCGCCGTGGTGCCCGCGCTGTCGGGTGAAGATCTTGCAGCCTCGATTCCTGCGATGGCGGAGGTCGCTCAACTCGATGTTCTCAATCTCTCGAATGTACCCTCGGACTATATGTGCCCCGAGCGTTGGATCACGCTGCAGCAAAGCGTCGAGGCCGCCTTGGCGCGCGATGATGTGTGCGGCGTGGTGATCTCGCATGGCACCGACACGCTGGAGGAAACGGCCTGGTTTCTCGATCTCACCGTTCGCGCATCCAAGCCGGTTGTATTGACGGGCGCGCAACGCAATGCGTCGTCACCGGACTTCGATGGCCCGCGCAATCTGCTCCATGCTGTGCGGGTCTGCATCGATCCACGCAGCCTAGGCATGGGAGCGATGATCGTGATGAACAACCAGATCAACAGCGCGCGTGAAGCAACCAAGTCGCATACCAGCGATGTTGAGTCGTTCAAGTCCGGTGACTTCGGTTTTCTTGGCGTTGTGGATGAAGACCGCGTGGTGTTCTCACGCAAAAGCACACGGCGTCAGCACATTGCGCTGGAGTGCGCAGCACTTCCCCGCGTTGAGATCATTCCAATGTTTGCCGGTGCTTCCGGCGATATGGTGCGTGCGGCGGCAGCGGTCGGTGCGCGCGGCATCATCATTCAGGCCCTGGGCTTTGGCAATGTGAATGAAGCCTTGCACGACGCTGTCGCTGCCGTTATTGCAGAAGGTATTTCCGTGGTGATCTCCACGCGCGTGCCCAATGGACGGGTTGTTCCGGTCTATGGCTTCAAAGGTGGTGGCAGTACATTGAAGGCTTTGGGAGCAGTGTTTGCCGACAACCTCAGCCCCCAGAAGGCCCGCATCGTGCTGATGCTCGCACTGCAGCAATCACGCAGTGCTGCGCAATTGCAAGAGATTTTTGATTATTAGTCCATGGCGCAAGAACACACCCAGGAAGAAGGCTGGCGCATCGGCGTGCTGTACTCTCGTTCGGGCCCGACGAGCGTCACCGAATCGGAGCATTTCTTTGGCACGGCGCTGGCCATTGAGGAGATCAACCGCCAGGGCGGTGTATTGAATCGGCCGCTGATTCCCGTTGCCTATGACCCTCAATGCGACCCCACGCAGTACCGCAAACTGGCTATGCGTCTGGTGGTGGATGACGAGGTCAATGTAATCTTTGGTTGCTCCCAATCGTCCAGTCGCAAGTCCGTGCTGCCCGTGGTTGAGCGAAACAATGCGCTGCTTTGGTATTGCTCGTTCTACGAGGGCTTTGAATACTCGCCCAATGTGATCTACACCGGTGCAGTACCCAATCAGAACAGTGCGCCGCTGGCGGCTTATTTGCTGAAAAATCACGGCAAGAAATTCTTTCTTCTCGGGGTCGACTACATCTATCCCAGAGAAGTCAATCGCATCATGCGCGACATCGTCGAGCAGCACGGCGGCGATATTCTGGACGAGATCTATTTGCCACTTGATGCGACCACGGCCCAGATCGAATCGGTGCTCGGCATCTTGAAGGAAGCGCAACCGGAGGTGGTTTTTTCCACCATGGTGGGCAAGGCCGCACGCCAGCTCTATCAGATGTACCCGCAGTTTGGCATGGACCCCAAGCGTGTGCCCATTGCCAGCTTGTCGATGGCCGAGGAAGAGATACGCCTCATTGGCCCTGAACTGTGCGAAGGCCACATCACGTCGGCGACATACTTCTCGTCATTGCCAAACGAGCGCAATCAGAAGTTCGTGGCCTTGTGGAAAGAACGCTTTGGTGATCGTCCAACGAGTACATGGTCTGAGATGGCCTATACGCAAGTGCATTTGTTTGCCCAAGCCCTGAAAATCGCCGGCAGCATGGACCGCCGCAAACTGGTAGAGGCTGCAGCCCAAATCGAATTTGATTCACCCGAAGGAGTCATCACGATCGATCCCGACAACAATCACTGCAGCCTCACCCCTCGCATTGGCATGTGCCGCGCCGATGGTACTTTTGAGTTGCTGTGGCAGACGGACGAACCGGTCAAGCCTGACCCGTATCTTTCCACGTTCGGGTTCGCCAAATTCTGGCTGGGCTAGAGACCATGAGTTCAAGCTTACGCAGACTCTATGAAGACTTGCGCAGCATTTGCGTGGCCGTCATTCATCCGCCAGGCGAAGACCGCGACGTGCTTGTGCAGCAACTGCAACGCATCGGCTGCAAGCTGAAGATCACTTGGCCCATGCCGCCAGAGCCACCACGCGATTGCGATGTGATTCTCTTTCACGTGTCTCAAGACCTGGAGCATTGTGGTGACTGGAACGCAAGCACGGTGAATGCCGCGCTGGTGGCACTCTCGGACTACGAAAGCCCGACCACGCTGAAGCTCTTGCTCGACACCATGGCACATGGTGTGATCACCAAGCCGTTTCGCTCCTCCGGCATCCTGAGCACGCTGGTGCTGGCGCGTGCATCGCAAGGCTTTCAGCAACGGCTGCAGGGCAAGATTGACAAGCTCGAGAACACGATGAAGATGCGCCGCCAAATCGAGAAAGCCGTGCGTGCGTTGGTTGAGCATCAAGGCATGGACGACGTGCAAGCCTATGAGCACATGCGCGAGAAAGCCAAGAGCTTGCGAATCACGATTGCCGAAGTCGCCACCCTGCTGCTCGAAACCTATGAAAAGCTGGAGCAACTGGGGTTCTCCAGCGTTGCGCGCAAAAAATGAACGTGGCTTGCCGATGGTAGCGACAGGTCTGAGCCCACTCCCAACCCTCAGCCTGCAACCGGCTCGCCCCACACCAGCTCCATCGCCTGCGCCATCAGCTCGGACCCTTCGCGCAGCGGCTCCATGTCTCCGACAGGGCGAAAACCATGTGCGCGGTACAAGCGCATGGCAGGGGAGTCTGCATGGGTGACTCCCAGCCGAACACAGCGTGCACCGTGGCTTTTTGCCCAGGCCAGCGCCTGCGCTAGCAGGGCATTGCCGGCCCCCAGGCCACGCGCAGCGGGGTGTACCCACATTTGGTAGATATGGGCTACGGCGGGCTCGGTGGCGGACAGCTTGCACCAGACCAGGCCGCAGGCTTGCGCTTTGTTGAAGGCAAAAAGTGCCAGGTCCATATCGCCAGAGGCTGCTGATGTGATCTGTGCGCGCCAGCTTTCATCCGTCTTTCTGGCTTCAGCCTCCCAGGTGCTGCCAAAGGCATAGGGTGCGTCTTGTAGCGCTTGCAGGCGAAGGTCTCGGTACTGGGCCCACTCGTGGGGGGCAATGGGGCGGATGGAGATCAAAAGCGTCCTCGGTGGTCAGTTGGCTGCCATGCACTATTCTCACCCGGGCTTGTGGCGCAGAGCGGCCGGGGGCTGCTTTCGGTTTTTGCTTTCCCTGGGCTGAATCTGCCTGCTTTATGCCTTCTACCTTGTGCCTCGTGGCCCGCTTTAACGCGCTCCCAGTGTCTTGCGGAAAAAGTCCACCACGGCCGCGTTGAAGCGCACATGAAATGCCGCTCTGTCGAAGCCGGGAGCGCTGGTGCAAATGTCGGGCGAACGCATGGCCTGTGCTTTGTCGCATGGCGCCATAAAGTCGAAATGTCCTGCGCGGGGAACGACGTGATAGTCCGGCGCCTGCGGCAGCGCGAGGCGCACCGCTTCGGCATAGCGCGGATGTGGCACCAAGGTGTCGTCCTCGGCGCGCCAGAGTTGCACCGGCACTTTGACCTTGCGTAATCCATCCGGCGCAAAGACAAAGCCTAGCGCCGGCGCCGCGACCACTGCGGCCTTGATGCGGCCATCCACCGTGGTACTGGAGGGGGGCAGCACCATGGGTTGTTTGCTTTTTGCCAGCAGTTGGCAGGCAAAGTCGGCAGGGTATTGGCGGCAGACAGCACCGGTCTTGGAAAAATCTGGAGCGCCACCAATGTTCACCAGCGCGGTAAAGCCACCAGCGGAGAAGCCAAAAATACCTATGCGTTCCGGGTCAATGGAGGCACGACCATTCCAGCTGGCCAGCATATGGTCAATCACCCGGCTGATTTGCAGGGGGCGGTCCATGATGTAAACGCTGCGGCTTTGGTCGGCATAGTTGTCGCCTGTATGTGTGACGGCAGCCACCACAAAGCCGGCATCGGCCAACGCCATGGCCGTATCGGAGTGCCCCAGGAATGAACCGCCGCTTCCGTGCGAGATCACCACCAGCGGCAAGGCCTTTCCTTGAACAGGGCCGTTGAGCGCAACCTGCAGGTTTTTCGACCCAACTGGGGTGGCTTGGACTGCTGCAGGGCTGGGATACCAGATGCCGATTTCCAGTGGCTTGCCCTCCGCGTTGGTGGCCCATTCACGTTGAAATCCAGCGGCCTGGGCCGCAGTGCCTGCGAGTGCCAGGACTGCGAGCATGCAAAGCCGTTTGACGTTGAGCGTTTTCATCAACAGGGCTCCGGAAAGAAAAAGCCAGCTGACAAGCTGTTGGCCTGGGTTGAGGCCTCGTGTCACACCACGTACTGCGGCCTGCCTGCCGCTACCCAGGCTTGGTAGCGGGCATCGATCATGGGTGCGATCTGGTGGAAGTGTTCCCAGCTATCTGCCACGCCATACATGCTTTGCTCGTCCACGCCAAAGGCTGCGAAGTAGTCATCGACGAATTTGCTGTCGTGGTCTTCGCCCTGGTAGTAGGCCAGGGTAAAGGCATGGCCTTCGTCGTTCAGGTCCTGGCTGGTGAATTTTTCGTCCAGCACATGCAGCAGAAACTGGGCGCCGGTCAGTTGCTCGTTGTGCAGCTGTTCGATTTCTTCCTCGGCGTCTTCAAGCAACTCCTCGCTGGCGTAGCCCTTGCGCAGCAGCCAGGCCAGAAACATGCCAATGTGGGTGGCGCCAGCGGCCTCGGGGAGGTCGGAGGGAAAGTCTCCGCCATAGTGCCAGGATGCATCGTCGTATTTCATCGCTTCTCCGTAGGGGGTAGGCCCGCGCCGCCTCGTGAGCGGTCGCGCCGTGTGCTATTTACCTTGGGGTTTGGGTTTGAAGATATGGAGGGTTTCGCCGCGCGCGAGCATCTCCACCAGTTGGGCGATGCGCTTGGCGCGCGTTTCGGCCTTCACCGCAGTCTGGATACGCGACAGCACCGCGTAGCGATTGCTGGCATTGACCGTTGCAAAAAAAGCCTTGGCCTGTGGCGCAGCTTCCAGCGCGGCGCGCAGATCCTCGGGGACCGTGGCGGTGCGTGGGCCATCGTATGCCCGCTCCCAGCGTCCATCCCTCTTGGCAGCCTCAATCTGTGCGTGGCCCGGCGCTTGCATACGGCCCGCTTCAATGAGTGCCTCTGTCTTGCCGACATTGATTTTCGACCAGAGGCTGCGCGCGCGTCTTGGCGTGAAGCGTTGGAGAAAGTGCTGGTCGTCAAGGCTTTTCTTTTGACCATCAATCCAGCCCCAGCAGAGCGCAATATCCACCGCCTCTGGGTAGGTGACGCTGGGCTCATTCGCCCCCCGCTTGGCGATCTTGAGCCAGAGTCCGTCGGAGGTGTTGTGATGCTTCTGCAGCCAGGACTCGAAAGCCTTGGCGGTCTGGAACAAGACCGGGGCAAGGTCTTGCAGGGTGGTTGCTGGGGCGGTGGGCATTGTCTGGAGTATGCCGCATGCGTTCGCGCTTGGCCGTCCCGTGGCGACGGTAGACCTGCACCACGAAAACACCAGACAACCCGAGATAACCCAGGCCGGTTAGGCCGTTGCGCCCAGGGGCATGCGGTACTCGATCACGCCCGGCTTTTCCGCCACCCAGTCATACAGGCGCTGTGCCTGGTGGTTGCTCTCCT
Organism: Acidovorax sp.; assembly: GCA_031277855.1. GTDB lineage: Bacteria > Pseudomonadota > Gammaproteobacteria > Burkholderiales > Burkholderiaceae_C > Comamonas. Next base: position 56,849 of record JAITLO010000032.1, on the reverse strand, counting down.
GGGTGTGCCAGTAGAGCCGGTCGCATTGCTTTTCGCGGGCCTGCTGCTGCACATATACGATCAGCCGTTTGCCTATCTGCTGGCCCCGGGTGCTGGGGCAGACGTAGAGGTCTTCCAGGTAGCAAAAATCATTCTGCCCCCAGGTGGAGCGGTGGTAGACCAAGGTGACAAAACCCAGGATGCGTTCGCCATCTGTGGCAGCGGCGCAGTGCACGGGCTCGGCGGGGTCAAAGAAACGGGCCCAGGTTTTTTCGGTGGTCTCTTCGCTCAGCGTGACCTGGTAGAAGGCTTGGTACTGGGCCCAGTAGGCCAGCCACTGTGGTTTGTCCTGTGCTTCCACGGGGCGCACGGTGAGCGATGGGGGCGTTGTTGGCATTGGAAGAGTCCTTCTCAGAATCAAAAATCTGTAGCAGTTGGGGCGTGGCTGGTAGAGGTTGCCAGCGCTGCACTGCGGTGGATTTTCGCCATCCAATGGCCTGCTTGTTCATACCATTTTCGGTAAGAGCTGCAGACCAATTAGGGTGGAGGAGGGAAGCACCAATACTTTTTCTGACGCTCAGAATGCCATGCCCTCTCGGGCTATGGCGCGGGCCTTGTCGAAGCCTTCGGGCGTTGCATCTTTTTCGATGCGGTTCATGTAGAAGACATGGTTTTTGTCTTTGGACCATGAGCGATGCAGGTGCTGCCAGGTGGCCATGTCCACACGCGGCAGCTTGCGTTCCATGTAGTAGATGCCACGGCCATCGCCCGAGAAGCCACTGGGCAAAAGCTGCCAGCTTGCAGGCTGGGCACCGCGCAGCGGCTTGCCGTCGCAATAGACCTGGTGGCCATCGCTGGCGTAGAGCGGGTTGTCTGCCACCAGCTGCAGCTGGCTGCTGTGCACACAGCTTTTGATATGTCTGCCCCAATACCAGGCCTGTTGGCTGTCTGCACCATAGCCGCCGCCCAGATCGCGAAAGCTGGCGGGGTCGCTGTCCGCCAGCGGGCGCAGCGAGGTCTCGTACTCGCAGTACACGCTGTGGCGGTCTCGCCAGTAGGTGCCGTGTTGCACAAAGCTGTCTCTGTCGATTTTGGGCAAGCGGCTCCAGGCGTGGAAAACGCTGTGCGCATCGCGGGCGATAAAGTCCAGACCCTCAAACACTTCAAAGCTGGCCGGGTCGGCCGCAGCGAGCTTGCGCTTTTGGTGCCAGACCTTGCCGTCACGTATCGCCCAGTACTCGATCTGGTAGTTGCCTATGATTTTTTGTTCGGGGCAATCGGCGAGCCGTTTCCATGCCATGGGGTGGTCCTGACGAAGGTGATCGCTGCGGCGGGGGCAGCAGATAAAGAAAATGCTTGGAGCACTTTAAACGCCTGAAAAGCTTGCGGTGTAAGCGAAAGAAGCTATCAGAATAAAAGCAAATACCCTGCTTGAGCGCCACTTGCGTACCACTCGCGCACCACTTGCCTGGGTGCTAATCCGGCCACAGGCCCGCATCGACCAGCAGCATACCGGGCGAAGGCCGCAGCGGCTGGCTGCCTTGCTGTAGCTCGGTCCAGATGCTGCGGTCCTCGGTTTCATGGTCTTCCACAATCCGGTATTCGGAAGACGGGGTGCGCGTGCGTGTTTCGGGCAGTTGGGTGACCTTGGCCGACGCCGTGATGGAGTGGGCCTCACACCATTGCAGGCAGGCAATGGCGTCGTCCAGCTGCAGCTTGTGTGCAAGGCGGTCGCGCTGGCCTTGTTTCAGTTCTTCGACCAATTGGGCGCGCAACTGCGCCAGGGCGTGTAGCGCTTCGGCGAAGCGGGGCGATGGGGCGGTGGCGTGGGGCATGGAGGGTGGCTCGGTGTCAAATGCGGAGGCTGCGGGAAGGCGCTTGCTTTACCTACGCAGCGTCTTCGCCATGAAAGACCTCCCAGGCAGCGGCTTCCAGCTCACCGGGCTCGGCCACCAGCTGGCCGTTTTCGTCATGCAGGGTATAGCTTTGCTGGTCGCTGCCGATGCTGGTCGCGCCGTCCAGACCCAGCAGCAGGGTGTACAGGGTATCGCGCAGCGCAGCGTCCAGAACGGCGCGCAGCTGCGTGTGCTGCGCTGGGGTGAGCTGCAGGGCCTGGACCAAGGCGGCCACTTCGGTGCTGCCCTGTGTGTCCGTAAAGGACGCAAGCAGCTCGGTCTTGAGGCTGCGCCAGTTTTCCGCAAATTGTTGGGCGTTCATGGGGGTACTCATGGGGGGACTCACGGCGTGGGGCGATATGCCTGTTCGCGCTGCTGCAGCCACTGCGTGAAGCTGCGCAAGCGGTGGAGAAAGTCGCTGCCCTCGGCATCGGGCTGGCGTGCCTGGGCCAGGAAAAAGTCCATTGGCGCTGCCATCTCGGGATGGGCCTGCACCAGGCGTTCGGCGTGGTCTTCCAGGCTGCGCGGCCAGTGGCTGTCGGCCTCGGTGCGCAGCACATGGGTGGCGCGCACCAGCTTGCGCGCGGCCTCTTTTTGCAGCCGCAGGCGCTCGGTGGGCTCGCCAGCATCGGCAATGCGCAATGCGTAGTCGCAAAGGGTTTGCGCATAGTCGCCATTGAGGGCGCGGGCAATCGCCGGGGAAGGGTTGAACAAGGCAAAGCGTGCGCCCAGGTCTTCGCCGTGCAGGCAGCGGCATTCGTGTTTGAGCCAATAGCCCCAGCTGTCCTGCTGGGCAGGGTCCAGCACCTGGGCCAGCTCGCCCAGGTCAAAGTCGATCTTGCTGACCACGGGGTGGCGGGCCTGGAGCTGTTGGCGCAGCTGCTCCAGTGCTTGCTGCTCCTGGGGCGTCAGCGGGCCTGTCAGTACCAGGCTCAGGTCCAGGTCGGAGCGGCCGGCCTGCGCCGTGGCGCGGGCCACGCTGCCATACAGATACAGGCTGTGCAGCCTTGTGCCCAGGGTGCTGACCAGGCTGTCGCGCACCGTGTGGACCAGGGGCTGAAATTCGGGCTGCAGCGGCGTGAGAGCCAGCGTGGGGAGGGGAGTCAGTGGCATGGTGAGTCAGATAGGAGTGTGCAGGCCGCGCAGCAACAGCTCCAGCGCGGTGGTGGATTGCTTCAGGCGGGTGTCACCGTCTTCACCATCGGCAATCCAGAACGCAGCCTCGGCCAGGCTGCCATAAATCAGCGCGGCCAGGGCCTGGGGATGGGCCTTGGCTACCAGGCCTTGCGCAATCAACGCCTCCAGCTGGGTTTGCATGGAGGCCACGCAGTGGCGCTGTGACTCCGGAGTAGCGCCGCCCAGCACGGCCTTGGCGTCGCGCAGCACGATGCGCTGGTATTCGGGCTCCAGTGCCATTTCCAGGTAAGCGCGGCAGCGCCGGCGAAAGCCCAGCCAGGGGTCTTTCGCGTGGTGGGAAATGGCTTGCAGGCGCTCGTTCATCTCGGCGTCGATCTGCTCCACCACGGCGGCCAGCAGGCCTTGCTTGTCACCAAAGTGGTGGTAGAGCGCGCCACGGGTCAGGCCGGCCTGGGCGGTGAGTTCGTCCATGGAGGTGGCGGCATAGCCTGCGTCACAAAAGAACTTGCGGGCCGTGGCCAGCAGGCTGGCGCGGGTGGCTTGCATATCGGCGTGGCTGCGGCGGGCCATGGCGCTTCTCCTTGTGGTGAATGGGTTTATACATACGCTTCGTATGAATAAACGCTAGTATTCATACGCCTTGTATGTATTTTCTCTTGACTGCGCTCTCAGGGCAAGCGCATGCCCCTTTGGAGTGCGAATGAACAATCCCTATCGCGAACTGCTGGCCACGCCCGGTGCCAAGGCCTTGGTGCTGGCAGGCCTGCTGGCCAGGCTGGCCTTGCCCATGACGGGCATTGCCGTCATCACCATGCTGTCGCAGCTGCGCGGCAGCTACGCCCTGGCGGGGGCGGTATCGGCCGCCGTGGTGCTGAGCTATGCCTTGCTGTCGCCGCAAATCTCCCGTCTGGTGGACCGCCATGGCCAGCGCAAGGTGCTGCCTCTGGCATCGCTGCTCAGCGCCATCGGCATGCTGTGCCTGCTGGCCGCATCCCACTGGCAGGCGCCGGACTGGGCCTTGTTCCCCAGCGCCGTGCTGATGGGCTGCATGCCCAGCATGTCGGCCGTGGTGCGGGCGCGTTGGGCCGCGCTGTACCGGGGGCAGCCTCGGCTGCAGACCGCGTACTCGCTGGAGGCCGTGCTGGACGAGGTGAGTTTTATTGCCGGGCCGCCGCTGTCTGTGGGGCTGACGGTGACCGTGCTGCCCCAGGCTGGCCTGTTGTGCGCGGCGCTGTTGCTGCTGCTGGGCATGGGCGCTTTGCTGGCACAGCGTGACACGGAGCCGCCGGTGGCGGTGTGGGATGCCGGGGCGCAGCGTGCGGGCTCGGTCATGCGCCTGGCCGGTGTGCGCCTGCTGGCGCTGCTGATGCTGGCCATGGGTGTGATTGTGGGTACGGTGGATGTGGGCAGCGTGGCCTTTGCGGCGCAGCAGGGCCAGCCCGCCATGGCCAGCCTGGTGCTGTCGGCCTATGCCCTGGGCTCTTGCGCTGCAGGCCTGTTGTTTGGCGCGCTCCAGCTTTCCACGCCCTTGCCCCGCTTGCTGCTGTGGGGCGGCCTGGCCACGGCCCTCACCACGCTGCCCTTGCTGCTGGTAAACCATATCGCAGCCCTGGCCGCCGCCGTGCTGGTGGCCGGCTTGTTTTTTGCGCCCACGCTGATTGTGGCCATGTCGCTGGTGGAGCGCCTGGTGCCCGCGCAGCGCCTGACCGAGGGCATGACCTGGTTGTTGGCCGGCTTGAACGCCGGCGTGGCTCTGGGCGCAGCGCTGTCCGGCCAGGTGGTGGATGGTGCTGGCACCCGTGCTGGCTTTGGCATTGCACTGTGCGCCGGCCTGGTGGTGCTGGCCGTGGCGTTTTGTGGCCACAAGCGTTTGCCTGTGCAGGGCAGCACCACGACGGCTGTGGCCTGAGCGCCGTTTTTCATTGCAAAGCATTCCAAACATGACTGTTTCATCCGAATTCAGCGGGGCTGCGCCTCGCCATCCCTGGCTGGCGGTGGGGGCCGTAGGCCTGGCCACTTTTTCGGTGGTCACCACCGAAATGCTGCCCGTGGGGTTGTTGACGCCTATGGCCGAGCAACTGGGCGCATCGCCCGGTGCCACGGGCCTGGCGATTTCCTTGCCGGCGCTGCTGGCCGCGTTGTTTGCGCCATTGGTGGTGCTGGCGGCGGGCGGCGTGGACCGGCGCAGGATTTTGTGCGGCTTGCTGGCCCTGTTGATGGCCGCCAATATCGCCTGCGCCTTGGCGCCCAGCCTGGGTTGGCTGCTGGCCGCACGGGTGCTGGTGGGTTTTTGCATGGGCGGCATCTGGGCCGTGGCCGGTGGCTTGGCAGCCCGGCTGGTGCCTGTTGCGGCCGTGGGGCTGGCCAGCTCCATCATTTTTGGCGGGGTGGCTGCGGCCTCGGTGCTGGGCGTACCGCTGGGTGCGTTGATTGGTGACTTTGCGGGTTGGCGCTGGGCTTTTGCCGGCATGGCCTTGCTCAGCGGCCTGGTGCTGCTGCTGCACCTCGCCGTTCTCCCAGCGCTGCCGGTAGCCTATTCGGTCACGCTGGGCCAGTTTGGCACACAGCTGCGCAACCGCAAGCTACAGGCCGGCCTGGTGCTGACAGCGCTGCTGGTGGCCGGGCATTTTGCGGTGTTCACCTTTGTGCGGCCGCTGTTGCTGTCGCGCTCCGGCGTGGAGGCGCAATGGATGGGCGCGCTGCTGCTTGCCTACGGCATGACTGGTATGGCGGGCAATTTTCTCGTTGGCGTTGCCGGCTCAAGGCACGCAGTGCGCGTGTTGGTAGCCATTGCCCTGGGCCTGTTGTGCGTGCCGCTATTGTTTTTGGCGCTGGGCGGCTCGCCCATGGGTGGCAGTAGCGTGCTGCTGCTGTGGGGCCTGGTCTACGGCGGGGTGTCGGTGGGCCTGATGGGCTGGATGGTCAAGGCAGCACCCCAGGCCGTGGAGGTGGCTTCTTCCTTGTATGTGGCAGTTTTCAACCTGGGCATTGGCCTGGGGGCCTGGATGGGAGGCCAGTTGGTGGATGGACCCGGTGTCGCTGCCAATCTCTGGTTGGCCGCAGTGCTGTTTGCCATGGCCTTGTTGCTCACCATGGGCATGGTGCGAAGGGGCGTGCAAGACGCGGCTGCTGCGCCCTAAGTCAGACCTGGTGCAACCTGCGATGGCGGCCCGTCAAGGCGCTGGTGCTGGCGCAGGGGTGTCCGCCTGCGGTGCCGCAGGGGCGCTGCCCTGGTGGGTTTCAGGCCCGGTCTGTGTCGCATCCGGTGTGGGGCGCAGCGGTGCCGGCTGCACCGGCTGAACAAGGGGCTCCATGGGCATGGTGCTGGGGCGCTGCGATGGAGGCAGTAGTGGTGCGGCGGGCGGGGTATAGCGAGGGCCTAAATGGCCGGTGTCCGGGGATGTGTGGCCCGTGTCTGGCGAGGCACGCCCCGTATCGAGAGCCGCATACCAGCGCACGCCGGGCGCAGCAAAGGCTGCATCTGCGGGGAGGGATGGCACAGACGCCGTGGGCTGGCAGGCAGCCAGTGCGGCGACGGCAAGGGGGGCAAAGAAGGTCATGGTGCAGTCTTTCCCTCTGATTTGGCGGTAGGAGGCATCAACTGGGGCGCGCATGTAGCACGCAGAGGCTCTCGCGAGACAGCGTACACGTTCTTAGATTTCAATGCTGTAGCGCACACCCATTTCGACTTTGCCTGCGGGCGTTTGCTCTGCCTGCGCTGGGCCTTGCTGCACAAATCCAGCGGCGAGCAGTACTTTTTCTGAGGCAAGATTGTCTTGAACCGTGCGGGCATGCAGTCTTTTCCAGCCTAGACTGCGTGCAATCTTTTTGCTCAGCCTGAGTGCCCGACCCGAAATGCCCCGACCCCGGTGCTCGGGTGCGACCCAATAGCCAAGCTCTGCCCCCTCTGGCTGGATGTCAAAGAGCACCATGCTTCCCAAAAACGCCTGGGAGTTGGCGTCGGCAATGGTGAGAACCGCCAATGTCCCATTGCGCAATCCGTCTGCAATTACGCCATGGAGCATGCTGCGCACGATCTGCGCGGTGTATTTTTCCAACGGAAGATGGGCGAAGCGCTGGACTTGGGCATCGTCGGTGCCATCGGCATAGGCCTGGGCATCCGCATCGGACATGGTTCTGACCGTCACCAGGCCGTCAGAGACAGGGAGGGCCGTGAGGAAATCGGGTGCTGTTTGTTGGGTCATGTTATTGGGGTGTCCCATTTTTCCTCCCTTTCTTGGTGCCCGCGGGCTTTGTTTGGGGCTCGAACTGGGAAGTTTTCCAGCCATCGTGATTGAGCTTGGCCAGCATGTCTTGCAGGGCTTGCGCGGTGACCTCGTGAATGTGCTGAGCCTCTTGCAGACGCGCTACCGCGTCTTCGGCCAGTTCGCAGTCCGACAGCAACTCATCCACATAGACCGAGAAACGCTGGCATGCCTGGATGCTTTGCTCGATCGATATCGCAAACGGGTTGGCTTGCAGCCTGAAGTAATCCTGACGTTCGCCGCGCACGGTCACCCGCTCGATCACTCCCAGGCGCTCCAGCAAACGGGTATTGGTGCTGACGCTGGCCCGGCTGGCCTGCATGCGCTCTGCCAGTTCGCTAAAGCTGATGGGGCCGCCATCAAGCAAAAAAACACCAATCAAACGCCCTGCAATGCGGGGTAGACCACTGTTCTCTGCCTGAATGGCATTGCGCTCGATGAACAGTTCGCGAGCTTGCTGTGTGGGAACTTTCTCTTGATTCATCGGTGGTTTTTTCATTTTAATTGTTCATTACATACTGAACGTATTGTATAAAATCTGCTGCGTTTGGCTCTCGCCGTCTCATCAGAGGTGGCTCGTACCTCGGCTTTGCAGCAATGCAATTGAAGCAAGAAGGCCGTGAACCATCCTGTTGGCAGGTACCGCGCTGGACCGACCAGATAAGCGAATGATGAAATTTCCTGAACCCATATATCGATACTGGAAGGCGCCTTTCATAGGCATCCGTCTCTACCGTGACAGCCTGCTGAGTGTGGTGGTCAATCCGGAGCTGGAGGTGGATGAAAAAGTCACGATTCTTCACACCGTCGGTGATGCGCACACTGCCATCGCATTGCGGCCGGATGTGGCGCAATCGCTGGAAGCTACAGTCATCTGGGATGCGGGAGGCGTGTTGTCCGAGGCCGTGGTGCGCGAAGGGCTGCAGCAGATCGGCATCGTGATGCATGGTGCTGACAATCTTTTCTATCTCCCTGAAACCGTGCGTGAAGCCTGGGCTACCGAAGCCAATGCGGCCCATGTGCGCAGCCTGCATGCAGGCGATGCGGCCTTGTTTACCGCATTCGAGCGCGATGTCAGCCAGGAGGACCTTGATGCCGCGCAGGTGAGTTTGGACGATTGGGCCGTATTTGGTGCCCATGGTCAGGGTGGTCGTTTGCTCAGCATTGCAAGCACCTACCCCTGGGGTGGTGTGCCGTTGGCGGATATCGGTGTGTTGACGCTGGATTGCGCGCGTGGCAATGGCCATGCCACGCAGTTGCTGCGCGCTGCAGCGCGCCATGCCATGGTGCGTGGGTACGAGCTGCAATATCGTTGCCAGCTGGACAACAAAGCCTCCATCGCCCTGGCACAGTCTGCTGGAATGGCGTTGTTTGGGCGTTGGGAAATCCCTTCACCGGACAGCACCGCAGGTGTGGTGTAAACAGGGCGATGAAGCTGTCAATCGTGTGGCAATAGGTGTTGAGGGTGTGATGCAAGAGCGTGGTGAACCGCTGCGAATTCGCAGGGCGACGGTGCAGGATGCGCCAGCGGTATTGAAGGTCTTCGATGAGGTGATGGCCTGGTTTGTGGAGATGGGCAATGAAGGCCAATGGGGCAGCGAGCCCTGGTCGGCATTGCCGCGGCGGGTGCAACTGGTGGAAGAGGCCTGTGCCTTGCCCGAGGCATGGGTGGCTGAGGATGCAGATGGCCGCCTGCTGGCTGCTCTGGTTTTGGGAGAGGCCCAGCCCTATGTGCCCGCCGCCACGGAGCCGGAAATCTATGTGCGTGTGCTGGTGGCCTCGCGTGATGCGCGGGCACGCGGCATAGGCCGGCGTTTGCTGGCCTTTGCCGATGACCGTGCCCGAGCTGTGGGCGTGCAGCGGCTGCGTGTGGACTGCTACGGCGGTGGCTCGGGCGCGTTGGTGCAGTTTTATGAGTCTTGTGGCTATGCGCGGATTTCGACTTTTGACGTCGATGGCTGGCCCGGCCAGTTGCTGGGGCGCAGCCTGCCCCATTCGCGCGTGGCTCTGCACGCGATTCGAGCATCCCGCCCCGAAGACGGCGCACGGGTGGTGGAAATCTGGCGCCGCGCCGTGGATGCCACCCACGGTTTTTTGACGCCGGAAGACAGGCAGGCCATTGACGCATTGGTGTGCGGTTTTCTGCCCCAGGCACCACTGTGGCTGGCGGTGGATGCGCAGGACTATCCCTTGGCCTTCATGCTCCTGGACAAGGGGCATATGGAAGCCTTGTTCGTAGACCCAGGCTGCCGCGGCACAGGCATTGGCGCGGCCCTGGTGCACCATGGCCTGGCACTGCACCCGCAGATGAGCACCGACGTCAATGAACAAAACGCACAGGCAGTGGGTTTCTACGAAAAAATGGGTTTCGAGCGCACGGGCCGCTCTGCCCTGGATGGGCAGGGTAGGCCTTACCCCCTTTTGCATTTACAGCACCGCAGCGTATGAGCCGCTGCTGGCGCTGGCTCAACCGGCCTCGCGGTGCCGCTCAAAACACAGCAGATCGCACCATTGGCCATGGAACTCAAAGCTGCGGCGGGAGTGACCGAACTGGGTGAAGCCCAGTTTTTGCAGCACACGCACCGAGGCCTGGTTTTCGGGCCGGGCCACAGCCTCTATGCGCTGTAGCTGGTGGGTGCTGAAGGCTTGCTGCAGCACCGCCCCCACAGCCTGGCTGGCCAGGCCGCGGCCGCCGCAGTCCGGGGCCACGCGATAGCCCAGGGCGGCGCTGTGAAAGTAGGCGCGGCGCACCTGGGTCAGGTTGATGCGGCCCACCACGGTGCGGCCCTCCCACATCAGGTAGTGGAAAGCCTGGTCCTTGGTTTGGCGCTGCAGCGAAGCCGCCATTTCCTCGGCAAAGCCTTCGGCGCTGTAAAAGCGATCGGGTCTGGCCTGCACCCATTGCTCGAAATAGGCGCGGTGCGCGCGTTCAAAAGTCCAGAGCGCGGGGGCGTCGGCGGCGGAGAGCAGGCAAAGGTCCATGGCGTGGCAGTGAAAGACAACAGGCCGCGCAGGTGCGCAGCCTGTGCATTCTAGGCAGTCGGCGTCTTTCAGCGGCCTTTTTCCTCCCTGCGTTTTTCCGGTGCGGCATGGGGCTCTGCATGGGGCGGCGTGGCAGGGTGTGCGCTCATGGCCATCTGGTGGGAGGGCGGTGGTGCATGGGCTGCGGGCGCAGCCGGCATACGGGGCTGGGTGGGTGTGGCGCGCGGCGCTGCGGCGGCAGGGCGAGAGGCCGGTGCGGGGAGCTGTGCCTGCATGGGGGCCGGACGTTGTGGTGGCTCAGCGGGCGGGTGAGGGCGGGCCACCGCCTCGTGGCCTGCGGCGGGGAGCGGTGCAGGGCGTGGTGTGGAAAGCGGTGCGGGAGCTGGTACGGGAGGTGCTGGCCGGGCGACACCGCCTGCCCGGGCGGCAGGCTCAGGCAGACCGTGCGCTGCGGCCAGGGCCGCGCTGCGGGCTGGTGGGGTGTCCGGATGGTGCGCATCGGGCGCTTTGTGGGCAGTGACCTGCGAAGGCGGCATATGCGAGGCCGGTGGCAGGGCCGGCGTTGGCATGGCCGCAGCCGGTGCCGGTGTATGGGGCGCGCTGGGCGTGGTGGTGCCATGGTGGGCCGCCATGGCACCCAAGGCTCCACCCGCCACGGCAGCACCCGCCAGCGCGGCGGTGCCGTGGGTGGGCGCAGCAGCCGGCGCATTGTTGATGATGGTGGTGTTGTGCTGGTCCACGTAGCGATGGTTCACCACATTGGAGACATGAGAGACGTAGGTGGTCTGGCGGTAGGAAACGGCCGGGCGTGCCTCCGGCGGCAAGGGGGTGCCGGGCTGCCAGTTGCCACGCGCGGCATTGCTGCCCCAGTGCACGTCCCAGGAGCGCCAGCCCCAGTCGTGGTGCTCCAGCGCAGCGCTCAGCACCACGCCGGCACCAAAGGCCAGAGCACCCACGGCCACGGGGCTGATACCGCCCACCACGGCTGCGGGGTGGTAGTTGTAGCCCTGGTAGTAGGCCACGGGAGCGCCATAGACGACGGCAGGGTCGTAGCTGGGCATGTACACGGTCTGTGGCTGGGCTGGCTCAATGGCGATGTAGTCGCTAGGCACAGGCACCACGGTTGGGCCGGTATAGACCGCCTGGGCTGCGGCGCTGGGGGTGTAGCTGGCGCTGCTGGCTGCGGCCACACGCTGGTGGCTGTCACTTTGCAGATGGCCTGCGGTCTGGGCGCGGTGGCGCATGACCTGGATGGCGTTGAGCACGTCCGTGGGGTCGTTGTTATAGGCCTGGCCCAGGGCCGTGGTCCAGGGCAGATTGGACTGCAGCAAATTCAGGGCGTTGGGGAAGGAGGTCAAGGCCTTGATGCTGGGGTCCCAGGGCTGTAGGTTGACGGCATCGGGCTGGGGCGTGGGGTTGCTGGCCAGCCAGCCGTAGGCTGCGGTGACCTCATCGGGGTGAATGGCACCGGCCAGCACCAGGGCCACCAGCTTGTCGGGGTAAAGGGCAATCGGGGCCACCATCTGGTAGAGGGCATCGGCCGTGGGCGGGGTGTAGGCCACAGGGGTGATGGCGGGCACGGCAGCGGGGGCCGCAGGTGCTGCGGCGGCCTGGGCGCTGGGGCCTTCCTTGGGTTGGCAGGCCGCCAAAACGGCCACGGCCAGGCCGCTGAGGGCCCAGCGCCAGGTCCGGGTGTTTGGGGTGGTGGAGGTGGTCATAAGGCAGCCTTTCTCCCCGGCGCATGGCGGCGGGGCTGCACGGGGCAGAAACCTGGAGACAGAAGCCCCTCCAGCCAATGCAGTGGGGTGGGGCGGCGGCGCGCCGAGGTTTCAGCGAGGCAGCGCGTGCGTTTTTTTATAACGCTGGCTTGCCAAGGGCTGCTGACGGCCAAGAGGCCTGCCTGACCAGCGGATGTAAGCAGAAAAGGCGTGGCAGAAAACGCCTGTACGCGGTGGTGTGAGGGACTTTGGCAGCGCGCGTGCGTGGTGCTGCGGGGCGGTGGTTGTTGCGATTGCTACATGGTGGATACACAAAGGCAATATGCCTCCCGCCTGCCTGCGGCAGCCACGCACATGACGGTGGGAATCGGGCCTACGCGGTCGCGGCGCGCGGGCCGCTCCCCGCTCCCCGCTTGCAGCAAGGTGGTGCTTGGCAGTGCCGGCCGGTGCTAATTCTGGCTGGGGGGCGGCAGCGTGGCCGGCTCCAGGCCACCGCCCAATACCTTGTACAGCGTCAGCTGGTTTTGCAGCTGTTGCAGACGCAGGGCGGACAGGGCCAGCTCGGCCGCGCGCTGGCGTTCCTGGGCGTCAAGCCAGGCACGCAGCGGGACCTGGCCTGCGCGGTAGCGCGCCTCATACAGCCGGGTGATGGCGACAGACTCCTGCAGCGAACGCTGCTGTGCCTGCTCTTGCTCCAGCAACTGGGTGCGCGCAGACAGTGATTTTTCCGTCTCGGCCAGAGCGCTGTAGAGCGACTTGCGGAAGTTGACCACAGCCTCCTCATACTGGGTGCGCGCGATGGCGGTGCTCAGCCGCATCTCGCCCACATTGAGAAAGGGCAGCGTCATATTGGCGCCCAGCGCGGCCACGGGGTTGCTGAGCAGATGGAGCAAGGCCTTGCTGGCGCCACCCAGGCTGCCGGTCAGCGACAGCGTGGGGTAGTAGCGCGCGGTGGCTGCGTCGCTGCTGGCCAGCGCGGCACGCAAACGCAGCTCTGCCGCGCGCAGGTCCGGGCGCCGACCCAACAGCTCGGCGGGCAAGCCGGCTTCCACGGCCGGCAGGGGGCCCGAGGGCAGGGCCAGCGGCTCGCCTCCGGGCGCGGCAGCGCCGCTGAACAATTCGGTCAAGGCCTGGCGCAGCTCGGTGCGGGCCTGGACATACTGGCTCCAGAGCGCTTCTTGTTGGGCCAGCGATTGGCGGGTCTCGCGCAACTCCAGGCTGGAGACCGCGCCGCTGCGGTACTGGGCCTGGACCAGCTCGGTGGTGCGGCGCGCATAGGCCAGGCTGCGGTCGGCGGATTCCAGGCGCTCATTGGCCTGCGCCAGCTGCCAGTACAGGCCGGCCGTGGTGGTGGTGAGGGCCAGGGCCACGGCCTGTCTGTCTTGCACACTGGCCTGGGCTTCGAAGCCAGCGGCGTCGCGCTGGGCGCCCAGGCGGTTAAACAGGTCCAGCTCCCAGCCCACGCTCAGCGATGCGCTGGCGTTTTCCGTGGTGCTGCGCGGGCTGCCCGACAGCGGCTTGCTGGCGCCAGTACTGGCCGTGGCACCGGGCTGGGGCAGCAAAGCGTGGCCGGCCAACTGCGCCTGCAATGTGGCGCGGCGCACACGCAGTCCTGCGGCGGCGAGATCGGGGTTGCGCTCCAGTGCCAGGTCTATCCAGGCATTGAGGCGCGGGTCGCCCAGGGCGTGCCACCAGGCATCTGCCACCTGCTGGGCTGTGGCGGTGGGCGCATGCTTGAATTGCGCGGGCAGCAGCACCTGGGGTGTCTCGTATGGGGTGCGCGTGAGTGCGCCACAGCCCGCCAGGGCCAGGGCACCCACGAAGAAACCGGTTTTCAAAATATGCATGATGTTGCTCACTACAGGAGGCACTGTTTACGGCCTATGAAACTGGCGTTTCCCAGATCAGGGACACCGCGCAAGGGCCTACGCCGGCCGCGCCGCCCCGTAGCGATGGTGTCGTCCTCCTCCCGCGTGGCGAGAGAGGAGGAAGGCAGGTAGTGCCTCAGGAGGTGCTGCTTCAATTCAATCTCTGGACAGGGCTTGCACGGGGTCGAGGCGCGCGGCGCTGTGCGCCGGCAGAAAGCCAAAGCTGATGCCTATCAGCGAAGAGCAGGCCACGGCCAGTGCGATGGAGGTGGTCGAGAACGAGAGCTGGATGGGTGCACCGGCCAGGCTGACGATCAGCCCCAGGCCCAGCGCCAGAGAGATACCCAGAACGCCACCGACGATACAGACCAGCACGGACTCGATCAGGAACTGCTGCAGGATGTCGGATTGGCGCGCGCCTATGGCCATGCGCACGCCAATTTCGCGCGTGCGCTCGGTCACCGAGACCAGCATGATGTTCATCACGCCAATACCGCCCACCAGCAGCGCAATCATGGCAATGGCAGAGACCAGCAGCGTCAGCGTGTTGCTGGTGCGTGTGATGGTCTGGCGGATCTGGTCGGAGTTCCAGACAAAAAAGTCCTTGCCGCCGTGGCGCTCGGTCAACAGCGCTGTGGCGGCCTTTTGTGCAATCTCGGCAGGCACCGCATCCTTGATGCGCAGCGTGATGCTGTCCAGGTGGTATTTGCCAACCAGGCGCGTGGCAGCGGCGGTGTAGGGCACAAAAAACGTGGGCGTGGAGCCGCCAAAGCTGTTTTGTGCGGGCCGCAGCACGCCTACGATTTCCACCGGCATCTGGCCCAGCAGCACGGTTTCACCCAGCGGGTTGGGGTTGCCGGGGAACAAGGCCGTGGCCGCCTTTTGGTCGATGACGGCCACCTGGGCATGCAGCTCCACGTCGCGCTGGTCGAAGAAGCGGCCCGAGGCCAGGCGCACCCCCCGCACCCGGAAATGCTCAAAGCCCACGCCCGTGACCTGGGCCGTTGCCGCACGCTCGCGGTACAGCGCGGTGATGCTGACCGAGACGCTGGGCGTGGCGCTGTCCACATAGGGCTGTTCGGCCAGGGCCTGGGCATCGGCTGCGACCAGACTTTCGATGGCCGCCGCGCGCGTGTCGCCAAAATCCTTGCCCGGAAAAATATCCAGGGTGTTGGTGCCCAGCTCGCTGATCTGGTCCATGACTTGCTGCTGGGCGCCCCGTCCCAGCGCCACCACGGACACCACGGCCGAGATACCGATGATGATGCCCAACATGGTCAAAAAGGTGCGCAGGCGGTGGGCATTCATGGCCCTGAGCGCCATGCCCAGGGCTTCGCCAAAGCGGTCGGCCCACACCCGCCAGGAGGCCGCACGGCCCTGTGTGGGGGGCTGAAGGGCAGCCTTGGCCGCATGTGCCGCGCCGCGCCGGTCCGCGATGATGGCGCCGTCGCTGATCTCGATCACGCGCGAGGCATGGGCCGCCACCGACATATCGTGGGTGACCAAGATGATGGTGTGGCCGTCGGCATGCAGCTCCTGCAAGATGCGCATGACCTGCTCGCCGCTGGCCTTGTCCAGTGCGCCCGTGGGTTCGTCGGCCAGGATGACAGCACCGCCATTCATGAGGGCGCGGGCAATGGACACGCGCTGCTGCTGGCCGCCCGAGAGCTGGCCCGGCCGGTGTTGCATGCGGTCTTCCAGGCCCAGGCGCTGCAGCAGCGTGGCCGAGCGGGCATGGCGGGCAGCCACCGGCGTGCCGGCGTAGACCGAGGGCAGCTCCACATTGCCCTGGGCCGTCAGATCGGGCAGCAGGTGGTAGCGCTGGAAGATAAAGCCGAAATGCTCGCGCCGCAGCGCGGCCAGGGCGTCGGGGTCCAGCTCGCCAGTCTCGCGCCCGGCAATGCGGTAGCTGCCCGAGCTGGGGCGGTCCAGGCAGCCCAGAATGTTCATCAACGTGGACTTGCCCGAACCCGAGGCCCCGACAATGGCCACCATTTCGCCGGCCGCTATGTCCAGGTCGATGTCTTTGAGCACCGCCACGGTGGTGTCGCCGGCAGGAAATTCGCGGCGCAGGCCCCGCATCTGCAGCAATGGCTGGCCCATGCTCACAGCCCTTCGGTATCCGCGGGCGTGCTGTGGGGGCCGGCTTCGCCAATCACCACCTGCTCGCCGGGTGTAAGGCCTGACAAGACCTGGGCCTGGGCATTGGTGCGCAAGCCTATGCGCACCTGGCGTTCTGTCACCTTGCCCTGGCTGTCGCGCACACGCACCGTGTAGCTGTCATCGTCGGCCCCGCGCGCGCCCAGCGCCACGGAGGGGATCAGCACGGCCTGGTCGGCTTGCGCCACCCGCACCGTCACCTGTGCGGTCATGGAGGGGCGCAGCCGGCCCTCGGGGTTGGGCACGTCGAACTGGGCGTTGTAGTAAATCGCCTTGGCGGTGGGTGTGGCAGTGGCCGTTGCCGCTCCGCCCGCATCGCTGACGATGGAGGTGGGTGCGGGCTCTATGCGCTCTATCTTGGCCTCATGCCGCTGGCGGCCGCTGCCCAGGGTGGTGAACCATACGGACTGGCCCAGCTGGATTTTGTCCACATCGGCTTCGGCAATCTCGGCGTGCACCGTCATCACATCGAGCTTGGCCAGCAAGACGATGGTGGGCGTGGTCTGAAAGGAGTTCAGCGTCTGCCCCTGCTTGGTGACCACGGCCACGATGACGCCGTCCATGGGCGCGACGATGCGGGTGTAGCCCAGGTTGATGCGCTCGGTCTCGACCTGGGTGCGGGCCTGTTCGATCTGCGCCTGCAGGGCGAGGATCTCTGCCTGTGCCGTGTCCAGTGCGGCTTTGGCAGCCTCGTGGTCGGCGCGCGAGGTGGCATCAGCCTGGATCAGCTCCTGCTGGCGCTGAAAGCTCAGCTGGGCCTGGACCAAGGCGGCGCGGCGCGCCGCCAGCTGTGCCTGCAGCGCGGTTACCGAGGCCTCTGCATTGCGCAGCTTGATGCGCTGGGGCTGGGCATCGACTTCGGCAATCAGGTCGCCGGCCTTGACCTGCTGGCCCAGCTCCACATGTAGGCGCTGGACCTGGCCCGACACCTGGGCACCGACCGACACCAGCTCCTTGGCGTGCAGCCGGCCCACGGCCAGCACCGTCTGCTCCAGATCACCTTGGGTGACGGCCGCTGTGGCGTACTGGGTGGCGGGCTTGGCATTGGCACGCCACAGGGCAATGCCCGCGATCAGGCAGACGCCGATCACGGCAGCCACGGTCGATTTGCGCTTGAACTTCATGCTTTCCCTGCTGCGCATGCCGCCGCAGTGGAAAAACTCCCTGTCCAGCGCTGCGCCAAATCCTCGAACTTAGCACTTTGGCATGGCTTGGTGCGCTGAAGCTGAAGATGGGATGAAGATTGCATGTAGGCCAAGAGAGATTGCTCCCGGCATCCTCGGGTGCAAAGCCCTGTGCTCCCTTGGGTGGCAAGAGCATGCGGCCGTGCCCCCACATCGCCGGCAACTGGACAGCTGCGCACACCTTGCGTGGCGGCAGGCTACAGACAAGATGCAATGCCGAGACATGGCGGTGGAGTGGTCTGGGCGTTGTTGGTTTTGTGCATGCCTCAAAGCGGAAGCGCGCTATTTTTTGCAAAGAAAAATAGCGAGGCAGCATGTGGGGATGGTGCGCTGCACAGCACCACAGGCATTGGCTTTGCCTTGTCCGGATGGTGGTTTTTCAGGGCAAATCCGCACGACGGCCGGGGCGTGGTTACCAAGTGTTTATCGCCTGGATGCAGACAGGGACATGCACTGGAAAAGAGGGTGGACTATAGGATTTACACGCCGTGCTCGGGGCCTTCATGGCTGGTCTTCAGGCCATGTGAAGAGAGAGGTGGGCGAAGCTTTGCAGTGCCACCCGGGCAGGGATGCCGCCAGGCAAACAATGGGCGCCCATGCAGCGCGTTTTGCTTTCTGGTGCCTCGCAGGAGACGGGGCGCCGGGATGTCTCGCAGGTCTTGATAGCCGCTGATACCGTCCCCTGGGTGCTGTTGCATTGCATGGTCTTGTCGTCGGCGCTGGCAAGCGATGTGCTGCGCCGTCGACTCGGCTCCTTGGTGGATGTGTGGATGCTGCTGAAAAGGCAGTTCACAACGTATTCCAAGCAAGGAGATCGCAATGAAGTGTCGGATACAGAAATGTCTCGCTGTCGCTGCGCTGGCTGGCGTTGCAAGCCTGGCCCATGCGCAAAGTTCGGTCACCCTCTATGGGCGGGTGGTGGGGGGGCTGACCTATCAGTCCGGGATTTATGACAGCACGAAGAACACCTCCGGCCATGTCTGGCGCGTTGCAGGCAATGACTGGGGAACCAGCTTTTTGGGATTCAAAGGTGTGGAAGACTTGGGCGGTGGGCTCTCGGCTGTGTTCCAGCTCGAAGGGGGATTCGATGCCTCTCAGGGGGAGGCACTGTCTTTCAACCGACGCGCCACGGTAGGACTCAAGGGCAGTTTCGGCTTGCTCAAGCTGGGCAAGGAAATGCCGCTTTCCGATGCGGTATGGGCCCTGGACCCGGCAGGCCAGCAGACCATGGGGTCGGCCACCTTGGTCAAGGGCAGAAACTGGCTCAAACAGAGCAATATGATTTATTACGAGACCCCGAATCTGGGTGGCCTGAGCGGTTTTGTGATGACAAGCCTGGGTGAACAAGCGGGCTCGAATACCGCGTCGCGTACGGATGGGGCGGCCTTGACCTACGCCATCTCCGGCGTGGAGCTGCGCTTGATCTACGACGTGATGCGGGATGCCCAAAGTAGCTACAGCAATCTTTACACGTACTCCAAGCACCTGGTGCTGGGGGGGACGACAACGCTGGGGGGTGTCAAGCTGTTTGCGACCTATGAACAGCTATCGGCTCCCAATGTCACGAGTGGCCCAGACAAGGCCAAGCAGTACTGGCTGGGCGCACGCTACCAGGTGAGCAGCCCCTTGACCCTGATCGGCGCGGCTTACCGCACGACCCTGAATAACAATGGCGGATCGGCCAATCTGTTCATGTTGGGTGCGGAGTACAGCCTGTCCAAGCGCACCTTGCTGTATGCCAGTGTGGGCCGAGTGATGAACAAGGGCGCTGCCAGCTTCCCGGTATTTACGGACACCACGGGGCCGGCAGCTGGCGGGGCACAAAACGGGGTTTATGCGGGGATTGCGCATTCGTTTTGAGGGAACACCCCCCTGAGTCGCCTGCGGCGCCTTCCCCCCGCTCTCGCGTCGCTGCGCTCGCGGGCAGGGGGACGACAGCCTCGCTGCGGGGCGGCCCTTGCTCGCTGTCTCTGGCCTAGAGGCCGTGCCAGTTTTTACGGGCTTTACGCCCTCGCACCGAAGGGGAGAGGGTGAGGGGCTGGCCTGTGCAGCGCCTGGATTCAGGCGTTGCAGCGGGCCAGCCTGTCTGGCCTTACTTCCAGTACTGGCACTTGCTTTCGGCCTTGGTGGTCCACACCTGGTCGGCCGGCAGCTTTTTGACGATTTTGTAGTAGTCCCAGGTGCCCTTGGATTCGGCGGGGGACTTCACTTCCATCAAATACATATCGTGGGCGTAGCGGCCGTCGGGGCGGATCACGCCTTCGCCGAAGAAGTCTTTGATGGGCTTGCTCTTCCATTCGGCCATGACCTTGTCGGCCTCCAGCGTGCCGGCGCGTTGTACGGCTTGCAGCCAGGTCATGGTGGCGGAGTAGTCGGCGGCCTGGATTTCGCTGGGGCGGCGCTTGGTCTTGGCCATGAATTTGTCGGCGAACTTGCGGCTCTCGGCATTCATGTCCCAGTACCAGGGCGCGGTGAATTGCATGCCCTCGGTGTTCTTCACGCCCAGGCTGTGGATGTCGCTGAAGAACACCAGCAGGCCGGCCAGCTTCATGTTCTTGGTAACGCCGAATTCCTTGGCTGCCTTGATGGAGTTGACGGTGTCGCCGCCGGCATTGGCCAGGCCCAGGATTTGCGCCTTGCTGTTTTGGGCCTGCAGCATGAAGCTGGAGAAGTCGCTGGCGTTCAACGGGGTCTTGACCGCGCCCACCACCTTGCCACCATTGGCCTGCACGATTTTGGAGGTGTCGGCCTCCAGTGCATGGCCGAAGGCGTAGTCGGCAGTGAGGAAGAACCAGCTCTTGCCGCCGGCTTCTACCACGGCCTTGCCCGTGCCTTTGGCCAGGGCCACGGTGTCAAAGGCGTAGTGCACGGTATAGGGGGTGCACTGCTCATTGGTCAGGGCCGAGCTGCCGGCGCCGTTGTCGACAAAAATGCGTTTTTTCTCGGCAGCCACCTGGGCCATGGCCAGGGCCGTGGCGCTGTTGGTGCCGCCAAAGACCAGGCTGATGTCTTGCTGGTCAATCCATTCGCGGGCCTTGCTGGCGGCGATGTCGGCCTTGTTCTGGTGGTCGGCCGTCATCAGCTCGATGGGTTTGCCCAGCACCTTGCCGCCGAAGTCGTCGATGGCCATCTGGATGGCGGTGGCGCCATGTTTGCCTTCCACGTCGGCGTAGAGGCTGGACATATCGGTGATAAAGCCGATCTTGACGGTGGCCGGCTCCTTGAATTGGGCCTGTGCGCTGCCCAGGCTCAGTGCCAGTGCGCCGATTGCCAAGGCCAAGGGGGTGGGTTGCTGCCGCATGCGAATCTCCTCCAGGAATGTTGTGAATCAGGTAGCTTGTGGGCTCGCTGTTCGGTACATGCTGGCACGGCGCTTTGCGGCTGCCTACCGGGCTGCTCTGCAGGGGAAATTCCCAATGTGCGTGGCTGTGGATGCTACGTAGATAGCGGAGCATGCTGTGCCGGTGCAGCCTGGGTTTGCAAGAAGTTTGGCTGTAAAACACAGCTTGCAAGCGCAGTGAGTGCTATGGAATTTTGCAATGCTGCGGCGGAGCACCGCTTTGGCCAGGGGCTGCTGCCGTGCAGCACATGGCTGGCAGCGGCAGAGCGCAGGCCTCAAAAAACAACAGGGCCTTGCGGCCCTGTGGATATGTGGCGAAGGGTCAGCAGCTTCGCATCGGTCTTTGTGCGGTCTTGGGGCGAAAAGCCTTGCATACCGCGTCCCGGGTTTCCAGATAAGGGCCGCCAATCAGGTCTACGCAATAGGGCACGGCGGCAAAAATGCCATGCACCTGCTGCTGGCCGTCGGCGGCCTTGAGGCCTTCCAGGGTTTCTGCAATCGCCTTGGGCTGGCCGGGCAGGTTGATGATCAGGCTGCTGCCGCGAATCACCGCCACCTGGCGCGACAAAATTGCCGTGGGCACAAAGGCCAGGCTGATCTGGCGCATCTGCTCGCCAAAGCCGGGCATCACCTTGTCGGCCACGGCCAGCGTGGCCTCGGGCGTGACATCGCGCAGCGCCGGGCCGGTGCCACCCGTGGTCAACACCAGGGAGCAGCCAGCGTCCACCAGCTCCACCAGGGTCTGGCTGATGCCGGCCTGGTCGTCGGGAATCAGACGCGCTTCAAAAGTGATGGGGTTGTGCAGCGCGCTGCTCAGCCACTGCTGCAGCGCGGGCAGGCCTTTGTCCTCATACACGCCGCTGCTGGCGCGGTCGCTGATGGAGACGATGCCGATCTTCACCGGCTCGGCCGGAGGCAGCTCATGCATCGTCATCTTCCGGTTCGCCTTCGCTCTCGTCGGCCTCGCCGCCGGTGATGTGAAAACGCACCAGCTGGAACAGCTCGCGGTAGGCCCGGCCTTTTTTGGCCGGCGCGGGGATCTGGCCCTGGGCTTCGGCTTCTGCGGCCTTGGCTTTGGCTGTTGCATCGTCCTTGCGGACCTGGCGCATCAGTGCGCGGATTTGCTGGGTGTCGGTGGCGGGGAACTGGTCCAGCCAGATGCCCAGGTTGTCGTCGCTGTCAATCAGGCGGTCGCGCCACAGCTCGGCAATCTGGGTTTGCTGCTTGCCAATGCTGGCGCCGTTGCGCTGCTCGTTGAGCGCGTCCTTGACGGCGGCGATCTGCTGCTCGTCGAGCTTGCGCATCAGCTTGCCGATGAACTGCATCTGGCGGCGCTTGCCTTCAAAGTTGGTGATGCGCGTGGCTTCGTGCAGTGCATCCACCAGCTTTTCGGGCAGTTGCAGGCGCTCGAGCAGGTTGCGGCGCAGGGTGAGCAATTCCTTGCCCAGGTCCTGGAGCGCATCCATTTCGCGCTTGAGGTCGGTCTTGGTGGAGTCCCAAGTGCCTTTGAGTTCGGCCTTCAGTTCAAGGTCGAGTTCGCTGCCTTCGGCGACGAACTTGCCTCGCACGAAGTAGCCCTTGGTGGGTTTGCGTGACATGGTGAGGGGACAATTGTCTTGGCAGCGCAGGGCGCGCCGCAGTGGCGGCTATCATATCCGCCGCTATGAAAAAACCCAGCTCCAGTGCCACAAGCTCCACCGCCGTGCAGGCCGATTCCGGATTCAGCTATCGCCGTGAATTTTTTGAAGGTCTGGTTGACCAGGCCCTGGCCCATGCCAAGAAGCTGGGCGCCACCGATGCCGGAGCCGATGCTTCGGAAGGCTGCGGCCTGAGCGTCAGCGTGCGCAAGGGCGAGCTGGAGACCGTGGAGCGCAACCGCGACAAGTCGCTGGGCGTGACGGTCTACGTCGGCCAGCGCCGCGGCAATGCCAGCACCTCGGACTTTTCGGAAGAAGCCGTCAAGCGCACGGTGCAGGCCGCCTATGACATTGCCCGCTTCACCGCCGAAGACCCCACGGCTGGCCTGCCCGATGCCGACGACATTGCCCCCGAGGCCACCCACCGCGACCTGGACCTGTTCTTCCCCTGGGATGTGAGCAGCGAAGAGGCCGCACGCCTGGCCCTGGAATGCGAGGCCGCAGCCCTGGCCACGCACAAGCGCATCACCAACAGCGAGGGCGCCAGCGTCTCGGCCCAGCAAAGCCATTTCTTCAGCGCCCACACGCGGGGTTTCCGTGGCGGTTACGCCAGCTCGCGCCACAGCCTGTCGGTGGCGCCGATTGCCTCGCTGCCGGGCAAGCACGGCGAGATGCAGCGCGACTACTGGTACAGCTCCATGCGCGACGCCAAGGAGCTGGCCTCGGCCGAGGCCGTGGGCCGCTACGCCGCCGAGCGCGCCTTGTCGCGCCTGGGCAGCCGCAAGATTGCCACCACCGAATGCCCGGTGCTGTTCGAGTCTTCGCTGGCTTCCGGTCTCTTGGGTGGTTTTGTCCAGGCCGTGAGTGGCGGCACGCTCTATCGCAAGAGCAGCTTTTTGCTGGACTCGCTGGGTAAAAAGGTCTTCCCCAAGCACATCGACATCGAAGAAGACCCCTTTATTCTGCGCGGCAAGGGCAGCTCGCCCTATGACGACGAGGGCGTCAAAGTGCGCCAGCGCAAGGTGGTGGATGCCGGCCGGGTGGAGGGTTACTTCCTCTCCAGCTACTCGGCCCGCAAGCTGGGCATGAAGACCACGGGCAATGCCGGTGGCTCGCACAACCTCACGCTGACCTCGCGCCTGACCCGCGCCGGCGACAATCTGGACGCCATGCTGCAAAAGCTGGGCACCGGCCTGTTCGTGATCGAGCTGATGGGCCAGGGCGTGAACTATGTGACCGGCGACTATTCGCGCGGTGCCAGCGGCTTCTGGGTGGAGAACGGCAAGATCGCCTTCCCGGTGCAGGAGATCACCATCGCCGGCAACCTCAAGGATATGTACATGGGCATTGAGGCCATCGGTGCCGATACCTATAACTACGGTGCCAAGACCGTGGGCTCCATCCTTATCAACAAGATGAAGGTGGCGGGGAGTTAAGGGCGACACCCCCCTGAGGCGCGTTGCGCCTTCCCCCCGCTCTTCGCGAGCTGCACTCGCGGGCAGGGGGACGCTGCCAGCGCTGCGGGGCGGCCCTTGCGCGGCAGCTCTGGTCTAGGTCGTGCTAGTTTTGTGTGCTGTGGCCTTGTTGAGTTGGGGTGCTCTGTCTGCGATACCCGTGGGCATGTTCTCTGCAATTCTCGTTATTCAAAAAAGCAGCCTGCGGGCTGCTTTTTTATTGGTAGCGGTAATCGCTGATGGGGCCTGCGTTTGCGGGCTGAAATACCCATATGGCCAAGTGCCGGCTGCGACTGCAGTGTGCGGCGGCACCGGTCATACTGGCGCGCTGCTTTGGCTTTGATTTCCACTTTCACCATGACTGCTGTCTCTTCTTCTGCCCAGGGCATGACCCGTACCGACTGGCTCAGCGCCCTCGTTGTCATCGTGGTCTGGGGGCTGAATTTTGTGGTCATGAAGTGGGGCCTGGCCACGGTGTCGCCGCTGCTGCTGTGCGCGCTGCGTTTCATGGCGGCGTCGCTGCCGTTTTTGCTGTTTGTGCGTCCGCCCAAAAATCTGTCCTGGGGGCTGCTGGCTGCCTATGGCCTGGTGCAGGGCGTGGGGCAGTTTGGCCTGTTGTTCACGGGCATGAAGCTGGGCATGCCGGCGGGCATGGCTTCGGTGGTGCTGCAGACCCAGGCCTTCATCACCATGCTGATGGCCGCCGCCCTGTTGGGCGAAAAGCCCCAGCGCTGGCAGTGGATAGGGCTGACGGTGGCCATTGCTGGCCTGGTGCTGATTGGTGCGGCCCACGGTGATGGTGCTGCGGATATGAGTCTGGCGGGCTTTGTGCTCACGGTGGGCGCTGCCGCCATGTGGGCCGGCTCCAATTTGCTCACGCGCGTGGCGGCCACGCAAGGGCCGTATGAGCCGGTGTCTTTTATTGTCTGGACCAGCCTGTTCCCCATTGTTCCATTGCTGCTGCTGTCCTGGTGGATCTATGGCGCCGCGCAAATGCAGCAGCAACTGCAGGGCCTGGGCTGGCGTGATGCGGCGGTGGTGGCCTATCTGGCCCTGCTTTCCACCTTGCTGGGCTATGGCCTGTGGACGCGGCTGCTGCAGCGCTATGCCGCCAGCACGGTGGCGCCGCTGTCGCTGCTGGTGCCGGTGATTGGTTTGCTGTCGGCCATGCTGCTGCTGGGGGAGCTGCCCACGGGCCTGCAATGGCTGGGCACGGCGGGGGTGCTGCTGGGCATGGTGGTGAACCAGTTTGGTGGTCGCTGGCTTAAACGCTGAAACAGACAGCATGCAGCCGAGCTGACATCTGGCTGAGGGCATGCGCCGGCGCAGCCAGAGCCCGGCAAGGTGTGGAAGCACCTGTGGTGGGCAATCACTTTGGAGGCCGTGTGGCCGCTGTGGTGCGTGCTTGTCCAGCCGTTGACTCTGGGGATTTGCTGATCCAGGCCAAGAGGAGGGCAAAGCGATGGTGTATGCAAAATTTTTTCATGGATTCATAGTTTGTAAATATTAAAGCCATCATTAAGATTGCTACCGGCAATCAATGCACGGTCGCGGCGCAGCGACCACCGCAGAAAAAAAGCAAAGGAAGCATGATGGTGGAGGGAATCGCAAGCAGGTCTTTGGACGGGCTGCATGGGGCCCAGTTACAGGCGCTGGACCGGGCGATGGCGATTGCAGCATTTACGCTGGATGGTGCGTTGTGCCGGGCCAATAGCCGCTATCTGGATATCTTGGGCCTGACGCAGGAACAGGCACTGAACCGCAGCTACCAGAGCTTTTGTGCGGCAAGCGAAGATGAGGCGCAGTTCCAGCGTTTTTGGGCTCTGCTGTGCAGCGGGGCCACCCATTCCGGCGTGGTGGAGCGTGTACGGGGTGACGGCAGCCGTTGCTGGCTGGAGGCCACTTATGCCCCGGTGCGCAATGCCAGCGGCCAGGTGGTGCAGATTCTGAAAGTGGCCACCGACATCACCGAACGCCGTGCGCAGGAGCTGCAGCAGCAAGAGCATTTGCAGCGCCTGTCCCTGGTGGCGGATGCCACGGACTCTGCCGTCATGATCAGCGACGGTCGCTCGCGCATTCTCTATGTCAACGGGGGCTTCACCCGCATGCTGGGCTGGCACTGCGAAGAGCTGGTGGATGCGGATCCTATATTTTTGCTGGCGCCGCAAATGCCTACCGAAGCGGCCCAGCTCTATCGAGGCAGCCTGCGCTCCGGACTGTCTGTGGGGCGCGAAGAGGTGGTGGTGGGAAAGCAGGGGCAGCGTTACTGGGCGAAGGTCTCCAGCAACCCCATTTGCGATGACGATGGGCGCTGGCGCTACACCATCACCGTGCTCACCGATATCACCCGCTCCAAGATGCATGAGGTGCTGCAGCACCGTGTGCTGGAAGCCATGGCCCGCGAGCGCCCGCTGACCGAGGTGTTGGAGCTGGTGTGTCGGGAGGTGGAGCGGATTGCGCCCGAGGTGGCGGTTTCCATTCTGGAGGTGGATGCCAACAAATGCCTGCGTGCACTGGCCGGGCCCAGTTTGCCCGCCGAGTATTCCGTGCAGATTGATGGCATGGCCATAGGGCCCAAGGCCGGGAGCTGCGGCACGGCGGCCTGGCGCAATGCACCGGTGTGTGTGAATGACATTGCCTCCGACCCGCTGTGGAGTGGCTATCAGCATCTGGTGCAGATGCTGGGCTACCGGTCTTGCTGGTCCATGCCCATACGCAACAGCGAAGGCGAGGCCGTGGCCACTTTTGCGCTGTATTTCCGAGAATCGTTGAAAGGGGAACTGCTGGACTTTCACCAACAGCTGATGGATGCCTGCACGCATTTGTGCACCCTGGCGCTGGAGCGCGAGCGCGCCCGGGCCCGCATCCGCCAACTGGCCTTCTATGACAGCCTCACAGGTCTGCCCAACCGCAGCCTGCTCCAGGCCCGGGCCGAACAGGCAATTGCCAGTGCGGCGCGCAACAAGGAGCGGCTGGCGGTGTTGTTCATCGACCTGGACCGCTTCAAACAGGTGAACGACTCGATGGGGCATTCGGCGGGCGACGAGTTGCTGCGCCATGTGGCCTCGCGGCTGCAGGAGGTGCTGCGGGCATCGGATATTGCGGGGCGTTTGTCTGGCGATGAGTTTGTGGTGGTGCTGCCGCAGTGCGATGCCGAGCATGTGACCCACACCATCGAGCGCTTGCAGGAGCTGCTGGCCGCATCCATGCAGGTGGCCGATGCTGCGCTGGCCGTATCGGCCAGTATCGGCATTGCCATGTACCCCGCCGATGGCCGCGATATGGAGACCCTGCTGCAGCGCGCGGACATGGCCATGTACCAAGCCAAGAGCGGCGGGCGGGGGAGCTTTAGCTTCTACAGCAGCGAAATGAACCAGCTGGTGCAAGAGCGCCTGACCCTGGAGCTGGCGCTGCGTGAGGCCCTGCAGAACGCGGCGCTGCAGCTGCATTACCAGCCCCAGATCGACCTGGAAACCGGCCAGCTCTATGGTGTGGAGGCGCTGGCGCGCTGGACCCATGCCGAGCTGGGAGAAATTTCTCCAGCGCGCTTTATTCCACTGGCCGAGGAGTGCGGCCTGATTGCCGAGCTGGGGCGCTGGGCCTTGGGTGAGGCCTGCAGGCAGCTGGCGCTGTGGCGTGCCCAGGGGCTGATGGTGCCGGCGGTGTCGGTCAATCTATCGCCCACCAGCTTTCACAATCTGGACCTGCCGCGCATGATTGCCGACACCCTGGACCACCATGCCCTGGCCCCCCAGGACCTGACGCTGGAGCTGACGGAAAGCGTGCTGCTGGACACCCACCCCAGCACCATGAAGACCATTGCCGAAGTCCATGCCAAGGGCGTGCGCCTGTCCATGGACGACTTTGGCACCGGCTACTCCAGCCTGAGCTATCTGCGCCGTCTGCCGGTGAATGAGTTGAAGCTGGACCGCAGCTTTGTGGCCGACCTGGAACACGACGCCACGGCCCAGGCGCTCAGCCGCGCCATTTTGGGCATAGGCCAGAGCCTGCACCTGACCGTGGTGGCTGAAGGGGTGGAAACGCCCACGCAAAACGCCATGCTGCATGAGCAGGGCTATCCCGTGGCCCAGGGGTTTTTGTTCTCCCGCCCCCTGGCGCCTCAGGATCTGGAGCACTGGCTGCGCCAACGCCAGCAGGGCGGGTCAGAGCAGGCTCCGCAAAGCGAAGCATCGTGACCCCGGTTGCATAAAACCAGCCGGCCAAGACGGGACACCGCGCAAGGGCCTACGCCGGCCACGCCGCCCCGCAGCCAAGGCTGTCGCCGGTTGCCCGTATGCCCCCCTGGGGGGAAGGCGCCGAAGGCGACTCAGGGGGGATCATACTTTCCCCCAACTCATGCGCTCGGGCTCGGGTGCTAGCTTGACGCCTTGCAGCTTGCCCAGGGCTGAGCCCTCCAGCTTGGTCACGCCCAGTGCGGTGAGTGTCTCCGGGTCCAGCGCATCCAGCAAGCCTTGTTGGGGGCCGCGATAGCGCTCGCAAAATTGCAGGGCCTCCCGCTGCTGAGCAAAGTAGACCCAGGTGGTGTCCACCCGCAGATGACCGTGCAAGGCCTGCTCTATCACCACGCTATAGGGCGAGGCATCAAAAGGGTCGTAGTGGATGCGGGGACGCAGGGCCCAGGAGGTGGGGCGTGCTGCGCGCTGGGCCAGTTTCAGCAGGCGGGGATGGTCTTCTTGCAGGCCGGCGCAAAACAGCACGTCGCAGGCGTCGACCTCCACTTCGCCGGCCTCGCTGGCAAAGCGTGCCAGACTGCCATGCGCCTGGCTCCAGCCCAGAAAGCGGCTCAGGTGGGTGGGCATGCCCTGCTTGCCCAGCAAATACATGCGGTAGCGGTCGGTGACGGTGTGAAAGTCGTCCAGATCGCGTGGGGTGTGCAGCTGGAAAAAACCGCCCCCATGCGGCAGCACGCGGCGGTAATCGCTGAAAAAGGCCGAGGCGTTGAAGCTCTGGTGCTGCTGGTGGGTGTGGCGCTGCATCAGGTCCAGCATGCCCTGCAGCACCATCTTGCACAGAACGGCCACCTCCTGGGCCTGCAGTACCTGGACCACGGCCTCGCCATCTTCGTGGCAGCGCACGGACAGCAAAGGCATGCCATCCAGGGTCAGCAAATGGCCGGTGGTGCGCCAGTGGCGCTTGGCCTCTTCCTTGAAGGCGTCTTGCGCCAGGCCGAAGCCATAGACCTCGTGCAGCTGCAAGCGCTCGCCGTAGTGCTGGTGCAGCAGTTGCTGCACATGCTGGGTGTCAGGGCTGCGCGGCGGCAGGCGCAAGCTGCCGCCGCTGAGCTGGGCAATGGCGGCAAAGAAAATCTTTTGCTGGGCGCTGCCTTCCAGTGCGTTGGCGCTGGGTGAGGCTTCCAGAAAGGACTGCAGGAGCTGCTCTGTATCCATGGCCGGTTCCTTGTAGAGGAGGTTGCCTGCTGCACCGTGCACGGCAAATAGCCGTTTCTAGGGCCGGTGCGCGCAAAACACAAAGCAGTCCTTCGGAGCGGCCAGGACAGTCGGCACCCAGGCTGTGTTAGGCCTGGGCAATCCGCTGCGCGATGGCCTGGCCGACCTGGGTGGTGTTGGCATGTCCTCCCAGATCGGGCGTCTTAGGGCCTGTTTTGATCACGTCCTCGATCGCCGTGACGATGGCATTGTGCGCTGCTTGCCAAGGGCCTTGCGAGTGGCCCAGAAAATCCAGCATCAATGCCCCGGACCAGACCATGGCAATCGGGTTGGCAATGTTTTGGCCGTAGATGTCGGGGGCCGAGCCGTGCACCGGCTCGAAGAGCGAAGGAAAGTTTCGCTCGGGGTTGAGGTTGGCCGAGGGGGCCAGACCTATGGTGCCGGTGGTGGCAGGGCCCAGGTCGGAGAGGATGTCGCCAAACAGATTGGTGGCGGCCACCACGTCAAAGCGGCCGGGCTGCAGCACAAAACGCGCCGTGAGAATGTCGATGTGCTGCTTGTCCAGCGTCACATCGGGGTAGTGCCGGTGCATGGCGTCGGCTTGCTTGTCCCACCAGGGCATGCTGATGGCAATGCCATTGCTCTTGGTGGCCAGGGTCACGTGTTTTTTGCTGCGGCTTTGGGCCAGATCGAAAGCGTATTTCAGCAGTCGGTCCGCGCCTTGCTTGCTGTAGACCGACTCTTGGATGCAGATCTCGCGGTCTGTGCCCTCGAACATGATGCCGCCGAGGGAGGTGTATTCACCCTCGGTGTTCTCGCGCACCACGTAGTAGTCGATATCGCCGGGCTTGCGGCCCGCCAGCGGGCAGGGCACGCCTTCGAACAAACGCACAGGGCGCAGATTGATGTACTGGTCAAATTCGCGGCGAAACTTGAGCAGCGAGCCCCAGAGCGAGACATGGTCGGGCACGGTTGCGGGCCAGCCCACGGCGCCGAAGAAGATGGCGTCCATGCCCGTGAGCTGGGCCTTCCAGTCATCCGGCATCATTTTCCCGTGGGCGGCGTAGTAGTCGCAGCTGGCCCATTCAAAGTGGTGAAACTCCAGCGGCAGGCCAAAGCGCTGGGCAGCGGCCTCCAGTGCACGCAGGCCTTCGGGCATGACTTCTTTTCCAATGCCATCACCGGCGAGCACTGCAATCTTTTTGGGTTGGGACATGGTTTCTCCTTGGCAATTTCATGATTGTGGACCCTGCTTTATTGAAGACAATCCCCTATTCGTGCTTTGATTGTTTACATATCGTGTTGAAAAAAACCTTGCCCCATGTCTTGCCCGAAGATCTGCGTGTGCTGCTGGAGGTGGTGCGTCGCGCCAGTTTTGCCGCGGCGGCGCAGGAGCTGGGTGTGTCAGCGGCCTATGTGAGCAAGCGCATCCGGCTGCTGGAGGCAGCGCTGGCGGTGAAACTGCTACACCGCACGACGCGGCGGGTGGCCGTGACGGAAGAGGGCGAGCGCGTGTACCAGTGGGCGCAACGCATACTGGACGATATCGATCATCTGGTGCAGGACGTGGGCACTACCCGCAGCGAGCCGCGCGGCCTGCTGCGGGTGAGCAGCAGCTTTGGCTTTGGCCGCCATGTGGTGGCACCTGCGCTGTCGCAACTGGTGGCGCGCCACCCCGGGCTGCAGCTGCGGCTGGAGGTGTTTGACCGCCTTGTGGATGTGGCGGCCGAAGGCTTTGACCTGGATGTGCGCGTGGGCGACGAGATTGCACCTCATCTGATTGCCAAACGCCTGGCCGACAACCACCGCGTACTGTGCGCCGCGCCGGCCTATCTGGCACGCAGGGGTACACCACGCAGCGTGGATGAGCTGTCTGCCCATGACTGCCTGGTGATCAAGGAGCGTGACCACCCCTTCGGCGTCTGGAAGCTGCGCGCCGGCGCCGAGGCGCGCACGCTCAAGGTGACGGGGCCGCTGTCCAGCAACAACGGGGAGATGGCGGTGCAATGGGCGCTGGATGGCCATGGCATCGTCCTGCGCTCCATCTGGGATGTGCGTGCCGATCTGGCAGCCGGGCGCCTGGTGCAATTGCTGCCGGCCTGGACACAGGAGGCGAACATCTGGGCCGTCTACCCCAGCCGTCTCAGCCGCTCCGCCAAGGTGCGGGTGGCTGTGGAGTTTCTGGCGCAGTACCTCTGTACGCTCTGAGTTGTGCCCGCGTACCACGCCCATGAAAAAAGCACCCGGAGGTGCTTTTCACAGTGGCTGCAGTGCAGCGCTTACTTGGTGAGGGCGGCCTTGACGGCGGCAGACACCAGGCCCATATCGGCCTTGCCGGCCAGTTGGGCCTTCACGGCGCCCATGACCTTGCCCATGTCGCCGGGGCCGGATGCGCCCAGCTCGGCTACGATGGCTGCCACGGCAGCGGTGATTTCCGCCTCGCCCATGCGCTCGGGCAGATAGACCTTGAGCACTTCCATCTCGGCCTTTTCCACATCGGCCAAGTCCTGGCGGTTGGCGCCTTCGTAGGCGGCGATGGAGTCCTTGCGCTGCTTGATCAGCTTGTCGACGATGGCAACAACGGCCACATCGTCCAGCTCCACGCGCTCGTCCACTTCTTTTTGCTTCATCGCGGCCTGCAGCAGGCGGATGGTGCCCAGGCGTGCGCTGTCCTTGGCACGCATGGCGGTCTTCATGTCTTCGGTGATCTGGGCCTTGAGGCTCATAACTTCTCTCCTGGGGTGGGAGGTCACCGCCGGACAATCGTGCCAGCGGTGGCCGAAAAACAAAAAACCCGCGCTTGGCGTCCCTAGCGCGGGTTTGTGGCTTGTCTTACAAGCCAGCGAACCTAGAGGCTGTGATTAGTACAGCTTCTTGGGCAGCTGCATGCTGCGAACGCGCTTGTAGTGACGCTTCACGGCAGCTGCCTTCTTGCGCTTGCGCTCGGCAGTGGGCTTCTCGTAGAACTCGCGAGCGCGCAGGTCGGTCAGCAGGCCCAGCTTTTCGATGGTGCGCTTGAAGCGGCGCAGAGCAACTTCATAGGGTTCGTTTTCTTTGACGCGGATGGTAGTCATTCAATTTCCAGATATATCTGTGCTGCCAGCGGGTTCTCGGGAAGATCGGGCCTGAGAGCC
This sequence comes from Acidovorax sp., assembly GCA_031277855.1. Lineage (GTDB taxonomy): Bacteria > Pseudomonadota > Gammaproteobacteria > Burkholderiales > Burkholderiaceae_C > Comamonas. Next base: position 24,688 of record JAITLO010000032.1, on the reverse strand, counting down.
ATGTACAGCGGTTGTCCCCGTCTCTATGAACTAGTATGGCGGACGGGGTTGCCAGCAAAGTCGAGCATTATAGCCCTATCCGCGTGCCTGTGCCATTGCTGGCATGGGAGGGCGTGTCTTCGCCATGCATGGCGCGGGTGTCGGCTGGTGCAGGTGCAGGTGCAGGTGCACGTTTGTGCAGGCCGTAGTCGCGGAACAGGTTGTGGTGGTTCCGCGGCTTAGTCTGCGGCCGCCATGGCCTCGGCGCAGGCGGCTGCGCTGGCCCAGGCCCACTGGAAGTTGTAGCCACCCAGCCAGCCGGTGATGTCCACCACCTCGCCAATCGCATACAGCCCGGGCTGGGCCTTGCATTCCATGGTCTGCTGCGACAGCGCCTTGGTGTCTATGCCGCCCAGGGTGACCTCGGCTTTTTTATAGCCTTCGCTGCCGGTGGGTGTGATCTCCCAGCGCGTGATCTGCTCCGCCAGTTTGGCCAGGGCCTTGTCGCTGGCCTCGTTGATAGGGCGTTGCAGCTCGGGCTGCTGGGCCACCCAGGCCTCGGCCAGGCGCGTGGGCATATGCTGGGCCAGCTCGTTGACCACCAGCTTGCGTGAGTGCAGCTTGGCCTCTGCCAGCAACTGGGCCACGTCCACGCCGGGCAGCAGGTTGATGAAGAGTGGCGTGCCGTCTTGCCAGTAGCTGGAGATTTGCAGCACGGCCGGGCCGGACAGGCCACGGTGGGTGAACAGCAAGTCTTCATGAAACGCCATGCGCGCTTTTTTGCTGCCGGTGCTGATTTCCACCGGCAGCGCCAGGCCGGCCAGCTGGGCATAGGGCTGCCAGGCCGCGCCATCAAAGGTCAGCGGCACCAGGCCGGCGCGGCGCTCTACCAGGGGCAGGCCAAACTGCTGGGCCAGGCGATAGCCAAAATCCGTGGCGCCAATCTTGGGAATGGACAGGCCGCCGGTGGCCAGCACCAGCTTCGGCGCCGTCACCAGGCCGCGGTCGGTATGAGTCTGATAGCTGCCAGTGCTTTCTGTGTCTGCATCAGCAGGCAAAAACACCACATTTTTGACGCTGCAGGGCTGCCAGCGCTCCACACTGCCGGCTGCGCATTCGGCCAGCAGCATGCGGATGATGTCTTCCGCACTGGTGGTGGCAAACAGCTGGCCCTTGTGCTTTTCTTCGTAGGGAATGCCGTGGCGTTCCATCAATGCGATGAAGTCCTGGGGCGTGTAGCGCGACAGGGCGGAACGGCAGAACTGCGGGTTCTGGCCCACATAGTGTTTGTGCGGAGCGCGCACATCCAGGTCGCGGTTGGTGAAATTGCAGCGCCCGCCGCCAGAGATACGGATCTTCTCGGCCACCTTGGCTGCATGGTCGATGAGCAAGACCTTCAGCCCGCGCTGGCCGGCCTGGGCCGCACAAAACAGCCCGGCCGCGCCGGCGCCCAGCACCACGGCATCAAAATCAAAAGAGGACACAACAATCGAGAGAGCAAAAAGGGCGATTGTCCCTTAGTTGGGAATAGCCCCCCTGAGTCGCTGACGCGCCTTCCCCCCAGGGGGGACGACAGCTTCGCGGCGGGGCGGCCCTTGCTCGCTGTCTCTGAACTGGGGGCACTCGCCAGCTTTATGCGGTGCGCAAAGCGCGTCAGGGGGTGCTCACCCTTTCCATGTGAAGGGAAACTTGAACTGTTTGATGAATCCGTTGGGCACATAGTCGCCCAGCACGCCGTACTGCTGGGGCCAGAGCTTGTCGCTCTTCACCGCCGTGCCGAAGAGGTAGTCGAGGAAGGCAAAGTGGGCGGCATAGTTTTTGTCCAGCGCTTCCTGGTCCTGGCTGTGGTGCCAGTGGTGGAAGTTGGGCGTGACCAGCACATAGCGCAGCGGCCCCAGGCGCACACTGACATTGGCGTGGTTGAACACGGCCTGAAAACCCACGATGACGATGTAGGCGTCGATCACTTCCTTGGAAAAACCCAGCACATAAATAGGCGCCAGCACCAGGGTGCGGGTGATCAACAGCTCCAGAATATGTTGGCGCGAGCCCGCCAGCCAGTCCATGCTTTTGACGCTGTGGTGCACGGCATGCAGGCGCCACAGTGTGGGTACCTCGTGGTAGGCGCGGTGGGTCCAGTACTGCACCAGGTCGGCCACCAAAATGATGAGGAACAGCGCCGCCCAGAAGTTCATCCCCTGCACCCAGCCGCGCAGGCCGTCATGGGCGGCCCAGCCAAAGAATTTGTGCACCATGAGGTTGGTGGCCAGCAGCACAAAACCCACCACCATGTGGTTGACGATGAAGTGGTGGAAGTCGGTCTGCCACTCGGCGCGGAACACGGGCTGGTCCTTGCGCAGGGCAAACAGCTTTTCGATGAAGATGAAAATCAGCGAGCTGCCCAGCAGGTCGAGAATGAACCAATCCAGGCCGATATAGGGCGTGTGATCGGGGAAGTTGGGGTCCACCTCCACCTTGTGGCCGCCCAGCATGGCCGAGCCTACGACCAGGCCAAAGGCAACGCTCGACAGCCAGCGCGAGCGGTTGAAGATGATGTTGACCAGGGACAGGCCGCCCGCCACCACCATGGCCCAGAACAGCATCTGGCGTATGAGGCTGATGTCATAGCTCTTGCGCAGCTCGGGCGTGGTCAGGTATTCGGGAAAGTGAAAGGCCAGCACGCCCAGCAGGCACAGAGTGCCCAGCGTCAATGCAATCACGCCGGTGATGAGGCCGCGGCCTGTGCGCAGCTCGCCATGGCTGTCGGTGAAATTTTTGAGTTTGCCCAACATGTAAGTTTTTTGTGTCTATGCCTTGGTGGGCGCGAGTGTATAGGAGCAACTTTTGCTGCTTTTGCCGGCAAGCTGCGAAGGAAGTAAATACTTGTTATCCAGCCCATGTCAGTGCCCGGGGGTATCTGAATGCGCCCGGATGCCATGGCCTGGGCTTGCCTAAAATCGCGGCCCATGAATTTGCCTGCACACCAACTCAGCATGACGGTGCTGATGTCCCCCGATATGGCCAACTTCTCCGGCAATGTGCACGGGGGCGCTATTTTGAAGCTGCTGGACCAGGTCGCCTATGCCTGCGCCAGCCGTTATGCCGGGCGCTATTGCGTCACGCTGAGCGTGGACCAGGTGATGTTTTTGCAGCCCATCCATGTGGGCGAGCTGGTGACCTTTTTGGCCAGCGTCAACTACACCGGTACCTCGTCCATGGAAATCGGCGTCAAGGTGGTGGCCGAGGACATCCGCAGCCAGGTGGTGCGCCATGTGAACAGCTGCTTTTTCACCATGGTGGCCGTGGACGACGACAAAAAGCCCGCGCCTGTGCCCGCACTGCAGCTGCAAGACGAAGACCAGCACCGCCGCTGGCAGGCCGCGCTGATCCGCAAGGACATGCGCAAGGAAGTGGCGCAGCGCTTCGCGCAGACGAGAAAAGTACCCACCCCCTGAGGCGCTGCGCGCCTTCCCCCTCAAGGGGGACGACAGCCTCGCTGCGGGGCGGCCCTTGCTCGCTGTCTGCTGGTTGGGGCAGCGCCAGTTTCATGTGCTGCGGGTCTGCATGGGCCACGTAGGCTGCGTGCGTGGCAGTCCTGGTGTGACAACGCTGCGGCAAGGCGCTGCGGCTGTCATGGCGTTGACACAGAGGCTTTTCACAATGTCGCATTCCCACGACGACAGAGAGAAGTATGTACGCACATGAGGGCCTGCAGTCCACCGCTATCGACAGCGAAGATCTGCCCACCAATCTTTCGGACAACCCCCATTTCCAGAGCGTGGTGGAGCAGGCGGTTTCGCGCCGAGGGTTTTTGCGCCAGGGGACGGGCTTGTCCGCTGCGATGTTTCTGGGGCTGGGCAGCGGGGTCGCAGGTCTGGCGGGCTGTGCAACGGGTGCGGGCAGCCGCAGCGGTGCTCCGCTGATGGGCTTCACGGCCATTCCCACGGCAACCGACGACGCGGTGCATATCGCCCCAGGCTACACGGCCACGGTGCTGGCGCCTTGGGGTACGCCGCTGCTGGATGGGGCGCCGGCCTTCAAGGGGGATGGCAGCGAAGACGCAGCAGCCCAGGCCCTGCAGGTGGGTGACAACCACGACGGCATGCATTTCTTCGCCATGGATGGCAAGAACGACGAAGGCCTGCTGGTGATGAACCACGAGTACTGCACGGTCAACGAGAAGAAAAAACACTACACATGGCTGTTTGGCGCGAAGGGCGAGGCCGTGGCCAAGAAGTGGAGCCGTGACAACGTGCACAAGGCCATGCATGCCCATGGTGTCTCGGTGATCCACATCCAGCGTGATGGCCAGGGCAAGTGGAATCTGGCCAAGAACAGTGTTTACCACCGTCGTATCAGCGCCCACACAGCCATGGAGCTGACCGGTCCTGCCGCAGGGGATGCACTGCTGCAAACCAAGGGTGACCCCAGCGGCCGCCGTGTGTTCGGCACCATCAACAACTGCGGCAATGGCTGGACGCCCTGGGGCACCTACCTGACCTGCGAGGAAAACTTCAACAACTACTTCGGCACCACGGCCGGCGAAGACCGCCGCACGGCTGCGCAAAAGCGCTACGGTGTCTCGGCCCAGGCCAGTGCCTTTATGTGGGAAGGCCATGAACCGCGCTTTGACTATGTGAAGGAGCCACAGGAAAGCCACCGCTTTGGCTGGATTGTGGAGATAGACCCCTTCAGCCCCACCAGCATGCCCAAAAAGCGCACGGCTCTGGGTCGCATCAAGCACGAGAACGCTGCCTTTGCCTTGACCAAGGACGGCCGCGCCGTGGTCTATATGGGTGACGACCAGGCCCATGACTACATCTACAAATTCGTCTCGGACGGCAACTATGTAAAGGGTGGCGACAACAGCCGCCTGCTGGACAGCGGCAAGCTCTACGTGGCCCGTTTCGGCGCCGGCAAGGTGGTGGGTGATTTCGCAGGCACAGGCGAGTGGTTGCTGCTGGACAAGGCCTCCAACCCCAAGCTGCAGGCCGATGCCAGCTTTGCCAACCAGGCTGCGGTGCTGGTACACACCCGTCTTGCGGCCGATGCCGTGGGCGCCACCAAGATGGACCGCCCCGAGTGGGTGGCCGTGCATCCGCATACTGGCGAGGTGTATGTGACGCTGACCAATAACAGCAGCCGGAAGGTGGCGGACGAGGCCAACCCGCGTGAGAAGAATGTCTACGGCCAGATCGTGCGCTGGCGCGAAACCGGCGCCGATGCGGCGGCCACGACTTTCGAGTGGGATATTTTTGTGCTGGCCGGCAACCCGGTGGTGCATGCCGATCGCAAGGACTTGCGCGCCGGCTCGGCCAATCTCACGGCGGACAATATGTTCAACAGCCCGGACGGACTGGCCTTTGACCGCGATGGCCGCCTGTGGATCGAAACCGATGGCTCTTACAGCAACAGCGGTGACTTTGCCGGCCATGGCAACAACCAGATGCTGTGTGCCGATCCGGTGACCAAAGAGATCCGCCGCTTTCTGGTGGGGCCCAAGGAGTGTGAGGTCACGGGCATCAGCTTCACGCCTGACAGCCGCACCATGTTCATCAACATCCAGCACCCCGGTGAGGCAGGCGACAGCCACTGGCCTGGCGGCGGCAACAGCATTCCGCGCTCGGCCACCTTGGTCATCACCAAGAATGACGGTGGTGTGATCGGCACCTGAACCCAAGTTCTATAGGCAAAGTCCCCCGGTCAGGCAGGCGCAGTGGCGCTGCCCGTAGGGTGGACGCAGGCTGGCATCGCGAAAGCGCGGCCAGCCTTTTTTGTGGGCGCGCGATTTGTAGCGCTTGTGTCTCTGCAATGTCTGGTTCTGGCGTAGGCGCCGCATTCAGGCACTGTATTTGCTGGCTTTGTGGGCATGCAACGATTCACCATTTCCCTGGACGATGAACTGGCAAACGAATTTGAGGGCTATATGCAGCGCGCAGGCTATGCCAACCGCTCCGAAGCCATACGCGATCTGCTCCATGTCAGGCTGAGCCAGCAACGCGAGCTGTGTCAGGCGCAAGGCCTGTGCATGGCCGTGCTGTCCTATGTGCGCGAGCCGCAGGCTCATGAGCTCAATGAGCGCCTGGAACGTCTGGGCAGGCTGCAGCAGCAACGCGCTCCTTTGCATATGTTCACCACCCAGGTTCATGTCGATGTGCAGCAATGCCTGGTCACCATGCAGCTGCGCGGGCCAGTGAACGAGGTCAGGGCGTTTGCCAATGCCATCATGGCCGAGCGCGGCGTGCACCACGGCCAGCTGCATGTGGTGATGGGCCGGCCCAGTCCGGCGCCTGCGGCAGAGCAGGCCTATCTTTACTGAGGCAGGGCAGATTGCGAGCCCAGGGCTCCTATCATCTCCACCAGCCAGGCCTGCATGGCCTGCACCGATCTTGTGGATGAAGGAGTGTGTGATGACGCGTGACCAAAGACTGGCGCAAGCCGCCCAGACCTTGAACTGCCCCATGGATGTGGACATCGCCCCCGGCGGCAGCTACTGCCCCGTGGTGCGCGATGAGCGCATGTTGTATGTCAGCGGCCAACTGCCGCGTTTGAACGGGGTGATGGCCTCGCTGGGCCCCATCTCCGCACAGCCTGCAGCGGGCGCAGCCACGCTGGCCCAGGCCCAGAAGGCGGCGCGGGTGTCGGCCCTACGCGCTTTGATGTTGCTGCAGCGTACCCTGGGTAGCCTGGACAGCGTGCAGCGCATCTGCCGTATGACGGTGTATGTGCACTGCACGCCGGACTTCACCCAGCACAGCGAGGTGGCCGACGGGGCTTCCGAACTGCTGGTGGAAGTGCTGGGCGATATCGGCCTGCCGGCGCGCTCGGCCATTGGCGTGGCCCAATTGCCCAAGAACGCCACCGTGGAGGTGGAGATCACAGCCTCGGCACATTTCGCGCTGTGAGGGCCGCTTGAAAGCGTAGCGCCAGGCTGGCTTAGCCTGCCAGTGCCTGGGCCGCCGCTGCGGCCTCGGGTTGCAGCGCCCACTGCGCCACACCACGCACCACATCGCCAATGACCAGCACGCTGGGGCTGCCCAGCTGCTGTATGTGCAAGGTGGTGGGCAGCTCGCCCAGCGTGGTGATGGCATGGCGCTGCTGTGCCAGGCTGGCGTGCTGGATGATGGCCACCGGCGTGTGGGCGGCCAGGCCTCCGGCCTGCAGCCCTGCAGTGATGTGTTCGGCCGAGCCTATGCCCATGTAAATCACCAGGGTCAGCTTGGCGGCGCAGGCCGTGGCAGCCAGGGCCTGCCAATCGGTGCCAGCGTCGCCGGGCTTGGCGTGGCCGGTGATGAAGACGACACCGTGGGCGTGGTCGCGATGGGTCAGCGGCGCTCCCAGGCTGGTGAGCCCTGCCAGGCCGGCGGTGATGCCGTTGATGACATCGACCTCCACACCCGCAGCGCGCAAATGCTCCACCTCTTCGCCGCCGCGGCCAAAGATAAAGGGGTCGCCGCCCTTGAGGCGCACGACCTCTTCGCCATCCTGCACGGCTTGCAGCATCAGCTTTTCGATAAAGGCCTGGGGCGTGCTTTTGCAGCCGCCGCGCTTGCCCACATAGACCACGCGGGCTGTGGGCTGGGCGTGGGCCACGATCTCGGGCGAGACCAGGTCATCCACCAGCAGCAAGGTGGCGCGCTGTATGGCCTTGAGCGCCTTGAGCGTCAGCAGTTCGGGGTCGCCTGGGCCAGCGCCCACCAGGGTGCAGCGGCCGGGCAAGGAAGAGGGCGAGGCAGTGGGGGCGGTCATAGGGATTTGGGGGCAGAAATGGTCTGCTGCGGTTGGGGCAGCTGGGCATGCAGCTGCTTCAAATAGTGTAGCTGCTGGGCAATAGGGGCTGGTACTGGCAGTAGCCCGGTCAGCACATCCTCGGTGTAACGGGCTGTTGCTTGCACATCGTGGCCATTGGGCAGGGGCGGTAGATCGGCCAGCGTGCCGCGTTGGCTGTCTTGCAGCACTTGCGGCTGGCCGTGCAACACGGCCGTCATGGCCGGGTGGCGGCGCGGGTCGGCCACGGGCTCGCCTTCGGTGCCGCGCAGCAGCAAGGCCGTGGCGCGGACCAGGGCCTGGGTAGCGGCCATGGAAGTGGCGTATTCAGGGTGGGTATAGCTGCCCACCACCAGGGCAGGCTGGGCGTTGCGACCCAGTGGGTTGAGCAGCTTGACCAGGCTGTGCGCCGGGTTGCGCAGGCCGATGGCGGCGCGGGCGTTTAATAAGCGCTGCAGGCCAGGGTGTAGGGCCTCGGCACTGCAATGCTGCAACTGACCGGGCGCGATGTTGGACAAAGCGGTCGTGGGTGCGTGGCCCAGGGCTTGCAGCACCTGGGCGCTGGTGGTGCGGCTGGCTTCGGTGGTGCAACCATGCAGCAGCACCGGCAGGCCTTCACGTGCCAGCAGCAAGGCCAGCAGCGGGGTGAGCACAGGCAGCTTGCGTGCACCGTTGTAGCTGGGAAGTACCACCCAAGGCTGGGGTTGCAAGGGCAACAGGGGCAGACGCTGGTGGATGGCGTCCAGAAAACCGGCCATTTCCTCGGGGGTCTCACCCTTGATGCGCATGGCGACGCAGAAAGCGCCAGTGGCCAGTGCATCGACCTGGCCGTCCAGCAACTGGCCCATCAGGTCGGCGGACTGTGCGCGTGACAGCGCTCGCGCACCGTCTTTGCCGCGGCCAATTTCCTTGAGATAGTGCTGTATGGGCATGCCTTATATTTTCTTCTCGTGCATGCTGGTGTTTTTAATATTTTTTATTCATATGCAAATGGCGGGTGTCTGCCGTGTTTTTGAATTCCATTTAGGAATGATCTGATCCCGTTTGGGAAAGATGTGCCGCCTAATGGTTGTGGTATTTCATGCGAAGTTTGTTAAGAATTTTCAATTCTCAACGGTAAAAACCCTTTGCTTGATGTATTCCAACACGCTGATTGGCATGTCCGGGCATGCTGCGAACCAGCACACAACTAGGCCGTAGCGCAGTGACCTGCGCAGATCGCGGCAAGGCAGTCCTGTTTGCAGCTGTGCATCCAGGCCCAGCATGGTCAGCCATGCACTGCGCAACCATTGCGCAGCCATACATACAGGGAGGCAGCCTTCCCCCTTTTTTCTTTTGAGGAGTGAACGCATGCAGCAACGCAGCAGCGAACGCAGTGCAATGGGTGTGAAAAAACAGCTGAGTCTAGGGTTTGGTCTACTGGCCGCTCTGGTGCTGCTGGTGGCCTTGGTGGCCGTACGCGCCCTCAATACCACCAACGAAAGTTTCACCCACTACAACGAGGGCGTGGCCGTGCAAAGCCAGCTGGCCAATCGCCTGGCCGATGCGGTGAACGCCCGCGCCGTGGCAGCCCGCAACCTGGTGCTGGTACGTACCCTGGCGGACATTGACCAGGAAAAAGCCGCCGTTACCAAGGCGCATGCCGCCACCCAGGCACTGCTGCAGCAGTTGCAGCAGGCCGTGGCCCAGCAGGGCAGCAGCGAGCACCGCGCCATGGTGGAGCGCATTGCCCAGATCGAAAGCCGCTATGGCCCTGTGGCCCTGGACATCGTCGACAAGGCCTTGGGTGGTGAACAAGATGCGGCCATCGAGAAGATGAATGCCGAGTGCCGGCCCTTGCTGGCCGCCTTGCTGGAGGCCATCAACAGCTATGTGGACACCAATACCGAAGACGGCAATCAGGCCGTTGCTGCAGCCAAGGCGCGCTATGACAGTGCCCGTTTGCAATTGCTGGGTGCAAGCCTTTTTGCCGTGATCGCTGCCATGGTGCTGGGTGGCTGGATTATTCGCAACCTGTTTGCCGCCTTGGGCGGAGAGCCGCAGGAAGCCGCCCGCCTGGTGCGCGCCGTGGCCCAGGGCGATCTGACCACCGAGGTGCAACTGCGCCAGGGGGACAGCGACAGCCTGTTGGCCTCGCTGCACACCATGCAGCAGGAGCTGACGCAGGTGGTGGCCAATGTGCGCCAGAACGCCCGTGGTGTGGCCGCTGCCAGCGAAGGCATAGACAGTGGCAACAGCGACTTGAATGCCCGCACCGAACAGCAGGCTGCCGCGCTGGAAGAAACCGCCGCCTCCATGGCCCAGCTGGGCGCCACCGTGCGCCAGAACGCCGACAACGCCCAGTCCGCCAACCAACTGGCCGTGGCCGCCAGCAGCGTGGCCGTGCAGGGTGGCGAGGTGGTGATGCAGGTGGTGAACACCATGAAGGGCATCAACAGCAGCTCGCAGCGCATTGCAGACATCATCGGAGTGATCGACTCCATCGCCTTCCAGACCAATATCCTGGCGCTGAATGCCGCAGTGGAAGCCGCCCGCGCCGGAGAGCAAGGACGTGGCTTTGCCGTGGTGGCTGGCGAGGTGCGCGTGCTGGCCCAGCGCAGTGCCGAAGCCGCCAAGGAAATCAAGGCCTTGATCGAAGCCAGCGTGGAGCAGACCGAGCAGGGCTCCAAGCTGGTGGACCAGGCCGGCTCCACCATGCAGGAGGTGGTGAGCTCCATCCGCCGCGTGACCGACATCATGGGCGAGATCAGCGCCGCCAGCCACGAGCAAAGCCAGGGCGTGGCCCAGGTGGGCGAGGCCATGACCCAGATGGAGCAGGGCACGCAGCAAAACGCCGGCCTGGTGGAGCAATCTGCCCAGGGCGCACGCCAGCTGCGTGAGCGGGCCGGTGAACTGGTCAGTGCCGTGGGCGTGTTCCGCTTGCCACCGCACATGGTGAACGAGGCAGTGAGCGATGCCCCCATGCCCCGCCATGCCCAGCCTGCGCCCCGCAGCATGGCTGCGGTACAGGGCTTGCGTTCTGCACACCTGCCCACGCCGCGTGCAGCCTTGCCGGCAAGCAGCGCCAAGGTGGCAGCGCCCGCGACAGCGGACGCCGAGTGGGAAAGTTTTTAAAGATTGTGAATGAACCCCCTGCCTACATGGGCGCCCTGCCGAGAGGCCGGGCGCCCATGTAACATTCAAGCCGACTTTTTTCGACATAGGAGTTCACCGTGAACACCACTTCTTCCTGGGCCGATGAGCTGATGGCCCAACTGCAGGGCGCGCCCATGCAGCAGATGGCGCAGCAACTGGGCATGGATGCCGTGCAGACACAGTCTGCCGTGGCCACAGCCCTGCCCATGATGCTGGGCGCCCTGGGCCACAACGCCCAGCAGCCCGCAGCCGCGGCCCAACTGATGGACTCGCTGCAGCAAGGCCAGGGCGCAGCCATGCCCCAGGGGCTGGGTGGCCTGGGTGATTTGCTGGGGGCTGTGCTGGGCGGTGGCGCCGCAGGCGGTGCAAGCCAGGGCGGTGCGGCCGACATCCTGGGCCAGATCTTTGGCGCGAGCCAGCAAAAGGCCGAGGCCGGCCTGGGCCAGGCCACGGGGCTGGGCAACCAGGCAGGCAATCTGCTGCAGATGCTGGCCCCCATCGTGATGGCATTCCTGGCGCAGCGCGTGCAGGCTGGCGGTCTGGATGCGGGCGGCCTGGGTCAGGCACTGGGCCAGGAAAAAGCCCGGGTGCAAAACCAGGGCGGTCTGGGCGGCGGCCTGTTGGGCAGCCTGCTGGACCAGGATGGCGACGGCCAGGTGGGCCTGAGCGATTTGATCAAAATCGGTGGCAGCTTGTTTGGTAATCGCCGGTGACTGTGTACCCCCCTGAGCCGCTTCGCGGCTTCCTCCCAGGGGGACGGCACCGGCGCGGCGGGGCGGCCCTTGCGCGGTGCCCCTGATATGGGGCGCTTAGGGCTGGAGCGCGAAGAGACCAAGGCAGCTGCGGCTGCCTTTTTGTATGGGGCGATCTACGGGCATCGCCTGATTGCTGCGTTGCCGTGGGCTTTGCACACTGGGGCTGCGTACTTGTCGGCGAGCCAGCGGCGCTGGCGCCATCACTGTTTCAAGGAGAGACTGTATGACGACTGTGGCGGACATTCTGCGTGCCAAGAACAACAGCCCCATGCACAGCGTGGCGCCCACCGACACCATGCTGGCCGCGCTGCAGCGCATGTCGGACTACGGCATAGGCGCGCTGCTGGTGATGGAGGGGGAGCACATCGCCGGCATCGTCACCGAGCGGGACTATGCCCGCAAGGTGGTGCTGCAAGGCCGCAGCTCCAGCAGCACGGCCGTGCGCGAAGTCATGACGGTACAGGTTCACTGCGTGCTGCCGCGCCAGACCACGGCCGAATGCATGGCGCTGATGACGGACAAGCGCATACGCCATCTGCCGGTGGTGAATGACAAGCACCAGGTGCTGGGCATGGTCTCGATTGGCGACCTGGTCAAGGAAATCATTTCCGAGCAGCAATTCACCATCCAGCAGCTGGAGCATTACATAACCGGCACACATGGATGAAATAAGCGTTTGAAGCTATTGTTTAGATAGCGTCTATCAACAGGGCGAATGCCCGCCCGCCAGCAACGCATGGCCGCAGGTTCTACACTGGCGGCCATGAGTTCGCTGATTCTCGGTATCGAATCCTCCTGTGATGAAACCGGCGTGGCCCTGGTGCGCCTGCAAGGTGGCGCAGCCGTGCCCCAGTTGTTGTCCCATGCGCTGCACAGCCAGATCGACATGCACCGCGCCTATGGCGGTGTGGTGCCGGAGCTGGCCAGCCGCGACCATATCCGCCGCGTGCTGCCGCTGACCGAGCATGTGCTGCAGGAAAGCGGTTGCACGCTGAAAGACGTGGATGTGGTGGCCTTCACCCGTGGCCCTGGTTTGGCCGGGGCACTGCTGGTGGGCGCCGGCGTGGCCTGCGCCCTGGGCGCGGCCCTTTCCAAGCCCGTGCTGGGCGTGCACCATCTGGAAGGGCATTTGCTCTCGCCCTTTTTGAGCGCGGACCCACCGGAATTCCCCTTTGTGGCCCTGCTGGTCTCCGGCGGCCATACCCAGCTGATGCGGGTGGATGGTGTGGGCCAGTATGAAATCCTGGGCGAGACCATTGACGACGCCGCAGGCGAAGCCTTTGACAAATCCGCCAAGCTCATGGGCCTGCCTTACCCCGGTGGCCCGGTGCTGTCCCAACTGGCCGAAGGCGGCGACCCTGAAGCCTTCAAGCTGCCGCGCCCGCTGCTGCATTCCGGCGACCTGGACTTTTCCTTTGCCGGCCTGAAGACGGCGGTGCTGACCCAGGCCAAAAAACTGGGCGACGAGCTGGAGGCCCGCAAACGCGATCTGGCTGCCAGCACCCAGGCCGCCATCGTGGACGTGCTGGTGCGCAAAACCATGACTGCGCTGAAGGAAACCGGCATGCAGCGCGTGGTAGTGGCCGGTGGCGTGGGCGCCAACAAGCTGCTGCGTGCCCAGCTGAACGCGGCCTGCGCCAAGCGCCAGATTCGTGTGCACTACCCCGAGCTGCATCTGTGCACCGACAACGGCGCCATGATTGCCATGGCCGCCGCCATGCGCCTGCAGGCCGGGCGTGAGCAGGCGCACAAAAACTATGCTTTTGATGTGAAGCCGCGCTGGCCGCTGGATACTTTGCAATAAACACTGTCGCCCATCCCAAAACAAAAGCAGCCACCGGGCTGCTTTTGTTTTGGGAGCTGTCAACGCAGATGCAGCCTGCGTAAGCACTGGTTTGGATGCCAAGGTCCGTGGCTTTACCCGGGCTTCACACAGAGTTTGTCGTAGCCCTACAAGGTTTGGACACAATCGGATACTGTTACAGGACAGCCGATGCCCGAATCCTCCTCTTTCCCTCCCTCCTCTCGCCTCACCTCCCGCTCCGTTGGCTCGCTCCATGTGCCTGCTGCCGCCTGGGCGGTGGCAGCAGCAGCCAGCCTGCTCATGGCGGGCTGCAGCCATACGACTTCTTTGCAGCCACCGCAGGCCGCACTGGCCGTTCCCTCGCAGTGGCAAGCGGCACCGCCATCCCAGGCCATGGCGGCGCAGTCGGCGCAAGACCTCTCGCGCTGGTGGCAGCGCTTTGGCGATGCCCAGCTCACCGCCTTGATTGAGCAGGCCTTGCAGGCCAACCCCAGCCTGCACAGCGCCGAGGCCGCCGTGCGCCAGGCCCGTGCCACGCGCGACGTACAGGGCGCAGGCCTGCTGCCCAAGGCCGGGGCCAGCGCTGGCAGCAGCCGCAGCCGCCAGGGAAATAACGATGCCCGCAACAGCTATTCCACCGGCCTGGATGCCAGCTGGGAGCCCGATTGGTGGGGGGGGCAGCGCAACCGCGTGGCCGCAGGTGAGGCCAATGTGCAGGCCGCCCAGGCCACGCTGGAAGGCGTGCAGGTGTCGTTGGCGGCCGAGGTGGCCCAAACCTATGTGCAGCTGCGCGGCCAGCAAGACAGGTTGCGCATTGCCGAGCACAACCTGGGTCTGCAACAGCAAACCCAGCGCATTGCCGAGTGGCGGGTGCAGGCCGGGCTGGCCAATTCGCTGGAGGCCGAGCAGGCGCGCCAGTCCACCTTCCAGACAGCGGCGCAGCTGCCGGCGTTGCAGTCCGGCCTGGCCCAGTCGCGCCATGCGCTGGCGATTTTGACGGGCCAGCCCCCGGCCGCGCTGCAGGCACAGCTGCAATCGCTACAGCCCGTGCCGCAGGCGCCGGACGACCTGGCCCTGGCCTTGCCGGCCGACACGCTGCGCCAGCGCCCCGATGTGCGCGCCGCCCAGCACAAGGTGGAGGCCGCACTGGCCAATTTGTCGGCCCAGGAAGTGGCCAACTACCCCAGCCTGCGCCTGAGCGGCTCGCTGGGCCTGAGTGCACTGACGCTGGGCGCCTTGACGAATGGGGCATCGGTGGCGGCCAGCATGGCTGCAGGCCTGTCGGCCACCTTGTTTGATGGCGGCGCCAACCGCGCCCAGATTCGCGTGCAAAGCGCCGCCGTGGAGCAGGCCCATGCCAGCTACCAGAGCGCGGTGCTCACGGCCTTGCAGGAGGTGGAAGACGCGCTGGTGCAATTGCAGGGCGACAAGGCGCGGCTGGTGCAGCTGCGCCAGGCCGAGACGGCGGCGCGCAATGCCTCGTTGCTGGCCAACCAGCGCTACCAAAGCGGGCTCGTCGATTTCCAGACCGTGCTGGATACCCAGCGCACTCTGCTCAGCTCGCAAGACAGCGTCTCCACCGTGGCGGCCAGCATAGGCTCAGACCATATCCGCCTCTACAAGGCATTGGGTGGGGGCTGGACTCCCACCGCCGTGGCCGATAGCGCTTTTGCGCAGCAGTAAGCCGCACGCAACCGACAGCTACGCAGCCATGGGTGGGCCAGCAGCCCACCCGCAGCCAGAACGCAGATCCCCGCAGACCCGATTTTCAGGACCGATAGTGATGAAGAAGACCCCCCCAACTTCCAGCAGCCAGGAAGTGCAAGACCTGCTGGGCGATGGCCTGGCGCGCAAATGGTGGCAAAGCCCCACCCTCTGGATAGGCGCCGTGGCCGTGGCCGGCGCCGTGGGTGGCCTGCTGTGGTGGCAAGCCGACCAGAAAGCCAAGGCCAAGCCCGTGTACGTGACCGAGGCCTTGAAGCAGGGCGACTTGCTGCTGACGGTGCTGGCCAATGGCACGCTGCAGCCCACGCGTACGGTCAGCGTGGGCTCGGAGCTGTCCGGCACGGTGCGCAAGGTGTGGGTGGATGTGAATGACAGCGTCAAAAAAGGCCAGGTGCTGGTGGAGCTGGACACCGACAAGCTCAACGCCCAGGTGGGGCGCTCGCGCGCCACGCTGGCCTCGTCCCAGGCCAGGCAGCACCAGGTCGAGGCCACGCTGAAAGAGGCCAGGGCCAATCTGGCACGGCTGGAAGAGGTGCGCCGCCTATCGGGCGGGCAAGTGCCTTCGGCCACCGAGCTGGATGGCAGCCGCGCCACCCTGGCCCGGGCCGAGGCCGATCTGCTGGCCGCCAAGGCCTCGGTGGACGATGCCCGCCATGCCTTGTCCACCGATGAAACCAATCTTTCCAAGGCGGCCGTCAAGGCCTCCATTGACGGCGTGGTGCTGACCCGCTCGGTCGAGCCCGGTCAGGCCGTGGCCGCCTCGCTGCAGGCCGTGACCCTGTTCACCGTGGCCGAAGACCTGAAAAAACTGCGCCTGGAAGTGGCGGTGGACGAGGCCGATGTGGGCCAGGTCAAGGAAGGCCAGCGGGCCAGCTTCACCGTCAGCGCCTATCCCTCGCGCAGCTATCCGGCCACCGTCACCCGCGTGGACTATGGCTCTACCAAGACCGACAACGTGGTCACCTATGTGGCGCGGCTGGAGGTGGAGAACGAGGACCTCAGCCTGCGCCCGGGCATGACGGCATCTGCCACCATACGTGCCACCGAGCGCAAGAATGTGCTGCTGGTGCCCAATGCGGCGCTGCGCTTTACGCCCACCGGCATGCAGCCACCGGGTCAGACCGCAGCGGCCGGGAAGGCTGGAGCGGCTTCCAAGGATGAAGGCAAACCCCAGGCCAAGGGCGGAGCTTCCGGCAACGGCCTGGTGGGCCAGCTGATGCCGCGCCCGCCGCGTGGCAATCGTCAGGGCGGTGGCCGGGGCGAGCAGGCCCAGGGCCCGGGCCAGACCCGTTATGTCTGGGTGCTGGAAAACGGCCAGCCCCAGGCCGTGCAGGTCAAGACCGGCCAAAGCGACGGCCGCATGACCGAGGTGGAAAGCGACAAGCTGCAAGAGGGCGCGGCCCTGATCACCGACCAGCGCAGCGGGGCCGCGAAATGAGCATGCAAAAAGCCCCCGCAGAAGCTGAAGCCATGCCGCTGATTCGCCTGCAGGGTGTGACCAAGACCTATGGTGAAGGTGGTCTGGCCTTTCAGGCCCTCAAGGGTGTGGATCTGGACATTGCCCAGGGTGACTTTGTCGCCATCATGGGCCCCAGCGGCTCGGGCAAATCCACGGCCATGAACACCCTGGGCTGCCTGGACCGGCCCAGCAGCGGCGCCTATCTGTTCAAGGGCGTGCATGTGGAAGACCTGTCGCGTGACGAGCGCGCCCGGCTGCGCCGCCGCTACTTTGGCTTTGTGTTCCAGGGCTTTCACCTGCTGCCGCGCACCACGGCCCAGGAGAATGTGGAGCTGCCGCTGCTCTACCGCGGTGAGTCTGCGGCAGAGCGCCATGCCGCTGCCGCCCGCGCGCTGGAGGCCGTGGGGCTCAAGGGTTGGGAACACCACACGCCGGCCGAGCTGTCGGGCGGCCAGCAGCAGCGCGTGGCCATTGCGCGCGCCATCGTCACCGACCCCACGGTGCTGCTAGCCGATGAGCCCACGGGCAATCTGGACACCCAGCGCAGCGAGGAAATCATGGAACTGCTGTGGAAGCTCAACCACGACAAGGGCATTACCGTGCTGATGGTCACGCACGAGCCCGAGATGGCGGCCTATAGCCGGCGCATTGTGCGCTTCAAGGACGGGCGCATGGACAGCGATTTGCCCAATCCACCCCTGGCATTGCGCCGCGCTGCGGCGGTTGCCGAGGCGGGTGTGCAGTCTGTGGGCACCGAACCCGCAGCGGCACTGGCCGAGCAAGGAGGCCTGTGATGCTGTGGAACACCATCTGGCTGGCGCTGCGTTCCATACGACGCAATCTGCTGCGCTCCTTTCTCACGGTGCTGGGGATTGTGATTGGCGTCAGCGCCGTCATCACCATGGTCACGCTGGGCAATGGCGCCACCATGGCCGTGCAAAACCAGATTGCCGGCCTGGGCACCAATTTGCTGCAGATACGCTCGGGCCAGCGCATGGGCGCGGGCTCCTCGGTGGCGCCCTCGTTCAAGGACACGGATGCCACCGCCATCGCCCAGCAAATCGGCGGTGTGCAGGCCGTGGCGCCTGAGGCGCGATCCAGCGCCACCGTGGTGGCCGGTGGGCGCAACTGGTCCACCAGCGTGATCGGCAGCACCAACGATTGGCTCATCACCGGCAACTGGAAGCTGGCCCAGGGCCGGGAATTCAGCAAGGAGGAGCTGCGCGCCGGTTCGGCCGTGTGCATCATCGGTGCCACGCTGCACCGCGAGCTGTATGGCAACAGCGCCGATGTGCTGGGCCAGCCGTTGCGCATCAAGGGCTTTTCCTGCGAGGTCGTGGGCCTGCTGGAATCCAAGGGCCAGGGCGCTTTCGGCAATGACCAGGACGACACCGTGCTGATTCCGCTCAACACCTTGCAGCGCCGCGTCACCGGCAGCAAGCGGCTGAACACCATCTTGGTGTCCATGGAAGATGGCAGCGATGCCGAGCGCGTCAAGACCAGCCTCAACCAGCTGCTGCGCGAGCTGCGCAAACTGGCACCCAGCGACGAGGACAACTTCAACGTGCTCGACACCAAGCAACTGGCCGACACCATGGCCGGCACCACCAAGGTGCTGACCATGCTGCTGGGCGCGGTGGCCGCCGTCAGCCTGTTGGTGGGCGGCATAGGCATCATGAACATCATGCTGGTCAGCGTGACCGAGCGCACCCGCGAGATCGGCCTGCGCCTGGCCATCGGCGCGCTGGAGCGCGAGGTGCTGCTGCAGTTTCTGATTGAGGCCGTGGTGCTAGCAGCACTGGGCGGGCTGGCTGGCATCTTGATTGCCACTGCCGCTTCGTTCGGCCTGGCCCAGGTGATGGGCGTGCCCTATGTCTTCAACGCCGGTGTGAACCTGCTGTCCTTTGTGTTCTCGGCCGCCATTGGCGTGCTCTTCGGCTACTTCCCCGCCCGCCGCGCCGCACGCCTGGACCCTATCGAGGCGCTGCGGCACGAGTAAGGCATTCAAAAACTCCGCTCTGACCACGCCACTCCGGTTTTTCTGGGGTGGCGTTTTTTTTGAGTCATTGAGGCCTGTAAGGCGCTCTGTGTATGCACAAATAGCTATGAATTTTGAGAGCTGCGTCCCGAAAAAAGATGAAGCCCGCCAGCGTGTGCTCACGCTGCGGGCTTCGTGCTGTCTGGCTTGCCGTGCTAATCAAGAGGAGGAAGAAAGGGGGCAGGCCAGTCAACCTGGGGCGGCGCTGTGCGCCGCGAGAAGAGCGTCAAGACGCGCTTACTGGATATTCAGGCTCACGGACTGGTCCACGGGCTTGCGCTGAGCCAGCACCAGGGTCAGCACACCGTTTTCCAACTTTGCGCTGCTGGCAGCGGCATCGATGGCATGGGGCAGCTCCCAGCTGCGGCGCACCTGGCGGGGGGCGCCTTCGACGCTGCTGAGGTGGACTTGCGCGTCTTCAATGCGCAGCTGCAGCTGCTCACGGGCCAGGCCGGGAACGTCCACGCTCAGGGTGGTGGCGTCTTCGGTGGTGGTGGCGCTGTAGCCGGTGGCACCTGCTGCGGCCTGCTGAGAGGCCTGCAGAAAACGCTGCAGAGCCTGGTCGGCCTGGCGGGGGGCGGCGAATGCGGAACGACGGATCACGGGCGATGCGAAGAACATGGTTTTAGGGCTCCTATACACTGCGCGGCGCTTCGATGGTGTGGCCGCATGAGAAGCAATTGCAGGCTGTCGCGAGGTTTTCAAGGGATATTTTGGTATGAATAAATTTGCCGTGGCGGTGTTGAAAACCCGTCAAACGTCGCCATCGCGCGTGCAAAAGCAGACATCGCCGCTGCGCAAGGTGTTGCTGGCGGCATTGGCTGCCTGGGGGCTGGCGGCTGCCGCAGCCACGCCGGGTGAGCCCATCAAGCTGGCGCTGGTGGAAAGCCTGTCCGGGCCTTTTGCCAACACGGGCGAAGGCGTGTTTCGCAACATCCTGATGGCGACCGAGCAGGTCAATGCCCGTGGCGGCGTACAACTGCCGGCCGCGGCCGGCGGTGCCCGTCCGCTGGTGATACAGCGCTATGACAGCAAGGGCCAGAACGAAGAGGCGCTGTCGGCCCTGCGCGCGGCCATAGACAGCGGCGCCCGCATCATCATGCAGGGCAATTCCTCGGCCACGGCCTCGGCTCTGCTGGATGCCATCAACAAGCACAACCAGCGCGAGCCCGGCAAGCGCGTGCTGTTTTTGAACTATTCCGCCGTGGACCCGGCCTTTACCAACGAGCGCTGCAGCTTCTGGCATTTCCGCTTCGATGCCCATGCCGATATGCGCATGGCCGCGCTGATGCAGATGGTCAAGGCCGACAAGGCATTGAAGAACGTCTACCTGATAGGCCAGGACTACAGCTTTGGTCAGGCTGTGCTGGGCGAGGCCCGGCGCCAGCTGGCCGCGCAGCGCCCGGATGTGGCCGTGGTGGGTGACGAGCTGCACCCCATGGGGCGGGTCAAGGACTTCGCTCCCTATGCGGCCAAGATCAAGCAAAGCGGCGCCCAGGCGGTGGTCACCGGCAACTGGGGCAATGACCTGACGCTTTTGGTCAAGGCCGTGCGCGAGGCAGGTTTTGAAGGCATGTTCTACACCTTCTACGGCAATGCCATGGGCGCACCTGCAGCTTTAGGCGATGCCGGCGTGGGCAAGGTGGTGGCCGTGGCCGATTGGCTACCCAACTCTCCTGGCGCTGCCAGCGAGCAGTTCTACCAGCGATTCCGCCAGCGCTTTCCCAAGCCTGAGGACGACTACGCCCATTTGCGCATGCAGATGATGGTGCAGGCCCTGACCCAGTCCATGGAAAAAGCCGGCAGCACCGAAGCCGCGGCCGTGGCCCACGCCATGGAGAACATGCAGGTGGAGCTGGCCGGCCGCAAGGCCCATATGCGCGCGACCGACCACCAGTTCCAGCAGCCACTGGAAGTGGGGGTGATGGAGCGCCAGGGCAGCGCCGGCGTGAAGTTTGATGTGGAAGGCTCGGGCTACGGCTTTCGCGTGGTGCGCAATATCTCGGCCAAGCAGGCCGAGATGCCGACGACTTGCCAGATGAAAAGGTATTGAAATACACCCCCTGAGGCGCTGCGCGCCTTCACCCCTCTCTCTCGCTGCGCGAGGGAGGGGGACGGCACCAACGCGGCGGGGCGGCCCTTGCGTGGTGCCCTGAGGGGGCAGCGCCAGTTTTATGCGCAGCGCTTAGGCTATGGCGCTGAAGAGCTTGGCCTTTGCGCCGCATGAAAAAACAAAACGGGGCTTGATGCCCCGTTTTTGATAGCGTTCAACGCTTGTTTATTGGGCGTTGCGTGGCGATGTGGCTGGGGCGCTTGGGGCGGGATCGACTGCGGTCGCAGCCTCTGCGGCCTGGGCGTCGCGCAGGGCGGCGGCGACTTCCTGGCCCAGCTCGTAGACGGCCATGGCGTAGTAGCTGGACTGGTTGTAGCGGGTGATGGCGTAGAAGTTCTGTGTGCCGATCACATAGCTGGGCGCAGCCTCGCCATTGAGCAGCTCCACCAAGGCCAGCGGCCCCTGGTGCTGCATGCCGCCATCCAGGGGCACAGCGCCGAGCTGCAGCATTTGCTCTGCGGTGAATGTGGGCTTGATGTCCGGGCCCAGCAGCGTGGCCATGTCGGCGCCCTCGGGCTTGAAGGTCACGCCGTATTGCACAGGCATATTGGGCACCCAGCCATGGCCGCGGAAGTAGTTGGCTACCGAACCTATGGCGTCGGTGGTGCTGTGATAGAGGTCGACCTTGCCGTCGCCGTCAAAGTCCACGCCAAAGCGGGCCAGACTGCTGGGCATGAACTGGCCCAGACCCATGGCACCGGCATAGCTGCCCAGCGTCTGTGTGGGGTCTTGCTGGCTGCGCCAGGCCGTGGTCAGAAACTGGGCCAGCTCGCCCTGGAAATAGGCTGCACGTTCGGCTGCGCGGGGGTGGCTGGGCGGGTAGTCGAAGGCCAGCGTAGCCAGTGCGTCCAGTACGCGGAAGCTCCCCATGTTGCGGCCGTAAATGGTCTCCACGCCGATGATGCCGACAATGATTTCTGGCGGTACGCCATAGACCTGCTGGGCACGTTCCAGTGCAGCAGCGTTCTCCTGCCAAAAGCGCAGGCCGGCGCGTATGCGCACCGGGTCGATAAAGCGGCTGCGGTAGCTGGCCCAGCTGCGGGCCGTGGCCTTTTTGGGGGCGGTGCTGGGTGTCATCAAGCGGCGCACCTGCTCCAGCTGCTTGGCCTGGGTCAGCTGTTGGCGCAGCCAGGCTGCATCCATCCCCTGCTGCTGTGCCAATGCATCGGCCCAGCGCAGAGCGTCTGCGCGCTGGCCGTAGTTGGCGCTGGTCGGAGCCTGGGTGCGGTTCTTGGTGGGAGGGTTGGGTTTGGGGCTGTGTGCGCAAGCGGGAAGCGTGCTGACAGCAATGCAAACAAGGGCGGCAGGAAGCAGACGGTTCATGAAATCTCGAAGAGGGCGGTGTAGCGGCCTGGGCCGCGACACCGCAAACAGACTGGGCATGCCGGGCGCTGGCGTGCCTGCCTGGAGATGGTAAACAGGTTCTTGGTGCCCGTGCGCAAAAACAGTGGGTATTGCGTGCTGTGCCTGTGTCAACAGGCCCGCAGCCCAGTCATGTACTTGCTCCTGCTGCGCTGGGGGCGCGTGGTAAGCTGGCCCTAAAGAGCCTGGATCAGCGACTACGCGCAGCGTTGCATCCACGCGATCAAAAATGGAAAAGAACAAAAACGGGGACAAGAGAAATGGGCAGAACGGGCTATTTTTCCCACAGGGATTGCTGGAAACATGAGATGGGCCCGGGGCATCCGGAATGCCCGGAGCGTCTGGATGCCATCGAAGACCGCTTGCTGATCACCGGGGTGTTTGATGGGCTGGAGCGCGTGGAGGCGCCGCTGGCCTCGTTGGCCGATGTGGAGCTGGCCCATGACCGCATGTACATCGCGGCCTTGCGCGGTCTGACGGACCGGCTCAAGGAAGAGGTGCAGGCCGGAGGCCCCAGCCATTCGCCGATCGATACCGACACCTCCATCAATGTGCACACGCTGGATGCGGCCCTGCGCTCGGCTGGTGCCGCCGTGGCAGCGACCGATGCCGTGATAGAGGGCAGTCTGGAAAACGCTTTTTGCGCCATACGCCCGCCAGGCCACCATGCCGAGCGCGGCAAGGCCATGGGTTTTTGCTTTTTCAACAACGTGGCCATTGCGGCCTTGCATGCACTGCAGCGCCACAACCTCAAGCGCGTGGCCATCGTCGACTTTGATGTGCACCATGGCAATGGCACGGAGAACATCCTGGCCGGTGACGAGCGCGTGCTGATGGTCAGCTTTTTTCAGCACCCGTTTTTCCCTTTCAGTGGCGACAAGGACCCGGCGCCCAATATGCTCAATCTGCCGGTGCCGGCCTACACCAAGGGCATGGACATTCGCGAGCTGGTCGAGATGATGTGGATTCCGCGGCTGGAGGCTTTCAAGCCGGAGATGATTTTCATCAGCGCCGGTTTCGATGCCCACCGTGAAGACGATATGGGCCAGATGGCGCTGAACGAACAAGACTTCGCTTGGATCACCGACCGCGTCAAGGATGTGGCCCGCAGGTTTTCCAAGGGCCGCATCGTCTCCTGTCTGGAAGGCGGCTATGTGATGAGCGCCCTGGCACGCAGCGTGGAAGCGCATGTGCGGGTGTTGGCGGATATTTAAGCACCCCCTGAGCCGCTTTGCGGCTTCCCCCTCAAGGGGGACGACAGCCTTGCTGCGGGGCGGCCCTTGCTCGCTGTCCCTGGCATGGGGCGCGCCAGTTTTTTGCGCAGCGCCCTGGTTTGGTTTTTTTTCCTCGCCCCATCGGGGAGAGGGTGGGGGTGAGGGGCGGCGGGTAAGTCCCGGCAGCCATGGATAACGGAGGAGTGTTGGTGTGACGGATATGCAAAACAATGCGCAGCTGCTGAACGTGCAGCGCAGCCCCGAGGGCGTGGTGCGCCTGACCTTGAATGACCCGCAGCGTTTCAATGCCCTGGGCGCGCCCATGCTGGCTGCCATGCAGCAGGCGCTGGATGCGGTGGCGGCCGATGCGTCGGTGCGTGTGGTGGTGCTGGCCGCAGAGGGCAAGGCGTTTTGCGCTGGGCACAATCTCAAGGACATGTCGGCCAACCCGCAGCTGGCCTATTACCAGCAGCTGTTTGCCCAGTGCAGCAAGGTCATGCTGTCGATTGCCAAGCTGCCCGTGCCCGTGATTGCGCGGGTGCATGGCATGGCCACGGCAGCGGGTTGCCAGTTGGTGGCCCAGTGCGATCTGGCCGTGGCCAGCACCGAGGCCAGCTTTGCCACCAGTGGCATCAACTATGGTCTGTTTTGCGCCACGCCCAGCGTGCCCCTGGTGCGCAATCTGCCCATCAAGCAGGCCATGGAAATGCTGCTCACCGGCGACTTCATCGACGCTGCCACTGCACTGCAAAACGGCCTGGTGAACCGCGTGGCGGCGCCGCACCAGCTGGATGCGGCAGTCGATGCCCTGGTGCAATCCATTCTGGCCAAGCCGGCCACCGCGGTACGCATGGGCAAGGCCCTGGTCTACCAGCAGCGTGAGTTGGGCCTGGATGCCGCCTACCAGCTGGCGGGCCAGACCATGGCCGCCAATATGATGGACGCTGACGCCCAGGAGGGCGCACAGGCCTTTGCCGAGAAGCGACAGCCACGCTGGAAAGCCTGATCCATCTCGGGGTAAAAGCTAGGTGTTAACCCTTGGGTTACATGCTCACATGTGACATTTGGCTTACCAAAGGCATAAAATAGAACGATCGTTCGTTTTTGTTTGCGTGAATCGTCAGGATTTCTGCTGGAAGCTGCTGCGCTGCCGCATAAAATGAATTTGGTTTACGTAAACGTCAATCTTCCAACAAATCAAGGAGCCGCAGCATGAAGGTATTGGTCCCAGTCAAGCGGGTGGTGGACTACAACGTCAAGGTCCGCGTCAAGAGCGATGGCACAGGCGTGGACATCGCCAACGTCAAGATGAGCATGAACCCGTTTGACGAGATTGC
>JAITLO010000014.1 GCA_031277855.1 Acidovorax sp. | reverse complement strand
AAGGCGCCTCGGACGGTGCAGGCCTGGGCCACCAGTTCCTGCGCCACCTGCAGCGCACGCGCTTGCTGCTGCACATTGTCGACCTGGCACCGTTTGACGAGGGCGTGGACCCTGTAGCGCAGGCCAAGGCAATTGTCGGCGAGCTCAAGAAATACGACGAAGAGCTCTACAACAAGCCACGCTGGCTGGTGCTCAACAAGCTGGACATGGTGCCCGGTGATGAGCGTGCCGCCAAGGTCAAGGACTTCGTCAAGCGCTACAAGTGGAAGGGCCCTGTCTACGAGATCTCGGCGCTGACCCGTGAAGGCTGCGAGCCGCTGATCAAGGAGATCTTCCAGTTCGTGCACAAGATGCAAAAGGCCGAGCAGGAGCCCCAAGAGGTGGATCCGCGTTTTGCTGCCGGCGCCGAGCAAGAGCAACCTGACTTCTCGGACGACCCCCGCTTCTCGTCGCCCGACTGAGTGGCAAGGCCTGCACTCTAGATTTCTTATCGATTGATAGCTGCTTGCGCTTGCCAGGCGGGCGCAATGCCGGAAAAAGCAAAAATGGCATCGAATGTTCTGCGCGACGCACGTCGCATCGTCGTCAAAGTCGGCTCCAGTCTGGTCACCAACGAGGGCAAGGGCCTGGACGAGGGCGCCATCACGGAATGGAGCCGCCAGCTTGCCGCCCTGGTGCATGGCGAAGGTGGTGCCAAGCGCGAAGTGATCATGGTTTCCAGCGGCGCCGTCGCCGAAGGCATGAAGCGGCTGGGCTGGCAGCAGCGTCCCAAGGAAATCCATGAGCTGCAAGCCGCCGCAGCCGTAGGCCAGATGGGCCTGGTGCAGATGTACGAGACCAAGCTGCGCGAACAAAACCTGGGCAGCGCCCAGGTGCTGCTCACCCATGCCGACCTGGCCGACCGCGAGCGCTACCTCAATGCCCGCGTCACCTTGCTGACCCTGCTGCAGCTGGGTGTGGTGCCGGTGATCAACGAAAACGACACGGTGGTCAACGACGAAATCAAGTTTGGTGACAACGACACCCTGGGTGCGCTGGTGGCCAATCTGGTGGAAGCCGATGCCCTGATCATCCTCACCGACCAAAAAGGCCTCTACACGGCCGACCCGCGCAGCAACCCCGACGCCCAGTTTGTGCATGAAGCCATGGCGGGCGACCTGAAGCTGGAAGCCATGGCCGGCGGTGCGGGCTCCAGCATTGGCAAGGGCGGCATGCTGACCAAGATTCTGGCAGCCAAGCGCGCGGCGGGCTCGGGGGCGTCTACCGTCATCGCCTGGGGCCGTGAGCAGGATGTGCTGCTGAGACTGACCCAGGGCGAAGCCATTGGCACGCTGCTGGTGGCGCCCACGCACAAAAATCAGGCGCGCAAGCAGTGGATGATGGACCATTTGCAACTGCGCGGCGCCGTCACCGTGGATGCCGGTGCCGCCCGCGTGCTGCGCGCCGAAGGTAAAAGCCTGCTGCCCATTGGCATGACGGCGGTGGAAGGCGACTTCTCGCGCGGCGAGGTGATTGCCGTGCGCGACCCGCAAGGCCAGGAGCTGGCACGTGGCCTGGCCAACTACGCCAGCTCGGAAGCGCGGCTGCTGTGCCGCCATGCCTCCAGCGATATCGAACGCCTGTTGGGCTATATGGCCGAGCCCGAGATGGTGCACCGGGACAATATGGTGGTGATCGCGCGCTGAACAGCGCTTTGCTACTGCAAAAATAGCTATAAAAAAAGGAGTGGCATGCCACTCCTTTTTTTGATCTTGGTCAGCCCATTTCAGGATTGCGGGTCCTGGGAGGACTGTGGGTCCGGGTCAAAACTGGCGCCGGGGGGCAGTTCCAGTCCGGGGTTCAGCAGCAGGCCAAGGCGTTGCTGGGGCACCATGGGGTCTGCTTCCTGCGCCGGGGCGCCATCCCGACCGCGCATGCCACTGCGCAGATAGCGGTTGCGCTGTTCATAGCGGGGCAGAAAGCGGGCCAGCTCGGTGAGCGCCATTTCATACACACCACGCTTGAACTCCACCACCACATCCAGCGGCACCCAGTAATCGTTCCAGCGCCAGGCATCAAACTCGGGGTGGTCGGTGGCACGCAGGTTCAAATCCCAGTCGTGTCCGGTCAGCTGCAGCAAATACCAGATCTGCTTTTGCCCCTTGTAATGGCCCCGCGCGTCACGGCGTATGTAACGGTCTGGCACCTCGTAGCGCAACCAATCCCGGGTGCGGGCCACCACGCGAACGTGGTTGGGCTTCAGCCCCACTTCTTCATGCAGCTCTCGGAACATGGCCTGTTCGGGTGTCTCTCCCCGGTCAATGCCACCTTGCGGAAACTGCCAGCTGTGGGTGCGGATGCGTTTTCCCCAGAACACCTGGTTCTTGTGGTTGAGCAGGATGATGCCGACGTTCGGGCGAAATCCGTCCCGGTCAAGCATAATCGAACCCCAATTTTGTCTATTGAGGCCATTATGCACGGTGCCTTGTGCCCGGCAAGGACGACGGCCTCATATTCCGTTTGCGCTCCCAATGAAAGCCTCCCAATTTCTCATCTCCACCCTCAAGGAAGCTCCGGCCGACGCCGAAGTGGTCAGCCACAAGCTCATGACGCGGGCTGGCATGATCAAAAAGCTGGGTGCCGGCGTCTATAACTACATGCCCATGGGCCTGCGCGTGATTCGCAAGGTCGAAGCCATCGTGCGCGAGGAAATGAACCGCGCCGGCGCCATGGAAGTCACCATGCCCGTGATCCAGCCTGCAGAGCTGTGGCAGGAAACCGGCCGCTTCGACAAGATGGGCCCCGAGCTGCTGCGCATCCAGGACCGCCATGGCCGTGACTTTGTGGTGCAACCCACCAGCGAAGAGGCGGTGACCGACATCGCTCGCCAGGAGTTCAAGAGCTACAAGCAGCTGCCCAAGAACCTCTACCAGATCCAGACCAAGTTCCGTGACGAGCGCCGTCCTCGCTTTGGCCTGATGCGCGGCCGTGAGTTCACCATGAAGGATGCCTACTCCTTCGACAAGGACCACGCCGGCGCCCAGATCAGCTACCAGACCATGCGCCAGGCCTACCAGCGCATCTTTGACCGCTTCGGCCTGCAGTACCGCGCCGTGCGCGCCGACAGCGGCGCCATCGGCGGCGATCTGAGCGAAGAGTTCCAGGTGATTGCTTCCACCGGCGAAGACGCCATCGTCTACTGTCCTCAAAGCGATTACGCCGCCAACATCGAAAAGGCCGAAAGCCTGGCTCCCACGCAGGCCCGCCCTGCCGCCAGCCAGGCCATGGCCAAGGTGGCCACGCCTGGCAACAGCACCTGTGAGGCCGTGGCTGCACAGCTGGGCCTGCCGCTGTCCCAGACCGTGAAGTCTTTGGTGCTGGCCACCGATGAACTCGACGACAAGGGCCTGATCGTCAAGACCCAGGTCTGGCTGCTGCTGCTGCGCGGCGACCATGAGATGAACGAGATCAAGGTCGCCAAGGTCGAAGGCCTGGCGGGCTTCCGCTTTGCCAGCGTGCCCGAGATCGAGGCCCACTTTGGCTGCCAGCCTGGTTACCTGGGCCCTATCGGCCTGAAGCTGCCGGTCAACATCGTGGTAGACCGCGATGTGGCCGTGATGGCCGACTGGGTGTGCGGCGCCAATGAAGCGGACTTCCACATCACCGGCGTGAACTTTGGCCGCGACCTGGCCGAGCCCACGGTGGTGGCCGATCTGCGCAATGTGGTGGCCGGCGACAAGTCGCCCGATGGCGCCGGTGAGCTGGCCATTGAGCGTGGCATTGAAATCGGCCATGTGTTCTACCTGGGCACCAAGTATTCCCAGGCCATGAATGCCACCTTCCTGGGCGACAACGGCAAGCCCCAGCACTTCGAGATGGGCTGCTACGGCATTGGCATCACCCGCCTGCCGGCCGCAGCCATCGAGCAAAACCATGACGAGCGCGGCATCATCTGGCCCGACGCGATTGCGCCTTTCACCGTGGTGATCTGCCCCATCGGCATGGGCCGCAGCGAGGCCGTCAAGGAAGAAGCCTTCAAGCTGTATGAAGCCCTGCTGGCCCTGGGCGTGGACGTGATCCTGGACGACCGCGACGAGCGCCCCGGCGCCATGCTGGCCGACTGGGAGCTGATTGGCGTGCCCCACCGCGTGGTGCTGGGTGACCGTGGCCTCAAGGACGGCGTGGTGGAATACCAGCAACGCCGCGATACAGAGGCCACCAAGATCGCCACGGGCGACGCTTTGTCGCACCTCAAGGCGCAACTGGGCTTGAACTAAGCCAGCGCTTCATGACAAAAAGGCAGCGGCAACGCTGCCTTTTTTTATGCCTGCACACAATGCACCAGGGTGATGCGCACACCCGCCCCATGGGCTGCTCGCGCCGTGCCTGCCTGGGGGCGGCTGCGGCCTGGCTGCTCGCGGGCGGCAGGCAAGCCCATGCCGGCGGCCAGCAGCAAGAGCCTTTGGCTGATGCCATGCGCACCGCCTTGCGTGCGGCCATGGGGCGCCTGGCACCGCCGGAGCCGGTATTTGCCCACACCGAGGCGCGCATGGCCTATCTGCGCTGGCTGGCGCAGATGAGCGAAAGGCTGCAAACGCGCCAGCCGGACCGGGCGGTGCGCCTCGAGTTTCTGCAGACCGTATGGTATGAGGCCGGCCGCGCCGGGCTGGAGCTATCGCTGGTGCTGGGGCTGATCGAGGTGGAAAGTGCTTTTCGTAAACACGCCGTCTCGGTGGCCGGTGCACGCGGCTATATGCAGGTCATGCCGTTTTGGGCGCACGCCATAGGCGATGGCGATACGGGCAAGCTGTTTCATCTGCAGACCAATCTGCGCTATGGCTGCGTGATCCTGCGCCACTATCTGGAGCGCGAGCGTGGTGATCTCTTCATGGCCCTGGGCCGCTACAACGGCAGCCGGGGCCAGAGCGCTTATCCCAACGCGGTGCAGGCGGCCCGGCGCCATTGGCTGTTTCTTCATGCAGAAAGCTTTTGAAACGCAGGTTCTGAAAGCATAAGCTGCTATCAAAAGCATTGTGCTTTCACAAAGAAAAAGGCTGCCGCAGCAGCCTTTGTTCGTTCGCTTTGTGCTCAGGGCACCAGCGGATGCTGGCCCGTGCCCATGGCCGCCGCAGCGCTGTGGGGCGGTGCGGTATTCAGCGGTGGTGGCAGCTCGGGCGCCGGTGGAGGGGCTGGTGTGGGAGGCTCCTGGCCATCGCTCAGGCGAGAGACCAGCACCTGGTCAATGCGGTAGCTGTCCACGTCGATCACCTCGAACTTGTAGCCGCCCCAGTTCACGCTGTCGGTGCGGCGTGGCACGCGGCGCAGCATGACCATCAGAAAGCCGGCCAGCGTCTCGTATTCGTCGTCATGGGGCATGTCTTCCAGGTCCAGCGCGCGAATCACATCGTCGATGGGGGTCACGCCGTCGATGAGCCAGGAATGCGCATCGCGGCGCACGATTTGCTGCTCCTCGTCATCGGCCGTGACCAGGTCGCCCATCACCGTGCTCATCACATCGTTGAGCGTGACCACGCCCACCACCAGGCTGTATTCGTTGAGGATGATGGCGAAGTCCTCGTGCACCTGCTGGAACTGGTTCAGCACCTCGGCCAGCGTCAGCCGGTCGGGCACGATCAAGGCCTTGTGCACCAGAGAGCTGCCGTCCTGCAGCGAGATGGGCTGGTTGTTCAGCACACGCTGGAACAGGTCTTTGGCGTCCACATAGCCCACCACATGGTCGATATCGCCATCGCACACCGGGTAGGTGGAATAAGGCTCCTCGGCAATGCGGGCGCGGATCACTGCGTCGGGGTCATCGCGCAGAAAATAGGCCACGCTTTCACGCTGTGTCATGGCCGAGGACACGGTGCGCGTGTCGAGCTCAAAGATATTGGCAATCACCTGCTGCTCGCGCCGCTCCAGCACGCCGGCGCGGGTGCCGGCCTCGGTCATGGCCAGGATGTCGTCCGAGGTGATGCGTTCGTCGCGCACCGTGGGCAGGCCGAAGATGCGAAACAGCGCATCGGTGATGCGGCTGTAGAACCAGACAATGGGCTTGAGCAGGCTCATGCACAGCTGCATAGGTGCCAGCACGCGCAGCAGCAGGTATTCCGGCTGGGACATGCTCAGGCGCCGGGGCAGCAGGTCGGCAAACAGAATGAACAGCGAGGTGATGAGGAAAAAGGACAGCACCGAGCCCATGCTTTGCGCCGTGGTGGCGGGCAGCCACCAGGCCAGCACCTCGGCAAAACCGCCGCTGAACGTGCCCTCGCCCACGATACCGCCCAGGATGGCGATGGCGTTCTGCCCCACCTGCACCACGGTGAAATAGTCACCGGGTTGCTCTTGCATCTTCATGGCTTTTTCTGCCCGAGGGTCACCCTCGTCGGCCATTTGGCGCAGGCGCAGGCGACGGGAAGCGGCCAGAGAGATTTCTGCCACCGCCACGAAGGCACTGGCAGCGATCAGAACAGCAATGATGATCAGGCTTTGGGTCAGGGTCATAGGCGAGTGGGGTGGCGGGTGACTGCCGAATGTCACCGGGGCGCATGCCTCCTTCGCATGCCGGCTTTCATCTGCTCTTGCGCCGCTGCCTGGCGGCCAGAAACGAAAAACCGCCCTCTAAGGGGCGGCTTGATAGGGCTGTGTGAGGCGAGCAAAGGCCATGCCAGCCATGCTGGTCATTGGCGTTGGCATCGTGTTTTGCAGTTGCACATCAAACCCATGCAGCTGGCGCAACCCATGCCAGGGCTGCCGCGCAAGGGCCGCCCCGCAGCGCAGGCAGCGTCCCCCTGCCCGCATTGCTTTGCAATGCGAGAGCGGGGGGAAGGCGCGCAGCGCCTCAGGGGGGTGTACGTGCATGTCAACCCTGGATCAACTGCTGCAGCTCACCGGACTCGTACATCTCCATCATGATGTCCGAACCACCGATGAACTCACCCTTCACATACAGCTGGGGAATGGTGGGCCAGTTGCTGTAGTCCTTGATGGCCTGGCGGATTTCCTGGTCTTCCAGCACGTTCACCGTGGCAATGGCCTTGGGCTCCACGCCGCAGGCCTTCAGAATCTGCACGGCACGGCCGGAGAAGCCGCACATGGGGAAGCTGGCGCTGCCCTTCATGAACAGCAAGATGTCGTTGTTCTTGACCAGTTGGTCTATGCGTTGTTGAACGTCGCTCATGGGGTTCTCCTTGTAAGGGATCTGCAGGCGCATTGCCATGCAGCATTGCCGCTGATTATTTCACTGTCTGCACCCGGCTGCGGGCTGTGGGTGATTGCCCCCCGGTGCAACGCGCAATGCCGGCCAGGTCGTGGCGGTGTTGAACTTGGGTAAACCCTGAGTCCTGCAGCAAGGCGGCCACGGCCTCGGCCTGGTCCCAGCCATGCTCGATCAGCAGCCAGCCGCCCGCAGCCAGCCGGGCCGGCGCCTGGGCAATGATGGCGCGGATGTCATCCAGGCCATCTTGCCCGCTGGTGAGCGCCTGGCGCGGCTCGTGGCGCAGCGCCGGCATATGGGGGTCATCTTCGCGGATATAGGGCGGGTTGGTGACGATGGCGTCAAACAAACCCTCCAATTGCTCCAGCCAGGAGCTGTGTACAAAACGCACGGGCAGTTGCAAACGTTGGGCGTTGGTGCTGGCCACGGCCAAGGCGTCCTGGCTGGCATCCACGGCAGTGACTTCGGCGTCAGGGCGCTGGTGCTGCAGGGCCAGGGCAATCGCGCCGCTGCCCGTGCCCAGGTCGGCCACCCTTGGTTTTGATAGCGGCTGCAGCAACTCCAGCGCCCATTCCACCAGGGTTTCGGTGTCGGGGCGAGGGTCCAGCACGCGGGCATCTACTTGCAGCCCCAGGCCAAAAAATTCCTTGTGCCCTGTCAGATAGGCCACGGGCTCGCCATCCAGGCGGCGCGCCAGCAACTGGGCCCATTGCGTGGCCTGGGTGGGTGTCAGCACATCGCTGTCATGGGTCAGCAGCCAAGCGCGGCCGGCATCGGCCTGGCCCACGGCATGCAGCAGCAGCAACTGGGCGTCGATGCGCGCCAGGCCTTGCGCGGCCGCCTGCTGCAAGGCCTGGGTCACGGTGGGCAGTGAGGGGGAGACGGTCACGGTCATCCTTGAGGGCAGAAGGCCGCCTCAGCGGCGCGGGGCGTCCACAAAGGGGCGGGCCTGCAGCAGCAAAATTTTCTCGCCCTGCAGCGCCCATTCAATGTCCTGGGCCTGTCCGCCAAAGCGCCGCTGCACCGCCAGGCCCACGGCGGCCAGGCGCGGCACCAGGGCATCGGTGAGCACGGCACGGCCTGCGGTGGTGGGCACTTCGCGCACGCCGCCGGCGGGGTCGAGCTGCAGGGCCACATCGTCGGCAGAACGGTTCAGCACCTGTATGGCCTTGGAGCGGCTGGAGTAGAGGATTTGCTCGGCCACGCGCTGGCCTTCGACCACGCGTATGCCTATGCCGCGCTTGGCAGCGATATAGGTGGCATGGCGGCGCGTGGTGTCAAACGGGTCGCGGGTGATCATCACGCCCGAGGCGCTGGAGTCCACCGCGGTTTGCACCAGCACGGCCATGGCCACATCCGACTCGGCAATGCCGGCGGCGGCCCGGGCCTCCCAGGCTTCGAAGTTGTAGACCGAGGCCCAGACCTGGCGCACGGCCGTGGCCAGGGCTTCTGCGCTGCGCACATTGGGCACGGTGGTGTAGAGACCTGCGCCGCTGAAGCCCGCCAGGTCTTCCGAGCTGGAGGAGCTGCGCACAAACACGCCCTGGCCGCCCAGCTGGCTTTGCCAGCGCTGCTGCCAGGCCTGGGCCTGGGCGGCATCCAGCGGCCAGCTGCTGATGGCTTCGCGCAGCGCGGCGAGGGCCTGGCGGCGCACGCCGGCGTCGCTGGCAAAACCGGGCTGCTGGCGCATGCGTGCCACGCGCTCGGCCAGGCCGTTTTGGCGCATGAAGTCGGCATAGGCCGCAAAGGGAATGCAAAAACCATCGGGCACTTGCACATCGACCAGGCGGGCCGCATTCACCTCGCCCAGGTTGGCGGCCTTGGCGCCGCAGTAGCTGCGCCCGGACTGGCGCAGAGCGGACAGGGGCTGCAACGCGCTGTGGCGCAGATCGGGGGCAATGCTCAGGCCTTGCTTGCTATGGCGGGCAGTGGCGCGGCGTTGCAGGGCCTGCTGGGCAGCCTGGCGTTCGGCATCGGTGGCCGCGCGCACGGCATAGCCTGTGGCGCGCACCTCCAGCTGCACCCACTGGCCATCCCAGCGGGCCAGCTGCTGGGCAGCGTTCTGCACAAAGGCATTGGGTATGCCCCAGCCGCGTGCCAGCAGGTTGACGTGGGACAGTACGGTGGAAGGGCGCTCGGTCAGCACGCCGGACACCGGGGGCAGGCTGATAGGCACTTCGCGCAGCACCACAATGTCTTGCGGCGCCAGCTGTTGGGCGGACTCGGCGCTTGCGGCAATGCGCAGCCGGCCCACGGCAGTGCCGGTGTTCAGCGCGATAAAGGTTTGCGTACCCAGCAAGGCCTCCTGGGTGATGGGATTCAGTCCCGCGGCCTCGCCCACGGCCTGCTGGGCCGTGGAGTTGGCCTTGAAGCGCAGCGGCGCAAAAAAACCGGCCTGCAGGCTTTGGGCCGTGGTGCGCAGCAGGGCGGGCGTGAGCTGGTCGCCTTCCCAGAATTCGTAGCTATAGGCCTTGAGGGCCGGCTGCCAGCTCAGCGTGCCGAGGATGAAGCGGCGGTCCGGTGCGCGGTAGTTGCGGTTCAGGGCCTGGCGCTCGCCAGTGAATAGGCCTGTGTCGCGCAAAAAGCGCTCGTGCAGCTGAAAGCGCGGGGTGTTGATGAAGTACAGGCGTGGTGCGGGGCGGGCCTGGCGGTCTATGGCAAACAGCACATGGGGCATGGCGCCCGGGCTGCCGGCGTCGTAGACGCGGGCCAGGCGGTCAAAGTCGGCCTGGCTGGCCAGCACTTGCAAATCACTGCCGCTTTCGCGGTTGGCGGCGGCATGCACCGGGCTGCCCGCACCCGATTCATAGGCCGAGGGCTTGCGCACCGGCTGGGCCTGGCTGCCCAGGGCGATTGCCAGCAAAGCGCTGGCCAGCCATAGGGCCCGCCGCATTTACTGGGTCTCCAGCTCGGCCAGCAGCTCGGCCTCGCGGGCGTGTTGCAGGGCCTGCAGCACATCGCCCAGATCACCCTCCATCACGGCCAGCAGCTTGTACAGCGTCAGATTGATGCGGTGGTCGGTGAGCCGGCCCTGGGGGAAGTTGTAGGTGCGGATACGGTCTGAGCGGTCGCCCGAGCCGATCAGGCCCTTGCGCAGCGCGGCTTCCTTGGCGGCGCGCTCGCTGCGTTCTTTTTCCTGGATGCGGGCCTGCAGCACCTGCAAGGCCTTGGCCTTGTTGCTGTGCTGGCTGCGGCCGTCCTGGCATTCGGCCACGATGCCGGTGGGCAGGTGGACCACGCGCACGGCCGAGTCGGTCTTGTTGATGTGCTGGCCGCCGGCGCCGCTGGCGCGGAAGGTGTCTATGCGCAGATCGGCCGGGTTCAGCGTGA
This sequence comes from Acidovorax sp., assembly GCA_031277855.1. Classification (GTDB taxonomy): domain Bacteria; phylum Pseudomonadota; class Gammaproteobacteria; order Burkholderiales; family Burkholderiaceae_C; genus Comamonas. The sequence continues at coordinate 8,653 of JAITLO010000014.1, read as the reverse complement.
TGGCCTCGTGCTCGTCGGGCTCGGGCATCACGGCCACGGTGCAGGCGCTGGTGTGGATGCGGCCTTGCGTCTCGGTGGCGGGCACGCGCTGCACGCGGTGGCCGCCGGACTCAAAGCGCAGCGCGCCGTAGACGTTGTCGCCATCGATGCGCAGCACCACTTCCTTGTAGCCGCCGATTTCGCTTTCGTTGGCGCTCATCACCTCCACCTTCCAGCCCACGTTGGCGGCATAGCGGGTGTACATGCGGGCCAGGTCGCCGGCAAACAGGGCGGATTCATCACCACCGGTGCCTGCGCGGATTTCCACAAAGGCCGGGCGGGCATCGTCGGGGTCTTTGGGCAACAGCAGGCGCTGCAGCTCGTCTTCGAGCTTGATCAGCTCGGCCTCGCCGCTGGTGATCTCTTCCTGGGCCATTTCCGCCATGTCGGCGTCTTCGAGCATCTCGCGGGCGGCGGCGATATCGGCCTCGCACTGCAGATAGCGGCGGTAGCGGCCGGCCACGGCGGTGACATCGGCATGCTCGCGCGAGATGCGGCGGTACTGCTGCATATCGCCCATGATGTCTTCACGGGAGAGCAGAAAGTCCAGTTCTTCCAGGCGCTGGACGTAACGCTCCAGCTGGGTGCGCAAAAAAGGCTTCATGGCGGGGCAGGGGAAAGGGTTGCTACCGGAGTGATAGCTGTCCACGCTGGAACGGCTTGCGTGGGAAGGTGTTTTGGCTGCTGCCACGGCCACGGGGGCCAAGCGAAGCGGTCGCAGCCTAGCGGGCTGGCGCCGCTAACGCTGGTTCTGGCGGCTGCCGCGCAGGAACAGGCGGGAGACGGTCTGGGCGGTCTGGGCGCGCTCTTCGGCATCGCCCTGGTGCAGCGCGGCCATGGTGCCGTGCATCATCTTCTGGGTCAGGCCACGGGACAGGGCTTCGAGCACGGCGTCCATGTCTTCTCCCTTGGCCAGCAGCTTTTTGGCGCGGGCGATTTCCAGCGCGCGCCAGGTGTCGGCCTGGGCGTTGATCTGCTGAATCAGCGGCACCACGCCGCCCTGGGCGCGTTGGTCCATCCACTGCACAAAGTTCAGCACGCCAGCATCAATGATGGCTTCAGCCTGGGCCACGGTGGCCTGGCGGCTGGCCTGGGCGGTTTTCACCACGCTGGCCAGATCGTCCACGGTGTAGAGGTACACGTCGCGCAGGTCTTTGATCTCGGGCTCGATGTCGCGCGGCACGGCCAGGTCGACCATGAACATGGGGCGGTGCTTGCGCTTCTTGAGGGCGCGCTCCACGGCACCCAGGCCGATGATGGGCAGGCTGGACGCGGTGCAGCTGATGATGGCGTCGTATTCGTGCAGATGGTCCGGGATATCCGCCAGACGCATCACGCCGGCGCCAAAGCGGCCGGCCAGTTTTTCACCGCGCTCCATGGTGCGGTTGGCAATCGTGATCTGCTGGGGCTGCTTGGCCGCAAAGTGGGTGGTGGCCAGCTCGATCATCTCGCCCGCGCCCACAAACAGAATGCGGATCTTGCTGAGGTCTTCAAACAACTGGCCGGCCAGGCGCACGGCGGCGGCGGCCATGGAAATGCTGTGCTCGCCGATCTCGGTGGAGCTACGTACCTCCTTGGCCACGGCAAAGCTGCGCTGGAACAGCTGGTTCAAGGTGCTGCCCAGGGCGCCGGCTTCTTCGGCCGCGCGCACGGCGTTCTTCATCTGGCCCAGGATCTGGGTTTCGCCCAGCACCATGGAGTCCAGGCCCGAGGCCACGCGGAAGGCATGGCGGGCCACCGAGCCGCTTTCCAGCAGATAGGAGTGGGAGCGCAGCAGGTCCGGCGCCACGCCGCCGGACTGGGCCAGCCAGCCCAGGGTATGCTCCAGCGCGGGGGCATCGGCAGCGCCTGCGGCGCAGTAGATTTCGGTGCGGTTGCAGGTGGAGAGGATGGCGGTTTCCACCTCGGGATGGCGCGTGGCGCTGGACAGCGACTGGCGCAGACCTTGCAAGGTCGGTGCAATCTGGTCGATGGCAAACGCAAAGCGGCCCCGTAAATCCAACGGTGCCGTGTGGTGGTTGATTCCAAGAGCCCAGACTGCCATGGGGCAGGATTATAAAATTCACCGCGCTTGTGCGTGTATTCACGGTACAAAGCCTTGATCTGTGTCATTTCCAGACCGCAAACATGCGCTGATGTCTGCACTTACTTTTCTCAACCACCTCTTGAATCTGCTGGCACCGGCCCTGTTTCTGGCCGTGCTGCTGGCGCTGGGCGCGCGCCTGGCCTGGCGCCATGCCACGCCCTTGGTGAATCTGTGGGAGCAGATGGTGCTCAATAGCGTGGTCGGCGCCATGGTGCTGGGCGCTGCACTGGCATGGTGGGGGCGGGATGGGCTGCTCACCACCTATGGCCTGCTGGCGCTGGTGATGGCCAGCTGCCAGTGGCTGATGCTGCGCGGCTGGCGGGCCTCAGGCCAGGCTTGAAACGTCTGCCGCAGCCTGCTCCAGCACCCAGTGGCGAAAGTCTTCCCATGCGGGGTGGGCCGGGCGCTGGGCCGGTCGGCACAGAAAATAACCACGCGCGATGCGAAAGGCTTGCTGCACCGGCACCACCACGCGGCCGGTGGCCAGGTCTTGGGCGATCAGGCAGCGCTGCACCACGGCCACGCCCAGGCCTGCTATCACGCCTTGCACCAGTTGGGTGACCAGCTCGAAGTCGGCCACCGGCGCCGGGCAGGGGCGGCTGTCGCCCATGGCCTGGAACCAGCAGGCCCAGTTGTCCGGGTAGTTGGTGTGGGCCAGCAGCGGGCGGGCGCGCAGGTCCTGGGCCGTGCGTATGCCGTCCTCCCCTTCCATATCCTGGGGGCGGCAGATGGGCACCAGGTCCTGGCCCACCAGGTAGTCGGCCTGCAAAGGCTCGGGCCAGGGCGCGGCGCCTATGCGCACCCAGGCATCGATCTGGGCCGAGGTCAGCGGATCGTCACGGCGGTAGGGGGCAAAGCGCAGCACGGTGCCGGGGTGGCGGGCCGAGAAGTCCGGCAGGCGCGGAATCAGCCACTGGCTGAACAGCGTGGGCGGCACGGACAGGCACAGCTGCTGGCCATGGGGGCGGTGGCGCAGGCTGGCCGTGGCCGATTCAATGGTGAACAGGGCCGGGGCCACGGCGTCCAGGTATTGCTGGCCGGCTGCGGTCAGCACATTGCGCCGGCCCTGGCGCTCGAATAGGGCGCAGCCCAGATGCTCTTCCAGCCTGGCAATGGCGCGGCTGATGGCGCCCTGGGTGACGCTGAGCTGCTCGGCCGCCAGCGTGTAGCTGCCCAGGCGGGCCGCCTCGGCAAAGGCATGGAGTTCGGACAGAGAAGGGGACTGGATGCGCATAACAGAGAGAGCCAAGAGGGCTGTAGGCCGCCGCAAACCGCTACAGAGCGGTGCAGCCAGTCAATTATGAGCACTGGTAATACATGCCGGCCTTTTTGTCCCTTTTTTCCCGCACGCATTCCTTCAAGAATCGCTCCACCCATTGAGATTCCCATATTCCCCAAATTCCGAGGAGATTTCCCATGCCCTTGCGCCGTACCTTGCTGAGCACTGTTGCAGCCACCGCCTTGTTGAGCGCCCTGGCACCCGCCATGGCTGCCAGCCCCGCGAATGCCACCAGCGCCGGCTACCCCAGCCGCCCCATCCGCCTGGTTGTGCCCTTTGGCGCAGGTGGCTCCACCGACATGGTGGCCCGTTTGCTGGCCGAGAAGATGGGCCCCATCCTGGGCCAGACCGTGGTGGTGGACAACAAGGGCGGTGCGGGCGGCACCATCGGCGCCACGGAGATTGCCCGTGCCGCTGCGGATGGCTACACCATCGGCATGGCCACGGTGTCCACCCATGGCTCCAACCCGGCCATCATGAGCAAGCTGCCCTATGACGCCAAGAAGGACTTTGCCCCCATCACCAATGTGATGAGCGTGCCCAGCGTGTTTGTGGTCCACCCCAGCGTGCCGGCCAAGACCATGAAGGAGTTCATCGCCCTGGCCAAGGCCAACCCCGGCAAGTACAGCTTTGCCTCGCCGGGCACGGGCTCGCTGGGCCATGCCAATATCGAGAACTTCATGAACCTGGCAGGCATCGATCTGCTGCACATTCCCTACAAGGGTGCGGGCCAGGCGCTGAACGATGCCCTGGGCGGCCAGGTGAACGCCATGACGGACAATCTGCCGTCCTCGCTGTCCAACATCCAGGCCGGCAAGCTGCGCCCGCTGGCGGTGCTGGCCTTCAAGCGCGCCGAGGCACTGCCCAATGTACCCACCTATACCGAGCTGGGCTTTCCGCAAATGGGTGATGGCGGCTGGTTCGGCCTGGTGGCGCCTGCAGGCACGCCGCGCGCCATCATCGACAAGCTCAATGCTGCAGCCCACAAGGCCATGCAACACCCGGCCTATCTGGCCAAGCAAAAAGACATCTCTGGCGAAGGCATGGCCAACAGCCCCGAGCAGTTTGCCAAGCAAATCGACACCGCCATTGCCCGCTACACCGCCGTGGCCCAGCGTGCCCATATCAAAGTTGACTGATGACGCAGCTGCCTGATTTTCTGCAAGCCCTGCCCGGGCAACCGGTGCGGGTGCACCCCCCGCAAGGCGCGGTGCTGCCGCTGGTGTGCGACTCGCCCCACAGCGGCACCCACTACCCGGCCGACTTTGGTGTGGCCGTGCCCCTGGCGCTGCTGCGCCGCGGCGAGGACAGCCATGTGCACACGCTGTGGGATGCCTTGCCGGCCTACGGCGCCACGCTGATCGAGGCCACGTTCCCGCGCACCTATATCGACCCCAATCGCACAGAGGGCGATATCAACCCCGCCATGCTGGAGGGGGAGTGGCCCGTGCCGCTGTCGCCCGGCCCCAAGACGCTGCAAGGTCTGGGTCTGGTGTGGGAGCGCATCAGCCAGGCCGGCCAGGCCACGGCGATCTATGAGCGCAAGCTCAGCGTGGCCGAGGTGCAGCACCGCATTGAGGCTTACTGGCGGCCCTACCACGCGGCCGTGGCCCAGGCCATTCGCTGGAGCGTGGACCGCTTTGGCGGCGTGTGGCACATGAATCTGCACTCCATGCCCAGCGATGTTTACCAGCGCCTGGGCCGCACCGATGCCCCGCCGCTGGCCGACTTTGTGCTGGGCGACCGCGACGGCACAACCTGCGCGCCGGAGTTCATCCATTTGATTGGCGACACCTTGCAAGGCCTGGGCTATAGCGTGGCCTATAACGAGCCCTACAAGGGCGTGGCGTTGCTGGCCGAGATTGGTCAGCCCCATCTGAACCGCCACAGCCTGCAGATTGAAATCAACCGTCCCATCTACATGGACGAGGCCACGCGCGAGCCCAACGCCGGCTTTGAGCCGCTGCGCCAGAACCTGCAAAAAGTGATGGCGGTGGTGGCGGACTATGTCCGCCAGCAGCAGCGGAGCTGAATCAGGCTGACGGCCTGGGCGTTTGTGGCTGGCGGTGCATGCTGCGCTTTCTACAATGGCCTGGCATAACAGCGTGGCAGGGCGCGGCCGGGTTTTCCCGGCCGCGTTGCTTTTTCAGCCTCAAAAATCGGAGACACCCTATGGCATCCATCGTGCGTACCGGCCTGGCCCTGGCGGCCGGCGCTTTGCTGTCTGCGGCCGCCCTGGCCCAGAACTTTCCCAACAAGCCCATTCGCGTGGTCATGGGTTTCCCTGCCGGCGGCCCGCTGGACCAGCATGCCCGCTTGCTCAGTGACAAGCTGCAGGCCGTGCTGGGCCAGCCCATCATCGTGGACTACAAGCCCGGTGCCGGTGGCTCCGTGGGTGCCCAGGATGTGATGCGCTCTCCGGCCGATGGCTATACGCTGATGCTGGCCAACACCGGGGTGATGGCCATCAACCCCGCGCTCTACAGCCGCCTGCCCTACAACACGCTCAAGGACTTCACGCCCGTGGCGCGTACCGCCATGCAGCCGCTGGCGCTGCTGGTCAACAACAAGGTGCCGGCGAAGAGCCTGCCGGAATTTATCGCCTACGCCAAGGCCCACCCCGGCACCATCAACTTTGGTTCGGCCGGCAATGGTGGCATCAGCCACCTGGTGCCGGAAATGTTCAAAAGCGCGGCAGGCGTGGACCTGGTGCACATTCCCTACAAGGGCAGCGCCCCGGCATTCACCGATTTGATTGGCGGCCAAGTGCAGTTCATGGCGGAAAGCATTCCCCAGGCAGCGGCCTATCACAAGCAGGGCAAGGTGCGCGCCCTGGCCGTGACCAGCAAGGAGCGCAACCCGGCCCTGCCCGAGGTGCCTACCGCCATCGAAGCCGGCCTCAAAGGCTTTGAGGTCGTGGGTTTCTATGGCTTTCTGGCCCCGGCCGGCACGCCCAAGGAGGTGGTGAACAAACTCAGCAGCGCTTTCCAGCAGGTGATGCAGCTGCCCGAGGTGCGCAGCCGCATGGTGGAGCAGGGCGCAGATCCGGCCTTCCTCGGGTCTGATGACTTCGCCAAATTCCTGGCGGGCGAAATGCCGCGCTGGGCTGCGGCTGTCAAGGCCTCCGGCACGAAATTGGATTGATGTCCACGACACACCCCACAAAAAACCCGGCTTGGCCGGGTTTTTTGTGCTCAGAAATTTCATAGCGCCAAGTGTCTATGCAGCAAGGATTCCAAACGCATATGGCGTGGAAATCAAGGCGGAAGGCGCTATGAATGCTCCTGTTTTTTACAGCTCCGGTCCGGTCTGTGCCGGGCTGAACAGATCGACCCGGTCGGTGATGATGCCGTCGGTGCCCAGGTCAATCAGGCGTTGGGCAGCCCAGGCGTCGTTCACGGTATAGCTGCTGCAGCGCAGGCCTGCGGCGTGCACCTTGGCCACCAGCTCGGCCGTCCACAGATCGTGGTTGAGCACCATGGCGCTGCAGCCCAGGCCGATTGCGGTTTGCAGGTCGATGTCTCCGGGGCTGGCGCCGTTGTCATCGGCCAGCTTGTCCACCAGCAGGCCGCGTGGGATATGGGGCGCCACGTCCTTGGCGCCTTGCAGCGAGGCGGGCTTGAAGGAGGTGAACAGCGGCGGGGTGCGGTCCTGGGGCCAGATGCGGTTCATCAGTTCGCCGCAGGCGCGGCCGGTTTCCAACTCCTGGCCGGGCGTGGGCTTGATCTCCACATTCAGATCCAACTGGTTGGCCAGGCACCAGCGTGCCAGGGCTTCCAGCGTGGGGAGCTGCTCGCCCGCATAGGCACGCGAATGCCAGCTGCCGGCGTCGAGCTGGGCGATCTCGCCCATGCTCAGATCGCTGCCCGTGCCGTGGCCGTTGGTGGTGCGTTCCAGGCCGGCGTCATGCATCAGAAACAGCACGCCGTCCTTGCTGAGCTTGGCGTCGCATTCAAAAAAGCGGTAGCCGTACTGGGCGCCCAGGCGGAAGGCGCTGAGCGTGTTTTCCGGTGCCAGCTTGCCGGCGCCACGGTGGGCGACCCAACGGGGATAGGGCCAGGCGGCCAATGCAGTCATACGGGTTCTCCAAATTTGAGCAGATTGCCGTGCGGGTCGATCACATACAGCTCGCGCATGCCCCACTCACGGTCTTGGGGCGGAGGCAGTAGCAGGCCACGCGCAGCAAAGTCTGCGTGCAGTGCGTTGGTATCGGCGCGCACATAGCAGGATGTATTGCGGGGCAAATCGGTGTTGTCACCGCAGGGCCAGAAATGGATTTCGCAACCGTCACGCTCGACGATCAGGTAGTGGCCCGGCATGGACAGCCTGACGCGAAACCCTAGCTTGTGAACGTAAAAAGCCTCGCTGACTGCAAGATCCGGGGAGGGGAGGTTCGGAACCGTTGCGTGAATCAGCGAGGCCATGGGCGTGATCAGAAAAGCGTGGAAGGCTTAAATGCGCTTGCCTGTTTCCGCATTGAAGTGGTGCAGGCGATCTTCGCGGGCGGAGATGCGAGCGGTCTCGCCGGGCTTGGGATAGGGCTTGCCTTCTTCCACGCGCACGGTCACGTCATCGCTGCCCACCTTGCCGTAGAGCAGGCGCTCGGCGCCCAGCAGTTCCACGGTTTCGACCTTGAACTCCCAGCCGCCGGCTTCCACCAGATCGATGTGCTCGGGGCGGATGCCCAGGATCTGGCCTTGCTTGCCGTTCGGGGCATTCTTCAGCAGGTTCATGGGGGGCGATCCGATAAAGCCGGCCACAAAGGTGGACGCGGGGGTGTGGTAGACCTCTTCGGGCGTGCCGAATTGCTCCACATAGCCGCCATTCATGACCACCATGCGCTGGGCCAGTGTCATGGCTTCCACCTGGTCGTGGGTCACGAAGATGGAGGTGATGCCCAGCTCGGCGTGCAGCTTCTGGATTTCGATGCGGGTCTGGCCGCGCAGCTTGGCGTCCAGGTTGGACAGCGGCTCGTCAAACAGAAACACCTGGGGCTGGCGCACGATGGCGCGGCCCATGGCCACGCGCTGGCGCTGGCCGCCGGAGAGCTGGCGCGGCTTGCGGTCCAGCAGGTGGGAGAGCTCCAAAATCTTGGCGGCCTTGTCCACGCGGCGCTTGATTTCGTCTTCCGGCACCTTGGCGAGCTTCAGGCCATAGGCCATGTTCTCGTAGTTGCTCATGTGCGGGTAGAGCGCGTAGTTCTGGAACACCATGGCGATGTTGCGCTTGGCGGGCTCCAGGTTGTTGAC
>JAITLO010000037.1 GCA_031277855.1 Acidovorax sp. | reverse complement strand
CTGGATGCTTCCGAGCAAGCCTTCCTGGACAAGACCCTGATCGACCTGGACGGCACCGACAACAAGAGCCGCCTGGGCGCCAACGCCATGCTGGCCGTGTCCATGGCCGTGGCCCGCGCCGCTGCCGAAGAAGCCGGCCTGCCCCTGTACCGCTACTTCGGCGGCATGGGTGGTGTGCAGCTGCCCGTGCCGATGATGAACGTCATCAACGGCGGTGCCCACGCCAACAACAGCCTGGACCTGCAGGAATTCATGATCATCCCCGTGGGCGCACCGTCGTTCCGCGAAGCCGTGCGCTGGGGTGCCGAGGTGTTCCACGCTCTGAAGTCCATCATCCACGACAAGGGCATGAGCACCGCCGTGGGTGACGAAGGCGGTTTCGCGCCTTCCGTGGAAAACCACGAAGCCGCCATCCAGCTGATCCTGGAAGCCATTGGCAAGGCCGGCTACAAGGCTGGTGAAGAAATCGCCCTGGGCCTGGACTGCGCCGCCTCCGAGTTCTACAAGGACGGCATGTATGTGCTGGCCGGCGAAGGCAATATGACGCTGACCTCCACCCAGTGGACCGATATGCTGGCCGGCTGGTGCGACAAGTACCCCATCATCTCCATCGAAGACGGCATGCACGAAGGCGACTGGGATGGCTGGAAGATCCTGACCGAGCGCCTGGGCGCCAAGGTGCAGTTGGTGGGTGACGACCTGTTCGTGACCAACACCAGGATTTTGAAGGAAGGCATCGAAAAGCGCATTGCCAACTCCATCCTGATCAAGATCAACCAGATCGGCACGCTGACCGAGACCTTCGCCGCCATCGAAATGGCCAAGCGCGCCGGCTACACCGCCGTGATCTCGCACCGTTCGGGCGAAACCGAAGACTCGACGATTGCTGACATTGCTGTAGGCCTGAATGCTGGTCAAATCAAGACCGGCTCCATGAGCCGCTCGGACCGCATCGCCAAGTACAACCAGCTGCTGCGCATCGAGGAAGACCTGGGCGACGTGGCCGAGTACCCCGGCCGCTCCGCTTTCTATAACCTGCGTTAATCTGCAGACCTGCCACCTCCGCTAAGCGCCTTTTCGCACCATGGTTCATCGCATTGTCACGCTGGTGTTGCTGGCCATTTTGGCCATCGTGCACGCCCAGCTCTGGCTGGGCAGCTACAGCATGGACCTGGTGCAGGAGATGCGCATGCAGATTGCCCAGATCAAGTCCGCCAACGAGGTGGCCCGCGCGGAAAACAGCCGCCTGGCCTCGGAAGTGGCAGACCTGCGCGAGGGCAAGGACATGGTGGAAGAAAAAGCCCGCAGCGAGCTGGGCATGGTCAAGCCGGGCGAGATCTATGTCCAGGTCACCCGGCCCTGAGCCTCGTCGCTCGCAGCACCCACGACCACGGCCCACTCGCCGTGGTTTTTTTATGCGCCAAGCCGCCAGGCTTTTCCCGCACGCCCCATGACTGCCACCGCCCCCCTCCCGCTGCTGCTGGCAGGCACCGCCAGCAGTGCCCCACAGCATTTGGCGCAAGCCATGGAAGTGGCCTGGGCCGCGCAATACCCCGGCCTGCCCTGCCCATTGCCTTACCCACTGGCCTGCTGGACAGCCCCCCATGCTGACGCTGATGCCCACCCTAAGCTGCCGCTGCCACCCGGCCTGCACAGCGTGTACTGGTTGCCCACACCCACCTCAGCCTCCGCCCAGGACAAAGCGCAGGAGCAGCACTGCCGCACCCAGCTGATGGCCTATGTGCAAGCCGGCGGCATGCTACGGGTTTTGTATGGCCTGCCACAGCACCAGTACGCCGCGCTCTGGGAATGCCTACAGGCCTGGCAAACCACGGCCTGCGACAGCGGCAGCAACACCGGCAGCGCCATGGCAACAACCGATACGGCCCAGCCACACGGCCATGCCCCGGGCCTGCGCTGCCGCGAATGCCTGGACCCCGACAGCGAACGGCGCCTGTTCAGCCGGCTGCTGCCTCCCGTTTCATCACGCTGAATCCTGCTGTCTTGCGCAGCTTCAGCCACTATGCACGGCGTGTTTTTCTGCATTGATTCAATAATTCAACTATCATTGAATAATGAATGAAGAACAGATCATCAAATCGCTGGCGGCGCTGGCCCACCAGGTCAGGCTGCGCGTCTTTCGTGCACTCGTTGTTGCCGGGACCGAAGGGCTGACCCCCTCGGTGCTGGCAGAGCAATTGGGCGTGGCATCCACAGCGCTGTCTTTTCACCTCAAAGAGCTGGTGAATGCAGGCCTGGTGACGCAGGAGCGCATCAGCCGCAACCTCATCTACCGGGCTGACTTTGCACAAATGAACAGCGTGCTGGGCTATCTGACCGAAAACTGCTGCGCCGGCACCGATTGCGGTCAAAGCGAAGCGGCATGCTGCCCCTCCCCAAACTCTGACGGCTGCTGACCATGACCACCTATATTTTGGTGCTGTGCACCCACAACGCCGCGCGCAGCGTGCTGGCCGAAGCCATGTTCAACCACTGGGCTAAACGGCTGGGCATAGACGCCCAGGCCCACAGCGCCGGCGCTGCGCCCAGCGGCCGCATTCACCCCCAGGCATTGCAGGCCCTGGCTGCCGCAGGCGTGGAGACAGCAGGCCTGGCCAGCAAGCACATGGACTTGTTTGCCCAGCCCGGTGCGTCGGAGATGCGGGTGGTGATCACGGTGTGCGACAGCGCAGCCGCACAGCCTTGCCCGCTATGGCCCGGTGCACCCGTGCGCGCCCACTGGAGCTACCCCGATCCATCGGCAGCCCCCGAGGGCGAACAAGCACAGCGCTTTGCGCTGACGCGCCAGGCCATTGCCTACCGCATGCTGCAACTGGTGCAACTGCCTTTTACCGCGCTGGACAACCAGGCCCTGCAAGCACGGGTGCAAGCGATTGGAGCCTCCTGAGATGCAAGCTTCTGCTGTTTCCAAGCCCGCCATGGGCGGGTTTGAGCGTTACCTCAGCCTTTGGGTGTTGCTGTGCATAGGCGCGGGGATTGGCGTGGGCCACTTCTTCCCCACGCTGACCCAGGCCGTGGCCGCCCTGGAGGTGGCCCGGGTCAATCTGGTGGTGGGCCTGCTCATCTGGGTGATGGTCATCCCCATGCTGGTCAAGATTGACTTCGCAGCCCTGTCGCAGGTGAAGTCACACGCCCGCGGCATAGGCGTGACCTTGTTCATCAACTGGGGCGTCAAGCCTTTTTCCATGGCCTTGCTGGCCTGGCTTTTTCTGCGCCATGTCTTCGCCCCCTGGCTGGACCCCACCCAGGTGGACAGCTATGTGGCGGGCCTGATTTTGCTGGCCGCCGCGCCCTGCACGGCCATGGTGTTTGTCTGGAGCCAGCTGTGCAAGGGCGACCCCCTGTTCACCCTGTCCCAGGTGGCCTTGAACGACGCCATCATGCTGCTGGCCTTTGCCCCCATCGTGGCCTTGCTGCTGGGCATTTCCTCCATCACCGTGCCCTGGGACACCTTGCTGGCCTCGGTGCTGCTCTACATCCTGGTGCCCGTTGCCATTGCCCAGTTGCTGCGCAGGCATTGGCTGCGCAAAGGTGAAGCGGCTTTCCAGCGCGCCACTGCGACCATGGGGCCCTTGTCCATGCTGGCCCTGCTGCTCACCCTGGTGCTGCTGTTTGCCTTTCAAGGCCGCTCCATCTTGCAGCAGCCCCTGGTGATTGCACTGCTGGCCGTGCCCATTCTGATCCAGGTGGTGCTCAATTCAGGGCTGGCCTATTGGCTGAACAAAAAACTGGGCGTGGCCCATTGCGTGGCCGGGCCTTCGGCCCTGATCGGCGCCAGCAACTTTTTTGAGCTGGCCGTGGCCACCGCCATCAGCCTCTTCGGCCTGCACTCTGGCGCGGCACTGGCCACCGTGGTGGGCGTGCTGATCGAAGTGCCCGTCATGCTGGCCGTGGTGGCCATCGTCAATCGCACCCAGGCCTGGTACGAAGGCTCTGCTCCTGCAACACCAACCTCCCACACCTAATGTCCGCTGCATCCATTTCCGCCAACCTGGACTCCGCCAGCTTTGAAGTCCCCAACCCACAGGCCTTGATCGCACGCCCTGCCTCCAGCCACGCCCCGCGCATCCTGATGCTTTATGGCTCGCTGCGTGAACGCTCCTACAGCAAGCTGCTCACGCAAGAAGCCGCCCGCTTGCTGCAAGGCATGGGCGCAGAAGTCCGCATCTATGACCCCGAAGGCTTGCCACAACCCGATACCGCACCGCTTGACCACCCCAAGGTCCAGCAGCTGCGCGAGTGGGTGCAATGGTCTGAGGGCATGGTGTGGACATCGCCCGAACGCCACGGTGCCATGACCGGCATCATGAAGACGCAGATTGACTGGATTCCCTTGTCCGAAGGGGCTGTGCGCCCCACCCAGGGCAAGACACTGGCCGTGATGCAGGTGAGCGGAGGCTCGCAATCCTTCAATGCCGTCAACCAGCTGCGCATTCTGGGCCGCTGGATGCGCCTGCTCACCATTCCCAACCAGAGCTCGGTGGCCAAGGCCTATCAGGAGTTTGAAGACAATGGCCGCATGAAGCCCTCCCCCTTCTACGACCGCGTGGTGGATGTCATGGAAGAGCTGCTGAAGTTCACGCTGCTGACCCGTGATGTGGCGCCTTATCTGGTGGACCGCTATAGCGAGCGCAAGGAGGAGCGGGCCCAGATGCATGCACGGACATTGACCAAGATGTGATGGCCGAAAGAGGAGCCCCGGCCCGGGGATGGCCCTCGCTGTTGGCGGCTCTCACCCAAAGCAAGCCGCCGGCAGCCTGGCAACAAAATACCTTACCAACCCAGCAGCAGCTCCCATATGGAAAAGTCTTATTCACTCCATAGACAACAGTTCCAAGCAGTATCGGCACTTGCGAGTCATCAGCGTTATCGACATTTCATCGCTCGAGTCTCAGACTGGCAGCATGTGTGGGGGCTGAAAAATGAAGATGGATGGGTGACTGCCTCGGACAACAACGGAAATCTGGCGTCCCCCTTTTGGCCACATCCCGATTACGCCATGGCTTGTACAGATCGCGAATGGGCGGGCAATTCCCCAGCGAGCATCGAGGTTCACCATTTCTTGAATCGCTGGCTTCCCGGTATGGAAAAGGACGGCTTGCTTGTGGCCGTATTTCCAACGCCAACAATGCAAGGTGCAGTGGTTGCACCGCGCCAGTTGCAAAGGGATATTGAAGAAGAGCTATCTCGCTTAGAGTGAATCAAAGCGGCTCCACATTCTGCTTCTGGCCGCACCCTCTCACCCCTTCCTCAACACCTCCAGCCTCCCCGCCTTCCACCGGCCCAGGTTCATCAACAGCATGCCCGCAATCGCGGCCGCCCCGCCTCCCATCAATGACGCTGTAATGGGCTCGCCCAGCCAGATGCTGGAAAACAGCATGCCCCACAACGGCACCAAAGCCATATAGGCCGCAGCGGCGCCGGCACCGAGCACGCGCACCCCGTTCAAATACCAGGCATAGGCCAGGGCCGTGGCGCCCAGGGCCAGGGCCACCAGGCTGTACCAGACATGTGCGTCTGCAGTGGGCAGCCCTGCCCATGCCGCAGGCCCTTCCCACACCAGGCTGGCAACGAGCAACAGGGCAGCGCCTATGGCGGCTGTGACGGTGGTGGTGGTGAGTGCATCCACAGAGGCCAGCACCAGCCTGCCAATCAGGGTGTAAGCCACCCAACAGCCCGCACAACCCAGCAACAGCAGTGCGCCCGCACCCGATGAAGCAGGCTGCAAAGCGGCGAAAGAGCCGCCGCCCAGCGCATACAACGCCCCGCTGACCGCCAGCACCAGGCCTGCCCACATCAGGCGATTCACCGCCTCACGAAACAGCAAGACGGCAAACAGCATGGTGAGCACCGGATTGAGTGCCACCACCATGGCGGCTTTGCCTGCAGGCACGGTCTGCAGCGCCAGCAAAAAAAAGATGGAATAGCCCAGCACCCCGACGGCAGACGCACAGGCCAGGCCCAGCCACTGGCGCGCCGCCAGGGCCCGCAGCCCACCCATGCGGCCACTGCGGTGCAGCCACAACAGCAGCACCGCGCTGGCCAGCAGAAAGCGCAAACAGGCCGCAGCAAGCGGGGGCATGGCCTGCGCCACCACGCGGCCCCAGGGCCAGGAAGCCCCCCACAAAGCGGCCATGGCGATCAAACCCAAGTGGGTAGAAAAGTTGCTGATAGTCATTGCGGGCTAATATCTGCTTATCAAGATTCATCGTCGAATGAGTAATCACTCATGACATCTCCACCTGAAGATTTCTCCTGATATCTGCCCATGACATTCGCGCAACTGGAAATCTTTTCCGTACTGGCCAAGCTGGGCAGCTTTTCCCGGGCGGCCAGCGTGCTGGGTATCACGCAAAGCGGCGTCAGCCATGCCATCAGGCAGCTGGAAACCGAGCTGGGCGTCAGCCTGTTTCTGCGTGAAGGCAACACGTCCAGCCTGACCGAGGTGGGCGGCAGGCTGCTGGTGCGTGCCAACGACATGCTTCAGCAAAAAGAAGCGCTGCAGCAAGAGGCCCATATGGAGCGCGGTATTGCCCGGGGCACGCTGCGCATTGCCTCGTTTGGCGCCACCTCATCGCTGCATCTGCTGCCACGGTTGATGGCGGCTTACCAGGCCGCACAGCCCTTGGTGGAAGTGCAGATCGAGGAAGCCGTGGACAGCGTGGTGGTGCAATGGCTGCTGGAGCGGCGCGTGGAGCTGGGCTTTGTGGTCTTGCCTGAAGAGCGACTGGACACCTTGCCCCTGGTGACCGACGAGCTGGTGGCCGTGCTGCCTGCGGCACACCCTTTGGCGGCCAAGACCGCCATCGCTGCCAGCGACTTTCATGCACAGCCCTTTATCCGGACTGGCGCAGGTTCCGGCCCCCATATTGACCAGTTCCTGGCCAGCGCAGGCGCGGTGCCCCACACCCGGTTCAGGCTGGAGCAGCTCAGCTCCATGATGGGCTTTGTCACGCATGGCGATGCCATCACCATTGCGGCCCGGCTGGCCCTGCCCGAGCCGCCCGCCGGTGTGGTCTACCGCAGCCTCAAACCCCGCCGCCGCCGTGACATTGCCTTGGCAGCCCTGCGCTTTGACAAGCTCTCGCCCGCCGCACAGGCCTTTGTCGGGCTGGCCCGCAAACAGCGCAAACTGCTGGAAATCGGCTGAGGGCCCACAGCCCGCGGCGCCGCACAGGCCGCGCTTCAACGCCCCGTTTCGGCCCCCATGCGGAGCGTAAAGTCATAGTGCTCTGCCACTGGCACGGGCTTGCGTGCACTGCTTTGCACTCCACCCTGTGCGGTGAACAAAAAAGGATAGAAGCTGAAACAGCGCTCCCCGTCCAGCACTGCCACATCGCGCTCCCAGCCGTCCCAGCGCAGGTCGCGGTAAAAATCGCGCAGCCCATCACTGAATGCCCACTGCACAAAAGCCGTGTGGCCTATCTCCAGTGACTCCCAGGCCAAGGTGTCCGGCGCCAGGTAATGCACCTTGCCCACATCCTCACCCAGACCACCTCCATTGACGGCAAAAAACCCGCCTACGGCATCGTCTGCAATCAGCAAAAATCCATGGCCACGCCCTTGATTCCAGCGGTGCAACGGGCGGGGCAGCCGCGCATGGCCCGAGCCCAGCATGCGCAGCCAGCCGCCATCCACCAAGATGCCACCGGTTCCATGCGCCAGCGCCCCCAACGGAGAACGGGTGGTCACCTGAAGTGCCAGCAGCACGGCATCGCGCTCGGCAGAAGGGGGCAGCAATTCCACGGCAACGCTGGCGTCCTGGGCCCAGGCTTCTATCAATGGCAATGCCGGCTCGTTCTGATCCAGCAGCGCATCCAGTGTTCGCATCGATTCCTCCTTATGGCGGCGCTAACAAGGGCTGCATTCTGGCATTGCAGCGCTGCTGCCCAAGGCAAAGTCCACCGCTGCCAGTGCATGCAGCCTGGTGGTGTCCAGCACCGGCAGTGCGCTGTCGGCAGCCTGGATCAGCAGCGTGATCTCCGTGCAGCCCAACACCACGGCCTGTGCACCGCGCGCGGCCAGATCCTGGATGATGGCCTGGTAGCGTTGGCGCGAGCTGGTTGCAATAACGCCTGCACACAGCTCTTCATAAATGATGCGATGCACCTCGCTGCGGTCCTCGGCATCGGGCGTCAGCACCTGCAGCCCCCATTGCTGCGCCAGGCGCTCACGCAAAAAGGGCTGCTCCATGGTGAAGCGCGTGCCCAGCAGGCCTATGGTGGTGGCGCCCATGGCTTGTGCGGCCCGGCCCACGGGGTCGGCAATGTGCAGCAGCGGAATGGGCACGGCCTGCGTGATCGCTGCAGCCACCTTGTGCATGGTGTTGGTACACAGCACCAGGCCATCGGCGCCGCCACGGTGCAAACGCTGCGCGGCGTCGGCCAGAATGGCTGCCGCATCGTCCCAACGGCCTTCGCGCTGCGCATGCTCGATGGCGCCAAAATCCACGCTGTACATCAGCAGCCTGGCCGAGCGCAGCGGGCCCAGGCGGCGGCGCACCTCCTGGTTGATCTGCTGGTAGTACAGCGCGCTGGACTCCCAGCTCATCCCGCCAATCAGGCCGATGACGCGGGGCATGTCCGAAAAAGAAGCGGTATTGGCAAAGGTGGTGTTGGCTTGCATGCCCGCAGTGTCCGGGCTGCGGCGGCCATGGTCTATCATGAAATTTCACTGCCTCTCCTGCCCTCCTGCATGCGCGACCGCCCCCATTTGCACACACCCCAGCCTGGCTCGCCTGTGCAGGTGGAGCTGCTGGCGCGCCAGGCCTATAGCGCCAGCGACCCTGTGCGCATGCATACGCTGGGCATTGCGCTGGAGCGCCAATGCGGTGTGCACGCCATAGGCAGTGACCGCCGCCAAGACTTTGACACCTGGCCCGGGACGCTGTCTTACACGCCGCCCGGTGTGGACGTGTTCTCCGAGTCGCCCGTGGGTGGCGAGTACCTGGTGCTGCGCTGGGCCGCGGACGATGCAGCGCCCTCCACCGGCATGCAGCAGCGCCTCACCTGGACCGGCCAGGCCCAGGCACTGGCGGTCTCGCAACGCCTGCGCCGCGCCTTGCTCGGCTCTGCGCCGGATAGCCTGGCCGTGGAAGAGGCCTGCTGGGCCTTGCTGGCCATTCCCGCCTCCCAGCCACACAGGCCAGAGCCCGCGCTGCAGGCGCTCTACCAGCGTGTGCTGGACCGCATCCATGCCGAGTTCGACCGGCCGCTCACGCTCGCCGAACTGGCCGCAGCCGAGGGCTTGCAGCCGCTGCAATTGCTGCGCGGCTTTACCCGGCAGGTGGGCATGACGCCCCATGCCTTCATCGTCGAAACCCGTGTGCAGGCCGCGCGTGCGGCCTTGCGCGCAGGTCACGCCAGCCTGGCCGACATTGCCCTGGACTGCGGCTTTAGCCACCAGTCACACATGGGCGCCGCATTCCGCAAGCTGCTGGGGCTGACGCCCACGCAATACCGCCAGCAGCATGTAAAGCCTCTGCACAGCCGGCCCTGGGCACTCAAAAAACCATAGCAGCCACTGCCCGGCTCCGCTTGGTATACGCAATCAATCTATTGGATATGCACACCGCGCATGCGGTAGGCGCTATGCATTTTTCAGGTCGTGTGTAAGAACGTGTTCAAAGGCCTTATCCACGCTGTGCCCGCAGCTGCTCTAGCACCCATTCGGGGCGGTCTTCGCATGCCAGGTCAGCGGGGCGATGCTGCAGGCTTTCCATGGCCACCAACAATTGCGCCTTGTTGCTGGCCAGACGCTCTTGCAGCCGCTCAATCTCTTGCACCTTGCGCTGCAGGCTCTCCAGCAGGGCACCATGCTGCCAGGAGGCCTGCGCGTCCGGCAGCAGGCTTTTGATCTCGTCCAGCGTAAACCCCGCAGCCTGGGCGCTGGAGATGATTTCCAGCATCCACACAGCTTGGTCGCCGTATTCCCGGTACCCGTTGTCCCGCCGCTCCACCCCATGGAGCAGACCGCTTTTTTCATAAAAACGGATGCGCGAGGCCGCCAGCCCGCTGCGCTGGGCCAGTTCTCCGATTTTCATTTTTGGTCCATCTCCACGCTTGACATTGAAGTTAACTTTAACGTTAGAGTTAACGCAACGTCAACCACTTGGAGGCGCCGCAGCATGCGCTTGGCAAGCGGCCCCACAGGAGCGAGCCATATGCAAACCATTTTGGGCGCCACCGGCCAGATCGCCGTGGAACTGGCCCGTGCACTACACCAGTCCTACACCCACGAGCTGCGGCTGGTGAGCCGCAATCCCCGCAAGCTGCACGCCACCGATGTGCTGGCACCCGCCAACTTGCTGGATGCCGCGCAGACCACCCAGGCCGTTGCCGGCAGCAGCACGGTGTATTTCACGGCGGGGCTGCCGCCCGATACGGCCATATGGGAGGCACAGTTTCCGACCATGCTGAAAAACGCCCTGGATGCAAGCCGTGCTGCCGGCGCCCGGTTTGTCTACTTCGACAACACCTATATGTACCCCCACCTGCTGACCGAGGACGCTCCCTTCCAGCCCGTGGGCCGCAAAGGGCGTATGCGCGCCTTGATGGCCACCATGGTGCAAGAGGCCATGGCACAGGGCGATATTCCCGTTCTGATTGGCCGCGCTCCCGAGTTCTATGGCCCAGGCAAGACGCAAAGCATCACCAACAGCTTGGTCATAGACCGTATTCTGGCCGGCAAGACCCCGCTTGTGCCCGTGCGCGACGACACGCTGCGCACGCTGATCTGGACGCCCGACGCCAGCCGCGCTCTGGCCGCCCTGGGCAATGCGCCGGACGCTTTTGGCCAGACCTGGCACCTGCCTTGCGATGATGATCGCCTGTACTACCGGCAATTCGTCGCCCTGGCATCCGAGGTATGGGGCGTGGCGCCCGACTACAAGCTGCTCAGGAAATGGATGTTGAACGCTGCAGGCCTTGTCAAGCCGCAGGTGCGCGA
Organism: Acidovorax sp.; assembly: GCA_031277855.1. GTDB lineage: Bacteria > Pseudomonadota > Gammaproteobacteria > Burkholderiales > Burkholderiaceae_C > Comamonas. The sequence continues at coordinate 41,419 of JAITLO010000037.1, read as the reverse complement.
GCTTGGAGAGCTGCTGCCCCGTTATGCCCACGACAACTTGTTCGACTCGTCCAAATTCAAGCAGCGCTTCCCGAAATTTGCGCTCACCAGCTATCGCCAGGGGCTCGAGCACATTCGGGCCGAACAGCAACGAAACACCCACTGAGCAAGGCCAGCCATATGACCCGCCGTATCCTGCATGTGGTCTCCAATGTGGACCGCTATCGCACGACTGCCCAGCCCACCGGCCTGTGGCTTTCCGAGTTGAGCCACGCCTACGACATCTTCGCCCGGCACGGTTATGCGCAACGCCTGGTGAGCCCCCTGGGTGGGGTCTCACCGCTGGAGCCCAGGTCCTTGCGTTGGCCCCATGCAGATGCCTCCACCCGGCGCTGGCTGGCAGACCCAGAGCGCATGGCCTTGCTGACCCATACTGCCGCGCCTGCAGACATCCACCCTGGCGACTTTGATGCTATCTACTTCACCGGCGGGCATGCGGTCATGTTCGACTACCCCGACAGCGAAGGACTGCAACACCTCACCCGCGCGATATACGAACAAGGCGGTGTGGTGGCCTCGGTCTGCCATGGCTATTGCGGCCTGCTGAACACCAGGCTTTCGAATGGCGATTGGCTACTGGCCGGGCGACATATCACCGGTTTTTCTTGGCATGAAGAGGTGCTGGCCGGCGTAGCCAGGCAAGTGCCTTACAACGCCGAGGCTGAGGCCCTGCACCGTGGGGCACGCTACGACAAAGCCTGGCTCCCGTTTCTGCCCAAGGCCTTGGTCGACGGCAGGCTGGTGACGGGCCAGAACCCCCAATCCGCCAAGTTGACAGCCCACAAGGTAGTGAAGCTCTTGGGCGCACTGGCCGCCCCGGAGCAGCAACCGGCTTGAGGCCTTGTCACCTGCAGCTCAGCCAGTTGGTGGAATACCTATATCGCCAGCAGCCGTACCAAAGATACTGCACTGATGCGATGTACCGCGCCGCCCAGGCCCTGGGTGGCGGACTTTCCCCAACTACAAGGAGACGAGCTTGTCTTTGAAAAAAGTGGTGCTGGGCACGCTGGCCGTTGTGGGTGCCGTCGCCGTAGGCGGCTGGTTCAGTCTGGACAAGGAGACGCGAGGGCTTTTGGCCACAGCCCCCACCAACCGCGATGTATTGTTCTGGACACAGCCGCAGCGCGATGCCGCCTTCCGCGCAATGGACCGCATCCCCTTGCTGGCCAAGTCCCATGTGGCGCCCACCAGTGGCACCGCCTCCCCGCTGCCGCCGGGGCCGCCGCTCAAGCTTCAAAGCGATGTGGATGCCTATATGGCTGGTCAGCGCAGCGCTGCGCTGCTGGTGGTGCATGAGGGCAAGCTGCGGCTGGAGCGCTACGGCCTGGGCTTTGATGGCACGGGCCGCTGGACCAGCTTTTCCGTCGCCAAATCCTTTACCTCCACGCTGGTGGGAGCAGCCGTCAAGGATGGACTCATCCAAAGCCTGGACGACAAGGTCAGCATCTACATTCCCGAGCTCAAAGGCTCGGCCTATGACGAGGTCAGCGTACGACAGCTGCTGACCATGACCTCCGGCGTGCAATGGAATGAAGACTATGCCGACCCCAACTCGGACGTGACCAAGTTCAACAAACACCAACCCGAAGACGGCATGGAAGCGCTGGTGAGCTATATGCGCAAGCTGGGACGCGCAGCGCCGGCCGGCACCCGCTGGCTCTACAGCACTGGAGAGTCGAATTTGGTGGGCACGCTGGTGCAGCGCGCCACACAAAAGCCTTTGGCAACGTATCTGGCCGAGAAGGTCTGGGGCCCTGCGGGCATGGAGCAGCAAGCCACCTGGCTTTTGAGCAAAACCGGCAAGGAGATTGGTGGTTGCTGCATCCAGGCCTCGCCGCGCGACTATGCCCGCATGGGCTTGTTCATCCTGCATGGCGCCAAGGTCAACGGCCAAAGCATCGTGCCCGAAGGCTGGTGGGCCGAGGCAACCACCAAGCGCACCGAAATTGGTATCCCCGGACGCGGTTACGGCTACCAGTGGTGGACCTATGACGATGGCAGCTACACGGCACGCGGCATTTTTGGCCAGGGGATTTTCATCGACCCCCAACGCCAGTTGGTGATCGTCTCCAACGCCAGCTGGTCCGGCGGCGCACGAGACCCCCAGGCCACCGCAGCACGCGAGAGCTTTTACCAAGAGGTGCAAAAGGCCATCGATGCGGAAAAGGTTGCGCCTGCCTCATGAAGACGCCCCAGGGCCGCAGCCCACTGCCTGGCCTGTGCAACTGGGCTGCTGCTTACTTACGGCCCTAAGCGGAAATTCGTTCAGCGCCAGTTCTTAGAGGGAACACACTTTGAATCGCTTAGTGCGAATTGGTCGTTGCCGATTCGGTATACGGCAATGGCATCAGTGTCAGGGAAAAAAGGTAGTTCGATGTGTATGCGATCTTTCTGCCATAGGTCGAATGGGTCAGAAATAGAGTACTCGAATTCGTAGCCCGGATCACGGGCTATGTAGTAGCATGGGTAATCCTCATCAAGAGAAAAAGCAATTGAATATGCAATTAATGGGTATCGAGGATCTTCTGCTTTGTCCCAAGCACTCCAAAATTCTGGATGCTTCGTCCGGAACCAAGTCTCAGCAAAATTAATCGCATTCTGTATGTCGCCCCAGACGTGCTGAATTTGTATCTGAGCAGCTTGCAGCTCAGAAGATGCGCTTGTTCCTTTGGGATACTGTAAATAGATCAGCAATTTCCCGAATTGAAATTCAAGCTGACTTATTTTCTCACTCACATCCCATTGGCCTATAGGTTGTGTATCTATCAAATTGATACGCATGTCCCAATTCCTTCGCCGGGATAGTAACAACAGCGCCATGCGAAATTCCGTTTCTGGACGATTTTCGATTGTCGCTGTTCAACCTTGAATAAGCAGTCAATATAGTGAAGGGCTGCTTCACATTGGGATTAGGCGTTCAATCTATTTCTTTGAATAAATCTCCCAATGATTGATCCAACTACACCTGCAATCGTAGCTGCGATAAAGATTTGTCGGTCAGATATCCAAAGAGAAGTCAATACAAATTTCAGTAGGAAAACGGTGAAAAAGAATCCTAAAAGCGCACCAATACCCGCAAACATTTTTGAGTCCATCGTGTTTGCTGCTTGCTTGTATGCTTTCGAGTGGCCTTCCGCTTCGTATATCAACGTTGTGCCGCAATGAAGGCACTTCACATCAGTCGCTCCATATGGACGATTACAGGTAGGGCATGTCATCTCATTTCCTTCTAAATTCCACCAAACATAGCACGACCAGCCGATCGCGGAAATTCTGGTCATGGCAGCGGATACAGCCTCACACCCGCAATGGACCAACTCTTTACTTTTCAGGCCTGAGCGCTGAACGAATCGTCGTAAAAGACCGCGCCGCAGGGCACAGAGGATCCGAAAGGTAACGCCTGAAAGTATTCAGGTGGGACGTTGGAAAACCTGAGGCCTGGCATCGCTTGAAAGCCGAAGCGTCCGTAGTAACTCGGCTCACCTAAAACGACACACCCCGAGGCCCCTTTTTCCCGCAGCACACACAAGGCCTTACGCATAAGCTGAGAACCAATGCCTTGGCCTTGAAAAGCTGGCAATACGGAAATCGGGCCGAGGCCATACCAGCCAGAAGTTCCGTCCGAGATGGATACCGGTGATACCGCCACGTGACCCACTGCATTACCTTCGACCTCCGCGACCAGCGACACCGCCAACTTACCTGCCTTGCGCAGAGCCTTGACGATGAACTGCTCGGTATGGTCTGTATGAGGTGCGGTCAGAAATGCAGCCGTCGTCACGGCATCTATGGCATCAATGTCTGTAGGCAATTCGTTTCGAATCTCGACCTTCATTGAACTCCTTTGCTGCAGGCTTTCCATGTCTATGGATCGTTTGATTATCTCAACGTGGCTAAATTCAAAGGACAGCTTCTGGCCAAAGCCGGGCCTCACTACTTGTGAGCGCAGCACCGCAAAGCTGACCTTCGGTGCAGTGCCTTGAGCGTCCGGCTTAGGACAGGCCGTCAACGGGAGCGGGCCGTCGTCAGTCGGCCAAGAGCAGCCGGTAGCTGCGAGTAAAAGCGGACGTTCAACGTCAGAGCTGACCGGCGGCTTGAAGACGGGAGAAGCCGACCGAAAGGTCGTCCGCGTCGACCGCCCTGTTAGGGCTCAAGATTCCACTAACCTTCTGCCAGTTCTTCATCTCTTCGTTCATCTCGGACAATGAAGCCCCACTCACCACCATAGCCTTCAGTTTGGACTGAAGCAGAAGATTTGACTTTCTTCTTTCTAATAGAGCTGCAATCTTTGCGCGGAGTCGATTGGAAAGTCTTCGCTCTTCGCATTCGTTGTACGCCTTTGCATACTCACGGACGTTCCAGTGCTCAACGATTTCCCCCGCTTTGGGATCCAAAGTCAGGCGGCGTGTACGCTCATAGTCCAAAAGCGGACGCCCTAGGTGGTTAATGCTGTATTTCCGGATTCTTAAGCCATCATTCCATGTGTCCTCTGGCCACAAGACATTGATAGGCATCACATTTGCATGCTTGTAGATCTTTAGGATTTGAGGAGGGCCGCCAATGTCGTCCTGTTCGGGATCTTGGATGAAGGAGAACAAAACTTGGAGAGGCTCCCAGTTTAGGCTCGCAGCGGGAGTTTTACTCCTAAGCCGAAGCAGGTCCTGCAGCCTTCTTTTCGCAGTAAGTTCGTTCTCACGCTCGTCACTCATGAATTCAAATTCGTACCGTGACCGAGGCATTGAGAACGCATTGAACTCCTTTTTCAGGATGTCATACTTGAACGTCCATGCCCGAAAGCGAGAGAATTTCCACGAGTACCCCGCCAACAGGAACTTGAAGGCCGTTTTCGTTCCGTCCCCACTCGGAAGATCTTGAATCTGAGTGCGAAGCCCCTCAATCGCTTTTTCGATATGGGACTTCAGATCAACGATGTCAATCAAACGGTCACGTGTCTCGTCATGCCCATCCAGGCTCGCCTTCACCTGAAGAAGAATCGGGTAAGCGACAACCGTAGGGCCGCAGTACGCAAGAACGGCATCGTTCCGCTGGAGAGGAAACAGCTTGGGTGCGTGGCTCAGAGCGATGCCGCCGGTCAGTCGGCTGTCGCTTGCAATGACCAGTTCTTCCAATTTTCCGACCCGTCGAATCCAGGCAGCTACAAGAGTCACAGGATATTTTTTACTTTCTGGATTCGCATGCGTCGCACTTGAGCCTTATTGCAATGTAGACCGCGCCAACCACCAAGCCATATCTGGCGCTTGCGGTCTAAATTGACACGCAAAATGCCGCAAGGGAGTTGTAGCCAAGCCCTGCAGCAGGTGTGCTGAATAAAGATACAGATTCTAAATTTAGCCATGAAACCCGCCACCTCTCCTGCGCAACAAGGGTGTTGAATCAGATCCGCGAACGAGTTTGTAACAAGCACTATAGCCTACGGATGGGGCAAGCCTATGTGCAATCAGTGCGCCTGTTTATGAAATGGCACAGTTTGCTGCATCGCGTGAAATGAGGCAGCAGGAAACCGCGATTTCTGGCGATGCCGACCAATGCACGGCGGGTGGCGCTGCACTTGCAGCCTGGCTGAGTGAAGGCTTTCGAGCTTCTCGCTGGATGGCGGCTCAGGGTCGATTGCAGGCCGACATGAGCGACCGCTGGCGGGTGCCTCAGGTTTGTCGCGTTGCCCCATCAGTCTGCCGTCCGGCAACAGACTGCGCCCAGCCTAGGGCCCTCACACATAGGGCTGCTTCAGCCCCTCACCACCGCAACCTCTCCTTCCTGCTCCAGTACCGGCAAGCCGCACAGCAGCGCCACTGCCAGCCCATACATCACCACCACCACGGACAGCAGCGATGCCAGGCCGCTGGTGATCACCGGGGCGGCCACCACCGTGCCCAGGGTGGTGAGAATCAGCGTCAGAAAAACCATCAGCGCCGCACCACGGGCGTGGTTGCTGCCGGAGGCCACAATGCCGCGGTAAAAGCCCGGCGGCGCGCGCAGGCCAAGGCCTATGCCCATGGGCAAAAACAGCAGGGCCAGCAGGCGGGCGTCTTTCCCGCCCAGCAGTCCATAGCCCAGCATGGCCAGGGCGCTGGCCGCCATCAGCAGCGTGCCCCACAGAATCACCCGCTCCACGCCCAGGCGTGCGGATACCCGGGTGGTGAGGTTGGCGGCCACGATAAAGCTGCTCACATTCACCACCTGCATGACGATGAAGTCATTCAGCGTGGCGTCCATGGTGGCGATAAGCACCGTGGGTGCGCCCAGCACAAAGGTCAGCAGCCCGCCCAACACCAGCGCATGCGACAGGGCATAGCGCAAATACACCCGGTCGCCCAGCAACTGCCGATAGCTGCCTTGGGTGCCTGCCACAGCCGTGGCCTCGCGCGGCAGGCCCAGGGCCTGAATGAGTGCGGCAGCGCCCAGCGCCAGCAAGGCCAGCAGCACAAAGGATGAGCTCCAGCCAAAGTGGGCCAGCAGGGCCACACCCACAATGGGTGCCAGCGCGGGGCTCAGCGATTCGGCGCTGCCCAGAATGCCGGTGGCGCGCACGGCAGCCTGTTCGCGAAACAGCTGCCGAATAATGCCCGGGCCAAACACCGGCGCCGCAGCAGATGCGGCGCCCTGCACCAAGCGCAAGGCAATCAGCGTGTAGATGTCCGTGGCGAATACGCAGGCCGCAGACACGGCGGCAAACACCAGCAACGAGCTCACCAGCAAGTGCTGGCGCTTGAAGTGGTCAGCCAGCCAGCCGAACAGCAGCAGGCCCAGGGCCGAGCCGGCTGCATAAGCGGCCAGCACCAGTTGGGCCACGGCTTCGGTGCTGGAAAAAATGCCCGGCAACTGGGGAATGGCGGGCAACACCAGGTCGGTCCCGGCCAACGACAGCACTGCACACAAAATGAGCAGCAAAACAGTGGTGATAGGGTTCATGGCGCAAAACAGCCTTTGTCAACAAGGCTCTCACACGGCGCCTTCTGAAATGGGATAAGGGCCGCACACCTGCTGGCATGCGGCCCTTGAAATTTGCCCCAAAGGGGCAGGCCTTGGCGGCCACAGGCAGCGGTTTACTGCACCCGGTCCGAAGCCGGTGGCTGCTTGGCCGCATCGGCAAACAAACGGGTCGCGTCGATGGCGTCAAAGTGGTATTGCTGGCCGCAGTAGTCGCAGCCCACCTCCACATTGCCGCGCTCGGCCACGATGCTGTCCACCTCTTCCTGGCCCAGAGAGCGCAGCATGTTCTGCACGCGTTCGCGGCTGCAGGTGCAGGCAAAGCGGGGGCCGGTTTCTTCGTCCTGCTGGGGGGCAAAGCGCAGCAGCTTTTCCTCCCAGAACAGGCGGTGCAAGATGGTTTCCACATCCAGCGTCAACAGCTCCTCACGCGTCAGGCTGGCAGCCAGGTGGGCAATGCGGTTGTAGTCTTCGTTGAAGCCGTTGCGGTCATCGCCCTGGGCATCGCTTTCGGTGGCGCCGGCCAGATTGGCCTCGCCCTTGACCGGCATGCGCTGAATCATCAGGCCTGCGGCCACCTGGTCGTTGGCTGCCAGCACAATGGTGGTGTCCAGCTGCTCGGACTGCAGCATGTAGAACTGCAGCGCGTCCTGCAGGCGGGCGAACTTCTTACCATCGGCATCTTGCAGCGGCACCACGCCCTGGTAGGGCTGCTGGCCGGGGCGGCGGTCCTTGGGGTCCAGCGTGATGGCGCAGCGGCCCGCACCCTTCAGGTTCACCAGCTCGGCCAGGCCATCGCCCTCGGCCACCGGGCCTTGCACATTGGCGGTGGCGCGCAGTGTGAGGTCGGAGTTGACATCGGCCACGGCCAGCTTGACCGGGCCGTCGCCCATGACCTGCAACACCAGCGCGCCATTGAACTTGATGTTGGACTGCATCAGCACGCCGGCGGCCGCCATCTCGCCCAGCAGCTCGCGCACGGGCACGGCATAGGGGCCGGTTTCGGTGTTGCCGGCACGGCGGCTCAGGATTTCCTGCCAGGCATCGGTCAGGCGCACGATCATGCCGCGCACCGGCTGGCCGTCGAAAAGGAATTTATGCAGTTCAGACACGCTGTTTCATTTCTCAAAAAATGCCCGGCAGTTCAGCCAAGCTTGCGCAAGCCGCTTTTGAAGCGCTGCGCATTCAGTACATAGTGGCGCGCGCTTTGGCGCAGGCCTTCGATTTGCTCGGGGCTCAACTGGCGCACCACCTTGGCGGGGCTGCCCAGAATCATGGAGCCATCGGGGAACTCCTTGCCCTCGGTGACCAGAGAGCCCGCGCCCACCAGACAGTTCTTGCCGATTTTCGCCCCATTGAGCACCACGGCCCCGATGCCGATCAGGGATTCATCCCCAATCGTGCAGCCGTGCAACATCACCTGGTGGCCCACGGTGACATTGGCCCCTATGGTCAGCGGCATGCCAAAGTCAGCGTGCAGCACGCTGGCGTCCTGGACGTTGCTGCCCGCACCAATGGTGATGCGGTCCGTGTCGCCACGCACCACCGTCCCAAACCATATGCTGGCGTCTTCGCCCAATTCAACCCGGCCCATCACCTCTGCGCTGTCAGCCACCCAGGCCGATGCGGGAATCGTTGGCGCTACGCCGTCCAGTTCATAAATTGCCATGGGGGACTGTCTCCATTGGTTTTGTTGTGGAACCTAAAATTGTAAAGATGGAGCTACGCCACCGTGCCTTGGAGGTCTTGCGCCTCACCGACCCCGAACAAAAAGCCCTTGCAGCGCTGGATCTACATGCGCAGCGAGCTCTGTATTCCATAGCAGCCGATGCGCAGCTGCCGGCCGTGGACCCGGCCGAGCTGCCTGGCCACCCCGCTCGCCCCGCCCTGCGCCACCACACCGAGGTGGCCCGTCGCTCTCCGGCCACGCCCGAAGGCCGGGCGGTGCTGATCCATGCCATTGCCCATATCGAGTTCAACGCCATCAACCTGGCGCTGGATGCTGTGTGGCGCTTTGCCGGCATGCCTGAAGCCTATTACCGCGACTGGCTGCAGGTGGCGGCCGAGGAAGGCAAGCATTTTTTGCTGCTGCGCGACCACCTGCGCAAGCACCATGGCCAGGACTATGGCGACCACCCGGCCCACCAGGGCCTGTGGACCATGTGCGAGAAAACCGCCGACGACATCACCGCCCGCATGGCCCTGGTGCCGCGCACGCTGGAAGCACGCGGGCTGGACGCCACGCCACAAATCCAGCACAAGCTGCGCAATACCAAGGCCGTGGACGCCCTGGCTGCGGTGGAGATTCTGGACATCATCTTGCGCGAGGAAGTGGGCCATGTGGCCATTGGCAACCACTGGTACCGCTGGCTGTGCCAGCAACAGGGCAAAGACCCCGAAGCCCTGTACCTGGAGCTGACCAAACGCTATGAAGCCCCGCGCCTGCGCCCGCCTTTCAACACGGAGGCCCGCTTGCAAGCGGGGTTTACCCAGGCCGAGCTGGAGTGGCTGCAGCAGGTGATATAGCAAGGTTTTTGATACGGAACATCGACAAGCCAGATACAAGTGCTGCATGATGCCCGGCGTCTGGCCCTTCTGCTACAGCTTTTGCCTCCGCCATGCCGCCGCTGCGGCCTCCTGCCTCCATGACCCTGCCGCTTCCGCTCACACCCGCCTCTGCCTCCATCGCTCCCGTTTCTGCATCCGGGGCCATGATTGCGCGACAGGCGATTGTGAATCTGGAAGGCGAGGTCATCGCCTATGAGCTGTTCAGCCGCTCACGCAGCCCGGCCCCCCAAGGCGCCCCCCAGGATGTCAGCCTGATTTTTGCCGCCCTGGCCCATGCCAGCGATGAAATCCCTGGCAGCCTTCGCCCCCTGTTCGTCAAATGCTCCCACGAGAGCATGGCCAGCGGCCAGCTGGAGCTGGTCAGCCCGGAGCGGGTGGTGCTGGAGGTGGAGTCCCTGGGCTCCTCCGCCAATAGCGAGGTGCAGGCCCGCCTGCCCATTTTGCGGGCCTTGCGCCTACGGGGTTTTCGCCTGGCCTTTACCCACCAGGTGCTGGAGTCGGCCTACGCCCCCTGGCTTTCGCTGGCCGACTACATCAAGCTCAATCTGGACGTGCTGCCCGCCGGCCAACTGGCCGTGGTGGTGGGCTATGCACAGCGCCACACCGCCGCACAAATCGTGGCCGAGCGCGTGGACAGCGCCCAGCAATACGCCCAGCTGCAATCGCTGGGCATACGTTGTTTTCAGGGCTTTCAGTTTGCCCGCCCCGCCCCGGTGCAGGCCCGCATGCTGGCACCCGCCCAGGGCTACACCATCCAGTTGATCAATCTGCTGCGCCTGCAGGCCAAGCCCGAGGCCATCGAAGAGGTGCTGAAAAAAGACGCCGGCCTGTCCTTCAACCTGATGCGCCTGATCAACTCTGCCGGCCTGGCGCTGGCGCGCGAGATCACCTCTTTCCGCCAGGCCGTGCTGCTGCTGGGCCTGAAAAAGCTGTTCCGCTGGGCCGCCCTGCTGTTGATGGCCTCCAAGTTTGGCGATCTGCCCTCGTCCGTGGGCCAGACCGCCGTGGTGCGCGGCCGGCTGATGGAGTTGCTGGCCCTGCAACTGCTGGGCGAAGAAGAGGCCGACCAGGCCTTTGTGGTGGGCGTGTTCTCGCTGCTGGATGTGATGCTGCGCATCCCCATGGAGGCCGCCCTGCAACTGGTGCAAGTGCCCGATGCCGTACGCACAGCCCTGCTGCAGCGCGAGGGCGTGCTGGGAGAGTTGCTGACCCTGGTGCAGGCCTGCGAGGACCGCAGCCAGCACCTGCACCATCGCTCGGCCACCCTGGCCCGTTTGAGCGACACCCAGATCAACCAGGCCCACCTGCAGGCACTGGCCTGGATGGACAATCTGGCGGCCTGAGCGTCCTTGCGAAGCGCGTGTTTGCGCTCTGGGGTTTATAGAAAAACCGTTGCAAATGCTTATCAGTATTGCGTCAGCCGCTATCCAAACGAAAGCAGCAACAGTAGTTGCAGCAGCCTGATCGCATCAGGCTGGACTGGCACTTACTGCAGCGTCACACCTGCCGCACGAATGATCTTGGCATTCTCGGCAGACTCTGCCGCAATCTGCTGTGCAAATGCGGCGGCACTGCCACCGGTGGGCACGTTGTCGCTGGCCTTGAGGCGTTGCTGCATATCCGGCTCGGCCAATGCCTTGTTGATTTCGGCATTCAAGCGATCCAGCACGGGCTTGGGCGTACCTGCCGGGGCAAAAATGCCGAACAGCGAGCTGCTGTTGGCTGCGGGATAACCCAGCTCGGCCAGGGTGGGCACCTTGGGCAGCGATTCCAGGCGCTTGGGTGCGCCCACGGCCAGGGGCTTGAAGCTGCCGCTCTGGATATGGGGCATCACCGTGGGGCTGGCATTGGTGGACAGGATTTCATACTGCCCGCCCAGGCCATCGTTGAGCTGCTGGCCGCCGCCCTTGTAGGGCACATGGGTGATGTCCACCTTGGCCTGGTGGCGCAGCTGCTCCAGCACGATATGGCCCAGCGAGGCCAGGCCGGCCGTGGCCCAGCGCACGCTGCCCGGGTCTTTGCGCGCCTGCGCCACCAGCGCGGCAAAGTCGGGGGCCTTGCTGGCCTTGGTTCCCAAAATCAGAATGGGCGAATACATCACGCTCACCACGGGCGTAATGTCCTTGCGCGGATCGAACGCCATCTTGCCCAGGTGCGGGCTCAGCGCCAGCGGGCTGATGGAGGAAAAGCCCAGGGTATAGCCATCGGCCTGCGACTTGGCCACCTGGTCCAGGCCTATGGCACCACCGGCGCCGGCCTTGTTCTCGATCACCACGCTCTGGCCCAATTGGGCCGAAAGCTTGTCGCCCAGGGCGCGGGCCACGTTGTCGCTGACACCACCCGAGGGATAGGACACCACCAGGCGAATGGGGCGGCTGGGCCAGGCGCCATCGGCAGCCTGGGCCGACAAGGAGAAAGTGGCGGGCACTGCGGCCGCCAGGGCACAAGCCAGCAACTGCCGGCGCGAAAAATCAGTCATGAAACAGGGCACACACAAATAGCAAGAGGCCGATTTTTCCGCAGCAGCGATGCCCTTGGTGCCAACACCAGCGCTTCGCCGGTCTGACGATTTGCACACCACAATTTGGCAGCGTTGGCGCAGCACATCATGTGCCATCACCCTACCTAGCCACGCGGGTGGTGCTGGGCATGCAGCTGCCGCAATCGCTCCCGCGCCACATGGGTGTAGATGGTGGTGGTGGAGATATCGGCATGGCCCAGCAGCATCTGCACCACGCGCAAATCGGCGCCGTGATTGAGCAAGTGCGTGGCAAAGGCATGGCGCAGCGTGTGTGGCGACAGCGGCGCCGTGATGCCGGCAATGGCGGCGTATTTTTTCACCAGGGTCCAGAACATCACCCGCGTCATGCCGCTGCCGCGCCGGGTGACAAACAGCGCATCGCTGTGCTGGCCGGCCAGCAGCTCGGCGCGCGCCTGTTGCAGATACTGCTCCAGCCAGTGCTGGGCCTCCTGGCCAAAAGGCACCAGCCGCTCCTTGCTGCCCTTGCCCATGACCCGCAGCACGCCGGCACGCAAATCGATCTGGAACAGCGGCAGCTCCACCAGCTCGCTCACACGCAGGCCGCTGGCATACATCAGCTCCAGCATGGCGCGGTCGCGCAGGCCCAGGGGGTTGCCCAAGTCGGGGGCTTGCAACAGGCGCACCACCTGCTCGGCCGTCAGCGTGTGCGGCACGCGCGGCGGCTTTTTGGCCGGCTGCAGGCGTACCACGGGGTCCTGGTGGATGCGGCCCTCGCGCAGCGCCCACTGGAAATAACGGCGCAGCACGCTCAGGCTGCGGTTGGCCGAGGTGGCCTTGCTGCGCTGCTCCATGCGGTGGGCCAGATAGCCCTGCAGATGCGGCTCCTGTGTGGCGTCCAGTTCCACGCCGGCATGCGCCTGCTGCAGCCAGCGCAGGTACTGCGTCAGATCGCGCCGATAGGCCTGCAGGCTGTTGTCGGCCAGACCATCTTCCAGCCACAAGGCCTCGATAAAGGCGTCGATCGCAGCCTGGCTGGTCTCACTCAGCTCCGGATGGGGTGTTGCTTGCATGGGGCGATTGTCGCGCGGGCAAGCCGTTGCCCCACGCTTTAGAGCGTGTTCACGATCTCAGGCGATGGCGCCGTCAGCGATCAGCCCTGCAATCTCGGTCTCTGCATAGCCCAGGCCCTGCAGCAGCTCGGCCGTGTGCTGGCCCACCGTGGGCGGGTTGTGGCGCACGGTCAGGCGCTGGCCATCCATGCGCAGCGGCAGCAGCGCGGTGCGTGCGGTCTGGCCGGCGCGCTCGCCATCGGGCAGCACCACCTCGGCCAAGCCGCCGGTGGCATTCAGGTGCGGATCGTCAAACAGCTGCTCCGGCCGGGAGATGGGGGCAAACGGCAACTGGTGCTGCTCAAAAATCGCCGCCAGCTCGGCCGCCTTGTGCTGGGCCAGGCGCTGGCGCAGCAGCGGTATCATGGTGGCGCGGGCGCGCACGCGGTCGTTATTGGTTTGCAGCTGGGGGTCGTGCTTCAAATCGTCATAGCCCATGGCGTCGCAAAAAGTGCGCCATTGCGCGTCGCTGACGGCGGCCAGAAAAATCTGCTCTCCATCGCGGGCCGTGAACACGTCATACATGGCCCAGGACGAGATGCGCTCCGGCATCGGTGCTGCCGCCTGGCCGGTGACGGCGTACTGCATCATGTGCTGGCCCACCAGGAACACATTGTTCTCGAACAGGGCCGCATCAATCTCCTGGCCCTTGCCGGTCTGGGCGCGCTGCATCAATGCCGCCATGGCACCGATGGCGCCAAACATGCCGCCCATGATGTCGTTCACGCTGGTGCCGGCACGCAGGGGGTCACCCGGGCGGCCCGTCATATAGGCCAGGCCACCCATCATCTGCACCACCTCGTCCAGGGCGGTGCGGCGCTCGTAGGGGCCGGGCAGAAAACCGGTGTGGTTCACATACACCAGGCCCGGGTTCAGCTGCTGCAATGTGGCGTAATCCAGCCCGTATTTCTGCATCACACCGGGCTTGAAGTTCTGCAGCACCACATCGGCCGAGGCCGCCAGGCGAATCGCTGCCTGCAGGCCCTGACCGCTGCGCAGGTCAATGGCGATGCTTTTCTTGTTGCGGTTGAACATGGGGAAAAAGCCCGCCCCGGCCCCCAGCAGATGGCGTGTGCGGTCGCCCTCCACCGGCTCCACCTTGATGACCTCGGCCCCCAGATCTGCCAGCACCATGCCGCAGGATGGCCCCATCACCATATGGGAGAACTCCACCACACGAATGCCTTGCAAGGGCAGGGAGGGAACGGTGGGCGAAGAAGATGGGGTTGGGGCAGCAGTCATGGGCAAAGGCAGTCAATACACAAGCACGCCAGGCCCGGCATTCGCCACGCCACACCGGAAGCCGCAGCGCGTATGGGTTACGCACCTGGCGCTTTGCGTCAATTGTAGAAAGTGCCCACATCGCGCCCAGCGGCCTGGCCCCAGCTTTTAGGAAGCCGCCGCATCCCCAAAAGCGCGCCCCTGTGCGCAAAGCGCCCAAGGCAATGTCTTGCGCAGCGTGGCCCACCCGCAACACTTGCAGCTTTTTTACCTGTTTTATGAAGTGTTTGCATGAATGCTCTACCTCTCGAGCTACCAAACTTGTAGCAGAATGCGATCCACGCTATATTGGTCTCGACCTGACAGAGTGCCCTGCTGGGTGCTTTCACTCATCAACAACATGCGCAAGGAGAAGCGTCCATGAGCTCCAAGGAAAACGCCGCCATCAACCAGCTTTTTGAAAAGCTGGAGTGCCGCTACGCACTGCGTGTGCTGTGGGCGCTGCGCGACGGGCACCCCCAGACTTTCCGATTGCTGCAGGACAGCGTGGGCGGCATCACCCCCAACACGCTGAACACCCGCATCAAGGAGCTGCGCGAGTGCGGCCTGCTGGAACATGGCAGCGACGGCTATACCGTCACCGCTCAGGGCCACGACCTGCTCAAACGCCTCAGCGACGTACAGGCTTTTGCCACCCGCTGGGCGGCCGCACGCGCCAAGAAGTAAGCTTCAGCCCACTTCCCCATCGGCCGCCCGCTTCTGGTGCGGACCGATTCACCGTCAGGCCCCGGGCATGCCCGCAGGCCTGATTGTTTTGTTGATGACTTTGAGGACTATCCATGGCCCTGACCACCACCGCCTCCGGCCTGCAATATGAAGACACCGTTGTGGGTGAAGGCACCGAAGCCGCCCGCGGCAAGAACGTGACCGTGCACTACACCGGCTGGCTCTACCAGGACGGCGTGCAAGGCGCCAAGTTCGACTCCAGCAAGGACCGCAACGACCCCTTCGTCTTCCCCCTGGGCGCCGGCATGGTGATCCGTGGCTGGGACGAAGGCGTGCAAGGCATGAAGGTGGGCGGCCAGCGCACCCTGATCATCCCCGCCGAACTGGGCTATGGCGCCCGCGGCGCCGGCGGCGTGATTCCTCCCAACGCCACGCTGAAGTTCGACGTGGAACTGCTGGCCGTTTAAGCTCCAGCCCCCGAATCAAGGCGCCCCAGGGCGCCTTTTTTCTGGGCTGAACATGCAGGGTATGCCAGAGCGGGCCAGGGCAGCACCTCAGGCGTTAAAGCTTCCCCCACAACACCCAGACAGCGCTTCAGGCGCGACGCTGGCCCGCAGACAGTATCGAGATACGGCAAGGGCCAGCAACAAAGCATGAAGCGCTGTATGGGCGCCTCAGCAAAAAGCACATTCCAAGAGCTATCCCCTCGGACGGGTGAAGAGGCTGACGCTCCAGGCCAGCAACAGGCCGGCCGGCACCCCAAACACCGCCGCCGACACCGGCTGAATGCCAAACCACAGCCCATCGGCCAGCAGCACAGGGGGCAGCCAGACCTTGACCAGACTGGCATGCGAGAGCATGTAGTACAGCGTCACCGCCAGCCCGCCCAGCATGCCGGCCAAGGCCCCCTGGCGGGTGATGCCGCGCCAGAAAATACCCAGCACCATCACCGGCACAAAGCCCGAGGCCGCCAGCGAGAACGAGGCCGTGACCATGGGCAGAATGTCCGAGGAGCGCCGGCCAGCCACAAAGGCGGCCGCCAGCGCCACGGCCAGCAGCGCGAACTTGGACAGAATCACGCGCTGCTCCGGCGTGACTTTGCCGGGCCGGGCGTGAAAGTACATATCCCGCACCAGGGCATTGCTGATGGCCAGCAACAAGCCATCGGCCGTGGACAGCGCGGCGGCCAGCCCTCCGGCAGCCACCAGGCCGGAGACCACAAAGGGCAGACCGGCAATCTCGGGCATGGCCAGCACAATCAAATCGGCCCCCAGGCGGATCTCGCCAAACTGCAGCCTGCCGTCGCCATTCATGTCCTCCACCGACAGCAGCGCGGGGTCCACCCTGGCCCACTGTCCCATCCAGTTGGGCAACTCGTCAAAGCGCACGCCCACCAGGTTGTTCAGCACCTCGTACTTGACCAGGGCCGCCAGCGCCGGCGCCGTCAGGTACAGCAGGCCGATGAAAAACAGCGTCCAGGCCACCGAGGTGCGCGCCCCCGACACCGAGGGCGCCGTGTAGTAGCGTGTGAGCAAATGCGGCAGCCCGGCCGTGCCCACCATCAGGCAGAACATC
Source organism: Acidovorax sp. (assembly GCA_031277855.1). Taxonomy (GTDB): domain Bacteria; phylum Pseudomonadota; class Gammaproteobacteria; order Burkholderiales; family Burkholderiaceae_C; genus Comamonas. Next base: position 24,751 of record JAITLO010000037.1, on the reverse strand, counting down.
AGCGCCAGAAAGTTCAGGCGCGCATCCTGGTATTCGGCCTGCTGGGCCGGCGTGCCATTCGGGTCGCCCGCAAAAGGCTGGCTGTGGCGCGGCAGCCCGCCCAGGGGCTTGGCGCGCTCCAGGCTCTCGGCCATCTCCTGCTTCCAGCGCAGCCGGGCCGCATCGGCATCACGCGGCAGATCGGCATATTCCCGGCTGGCCGCCACCAGCAGGCCCACGTCCCCGCCTTCGGCGCGCAGGCTGCGTATGCGCTCGGCCAGGGCCATGCGCTCCAGCTCCAGAGACTGGGGCAAGGTGTCGAGCTTTTGCTGTATGCGCTCGGCCCGCAGGCGGTAGGCATCGCGCACCTCGCGCTCGGCCACAGAGTCCAGCAAGCCCTCTTCCAGGCTGGCGATCTTGCTCAGCTGCCCGCCATAGGCCATGGCCGCCACGGGATTGCCCAGCTGCTTGTAGGCCAGCCAGGACACCGGGATCAAAAAGGCCAGCAGGATCAGCACATACTGCGCCACCTGCGTCCAGGTGATGGCCCGCATGCCGCCCAGAAACGAGCACACCAGCACGCCGCCCAGGCCCAGCATGACACCAATCTCGAACTGCACGCCCGTGAGGCGCGAGGCAATCAGCCCCACCCCGTAGATCTGCGCCACCACATAGGTGAAGGAGCAGATCACCGTGGCCAGCGCGGCAATGATGCGGGGCCAGCGCCCGCCAAAACGCACCTGGAAAAAGTCCGGCACGGTGTAGAGCTTCATGGCGCGCAGATAGGGCGCAATCAGCATGGCCACCAGGCAGAACCCACCGGTCCAGCCCAGCAGATAGGCCAGCCCCCCGGGCTGACCGGGCGAGCCGCCAAAGCCCTGCAGGTACAGCGCACCGGACAGGCTGATGAAGGAAGCCGCACTCATCCAGTCTGCCGCGGCCGCCATGCCGTTATACATGGGCGGAATGCGCCGCCCTGCCACGTAATAGTCCTCGGGGTTGCTGGTGCGTGCATACACGCCTATGGCCGCATACATCATCACCGTCAGAAACAGGAAGATGGGGCCAATCCAGTGCCGCGACAGGCCTTGCTGCTCGGCCCAGACCATGATGGCCAAAAACGCCAGCACGCCCAGCACATACAGGGCCAGCATGCGATGCAGACGCCAGAGGTAGCGTGGGGAGGTGGGAGAGAGGGCGCTGCTGCTGGGGGAGTTACTCGGGCCGGCCATGCTGCCCAGCCTGGACATTGCGGCAGCGCGCACTGTCATTGCGTTCAAACTGATCCATGGCGACACAGTAAATGACAACCAGCAGCATGAACATCAGGACTGCCCCTTGGGCGGCCATCCAGTAAGCCAGGGGCCAGCCTTGCCCCCAGGCCTGCAGATCGCGCGCAAAAAAGCAGGCCCCAAATGACACCACCACCCAGACTGTCAGCAGCACTGCTTTCAGCCAGAGGTGGTGGGTGTCGTGCAGATCGGGGGGAAAGACTCCCCCCTCCGCCACGGGCGCCTCATGCGAAGAATATGGTTCTTGCTGCATGCTGCGCCGGTTGGTGCATCAACCTGCCAGGCGCTGCCAGGTGGCAACCACGCTGTCGGGGTTCAGCGAGATGGAGGCAATGCCCTGGTCGGACAGCCACTGTGCAAAGTCGGGGTGGTCCGAAGGGCCTTGGCCGCAGATACCCACATACTTGTTCTGCGCCAGGCAGGCGCCGATGGCACGCTCCAGCATCTTCTTGACGGCGGGATCGCGCTCGTCAAAGTCGGCGGCCAGCAGCTCCAGGCCGGAGTCGCGGTCCAGGCCCAGGGTCAGCTGGGTCAGGTCGTTGGAGCCGATGGAGAAGCCGTCGAAGTACTCCAGGAACTCGTCGGCCAGAATGGCGTTGGAGGGCACTTCGCACATCATGATCAGCTCCAGGCCGTTCTCGCCGCGCTTCAGACCGTTCTCGGCCAGCAGCTCGGTCACGCGCTTGGCCTGACCCAGGGTACGCACGAAAGGAATCATGACCTTGACGTTGGTCAAGCCCATGTCCTCACGCACGCGGCGCAGGGCTTCGCATTCCATGCGGAAGGCTTCGCCGAAGTCTTCGGAGATGTAGCGCGCCGCACCGCGGAAGCCCAGCATGGGGTTCTCTTCCTCGGGCTCGTAGCGGCTGCCGCCGATGAGCTTGCGGTATTCGTTGGACTTGAAGTCCGACATGCGCACGATCACGGGCTTGGGCCAGAAAGCAGCGGCAATGGTGGCCACGCCTTCGGCGACCTTGTCCACATAGAAGGCGCGGGGCGATGCATGGCCACGGGCCACGGATTCCACGGCCTTCTTCAGGTCGGAGTCCACGGCGGGGTAGTCCAGGATGGCCTTGGGGTGCACGCCGATGTTGTTGTTGATGATGAATTCCAGGCGGGCCAGACCCACGCCTTCGTTGGGCAGCTGGGCAAAGTCAAAGGCCAGCTGGGGGTTGCCCACGTTCATCATGATCTTGGTCTTGATGGCGGGCATTTCGCCACGGGTGACTTCGGTGACTTCGGTTTCCAGCAGACCGTCGTAGATCTTGCCGGTGTCGCCTTCGGCGCAGGACACGGTCACCAGGGTGCCGTCCTTGAGCAGCTCGGTGGCATCACCGCAGCCCACCACGGCAGGGATACCCAGCTCGCGCGCAATGATGGCGGCGTGGCAGGTACGGCCACCACGGTTGGTGACGATGGCGGCGGCCTTCTTCATCACCGGCTCCCAGTTGGGGTCGGTCATGTCGGTGACCAGCACGTCACCGGCCTGGACCTGGTCCATCTGCGAGATGTCGGACACCAGGCGCACGGGGCCGGTACCGATCTTCTGGCCAATGGCGCGGCCTTCGGCCAGCACAGGGCCGGTGCCCTTGAGCTTGTAGCGCATCTCGGCCTGACCCTTGGCCTGGCTCTTCACCGTCTCGGGACGGGCTTGCAGAATGTAGAGCTGGCCGTCGGTGCCGTCCTTGCCCCATTCGATGTCCATGGGACGGCCATAGTGCTGCTCGATCACCAACGCGTACTTGGCCAGCTCCTGCACTTCGGCATCGGTCAGCGAGTAGCGGTTGCGCAGCTCGGGAGCCACGTCGGTGGTCTTGACCAGCTTGCCGTCGGCAGCCTTTTCTTCGGGCGTGGCAAACACCATCTGGATCAGCTTGGAGCCCAGGTTGCGGCGGATCAGCGCCTGCTTGCCGGCCTTGAGCATGGGCTTGTGCACATAGAACTCGTCGGGGTTCACAGCGCCCTGCACCACGGTTTCACCCAGGCCGTAGCTGGAGGTGATGAAGACCACTTCTTCAAAGCCCGACTCGGTGTCGATGGTGAACATCACACCGGCGGCGCCCAGGTCGGAACGCACCATGCGCTGCACGCCGGCGGACAGGGCCACCACGTCGTGCTCAAAGCCCTTGTGCACGCGGTAGGAGATGGCGCGGTCGTTGTAAAGCGAGGCAAACACTTCCTTCATCTTGTGCAGCACGTCTTCGATGCCCACCACGTTGAGGAAGGTTTCCTGCTGGCCTGCGAACGAGGCGTCGGGCAGGTCTTCTGCCGTGGCCGAGGAACGCACGGCAAACGAGGCCTGGGCGTTGCCGGCCTGCAGCTTGATGAATTCAGCGCGGATGGCGGCTTCCAGATCGGCAGGGAAGGGCTGGGCCTCCACCATGGCGCGAATTTCCGCGCCCACGGCAGCCAGGGCGCGGACGTCGTCCACATCCAGAGCGGCCAGCTTGGCGGAGATCTTGCCTGCCAGGCCTTCGTGGGCCAGGAAGTCGCGGAAAGCGTGGGCCGTGGTGGCAAAGCCCGTGGGCACGCGCACGCCCTGGGGCAGCTGGGAAATCATCTCGCCCAGCGAGGCGTTCTTGCCGCCGACGACTTCAACGTCGCTCATGCGCAGGTTTTCGAACGGAACGACCAGTGCGGTCGCCTCAAAACGTTCAGACATGGGGAAGCTCCAAAGTTAAAAAACCGGCTCATCCGCCCAGACCTGCTCATCAGGCCTGCGGCCAATCCCCCACATCTTGCAGCGCACACTTTGCTGTTCTGGATGTCGGTGTTCTGCAAACGCGGGGGTGAAATTGGGAATAATGGGCGCCATTGTAGGCTCGCTGTACAAAGCCTAGGTCGACAGCGGGCTGTTGCTTTTCTGACATTGGACTTTGCCATGCATACGCGCACCGTTTTTGTCGTCTCGGACGGCACAGGTATCACTGCCGAGACCTTCGGCTCGGCCCTGATGACCCAGTTCAACATCAAGCCGCGTCTGGTGCGCATTCCCTTTGTGGACTCCGCCGACAAGGCCCACCAGGCCGTGCGCCAGATCAATCACGCCGGTGATGTGGAGGGCAAAAAGCCCATCGTCTTCACCACCGTGGTCCACCCCGAGGTGCAGCAAATCCTCAAAAGCGGCTGCAAAGGCATGCTACTGGACATGTTCGGCACCTTTGTGCAGCCGCTGGAAGACGAGCTGGGCGAAAAATCCATGCACCGCGTGGGTCGTTTCTCGGACGTGAGCCACAGCAAGGAATACTTTGACCGCATGGAGGCCATCAACTACACCCTGGCCCATGACGACGGACAGAGCAACCGCGACCTGGCCGGCGCCGATGTGATCCTGGTGGGCGTGAGCCGCTCGGGAAAGACCCCGACCAGCCTCTACCTGGCCATGCAGTTTGGCCTGAAAGTGGGCAACTACCCCTTGATTCCCGAGGACTTCGACCGCCGCCAGCTGCCCCCGGCGCTGGAGCCGCTGCGCAAAAAACTGTTCGGCCTGACGATTGACCCCGCACGCCTGTCGTCCATACGCAACGAACGCCGCCCCAACTCCAAATACGCCAGCATCGAAAACTGCCGCCACGAAGTGGCCGAGGCCGAAGCCATGATGCGCCGCAGCGGCATCAGCTGGCTGTCCACCACCACCAAGTCCATCGAAGAGATTGCCACCACCATCTTGCAGGAAGTGCTGCCCGAGCGCCTGGGGCATTACTGATCACGGATGCGGCGCGGGTGGCAGCTGCAGCTGGGGAAGGTGCGGCAGCGCCTCCAGCAAATAATCCACCAGCGCCCTGACCTTGGCCGGCACATACTGCCGGTCGCGGAAGCAGGCAAAAAAGTCCAGCGTCTCTTCATTGAACTGCAGCGCGGCGCTGGCGTCCGTCCCCTCCGCCGCCCCCTCAGCCTCCTCTGCCCGCTCCAGGGGCACATGCACCAGCCGCCCCTGGCGCACCTGCTCGTGCACCAGAAAAAAACCGGCCCATATCAGCCCGCCCCCGGCCACGGCCATCTCCACCAGCGCATCGATATCGTTGGCAATGGTGGCTATGCGTAACTGCGGGTCCACGCGCTGGCCCTGGCTGTAAAAAGGCCAGCGCATGATGCGCCCATCCATCTCGCGCCGGTACAGCAGGCAGCGGTGCTGCAGCAAGTCCTCTGCCGTGCGCGGCCTGCCATGGGCTTGCAGATAGGCCGGTGATGCATACAACCTGCGCGGCACCTCCACCAGGGGGCGCACCGCCATGCCCGGCTCCAGCACATCGCGGTAGCGTACGCTGATGTCCACATCCTCCTTGAGCACATCCACCTGCCGGTCCACATTCAGCAGTTCCAGCGACAGCTTGGGATGGCGCTCGGCAAAGGCCGGCAACAGCGGCGCCAGCACATGGCGGCCAAAAGCCGCCATGCAGGCAATGCGCAGCCGCCCCTGTAGCTCGCCATGCAGCTGCGACAGATCGGACAGGGCTTTTTCCAACTCACCCAGCACCGGCGCCACCCGCGCCAGATAGCGCTCCCCCGCTTCGGTCAGCGCCATGGAACGCGTGGTACGGGTGATCAGACGCGTGCCCAGCTCACGCTCCAGGCGGGCAATGTTCTGGCTGGCCGCCGCCGGCGTAATGCCCAGCTGGCGTGCCGCAGAGGCAATGGAGCCCCCTTCCAGCGCTTTGACAAAGGTTTCAATGGCACGCAGATTCGGCATATCGGATGAAGGATGGAGAAAGCAATTCGTAAATTTAACTTACGAGTCTAGCAAGCTGCACAGCGCTACCGCAGCGGACAACACCTGCGTACAGTCTGCCCCTTCAACTGCGGCACCCTGCCCCAGCACAACAAGCAACACAAGCACATGACACACACATCCACCTCCTCTTCCCGGCCCGCAGCAACACGCAGCCGACGCAAACTGCCACGCCCCTATGCCCCCGTGGTGTTTGCCTTTTACATGTCGGCCATCATGGCCATGCTGATGTGCGCTGCCATCGTCGGCATCAACAGCGGCCTGAGCGACGGCTATCTGCAGCGCGTGCTGGGCGCCTATGTGTTCGCCATGCCCATCGCCTTTGCCTGCGTGATGCTGGTGCGCCCCCTGGTCACGCGCATGGTGGCGGCCACGGTGGATATCTAACGATCGGCACCAGCCCTGCAAACCGCTAAAAAAAGAGAGCATCCTGTGCAGGATGCTCTTTGTTTTCGCGTGCAAATAGCTTGCAAACGATTTAACGGCCTGCACTGCACGCTCTCAAAAACCCCAGCGCTGGGGGCAAGCGCTCAGCCATTGACCCGGAACACCCGCCCGGTCTGTACCCCTTCCACGCTGCGCTGGTAGGCCAGGGCCACGCGCTGGGCCGGCACGGTTTCAAAGCCGGGAAAGATACTGCCATAGGCCTGGGCCGACTCGGTCAGCAGCGTGGGGCTGACCACATTGATGCGCTGGCCGCGCTGCAGCTCCACCGCAGCAGCGGTGACAAAGCCCTCCAGCGCCGCATTCACCGTGGTGGCATTGGCGCCGTCCCGGATGGGCTCTATGGCCACACAGCCGCTGGTGAGCGTGATGGAGCCGCCGTCATTCAACCAGTGCTGGCCTTCCAGCACCAGGCGTACCTGGCCTAGCAGCTTGTCCTGCAGGCCGATATTGAACTGCTCGGCCGTCATCTCGGTCAGCGGGCCAAAGTGCATATTGCCGGCCACACTGATGATGGCATCCACCTTGCCTGCCGCCTGGAACATGGCCGTGAGGCTTTCGGGCCGTGTGAAATCCGCGTGCAGATCGCCGCTGCTGCGGCCCACGGTAATGATGTCGTGGCGCGGCGCCAGCAGGGCTTGTACCGCACGGCCAATGGTGCCGCTGGCACCGACGAGAAGCATCTTCATAAGGCTTTCCTTGAGGGGTTGCAGCGCGCTCGGAACCGCTCCAAAGCAACGCATGACCACAGTTTTCTGCAAACCTTCAATGCCATAAAGTAGCAATCTGTTTTTGATCTCCTAACTGGTAGTTAGTAATCCATGGACAAATTGCGCAATATCGAGGTCTTTGTCGCCGTGGTCGAGGCCGGCAGCTTTGCCGAGGCCGCCCGGCGCCTGGATATCTCTGCCGTCATGGTGGGCAAGCATGTGCAGCAACTGGAAACCCAGCTGGGCGCACGCCTGCTACAGCGCAGCACGCGGCGGCACAGCCTGACCGAGGTGGGCCGCAGCTTTTACGAAGGCGGCCGCCTGGTATTGGAGCAACTGCACTGGGCCGAGTCCGCCGTGGAGCGCAGCCGCAGCGCGCCCCAGGGTTTGCTGCGCATCAGCGCACCGCTGACCCTGGGCAACCAGGTGATTGCGCCCCTGGTGGCCGACTACCAACTGGCCCATCCGCTGGTGCAGGTGGAGCTGCAGCTGGGTGATGGCCTGGTAGACCTGGTGGGCGAGCAGATTGATGTGGCCGTGCGCATAGGTCCGGTGGGCAATGAAGGCCTGGTGGCACGGCCGCTGACGCCCTACCGCATGGTGATTGCCGCCACGCCGGCCTATTTGCAACGCCGTGGCCAGCCCCAGACCGTGGCCGATCTGGCCCGGCATGACTGCCTGAGCTATGCGGTCTGGCAGCTGGGCTCTGGCTGGATGCTGCGCGACGGTGCCACGCAAACGCCCTGGCCTCAGCAAGCCAGGCTGCGCTGCAACAGCGGGGCCGCACTGCGTCAGGCCGCTCTGCGTGGTCTGGGCCTGATTCTGCAACCCGAGGTTTTGCTGGCCGATGACATTGCCAGCGGCCGCCTGGTGCCGGTGCTGCAAAACTGTGTACCTGCACCACGGCCCGTCAACCTGGTCTATCTGCCCGACCGGCAGCAACTACCCAAGCTGCGGCATTTTGTGGAGCATGTGCTGCAGGCACTGGACTGCCACGGTAGCAGCGACAGCTGCAGTCGCTAAACCCATTCAGTCTGGCTTTGCGGCCTGCGGCGCTTTCTCTGCAGCCTCGGTTTCTTCTGCCTGTTCTGCCTGTTCTGCCTGCTCTGGCTCTTGCGCCTCCTGCCGCTCCCTGGCCATCTGCTCCACCAACTGCTCGCGGCCTTGCTTGGCCACGGCGATCAGCTGGGCGCGGTCCTTGTGGTGGGGGTACATGCGCTCGGCCAGCTCCAGGTTGTGGGCGCGAAAGCGCTCCGTCATGCGCTGGGCCTGCTCGGGGCTTTGGCCCACCAGCTCCAGCACGCTGCGCGCCGACAGCAGACTGGACTCGAAGACCTCGCGCTCTGCGTGTTGCACACCCAGGTCGCGCAGCTGGTACCAGTGGTTCATATCGCGCGCCCGGGCGACGATTTGCAGCTGGGGGAAATGCTTGCGTGCCAGCGTGGCGATCTTGATGGACTGCTCGGCCGAGTCCACGGCAATCACCAAGATCCTGGCCTTTTCAGCGCCGGCAATGCGCAGCAGGTCGGCGCGTGTGGCATCGCCAAAAAACACGCGATAGCCAAAGGTATGGGCCACCTCCAGCATTTCCACGCTGTGGTCCAGGATGGTGGACGGAATACCCTGGGCCAGCAGCACGCGGGCCACGATCTGGCCATAGCGGCCAAAGCCGGCAATGATGATGGGGGCATCCTGGGGCTCGGCAATTTCCTGGGCCTTGCCCCCCTGCGCCCCGTCTTCCATCTCGCACACGCTACGCCCCAGCAGCAGCTTGTCCAGCAGCACCAGCAGCAGCGGGCCCAGTAGCATGGACAGGGCCACGGCCGCCACCAGCATGGATGCCACGCTGCGTTCAAACACCTGGTACTGGGCCGCGTTCTGGAACACCACAAAGGCAAATTCACCGCCTTGGGCCAGCAGCAGCGTGAACACCGGGCGTTCACGCCAGGGCAGTTGCATGCGGCGCGCCAGCAGCCACAGCACGGCGGCCTTGAGCGCCAGAAAACCCAGCACCAGGGCGGCCATGACCCAGGGCGATTGCAGCAGCACGCCAAAATCGATGCTCATGCCCACGGCCATGAAGAACAGGCCCAGCAGCAAGCCCTTGAAGGGTTCGATATTGGTTTCCAGCTCGCTGCGGTATTCGCTGTCAGCCAGCAGCACGCCGGCCAGAAAAGCGCCCAGAGCCATGGACAGGCCCAGCTGCACCATCAGCATGGCCATGCCGATCACCAGCAGCAGCGAAGCGGCGGTAAAAATCTCTGTGGTGCGGCTGCGCGCAATCCAGCGCAACAGCGGACGCAGCAGCCAGCGCCCGCCCAAGCCCACCAGAGCCAGCGTGCCCACGGTCTTGGCGATTTGCAGCCACAGCAGATGCTCGCCCTGCGCAGCCTCGGCGGCCTTGGCCGCACCCAGAATCGGAATCAGGGCCAGGATGGGAATGGCCGCCACGTCCTGGAACAGCAGTATCGAAAAGCTGGCCTGGCCGCTGGGCGTGCGCATCAGATTGCGTTCACCCAGCACCTGCAGGCTGATGGCCGTGGACGACAGCGCCAGGCCCAGGGCCGCAATCAGGCTGGTGCGCCAGGAAAAACCCAGTGCCCAGCCGGCCGCAAACAAAATGCCCGTGCAAACCAGCATCTGCGCCATGCCCCAGCCCAGAATCGGCCGGCGCATGGCCCACAACCGCTGGGGCTGCAGCTCCAGGCCGATGACGAACAGCATCAGCACCACGCCGAACTCGGCAAAGTGCAGGATGTCATCCACATTGCTGACCAGGCCCAGGCCCCAGGGCCCCATGGCAATGCCGGCTCCCAGGTAGCCGATGATGGCACCCAGGCCCAGGGCCCGAGCAAGAGGTACGGCCAGCACCGCAGCGCTGAGGTAGACAAAGCCGTAGCTCAGCCAGATGGGGGCTTGGTGTTCCATAGGGGCTCAAAAAGTCGCGGGCAGTTGCACATTTTGAGGGCTTTGGGGCTCTGTCTGCGGCTTCTTCAAAATCAGGAGCAAGCAGTGCCTATGGAGTAAAGGCTGGAACCGTTTTTACCCACAACATGCGCCTGGCATGCGCCCCCTGGCGGGCTGCCCCTGGTTTTTTATCGTGCGGGAATGGCCAACCACTCTTGGGCAGGGGCATCGCTTGCGGGGCGCTGTATCCAGATCAGGCGCATGCGTGCCTGCACCTCGGGTGTGGCCCAGGCTGGAGGTGGGCGGCGGTGCGGGGTTGCCGCATGCCCTTCCACGTCGAAAGCCAGATCTTGCTTGACGTTGGCCAGCGCAAACTCGATCAGCTTCTTGCTGGCCTGGTCGGTGATGAGGTGGTTGGTGCTGTTGTAGGCTGCGGCGCGACCGGTTTCGGGGTCCAGCAGCAGGGTGTAAGGCAGTTTGGCCTTTTGGTCGGAGGAGAAATTTTGCATAGCAGGGGCGCTTGCGCGCCTGTGGTGGTCATGTTCGGCATATGCCGGCTGACAGGGATTCTCCTCTGATTGCGCTCTGCTATGAACCAAGGCGCTACACAAGCCCCGGAAACCAGGGGCTGGGCGCACGGCAGCGTTGCCCCCTCTTCAGCCAAGGCCATCCTGCTGGGGCCGCTGGCTGCAGCAGGCACCGGCAATGAATTGCGGCGTGCCGTCGCTGGTGACTGCAAACTCGCCCTGCATGCGCCACACGCGGGCAATGCAGTCCAGGCTCAGCACCTCGCGCACCGGGCCCAGTTGGGCCGCAGCGCCCTGACCGGGCAGCAGCAGCACATCGTCGGCATAGCGCAGCGCCAGGTTCAGGTCATGCAAGACCACCACCACACCCAGGCCGGCCTGCAGTGCCCGCGCGCGTACCAGGGCCATGGCCTGGTGCTGGTGCTGCAGGTCCAGCGCGGCCGTGGGCTCGTCCAGCAGCAGCCAGCGGCTGCCAGCCAGCGCACCGACCGGTGCGTGGAGCTGGGCCAGCGCCCGCGCCAGCTGCACCCGGGCGCGCTCGCCGCCGGACAGCGTGGCCATTTCGCGCTGGGCCAGGGCCGCCACGCCCGTGGACCGCAGGCAGTGCTGCACGATGGCGGCCTCGTCCGGCACAGGGCTGCGGCGGTGGGGGTAGCGCCCCATCTCCACCACCTCCTGCACGGTGAAGGCAAAGGCCAGCTGTGTGTCCTGGTGCATCACGGCCATGCGCAGGGCGCGCTGGGTGGCCGGCAGGCGCGCCAGCGCCTGGCCATCCCATCGCAGTTGCCCCTGCTGCGGTGCCTGCGTGCCGCACAGCGTGGCCAGCAGGGTGGACTTGCCGGCCCCATTGGGGCCCAGAATGGCTGTCACCCGCCCGGGCCGCAGCAGCGCATCCACCACGGCCAGCACCGGGCCCTGCCGTTGCGCTGCAATCTGCAGGCCCTGGCAATGCAGGCTGCCCCGGTCTTGGTCTGCCTGTGCTTGTGCTTGTGCTTGTGCTTGCACCAGTTCCTGCAGCATGGCGGCCTCTTCCTCGGTCAAAGCATTCACAGTCCGCTCCTGAATTGCCGCAACACCCACAAAAACAGCGGCACGCCAACAAAGGCCGTCAGCACGCCCAGGGGCATTTCGGCCGGCTGCACCACGGTGCGCGCCAGGGCGTCGGCCCCCACCACCAGAGCCGCGCCCAGCAAGGCCGAGCCCGGCAGCACCACGCGGTGGTCAGGCCCGGCAATCAGGCGCACGCCATGCGGCGCCACCAGGCCGATAAAGCCGATGATGCCGGTGGCCGATGTCACCGCCCCCACGGCCAGGGCCGTGACCACCACCGCCAGGCGCTTGCTGCGCTCCACCGGCACACCCAGCAACTGGGCCTGGGCCTCGCCCAGTGCCAGGGCATTCAGCGGCCGGGCCAGGCGCCGCGCCACCACGGCGCACAGCAGCACCACCACGCCCACCAGCCACACCGTGGCCCAGCGCGACTGGCCCAGGCTGCCCATCAGCCACAGCTGCAGATTGCGCAGCTGCTCATCGCTGGACACATAGCTCAGATAACCCAGGCCGGCCGCGGCCAGGGCGTTGATGGCAATGCCGGCCAGCAGCATCAGCCCCACGCGCGTACCGCCCTGGGTCTGGGCCAGCAGATAAATCACCACCGTCACCCCCATGCCGCCGGCAAAGGCCGACAGGGCCAGGGCCCAGCTGCCCAGGCCCGTGGGCAAGCCCGGCAGCCAATGCTGGCCCAAGACAATGGTGAAGGCCGCCGCCAGCGCCGCGCCGCTGCTGATGCCTATCAGCCCCGGGTCGGCCAGCGGGTTGCGAAAAAGCCCTTGCATCAGCGCCCCGGCCAGGCCCAGGCCGGCCCCGGCCACCACGCCCAACAACAGCCGTGGCAGGCGGATATGCCAGAACACCAGCTCCTGCGTTGCAGCACCCTCGGGCCCTGCCTGGCCGCTGAACCACTGGCCCAGCATGCGCAGCAGCTGGGCCGGGGCAATGGCAAAAGCGCCTTGGGCACTGGCCCACAACAAGGTCAGCGCGGCCAGCAGGGCCAGCGCACCCAGGGCCACGGCGGGGCGCAACCGCCCGCTGGGCAAGCGCCACGCCGGCCACCCATGCCGTGTCCTGGGCACCGCCATGGCCTGCGTCATCCCTGCACCTGCTGCAGCATCTGCGCATGCAGCTGGCGCACGGCCGAAGGCAGGCGTGGGCCAAAGCCCATCAAATGGTTGGCCTCCATGGCCACCAGGGCGCGCTTGCCATGGGCCGGGGTCAGCGCCAGCTCGGGCCGCTTCCAGAAGGCCTGCACACCGCCCATGGTCTCCAGCCCCTGGGTGGTGGTCACCAGCACCTGGGGCGCCACGGCGGCCATGGCCTCGGCCGTGAGCTGCCGGTAGCCTTCAAACTGCTGCACCACATTCTGTGCACCCGCCATCTGCAGCAGCGCATGGGCGGCGGTGCCCGTGCCGGCCACCATGGGCGTGCCGGTATGCGCCAAGATGAACAGCGCGCGCGGCTTCAGCGCAGCGCGGGCCACCTCGGCCTGCACCTGCTGCCATTGTTGCTGCAGCTGCTGGACCAGGGCCTCGGCCTGCGCCTGCCTGCCCGTGGCGCGGCCCGCCATGCGCAGCTTGGCCAGCACCTCGGCCCAGTCATGGGTAGCGGCCACCTTGTCCACCTGCACGCCTGCGGCGCGCAGCTGCTCCAGCACCATGGCCGGGCCGGCCTCGCCGGAACAGATCACGGCATCGGGTTTGAGCGAGAGCACGCCCTCGGCCGAAATCTGGCGCAGATAGCCCACCTTGGGCGTGCGCTCTGCCGCAGCCGGGTAGAGGCTGGTGGTATCGGTCGCCACCAGCATATTCTCCGCCCCCAAGGCGTAGACAGCCTCGGTCACCGCACCACCCAGGCTGATGATGCGGCGCGCAGCCACGGCAGCAGCACCTGCAGCCGCCGCCTCTTTTTTGGAAGCGGTTGCCTGGCCCCAGCCCGCACCCGTCCATGCCAGCGCCGTAGCTGCCACCAGCTGCTGCAATGCGGCTCTGCGCTTCAAGTTCAATTTTTTCATTTTCCTATTCCATGACGCCGGGCTGTGCGTGCAGCCCCCTCACCCCAACCCTCTCCCCCAAGGGGGCGAGGGAGAAAAACCTGGGGGCGCTTTATTGCAAGCTTTCCGCCAAATCGCGCCAGGATTGCAGCTCGGGCTCACCGGGTTTGCGCACGCCAAAGAACATGGCCACCACCTCGCCCGTGTCGTCAAACACCTCCACCGAGGTCACCACCCCATCGGCCGTGGGCTTGCGCACCAGCCAGGCGCTCAGCACGCGGTCCGTGCGCAGGTGCAGATTGAAGCCGGGGTCCAACACATTGATCCACTGGGCACCCGGGGTGTCCATGGGCACGATGCGCTGCACAGCACCGGAGTGGATCTGTATGCAGCCCTTGCTGCCGGCAAACACCATGAGGGGCGTGGCCGCCTCTGCCGCACGCTGCAGCAGCGTGGTCACCACCGTGGTGGCCAGGGGTTGGCAGAACGCGCCCTGGGTCAGGCGAAAGCTTTGCTGGCGTTCGCAGCCGAACTTTTTCAGCATGCCGAAGAATTCATGCGTGTCCTGCATAGCAGCCCAGGCAGCCCGCAGGCCGGCCGCGTCGATGCTGGCATCAGGCGCCACGGCAGCGCGCGGTGCGGCGGGCGTGAAGCCATGCACGGCCCCTACATCGGCAAAGCGCTCCACCAGGGACTGCCAGGCCGTGAGGTCGGTGGCGGGGCGGGCATAGACCTTGTGCACGGCCACACCGGCCGCATCAAAAAACTGCAGACTGTGGGCGGTGCTGTCGCCGCGGCCGGGTTCGGTCACAGCGTAGCCTGCATGCCAGTGCATGAAGAACAGGCGCAGATCGATGTCGGGGTTGACGCACAGGCCTATGGGGCCTTCCTGCGTCAGATTGCGGTAGATGCCGTCTTTCTCATGCACCACGGTTTCGTTGCGGGTGAGGGCCATCACCGGGCCACAGGCCTCCAGCGCCTGCAAAACCGCCAGCCACTGCCCACCGCGCAAGGGCGTGGCCTGCATGGGTTGATCATGTGTACCGGTGTGGGCCTGCACCACGGCACCTTCGCTCAGGCCTATGGCCTGGGCCGCGTCCTTGGCGCGCCGGCCTGCGGCGCGCTGGCTGGCAAAGGCGGTGCGCACGGCGGCGGCATCGCTGAAGGTGGAAGGCGTCTGGCGCTCCAGGGTGGCGGTATTCATTGCAGGGTCTCCAAAGGGGCATGCCACAGCGTCTCGGGGGTGTGGCTGGCGTGGGGGTGGTGGGGTGCCAGGGCTGCAGCCGTGGCGGCTTCGGCCTGGCTGTGCAACTGGCGGCGCAGGCTGTCCATGTGCTGCTCGGCATAGTGGGCAGCGCAGGCCGTCCAGCGTGTGCGCAGGCGCAGCAGCAAGGCCTGCATATCGCAGGACAGCTGGGGCCCTTGCAGGCTGTTCACCAGGGCGCTCAGCTGGTCCGCCACCTTGGCGGCCATGGGCCCTTTGTGGGCCGGGCAGCAACCATGGGCAAAGCCCGTCATCAGCGCCAGCGTGGCGGCCAGTACGGCTTCATGCTCGGAGAGCAGGTATTCCTCGTCCTGGTTGCTGGCCTGGCCCGCGGGGTGCGGGTGCGGGTGCGGGTGCGGTGTGGCGTCTTGCGGCATGGCGGGCTCCTGGTGGTGAAACGAATGAGAACCCATGCAAACGCTTGATGCACGGGCACTGAAAGCTATGGTTTTAAAAGTCCTGCACCAACGAGACGCGCACATGGCGCCCCGGCTGGCTATAGGCATCGGCGATCTGCGTGGCAGCCGTCAGGCTGCGCACATCGGTCCAGCGCCAGTACTTTTTGTCGGTGAGGTTGTAGATGCCAACGTTCAGGCGGGTGCCTGTGCGTATGCGCCATTGCGCGCTCAGGTCCAGCACCGTGGCCGATGGGCTGAGCCAGGCATTGGCAGGCGCATCCGAGGCTTTTTTGCCCCACCAGCGCGTGGCCGATGCTTGCACGCCAAAGGCCGCCTGGTCGTAGCGCACGCCCACCACCATCTGCTGGGGCGAGATGCTGTCCAGCGCTTGCTGGGTGTTGGTGTCTTTGCCCTTGGTGTAGCCATAGGCCAGATGCGTGCGCCAGTTGCCGCCGGCTGCTTTGCCCCAGTCGTAATCGGCCTTGAACTCAAAGCCGCTGATGCGCACGCGGTTGATGTTGACGGACTGGAAGGTGGCGGGATTGGCCGGGTTGCCATACTGGCCGGAGACCAGCACCTGGTCCTGGATGAAGTCCTTGTAGCGGCCCGTGAACACCGCCGCATCAATGCGCAGCGCATCCTGGCGACCACGCAGACCCAGCTCGAAGGTGTTGCTGCGTTCGGGCTTGAGGTTGGGATTGGGAATGCTGCGGTAGGACATCAAAGGGTTCTCGAAGAACGCATTGATTTGCCCCGCATTCGGCGCACGGAAGCCCGCCGCGTAATTGCCGTAGACGGCCCAGGCATCCGTCATCTGCAGCAGGGCGCCCAGCTTGGGGGAAATGGCCGAGTCCGAATTGCTGACCACGCTGCTGGCAAAGCCGTTCTGCTTGGGCTTGATGCTGTAGTGCTCGGCACGCAGGCCGGGTGTCAGGCTGAAAGCACCATGGTGCAGCTCGGCCTGGGCGAACAAGGCGGTCGAGGTCTCGGTGGTGTCGGGGAAGCGCTTGAGCGGAAAGCTCTCGCCCGCTGGGGGCGTAATACCGTTTTGCTCGTTCACCACCTTGTTGCGCATGTAGTCCAGGCCGTAGCTGAACTTGCCACTGGTGGCCGCGCCCCAACGCAATGTCTTGCCGGCCTGGGCATGCAGCTGCAGCGCGTCTTCATCATACGTCACATCGCGCTCGCGGTAGGCTAGGGGCGGCTTGCGGCTTTCGGTGATGAATTCGCGCGCATCGGACTTCTGGTAGCTGGCCATCAGTTGCAGCTCATCGGCCAGGACCGAGTCCAGCTGCTGCCACTGGCCTTGCCAGGTGGCGCGCCAGCGGTTCATATCGGTGCGCGACTGCGAGTCCGTCACCGTGGCCGAGCGGGCGCTTAGCATTTGGTAGTCGGCGCGCTTGTCCACCTGCTCCAGCGTGAACACCTGTTTGTGCGTGGCCGACGGCGTATAGACCAGGCGACCCAGCAGCGAATGGCTTTTGTCGGTTTCGGGATTGGGTGTGGTGCGCAGGGCCGTGGCGCTGTCGTTGCGGCCCATATTCTCCAGCGCATGGGCGCGGCCCATGCCGGCCGAAATCAGCCAGCTCCACTCCGGGCTGGCACGGCCGGCCAGGGTTGCGCCCAGGCGCTTGCCATCGTCCGAGCCGTCATAGCTGGCCGATACGCGCCCGCCAAAGCTTTTGCCCTCGCCCAGCAGATCGCTGGGTTGCACGGTGATGAAGTTGACCAGGCCACCCATGCCATCCGAGCCATACAGCGCAGGCACCGCACCACGCAGGATTTCCACACGCTGCACCAGGCCCAGATCCAGATAGTCACGGCCAAAGGCATTGGCGCTGAAGGCATAGCTGCGCGGCAGACGCACACCATCGACCAGCATCAGCACGCGGTTGCCCTCCAGACCGCGGATGTTGAAACCGCTGTTCTGGTCACGGCCCGTCGCACCGCTGGCCAGCGAAAACCGCGCCGGGCTGCGCGGCACGGTCACATTGGGCAGCTTGTCGGCCAGCTCGCGGATGTCGCTGATCTGCCCGGCCTCCATCTGCTGGGCATCGATCACGTCCACACTCATGGGCAGGGCATCGGCGCTTTGCTCCTCGCGCGAGGCACTGACCACCACATCCTTGAGCACAGCGGCACGCGGTGTACCGGCTGCGGCCAGCTGGGCTGTTTGCACCGTTTCCGGATCGACTGGTTGTGCCTGGGCCAGCGAGGCACACAGCAACAGGCTGGCAACCGCCAGGGGATGAAGAGAAAGCGTGCGCGAAGCGCCGGAATGCTGGGCAGCAGCGAAAGCCATACCGAAACCCTCTTTCGATAGAGATCAACAAGCGTTGGTGAACGCTGGCTTTCGGTACGTGGCCATCAGCATGGGCTGTGGCCAGCGCTTTCCGGTGGCTGGCAGAGATCTCAATTGTATGAGAACAATTCTCAATACACAAAGAAACACTGTGTAAAGAAACGGCTGCTGTGGTTTGCACCTCAGCACCCAAGCTCTGCCTCCATTCTTTTTTTGATAGCTACACGTGCCCTATGGCTCTGCACGAGAAGCGGTTTTAACCCTCAGTTGCCGGCAGACGATCCCAGCTGCTCCACCAGCATCTGCGCAAAGGTCTGGGCCGCCGGGCTGCGGGAGATGCGAGCGTTCCACAACAGGCTGGCCATACGCCGCAGCGGCGGCTCGATGGGGATCACTCTCAGCCCATGGCCGCTTTGCGCGGCAGCGCGGTCCGGCACCACGCTGGCCAGTTGCGGTCCCCAGCGGCAGGCCTCGATCAGCGAGTGCACGGACTCCATCTCCACCCGCACCAGGGGCCGCACACCGGCGGCCTGCCAATGGCTTTCCAGCAGACGCCGGGTGGCAAAGCGGCGCGACAGCAGCACCAGGGGCACAGCATCGAGCTGCTGCAGCGCCAGCGTCTGGTTCTGGGCCAACGGGTGCTCGGGGTGGGCCACCAGCTGCATGCGCTCCTCGAACAGGGGCTCGGAGGCAATGCCCTCCGCCTCGGCCGGGTGAAAGGCAATGCCCATGTCCAGATCGCCGCCCACCAGCAGCGATTCAATCTCGGGCGCCAACAGCTCGCGCAGCACCACATGGATTTGCGGATAGCGGGCATTGAACTGGGCCACCACGGCCGGCACCACGGTATGCAAAAAGGTGGGAATCACGCCCACGGTCAGGCGCCCGGCCTGCAGGCTGGCCAGATCGGCCAGGGCCATGCGCCCCGCCTCCAGCTCCTGCAGCGCCCGTGCGGCGTAGTCCTTGAACACCATGCCGGCCTGGGACAGTTTCAGCCCCCGGCCCACGCGGTCAAACAGCTGCACGCCCAGGGCTTCTTCCATCTGCCGCAGCCCGTGGGACAGGGTGGACTGGGTCACATACAGCTGCTTGGCCGAAGTGGTGAGGTGCTCGGTCTGGGCAATGTCCAGAAAGTAGCGCAGCTGGCGAATTTCCATGGTTCAGGGCTCCGAAAACAGGGGTCAACTGTTCGAAATTATCGAAGCTTTACAGCGAAATAAATCAATAGATCGCTGACAGCCCGGGCCCTAAGCTTGGCCACAAGCCAACAGCCCCTCTCTTTTTCGCAGCACAAGACCGCATGTACGAAGCCTTCACCATCGACAGGATCGACGCCCGCATTCTGGACATTCCCACCATCCGCCCCCACAAGCTGTCCTTTGGCGCCATCCAGCGCCAAAGCCCTGTGATCGTGCAGCTGTGGCTGCGCAACGGCGCCACCGGTTTTGGCGAGGCCGCCACCATCGGCGGCCCGTCGTGGAACGAGGAATCGCCCGAAAGCATTGCCCATGCCATCCAGCATTACCTGGCCCCGGCCGTGGTGGGCCAAAAGGCCGGCCATATCGAGCAATTGCTGGCGCGCATGGACCTGGCCTGCAAGGGCAATGCCTTTGCCAAGTCGGCCGTGGAAATGGCCTTGATCGACGCCCTGGCCCGCACGCTGGACATTCCCGCCTGGCAGTTGCTGGGCGGCAAGGTGCATGAAAGCCTGCCCCTGGCCTGGACCCTGGCCAGCGGCGATGTAGAGCGTGACCTGCAAGAAGCCCAGCTGCGCCTGGAGCAAGGCCGCCACCGCATCTTCAAGATGAAGATTGGCGCTCGTGCCCCGCAGGACGATGTGGCCCATGTCAGCCGCATTGCGCGTGGCCTGCCCGCCAGCGCCACGCTGACCGTGGACGTGAACCAGGCCTGGGACGGCAACACCGCCCGCCGCTACCTGCCCCAGCTGATAGAAGCCGGCGTGACCCTGATCGAGCAGCCCGTGGCCAAGTGGAATGTGCCGGCGCTGCGCCAGCTCACGCAAACACTGCAGGGCGCACTCATCATGGCCGACGAGACCGTGTGCACCCCGCAAGACGCCATGCTGCTGGCGCGCGAACAGGCGGCCCAGGTGTTCTCGCTCAAGGTGGCCAAGCATGGTGGCCTGCTGCGCACCCGCAAGGTAGCGGCCGTGGCCGAGGCGGCCGACATTGGCTGGTACGGCGGCACCATGCTGGAGACCTCCATCGGCAGCGCCGCATCGGCCCATGTGTTTGCCACCCTGCCCGGCGCCCACCATGGCTGCGAGCTGTTCGGCCCGCAGCTGCTGGTGGACGACATTGTGGAGGCGCAAATGCCCCTACGCGACTTTTCACTGCAACTGCCCGATGGCCCGGGCTACGGCATCACCGTGTCCCCCAGCCAGCTCGACCGCTTTGACCGTGCCAAGGCCGGCCAACAGCCCCTGCAGGTGGACATGGGATCGCATCGCACCAGCTAACTGCCTTCTTTCCCGCGTTCACGCCCCTACACTGCGGCCCTCCTCTGGGCCGGCACAGCGCTTTCACCACCCACAACACCCGATTCAGGGAGACAAAAAAATGCAACGTCGTTTCGCCACCCAGGCCCTCACCATCGCCGCCCTGCTGGGCTGCGCCCTGCCCGCCATGGCCCAGAACCCGAGCCAGAACCCCGCGGTTGGCTGGCCCAACAAGCCCATCAAATGGGTGGTGCCCTTTCCCCCCGGTGGCGCCATGGACGCCATTGCCCGCACCCTGGGCGATGTAGCCAGCCGCAAGCTGGGCCAGCCCTTTGTGATCGAGAACAAGGCAGGCGCCGGCGGCAATATCGGCGCCGACTATGTGGCCAAGCAGCCTGCCGACGGCTATACCTTGATGATCACCTCCATCGGCATGGCCACCAATGGCGCGCTCTACGGCAAGCTGTCCTATGACCCCATCAAGGATTTCGAGCCCGTCAGCCTGCTGGCCGTGGTGCCCAACATCCTGGTGGCCGGCAGCAAGCAGACCGATGTCAAAAGCGTCAAGGACGTGATCGCCAAGGCCAGGGCCAACCCGGGCAAGCTGACCTACGCCTCGGCCGGCAACGGCACCTCCATCCACCTGGCCGGCGCCAACTTCACCGCCATGACCGGGGTGAACATGCTGCACGTGCCCTATCGCGGCAGCGGCCCCGCCATCACCGACCTGCTTGGCGGCCAGGTGGACTTTATGTTCGACAGCATCACCTCGGCCCGCCCGCATCTGCAGTCGGGCAAGCTGCGCGCCCTGGCCATCACCACCAAGACCCGCTCGCCCTCGCTGCCCGACGTGCCCACCGTGGCCGAAGCCGGTGTGCCGGGCTACGAGGTCTCGCCCTGGTTTGCCACCTTTATGCCGGCCGGCACGCCCGCGCCCATTGTGGAAAAACTGGGCAAGACGCTGAACGAGGCCATGAAGGACCCCGAGGTGAAAAAGCGCTTTGAGTCCATAGGCGCCGAAGCCATGGGCACCACGCCCCAGCAGCTGCGCACCCATTTGAAGAGCGAGACCGACCGCTGGACCCAGCTGATCAAGCAGGCCAATATCAAGGTGGACTGATAAGCCGCCTTGCCCTCAGCACGGGCAAAGCACACAAAAAAAGGACTGCCGAGGCAGTCCTTTTTCAATAGCACCACCTGCATACACAGCGTGCATCAGAGGCTTTTCACAACAAAATCACAGCCTCTGCAACCGACGCGCCCCACACCAGGGCACCGCGCAAGGGCCGCCCCGAAGCGCCAGTGCCGTCCCCCTCCCGCGCGTAGCGCAAAGAGAGGGGGAAGACGCGAAGCGGCTCAGGGGGTGCTTCGCCTCAATGCCGGATCAGGTGATCAAACGCCGACAGCGCAGCCGTGGCACCAGCACCCGCAGCGATGATGATCTGCTTGTACGGCACATTGGTGCAGTCGCCGGCAGCGAACACGCCGGGCACATTGGTGTGGCCCTTGGCGTCGATCTCGATCTCGCCAAAGCGCGTCAGGTTCACAACGCCCTTGAGCCAGTCGGTGTTGGGCAGCAGACCGATCTGCACAAAGATGCCTTCCAGCGCGATCTGTTTGATCTCGTCGTTCGTGCGGTCCTTGTAGGTGATGCCTGTGACCTTCTTGCCGTCGCCATTCACCTCGGTGGTCTGGGCGTTCAGAATCACGGTCACATTGGGCAGGCTGTGCAGCTTTTTCTGCAGCACGGCGTCGGCCTTGAGCTCGGCAGCAAACTCCAGCACCGTCACATGCTTGACCAGGCCGGCCAGGTCAATTGCGGCTTCCACACCCGAGTTGCCGCCGCCAATCACGGCCACGTCCTTGCCCTTGAACAAGGGACCGTCGCAGTGAGGGCAGTAGGTCACACCCTTGGTGCGGTACTGCTCCTCGCCCGGCACATTCATATTGCGCCAGCGTGCGCCGGTGGAGAGAACAACGGTCTTGGCCTTGAGCGTGGCGCCGGACTCGGTCTGCACCTCGATCAGGCCGCCTTCGGTGGCTGCCGGGATCAGCTTGGCACCCCGTTGCTGGCCCATGATGTCGACTTCATAGTCACGGATATGGGCTTCCATGGCGGCGGACAGCTTGGGGCCCTCGGTCTTGCTGACCGAGATGAAGTTCTCGATGTCCACGGTGTCCAGCATCTGGCCGCCAATGCGGTCGGCCGCAATGCCGGTGCGAATGCCCTTGCGGGCGGCGTAGATGGCCGCCGCAGCACCTGCAGGGCCACCGCCGATGACCAGCACATCGAAGGCTTCCTTGGCGGAAATCTTGGCAGCAGTACGGGCTGCTGCACCGGTGTCTACCTTGGCCACAATCTCGGCCAGCTCCATGCGGCCCTGGCCAAATCGCTCGCCGTTGACGAACACGGTGGGCACGCCCATGACTTCGCGGTCCTGCACTTCCTGCTGGAACAGGCCGCCGTCAATAGCGGTGTGGCTGATCTTGGGGTTGAGCACCGTCATCAGGTTCAACGCCTGCACCACGTCCGGGCAGTTGTGGCAAGACAGCGAGTAGTACGTCTCGAAATGCAGCGGGGTGTCGATGGCCTTGACCTGCTCCAGCAGATCGGCCGCTTCCTTGGAGGGGTGGCCGCCGACTTGCAGCAGCGCCAGCACCAGGGAGGTGAATTCATGGCCCAGGGGCACACCGGCAAAACGCAGGCCGCTGTCCACACCGGGGTTGGTGATCAAAAAAGAGGGCTTGCGCACATCCAGGTCGTTGTTTTCGACCACGGTGATCTTGTCGCTCAGCGCGACCAGGTCGGCCAGCAAAGACTTGACTTCGCCGGCGGCCTTGCTGTCGTCCAGGGTCGCCACGATCTCCAGTGGCTTTTGCAAGCGCTCCAGATAAGCTTTGAGTTGGGTTTTGAGGTTGGCGTCCAGCATATTAGTCAAATCCTATTAGTTTTAAATTTCGATAGCTTGCGATTCGCGGTTTGAAAAAAAACCCGGTGGCCCGGGCTTTTTTTCAGCGGGCAAAGGCTTAGATCTTGCCGACCAGGTCCAGGGAAGGAGCCAGCGTGGCTTCGCCTTCCTTCCACTTGGCGGGGCAGACTTCACCGGGGTGGGATGCCACGTACTGGGCAGCCTTGACCTTGCGCAGCAGGTCTTCGGCGTTGCGGCCGATGCCTTCGGCGGTGATTTCCATGGCCTGGATCACGCCTTGGGGGTCAACGATGAAGGTGGCGCGGTCAGCCAGGCCCTGGCCTTCACGCAGGCAGTCAAAGTTCTGGCTGATTTGCCAGGTGGGGTCGCCCAGCATGGTGTACTGGATCTTGGCGATGGTGTCCGAAGTGTCGTGCCATGCCTTGTGCACAAAGTGGGTGTCGGTGGACACGGAGTACACCTCCACGCCCAGCTTTTGCAGCTCGGCGTAGTGGTCAGCCACGTCGCCCAGCTCGGTGGGGCAGACGAAGGTGAAGTCGGCGGGATAGAAGAAGAACACGGCCCACTTGCCCAGGACATCTTTTTCGGTCACTTCGATGAACTTGCCGCCCTTGTAAGCTTGGGCGGTGAAGGGCTTGATTTGGGTGTTCAAAACGGACATGTCTTTCCTTTCAGTTGATGGTCGGCTGCAGTTGCTTAACTACTGGGACTCAGTGTAGGACAAAATGTTGCATAAATCCAATCAATTGAATCCATCAAGTTGATTGCTTAAGGCTATCGAAAATATACCGCCATAGCCCAAAAGAAATGCAAGGGACGCGAACGCTTCTCAGCATCAAACGCAGCCCATCCGCATTCTTGGGGGCAAATCTTTCGCCACCGTGACGGTGCACGACAATCACCCCCATTACCGCGACAACAAGGAGCCCCCATGCAAGGTGACAGCCAAGTCATAGCCTGCCTGCAGGCACAACTCAAAAACGAACTCACCGCCATCAACCAGTACTTTGTGCACTACCGCATGTTCAAGCACTGGGGCTTCGGCAAGCTGGCCAAGGTGGAGTACAAGGAATCCATCCGCGAGATGAAGCATGCCGACGCGCTGATGGACCGCATCTTCATGCTCGACGGCCTGCCCAATCTGCAAGACCTGGGCAAGCTGCAAATCGGCGAAGACGTGCCCGAGGCCCTGACCTGCGATCTGCACCTGGAACAAGCCTCGCAGCAAACCCTCAAGCAAGGCATTGCCACCTGCGAAGAAGCTCAGGATTACGTCTCGCGCGACCTGCTGCAGGAGATTCTGGAAGAGGTCGAAGAGCACATCGACTTTCTGGACACCCAGCTCGACCTGGTCGAAAAAGTGGGCGTGCAAAACTATCTGCAGTCGCAGATGGACGAGGCCGAATAAGCCCCTCAGGCACGGCAGCCTCTCCCAGCAAAAAGCGGATGGTCTCATCCGCTTTTTTCTTGCCTGTTCTCTTGTCCTGTTCCCCTGCCCGCTTGTTACGGGCTCACCTATTTCAGGAGCATCTTCTGCAGATGCGGCAAGGCTTTCAAAATCGCATACCCTGATTAGTTACATGCCTTAGATGCAGCCTCACGACGAATTGCACTACTGCGCGAGCATGATGTTCCGAGGCCGGGATTCGCCCCGGCAGGCGAGGTACTTTTCTTTGCTTCGCCAAAGCAAAGTACCCAAAAGAAAGGCGACCCTACTGCCCATGTCCCTGCGCTGCGCTTCGGGCAAGCTCGGTGCTCGATCCCA